>NZ_JCAIUB010000001.1:244736-1426218 GCF_059445295.1 Mycetocola sp. Y444 | reverse complement strand
AGACTCTTTGCGCCGATGGTACTGCAGGGGGGACCCTGTGGGAGAGTAGGACACCGCCGGACTTAACTTAGTAAAATGGCCACCCAAGTGCGGGTGGCCATTTTGCGTTTTAACACAGTTTTTTCAACATAATAGGGAGTACTTCATGCCGGATTCTGCGGACAATTCGGGCGCCAGGCGCCCCGATCGCGGACCGAACGACCGCCAATCTGGCGAGAATCGTCGGTCGAACGACTCCGGCCGAGGCGACTCCCGCCCCCGCACAGACCGTGCGGGCTCCGGTCGCCCCAGCGGTGACCGTCCGTCGTACGGCGGTGGCTCAGATCGCCCCCGCACCGGCGGAAGCGAGCGTCCGCGTTACGGTGCCGGCTCTGACCGGACGGATCGTCCGCGTTCAGAGGGCAGCGAGCGTCCGCGTTACGGAGCCGGGTCGGATCGAACCGAACGTCCGCGCACCGGAGGCAGCGAGCGTCCACGATATGGTGCGGGTTCTGACCGCACGGAGCGTCCGCGCTCGAGCGCTGGCCGTGACGAGCGTCCTCGCGGAGAGCGTCCGTCCTACGGTGACAAGCCGCGCGGTGACCGTCCCGCATCGGGGGATCGGGCTCGTTCCGACCGTCCCTCGTACGGAGACAAGCCTCGTGGGGATCGTCCGTCGTACGGCGATAAGCCACGTGGAGATCGTCCGTCCTACGGCGATAAGCCACGCGGTGATCGTCCGGCCTACGGCGATAAGCCTCGTGGGGACCGTCCGTCGTACGGAGATAAGCCTCGTGGGGACCGTCCGTCGTACGGTGACAAGCCACGCGGTGCACGGCCCGATCGTCCGCGCGAGGATCGCCCCCGTGGCGGTCGCGACCGCGACGAGAAGCTCTGGACCCGTGGCGGAGCCCCCGCACGCGGTGACAGGGAGGCAAGCCAGGTCGAAGACGAGATGACCGATGAGCAGCGCATGCAGCGCGAGCACCGCATGGTGCGCTCGGAACACTACGACCCCGACCTGCCCGACTCAGTGACGGCAAACGACCTCGATCGGATTGCCCGCAACGAGCTCAAGACACTGACCGCAGACAACGCTGAGCGCGTTGCCCGGCACCTGGCGATGGCTGCGATGCTCATCGAGGAAGACCCGGAACTCGCGCACCAGCACGCTCTTTCCGCTGCACGTCGTGCCGGACGCATCGGCGTCGTCCGCGAGACCCTCGCGATCACGGCGTACGAGACGGGCGACTACGCTCTGGCGCTTCGCGAGCTCCGTACGCACCGCCGGATCACAGGGTCGAACGACCAGGTCCCGCTGATGGTCGACAGCGAACGCGGCGTCGGCCGTCCCGAGCGTGCGCTCGAACTCGGCCGGAGCGTCGACAGGGCGAGCCTTGCCTCACCGGTTCGTGTGGCTCTCGCCATCGCGATGTCCGGCGCCCGGCTTGACCTCGGCCAGCCGGAACTCGCGCTTGCTGAACTGCAGATCCCCGAGCTCAACCCAGACAGGGCATTCGAGTGGAGCCCCGAGCTGTTCGCAGCTGAGGCCGAAGTGCTCGAAGAACTCGGTCGCGGCGAGGAGGCCGCCCTGTGGCGAAAGCGCGCCGAAGTCGCCGGAGCGGCGATCGCCGAACAGCGGGGTGACAACGAACTCGAGACCATCGAGATCTTTGAGATTCTCGAGGAGTCAGACGACGACACCGAAGTGTCCGAGCCCGAGGGTATCCCGATCGCGGTCGACGACTCGACGGACCTGGCCAGCGCTGTTGCCGCTGGGGCGTTCGACGATGTCGCGGAAGACGCTGACGCTGACGCTGACGAGTTGGATGATGCGTCCACGACCCTGGTCGACGCGGATGCCACCGACGACGAGTCCAGTGCTGACGAGATCGACGTCGACGCAGCAGATTCGGGAGCAACCGACACCGACACCGCAACTGACACGAACGACGACACGGGAGTTGAGCCGGATGAGTCCGCTGCTCAGCCGGAAAAGTAAGGCGTCGACGCCGCTCGACGGCGTCGATGTTGTGCTCGCTGACCTTGACGGTGTTGTGTACGCGGGGCCGAACGCGATTCCGCATGCTGTCGAAAGCCTCAACAAGGTGGCCGAGAGCATCCGCGTTGGCTACATCACCAACAATGCATCGCGCACCGACGCCTCGGTTGCCGAACACCTGACAGAACTCGGGTTGCACGTTGCACCGAGTGACGTCGTCACGAGTCCACAGGCCGCGGTTCGTCTACTTGGTGAGCACGTACCGGCCGGCTCGACGGTCCTCGTCGTCGGGGGAGAGGGTCTCGTTTCCGAACTCGAAAAGGGCGGATACACCGTCACGCGGTCGGCGGATGACGCGCCCGCTGCGGTTCTGCAGGGATTCGCGCCGCACGTCAGCTGGACCGACCTCGCCGAGGCCGCCTTCGCGCTTCACCCGCGTGAAGATGGTGTCGAGATCCCGTGGATCGCGACGAACACCGACTGGACGATCCCTCAGGCGCGCGGCATCGCGCCAGGAAACGGCACACTGGTCTCGGCCGTTCACACGGCGGTTGGCCGGCTGGCCACGGTCGCGGGCAAGCCGGAGACGCCCATCTTCGATGAGGCAAAGATCCGGTTCGGATCGACCAGCCCGCTGTTCATCGGTGATCGCCTGGACACCGACATTCTCGGCGCAAACCGAGCGGGGATTCCATCCGTGCTCGTGCTGACCGGGGTCGACAAGGCGAAGCACGTTCTCGCCGCCGATAAGCACTCGCGGCCGACCTACATCGTCGACGACCTTCGCCAGCTGCACGAGGCATACCCGGTTACTCGGATGTCGCGCGACAACTCCGAGGCGACCGTCGGTGACGCCGTGGTGCGGATCGTCGGAAACGATGTCGTCGTGGTCCGTGAGGGCGCGAGTCGCATCGATCTCCTTCGCGCCGCATGTGCCGCCATCTGGGCATCTGGCCGGGCGATCTACGGCTTCAACGTGCCGGAGCACCTCTATTCCTGAGGTCGCGGGTAACGTAGGTCCCGTGAGCGATGACACCCAGTCCAGTGACGATGCACTCGTCCCGCGGCTCAAGCTGATCGAAGATCAACCGCTCGAGGCCCGTGCAGAGGCGTATGCCCAGCTGCACGAGGAGCTGCGCGCGCAGCTCGAGGGCGGCGACAGGATGCCGTCGAGGGCCGCGGGTTGACCGACCCGGATCCAACCGACGGCCCCCAGCGCCTCGATGCAGCCCTGGTTGCCCGGGGTTTCGCGCGGTCGCGCACCCTCGCCGCTCGGCTCATCGCCGACGGCCTCGTCACCGTCGATGGCCGCGCTGTGGTCAAGCCCGCAGCCAAGGTACGCGCGAGTTCTGAACTCAGCGTCGCCGGGGCCGACCACTACGTCAGCCGAGGAGCGCACAAGCTTCTCGGAGCGCTCGACGCCTTCGGAGTCGACCCCACCGGGCGGCTCGCGCTCGATGCCGGCGCCTCAACGGGCGGATTCACCCAGGTGCTGCTCGAACGCGGAGCACGCCACGTGATCGCGCTCGATGTCGGACACGGGCAACTCGCACCGGAGATCGCCCGCGACGAGCGGGTGAGCGTGATCGAGGGGTTCAACGTCCGCGAGCTCACGCCGGAAAACCTCGCATGGGCATCCGGCCAGTCAGAGCGCCCCGACCTCGTCGTCGGCGACCTGTCCTTCATTTCCCTCACCCACGTCCTTGGGCCTCTCCAGGGATCGGTGGCGCCTGCCAGCGATTTCATCCTCTTGATCAAGCCGCAATTCGAAGTGGGGCGCGGCGGCATCCGCGAGGGCATCGTCCGTAACGACGGGCTCAGACAGGACGCCATAGCGACAGTGCTCTGGCATGCCTGGGATCTGGGACTCGGAACAGCCGGCCTCATCGAGTCGCCCATCGTCGGCGGTCACGGCAACCGCGAATACCTGGCCTGGTTCCGCCCGGTCGGAACCGATGTCAAGGGCCCAAGCGATACCGCACGCAATCCGACAGAATGGTTGACGACGATAACCGAGATAGCTGGAGCGTGACCCGGATGAATTCTGAACACAGATTCATCCTTGTGGTCTCCCACACGGGCAGAAAAGACTCGGTCGACGCCGCGACCCAGGTCATTCGGCAACTGCAGGAGTCTGGAGCGCACCCCGTGCTCGCGCGCGTCGAACGCGACGAGCTCCGGGCAGCGGGCGCGGTGTTCGAGAACGTCGCGATCCTCGGTGAGGACGTCTCGGGAGAAGAACTCGAACTCGTGATCGTGCTCGGCGGCGACGGCACCATCCTGCGCGCGGCCGAACTGGTTCGCGGGTTCGCGGCACCGCTGCTCGGTGTCAACCTCGGACACGTCGGATTCCTCGCCGAGAGCGAGAGAGACGACCTCGCGGATGCTGTCCACCGCGTTATCGCGGGCGATTACCTCGTCGAAGAGCGACTGGCGCTGAGCGTCCGGGTCAAGGTGGGCGACGACGTCGTCTGGGAGAGCTGGGCGCTCAACGAAGCGACGGTCGAGAAGGGCAGCAGAGAGCGGATGCTCGAGGTCGTCATCGAAGTGGATGGCCGGCCGCTCTCCTCCTTCGGTTGTGATGGCGTCGTGGTGTCGACGCCCACAGGGTCGACAGCGTACGGTTTCTCCGCCGGTGGTCCCGTCGTCTGGCCGACAGTGGAAGCGATGATGCTCGTTCCGTTGAGTGCTCACGCCCTCTTTGCGCGCCCTCTCGTCGTCGGACCAGATTCGTCGCTCGCCGTCGAGGTGCTCCAGCGCACGAGCGCGACGGGCGTCCTGTGGTGCGACGGACGCCGAACTCACGATCTTGAACCGGGCGCCCGCGTTATCGTTCGTCGCTCACCGGTCCCGGTGCGTCTCGCGCGCCTGCACCAGAGCCCGTTCACCGACCGGCTGGTGAAGAAATTCCACCTGCCCGTCACGGGCTGGAGGGGACCAGACGGCAATGATTGAGGAAATCGGCATCCGCGACCTCGGGGTCATCGCTGAGGCGTCGCTCCCGCTCGGCCGCGGCTTTACCGCCATCACCGGTGAAACCGGCGCAGGCAAGACCATGGTCGTCACCGCTCTCGGCCTTCTTCTGGGCGGGCGTGCAGATTCCGGCGTCATCCGTCAGGGCAGCGGCCAGGCCAGTGTCGATGGACGGTGGGTGATTCCGGCCGACGGTGCCGTCGCCGATCGAGTGGCCGAGGCGGGCGGCGGCGTCGACCCGTTCGGCGAGTCGCAGGCGGAACTCACGCTTGGGCGATCGATCTCCGCCGAGGGCCGCAGCCGCGCGCAGGTCGGCGGGCGAAGTGCACCGGTCGGCGTCCTCGCCGAGCTGGGCGAGCAACTCGTCGTCGTGCACGGTCAGTCGGACCAGGTGAGGCTGCGATCGCAGTCGGCGCAGCGCGATGCCCTCGATCGATTTGCCGGCGCCGAGCTGACCACCACCCTGAACGACTACCGGACCGTCTACTCGCGATACCTCGAGAACGCGACCGAACGCGACAGGCTGGTCCGGGAGCGCGACGCGCGGAGTGCCGAAGCCGCTGAGCTTCGCGAGATCATCGCGGAGATCGAGGCGGTCGCACCGCAACCGGGCGAAGACGACGAGCTTGCCGTTCGTGCCGAAAAGCTCACCAACCTCGAGGATCTCCGCATCGCTGCGGCGAGTGCGCGCGAAGCCATCTCCGCCGAAGAATCCGATGGCCCCGATGTTGTCGTGCTGCTCGACTCGGCCCGCAGGCAACTCGAACGGGTGGCGTCCTACGACGCTGAGCTCGGCACGCTGGCCGAGCAGGTCGCGAGTGCGAGCTACCAGCTGTCGGAGGTGGCACTCGAGCTGTCGCGCTACCTCGCCGGCCTCGACGCCGACGGTGCCAGGGAACTGGAGATCGTGCAGGACCGGCGGAACGAACTGAGCATCCTCATGCGCAAGTACGGTCCCGGCTTCGACGACGTGCTTGCGGTTCTCGAGAACGGCAACGCCAGGCTGCTCGAACTCGACAGTGACACCGACAGGATCGAAGAGCTCGACGCCGTCGTCGAAGCGGATGCCGCACTCGTCGACACCCTGGCGACGCGCCTGAGCGAGGTGCGCGGTGATGCCGCCGAACGACTGGCATCCGCGGTCTCGGACGAACTCTCGGCTCTCGCCATGCCCGACGCGACGCTCGTCATCGAGGTCTCCACGAACGACGAACTGACGTTCTCCGGCCGTGACAACGTGCAGTTCCTGCTGAGGCCCCACGCCGGCGCCGAACCGCGCGCCCTGGCAAAGGGGGCATCGGGCGGCGAGCTCTCGCGCGTCATGCTCGCGATCGAGGTCGTCATCGCCGGCACCGATCCGGTGCCGACGTTCGTCTTCGACGAGGTTGACGCTGGCGTCGGGGGAGCGGCGGCGATCGAGATCGGCCGGCGACTCGCCCGGCTGGCCGAGACCGCGCAGGTCATCGCGGTAACCCACCTCGCCCAGGTTGCCGCCTTTGCCAACAACCACCTCGCCGTCGTGAAGGATTCCGACGGTACGGTCACGGCATCCAGTGTTCGACAGCTCACGGGAGATGAACGGACCGCGGAGATGGCACGACTGCTCTCCGGACTCGCCGACAGCGAATCCGGACTCGCCCACGCCGAGGAGCTCCTGACGCTCGCTCGGTCAGCAACTCACATGGTAGGATAGAAGCCCGTGGTGAACATTACAGACGCGGACCTTTCGAACGACACGACCAAACACATTTTTGTGACCGGTGGTGTCGTTTCTTCGTTGGGCAAGGGACTCACGGCGGCAAGCCTGGGCAACCTGCTCACAGCTCGGGGACTGCGTGTCGTCATGCAGAAACTCGACCCATACCTGAACGTCGATCCTGGAACGATGAACCCGTTCCAGCACGGCGAAGTCTTCGTCACTGACGACGGCACAGAGACCGACCTCGACATCGGTCACTACGAGCGCTTCCTCGACATCAACCTGAGCCAGGCGGCGAACGTCACCACCGGCCAGATCTACTCGACGGTCATCGCGCGCGAGCGCCGCGGCGAGTACCTCGGTGACACGGTGCAGGTCATCCCGCACATCACCGACGAGATTAAGCGCCGGATGCGCCTGCAGGCGTCCAACGATCCCAAGCCAGACGTGATCATCACGGAGGTCGGTGGAACCGTCGGCGACATCGAGTCACAGCCCTTTATCGAAGCCGCGCGTCAGGTGCGCCACGAGCTCGGCCGCAAGAACGTCTTCTTCGTGCACGTCTCGCTCGTGCCGTACATGAACGCCTCTGGTGAGCAGAAGACCAAGCCGACGCAGCACTCAGTCGCGGCGCTCCGGTCCATCGGTATCCAGCCCGACGCGCTCGTTCTCCGCAGCGACCGCCCCGTCTCCGAGTCGAACAAGCGCAAGATCGCGCTGATGTGCGACGTCGATGAGGCAGCGGTCGTCAACTGTGTCGACGTGCCCAGCATCTACGACATCCCGAAGGTTCTCAACGACCAGGGGCTCGACGCCTACATCATCGACCTCCTCGGACTCGAGGCGGGCGAGGTGGACTGGTCAGCGTGGTCACCGGTGCTCAAGGCCGTCCACGAACCCAAGCACGAGGTCACCATCGGGCTCGTCGGCAAGTACATCGACCTGCCGGACGCCTACCTCTCGGTCACCGAAGCGCTTCGGGCCGGCGGGTTCGCCCACGAGTCCAAGGTCAAGCTGCAGTGGATCCCGTCTGACGAATGCGAAACCCCCGAAGGTGCTGCCAAGGCGCTCAGTGACCTCGACGGAATCTGCATTCCCGGTGGATTCGGCATCCGTGGCATCGAAGGAAAGCTCGGGGCACTCAAGTTCGCCCGCGACAATAAGATCCCGACGCTCGGACTGTGCCTCGGCCTCCAGTGCATGGTGATCGAGTACGCGCGCAACGAAGCCGGTCTCGCCGGTGCGAGCTCGAGCGAGTTCGACCCCGACACCGAGTTCCCGGTTATCGCGACGATGGCGGAGCAGGTCGAGATCATCGCCGGGGGAGACCTCGGTGGAACCATGCGCCTCGGTTCGTACCCGGCAACACTCGACGAAGGTTCGATCACCGCCGAGCTGTACGGCTCGACCGAGATCTCCGAGCGTCACCGTCACCGTTACGAGGTCAACAACCGTTACCGCCAGCAGATCGCGGATGCCGGCCTCGTGTTCTCGGGGACGAGCCCCGACGGCCAGCTGGTCGAGTTCGTTGAACTCGATCGCGAGGAGCACCCGTTCTACGTTGGCACCCAGGCTCACCCCGAGCTTCGGTCACGCCCGACCCACGCCCACCCGCTGTTCCGTGGCCTGATCGGCGCCGCTCTCGAGCGTCAGCAGGCCAGCCTGCTGTTCGAGGTCGCCGGTGCCTGAGTCCGGCCAGGGCGCGGAGTCCGCGTCCAGCCCCGGGCTCGGAATCGGGTCTGCGTCGAGCGCTGAGCTGGGCCCGCTCGAAGACGAGCCCACCGAGGTCGAGGTTCGCTCGAGCGAGCTCGTTTTCGACGGCATGGTGTGGGGCGTTCGCCGCGACGTCTTCGACTACAACGGTCAGGACATCGCCAGGGAGTACCTGGATCACACCGGCGCTGTTGCCGTCTTCGCCATGGACGAGAACGATCGGGTGCTGCTGATCAAGCAGTACCGGCATCCGGTCCGCCTGCGCGAGTGGGAGATCCCTGCCGGTCTTCTCGACGTCGAGGGGGAGGACCCACTCGTCGCCGCGAAGCGCGAGCTCGCTGAGGAAGTCGACATCGAGGCGCGTGACTGGAGTGTGCTCGCCGAGTTCGCGACCTCACCGGGTGGCAGCGACGAAGTGATCCGGGTGTACCTTGCCCGGGGTCTCACGGCGACGCCGGAGGCGTTTGAGCGCACCGACGAAGAGGCAGACATCGAACTGCGCTGGGCCCCGCTCGACGAACTCGTCACAGCGGTGCTCGAGCGCCGCATTCAGAACCCGTCGCTCTCGATCGCCGTGCTCGCCGCCGCTGCGGCTGAGCAACGCAACTGGGAGACGCTCGGCGACGCTGATGAGCCGTGGACGCGGCATCCGAAGCTCGGATCTTCGTCGGCGAGCTGACGTGTCACTCACGCGCGACCTCGACCAGTACCTGCGTCACGTTTCAATTGAGCGAGGGCTGTCGGCGAACACCGTAGCCGCCTACCGCCGCGACCTGACGATGTACGTCGAGTGGCTGGCGTCGCGAACCGTTCCCGGTATCGCCGACGTGAAGCGCGAACACGTCACGGAGTTCCTCCGTGACCTGGCCACGCGGGAGGACTCGCCGCTGACCGCATCGTCGCTGGCACGCGTGCTGTCGTCGGTGAGGGGCCTGCACCGGTTCCTCCTCGACGAGGGCGCCGTGGAGGTCGACGTCGCCCGGGAGGTCAAGCCGCCGAAGCTCCCGAGCCGGTTGCCGAAGGCACTCACGGTCGACCAGGTCACCGCGCTGCTTGACGCGGCATCCGGCGACGACCCGCAGTCGCTCAGGGACCGCGCCCTGCTCGAGTTCCTCTATGCGACGGGCGCGCGAGTGTCTGAGGTGGTCTCGCTCAACGTCGACGACGTGTTCGACGAGGACATCGTGCGGTTGACGGGCAAGGGCAACAAGGAGCGGATCGTTCCGGTCGGGTCATATGCCAGGGCAGCGCTCGACACGTACCTCGTTCGGGCGCGACCGGTCTTTTCGGTGCGCGGTGTCGCAACACCGGCGCTGTTCCTGGGGTTGCGCGGGCAGCGGGTGTCCCGGCAGAACGCGTGGCTGATCATCCGGGCCGCCGCCGAACGGGCGGGGCTCGCGGCGCACGTGTCGCCGCACACGCTCAGGCACTCGTTCGCGACCCACCTGCTGCAGGGCGGAGCTGACGTGCGGGTCGTGCAGGAACTGCTCGGGCACTCGTCGGTGGCGACGACCCAGATCTACACGCTCGTGACGGCGGACACGCTCCGCGACATGTACACGACGGCGCATCCGCGGGCGCGCTGAGCGGTCGCTGGCCCGGCGAGAGCATCACTTCCGGTCGAGAGCATCAGGCGCAACTGATGGGCTCGACCGCAAGTGATGTTCTCGGGCTGCGTCCGTGCGCCGGGTGCGTGCGGCGCTGGCCCGCAACAGGGCGAGAACCGCGGCTCTCTGCGTGGGCGCACCGCCGATCCGGAGCTGGCGGATACAATCAATACCGCAGCACGACACGAAAACGCGAGGAGCGGGGCAAGCCAGGTGGCCAAAACAAACGAAGAGCTCTTCTCGGTGGAGACACCGATCGCAAAGAAGGGCCCGACGGGTCGGACCCTTTCCGAGTTCGCCGTACCAGCACCGCTCAAGAGTCACGGCCCCGCCCGCATCATCTCGCTCTGCAACCAGAAGGGCGGCGTCGGCAAAACGACGACGACCATCAGCCTGGGTGCCGCCCTCGCCGACTACGGTCGCCGCGTGCTCTGCATCGACTTCGACCCGCAGGGTGCGCTGTCCGCCGGCCTCGGCGTCAACACGCACGACGCCGTCACGATCTACGACCTCCTGCTGAGCAACAAGCACGATCCACTGGATGCCATCCAGCACACGTCGGTCGACGGCCTTGACCTCATCCCCGCGAACATCGACCTGTCTGCGGCGGAAGTCCACCTCGTCAACGAGGTGGCTCGCGAGCAGATCCTCGCTCGGGTGCTGCGCAAGCTGACGCCGCACTACGACGTCATCCTCATCGACTGCCAGCCCTCGCTCGGTCTGCTCACCGTCAACGCCCTCACGGCGAGCCACGGCGTGCTGATCCCGCTCGAGTGCGAGTTCTTCGCGCTCCGTGGGGTGGCGCTGCTCATCGAAACGATCGAGAAGGTCAAGGACCGGCTGAACCCCGCCATCGAGCTTGACGGCATCCTCGCCACGATGTTCGACTCGCGGACCCTGCACTCACGTGAGGTGCTCGAGCGCGTCGTCGACGCGTTCGGTGACGACGTGCTCGAAACCGTCATCGGTCGCACGGTCAAGTTCCCCGACGCCAGCGTTGCAGGCAGCCCCATCACCGAGTTCGCTCCTGAGCATGCGTCGGCCAAGGCCTACCGCCAGCTCGCCAGGGAGCTGGTTGCGCGTGGCGCTGTCGCCTGACACCGCTCGAGCGGCAACCGGTGTGCCCGAAAGGGTGGATGGGCCCGTCGGCTTCCAGGTCGCCCTCGGCAACTTCGAGGGACCGTTCGACCTCCTGCTGTCGCTGATTACGAAGCACGAGCTCGACATCACCGAGATCTCGCTGTCTCGCGTGACCGACGAGTTCATCAGCTACCTGCGCGGCCTCGACTCCGCCGAGGAGATGGACCAGGCCAGCGAGTTCCTCGTGGTCGCAGCGACCCTGCTCGACCTCAAGATCGCCGGCCTTCTCCCGCAGGGCGAACTGGTCGACGCCGAAGACGTCGCGCTGCTCGAGGCCCGCGACCTCCTCTTCGCCAGGCTTCTGCAGTACCGCGCCTTCAAGGAAGCATCCGCCTGGTTCTCGGGAAAATTCGAGAAGGAGACGCTTCGCCACGCCCGCTCGGTGCGGCTCGAGGAGAAGTTCCGGCAGCGCAAACCCGAGCTGGTGTGGACCGTCACCCTCGACGACTTTGCGGCGCTGGCAACCCTCGCGCTCACCCCGCGGGAGATTCCCGTCGTCGGCCTCGACCACCTGCACGCGCCGCTCGTGAGCATCAGGGAGCAGGCGGCCCACGTCGTCGCGATGCTCAAGCACGGCGAACCGATGACGTTCCGGCAGATCATCGCCGGTGCGGATGCGAAGGGCGTCATCATCGCCCGGTTCCTCGCCGTCCTCGAGCTGTATCGGCGTGCTGCGCTGAGCTTCGAGCAGCTGGAGCCGCTCGGCGAGCTGACGCTCAAGTGGACCGCCGAGAACTTCACCGAGGAGACCCTGGCCAACCTGGGAGCAGACTATGACAATTGAGACAGGCGCCATGGACGCGGGCATTCGTGAAGCCGACGCTCCCGCTGACGACAGCCAGGCACCGGATGCCGCTGACGTCACCGCTGCGGCTCCGCCCATCGCCGACGTTGAACGGGCGCTCGAAGCCATCCTGATGATCGCGGACGAGCCGCAGAGCCTCGTGAGCCTCGCGACGGCTCTCCGCAGGCCGGTGAAGGTCGTGCACGCCGCGATCGAGCGACTCGTCGCTGACTACGATGGCGTCGACGGTTCAGTGCGGCGGGGTTTTGAACTGCGCGAGGTCGGCGGCGGCTGGCGCATCTACGTGCGCAGCGAGTTCGATACCGCTGTCACCGATTTCGTCGCGAGCGAAAACCCAAGCAAACTATCTCAGGCGGCTCTCGAGACGCTCGCGGTGATCGCGTACAAGCAACCGATCACCCGCGGCGCGATCGCGTCGATCCGTGCCGTCAACGTTGACTCGGTCGTTCGGACCCTCGCTGGCCGTGGACTCATCACCGAACTGTTCACCGACAGTGAGACCGGCGCCATCAATTACGGCACCACCGACGTTCTGCTGCAACAGCTCGGCATCAACTCGATCGACGAACTGCCCCCCATTTCACCCCTGCTCGCCGATGGCACCGAAGGATTCGACAGTGACTTCCGATAACAACACCCCAGACGAGGACTTCCAGTCCGACGACGCCGAACAGGGCGAGAAACCACGCTTCGACCCGTTCGAGCCGGAGGGCGTTCGCCTGCAGAAGGTCCTCGCCGCTGCCGGCGTGGCATCCCGCCGCGTCTCCGAGCAGTACATCGTCGAGGGCCGCGTCCGCGTCAACGGCACCGTCGTGCGCGAACTCGGGCGACGGATCGACCCCGAGAACGACCTCGTCGAGGTCAACAACGTTCCGGTCCAGCTCGACACCACGAAGCGCTACATCGTGCTGAACAAGCCGGTCGGCGTCGTCAGCACCATGGCCGACGAGCGTGGCCGCGCTGACCTCACCCAGTACACGACCGGCTACGAGGAGCGACTGTTCAACGTCGGTCGCCTCGACGCCGAGACCAGTGGCCTGCTGATCCTCACCAACGACGGCGACCTGGCGCACATGCTCGCCCACCCGTCCTTCGGCGTGCTCAAGACCTACATCGCCAAGGTGTCCGGCCGGGTTACCGCCCAGGACATCGCAACGCTCATGCGCGGTGTCGAACTCGAGGACGGCGTCATCGCCGCGGACAAGGCGCGACTTCTCGCCGGCCAGAGCACGGGCGACAGCAGCCTCGTCGAGCTCACGCTGCACTCGGGCAAGAACCGCATTGTGCGACGGATGCTCGCTGCGATCGGTCACCCGGTTCTTGAGCTTGTGCGCCGCCAGTTCGGTCCCGTTTCGCTCGGCACCCTCCGCCCCGGTGAGACCCGCGAACTGACTAAAGTTGAACTCGGTGAGCTCCTGACCATCTCGCGAGAGGTGACCAAGCTCGACAAGGCCGAGCGAGACGCCGAGCGTGATGCTGCTCGCGCCGCTGCGGCATCCGAATCGTCCGAATAGAGCACACTGTGAGCATGTCCCCGCCCCGGCTGACCGGCCAGGTCCGCATTGTCGGCGCTGGCCTGCTCGGCGCGAGCATCGGCCTCGCCCTTCGCGCGACGGGCGTCGACGTGATCCTCGCCGACGCGTCGCCAGCGCAGCTGAGGCTCGCCGTCGACTACGGTGCAGGCCGGGCCGAGCGCCCCGATGACGAGCCTCGGCTCATCGTCGTGAGCGTGCCGCCGGATGTCACGGCCGACGTGATCGAGGCTGAGCTCGCTCGGTTCCCAACCGCAGTGGTGACGGATGTGGCGAGCGTCAAGCTCGAGCCGTACCTCGCGCTGGTGAACCGCGGCGTGGATCTCACGCGGTACATCGGGTCACACCCGCTCGCCGGACGTGAGCGCGGGGGAGCGATCTCAGCCCGCGCCGACCTCTTCCTCGGCAGGCCGTGGGTGATCTGCCGCGATGAGGAGACCCCGCCGGAGGCGCTCGCGCTCGTTGAAGACCTCGCGCTGGATCTCGGGGCGAGCCCGATCGAGATGACGCCGGAGGAGCACGACAGCTCGGTCGGCCTCGTCTCGCACGTGCCGCAGCTCGTCGCGAGCGTGCTGGCCAAGCAGCTCGTGCACGCACCGGACTCCGCCGTTCGCCTCACCGGGCAGGGCCTCCGCGACACCGTGCGGATCGCGTCGAGTGCTCCCGAACTCTGGGTGCAGATCCTCGCCTCGAACGCCGCGCCTGTCGTCGAGGTGCTTGACGCGTTCGCCGCCGATCTTGCCCGGGTGACCGACGCGCTTCGTGACCCCGATGCGGCGGGCGCGCGGCGAACCGTCGCGGACGCCATTGCCCAGGGCAACTCAGGCGTTGCGCGGCTCCCCGGAAAGCACGGCCAGGACCGGCGCTTCGAAACCATCGTCGTCATGGTCGACGACACCCCAGGCCAATTGGGAAAGCTCCTCACCGAACTCGGTGACATCGGAGTGAACATGGAAGACCTGCGACTCGAGCACTCACCAGGTGCTCAGATCGGCCTCGCCGAGATTGCGGTTCTTCCCGAGGTTCAGCAGCGCGCCATCGATGACCTCGAGGCGCGCGGCTGGCGGATTGCGAGCACGTAAGAGTGACGAAAACAGTAGTAGCCGTCGACGGTCCAGCCGGAAGCGGAAAGTCGAGTGTGTCGAAGGCAGCCGCAAAGCGCCTCGGCTTCGCCTTCCTCGATACCGGTGCGGCGTACCGTGCCCTGGCCTGGCACGTTCTCGATTCGAACGCGGACCCGGAGCAGGGAGCCGCGGTGATCGCCTCGCTCGCGAGCTTCGACTACTCGATCGGCACCGACCCTGACGGTTACGTCGTGCGCGTCGGCGACACCGACGTGACCGACAGCATCCGTGAACCGCGCGTGTCGGCGGCCGTCAGCGCGATCGCGCGCGTTCCTGAGGTGAGGTCGCACCTCACCGAGCTGTTCCGCAGCATCATTCGCGACACCGATAAGCCAGGAATTATCGTCGAGGGGCGGGACATTACGACGGTCGTTGCCCCGGATGCCACCGCGCGCATTCTGCTCACAGCCAGTGAAGAGGCTAGAATGTCAAGACGCACTGCAGAACTTGCGACTGAGTCGGCTTCCGACGTTGCAATTGCGTTGCAGAAACGTGATCGCGCGGATTCGCGCGTCGTCGACTTCATGACAGCAGCGGATGGCGTTGTCACCGTCGATTCCACCAACCTGAACTTTGACGAAACCGTCGATGCTGTACTCGACGTGATTCGCACCTCGCAAGAAAAGTAGATCGATCCGCCCAACCGCGTGGCACGATCGCAGAGAGAGACAACCATGGCTGACGCCTTTGACGAAGACACCACAGAGACAGACGACCGACTCGCCGAACGAATGAGCGACATCGACGAGGAGCTCGCCACCCGCCGGGCTGAGGCGCTCCGCACCGGTCTCGACGACTACGACCTCGCCGACGACGACCTCGACATCCTCGGTGCCGCCACCGATGACCCGGATGCCATTCGGTACCTCCCGGCGTTGCCGGTGCTCGCGATCGTCGGTCGCCCGAACGTCGGCAAGTCCGCGCTCGTGAACCGCATCCTCGGCCGTCGTGAAGCCGTCGTCGAAGACACCCCCGGTGTCACGCGCGACCGCGTCAAGTACAAGGCCGAGTGGAACGAACGCCAGTTCACCCTCGTCGACACCGGCGGCTGGGAGCCAGACGCGAAGGGCATCGACGCGTCCGTCGCCGCCCAGGCAGAGGTTGCTATCGACCTGTCCGACGCCGTTCTCTTCGTCGTCGACGCCAACGTCGGGGCAACAGCCACCGACGAGCAGGTCGTTCGCATGCTGCGGAAGATCAACAAGCCCGTGTTCCTCGTCGCCAACAAGGTCGACGATGTGCGCCAGGAGCCGAACGCTGCATCGCTGTGGTCGCTCGGCCTCGGCGAGCCGTACCCGGTCTCCGCGCTCCACGGCCGTGGTGTTGCCGACCTGCTCGACCTCATCATGACCAAGCTGCCCGAGGTTTCGGCAGTCGCCAAGGAAGAGGTCGGCGGACCCCGTCGCGTCGCTATCCTCGGTCGCCCGAACGTCGGCAAGTCGAGCCTGCTCAACAAGGCCGCCGGCGAAGAGCGCGTCGTCGTCAACGAACTCGCCGGAACCACCCGCGACCCGGTCGATGAGCAGGTCGAAATCGGTGGCAAGGTGTGGCGTTTCGTCGACACCGCAGGCATCCGTCGTCGTGTTCACCTGCAGCAGGGCGCCGACTTCTACGCCACGCTCCGCACGAGCGCCGCGCTGGAGAAGGCCGAAGTTGCCGTCGTCATGCTCGACGTCTCCGAGCCGATCAGCGAGCAGGACGTTCGCATCATCGACCTCGTTCTCGAGTCGGGCCGTGCGCTCGTGCTCGCGTTCAACAAGTGGGACCTCCTCGACGACGAACGTCGCCGCTACCTCGAGCGTGAGATCGAGCAGGACCTGGCCCACGTGGCCTGGGCTCCTCGCGTCAACATCTCCGCCCGCACCGGCCGCCACATGGAGAAGCTCGTTCCGGCGCTCGAACTGGCACTGCAGTCGTGGGACACCCGCCTGCCCACCGGCAAGTTCAACGCGTTCCTCGCCGAGCTCACCGCCGAGCACCCGCACCCCGTTCGCGGTGGCAAGCAGCCGCGCATCCTGTTCGGTACGCAGGCTTCGAGCCGCCCGCCGACATTCGTGCTCTTCACCACGGGCTTCCTCGACCCGGGTTACCGTCGCTACATCCAGCGTCGTCTCCGCGAGATCTATGGATTCGAAGGCAGCCCGATCAACGTCAACATGCGTGTTCGTGAGAAGCGCAAAAGGACATAATCCGATTGCCGCGGCGGAACTCGTGAGAAGCTGAACTGTGACTGACGAGTTCCCGCCGCCGCACCCGCGTAACCCGGGCGACGCCTGGGTGCACGCCGAAGACGGCTCCAAATACTGGGGCCGTTTTGGCGCATCCGGGCTTCTTGTTGTGGATGCCGAACGCGGAATATTGCTGCAGCACCGGGCGCTGTGGAGTCACTTCGGCGGCACCTGGGGTCTGCCAGGCGGTGCGCGCCACGAGGGAGAGAACGCCGTCGACGGTGCGATCCGTGAGGCGAGCGAAGAGGCTGCTGTGCCGACGGATGCCGTTCGGCCGCGGTTCTCGATGACCCTCGACCTCGGCGTGTGGTCGTACGTCACGGTGGTCGCCGACGCCGTTGCCCGGTTCGACCCGCAGATCTCCGACCCGGAGAGTATCGAGTTGCGATGGGTCGCGCTCGATGCCGTCGATGAGCTCCCGCTCCACCCGGGGTTCGCGGCGGCGTGGCCACGACTGCGCGACGACATTGGCTTCCGCCCTGTGATCGTCGTCGATATGGCGAACGTGGTTGGCTCGCGCCCGGATGGCTGGTGGAACGACCGCGCCGGCGCCGCGGAACGGCTGGGACGGCAGCTCGTCGGGCTCGCTTCGTCCGGTGTGCCGGCCGCCGAGCTCGGACTGCCCCAGTCCCACTGGTGGCCGGAGATCGTCGCTGTGCTGGAAGGCCGGGCGAACGATGCTGTTCTGGACGCGACGGACAGACTCGAGGTGGTGCGCGCATCGGCCGACGGCGACTCGCGGATCGTCGACGAGGTGGCGCGGCTGACCGCCGGGCCGGGGGCATCCGTCACCGTCGTCACGAGCGATCGCGGACTGCGTGAACGGGTTGAGGCGCTCGGCGCGACCACCCGCGGCGCCGGCTGGTTGCGCGACCTGCTCGATGCGCCCCGCTAAGCCTTCGGCGCCAGAGAAGGACATTGGCGCGAGATAAGGACGTTCGGGCCGATTCTGTCCTTGTCTGGTCGCTTTTTCCTTATCTCGGGGTGTCCGGGGGTCGGGGTGCAAGACCTGCTCGAGTCGTCCGTCAATGTCTCGCTGCGCGACCTGCTTGAGGCCCGCGCCGGCTAAGCCTTCGCCGCCAGATAAGGACATCGGCGCCAGATAAGGACGCGCGAGCCGTTTCTGTCCTTGTCTGGGCGCTTTTTCCTTATCTCGGGGCTTCCAGGCAGACGGGTGCTCGAGGCCTCACCGGCTGAGGCAGGAGAGCGGTCGCACGGTTAACAGGAAAGAGGGCGTTTATCAGGACGTTTTCTTGACATTGGTCCTGATAACCGTTCGATTGCCTCCACGGCGGTGGGCGGTTGCGCTCGCTCAGCGGCGCTGGCGGCACCAGCTGAGGCACGAGAGCGGTCGCACGGTTATCAGGAAAGAGGGCGTCTATCAGGACGGTTTCTTGACATTGGTCCTGATAACCGTTCGATTGCCTGCACGGCGGTGGGCGGTTGGGCTCGCTCAGCGGCGCTGGCGGCATCCGCGGCATCCCGCGCAGCTTCTAAGCTGGTCGGATGCGCACACTCCCGATTCTTCTCGACGTCGACACCGGTGTTGATGACGCCCTCGCCCTGATCTTCGCCGTGAAGCATCCGTCGCTCGATGTCCGTGCGATCACGTGTGTCGCAGGCAACGCGCCGCTCGCTCAGGTCGTGGAGAACACGCTGCGTATTCTCGACGCCGCTGGCGCCCCGCCGATCCCGGTCGCGGCCGGTGCGGTTCGCCCGTTGCTGGCGCCCAGCCGTGCGGCAACCCACGTCCACGGCGAGGACGGGCTCGGTGGCCTCGTGCTTCCCGAGACGTCACGTGTGCCCGAATCGGTGAGCGCCGTCGAGCTCATGCGCCGCACGCTGGCCGACAGCGACGAGCCACTGACACTCGTCGCACTCGCGCCCCAGACCAACCTGGCACTGCTCCTGCGCACGCATCCCGAGGTCATCGACAAGATCAGCCGGATCGTGTTCATGGGTGGCTCGGCGAGCGTCGGCAATGCGACCGCCCTCGCTGAGTTCAATGTGTGGCACGATCCCGAAGCCGCCGCGATCGTGCTCGGCTCCGGCATCCCGATCTTCATGTACGGCCTCGACGTGTTCAACCAGGTGACTGTGGCCGAGGATGCCGCGGCAAGACTTGCGAAGGGCGGCTCGCCGCTCGGGGCGGTCGTTGGTGCCCTGCTCGGTAACCGGGTGGCCCTCAGCGAAGACAGCAGCCTCGTCTACACCGGGCTGATCGGTGACGCCGGGGCGCTCTGCGCCCTCGTCGAACCCGAGTCGCTGCGGGTGGAGCGTCGGCCGGTGCGCGTCGAGCTCGCCGGCTACGGCCGCGGACAGACCGTGGTCGACCGGCGGCGGTACTCGGGTGAAGACGTGATCTACGGGGGAGCCGGGGACTGGTCGGTCATCGAGGTGGCCCTCGACGTCGACGCACCGCGATACGCGGCGCTGTTCCTCGAGACGCTCGGTCTCGTCGGCTGACCCCGTCAGGTCGCCAGCTCGAGCCGCATGAGCGCACGGGACGGCGTTGGCCTCGCGACCTCGGTGAAACCGTTCGCAGCGAACTGCGACACGACACCGTAGTAGAGCTCGGCTGACGACACCTTGTCGCGTGTGGCCGGGTCGACCGGGTAGCCCTCGAGCACCCGCGCGCCGCGTGCCTGAGCGTGCTCGGCCGCTGCGGCAAGAAGAGCGGTGGCGATGCCTCTTTTCCGGAAACCGACCCGCACGACGAAACAGGTCACGGCCCAGACGGTCGGGTCGTCGGGAGGCTCCGTGCTCGCCTGGACGACCTTTCCCCGGCTGAGCCTCGGGTAGTTCTGACGCGGCTCAACGGCGCACCAACCGACCGGGGCGTCGCCCTGGTACGCGATGAGTCCCGGCGGCGGATCCAGTTCCCGCACCTGCCGTTTGAGCAGTGGCTCGCAAGTCTCCCGGCTCGCGGTCTTCCACTCGGCGTTGTCCATCTTGAAGTACTGGCACCAGCAGCTCGACGGATCTCCGCGTGTTCCGAAGACCGCCTGCACGTCGTGCCACGGGGCATCCGTTCCCGAAATCACCCTGATGTCCGGATTGTCTTCCATGCCAGCATGCTAAAGCGTATAAAGGACACCGGTCCATGGTTCGGCGGACCGGCACGGCAATGAACCGGCAGGAGTCACAAAACTGCTTCCTGTCGGGTCTTAGCTTGCAATTCCGCTCGCGCGGATTCGCGAAAGGCCGAAAGGAGACCGGCAGCGTCATACACGCCGAGCTGGGCAACGCCATGTCAGTTATCGCAACGAGAAGAGCATCGCCCGACCACCCGGCACCGGCGCCGTTGGCGACCGTGTGGGAATGGCTTGCGCGACCGGTGCACTATCGCGCGGTGCGGAATCTGCGCCACGCGCTCGAGGACGGGGACGCCGGTCGTCTCGAATCCCTTCTCGAACCGACCGTCGCTGTCGTTGTCGATGATGGTCGGGTTGAGGGCCGCTCCATGAGAGTGATCGGTGGACGCTACGACGCGATCGCGCTGCTTCTCCTCGGAATGCGGGCACAACCGGGGCGACGCCTTCTCGAGCGCTCGGTGAACGGCCAGGCCGGACTCTTCCTGACCCGAGACGATGGGACGGCTGCCACGATCTCGATCGACTTCAATGGGCGGCTCGTCAGCGTCATGTGGATTCGGTTGCACCCTCTGATGCTTCGGCACTGGAACACCGTCTGATCGAACGCACGTTGCTGGTGCCCGTCACGCCCGCTCCGGCGACAGGACCCTGACTCAGCGGGGACTGTCGCCGGAGGTGTTGTGGGGACGGGAGGCGAAGAGATCGAACCCGAGCCTTCGGCTGAGATAGCCGGTGGCACGTTGCCCACGAACGCTGTTGCCGGCATCGTCGAGTCGAGGCGAGAAGGTCGCGATTCCTGCCTTCCCTGGTGCGATGGTGACGATTCCACCGGTGACTCCGGATTTGCCTGGCAGCCCAATTCGGAACAGCCACTCACCCGAGTTCTGATAGAGCCCGCTCGCGGCGAGCACCGCGAGGGTGTCGTGGCAGACGATTTCAGACACCACACGCGCGCCGGTAACCGGGTTGATGCCGCCATCGGCGAGGGTCGCACCCATCACGGCGATATCGGTTGCGGTGACGAGGAGCGAACACTGCTTCGTGTAGACATCGACGACGTCGAGCGGGTTCGACCCGATGCGCCCGTAACTCTCCAGCAGCCGGGCAATGCCCTGGTTGCGCTGGTTTGACGCTGACTCCGAGCGGTACACGGCCTCGTCGAGTTCGAGGTCCTTCCCGGCGAACGCGCTGAGCCCTTTCCGGATGAACTCCCACTGCTCGTCCGGGCTGTCGCCGGGAACGAGCGCGGTGGTCGCCAGCGCACCGGCGTTGCCCATCGGATTCATGGGGTGGCCGTCGTTGAGTTCAAGTGACATCACCGAATCGAATGCCAGGCCGGTGTTATTGACACCGATGAGGTCGATCAGCTTCTCGTCACCGATCTCCTCACACACCAGAGCCCACACGAAGGCTTTGGAGATCGACTGGATGGTGAACGGGTGATCGACGTCGCCGACGCCCTGCACCGTGCCGTCTACCTCTGCCACACAGATACCGAAGAGATCGGGGGAGGTGTCGGCGAGCTCCGGGATGTAGTCGGCGACCGTGCCGTCGGTACGGTCCAGGCTTCGGTCATAGGCGACGTTAATCGCCTCGGCGACGTCGTCACTGCTCGGCGGTGCGCCCGTGGCAACCGTGTACGGTACTGCGCTGACATCCAGATCCATCTGTTCGCTCCCTGCGTCCCGTCGCATTATTCCGTACGGGCGCGAGCAGGAGCTGGCAAGGTCACCCGGATGCCGGACGAGCGGGCACTATGACGGTTGCATCCATACTGTCGTCTCCGCGGGAAGCTGCCGACCGGAGAGCGGGCTGCTCGAGAGCAGCACGGTTCCCGGCGGAAGCTCCTCCGGGTCGGCGCCGAAGTTCATCGCGACCTCCCAGCCGTTCGGGCGGCGGAACCTCACGACATCCGGTGCCGAATCAAGCCACTCGAGGCGCTCGGCCGTCTGCAGGCGGTGCCTTAATTCGAGTGCCTTCCGGTACAGCGCGAGCGTCGAATCCGGGTCGTGTTCCTGAACCGAGACCGCGACCGAGGCGAACCAGTCGGGCTGGGGGAGATGTGCGGGCACTGTACCGAACCCGAACGACGGCCGGTCCGTGGTCCACGGCAGTGGGACACGACAACCGTCCCTGCCGACCTCCACCCCGGGGTTGCGGAAGAAGGCGGGGTCCTGGCGGCTCTCGGCGGGAATGTCCGCGACCTCGTGCAGTCCGAGTTCTTCGCCCTGGTAGATGTAGGCGGACCCCGGCAGCGCCAGCTCGAACAGCGTGGCAGCCCGTGCCCGCCGCAGTCCCCGAGCGCGGTCGAGAACGGGCGAGACGCCAGCGGACATCAGCCAGGCGTAGCCGTGCTTCTCGCCGGGGTTGGCCGGTTCGGGCAGTCCATACCGGGTGGCGTGCCGCACGACGTCGTGGTTCGACAACACCCACGTCGTCGATGACCCGGACTGCGCCGCGAGCGCAAGGTTGTCTTCGACGACGCGACGGAAGGCATCCGCATCGAAATTGGCCTCAAGAAGGTCGAAGTTGAACGCCTGCCCGAGACCCTCGGGGCTCGCGTACCGGGGCACCCGGTGCGACTGAACCCACGCCTCCGCAACGGCGGTGCGGGGCGGTGAATAGCTGTCGAAAACGGTGCGCCACTCGGCATAGATATCGTGGACTTCGTCACGGTCCCAGAGTGGGTGGCCGCCGGTGCCCTTCGGCAGGGCGTCCAACTCAGCCTGGGTCGGCAGGTGCTCGTCGAGCTTTTTGGCGAGTCCGTGGGCAACATCGATGCGGAAACCATCGACACCACGGTCGGACCAGAATCGCAGCGTTCTCAGGAAGTCGTCACGGACCTCCCTGTTGTCCCAGTTAAGGTCGGGCTGTTCGACGGCAAAGTAGTGCAGGTACCACTGGCCGTCTCCCACCGGCTCCCACGCCGGGCCGCCGAACGCGCTCGTCCAGTCGGCTGGCGGCTCGGCGCCATTGGGGCCGCGGCCGTCGCGGAAGATATACCGTGCGCGCGCCGCAGATCCGCGGGGGGATGTGAGAGCCTCACGGAACCACTCGTGCCGGTTCGAGGTGTGATTGGGCACGATGTCGACGATCATCCGGATGCCGGCGGCATGCAGGTCGGCGACGAGGGCATCGAAATCCGCGAGGGTACCGAGCCGCGGATCGACCTCCCGGTAATCATCGACGTCGTACCCGCCATCAGCAAGCGCCGACGGGTAGAACGGGCTCAACCACACAGCATCGATGTGGAGTGCGCTGAGGTAGCCGATACGAGAACGGATGCCGGTGAGGTCACCGATTCCATCGCCATCGGAGTCGGCAAAGCTGCGCGGGTAAATCTGGTAGACGGCGGCCTGGCGCCACCATGCGGCGTCGGTCTCCGACGCGACGTCACCCCTTGACAGCACCCTGGGTCACCCCTTCCATCACCCACCTCTGGGTGAACAGGTAGACGATGATCGCGGGCGCCATGGCCATCAGGTAGGAGGCGAACGACACGTTGTAGTTGCTGCTGAACTGGGTCTGGAAGATGTTCTGCACGACGGGAATGGTCTGCTGGCTGGAGTCGGCGATGATCAGCGAGGGCAGCATGAAGTCATTCCAGGATGCCAGGAAGGCGAAGATTGCAACCGTCGCACTCATCGGCGCGAGCAGCGGGAAAATCAGCTGCCAGAAGGTCTGCCAGGTCGTGGCGCCGTCGATTCGGGCGCTCTCCTCCAGCTCGAGAGGTATCGAGCGCAGGAACGCGGTAAACAGCAGGATGCTGAAGGACAACTGGAACATGATGTGCAGGATCGTCACCCCGACGGGGTTTGCCAGTCCGACCAGACCGGTGAGCTGGATCTGGGGGAGCGCGATGACCGTGAATGGCACGAACATGGCCGCGAGCAGGTAGAAGAACGAATACCGGAACAGGCGGCGTTCCCAGTTGCGCACGATTGCGTAGGAGGCGAGGGCAGCGAGGAGCACAGTGCCGACTACCGTGGCGATCGTGACCAGGGTGGTGATGGTGAAGGTGACGGGAAAGTTGGTGAGCTCCCACGCCTGGGCGAAGCCGGAGAAGTCGACGGGAGACGGGAGCGAGAGCGCATTGCCGTCGACGGACTGCGCTGACGTCTTCATCGACATCGAGATGGTGACATACAGCGGCAGCAGGACCGTCAGGGCGCACAAGAACAGGACGATCATGAGCGGCCAGTTGGTGCGTTCCTGCCCCACCCTGCCCCGGCGGCGAGCCGGTGAAGCCGTGGTGCGGGTGTCCGCCAACGCTGGGGCAGGACTCGAAATTTGCTGCGTCATGAGAGTGCCGCCTTTCCACGGGTGATCCGAAGCTGAAGGATGGAGATCAGCACCGCGATGATGAAGAACATCGTTGCGTTCGCCATCTGGTAGGCGTAGTCACCACCGGTGAAGCCGGTGAAGATGGTCATGGCGATGCTTCGGGTCGATGTGCCCGGACCGCCGGCGGTGAGGCCGACGATGACGTCGTACACGTTCAGATAGCCCTTGAAACCGAGGATGATGTTGATGACGACGTAGCCGGCGACGAGCGGGAGGGTCACCGAGCGGAGCCGGACCCACGCACTCGCTCCGTCGATGTCGGCTGCTTCGTAGACCTCACCAGGAATCGACAGCAGCCCGGCGATGTAGATCAGCAGCGCGCTGGGGATCGATTGCCACGCGGTGACAATGACGATCGCGAGCCAGGCGAGGTTCTCGTTGGCCAGGATCGACTCTTGCAGCCAGCCGATCCCGGTCGCGGCGCCCAGCGCGGGCAGTGAGTTGGCGAAGAGGTACTTGAACACGAACGCGATGACGATGCCGGAGATGACCATGGGGATGACGAAGATCGCCCGAAGCGGAGTCTTCAGCCGGATCCGCGACGTCAGCGCCACCGCCAGGAGGAACGCGATGACGTTGACGGCAAGCACAGTGACGAGAGCGAAGCCGAAGGTGAAGAGGTAGCTGGCGAGAATCGCGGGATCGGAGAACACCGCGATGTAATTGGTGAACCCGACCAGCTGCCAGTCGCCGAACCCGATGAAGTTCGTGAAGCTGTAGAAGATTCCGACGATCGCCGGAACCGTGATGGCGAGGGTGAAGAGGATGAGCGTCGGCAGCAGGAACAGATAGTAGATCGGATCGGTCTTCGGCTTGCCCTTTCGGCTGTGCGAGCCGGCCAGGTGGGCCGATTTCCCGTGCTCGGCCTCTGTGACGAGTGAACCGGCCGAGGCGGCGGCGGGGGTGAGGGGAATAGACATGTCGTGTCCTCCGGTAATCAGTCGCGCAGGGCGAGGCGCGCCCAGTCATCGTCGAGCCGGCTCAGCGTCGAATCGACGTCGGCACCGGTCGCGATGGCCTGTACGTAGTTGGCGGCGGGGATGCTCAGGTGGATGCGCTGTGACGCGCCGAGGTAGAAGCGACCGTCTTCGTAGTACTCCTGCATGCCGAGGATGCGCTCATCCGTGGCCGGCGCTGCGTCGGTGGTGGTGCCGAAGCCGAGGAACTGGGCGTTGTACTCGTCCATGATCTCCTTCTGCATGAGAAACGACACGAATTCACGCGAGGCCTCCTGGGCATCGCCGACCTCGGGAACCCAGAGCGCGAGGTCGAGGTTCACTCGAACTTTGAGGTCATCCGGGTCGTCGGTTACCGGCAGCGGAAAGGTACCGAGTTCGAGGCTGTCATCGGTCTTGGCGATCTCGCCGAGGGCCCACGGGCCCTGCATGAGCATGGCGGCTTCGCCCTTGGCGAATGCGACGTTCCCGTCGCCGTAGGTCCGGCTTGCCGAGTCGTCGTTGGAGTAGGCGGCAAGCTCCAGCATCTTCTCGACTGGCTCGGTGAAATCCTTCTGGAACGAGACTGATGAATCCGGGCCGACCTCGGTGCCGAGTTCGTTCATCTGCTCAAAGAAGTCGGCGACATCGACAGATCCGCCGACGGAGTAATCGAACAGCCCCTGCGCAATCGTCCAGGGCTCCGAGAACGTGCTGTAGATCGGTGTGATGCCCGCGTCCTGCAGGGTCTGGCAGACCGTGACCAGCTCGTCCCAGGTCTCAGGAACGTCGAGACCGTTGTCTTCGAAGATCTTGACGTTGTAGATGACGGATGCCGCGGCCACCGAGTAGGGGAGCACACTGGTGCGTCCCGGATAGGTCGCGTACTGGTCCGCCAGTTCCTGGACGTCAGGACGAATGCGGTCGGTTTCGGGCATGTCCGACAGGTCGGAGAGTGCACCGCGCTCCATGAACCGCGACATCTCCATGTTGTAGTTGAGCAGCCCGACGTCGGGTGGGTTGCCTCGGAGGAATCCCGCGGAGAGGTTGGATGCCGTGTCGAGGGTGACCTTCACCTCTGACTGCTCGCTGTTGAACTGCTTCACGAGATCCCGGAAGAAGGGGATCGCCTCCGGCTTGCTCATATGGAAGGTGATCTCGGTGGGGCCGCTCCCGGCTGCGGCGCACCCGGTGAGCGGCAGTGCCGCGGCGGTGATCATGGCGACAGCGAGGCCGAATCGAGCTCGAGGACCGGTTCTCAAATTCACGACATTGTCTCCCTTGACGAATGTGTGCGGTGCTTTGTGGGGATATCCCTCCGGATTCACACCCGGAAGCATTATATTTAGGCTGTAAATCTATTGATGACGTACATACTGCGCTTACCAAAATGAAAGGTCAAGGCTTTGGTTCAGAGCGTTATCGCGTCGTCACCGCAACTGTTGCGCACGCTCAATGCACGCACGGTGCTCGAGCATGCCTGGCAAACGCGCGTGTTCACGGCGTCGGATGTGATGGCATCCGTTGGCCTGACCCGGGCGACGGTGATCGGGGTTTGCGATGAGCTCGTCGTTAAGGGCTGGCTCGATCAGCTGGAAGACGTGCAGGGGACGGGGCGAAAGGGCCGACCGGCCCGCCGCTACGCGCTTCGGGAGCGAGCAGGCGTGGTTGTCGGTATTGACGCGGGGTATGACCGGATGTCTGCCAGGGTCGCTGACCTGCGCGGTGCGAGCCTCGGGACTGCAGAGGTCCGGATACCCGCCCGCTCGCCGAACAGTGTTGATCGACTAGCCGATGCCAGCGAACGGCGCCGTCTTGCCCTCGAGATGTTCGATCGGGCGATGGCGGCGTCAGGGGTCGACCGCTCGCGGGTGCTGGGGCTCACCCTCGGAGTACCGGCACCCGTTGACGATCAGGGGACGTCTCCCGAGGGCGAGAACGGATTCTGGGCCGTGATGAACCCCGACCTCAGCGGGGCCTTTGAGGATGTCGCCCCGATCGTCACCGTCGAGAACGATGCGAACCTCGCGGCGATCGCCGAACGCGCGACAGGGACGGGGCAGGGCCGCGATGTGGGCTCGTACATCTCGATGCTCGTCGGTGAGGGAATCGGCTCCGGGCTGATGATCGAGGGCAGACTCGTGCGCGGCAGGAGGGGCGGCGCCGGCGAAATGCGTTTTCTCGATTACGTCGACAGCGTGGGTTCGGCCAACGGGCTGGCTTTGCTGGCCCGGCAGTGGGCGTTCGAGGCAATGGCGGCGGGCGAGGTTGACGCCCGCAGCCCCCTTGGCAACGTGAACCCCAAAGCGCTGACCGAGAGCGATGTGGCGAAGGCGGCCGAGCTGGGGGATGCCGTTGCGCGCGGAATCCTCGATCGTCTCGCCGAGCGTCTCGCACGGATCTGCATCGTGCTCGGTGATCTGCTTGACGTCGACAGGGTCATCGTTGGCGGCCACCTGGCTGAGTCGCTGCCTGCCGTGATCGCCGGGGCAGCCCTCAGGGTCGCGGGCAGCGGTGACCCGATGGCTCCTGAACTCGTGGCGTCGCGGCTGGGCGGTGACGCCGTGAGTGTCGGAGCCGTTGAGCACGCGTTGTCCCTGGTGAGGGAACGGGCGCTGGTGCTCGAACCCGGTGCCCGCACCGTCGCGGAGCCGGAACCCGTCTGAGCGGTCCGGCCCCGCGGCGGGGCGCTACGGCGTGTTCACCGGTGCGCCTACGGCTTGTCGTCCGGCCCGTCTGAATCCTTGCCCGACCGCGTCGGCTCGTCGTCCTTCCATGGCACCACTCGGATGTCCGACGTTCTCACATCCGTGGGGCGATCGCCGGCATCCCACATCTGGTTCACCGCAGCCTTGACCGAGGTGTCGGCAGCTGCGGCCGCGGCCAGGGTGCGCTCCAGCCGGCTTTGACGCTGGCGCAGCCAGAGCCCGAGAGCGATGATGAGGATCAGGGCGATGTAACAGATCGCCGCGAACGGGCGCGTGAACAGGGCGCCGAGATCACCCTGGCTGAGCTGAAGCGCTCGCCGAAGCTGCGCTTCAGCCATCGGGCCGAGGATGAGCCCGATGACGAGGGGAGCGATCGGGTAACCGTACCTGCGCAGGAAGTACCCGACGATACCGATGATCAGGAGGATCACGATGTCGGCGATCGAGAAGTTCACCGCGTACGCACCCAGGGCCGCGAAGGTCAGGATCCCCGCGTAAAGGTACGGTCGCGGGATCTGCAGAAGCTTCACCCAGATGCCGACGAGCGGCAGGTTGAGCACGAGCAGCAGGACGTTGCCGATGTACAGGCTCGCGATGAGCGCCCAGACGAGCGCGGGCTGGTTGGTGAACAACTGCGGGCCCGGCTGGATGCCGTATGACTGGAATGCCGAGAGGATGATCGCGGCGGTCGCCGTTGTCGGTAGTCCGAGGGTGAGCAGCGGAACGAGCACACCGGCGGCCGCAGCGTTGTTTGCCGCCTCCGGCCCGGCGACGCCCTCGATCGCCCCACGGCCGAACTGCTCCTTGTGCTTCGAGAGCTTCTTCTCGCTGGCGTAGGACAGGAAGGTAGCGACATCCGCTCCACCCGCCGGAATCGTCCCGATCGGGAAGCCGATCGCCGTTCCGCGGAGCCACGGTTTCCACGACCTGCGCCAGTCGTCCTTCGACATCCAGCTGCGCCAGCCGCGGGTCACAGGGATGAGGGCGATCGCGCCGTGTCGCATCCTGCTCGCGACGTAGAGCGTCTCGCCAACGGCAAAGAGCCCGACCGCGACGAGAACGACGTCGATTCCATCGGCGAGCGGGAGCAGGCCGAAGGTGTAACGCTGCTGGCCGGAGAGGATCTCGGTGCCGACGAGCCCGAGGAACAGGCCGATGCCGAGGGAAGTGAGACCCCGCCAGACCGACGAGCCGAGGAGCGCACCGACGGTGATGAAGGCCACGACCATGAGCGCGACGTAGTCGGCCGGAGCGAGGGTCACCGCCCACGACGCGATGATCGGCGCGAACAACGTCAGGCCGACGGTCGCGATCGTGCCAGCCACAAACGAGCCGATGGCCGCCGTTGCTAGTGCAGCGGCCCCTCGGCCGAGCTTCGCCATCTTGTTGCCCTCGAGCGCGGTGACGATCGACGCCGATTCGCCGGGCGTGTTCAGCAGGATGCTCGTTGTCGAGCCGCCGTACATGCCGCCGTAGTAGATACCGGCGAAGGTGATCAGCGCCGCGGTCGGGTCGAGCGAATAGGTCAGCGGCAACAGCAGGGCGACGGTCATGGCCGGGCCGATGCCCGGGAGCACGCCGACGGCGGTGCCGACGAGCACGCCGATGAAGCCGAAGATGAGGTACTGCGGCTGGAGGGCCGTTGCGAAACCCTCCATCAGGCTCAGGATGTTGTCCATGTCAGCCTCTCAGGGTCGCGAGCAGCGGGTTCAGCCAGGTCAGCAGTGGCCCGGATGGCAGGGAGAGGCCGAGGAGGCCGCCGAAGAGGATGAAGATGATGAGGCCGAGCACCAGCCCGATGATCAGCGCCATCCACCAGCGCTTCGCACCGAGCGACCAGGCGACGCCACCGAAGAGGACGGCGGCGGCGAACGGCCAGCCGATCACCTCGATGAGTGCGATGTGCGCGACCACGAACGCCGTGATTTTCGCCAGGGTGATCCAGTCCGTCTTCGCGGCGTTGTCGATGTCCTCACCTTCTTCGAGGTCGGCGAGCTTGCCGCGGAAGACGTCAACGACGACCATTGCGGCGGAGACGATGAGGATGGTTCCGACGAGGAACGGGAAGACCCGGGGACCAACCTGGGTGCCAGCCCCCGGCACCCGAATGGCGAAGGCACCGGCGAAAACGAAGATACCGAGCGCGAGGGCGAGAGCGGCGAAGATGTACTCGCCGAGTTTCGACCGCGCCGGGGGAGCGGCAACCGGGTCGTTCCCGGTCGCCGGGTGTGCCTGACCGTTGCCGGGCACACCCGTCGATGGGCTCGACATGATCAGCCGACCAGACCGATGTTCGTGAGCGTGGTGGTGACCTCGGTGATGTTCTCGTCGAGGTACGTCTCGAACTCGTCACCGGTGAGGAACGCATCCGCCCAGCCGCGGGTTTCGAGCTGTTCGGCCCACGCGCCGCTGTCGTGCAGTTCGGTGACCGTCGCGATGAGTGCGTCGCGGTCAGCGTCGGAGATGTCCGTCGGCGCGAGGACACCGCGCCAGTTGGTGAGCGTGACGTCGTAACCCTCGTCGGTGATTGTCGGGACGTCAGGCAGGTTCTCGGCCGGTTCGGCACTCGACACCGCGAGTGCCCTCATCGTGCCCGATTCGATGTGCTCGACGAACTCGCCGATGCCCGAGATGCCCGCCGCCGCGTTGTTGCCCAGGATGAGGTTCACCGCTTCGCCACCGCCCGAGTTCGGGATGTAGTTGAGGCTCTCGGCGATCTCGGTGCCGGAGAGTCCGGCCTCTTCGAGCAGCAGGCCGGCGAGGATGTGGTCGGCGCCGCCGGCAGAGCCGCCGGTCACCGATACGTCCTGGCCGTTTTCGACGATGTCCTCGACGAGATCCTCGAGGTTCTTGTACTTCGAGTCGGCCGGCACAACGACGACGAGTGCTTCCTCGGTGAGGCGGGCGATGGGCGTGGTGTCTTCCATCCGGTTCTGGGCCGCGTTGGTCTCAACGGCGCCGACCATCACAAGCCCGGTGACCATGAGCGTGTGCGGGTCTTTCTCGTTCGCCAGTGACGCAAGGCCGACGGTGCCGCCGGCTCCGCCGATGTTGGTGACCGGTGCGCTGTCGACGATGCCCTCTGCCGTGAGGGTCTCGGACATCGCACGTCCGGTCTGGTCCCAGCCGCCACCCGGCTCTGCGGGGACGATGATCGAGAGGTCGGTGACCTCGGTGCTCGCTTCCGAGTCCGAGTCCGTGGCGGGATCGGCGGCCGGTGAGCTGCAGGCCGCGAGCGTGAGAGCTGTTGCTGCAGCAACGATGACCAGGCTGTGTCGTCGCATGATGTCTCCTCATTGAGTGATTGCGAGTGGGGTCGCGTCGGTGCGCCCCGTGCTGATCAGCACGATAGTTCGGTCGGGTGCCCCGCCGGGGCTTTCGTAAGTATTGGCCGCGGCTCTTCACCGGTTCGACCCGGCATCCGCTCGCCGCTGACGGCAGATCGCGCGACAATGGGGGAGTGAAAGCAATGTCGCTTCGCCTGCAGTTGCTTCTTCTCCAGGCGCTGATCGTGTGTTCCGTCGTGCTGGTCACCGGCGTTGTGGCAGCCAGCCTGTTTGAACGCCAGGTGCGCGACGCCTACCTCGACCGCATGATCGGCGTCGCACAATCGGTCGCCACGCTTCCCGCGATCCGCGATGCGTACGACGACCAGGACCCGGCCGCGGTGATTCAGCCGATCGCCGAGGTCATCCGGGAGGCATCGAACGTCACCTATGTTGTCGTGACGGATGCCGACGGCATCCGTTATTCGCATCCAGACACCGATCGCATCGGCGAACCGGTCTCGACCGATCCGTCTGTGCCGCTGTCAGGCAAGATGTTCGTCGGTACCGAGACCGGCACCCTCGGCGAATCCTGGCGGGCCAAAGTGCCCGTGCACAGTGCGGACGGCGAGGTCATCGGCACGGTATCGGTCGGGATTCTGGAGTCGGCGCTCCGCGAGGACTTCGTCGGCGGGCTCGGCGCGCTCGTGTTTCCGCTCGCGGCATCAGCTGTGGTCGGGATCTTCGGTGCCGCCGGGGTGACCGCGATCATTCGCCGCCGGATCTACCGCCTCGAGCCGAAGGAGATCGCGTCGCTCGTTGGGTCGCGGGAGACCATGCTGCACGGCATGAGTGAGGGGATGATCAGCGTCGACGAGGCCGGCGTGATCGTGCTCGTCAACGATGCGGCGCTCGAACTTCTCGGGCTGGAAGAGGATTCCCTGACCGGGCGGGTGGCCGCCGAGGTCCTCGATCCGTCCCTCGTCGGCGTGCTGCAGCGCGGCGAACCCGGCGGTCAGCTCGTGCTCGCCGGTGAGCGGATCCTCGTGGCGCGAAGCACGGGCACCGAGCTGCACGGTCGTGCCGTGGGTGCGACCCTCCTCGTGCGCGACCACACCGAGCTCCACCAGCTGCTGCGCGAGATGGACGGCGCGCAGTCGCTCACCAACGGGTTGCGGGCGCAGGCCCACGAGTTCGCGAACAAGCTGCACGTGATCTCGGGGCTGCTCGAGCTCGGCCTCATCGACGACGCGAGGGCCTTCGTCGAACGCACCGGCACCGGGGGAGCACTGCGGGTTCCCGGCGAAGAGGTGATTCTCGAGATCCCCGAGCTCGCCGCACTGCTGCTCGTCAAGGCCAGCCACGCGCGCGAACTGGGGATGTCGGTCTTGATCCTCCCAACGGATCCGCTGCCGGCGTGGCTGAGGTCGGATGCCGCGTCCACGTTGCGAGGTGACCTCGTGACGGTGGTGGGCAACCTGATCGACAACGCACTCGAGGCGTGCTCGGCGGGTAACCACATCGAGCTGGGCTTCGGGATCGACGGCGCCCGGATCCGGGTGACGGTCCAGGACGACGGGCACGGTATTCCACCGGACCAGTACGAGCGGGTGTTCGAGGAGGGCGTCAGTTCGAAGGCGATCGCGGCCGATGCGAGCCCGACGTTGCGGCGGAGGGGGATCGGCCTTGCCCTGGTGCGTCGCACGGTCCTCCGGGCGCGGGGCACCGTCACGGTCGGGTGCTCCGAGCACGGTGGCGCGGTGTTCACCGTCGAGTTGCCGGTGGGTGACCTGCCCGGGCAAAGCCGGCCATCGCAGGAATCCGCCGCGGGTGCTCGTGCGGCCGGTGCCGGTGCCGCGGGTGCTGGTGTCATCAGTGCTGGTGCGTCGTGACCGTCGCCGCTTGTCTCCGGACCATCATCGTGGACGACGACATCGAAGTGGCGTCGTTGCACGGCAGGTTCGTCGGCGCGCATCCCGCGTTCGCGGTGGCTGCGACGGCGCACACCGGGCCGGACGCGCTCCGGCTCATCGCCGAACACCGTCCCGATCTGGTGCTGCTCGACTTCGACCTGCCCGGACTCACCGGGCTCGAGGTGCTTCGCGGGGTGCGGGCACTGGGCGGTGTGCAGCCGGAGGTGATCGCCGTCACCGCCGCGCGCGATGTCGAGAGCGTGCGGCAGGCGCGGAGTGCCGGGATCCAGCACTACCTCGTGAAGCCGTTCACCGCACGAGGCCTCAATGAGCGACTCGACGATGTGGCCCGTGACCGGCTCGCGCTTGTCGAGTCCGGGGTGCGGGCGGAACTCGCCCAACGCGAGATCGACGCTCTCATGAGCACCGGAATCCGTTCTCGCATGGTCCTGCCCAAAGGGCTCAGCAGTGAGACGCTCGACACGGTGGAGGCGGCGCTCGGGTCCGCCCCGAACAGCTCTGCGGTGCAGATCGCTGAGTTGTCCGGCATCTCTCGCGTGAGTGCGCGCCGGTACCTCGAGCACCTTGTCGCTGTGAACCGGGCCGAGAAGACGCTCGACTACGCCACCGCGGGGCGCCCGTCGACGCGCTTCTCGAGGGCAACGGCCGGCTGAGTCCTTCGCATCTTGTGCTTGGCCGGGCGGGTTCTATGCTGACCGCGTGGATGCCCTGTGGATAGGACTCGGATTCGTCGTCCTCGCAGTGACGTGGCTCGACGTGTTTCTGAGCGCCCTCAACTATGACGAAGCAGGCTTCATCGCCGGGCGACTGGCGCGGTGGCAATGGGAATTGACGAAACGATTAACCCGGCAAGTTTCACGGCGTTGGCGACCCGCCGTCCTGCGGCAGGTCACCGGACTGCAAGTTCTGGTCACTGTCGTGTGGTGGCTCAGCGGAACGATCCTGGGGTACGGCCTGGTCTATCTGGGGTTCATGCAGGGCAAAAACTTCGTCTACGACGGTGTTCACGGCGACCTGTTCGGCGCGTTGTATTTCAGCGCGGCTCAACTGTCCACGGTCGGAACGTCACAACTGGTGCCAGACACCGACTTTCTGCGTATCCTCTCCGTTACTGAGTCCCTCACCGGTATCGTTCTCGTCGTCCTCATCCTCGTGTTTCTGGTCTCGCTCTTCGACGCCGTCTCCAGCCTGCGCTCCCTCTCCTCTCAATTCGGCAGCCCGGGCGACGGAGTGGGCGAACCGGTTGCGAGCCTCGCGCCGTACTTTCCTCGCGGAACCGCCGTCGATCTTGACGCGCATCTCAGGAGCCTCTCGGATGTGTTCAACTCGTATACCGATGGTGTGCGGAGGCACCACGCCGCGTACTTCTTTCAGAGTGGACGTGACACGTTCTCGTTGCCGTACTCGATTGAGATGCTCGCTGGGACGATCGGAGGGTTGCGCTGGGGGCTTCCCGCATCGCACCCGGCCACCCGGCAACCGACTCTGCTGCTGTTGACCGAGCAGTTCGACGAATTCGAAACGTATATGCATCCGCTGCTCAAGTGGATGAGCATCGATGTTCCTGAGCTGGTGACCGCCGAGGCATTTGCTGGGCAGGTGACGGCAGAGCTGGCCGCTCGGCCGCGGTCGCGGCGACGGGTGAGCCAGCGACACGACGGTGACCGCTGGGTGCACCGCTTCATCGGCGTCAACCGCGACATGGCGCCGCTTGTGGACAGTGAGCCGTTGGGCGACATCAACGATGCGTATTCCCGGTACGTTGCCTGGTTGCCGTTCGCCTACCGTGCCCAGCAGTTCGGCTCGGCGGTCAGCCGCGACCTCGACTATCAACCGGTTTACTCCAGGCGGAAAGACGAATGGCCTCAGGTTGCGCTGGCACCGGCACCCAGCGAGACCGCCGGGAAGCAGAGCGGCGGCGGGCTCAGGGGGTTCCTGTCCCGCCGGGTCACGCTGATCGACCCCGGCTTCTCCCGCCTTCTCGGTGCTCTCCGGGGGCTCATGGCTGCGGCGCTCGCCGTCATAGTCCTCGCGGCTGGTCTGCCGATGCTCGGCATTCCCGCATTCCCCGCAGCGATCTTCGGTGGAATGATTGCGATGTTCACCGGCTCAGCGTCGGGCTCCGCTCACGGTATCCGTCGCCTGGCATCTGCGCTCTCGGTCATTCCCGTCCTGATTTCGCTGGGAATCAGTGCGATCGTCCCGCACGATCCCATGCCGTCGAGTGTGACACTCGCCTGCCTGGCGTTCGTTGCCGTCGCCGCTACCCGGTTCGGCCCAAAGTTTGGCGGGTTCGGCCAGCTCGCGTTCATGACGTACTACTTCACGTTGCTCCTCGGCTTGCAGGGAAACCAGTTCCCCGTATTCGGTGCAGCGGTTGTCGGTGCCATCAGTTCGGTCATCGTGCAGATGATCCCCAACAAGAGCGCACACGTCCGGGTGGTGAAGGGCGGTGTGGTCGCGTTTGAGCACCGGCTGGCCCGCTCCCTTGACCCGCTGGTTGACGCCGTTTCCGCTGCGCGCTGGGATCCGGACCTGATGCGTCGCACCCGCGCGGAACTGCGACAGACGCACCAGATGGCCTCATTCCTGACCGGGCAACTCACTGAGAATGATCCTGATCTCGGGCTCGACGCCCAGCAGGCAAGCGTCTTGCGCATCCGGGTTCACGAAGCGGAACTCGCCCTGGTTAACCTGTCTTCCGAGGCCAGACTGGCGACGGGGGCGGGTATGCCGCTCGATGTCCGTGCGCGTCTTGCCGGTGTCCTGGCGTCGGTGCGTGACCACATTGCGGAGATTCCGGATGCTCCGGCGTGGGTAGCGCCGGAGGGTGACGACGCAAGGACGATCGGTGACGGCACGGGATCAGCCTCTTCTCCAGCGGGCTCGCTCGACCTCCGGTCTCTCAGCTCAGAAGCCGCGCGTTGGCCACGCGTGGCACACCGTGTACTCCGTTCCGCATACGAGCTGCAGGAAGCGGTCGATGTGCTCCAGTCGGCGCGAGCGGTGGAGCTCGCGCCGACTCATTCTGGTGACGAGCCATCCCCACCCTCACCCGAGACCGGTGCCAACGACGCCGCGCAGGCATCCGTCGATCAACGGGAATCCGTCGACGAAACAGCAATCATCGACGCCTCCGGTGGGGATCGGCCACCGGCTGCCGCAGACACCGCACCCATCTGGCGCAGGGCTGTCCAGGCCAGCCTGTCGACAGGGGTAGCGCTTTTCCTTGGGACCTTCGTATCGACAACTCACCAGTATTGGGCGGCGATGCCCGCATATCAGGCGATCGGTGGCAGCGACGGTGAGACTTTCGTGAAGGGTTCGCAGCGGATCATCGGCACAGTGTTCGGTGCCATCGTCGGTTTCAGTATTGCGATCGCTGCAGCATCGGACCCCGCCGTGCTCCTGCCGGTACTCGCCGTCTGCGTTTTCGCGATGATGTACTTCCGCGGCGCTTCGTCACCGCTCTCATCCTTCTGGAAGACCATGATGTTCGCCCAGCTGTACGAACTGCTCGGCCGACTGAACTCAGAAACCATTGGTGTGCGCATCGTCGAGACGATTATCGGGGCCGGTGTTGCTCTGATCATTGCCGCGTTGATCTTGCCGACGCGAACACGCGACAAGTTTGCCGGGCAAGCCGTCAAGCTGACGCGAACGGTGCAAGCCATCACAGCGACTGCCCTCGAACTGTGGCGGCGTGACCGGCAATTGACCGCCGAGGAGATTGCTGCCCTCTCCAAGCAGGAGGTCGCCATGACCTCCCAGTTGCGCGATCTGCAGGCAACGGCCGGCCCGATGAGCTACGGAGCCGGTGCGTTTGAGCCCGGTGGGATCGAGAACCGTCTCACCGGGTTTTGGGAACTTTTGTATTACACGAGGCATTTCATCGCGTCGGCGGAACGCGTGCACCGTGGCAAGGCGCGGCTTACCGACGAACAGTGGGAGCAGCTGGAAGAAACGACCACCCAGAACTTCGAGGCGCTCATTGCGGTCTATGAGGGTCGTGCCTCAGGGCCGGTGGCCCCCGATATCGGTGTCGACGATCTGGGCGACGAGGAGGAGCCCTTGGCCGCAGAGATTGCGCTTCGCGCCCTCGCGAGGGCAAATCAGACGGTCGCGATTATGGCCGTGGACCTCGCTCCGCAGGTTGCGGAGATCCCGCGTCGGCTCCCTGCGTCTCCCGTCTAATTCGCGCACCAGCCTCATGCAGCGACCGAGGTTAGAGACTGACGCGCTTAAATCGATGCACCGATCCACAGGCCTAAGCAGGCGAGACCGACACAGATCACGAGCATGCCGACACTGCTGAGAAGCGCGAAACCGTACTTCTTCTTCCTGACGAGCTGTACCGTTTCGTAGCTGGCGGTGCTGAAGGTGGTGAATCCGGCGAGGTGTGCGGCGCCAATGATCACCGCGAGGTTGGTCGGAAGCAGGTGAACCATCGTCAGACCGGTGAGGAAGCCGAGTGCGAGCGAGCCCGCGGCGTTGATGATCGTGGTGGCCCACTGAAATCCGCTTTTCTGGCGAGACCGGAGGAGTTGATCGACCGTAAACCGGATGGCAGCACCAACGCCCCCGCAAACGACGACAAGCACGAAGACCAGCGGAGTCATGGTGCGTCACCCGTTTGCGTCGCGGCGTCAGGTGTCTTTTCAGCGCGAGCGTTGTTGCCAATCTTTTCAGCGCGAGCGTTGTTGCCAATGCTGGCGATCACGATGCCGAGCCAGGTCGCGGCGGCGCCGACGACCACCGTGCCGAGGGCGAACACGATTGCTCCCGCTGTGAACCCGTGTTGAAGAAGCACGGCAGTGTCGGTGGCCAGGGAACTGTAGGTTGTGAAGCCGCCGCAGTATCCGGTGCCGAGCAACAGTCTGAGGTTTTTGCCCGATTGTCTTGTGCTGTCGAGCCGGGTCAAAGCCTCATACAGATAGCCGAGCAGGAATGCGCCGATCACGTTGATGATGGCGATCGAGACAGGGATTGTTTCGAACGCGGGAATGGCCATTCTGAGCGACTCCCGGGTTGCAGCACCAAAAGAGCCGCCGACGAAGACGAGGCCGATCGACAACACGAACGAGTGCCCGTGCCGCGACGCCATCATGTGCGGTACGGGCCGGTCGCCGAACGCTGGCAGCCGTGTGGATGCGGGCGAATGACACCGAGCACGCGGGGAGAGCGCGCGAGACCGATTAGATGTGATGTGTCGGGTTCAGTGTGAGTGCCCATAGTTTCGACGATAGTGGCTCGTCACGGCCCGGGGGCTCTGTGTCAATGGCTCGCGCGTCCGTGCGCGGGGTTGAGAGGGTGACATAGGGAGCCTCAAATGTCCTGTAGCATTGACGAGGTCGTCCGCGAGGATGGCTGGTCGCGGGCTGTGGCGCAGCTTGGTAGCGCACTTGACTGGGGGTCAGGTGAGTTGAAGCGGCAAGATGGCTCGAAAACTAAACAACGGGATGTGGCGCAGCTTGGTAGCGCACTTGACTGGGGGTCAAGGGGTCGCAGGTTCAAATCCTGTCATCCCGACAAAAAGCCCTGGTGAGAGGCAACTTTCACCAGGGCTTCGTCGTTTCTGGATGTGGTCACTGGCTGGTCCACTCACTCGATCTTCTCGTGCCTTCTGCTGACTAAGTGGACCAATCCAGTTCGGGCTCGTCGCCCGTGGGGTGCACCAATAGGTGCCCATGAGGTGGACCAGAATCCGGGCGGGCCGATGCTCCGGCCCCTCCTGGAAGGGTCGGAGCGGCTGTTCAGCGGTGGTCATAGGTGGGGTCCGTCGCGGCGGGCTGGGTCCCTTCTGGTACGTGCTGCGGAGAGGAACTGGTTGGCCTGCCTGGCGGCTTCGGCGAGGTGCCGGTGGTCGGGGTGTAGGTAGCCCTTGGTGGTCTCGATCGACTGGTGTCCGAGGATCTCTTGGAGCACGTGGAGGGCGATGCCGGCGTCCGCCATCCAGGTTGCGCCGGTGTGGCGGAGCCCGTGGCGGGTGAGGTTGTCGAAGCCGAGCTTTGCCACGAGGTCGTCCCAGTGGGTGGCGTCGCGGACCGTCGCTGTCGTAAGGACGCCACCGCGCGGCCCCCGCAGGAGCGGGTCGTCGGGCTCTTTCTCAGCGGTGAGACGCTCGAGAACGGGTTCGAGAGCGTCGAGCATCGGGACCGGGCGGTCTCGGCGACCCTTGGTCTGTTTGATGACGAGACCGCCTCTGCCGGGGTAGTGCTGGCGTCTGATCCAGACGATGTGGTTGTCCCAGTCCACGTCACCTGCCCGCAGTCCTGCGACTTCGGAGCCGCGGGCTGCCAGCAGGGCGGCCAGCATGACGTGATCGGAGTAGGACTGGTGCACTTCCCCACAGGCGGCAGCGAGCTTCTGCAACGTCGGGAGATCTGGGAGCGCGTACTGTCGGAGCGCTCCGGTGGTCTGGGTGACGTGTTTGCCGAGGTTCCGGCGGGCACGGTGCTTGGCAGGGTTGATGGAGATGATGTCGTCACGGACGGCTTCGTCCAGGACCCGAACGAGTGGGGCGATGGAGTTCTTGATCGTCGAGGCCGAGTGCTCGGTCTCCCAGGTGTCGATGGTGCGGTCGATCATTCCGGCGGTGATCTTCGCGACCCGGATGTGCCCGAGCGCTGGCAGCACGCGAAGCCGGAGCCCGGTGTCGTACAGCTCGGCGGTGGAAGTGGGGTCGAGGCCACGCTGCCACCTCTCGCCGATCGAGGCCGCGTAGTCGGCCAGCGTCACGGTGGTGTCGTTCCCGGTTTCGGTCGCGGCGCGCATTTGGTCGAAAAACTCTTCAACCTCCTCCGCAGTTCTCACATGGCTGACACGGCCGACTCGCTTATGACTTGAGGGGTCGGTCCAGCGCACGCGAGCCCGATATCCGTCGATGCGCCGCTCGACGTCGGTGGTGAGTTTCACTCCGACCGGCGGCATGCGGCGGTTGCGTGGATCAGCCATGGGCCTGCTCGTTCGCTTTGACCCAGGCGCGCACCGATGACGGGTTGTAGCGGGAGATGCCGCCGATCTGGAGGAACGGCGGCCCGACCTTCTCCCTGCGCCAACGCGAGAGCGTGGCTTGGGAGACGTTCAAGAACTCGGCGACGTCCCTGGCACACCACAGCGTTTCGACGTTGCCGCTGCCATCGTCAATCCTCGGTTGGATGTTCATCGTCGAGACTCGCGTAGAACTCATCCTCAGCCGCCTGCCTTCTGGCGATATCGGTGGCCACGAACGCTTCGAAGTCTGCCGAGCGGTCTGAGAGCACGACATCATCGATCGCGGGTCCAGGTTCCTCTCCAGGCCAGGCGGTCTGCCGAGTGGGGCGATCACGATCCAGGCGGGTCCCAGAAGCGGCAACCCAGTCGCGGAGCCGTTGCCGCGTGTCGGCAAAGTCGCGATGCCACCCGAGAGGTGCGGAGCCGTTCTGATCGGGGTCGTAGGCGCAGAGCCAATGCAGGTGCAGTGCAGATAGTTCCCACAGCAGTTCAGGGTGTCGGTACCAGAACGGCGGGATCACCGACGCTGGAAGGCCGTACGTGCGACGGAGCCAGTGCACCCATTGGTCGAGTTCGATCCATTCGGCACCGGCTTCGTCGGCGGTGAGCAGGTTCCAGTTCACCGGATGCGGCGGCTCGGCGATCAGACCGGTGTCTACCAGGCGGTGCTCGTCGTAGTCGTCCTCATTGAGTTGGCGCGGCTCTGGTTCGTCGAACTCTGGAGCCTGGTCGATGTCCTCCATGGCTGGGTTCCTCACAGCCCGATCGCGGACCCGTTGTCCGGGGATGTCCGTCGCGCGCCTGCATGTTCAGGTGCGGACCGGTCGACGGGCTCTCGGTTAGGAACGGCTTGTTCGACGGTGGTCGGAGCCCGTCGTGTGCGGTCGACTTCGTAGTTGGTGCGGGCGAGGTCGTGACCGATCTTCTTGGCGACGAACTCTTCAACGTCGGTGCTCTGCCCGTCGCGCTCGCTCGTGTAGGGATGGACGTATCCCTCGGCGACGAAGCTGTCGCCCTTGGCGAATCGTTCATGGGCTCGCTCGGCGGTGGCGCGGAACGCAACGAGATCGTGGAACGTCGGCTCCAGCCGGGTGAATGTCCCGTCGCCTTCCCGGCGGAAGTGTTCCTGCCCGATCCGCGCGTAGAACCTCGCCTCGCCCTTGGACGTGTAGTTGAGCTGCGGATCGGACGCGATGAAGCCTGAGATGGACTGCTGAGTGCGGATAGCCATCGGGCTCTCCTTCTGGCGTTCGTGGCGACCTCCGGTGCGGGGTCGCTCGTATGAGACAGGTGCACAGCGGCGTCCACTCGTCGTGGAGACGTGCGGTGCGAATCGCCCGGCTTCTGCACTGATCGTTGTGTTCCGACGTAAGCCGCCTCGGACAGGTTGCGTCATCGCTGGCATTAATGCCAAACTATTGGCCTAGATGCCAGGAGGCTGCATGGACACCGCGCGCAGAGCGACTCTTACGCAAGAGGTACGCCGCCACCGGATCATTGAGGCCGCGATCGACTGTCTCGCTCGCGATGGATGGCACGGCACCACTCTGGCCACGATTGCTTCGGAAGCTGGCATCAGTCGTGGATTGATCTCGTATCACTTCGCCGGGCGCGATGACTTGTATGAGGCTGTGCTTGAAACCGTGGTGGCTACGGTCTTCGCGGATGGCTCCGCGGAGATGCAGCAGGGAATCGACGACGCGCCAAACGCAGCCGCGAAGCTGCAGGCGTACATCGAGGGCAATCTTCGGTTCATCGGCGCGCATCGCCGAGAGATGGCTGCTCTCGGCCAGGTGATGCCGAACTTGCGGGGCAAAGACGGCACTCTGCACGCTAGTCCTGATGCGGAGGAGCCGATCATCGTCGGCACTGCGCTGCTGTTCGAGTACGGGCTGAGTACGGGCGAATTTCGGACGGTCGATGCTCGTCTGACCGCCTACACGTTGCGCCGCTGCATCGACGGTGCCGCGTTGAAGATTGTTGCCGACCCCGATTTCGACATCGATGCCTACGCGCGCGAACTGACGTCCCTCTTCCTTCAAGGAGTCCAGGCATGACCACGGAAATCGCCCCGGCTGTTCAGCTACGCGGGCTCACCAAGCGCTTCGGCGACCACGTCGCAGTCGACGGGATCGACCTGACGGTACCCGCGGGCACGTTCTACGGAATCGTGGGCCCAAACGGTGCCGGCAAGTCGACGACGCTCCTGATGATCGCCGGGCTGCTCGCTCCAGATGCCGGCTCCGTCACGGTCGGGGGAATGGATGCCGCGAAAGATCGCGATCAGGTCCTCGGTGCGTTAGGGATCATGATGGAGGGCCTGTCCCTCCCGGAGCGGCTGACGGGTGCGGAACTTCTCGAGTACACCGCCCGCCTTCGACGGATCGGCGAGGGGTGGCCGGAGCGCGCGTCCGACCTGCTGGAAGTCTTGGAGCTCGACAGAGCGCCGTCGACGTTGATCGTGGACTACTCCACCGGGATGCGAAAGAAGATCGGGCTCGCTGTAGCTTTGCTGCACCGGCCCAGCGTGTTGGTGCTCGATGAGCCCTTCGAGGCCATCGACCCGGTGTCCGCACGAGCCATCGAGGGCCTGCTCAATCAGTTCGTCGCTGGTGGCGGCACGGTGTTGCTCTCCAGCCACCTCATGGACGTTGTGCAGCGCACGTGCGAACGTGTGGCGTTGATCAAAGACGGCCGCATCCTGACCGAGGGCACCATCGACGAGGTCAGGGCGGGCCGCACACTGAATGACACGTTCGTCGACCTCGTGGGCGCACCCGTGCAACGCGAGATCAGGTGGCTCGCGTGAGCATGAGTGCAACGTTCGCGTCGATGCGATGGAGGATCATGCGGCACGGCCCCCACGACGAGCGCGGCTTCGGTCTCGTCGTCGGCCTCGTCGCAGCATCCGCGGTCATCGTGCTCGCAGCCCTGGCACTCTCGGGCACGCTGCATCCGAGCTGGTTGACCGTCGGTATCTTCCTGTTCGGGGTCACCTGGCTGCTCGGCCCGATGCTTCTTCCAGGATCGTCACCGACCCTGGACCCGCAGTGGTTCCGGACACTGCCCAGGCGACCACGCAGAATCGCGCGTGAGCTTGCGCCAAGCGAGGCGATCAGTGTCGGTACGATCATCACTGCGGTCGCGCTGAGCAGCTTCATCGTTGTCGCCGCCACCCGCGGACCGGTGGCCGTTATCGTCGCGATGCTTGCCGTGGCATTGCAGTTGGCCTTCTTGCTATGGCTCGGACGATGCGCTGCTGCTGTGGTCGCCGGCTTGCTCCGCTCGACGGCCGGCACCTGGGTGGCAGCGGTGCAGATGTCGGTGCTCCTCGCGGTCTCCTTCGCCGGATGGGTCCCGATCGCCGCGCTCGTGCTGCCCAACCTCGGCGAGGGTGGAACGGAACTCATCACCCCGTCAGTAGCGGGCGCGATTCCCGCCGGAATCGAGCGCGTGCTGCTCTCCTTGCCGACCGGATGGGGTCTCGCCGCGGTGCTCGCCGCGGCCGGCTCCGCCCCGCTCGTCACCGTGGCCATGCCCTTGCTGGGACTCCTCGTGGGCGCGCTCGTGCTCCGCAGTCTCTGGATCGGGCTGACGGCGCGAGTGCTACGCCAACCCCCGGCCCGAACGAAGAGCAACGTCATCGCGAGGCTCACCATGTCCCCCCGAAGACCACGAACCGGCGGGCCGACACGGGCCGTGATGACCCGCGAGATCAAGACCTGGTTCCGAGACCCGCACCGCAGACTTGGCATGATCCATGCCTGGATCACGCCACTGTTCATGGTCGCACTCGTCGCGCCGACAAGTTGGTCTTGGGCGCTTCCCTTCATCGGGATCATGGCCGCCGTCCTCGGCGCGATGGTCGCGGTAAACACCTATGCCCTCGACGGCACCGCACTGTGGCAACTCCTCACCACGCCAGGCGCGATCCGCGCCGACGTGCGCGGACGCCAGCACACCTGGCTGCTGCTGTTCGGCATCCCCACACTCGCTCTGACACTCGCGCTTTGCCTCATTAGCCAGTCGCCCCTGTCAGCGATCGCGTTCGGAATGACCGTCGCCGCAATCGGTGCAGCGTGTGGAAGTGCACCCTTGTTGGGCGTGTTCATGCCCGCAATCGGGGCGGACGCGCGCGACCGCGTCTCCTCAACCAGCCGCACCGGCAACCCCGCCGGCGCGCAATACACAGCCTTCGCCGCTGTCGTCGCGGCCGCCCTGGTACCTGCGCTCCTGATCAACCTCATCGGCGCGGAACTGCCGTGGTTGGCGAACGCCATTGCCGGCGCGATCGTCGGTGCGGGGTTAGTAGCCAGTTCATCGGTTCTGACGCGCTCGCGCTTACAACGATCGGGACCCGCCCTGCTCGCTGCGATGGAATCCGGCGACATCTCCCAACTCCGAAGCCGACCGTCCACATCGAAGTCGGCGCGTCGATCGCAGAGTGCACCTCGCAAAGCCCGTTCATAGACGGCCGTTCATGAATTAGTCGACGCTGTCGTCGTCGGGCTCACAGTCGTCGTTACTCAACAGCTATCGGATTCGCACCCAGACAACTCTGGCCCCGTCCATCAGGCACCCTTGCCGCCACAGTCCAGGGGGCCAACGGCAACTTCCACCTCGCCGACCGCCTAGTCACCCAGCTCAACCGCGTCCTCGAGATCGATAGGCGTGCCCATCGGAGGCTGTCATCGCAGGTCAAGAGGCGCCCGGGCTGGGACGAAAGGGTGACGGAATTCTGGACTCAACTCCTCGATTGACGGTCGCCTTCGTCAGGAGTCGGCTGGGGGTCGTAGTCGCGCCTCGATCCCGGCACGCTCCTCTTTGAGCTGGGTGCTATCGGGGCGCGAGGTCCAGGCCCGTAGGTCGGTGATGATTGGTGGTGCGGAGCGGAGCAGGGTGACGCCGGTGCCGAACGGCAAGGTGCGTATGCGGTCCGGTGGAAGGATCGGCACTCGGCGGATGGAGCGCTGGTTCGAGCGGCTGCCGTGGTCGCCGAGGGTCACGCTGTCGGTGTATTCGTCACGTTCGCCGATGAGCGTGGAGAGGTCTTGGAGGTCACGGGAGTTGGAGGCGCCGCCAAGGATGATCTTCACGATGGACGCGTCCCAGATCGCACCGGCGGCGTTGTCCGACCACTTGTCCCGAGCCTGGGCCATTGACTGAAGGACAGGCATAGTGGTGATGCCGGTGCCGCCGCCCTCCGCCATCAGTGTCGGCAGGGACGGTAACGGGGCGAGGTTGCCGATCTCATCGAGTGCGAGCAGCAGGGGTGGGTCGAGGCGCGCGCCGGGTGACCGCGCCGCGATGCGGCGAGCGGTCTCGATGAGGTCTTCAACGAGCGCTGCCACGAGTGCGGCGGATGCGCCGGCTCCGGCGCCGGTGGCGAGGAGGTAGAGGGTGCCGCGTTCTCGGATGAACGTCTCGGGGTCGAAGCCTTCGCCGGGCCCGGGTGAGACGGCGTCGAGGACGCGGGGGTCAGCGAGAGCGCCGAGAGCGAGGGCGACGCCCTGCCAGATCGAATCGCGGGTCTTGGGGTCGGAGTCGATCATCGCCCCGAGGGAGTCCGCCCAGCCTGTTGCCGCTTGAGCGCTGTTCGTGAGGATTGCGACGGCTTCGGCAGCAGCCGTGGGGTCGAGGGTCCACCGGAGCAGCTCTGATGGTGGCCGCTGGTCGAGGGCGGCGGCGTGGAGGAGCGCTTGGAGTGCGGTGCGGGTTTTGCCTTCCCAGAATCCGCCAGATTCGACTCCGCCGGATGAGAGTCCGGTGGCGGCGGCGAGGCCGGTGGCGCGGATCATCGCGGTCAGCGGGTCTTCGCAGCCGCGGATAGGTGACCAACGCATGCCTGCGGGGATGCCTTCGGCGAGGTGCTGGGGGTCGAACACGGCCGTCGGGCGCCCGTCACGTTGCCGCGCGCGGAGAGTAGCGGTGAGGTTGTCTGGGCGTGTGCTGGTGGTGACGACAGCGCCGGGCGCATCGAGGATGGCGTTGATGACGATGTGGAGGCCTTTGCCGGAGCGGGGCGGTCCGATCAGCAGGATTGAGTCCTCGACGCTGGCCCAGACATCTCGCCCCTTGGAAGTGCCGATCCGGTAGCCCACATCACCGGGGGCAGGGCTGTCGAGGGAGGGGCGGAGCGTAGATGCCCTGCGGAGAAGCGCCTTGCCTGAGGCGGTCTGGGTTACGTCGTGGGCGGTGGCGGTGCCGATCAGACGTCGCGGGTCGGTGTCGAGCTTTCGGGTGTGTCGTCGCAACCGGACCCACACCCAGGTACCTGTGGTGGCGAGGGTCGCGAGCAGGATTGCGGTGGTGCTCCAGTACATGATCGGGCTGAGGCTGTGGGCGCCGAGCGCTGACGCCGGGTCGCCCGGATTGGCGAGCACCGCCAATCCGGAGGCTGGCCCCGATGTGGGTTGTGGTGTGCCGGAGAGGAACGCGGCCACGCTTCCAGCGGCACGCAGAATGAGCGCGACGCCGAAGATCCCGACCAGTCCGATGAGGGCGGCGTTGGTCAGCTCATCGCCGACCGACCCACCCTGACGTTGCTGGGGTGGGTTCATGGCAGCCGCCGAACGTGAACGGTGCCGGAGATTCGCCCGAGAAGCACGACCTCGCCGGTCCGGTCTCGCAGCAGGGAGGAGAGGTGAGTCTTGTCGAGGAGGGTGCGGGCGCGGCCGGTTCCGGTGGCATCGGTGTGGGAAACGATGACGGCGGCGGCAACGTCCTCACCCGGCACGAACCCGTCCGCTGTCACCTCGACCAGTTCGGGCGTTCGCGTCCTCGTGGCGTGCTTGCCTTCCTGTTTCCCCAGCTCGGGTGCTGCTGGGCCTGGCGTGATGCGCCGGCGGGCGCGGATGATGTCGGTGAACACGCTCCCGTCGGTCTCGCGGACTTCGATGCGTACTGCGGTCGCCCGGTCCTCGGCGATGGCATCCAGTAGGGCTCCGAAATCGCCCCGCGTCCACGCCTGCCCTTCGGTCGGCGGCGGGAACGCGGTTCCGTCGACAGAGACGTCTAGTTTGCCGTCGTCAGTGACGGTGATGACCGCGTGCGGAAGCACGATCGGGGTCTGCTCGGGTTCCTGCCAGGTCGAACGGCGGAGGGGCTTGCGGTGCATCACTTCACCCCCTGCGTGAGCCTGGAGCTGGTGTCGAACAACTCCAGCTCGGCGGGATGCAGTTGGTGTTGGGCCACGAAGGCCCTGTCCTTGATCCGCCACAGACCTTGCCCGACACCTAACGAGGGGAGAAGCTTCTGCTCGGTGCCAGTGAGCCCGAGGGCCTGCGCCGTGGGGCCGAGCTGGTCGGATTCCTGCCGGTAGACGATCCTGGTCTCGGCGTTGGCTAGCAGCGAGTTCGCCAAGGACCGCATCGCGGAGCCGGCATCGCCGACGTTGTCGAGGTCGCTCAGCTTGTGGAAGATCAGCATGTTCGCGATGCCGTAGTGCCTAGCCAGCCGCCAGTGCGCGTCCATCCTGCGCAGCAGTGCTGGATGGGACATGAGCCGCCACGCCTCGTCGTAGATGACCCAGCGTTGCCCGCCGTTGGGGTCCAGCAAGGCGGATTCCATCCAGGCCGAAGAGCACGTCATCAGTACGGAGATGAGGGTGCTGTTCTCGGTGACCCGGGACAGGTCCAGGCTGATCATCGGCAGAGTCGGGTCGAACGTCACTGTGGATGGGCCATCGAACAAGCCGGCGAGGTCACCGGCGACCAGGCGGCGCAGGGCGTGGCCGACGAGCCGTCCGTCGTCGGCCAACCGGTCGTCGGCATCGGCGGTGGGGCGGAGGATGCGGTCAACGACCATGGGCAGGATCGGCACGGTGTTCTCCCGCACGGTCTGTGTGAGTGCCAGGTCGATCGCGGTGTGCTCCAACGGCGTCAACGCGCGAGTCAGGACCGTCTCGGCCAGTGACCCGATCAGGTCGCGGCGGCGGGAGGCAACGGTGATCGCCCATTGCTCATTGGACAGACCGGAGGGGCGGTGGCCCTCGTCGAGTGGGTTCAGGCGGGTGTTGAGTCCGTGGCCCAGGACGATCGCCCGCCCACCGACGGCCTTCGCGACCGCAGTGTGCTCGCCCTTCGGATCGCCCGGAACGTATACGCGGCGGCCGAATGGAATGCTCCGCGTGTAGAGAGACTTCGCGAGGCTGGATTTGCCAGAGCCGACGATCCCCGCGAGCACCACGTTCGGTGCGGTGATGATGCCTCGGGCGTAGAGCACCCAGGGGTCGTACACGAACGACCCTCCCGAGTAGAGGTCTTGACCGACGAACACCCCGTCGGCGCCGAGCCCACCTTCTGCGACGAATGGGTATGCCCCCGCCAAGGTCGCAGAGGTGTCCTGATGCCGAGGCAGGCGGAACTTACCGGGGGAGCGCAGTGCTGCCGGTCCGGGCTCACCCGCGGCAGGCAGGTAGGTGGTGGCTCGTCGTTCGGCGCGCTCGGCCTCCGCTTTCGCCCTCGCTTCGGCCTTCTCGGTGCGGCGCTGTTCAGCCTGGAGGTGGGCGGCGGCCTGCCGTCGCTGCTTACGGAGCCGGCGGCGCTCGGAGGCAGGCGCTACGAGTACGGAGGTGTGCAACTGCTCGCGTTCATTCACAGCGACAGCCCCCTCGCAACAGAGGCGGTCCCGCCGGCAGGACCGGCGAACCAGTCCCTATCCGCCACAGGCGGCGTCCGCATCGCCTCGCGACTGGGCTTGGCACCCGATCCAGCCAGGGGCGGATCAAGCGGAACCGGGTGTGCGCGCAGCAGGCTCACGTGCCCCATCGCCGCGTTTGACGTGAGGGTGTAGTCGCCGTCGGCAACCACACGGTCTAGCGGCCCCGCCAGGGGCTTGTCGTAGACGTACCCGTTCTCCATCGCGGCGGAGGTGGTCTCGTCGCCGTAGTCGAATCTCTTCAAGTGTTCGATCGCCGCGTCCGTGCCGTCCCGGTCGATCAGGTCGAGCACCTCATCGGCGTCCTCGCCTTGGAGGAACACGACAGAGACCCACCGCCGCGCGGCGGGCTCGCTTAGCGGCGCTTGTTCGACGGCGGGTTCGGGGTGCCAGGCGATCGTTCCCGAGTGACCGAACGCTGTATCGAGCCGGTCGTGCACCTGATCCAGCAGAGTGCCCGCCTGGTGCAGCTCATCCGCAGCGGTCAGGGCACTACCTGCTCCGGCAGCGTGATTGCCGGCGTCGTCGTGGGCGCGTTCGCGGTGGGTCAGATGAGCGTTCGCGAGCTGATCGAGGACCTGTCGTAGCGACCGCACTCCGGAGATCACATCACCGAAAACGGCGTACGTGTCGGCGGGGTTGTCGAAGGTCCGGCTGGCGTGGGCGAGGCCGCGCAGCGCTTCTGATGCCTCGGCGGCATCGGCTAGTGGATCGTTGAATGTCGGCATTGCGAGTCTCCTTGGCACGTGGCGTGTCAAGCAGGTGCGCGGCGATGAGCCAAGGGTGTCCGTGGTCGGGCGTAGCGTGGCTACGAGTGGACGCAATGGAGCGAGGGGTAGTCAGATGAGCGCGAGTCAGTACCGGGGTCAGCTTGAACGGAAACGCAAGCAACGGATCGAGGCCGAGAAGAAGGCCGGCGAGTATCGAACGAAGGAGTCCAAGAAACGTGCCGAGGCGGCCAAGGCCCGACAGTCCGCTTCAAAGACCAAGAGCGAGACGACTGAGAAGAGCAAGCTCCGCGAAGCTGATCGTAAAGACCAGGAAGCCGAAACCGCAGGTAAAGAAGCCGGCCGGTTGCAGTCGAAGGCTGCCGGGTACTCGAAAGAGGAGTCAGCATTGCTGACCAAGCTGACGCGAGCCGAGCAGTCTGAGGCAGATGCCGCGGAGCGCCGCCGTAAACGCGAACAGCAGCAGGCGGACCGGCGGACTGCCGCTGATCGGGCAACACTGGAGTCACGGATCAGTGGAACCGAATCAGCCGTCGACCAGGTTCTACGGCAGTTTCCTACTCCAAAGCCGGAGAAACTTCGGGTCCTGATTCTCGGGGCATCTTCGGAAGGGGACCTCCGAGTGGGAAGGGAGCAAAAGCGCATCCGTGCGGCTGTCGAATCCGCTTTGCATCGCGATCAGATCGAACTCGACGTCCGGCCGGCGGCGACCACTCATGACCTCCTCGACGGAATCACCAAGTTCCGCCCCCACGTGGTGCACTTCTCAGGCCATAGCAATGAAGACCTCATCGTGTTCGAGGATGAGCAGGACGCACCGCACACGGGCGTGATCGTCACGGCCCGCGCGTTTGCCAACGCCATCCGCGCCACCGATGATCCGCCGCTGCTGGTGCTGTTGAACTCCTGCAAGTCCGCAGCCCAGATCGATGATCTGGTGGACCAGGTCGTGCCGTTCGCGATCGGCATGGCCGACACCATCGACGATGCCGACGCGATCAACTACGCAGCCCAGTTCTACGCCGCAATTGCCAACGGGCAGTCGGTCAACTCCGCCCACCTGGCCGGACAGGTCCGTCTCGAACTCGATGGACTGGACAGCGCCGATCTGCCCACGCTGGCGTGGGCTCCCGATGTCGACCCGACAACAACCATTCTCGTCAGGCCCACCGACCCCGCCTAGATGTAGAAAGCCACGACGCGGTAGGTGGCCATAGGTGCAGCTGAACCGGGCGATTGTCCGTCATGTGCTCGGCGTTGTCGGTGTCGGTGCGGTGTGTTCTTTGACTCAGGACCGCGCATGATCGCGGAGCACATGCTCGCCGGCGTCCACGTAGGACGTAAACAGGTTCGTGACGTCGCGAAGTCGAGAGGCGGCGTGCTCGTTCTCGGTCAATTCTTCCGCAGCGCGAAGAGTGCGCACGAAGGCACGAGTGCGTTCGTGGCTGGCGGCAAGGAGCTGCTCGAAGCCGCCGGCGGCCTCCACGAGCAGCCGGCGACTGCCAGGCTGTGGGATAGTGCGCACTAAGCCCCAGGACGCGAGTTCTCGGATCGCGGTGCTGACGGCCCCGGAACTGAGAGAAAGATCGGTGCGTAGTTGTTCCGAGCTGGTTGCTTCTCCGCGTAGCAGAAGATCCCCGTAGACCCGTCCTGTGGCGCGGGGTAGGTTCCACGTCGCGAGAGTCTCTCCCATGGCGTTGACGAACTGCTCTTGCTCGGTGGAGATCACGATCGTTCTCCCTGACCCGCGAACGAGTGGTTCCAGCCATCTAGGACTTCGATAAGTGTGCGTGACGCGTGTTCAGGAGCGTCCCACGTGACGATGTGTCCAGCGTTCGGGATGACATGCTCCTGAACGCCCTCGGTGTCTGCCCAGCGCGGCATTGCGGTCGAGATGTTGCCCGTACCGTCCTCGGCGCCGCGCATGAGAGCGAGCGGCACCGGGAACAACTGCCCTGGAGCAGGCTCGACAAACGACACCGTAGCCCGCCACACATCCAAGAACCTTGCTTTGGGCATGCGAGCGAATATCGCTTCGGTTCGGGCGATCGCCTCTGGAGTGACCGCCGACGCGCGAGCCATGAGACGAGGTAGCCGTCCCGCGGGTACCAGGGACAGGGCCGGCGCAGCGAGCCGGAGTGCGATTCGTTCGAACCACGACAGCGGGCCGGCGTTCCACGTGGAGTCGACCACGATCACTCCCTTGACGCGTTCAGGGTCCGCGCATGCGAAGGCCTGCACGAGATTTCCGCCGAGCGAATGCCCGACTAGGACGGGCTTAGCGGGGTCGCACTCGGCAAGCAGCGCAGAGAGGTCATCCAACGCGTCGGCGGCCCTAAATCGAGTTCCGTCTGCGAGCGTTGATTGTCCGTGCCCCCGCAGATCCCATACGATCACGCGGAAACCCCGCTGAGCAAGGGCGATGGTCTGCGCATCAAACATCGAATGGTCAACGCCCGCACCATGCGTGAGAACCACGACAGCGCCATCCCCGCCCGAGTCCGCGAAGGCGATCACGGCATTCGGGCGGCTAAGGCGACCAGTTAGTTTCACCATTCTCTGAATATAGATTGTTTAAACGGCGTCGGCAACCACCGAATGGGTTCATAGCGCTGCACCAACAACTTGCCCACCAGCACCACCTACACGTCACACAGTCCGGCACAGAGGCAACGCGGCGGCCGTGAATGCCGCCGCCTGCTGACCGACGAGGGACCTGGTTTCGCAGGAGGCTTGGATCGCTGCCTGTTCAATAGCCGCGACCGCGGCTTCCAGCTCGTCGACGGTAGGGGCGGAGACGCTGATCAGACCGGTGTAGCGCAGTACTCCGTGGCCTGCGGTGAGGTCGGCTTCCTGCTGGAGAACGTCTTGGTATTCGGCGGTGAGGGCGGCGTCCTCGATCTGGCCGATCTTCGCTCTTTGGGCGGCGTCGCTGATGTGCTCGACCTTCTTCTTGCGGATGTCGCGGGCGGCTTGGTCCGAGCGCATCGGAGTGCAGATCAGCGAGAAGCTGCGTTGGATGCCGGTGGAGAGCAGTACGGGCGAAAGGAATCCGGGATAGACCATCGAGCGGGGCCACTCACTGATCCACAGTGTCGTGTGGTGGGCGGAGTCGGTGCGCAGCCGTGTCCAGGACTCGTTGACTGCGACCGGGCCGGCGGTGGCGAGGTTCTGTCCCAGCTCGCCGTGACGTTCGAGGGTGGCGGCGATCGCCGGGTCGTAGGCACCGCGGAGGATGACGGCGATCTGTCCAGCGGTGAGCCATCCGGAGGGTGTGAGGTCGGCGGAGCGCAGAGCTGCAACGAGGGTGGACATCTCCTGGCGGAGTACGGCTGCGCCGCCGCGGATGCCGCCGCCGGCGGTCCTAATCTGCCGAGCGGCGGCTTTCATGTCCAGCGAGAGAGACAGGGTGGTGGCGTGTCGTTCTCCGGCGGGCCCGGCGCGGTCAATGAGTTCGGCGTAGGTGGTCGCGGCCCAGGAGTCGTCGGATATCCCGTGGGAGGCCCACCATTCGGCCAGCCCGGTGCCGGAATCCGGCAGGGTGCGCTCTAACACTTGGAGAGTGGCGATTCGGCCGGATCGGCACACGGTGGCCAGTACGCGGCCCCAGGAGGTGACGCGACGCTCCTGCTCACCGGCGTCGAGGAGCACGAACGCGGGATGGCTGATCTCGCACACAACAGTAAGGGTCTGCTGGTGGGGGTCGTGGATCATCCCCGCGTTCGTGTCGGGGTCGGTGTATTCGCGGAGCCGGGCCGCGTCGCCGGGCAGCGCGAGGGTGCCGACGGGGCGTGGGGTGACGACCCGCCTGCGGTAGAGGAGTTGCCCGCCGGTGGAACGCCAGAGCCACCAGGACGCGACGGGTAGCCATTCGATGGCGGGGCGTCCGGCGATTGGTGTCCAGGTCAGGGCGGCGGCGAGTACCCAGACGGGCGCGGTGTACGCGAGCAGGATGCCGCCGCCGGCGTATAGCGCGCCGACGATGCTCAGGATGCCGGTGGCCAAGGTGATGAGCTGGGCCAGAGACAGGCCCAGCAGCACTCCCCGGCGGGTGAGGCGGGAGAACTTCACTGGCACCAGTTCCGAAGACATGGCGCGCTCGTTCTTGGTCGTCATGGTTCTCACTCCTTCCCGGTCGGCTTCGGAGCCGGAGGTGGGGTCTGTTTCGGTGCAGTCGGTGCTTTGGGCGCCGGGGTGGACGGCGGCGGTGTCTGTGACGCCGGGGGTGTGCTGCCTGCCTGGGAGGCCGAGTCAGCGGCGGCCTCGCCGTGCCCGCCGAGCGCGGCGCCGGCTTTGGGGCCAGCGGTAGCAGCATCTTTGGCGACCTTCGCTGCGATTACTGCCGCTGCTGCCGGGCCTGCTGCCGCAGCCCCTGCCCCTGCGGAGCTGCCGCCCGCGGCGGCGGCCTTCCCGCCTCCGGCTCCGGCAACGCCACCAGGGCCCTGGGGTGCCGTGTTCGTCGGCGGCGGGGTCTTCCCACCCCCACCGCCTCCGGAGTTGTTGCCGCCGTCGAGAACCTTCTTCGGTTCGCCGCCCTGCGGCTTCGATGGTGTGGGGATGGGCCGGTTGAGGGCGTTCTTCGCGTCCTGCTCGGACCCAATCGCGTGGTACATGTCGAAGCCAATAAAGGACAGGAACTTGTACGTCAGGTACGGAGCGAACGCGGCCATCGCCATCAGCACGATCCCGGCGATCGGATCGGCGACGGAGGACAGATCCCCGTCGATCGGCGCGGAGACTTGGGTGATGGCGACGAGGAACATCACGACCAGGACGAGCTTGGAGACGATCAGGGCGATGACGAACATCGCCCACTTGCTGATCCACCCCTTGGTGGCATCCCACGACGCACCGGAAAACGCCAGCGGCGCGAGAACGATCGCGACCAGCAGGAGGGCCTTGCGGACCAGCAAGCTCAACCACACGATGGCGGCGGCAGCGATAGCGAGGCCAGCGAGGAAGATCGTGATGATCGCCCCGACCCCGGGGGCGGCGATGTTGATCCCGACCAGTCCCGCGGCCAGCAGCGTGATCTTGTCGCCCATCGACTCGGTGGTCTCGCCGGCGGCTTGGACGATGCCGATGCAGAGCTGATCGACGATCTCCAAGAGCAACGCGGTCAGGGTGATGACGACGAACGATCCGAGGACGGATTTTGCTAGGCCGAGTGCTGCCCGGGACAGGGCGGTCGGGTCACGGCGGGTGAGGCCGGTGATGAGTTGGAGGCAGAAGAAGATCAGCATCACGAACACGGCGATGCCGAACAAGATGTTGTAGACCGCCACATACTCCGGCCGGGTTACGTCGACCAGGGTGGTGGTGTCGAACACGGTCCAGACGGCCTCGAACAGCCAGCCCGCGGCGGCGCCCATCGCGGAGGCGAGCCAGTCGAACGGTGCCGCCACCAGGGACGCGGCGGCTTCGCCGGCTGTGTCGCAGACGGACGAGATGATGGGGACATCGCACACACCCACCGCAATCACTCCTCACACATAGGGTCGAGTCGGGTGGGTGGGTCAGACCTGCTGGCCGACGTTCCAGAAGAAGTTGATCAGCGTCACCGACGCTCCGCAGATCACTGCCGCACCGCAGGAGACGAGGACGCCGACTTTTCCGCGGCCGGCGAGATGCGGGTTGGAGGAGTTCGCGCCGAAGCCCCACACGATCGCCGAGATGATCAGCGCCAGCACGGACAGGATCAGACCGACGGTCATCACGGCTCCGACGATGGTGCGGAGCTGTGCGATACCAGGCAGGCCATCGCTGTTGGGATCGATGTTGATGTCCATGGGCATGAGCACGGGCAGGGCGGTGATGAGATCGAACACGGTGGGCCTCCTGACGAACGTTCTCCGCCCGTAGTGCGGAGGACATGGATGGGTTCGGCGGTCAGGTGCGCGGCCCGACCCGTGACGCCGCAAACACGACAGGTCCGGTACGTGGGCGGCAGGGCGGCGTTAGAGCTGCTGGCCAAGCGTGATGAGCCAGTTCATCCACGCGACCCCGCCGCCGGCCACGACTGTGGTCCCGAGCGCGGTCCACGCGCCGATGCGTGCCTTGGACGCGGCGGTGTGGTTGCCGTTGGCAGTGGCGATGGCCCAGATGATGGCGGAGACGATCAGCATCAGCACGGCGGTGATGAGCACGAACGTCAGGAGCGCGCCGACTACTTCGCGCAGGTCGCCGATGCCGCTCAGGCCTTCGAAGTCGGGGAACACGTCCATGGCCGTCAGCTTCCGGCCCGGACAGTGACGTGGAGGTGGTCGATGTGCCGGGTGGTGATATCGGTGCCGTGCGCGTAGTCGCGCCATCCTTCGGCGTCTCGGGCCAAGGACCAGATCTTGTTCTGCCAGATCAGATACTCGACGCCGAGGTTTTCGGCGTGGTCCTTCATCCAGTTGGTGACCTGCCATCCGGCCTCGAGCTGCGGGGGAGTGGGGTTGGTGCCGATGGCGTTACCGAACGTCAGATCGCAGGCCCGGCCCAGGGGGTGTTCGGAGACGGTGCCGGGACGTGGCGAGTAGCAGGACCAGGAGGTTTCCGGGAATGCTGCGGTGGCCTGGGTGTGGAGGTGAAGGAGGCGGGCGGTGATCTGCCCGCCGCTGGTTGGGTCGTCGACCATTCGGTCTGGGTCGCCATCCACCGGCTCCGGCTCCCCGCCCGGTGTCCCCGGCCCGGGGTTGCAGCCGCCGGGTGTGCCGGTGGCAGGCTCGGGAAGATCGGCGGCGTTGTGGGCGTTGAGCCAGGAGGCGGGGTCCGTGTGCTGGCCGTTGGTGCCGCCATTGTGGACCTCGAAGTGCAGGTGCGGGCCGGTGGAGTTGCCGGAAGAGCCGACGTCGCCGATGTGCTGTCCGGCGGTCACGGTGTCGCCGGCGGTGACGCGGATGCCGGTCTCCCACATGTGCGCATACGCCGTCGCCACGACTGCTCCGTCCATGTGATGTTCGATGACGACAAGTCCGCCGTAGCCGCCGGAGAACTCGGCGACGGTCACGGTTCCGTCTGCCGCGGCGAGGATGGGGGTGCCGTCGGGGGCGGCGAAGTCAGCACCGGTATGGAACGAGTTCTCCCCGCTGATCGGGTGGACCCGGGGCCCGTAGTCCGAGGAGGGAACCCAGGTTCCCTCCGGCAGCGGGAACACCACCCGCGACGACTCTGCCGCGGTCATCACTATTGGCGCGACTGTGCCGCCGGTCGAAGTGCCCGCAGTGGTCGTGGTGATGAGGTTGGTCAGGATGGTCTCGGCGACGGGCTCGTAGTTGCGGTAGCGGTCGGGGTAGGCAGATACCTCGACGGCCTGGGCGGCTTCGCCTTTGTCCATGGATTCCCAGCCGGGGATGTCCAGCAGCCCTCGGGGACTCGGGTAGTTCGGGCCGTCTGGTCCTCCGAAGAACGCCCGCGCCTGATAGACGGGGTCCATGAGGTCGGCGACCGTGCCCCACCCGGACTGAGGTCGCATCTGAAACAGACCCAGCGAGTCGTGGTCGGAGCCGTCACCGTCGTTGGGGTAGTTCCCGGACTCGGGGTAGGTGCCCGTGTTGGCGAGCATGCGCAGGGTGGATTCGGTGAGGGCTGCCATCAGCGCGATCTGGAGCCCGTCCCGGGTAACCCCGTCGATGCCCAAGCCGGTCTCGATGATTGTCGCGGCGTGGGTGAGCTGACGGTTGTTGAGGGTGAATGTCTCGCCGTTCGCGGTGGTCACGCTCAACGACTCGGGGACATCGCCGATCGTGATGCCGTTCCCGGCGACGGTGCACGCAGCCGTGGAAGCGGGGTTCATCAACACCCCGACCCCGACCAACGCAAACGACGGGCCGAGCAGAACCAAGGCGAGCGCGGCAGCGGCAAGCTTCTTCACGAGTGATTCACCCCGGCCTTATCGAAGGGGGTTGTCGAGCTGCGACAGCCGCAGCAGATGGCAGGTGTCGTAGGTCGGGCCGCAGACGATGAACACCGTGAACGCAACCGGATGCTCGGAGGCGACCGATTCGTTGTTCCAGAAACCAGAGCGGTGGCGGGTGCCCTCGATTGTGTAGGCGGTCGTTCCCGCAGCGAGCTGGCCCGGCTGAGCCTGGCCGATGGCGGTGTCCCAGGCATCGGGGACGATCAGGGTGTCGATGGTGAGGTGCTGGGTCGTGGCGTACTGGCGCAGCTCGACCCACGCTTCCCGGGTGGGCAGGTAGGTGGCGATGTCGGAGGCAAGTCCGGCTTGCTCGGCTCCAGTGGGGTCGCCGACTGCGAGGAGAACTGAGGTGTAGTCCAGGGGCATGAATCCGGACGCGGTGTCCCAGGCAAACAGGGCGGTCGCAACGTTGCGGGCGAAAGTCTCCGGATCATCCGACCCGGCTACGACGGGCAGGCGCGGTGTCGCAGTCGGCGCCGGGACGGTAGGTGTTGTGGCAATTGGCCCAGGACCGGTCGAGCCGCTGTCGGTGCCGGCTGGCGTGGGTGGTCCGGTGATGAGGCCGTAGACGCCGACACCGGCCAGCACGAGAACCGCCGCGACTGCGGCGAGCACGGCGATCCACCGGCGACGGATGCGGGGGTCAGTGAGGTCGGGTGTCTTCATGCTCCGTAGGTGCACTACGGGAACCCAGCGGCCCGAAGAGCGGCGCGGAGAAGTCAGAGGGCGCGTAGGTGACCGCGGACGGGCGCGAAGTCGCTGCCGGTCTGTCGGTCGTGGGCGGCACGCAGCTCGTCCGCGAACCGGCCAGTCCCGGCGACGGTGGTCAGGAAGGACTCGATCTGTTCGTCGCTGAGTTCGGCGGCGAGTTGCTCGGCGTCGTAGTGGGTCCACCAGTCGACCAGTTCGCCCCAGGTGAGCACGAACGCCCGCACCGGATACCGCACCGGCTCGCCACCTGCATCGGAGAGCGGGATGGGGCGGGGCGTGCGTTTCTTCGTCTTGCTGTTCTTGGCTCGGGCGAGCGCGTCGGAGGCGAGCTGGTGCAGGTCAGTCTCACGCCGATCTTGAGCGGTGGTCGCCGTAGCGCGGACGGATTCGTAGATGGGATGCACCGGCGCGCCAGCATCGATGCGTGCCAACTCAGCGGTGACGTGCGCGCGGAGTTCGGTCGGTTGGGCGGGGTCGGCGGCGATTTGCTCCAGGTAACTGATCTTGTCGAGGGTCTTGTAGGAGGCGCCGCCCGGGATCATCGCCGCGGCCTGCTCGCGGGTCTTGCCGCGTGAGCCGAGTGACGGTCGTGGAAAATTTCCACCACCGTCAGCTCCCGGCTGGTGGTCGCTGCTGAACATGGTTGCTGCTTGTCGCCGTTCGGCGTCTTCGGCCATCAGGGTCTTCAGTTCCCGGTAGAGGGCGGCCGCCTCGGTCTGCGTCAGTGGCTTGTGCAGCGCGTTGTCGTCCTGCTCGGCCAGGAGATATCCGAGGCGGTCGGAGATCCCGGAGCGGACCCACACGTTGACCTTCTTCCACCCGAGACGTGTGATCGCCGCCAGTCGACGTGCACCGCACACCAGCACCCCGTCGGGAGTGATCGTGATGGGTTGCAGGAGCCCGTCGCGATCAATGGACGCAGCAAGTTCATCGATGTCGCCCAGCTCGGTGCGATGCCGGCGTCCGACCCGAATCGAGGCGACCGTCCGCTCCAGCTCGATGAACCCCGATGGCGCGCTCACCGCGACCCACCCCCGCCAGGTTCGCGAGGGGCGGCGAGAGAGACGGCGAGGACGAGGTCGTCATCACGCAACAGCACCGCGACGGGCTCGCCGATCAGAAGCCGTAGCAGCACGCCCCGACCGGCAGCAGTCGCGGCGTAGGCAGGGTGAGGATTGCCCAGTACCGCTTTCAATAGAGCAGTCCAAGAGGTGCGAGGGATGTCGAGCAAAGCTCGGGCATGCTTGTCGCGTCGCAACGCCTCGTAGGTGGCCTGACGGGTGCCAGCCCTGGTCAGTGCCCCGCAGACGTGTTCGATCCCGGCTCGCGCGGTCGCCGGCGGCCAGTCCAGCAGGGTGAAGAACGCGATGGCATCCTCGACCGCCGACGACGCCGAGGTGGACGCCCCTGCCGAGGGCTCGTCCTCACCTTGGCTCTTGCCGTCGCCTGTTGGCGTTGGATCGGTGACGTGGAACGCGGGGTCGTAGTCGATCAGGGGATTGTCGCGGTCGCTGAAGCGTTCCGGGTCGTGGAATGCCGACACGTGCGGGCGTCGTGCCTGATGTACCGAGCACAGCAAGCCTTGGGCGCGTTCCTCGAAGATGCAGGTGATCCGCACCGCATGAGTGATTACCGCCCACGGGTCGACCGCGGTCCGGGCGGCCCGGGTGCGCATCACGTCGAACGCTGCGGACGCGGCCTCCCATGGGTCCAACCCGTGCTTGCGTGCCAAGGGCGCGTACTTCTCGGCTACGAACTCCATCAGCTCGGCTGCCATTGGGTCGCGTCGCCATGCGCCAGGCCCCGAGGCGTGGAGCCGGCGCAGCAGGACTCGTAGGCCTTCGCTGGTTGTGAAGTCCTCGACGCTCTCGGTCGGGCGCTCGGTGGTCGTGTGCGTGTTCTCGGTCATGGTCAGGGCACCTCCTGACACACAGGTGCGCACGCGCCCCCAGCAGACGTCATCGGCGACGTGTCGGTGCTGGGGGCGCGCATCGTCAGCTCACCTCAGCCCGATCCCCGAACGCGTCACCCAGGACTGTGACCCGTCCGAACGCCCGAAGTCCGACACCGGCGGTAAACGGCGTGCCCGCTCGGCCTCGACGGTTTGTACGTCGCTGATCCTGCGTCTGCCCGCACGGACCGCCTGACCCGGGAGGCTACGGGTGCGGCGGGCCAGCTCGACCTCGAAGTCGATACCCCGACCCGCCAACGTGGCACCGTGACGAGCCATCAGGTCGCTAGGTCGCACCCACTCCACACCCCGCACCCGTCGGACGGACGCTCCTGTCGGCGACGTGTCGCTGCCCGGGCGGCTGATTCTTGCGGCCTGCACCGCCTCCGGGGTCTCTGTCCTGTCGGCGCGCTCCGATGAGGTGGGGGCCGTATCCGGCTCGGGCGCGTGTTGATGGCGCTCGTGTGGCTGGGCGGGATGGCTGCTCATGAGTTCTCTGCCTCCTCGATGTCGGCATCTTCTGTGTCGTCGGGGAGGTGCGCGCTGGCGAACCACCGGCCCACGGTCGAGGGATGTACCTGGAGCTCGCGGGCGATCTTCTTGTTCGACCACCCCCGGCCATGGAGCTCCCGAGCGTGGTCGCGCCGATCCGCGGCAGCAGCCGCGGGGAGCGGTGCTTCCTCAACAGCGGGGAGCCGTTTCAAGAGCGTGCTCCCAACGCGCGGCGGTGGTGCGAGGCTTCGTTGCACGGTCGTGGTACCTGAGACGTCCGGCGTCTCCTCAACGGGTGACGGCTCCCCAGCGGTGGGGAGGGGGCGGGTGAGGATGACGGTCAGATGGGTGATCGCCAGCAGCACAACCGGCGGGACTGCCGCCACACTCGCGGCCAGCACACCTGGGACACCGGCGTCGGCGGCGACGACGGCGTGGATCGCGTTCGCGGTCACAGACACGGCGGCCCCGCCGACCAGCAGCGCCCACGGGTACCAGGCTGACCGCTGTCCGGCCAGGGCGACGACGGCGACGGTAGCGACCACGATAATCCCGTCCACGATCAGCGGCCAAGCCCATGCTTGTTCTTCACCGATTCCGGACCGGGCGGCAAGATCTGCCAATGCCGTGAAGCTGAGCCAGAACGCCCCCGCAGCGATGAATATCGTCCCGGCCACAGCCGTCACTACCGCCCAACGCCGGCCCACTTGCTCGGCGAGAATGGAGGTGGACATCACAGCCTCCGCATATTCGACGGACCCACAGCAGCAGGATCTCCGGCAAACCAGATGCCTGCCTCTGAAGGTGCCAAGGCTCGCACCGAGGCCGAGGCCGAGGCCGCGGCCGCGTCCCTGTCGGGATGAGCGGCACGGTAGGCAGAACGGATGGTCGCGATGATCTCCCGTTCACCCAAACCCGCATCCGAAGCAGCAGTGCCCAGTACGTCGAGGGCATCGGAGGTTGGCAGGCCGTTCTCCGCGAGCCGGCACGCGGCCCAGAACAGGCTGCGGTTCCGCTCACCCTCCGCGCGTCCAGCGACCCACGCCGCCAACCGCGACACATCCGCACCTTGCCGCTGAGCTGTATTCATCGGCTCGCGAACTGTGGGGCGCGGGTCGAGGAAATCTCGCAACCGATCCGAGTCGAGCACCGAGGACGTTCCGGCCTCGACCCGCCGCACCCGATAACCGACAACGTCTCCGGCGATGGACATCCGTGAGGGTGGGACGACGATGTATCCGCCGTCGCCACGGAAGTCGATCCCCGCGCGCGCCGCCTGCCAGGACCGTTGCACCTGACCAGACGTGGACCGGTAGTAAGCGTGCATCCCACCGGACGGCGTCGATACCAGGAGCTGCCACCCGTCCAGCAGATCCGCTCGATGGGCGCGGGAGAAACCACGGAACCCATCGACAGGGCCATGGACATCGACATCCACCACGACCATGCCCGAGGGTGCACCGGTCGGGACGCCGATGTTTGCCCCAGGAGACCGGCCCCACCATGCGGCGACTCGGTCGGCGTCGGTCGTGGCGTCGTGGAAGCCGTGCTCGGTCAGCGGTCGCTTCCCGCCGGGTATGCACGGGAACACCGGCACTCCCACGCGGGCCAGCTCTTCGGCGGCAGCAGGCAACGACTGCGGGCCGGATGCTCGCCTCAACGCACTGGCGAACACGTCCGGGAAGACCATCACAGGCCTCTCTCTCGCGCCGTTGCAGCCGCTACGGTCGTGACCCGCGGGCCAGCGTCATGTAGCAACGCTGCGCGTTCGGGCGCTGACCGTTCGCTACCGGACTGGGTCCGTTGCGGTGTCTCGCGGTCCAAGCCCGGCGGGGTGCCGTCCCCGATCTGGGTGGTATCGAGCTGGTCGAGGATTCCCATCGCGGTCTTGCGAACCCGCTCACCGGCGGTCTTGACGATCTCGACCGGCTCCTTGCCGTCGACCCTGGCCGCCCAGGTCGACACGTACGGAATCGTGTAACCAGAAGTGTCCATGCCGTGGGCGGCGCCGATCATCAGCGCGACCGACTCTGCCTCGACCTCCCCGATTCCACGATGCTGGCGAGCGTTCTCGGCATCAAGGCCGTGCATGAGCACATGACCGAGTTCGTGAGCGAGAGTCTTCACCTGTGCGGCCGGGTCCATGTTTTCTCGCACCGCCACCGTCTTCGCGGTGTAGTCCGTCATACCGTTGGCACCGTGGATCAGCCCCTCATGCGGGACCCGCAGCACCTCAAACCCGCGCTCCTCGACCACGGCTGCCAGTCCGCGCCATAGACCGGCAGGGGCCTCGCCTTCCAGCAGGCGTGGTGAGGGCGGTTCCGGGATCGGGTCTCCAGCCGTCTGCGCGACATCCCACACGTAGGCAGGGCGGGCGGCGATCATCTTCGACCGCACGACCTCGCCCGGCCGGGGCTGCTCGTCCTTCCCAAGCCGACGCCATGAATCGGAGGCGGCGGGATTCGATGAGGCGAAGCGTCCCGTTACCGGGGCGAAGATCATGTACCCCGATTGCCCCTTCTCTACCTGGCGGCCCAACCCCTGCCACTGCCTGTAACCCGCGACATACGACGGCATGGGGTCGGGCACGCGACCTGCCTCGTAGGCGGCCTCATGCTGCGCCCAGATCAGCAATGTGTTGGAAAACGATCGTGCCCGAAACCGTGCCGCGAACGCGAGCGCCCGAGCCCAGTCATCACCGGAGACGAGTTGTTCCACGGCGCCGGTCAGGCGCTCATGCAGCTCGTCGAGCTTTGTCTCCCGCGCTTCCTGGGATTGCTCCCGCGTTTTGTCCATGGCCTGGTCTCCTCCCGATACCCTGAGCACCGGGCCGATCGGGCTCGGTGACCATCAGGTACGCCGGGATCACCAGCAACGAGAGACGGACAACGGAAAGATTGTGGCCGTCAGGAACAGTGGTGAACCCAACGAGTCTCTACTGGACTACCAGCCTCATCAACTGCCCGAAGGGCAAACCGGTCGCCTTTAGGTGGATGCGGCACCAAATGACAAGATCCGGCGCATCACTTCGCGATGACTTTGCGGAGCTGCCGATATTTACCCGGGCTCACTCCGGCGTATTGGCGGAACAGTCGGCTCGCGTGACTACGGGAGTGCCAACCGACCCGCTGCATCGCGGCGGCGACGGTCAGGTCCGTCTCCCTGAGATATTTGGCCAGTTGCTCGGCACGGATCATTGTCAGGAATGCCAATGGGGTCTTGCCGTAGGCCTCTACGAACAAAGTACTTAGTCGCGATGGCGAAAGGTGTACCTCGGATGCAAGCTGGTCGAGGGTCCAGCGTCGTTCGGGGAACCTGCGAAGCAAGCCAGCGGTGCGGCGTACCTCGATGCGCAATGGGGTGAACCGCCGACGCTCTGGCATGGAGGACTGACTATCCACACGCTGTGAGCCCGAGAGTTGCGCCGTCGATTTGGTCATCAGCGGCACAACCACATCTGCGATCTGAGACCACAGCGCCTGCATCCGTAGAAAGTGGAGGGAGAAGCGTCCATCAGCGCTGAGCCTGACCAACTCGTCTAACCACGGCAGCAACACGCTTGCCCGAGCTTCCCCAAGCCGGAGAATTTGCACCGGGTCCGTGTAGACCGCCTTGACGAAGCCCTGCGCGTCGAGACGATCGCGGATAACCCCGGCGTACTGCCAGCGCAACTGATCGAGTACGTAATCGTTGTCGGCGTAGATCGTCGTGACCGTAATCCGACCTTCCGGCTCGGAGCCGCACAACGTGTTGGCCGCCAGCACAATTACATCTCCGGGCCTGACTGGCTTCTGCCAGAACTTCGAAAGGAGAATCGCGGAGCCGTCGCGAACGACGATTACTTTCACGCAGTCATAAGCGACCGGCGCTACTGGGGAGTCAAGCGTCGATGTGCGTGCCATGAGCGGCGAGTAAGCGCGATCTGTTCCACACCGATGAGAGGCAACGTCGACTGACGATGCCAAGTCTCGGGGGCGCGTCACCGGCGTCTCGCCACTCATGGCCACGACCTGCTACTTGACTGGACGCCTACCGTTCTCGCGGCGATGCTCGTTCTCGCGAAGATCCTTGAAGTACCGAGCAACGGGCCAGCGCTCGAAACCCATGGATTCGTATGCGGCTCTCGCAGGTGCGTGGCCGCCGTCGTCCCCAGTCTCGACCATAACCATTCTCATGCCCGCGGCGCGCACCCTAGCGAACGAACGCTCCATGAGCAGCCTGCCGACACCTCGCTGCTGATATTCGGGGGCGACGACGAGGACGTAAACCTCACCCATGTCGTCCTCGGGATGCAGGCGGGTGCAGACCCATCCAATAGGGCGGTCTCCGTCGAGAGCGAGTTCAATGCTGTCCGGTTCCGAGTCGAGGGTCGCTGCGAGATCTCGGTACTGACGATCACGCCAACCGGAGGGATAGAAGGACTCGTAGACGAAGGCAGGGACGTCTCCAATGAGCAGTGGAAACACTGGTTCCCATGCCTGAATGGCGAGATCCAGCAGAGCGGTACGGTACTGCGGTTGATAGGCAACTATGTGTGCCATTTAAATGGTTCCTTGTCGTCTCGGGAGGATTAGATACCTTCCGGCGACTCACCAAGCCGACTTGTGTCAGGTCACACAAGAACATCCGAGGAGGGCGGCACTCTCTGCCGCTCTCAACTCGGCCTACAAGGCACGTCGCCGCTAGACGACGTTCTTGGGCTTGTTGTGCTGGTAACTACAAGTCATGACTCGTACTTTACCAGCACGGATTCTCTCGTCCGGCTGAGAGGGATGCGACGGTGGACGCAGGTCCCAGCCGGACGCTGCACGGGGTATCCATGGCGAGCGAGGTGTTTCAACGAAGGTCACGGACGCCCGCTGGCCGACACATACCGTGTCGAAGGCGGGACCTCCGTTGCTTCGCACGACGCTCGTTGCTGTTCAGTGGGGGTCCAGGGGGTGCCGTACCTCGCTTTCTCGCATGCGCCCAGCCATCAGCGCGATAAGCGCCAGAACTGGTGGGATGACTCCTGCGATCACGAAGATTGTGGGGATGGGAACGAGGAGCGAAAGCGGACCGGCTATCGCGATCGAGACCGGCATGAACGCGATCGAGACGAAGAAGTCGAGGCTCGCGACTCGGCCGATCATGTCGAGCGGCACGAGTCGCTGAAGTAGCGTCCCCCAGACAACGACCCCGGCTCCCGTCGCTGCGCCGACAATGAACAGCGCTGCGAGCATCAGGATCAGGTTGTTGGCGACGCCGATAACCACGAGAGGAAGCGTGCCCCCGCCCCAGCAGACGATCATGAACGTGAGGTAGCGACGCGGGAGCTTCAGCGACGAGACAACGAGCGAGCCGACCGCCCCGCCGATCCCGTATGCAGCGAGGAGGAATCCGAAAGTCGCTTCGGCGTCCTCGAATCGGTCGCGGGTAAGGAAGGGCAGGAGCACCTCGATTGGACCCTGGATGATGAGCGCGAGTGAGGAACCGAAAATCAGCGTCCAGAGCAGCCAGCGCGTGCGCGACACGTAATTTACTCCCGCGCGGAGGTCTCCCCAGATGCTCGCACGCTCCTCGGGCGATGTGCCGCGAACTGGTTCGTTGCGGTGGCTGAGGAACAGAGTGATGACGAATGCAACCAAGTACGAGCCCGCGACGATTGCCGCCCCGATGGCAGGGAAGAAAAGACCGACGACGATTCCCCCGAGAGCGGGGCCGAGCCCTTGACCCATCGATGGGCGTAGTGCGCCCTCGAGTCCATTCGCAGCAAGGAGTTGTTCTGCCGGAAGTACCTCTGGCAAGTACGCGCTGTACGCCGGGTAGAAAAACGCGCTTCCGGCGCCCATCGCGAACGAGGCGACGCCGACGTGCCACAGCTCGATCGTTCCGGTGAGCGATAGAACGGCCACCATACCCATGACGACGGCGGTGCACCCCTGAACGGTGATGATGATTCGGCGTTTGGAGAATCTATCCGCGACCACGCCGCCGAGAATCGAGAACGCGAACAGGCCGAGACTCATGCCTGTTGCGACCGCGGAGAGCGCAAGGGGACTGTCATCAAGCGCGAGCACTTGGAAGACCATGACGATCGTCCACATACCCGTTCCGAAAACCTCGATGCCCACCGCAGCGAACAGAAGGCGGTAGTCCCGAGTCGCCAGAGGCCGCAAGGCACGCATCCGGTCGAACTTCTTCTCGCTCATACGAGTGCCTCGCGATCGACCGACGCCGTCAGTTGAAGGCTCGGCCAATCCTCCACGTCACGGAGAAGCTGCCGATCATGCGTCGAGAGAACGACGGCCGCCTGAGTTGCGCCGAGAGCCTCGGTGAGTTCATCAACGAGCGCAATGGAGAGATGATTGGTGGGTTCATCCAACAGCAGCACGTGGGGACGTGTCGCGAGCACGAGGGCCAGATCAAGTCTGCGCTGTTGCCCCATCGACAGCTCTCCCACGCGCTTGCCCGCCTCACGCGGACGCAGGAGACCGAGTTGTGAGAGGCCGATGGCTTCCGAGGACTCCATGACGCCTGCGGCGATGAGTTCGCCGACGTGCGTGGCGTATAGCTCGCTGACCCTCCGGTCCTCTGGCAGAGCGGTTTCCTGGCGGAGGTAGCCCAGCCGTGTTCCACGAGGACACCGGGCAGTTCCGGTGTCCGGACTCAGATCGCCAGCGGCGATGCTGATCAGCGTCGACTTACCGGCACCGTTCGGTCCGGTCACCACGAGGCGGCCCCGGTGTGAGAGCGAGAACGAAACCGGCTCGGTCAACCGCCCTGCGACACTGACGCTGTCGACATCAATGAGGACGGCCCCAGTCCTTGTCGGAAGGTCGGGGAACCGGAAGAGCTGCGGTGGTTCGGGGACCGTGACGGCGTGAGCTTCGAGGACTTCCTGGCGCCGGTGCACGTTCTGCACGAGCCCGCCGGCGCGGGTTGCGCGGCCGTGCTTATTGGTGCCCTTTTCCGGGCGCCATCCCGAGACGAGCCTGTTCTGTGCGGCGCTGAGGCTCTCCTGCAGGCGGGCGTGCTCGGCTTGCTGGCGGTCGTAATCCTGCTCCCACCGGACGCGTTCGGCTTGGCGCCCCTCCCTGTATCCGGAGTAACCGCTGCCGTAGATGCGCGGGCGATCATCCAGTGTCGGGTCAAGATCGACAACGGTGTCCGCAATGTCGGACAGCAGGGCTCGATCGTGGCTGACAACGACCACACCGCCGCTGCGACTTCGGAGCTGCGCCGTCAAGAAATCGAGTCCGCTGCGATCAATATGGTTGGTGGGCTCGTCGAGTAGGAGGAAGTCATGGTCCGCGCCTAAGAGGCAAGCCAAGCGGACCCGATACCTCTGCCCCACAGATAGATCAGCGAGCAACTTAGTCTTGTCGGTCTCCGCATCGAGGGCTTCGAGCGCTATCTGCACGCGCCGCTCGGCATCCCAGGCATCGAGCGCCTCGGCGAGTTCCAACGAGGCGGCGTACTCCTCTGCGGCTCCATCTATTCCGTTGGCAAGCGCGCGAGCGGCTGCATCGAATGTTGCCAACGCCGCGAGCGGTTCGGCGATTGAGTCCGCCACAGCCTGGCCAACGGTTCTCTCGTCGGCAGCTGTCATCTCCTGTTCGGCGAGGCCAAGAGTGCCAATGCGTTGCACAGTTCCGCTATCGGGCGGCAAGGTGCCGGCCAGGGCGTGCAGCAGGGTGGACTTTCCGCGCCCGTTCTCTCCCACGATCGCGACTCGGGATGAGGGCGTGACGACGAGGTTGACGTAATTAAGTACAGACATCGTGCCCCTCATCACAGAGACGTCGGTGGCACTGAGTTGCGCGCGATGGCGCGCCGGATGACGGTTGGTAGGGGTGAGCATTCGAATCCTTCGATACGACGTACCAGAAGCCGAGAGGCAAACGGGTACGCAAATGACGGCGACCCTAGGAAGGGTCAGAACGAGCGGCCGCCGCGGGCTCGGAGGTACTCAACGAGCGCGGTGGGCCTACTCAGCCGTCACAGGAAGTACAAATGCATGAACCCAATGTACCGCACATCGTCGCTCTCTCGCGAGGGCCGCTTTGCTCGGGCCCGGGAGGCGCTCTGCGGTTCAGTGCGATGGGTCTTGATCCTGCTCGAACCAGCTTCGCGCCTATTGCGCCCCCGCAGCAGTTGGAGATCAGGGCCAGTTGCTCGTCCTCCTCCGCTCAGCGTCAGGGTCTGGAGGTAGCCGGGAACCCGGTCCATCGCAGTTCGGCGGGTAGGTGGCTCATCTCGTTGAACATCGTTATGCCAGGTGCAAGACCTGGGCGGTAGTCGATGACAGTAAGAGCGGTATTGGCGCTGGAAAGGCCAAGCCACCGCCCTGGCGGGGCGTCGAGAGCGTGGCGAATGAGCCAAGCGATGGGATAGGCGTGGGTGATGAGAACCTCGTGGAGGTCGTCCCCATCTGCGGGTGTGGTGGCGAATCTCTCGATAAGACTGTCGGCGATCTTGTTCCCGGCTTTGGCTTCTTCGGCATCGTAGCCGTCGAAGAATGGCACCCAGGATGGTGGGGTTTCCTCAATCGAGGGCACGTACGGCACGTGGTCGATCAGCTCGGGGGCCTCGGCGACTGGCGGGTTTCCCTTCAGAAACAGGTCGAGTTCGGCCGCGGTATCTCGTGCACGGGGCAGCGGTGAGTGCCAGACAGCCGTGATCGGCAATCGTGAGAGACGTCGCCCGAGAAGCCTGGCCTGTTCGCGGCCGGTGTCGGTGAGTGCGCCGAATGCGTCGGCATCGCCATGCCGAGCGATGTAGAGGTACCTGATTGCCATAAGTGATTCGAGAGGTCGCATGCGAACATGCGTCTCCCGGTCTCCTTCCTTGAACGGGTGTTGCGCTTCATGTGGTCAGTGGATGGTGAGGGTGCCGTTCGTGCCATTGAGCGTGACGCGGGTGCCGTCTCTGATCAGCTCGGTGACATCGGTGATGCCGAGTACAGCGGGGATGCCGTACTCTCGCGCAACGATCGCGGCGTGTGACAGTGCCCCGCCGGCTTGGGTGACCACGCCCCCGGCGATCGTGAACAGCGGCGTCCACGCCGGGTCCGTGTGTGGGCAGATCAGGATCTCGCCCGGCTGAATACGCCCAAAGTCGCTCGGGCTGCGGATTACGCGCGCCTGACCGGACGCGACTCCATGAGCCCCCGGGGTACCGATCAACACTCGGTTGTCGGGCCGGGTGCCGCGGTGTATCGGCGGAAGCGAGGCGGTCACGGGGCGAGCCTGGAGAATCCATGTCTGTCGATCGGAGATTGCCCACTCGATGTCTTGGGGACCCCCAAGAACGGAGGCGACTCGGTCTCCGAGAGTTGCGAGGTGTGCGGCAGTCTCGTCATCCAGCGTGAGCGTGGTCCGCTGGTGTGAATCAACATCGCGAGCGGACACGCCAGCGATGTCCTCATTCCGATCCATCCGAGTCGTCTTCGTTCCGACGGTGTGACGGACGGTTCCGTTCGGGCCGACTTCGTAGGAGTCCGGTGTGACGGTCCCGCCCACAACTGCGAGTCCGAGCCCCCAGCTCGCCTCGATTCGTGCAGAGCCGTTGCGGCTAGCGGGCGTGAACAGTACTCCCGATGTGTCAGCGTCGATGAGTCGTTGCACCAGCACTGCCATCGTTGATTCCGACGCGACTCTGCTGGCATTGGTCTTGGCCCAATACTCGGTCACCCGTTCCGATGAGGCAGAGTCCCAGCAGTCGCCGATAGCGCTCAGAACGGCGTCTACGCCACGGACGGCGAGAATGCTCTCGTACTGGCCTGCCGCCGACGCGCCTGCGGTGTCCTCGTTCTCGGCCGATGAGCGAACCGCGACCGGTGGGTCCCCCATTCGGGAAAGAGCGACGTCGACCTGCGGGTAGAGCTTCTCCATCCGCATTGCAGACTCGGTGTGTAACGCTCGATGGGCCGCAAGCGGCACAACGAACCCGTCGGGCACCGGCAGTCCGGCGCGGAGCAGCGCTCCGAGCGCTGCGGCTTTGCCTCCGCAGGTTTCGGAAGACGCGTCTTTCAGATCAACCACTGCCATTTCGCTCATCAACGCTATGTTGACAACATTTTGTTGATAGCGCAAGATGTAAGACATGGAAAGTAAGCATGATCCGTCTCGCACAGGTGACACGGACTACGTGGAGGCGCTACGTGAGCGCGAGTCGCAGGAACGTCTCCTGGAGCTTGGCGCCGATGAGTTGGCACCGCGGCCCTGGCGACCTGAGCCTGCTCCGCCCACTGCGGTTGACCTCACGCAGTTCGCTCTCTGGCGCTCTGAGAGCCTCAGCTCAGACGATGTACTGAGCGCGCTCTCGCTTCTTCCCGCGGCGCGGTCCGAAGTCGAAGGCGTCGAGACCGGCTTGCTCTTCACTGCGCGCAATGCCGGGCTTACGTGGGCACAGATCGCTGAGGCAACGGGATTTCGCTCGCCGCAGGCGTGTCAGCAGTACTACACCCGATTGAGTGCGCGGCAAGGCGGGCAGGTATGACTCATCGGTCGCCGTCCGGTCTACGAATCCTGCATGCCACTAGGCTGCTTGGTTTTTCCGAAGCTGGCGAGATCGCCGACCGTGCCGGCGCGGCCAAGGACGAAACGCAGGAGTTTCTCCGAGAAGCCGAAGGAAAAGGCTGGACGAATGAGATGGCCTTCGCAGACCTTCGTGGATGGTCGCTCACCGATGAAGGCCGCGTCGAGAATGAACGCCAGCTCGCACTCGAACGCGGTACCGCCGACCCCGAGAGGGTGATCGAGGCCGTGCACCGCAGTTTCCTGCCGCTGAACGCCCGCCTACTGCGCGCCTGCACCGACTGGCAGCTCGCCCCCGTAACGGAAGATCGCTTTGCTCCCAACGATCACTCCGATCCGGTGCGAGATGAACGCATCCTGACCGAACTCGCTGCTCTCAGCGCTGCGCTCACGCCGCTGGTCGATCGGCTCACCGCAGTCTTGGACAGATTCGGCGGCTACGATACCCGTTTTGAAATGGCCCTGCGTTTAGCGCGGAGCGGACAACATGACTGGGTCGACAAAACGAGCATTGACTCGTGCCACCGTGTCTGGTTCCAACTCCATGAAGACCTCCTTGCAACGCTCGGCATCGACCGCAGCACCGAGGGAGCAATCGACCCTTACTAGCGCAAAACCGGTACGCCTGTGTCACGCCGTCGCCTGTCACGCATTAATGGGGGAGACGAGCGGCAGAATTCCTCGATCGCAGACATCCCGACGATTCCGAACGGACGATCTCTCGGCGTCCGTAATCGGGCTGCTCACCTGGCAGGCGCACGCGCCACGGTAGCCACCACCAGCGGTTTGACGCGCGCTGGGAGCACGCGAATCGGCCTCACTCGGCCTCCCTGCGCATCTGCCGTCCGAGCTGCCGCATCTGCCGTCCGAGCTGCCACGCCTCTTGCAGGTCGAGGAGCGGCACCTGTGCCGGAGAATGGGTACATGCCTGAATCTTGTGCTTTCTGCGGGTCGGTGGGGCCCCTGACCCGCGAGCACGTTTTCGGTCAGTGGGTGAGCAGGACAGGCTTGGATCTCGCTCCGATGCGTCATCACGCGGGCCCGTTGAATGCTCTGCCGCGCGACATGGGGGAGCAGCCCCCATTCCGGCAGACGGTGAAGAGCTTCTGCGGCTCGTGTAACAACGGGTGGATGAGCAACCTCGAAACGGTCGCGCAGCGAGTGCTGACCCCGTTGATCCTTGACGAGCCCGGAACGATCGCGCCGGAAGACCAAGCGGCGATCGCAACGTGGGTGCAAAAGACCGCGCTGACAGCGATGCTCCTCTCCAGCAAGGAGCAGCGGGAAAACGGTTACGGTCTCGCCCCATCGGAGTACAGGGCGCTCTACGAGCGCCGCGAGCTGGTGCAACCGCTGGATTTCAGCCAGTTCTGGGTCGGCCGATTCGAGGGAGTCAAGGGATTCTCGGCTGTACGCGTCACTCCGCTGACGGTGCGCATCCCCGACCTTCCCGAGCCGCCGCTGCCTCAGGGCTACGCGATGACGATCGTCCTTGGAGCGCTCCTCCTGCACGGCGTGCGGTTCACCACTCCAGGTCTTCAGGCGGACACGAAGACGGAGCTGGGGATGCCACCGTTGTGGCCATCAGAAAGATCGGTGATGTGGCAGCCGGACAGACGTGCACGGAGAAGTCTCTGCTCGCTCTCGCGGACGGGGGGACGTTGCGCGCAACGGGCGGGGAGGTGCGACTGCAACCCTGGTCTCACGCAGCTCACCTCCCGCAGAGCGCCTTCGAGAACGGTGCAATCAAAGTCCCGGCGCTGTGCCGCAAGCACGACATCTACTACCCCGCGGCACTATTGCAAGAAGCGCACCAGGGGCGGTTCTACGCATTCATGACTTCGTGCGAGTGCAGCGCCTATCTGATCCATACGGACTCCGACCGCATCCGCTTCCGAGCCGCGGGCGAACCGGAAGAAATTGCGGCCATGTACGCCGACATGGTTGGCGACGAGTTCCTCATCGAGGACCAGATTGGGGAGTTCGCCTGCAAAAGGCTGCCCGCCTGAGGCGACCCGCAGCGCAAAGCGCGGAGAGGCGCACCTGCTACATGTGACGGTCTCGATGCGAGTGATGTCCGCAGGTGACGGCTACAAATACCTGCTGCGCACGGTCGTCGCCGCAGACGGCGACAGATCGTTTTCTAGGCCCCTAACTCGCTACTACGCCGAAGCCGGAACCCCACCAGGCCAATGGCTCGGGTCGGGCGTCGCGTCCCTCGGGAGCGGCCAGCTCGCGGTGGGTGATCGAGTGTCCGAGGCGCAGCTCCAGCTCCTCATGGGGATGGGCCGTGACCCGATCACCGGCGATCCCCTCGGGCTAGCGTTCCCGGCCTACAAGTCCACCTCAGAGCGGATAGAGGCGCGGATCGCAGACCTCGATTCAACGATGTCTCCCGGTGCGATGGGAGATGCGGTCGCGCAGATAGAGGCGGAGGAGTCCGAGCGCGGGACGCGGCGGGCCGTGGCGGGATTCGACTTCACCTTCTCAGTTCCGAAGTCTGCATCCGTGTTGTGGGCGGTCGCGGATGCAGGGACGCAGGCCTTGATAGGGGAGGCGCACCACGCGGCAGTTGCGGAGGTAGTTGCGTTCATGGAACGCGAGGTTGCAGCCACTCGCACCGGCGCAACCGCCGGGGACGGAGCCGTTGCGCAAGTCGATGTCACAGGACTGGTCGCGACGGCCTTCGACCACTTCGACTCCCGCGCTGGTGATCCCCATCTGCACACCCACGTCGTCATTTCCAACAAAGTCCAAACCGCTCTCGACGGGAAGTGGCGGAGCCTGGATGGACGGCCGATGCATGCGGCCGTCGTCGCGCTATCCGAGTTACACGAGGCAGTGTTCGCCGACCATTTGACCCGCACGTTCGGTGTCGAGTGGGAAGCCCGTGACAGGGGTCGTGACCGCAATCCCGCGTGGGCGATCAGCGGCGTGCCGGAAGAGTTGGTGGCCGAGTTCTCGACTCGCGCCAGGCACATCGATACCGAGACCGACCGCCTCATCGCCGACTACGTGAGCAAACACGGTCACCGGCCACCCCCGGCGACGATCCTGAAGCTGCGCGCCCAAGCAACCCTCTCCACACGGCCCGACAAAGAGGTCCGATCGTTGGCTGACCTCACTACCGAATGGCGATCGCGCGCCACCGACGTTCTCGGACAAGACGCCACCACCTGGGCACGCAACCTCACAAACATCAACAGCTCGCTCCTGCTGCGCGCCGACGATGTGCCGCTGAAGAGCATCGATGAACTCGGTACCGCGGTGGTAGAAATTGTCGGCGAGAAGCGGTCGACCTGGCGGCGATGGAACCTGATGGCTGAGGCCTCGCGGCAGACGATGCACTGGCGCTTCGCGTCCATGCAGGATCGAGAAGCGATCGTCGGGATGATTGCTGACGCTGCCGAACAGGCGTCGCTGCGGCTGACCCCACCGGACCTTGCCACCAGCCCGGCCTCGTTTCGCCGTGTCGACGGAACCAGCGTGTTCCGGCCCAAGCACTCGACCGTGTTCTCCTCCGAGCTGTTGCTGGCCGCCGAAGACCGACTGGTCGACCGCTCTCGCACGCTGGCGGCACCCGCTGTCTCGGTGGGCTCGGTCGAGAAGATCACCTCTCGCCCCGACGCCGAAGGCCGGATGCTAAGTGAGGACCAGGCCGACGCGCTCATGAAGATTGCCGTCTCTGGCCGGGTGCTCGACGTACTGGTCGGCCCCGCCGGCGCGGGCAAGACGACGGCCATGAATGCCCTGCGCCACGCGTGGGAAGTCGAGCACGGGAGAGGGTCCGTCGTCGGACTCGCGCCGTCCGCGGTGGCCGCGCAAGTGCTGGCAGACGATCTCGGCATCCAGACCGAGAACACGGCGAAATGGTGGCACAACCATCTTGTGCAAGGGACCTCGTTCGACTCGGGGCAGCTCGTCATCATCGACGAGGCGTCGCTGGCCGGCACCGTGTCCTTAGATCGGATCACGCGCCTGGCTGAGCGGGCAGGAGCGAAGGTGTTGCTGGTCGGCGATTTCGCCCAGCTCCAGTCCGTAGACGCAGGCGGCGCGTTCAATCTCCTGGTATCCGACCGGGCCGATGCGCCGGAGCTGATTGACGTCCACCGCTTCACGAACGCGTGGGAGAAGACAGCATCACTCGCATTACGGCACGGACGCACGGCAGTGATCGGCACCTACCTCGACCACGACCGCATCCGAGGCGGTGAGGCCGATCTGATGACCGATGCCGCCTACTCGACATGGCGAGCTGACAGAGAGTCAGGACTGGAATCGGTGCTGGTCGCGGAGACCCGCGACCAGGCGACCGCGCTCAATACCCGCGCCCGCGCAGACCTCGTTCTCGACGGCACCTTGACACCAGGCCCAGAAGTCGAACTCGCTGACGGGACGATGGCCGGCGCGGGGGACACGATCATCACCCGCCGCAACGACCGCAGGCTCCGCAACGGCAAGGACTGGGTCCGCAACGGCGACACCTGGGCCATCACGGACGTCCGCGACGACGGCTCGGTCACCATCCGACGGACTGGACGCCGCTACGGGGGAGCGATCGTGCTTCCGGCTGCGTACGTGGCCGAGCACGTTGACCTCGGCTACGCAGTCACGGCCCATCGCGCACAGGGAGTCACCACCGATACCGCGCACGTCCTGGTCGAGCCAACCACGACCAGGGAGAACTTCTACGTCTCGATGACCCGAGGCAAGCGTTCCAACCACGCCTACGTGGTCCTCGACCGAGCCGACGACGACCACGCCGCCCCGCACCCGGGCGACAACCCCGACGCCACAGCACGTTCCGTGCTCTACGGCATCCTGCAACACGTCGGTGCCGAGCTGTCCGCGAACGAGGCCATCACCAACGAACACGAACAGTGGGGCTCAGTCGCCCAGCTCGCAGCGGAGTACGAGACCATCGCGGCGGCCGCTCAGCGCGACCGCTGGGCCACGCTCATCCGCGACTCTGGTCTCACCGAAGATCAGGCAAGCGCTGCTGTCGAATCCGATGCGTTCGGGGCTCTGACTGCCGAGCTACGCCGGGCCGAGGCAAACCATCACGACCTCGACCGCTTGCTCCCGCGTCTCTTGGCCGCGCGGGGATTCGGTGACGCCGACGACATCGCCTCGGTCCTGCACCACCGGGTGGCGCGGGCAACCGCACGGCCGGCACGCTCCGGCCGCGTACGCGAGGCACCGCGGCTGATCGCAGGACTTGTCCCGGCTGCGAGCGGTCCCATGGCCGACGACATGCGCCAAGCACTCGACGAACGACGCGACCTGATCGAAAAGCGCGCCGATGCCGTGCTCGACGCTGCACTCAACGAAGGAGCCACGTGGACGAAAGCTCTTGGGCCATCACCTCGCCAGCAGGCGAAGCGACAAACCTGGCTCCGACGTGCCCGCACGGTGGCCGCCTACCGAGACCGATACGGCATCACCGACGACACTCCTCTCGGCCCCACCCCGGTGGCGACCGCGCAGAAGATCGATGCCGCCCGCGCGAAGATGGCGCTCGACGCGGCGCGTAGCCTCACAGCCGACCCGGAAGAGGCGCCGGGGCGGACAAATGGACGCGAGCCACTGGGCCGTTCGTTCTGATCGCTGACCCTTCCCGGTGTCGCCGCGAAGTCGTATTGTGGATGTCGAGGTGGCCTCTATATTGGCGCTGTCGCCCGTCGCGACAGTACGACCTTCCCGGCAGCGGGCGGTCCTTTCAGGTTCTTGTCGCCGAACCCCTGGAGAGGACTGTCCATGTTCCGCCTCATTTGGGCTGTCAGCGTACGCACCCGGTACTTCCTGCGCCGCTACATGCCCACCAACATCCTGCTCGACGCAATCCGCACCCGACGCGGCCTGCGCTGGGGAGTTCCAGCGATGGCGCTGGCGATCCCGTACATGTACTCCGCGAGCATCTGCGCGCAGCTCGCAGAGAACGGCGGTCCCGGGTGGCTACATCTCTTGGTGCTTCTGTTCATCTGGAACGCGCTCAAGATGGCATGGATCGGGCCGATATCGGTCTTCGAACTCCTCAGAGTTCGGATCGTGACGCGCCGCAATGATCACCGCCGAGGGCAATCAAGAGCGTCCAGCTCGGAGGCAGCGGGGCTGCACAAGGCCCTCTCTGGGTGACGAAAGCTGGTTCAACAACGTGGAGATGCGATGCCGGCCTCGAGCGGCCACGCAACCAGCGCCGGGGCTGGGCGCTGCTGTCGGCGGCCAACCTGGCCGAAAGCGGCCGCGTCGTGGCGGCGGCGTGTCCCATCGTGGTGATTGCAACCGCTAGGACACCGCAGGGAACGGGCTGGCCGGCTGCCGGTCTTGATGTGGGGGGTTCGACCCGCTGCGCATGATTCTGGATGTGGAGTTACGGGAGTGTGCTCAGTGACACTGATCCTGACCACTGCTAGCGTGAACTTACGACCCTCCAGAGGAGATTACGGGAAGATGTCAGAAGATCACGAAGTCTTGACCGCAGAGGAAGCTGCGTCTTTGCTCCGCGTCAGCAGCAAGACCGTTCTCTCCCTTGCGCGCACTGGATCGCTTCCAGGGGAGAAAGTCGGACGAGCCTGGCGTTTCCTGCGAAGCGACGTTCTCGCCTATGTTCGAGGAGCAAATGAGGCAAAGGGGGTGACGTCCGCGTGAGTTACCAGACGCGATTTGAGTCGCTCAAGCAGGCGTCGTCTGTAGGCGTCAGGGGGCTGGCTTGATCGACATGTCGACGTGGGAGGAAATCACCGTCGACATCGTCAACGGAGTGCGACTCGATCCGAGGAACGTTCGGCTTGACCTCCCCGAAGGTGTCCCTGAATCGGACATCGTTCAGGACCTCTTTACGAACGAGAAGGCGCTCGCGCTCGTCGAAGGCATCACCAAAGTGGGACTCCTGACTCACGAAGTGCCCATCGTCGTCGAGCGGGATGGCGAGCTTACGGTGGTCGAGGGGAACCGTCGCGTCGCCGCTCTAAAGGCGATCCAGAACCCCTACCTCGCTCCCGACCACCAGGCGAGGATCAGCAAGCTCGCGCAGGCAGTTTCCGATCGGGACGCGCTTCGACGAATCACCGTGAAGAAAGCTCCGTCACAGGATGACGCAGATCAACTCATTGCCGCGTTGCACACGGGAAACCAACGGGTTGCGTGGAGCCCGGCTCGTCAGGCTGCCTTCTTCCAGGCTCAACTCGATGCCGGAAAAACCGCCGAACAGCTCATCGCGCAGTACCCGACCATCGACGTACGGAAGTTCATCACGAGGAGCAAACTCCTCGAACTTTTCCGAACCGTTGAGTATGCAGATCCCGCTCTTAGGGACTACGTGCACAAACGAAGATTTCCTGTCTCAACTCTCGCGCGCCTCTACGAAAACGACAAGTTTCTGGAACTTGTCGGTATCTCCTTAGGAGACCAGGCAGATACGGTCACATTGGCCACCTCGCCCGCGGTGTTCGCTCGGGTAGCGACGAAAATCATCGGAGACATCCGAGACGGCAACATCAACACTCGAACCTTGAACAAAACCTCAAGCGAGCGGTACGTCGAGTACATGGATGAACTCCGCGACCTGCTCAACGAGTACGACGAGTCAATCGCGAGTTCTGACGAGTCAGCTCCGGATTCTGCTGCCACAGGCTCCCACTCAAGCGGATCGACGTCTGGGTCACAGCGAAACCCCGAGGAAGGTTCCTCGCAGTCCGAGGGGGACGAACGCGGACCTGAAAGTGGTTCCTCTAAAACGCCCGACTCAGGAAGCGATAAGGCCAAGCCCTTCCCTGCGAAAAGGAACTATCTCAACACTGACAATCTCCTCGTCCCGGCGAGCTTTCCGCCGTCGATTCACGAGATCGTCAAAGAACTGGGCGCCATCAACATCCAGCGTTTCCCCAACGCAACGCTCGACTTGCTTCGAACATTCTTGGAGAAAACGATCAAGGCATACGCAGAGGTCCTTGGCGAGGACATCAAGAAGGACTCAAACGAAAAAGGGTTCGTCTACCTCTCCAACTGCCTGGTTTGGCTCGAAACTCACTTCAAGACGACGGGGCAAACTGCTTACATCCAAGCTGTCCAGAAAATCCGAAGCGCCCGTTTTGGGTTCGCTGGATCGAAGGGGCACCTCGACGCGGTCAACCACAATCACCACATCTTCGCTTCACCGGACGACGTTCGTGAAGCATGGGCAACCATCGAAGGAGTCATGAAAGCGGTACTCAAACCATGACACAGACAGTCACCTCGACAACAAAAAGAGTCACAATCTCTCCTCTCCGATACCCGGGAGGAAAAGGTCTCTTATACTCTCGACTTCGAACAATCATCCGTGAGAACGACCTCACGTCGAGCACATACGTGGAGCCCTACGCTGGAGGCGCCGGCGCCGCACTCGCCCTATTGGTCTCGGGGCAAGTCCGAAACATTGCAATCAACGACCTCGATCCCGCCGTCTTTGCGTTCTGGAATGCCGTCGTCAACCGACCGACCGAGTTCACGAAGCTCCTCAACACAGTCGAACTCTCAGTCGACGAGTGGGAAAAGCAACGCACCACATACCTGACAGCAGCACGTGACGACTACCTCACCCTCGGCTTCGCAACGTTCTACCTCAACCGAACTAATCGATCCGGCGTCCTGAACGGCGGCCCCATTGGGGGCAAAGACCAGACGGGCAACTATAAGATCGACGCTCGCTTCAACCGGGATGGCCTGGCTGAGAGAATTCGTCTGATCGCCCTGCACGCTGATCGCATTACCGTCACCAACGATGACGGCCTGGACGTGATCCGACGATACGCCAACAACGATCAGGCCTTCATCTACGCCGACCCGCCGTACTTCGAAAAGGCTGGATCGCTATACCTAAACGCGTTTCAAAAGGCCGACCATGAGGACCTCGCCAAGTGCCTCATCGATGCCAAACGCGCTCGATGGATACTCACCTATGACAACGTTCCGCAGGTCGCAACACTGTATGCCGAACTACGAAGAAGGTTGTTTGCCTTGAACTACTCTGCCCACCGAGTCACCAAGGCGAACGAAGTCATGGTCTTCTCCGACAGCATGATAATTCCGGACGACTTCGAGATGGCACACCAGGACATCGTCGACCAGGCTCAGAACGCGACGACAGGTAGCAACTGATGGCAAGACTCGACAAGACTGCACCAAGCACGCTCTCGCTCGATCTCTCGAACCCGCGAATGCCCGACGCGACATTCACCAACGAGAATGAGGCAATCGCCTACCTCTACGCCCAGGCAGACCTCGGCGAACTCATACAGTCGATTGGAAACTCCGGCTGGCTTGAATTCGAGCCGCTTATCGTCGAAGAATCGACCAAGACAGTCGTAGAAGGAAACCGCCGGCTCGCCGCTCTGCGCATCTTGGCTAACCCGGGACTTCAGGCGCAGTTCAAGGTGAACCTGCCCGACCCTTTGCACGAGAACGCGATCCCCACCGAGATCCAGGTCAACTACGTCGGATCACGCAAGGAAGCACGCGACTTCATCGGCTTCAAGCACGTCAACGGTGCCTTCAAGTGGGACTCGTACGCAAAGGCGCGGTTCGCGTATTCCTGGCTCCAAGACGGAGACGACATCGACGAGGTGAGCCGCCGTCTCGGCGATGGGCACAACACCGTAAGCAGGCTTGTGAACGGCGTCATCGTACTGGAGCAGGCGGAAGGTGCGCGCCTGTTCGACCGAGAACAACGCTCGAAGAAGTCCTTCTACTTCTCACACCTCTACACTGCGCTTTCCACAGTCAACGTTCGGCAGTTCCTCGGTCTCTCCGAGAATGACAACTCCGTGCTGCCGCCGGAACCGGTCCCATCCTCCAACCGCCCGCAGCTTCGCAGCTTGCTGTCGTGGCTTTACGGTCAAGACGACGAGTCTTCTGTGATTAGAAGCCAGAATCCCGATCTAGGCAGACTCGTGAACGTCCTCGGCAGCGACAGAGCAGTTGGAGTTCTCGAAAACACCCGTGATCTCGATCGCGCATTTGACGTCGTAGAGGACAAGGCGAAGGCCTTCGAGAAGTCGTTCTTCCGCCTCTCTAGCTCGGCGGAAGATGTGTCCAGGATCATTGCTCGATACGATCCGAAGTCCGACCTTCTAGAGGACGCCGAGGCGACACTTCGGGTCGTCACGATCATCGTCAACGCGATGAAGGAAGCGCATACACGAGGCGATTCAGCCGATGCGAGTTAGCGCGCCGCTTGAGCAGTCGACCAGAAGCGTTGCTGCCGACTGGGTCGAGCTTCAGGCGTTGCTCGATGAGTCGGGAACCAACGAGCAGAAGCTGATTCGAAGCCAATCAGTCCAGCGTGAGCCCGATCATGGTGAGCTGCTGACTGACATCGATTCGGTACCGATCGATGAAGAGATCCTCGAACCAGAAAACGACATACTCTCGGAGCGTGTGTACGAGGAGCTCGCTTACCGGGAGAAGGTACTGGGGGAGTTGTACCCATTCGTCCTCTCCGCTGAATACGGAAAGTGGTCTCTCCGACGCCGCGCGGCGACCAGCGATGCTCAACAAGCGGCGCACAGCTGCTACATCTGCTGCCTTCTCATTACCGCCATCCACTCAGAGCTGCTCCCTACAAAGAACGATCATGAGGTGTTCAAGTCGAGTGCCACGACCATGCAGATCGTTTCCTATCTCACGGCGGCCGAGATCCTGGGTGGGCGCGCATATTGGTTCGGGTTCCCCCGCCCTGATAAGTCGGGGATGCTGACGGCTATTCAGGCCCTGGTCCAGGCGATGGGTACCGGGGTTGCTCCAGACACGAGACCCACTGGTCTTTCAGCTCATGCCGCCGACGGCACCGTGGACATAGTTGCTTGGAGATCGTTCCTCGACGGACAACCTGCGTCAATCGTCGCTTACGGTCAAGTCGCATCGGGATCGAACTGGAAGTCGAAGCCCATCAAATCATTCATCGACGGGCACTTTCTCCCGTGGTTCGTGAAGAGTCCCTCACACAAGCACATTGAGTTGCTGTTCGTACCGATACTTCAACATCAGGAATTGGGCGAGAGTAAGAAGGAAGATTTTCGATTCGTTGCCACCGAGCAAGCACGTTTGCGGGAGAACGACTTCGGTATCGTGATCGATCGCTTGCGTCTCACCGAACTCATGGCATCGTCCAAGACAAACGGGCGGTATGAAACGGCTGAGTACGCTCAACATGAGGCAACAACGCTGGCATGGCTTGAGGCTGCGGCGGCCTATGCTTCCGGCGCTGACACAGCAGCAGCGTAAGGCGATTCTCCGAAAGAGCCAACGAGCGTGCTCACGGTACTGAGGAACGGTTGGCACGCCCTTGTCCCTGCGCTGTTCCGCGTGCTCGAAGCGACAGCAGAGCCCCGCCGCGACTGTCTGTCCTCCAGAGTTTCACCTTCCGAATGGAGGTGAGCGTGGGGCCGCAGTCTCGGACGGAAGATCAGGCGTCTTCAGGTTCTTCGTGCCTCCCATACCGGATCACCTGAATCATGCGCATCTGATTGCCGAAGCAGAACTCGAACACTGCGTCGATCGCAAGGCTCGCGTCCTCCGAAAGGATGTATTCCTGCATTTCGAGGGAGCCGAGGTGGTCGAGTCCTTCTCGATCGATTGCGCGACGCATGATCGTCCCCGGATCGAGGGGCCTCTTCCAATGGGTGAGCACCTTTCTTCGATCACATAGCGTCTGTACGAGGTCGAGCGTCGTATCAGAGGTGATCGCGTCTTCTCTGGCCCAGCGCAAAAGTGTACCGAGCGCTGCTCGATCGGCATTGCGACGTCCGTGGTCGACCGTTCCGGGCAGGTCCTGCATCTCGTAGATCGCTGCGAGACCTCGCTCACACATCGCCTGAGCCCCGAGAACCACTGCAATCCAGTTGCGATGGATGTACGACGGAACGACGGATTCCCACAGAAGCATCACTTCGATCCCTCCCAGCACCATAAGGCCGTCCTCATGAGGTTCATGCGCCAGGCGCATTCGCTCTTCGAGGTACTCCTCGCGCTCCTTCGGGGTTGCCGGGTAGGGGTCGAAAACAATCGCCATGCCACCAATTCTGTCGGGCGGACCTTCTACTCCACCAAGCCGCTCTACCGGTGAACACGTTTTCGGCTGAACCAGCCGAGCCGAGGTGGACCAATCGGGTGACCAACAGCCTGCAAACCGTGCAAAACGCGACCCGCAAAGTACTCTCCTGAAACACAAAACCCCAGGTCACGAGGCCGGGGAGCACTACTCCTGGCACCTGGGGGTCAAGGGGTCGCAGGTTCAAATCCTGTCAGCCCGACCGAATGTCCCGGAAACTCAAGGGTTTCCGGGACTTTTTAGGTTATGAGATTTGATTGAGTCATCACTACGTCATCACTTTGAGCACTTTTTAGCCGCTGAGCCGGCCCCGTCGTCCGAGGCGCTGAGGTCGATTTCGGACCCTCCCGATCGTCCGGGATCGTCGTGCATACCTTCTGGGTATGAGCATTCACGACGACAACCCAACCTTTCCTGCCACCGACGAGTGGGGCCTGGAGCCCTTGATGGACGTCCACGAGCTGGCGGCCTATCTGGGCATCCCGATCTCCACCGTCTACGACTGGCGGGTGCACGGCAAAGGCTCCGCCGCCTACCGGTTCGGCAAACACCTGAAGTTCGCCGTCTCCGACGTGCGGGACTGGATCGCCCAGCAACGCGAACCCACCAGCGAGTCCAGGCGCACCGATCGGCGGTGAGCTGAGATGGCCCGGCAACGGTTGAGCATTGGCACCTTCGGCGACATCAGCACCCGCCTGTCCCCGAGCGGCCGATACCTGGCGCGGACCCGCTACCGCGACTGGGACGGTCACGCACGTCTGGTGCAGGCCAGCGGCACCACCGCCAAGGCTGCAGAACTTGCGCTGAAGAGCAAGCTTGCCGACCGGGATCTCTTTCAACCCGCTGACACGACCCTCACGCCGGACAGCCTGTTCAGTGATCTGGTGACTTACTGGCTGGAGGACATCGACTGGGAGGGCCGGATTTCCCGGACCACCCGGAACCTCTACGAGCGCAATATGCGCACCCTCGTCTCACCGGTGTTCGACAGCCTCGCTCTGCGCGAGATCGGTGTGGCGCGGTGCGACAAGTTCATCAAGCAGCTATCAAAGATCTCCTACAGTCGCGCCAAGGAGGCCCGGGTCGTGCTGCGACTGGCTCTGGAGCTGGCGGTGCGGCATGAGGTCCTCCCGCGCAACCCGATGGACCACGTTGGCAGGCTTCACCGCGAGCCGCACATCCCCGATGCGCTCATGGCCCCCGAGGTGAACATGATCCGCGCGGCAATCGCCCAGTGGGAGAGCGCCGCCGACCATATCTCCGGGCCGAAGCCCGACGGCCAGCTCGGTGCGATCATCGAGGTGATGCTCGGCACCTCGGCACGGATCGGCGAGGTGCTGGCCGTTCGCCGCCGGGACGTCGACGTCACGAGCCCGGTGCCCTCCATCCGCCTGGCCGGTACGATCATCAGCCGCAAGGGTGAGCAGACGTTCCGGCAGGACCACCCCAAAACCGCCAGGTCCACTCGCGTTGTCGCCATCCCCGCTTTCACTGCCGACGCGGTCCGCCGGCGACTCGCCAAGGTCGGGAGTCTGGGCCTGGATGAACTGCTGTTCCAGTCCCGGGACGGTACGCCGCTGACGACCGCGAACGTGCGCAGACAATTGCGACAGGTGCTGGAGGGAGCGGGCATCAAGGGAGTGACCCCGCACATGTTCCGCCGCACGGTTGCGACCGCGGTCAACACCAACGCCAGCATCGAACTCGCCTCAGAGTTGCTCGGCCACACGGATGCAAAGATCACGGTGCAGCACTACATTCAGCGCAGCGAGATAGTGAACCCGGCCACCGCCGCGCTACTCGACCGGGCGTTCCCGAAGGATGACGAGTGAACACGGTGCTGCCACGGTGGCAGCACCGTTCATCCCGGGGTTTCGTCGATCTCCGTGGATCGGCGACCCGACTGCAGCTGCTTTCCCCACCGGGTGTTCGCGATGGATGTCGACTTATCGCGGTGCCGCCACGGTGGCGGCACCGCCCATCTGGGGTTTTGCCGCCAGCTTAAGGTCTTTGTTTCGGGTCGCGACTACGCACATGGACCAGGAGTTGGCGAGCGTCGACCACGCATTACGGTGGTGCCACGGTGGCACCACCTCACTTCTGGAGTTGTATCCGAAGCCCGAGAATCAGGTGCTCGATGAAACGTGAGGGCCTGCTCAAAACTACCTTCCATTGTGCGCCCAAGATCGAGGGTTCGCAATCGCTCCATCGGCGAAAGCGGAAGGTTCAGAAGGACCTCGCGGAGATGAACCAAGTTAATGCCCGGAATTGATCCCTCAGGCAAGAGATCGAAGATCTGGACGCACAGTGGATGGCTGCCGGAGGTCTGACAGGACCCACGGAGGTCACCGGCCCGATCGCCCATGCCGTGTGAAGGGCGCCACCACACTCCATCCCGCAGGGCTGGCCCTCACTAGAACAGGGGCAGGTCCCCCGGGCCCATCTTGACGCGATGTCCGCCACGTCGCCCCCGCCGATTGAACGCCGGGTAGCGCGGACGCATATCCTCGCCAGACCAGTTCTGCACTTCCACCGGCAGCGCCCAAAGCTCAGCAAGTTCCTGCACTTTCGCGAGAACGAGTGATGGTCGCGCCATTTCCCAAGCGACAGTCTCGCTCGCGCCGTCCTGCGGCATCGCTGCGCGAGAATAAAAGGATGGCGCCGCAAGCTCGTCCCGCCACCACGCCAAGACCCCTTGCTCGAGCGCATAGGCGGCGTCGCCGGTGTCGGTTCGTATGCGCCATGCTTCTCTCCAGCCGAGGCGCACGTGCTGCGGGATGCGGTCACTCGCGGGCGCAGCGATCCCTACTTTTACTGCATGTGCGTCGGCGACGAGGTAGACGACGGCGGGACCGTCGTAAGGGAAACTGCTGTTGCAATATCGGCAGATGCCTTTGCCCTGCTGGACGTTCCCTAGGGTTGGAGAAACGACTTGCCCGCAGGAGTGTCTGCTGCGCCAGGGCTTACCGCCGTTGACGTATGGGTCCAGCGGCTCCAAGCCATGGTCGAGCATGATCTGTCGGGCCTTCTCTTCCGGCATTCGGAATAGGGACGCGAGAAGTTCGTTGCGGCACGGGACACAGCCACCTTGTCCCCGCCGGATGTTGCTGAGTGTCGGCGAGCACTCTCTTCCACACTCGATATGTGTTGAGAGCCAAGGGCGATCGGCGCCGGGATAAGCGCTGATCGGCTGGAGACCAGCAGCGAGCATCACATCCGTCGCTACCGTCTCGTCGAGCATCATCGCCCTGTGGCCTTTCTCGAGTCCGCAGGCGTTGCAAGCACCTTGGCCAGCGGCCAGATTGCTCAGACGCGGAGAGACCTCGCGGCCGCACGCATTGTGACGCGAGCGCCATGCTCGCGTTGAGCTCCCCGACCACGGCTCCAGCGGTGTGAGCTCGGCTGAACGCAAGAATGCGATGGCCGACTGCTCATCCCACACGTGATGGCCCTCACGCCGGCGCCAACAAACGACACAGCTGCCTTTCGAGCGGACAGCGTTTAGGGTTGTCTCACGTTCCGTTCCGCACGGAACATGTCGAGCTAGCCACCTTGCGGCGGAGCCTGGATAAGGCACGAGCGGTTCCCACTCGGCAGCGCGCATCTCTGCGATCGCAGCGTCGGCGAGTCCAGCCCGGCGACGCGCACCGCCGTCCATGCGGCCGCAGTGGCCACAGACGGATTTGCCCGACCGAACGTTCGACAGCCGAGGACTTATCTCTCGGCCGCACGCGTCATGAACGGCAGGCCAGGGACGGTCTTTGCGTCCGGGAAAGGGGACGAGGGGAGTCGCGCCGGCGGCGCGGAGCTGCGCCTCTGCCTCGAGCGGGTCGGTGCGCTTCACAGCAGACCGTGCAATGTCAGCACGACAAGCCGCGCTTTTCTCGTCCCGAACACCCAGGCGCCCTCCGATCCGCAGCGCCCGACGCACCGCCGGCACCCGTGATCGTGGTGATCTCCAATGTGATCGCCCTTTTTGGCGGCACCGAACCGCCCTGGATCCGCACCGGCAATGTACGAAGGCTTCATGCCTTCAGAGTATGGACGCTGCCTCGAAGCCACAGGTCCCATTTCGCGGGACTCGCTGTACTCGCCATGCCCCGGGGCGCGAGTGGACAGTACCCGACGGTCACGCGAGACCTCGCATGGAGTCATCCCGGCCAACCTGCTATTACTTCCCAAGTACCATTTGGTCAAATCGAACGCGCAACCCTCCACCAGTTGTTCGAGCCTCCAGTTGGCGAACGGAGAGGCCCCGTACCGATCTTTGAAGACTTTCAGTTACGACTTCTCGACTACCTCCGTGACGTGGCTAGGCGTCCAGACCCAAGCCGCGAGCCGCCGATGCGCGTTTTGGAGCTGCCAGAGCCTACCTTCCGTTAGCGCTACAGGCAGCGTCGCCGTAACGCCACGGTCCGCCGCCATAGCGCAGCGGAGAGGTGTGGCACCGGTAGCGGTCGGCCCGGTGGGTGGTGGTTTCGGGGCCGAGCGAGCGGGGCGGGACACTGCTCCGAATGCTTGTCGGGGCTGATCTACTCCGCTTCTCAACGCATCAACTGACTCCCATTTTGGGGGCACCCCTTCGGGCAGTGGGCCACTTCCTCCCCCCAAGTCGTCGGGCTAGGCTCCGAGTGTGACCTTCGGCCCCCTCCCACAGACCGGTTTGTCCCCCGAATCCGGGTGGACGACTCTTGGCTGGGCAGATGCGGTTGTCGGAGCAATTTTTGATCCGCGCGTCGCTTTGGACGGCTGGGTAGGCGCTGTAATAGGTGCACTCGCCTCGGTCGCGGTAGCGCTATTAGTCGTGCATCTGACCCGTCGGCATGATCGGTCGCTGCTCGAATCGCAGATTAATGCGCAGCGCGAGGAGTCCTTTGATCAGCGACGCCGAGAGGCATTCGCGCTAGTCCTTGCCGCGCTCCACGAGTTCGAATTGGTCCCAGTGGACGACGACAAGAGATCAACCATGCATGATCGCATCATTAGCGCCACCTACGGCTGGATGCTCTACATGACGGACCTCGAATTAGCGGCCGCCGTGCAACGCGGTTGCGAAAGCGCCATCCGCGCCGCTTCTAGGAGCCTAGAAGAGAACCGGGAGCTTGTTGCTAGGCATGACGCCAAGAGCATCTCTGCACCCGAAGCGAGAGACATCAGGAACACCCTGCTCGAGCACGGCCGAACCTGGCATACCGACCCGAGCCGCCGCGACGAGGCACGAGCGGCGATACTTGCAGCCTTCCCGCCAAATTCTTCCGGTACAGAGACGCAGACCGGCGAGTAGGGAAGTCTCAACCGGATGACTATCTCGAGCGCACCTTTCTGAGGGTGTCGGTCGGGTTAGTGTGTGTGTGTTACGAATCCCGAACGGTAGCTCTCGCACGTACCGGGCTCCCCCCACACCCGGGTCGTCCCCGGCGCCGGCGCCGGCGGCTTGTCAACAGGTCGGTGGCGTTGCGCCTCGCTCCGGGTCGGGTCGGTTGGATGAAGCGGCTGCGAGTCTCCGCACTTTCCGTTGGCCATGGGTCGCTTTCCGCTGCGCTACAGGCGGGCGTTGCCGTTTCGCCCCTCAGTGACGGCATCGCGCTCTTCAGCGCGTTTCGTGACGTACATGGTGCCGGCTGGTGTTCACTGAATCGCCCTGGGTTTGGCTCCTAGGGTTTCCGAGGCTGACGGCTGTCGGCTCGGGTGATTCATGGTCAGCGTAGTGGGCTGCCTCGACTTTCCCGTTGAACGGGGTGTACGCATCGCGCCAACCGACGGCCTCATAGACGCGGTATGGAATGTTTGAGTACGGCAGGAATACTCGGGATGTGCGCGGAACCCAACCTCGGTCTTGCGCCGTCGCGCGACGTCAGCCTGCGTACGAAACGTCATCCTTGACCGCCTCGAAGCCAGCCTCCAACTCTAAATTCGAATTGCCACGCTCTTGCAGATCGAGGCGGCACACCTCCTAAGCAATATGGGAGGTGTCCCGGTGACTGTGTCGATGCGGGTGATGAGCGCCGGCGATGGCTACAAGTACTTGCTGCGCACTGTCGCTGCTGGCGATGGACAGCGTCCGCTGTCTACTCCGCTGACCCGTTACTACAGTGCAAAGGGCACACCGCCGGGTCGATGGATCGGAAGCGGTCTGCCCGGCCTCGGCTCGGGTCGCATCCTTGAGGGCGCCGAGGTCATGGAGGCGCAGCTGCAGAGACTGATCGGGCTGGGGCGAGACCCGGTCAATGGGGCACCGCTAGGTCGCGCCTATCCCGAATACCAGAAGCCAGCTGATCCAGCCCCGCCCGGCAACGCTCAGAAGCCCGTTACCCGGCGGCGGGCGGTTGCCGGGTATGACTTCACGTTCTCGATTCCGAAGTCGGCGAGCATCCTCTGGGGCGTGGCAGACGCAACTACGCAGGCTCGCATCGTGAACGCACATCATGCAGCGGTTGCCGAGGTGATCGCATACATGGAGCGTGAGGTCGCAGCAACAAGGACTGGCACAACGGTGCTCGACGGTGCTGTTGCCCAAGTCGGCGTGACCGGCATCATTGCGACGGCGTTCGACCACTTCGACAGCAGGTCCGGCGACCCGCACCTGCACACGCACGTGGTGATCAGCAACAAGGTGCAAACCGTGTTGGACGGGAAATGGCGCTCCCTTGACGGCCGCCCAATGCACGCGGCTGTGGTTGCGCTGTCCGAACTGCACGAATCCTTGTTTGCTGACGCCTTGACGCGATCCTTGGGCGTGGGGTGGGAGATGCGCGAGCGGGGGAGGGACCGCCACCCCGCCTTGTCGATCGGTTCAGTTCCTGAGGCGCTCGTCGCGGAGTTCTCGACGCGGTCACGGCACATTGATGCAGAGACCGACGAGTTGATCGAGGCTTATGTGAGGAGGCAGGGTCGTCGTCCTGGGCCGGCCACCATCATGAAGCTGCGCGCTCAGGCCACCCTGTCCACCCGACCGGCCAAGCACGTGCGCTCACTCACGGAACTCACTGCAGAATGGCGCGCACGCGCGGAGCTTCTGTTGGGACAGGATGCGACGACGTGGGCGAGCGCCGCATCCGTCAACTCCTCGACGCTGGTGATGCGGGCAGAGGACGTGCCGCCCGAAACCGTTCATTCCCTGGGGTTGAGGGTGATGACGGCGGTCAGTGAGAAGCGGTCCACCTGGCGGCATTGGAATCTCACGGCCGAAGCCGTGCGGCAAACGATGCACCTCCGATTTGCGTCCGCATCCGACCGGGAAGCCGTCCTCGGCTTGGTCGTCGATGCCGCCGAAAGCGCATCGATGCGGATCACCCCTCCGGAGATTGCGTCGAGTCCGGAGGCATTCCAGCGGGACGATGGGACGTCTGTCTTTCACCCGAGCCACTCCATCGTTTTCACCTCGTCGGAATTGCTCGACGCAGAGGCCCGACTGCTCGAACGCGCGGCCGACGAGACGGGACCACGAGTCGCCCTAGCAACCTTGCGTTGCGTTGCCCGCACGCAGATACCGGGTGGGGGAGTACTCGCCGAAGACCAACTGCGAGCGCTCGGGAAGATCGCTGGCTCCGGACGCGTCATCGATGTCCTCGTGGGCCCGGCCGGCGCTGGCAAGACAACGGCAATGCACGCGCTCCGTCTGGCCTGGGAGGCGGCACATGGTGCGGGATCGGTCGTGGGGCTCGCCCCCTCGGCGGCTGCCGCACAGGTTCTCGCAGAGGATCTCGGCATCACCACCGAGAACCTGGCCAAATGGTGGCAGAACCACCTGGTCCATGGGGCGGCGTTCCGCTCCGGTCAACTCGTGATCATCGACGAGGCGTCTCTGGCAGGTACACCGTCTCTCGACAGGGTCACCGCACTCGCTGCAAGCGCCGGCGCAAAAATCCTCCTGGTTGGCGATCACGCGCAGCTGCAGTCAGTCGACGCGGGCGGCGCGTTCTCGCTACTCGTTCATAATCGGGCGGACGTGCCCGAGCTTGTTGTCGTGTACCGCTTCACCGAAGAATGGGAGAAGCCGGCATCCCTCGGGCTGCGTCAGGGCGACCCCGAGTCGGTCGATTCATACATCTCGCACGATCGGATTCGCGAAGGCAGCACTGAGGCGATGGCGGATGCGGCATACGGGGCGTGGCGTAGAGACACCGAAGTCGGTAAACGATCGGTTCTGATCAGCGACTCGAACGAGGCGGTGGCGTCGCAGAACGTGCGCGCGCGAACAGAATTGATTCTTGAGGGTCGGGTCGATGCTCTCCGGGAAGTCGCGCTTCATGACGGTACCCGTGCGGGTGTCGGTGACACGATCATCACGCGCCGCAACGATCGTCGGCTCCGTGCTGCCGGGTCCTGGGTGCGTAACGGTGACCGGTGGACGGTGATCGGAGTGCGCCGGAACGGTTCGGCCGAAGTTCGACGGCACGGCCGGCGGTGGGGGAGCGCTGTGTTGCTCCCTGCCGAGTACATGAAACGCCACGTCGAACTCGGTTATGCGGTCACTTCACACCGTGCGCAAGGCATCACGACCGATACCGCGCACGTCGTCCTCGCTTCGAGCACGACGCGAGAGAACTTCTACGTCGCAATGACACGCGGCCGCGAGGCGAATACGGCCTACGTGGCCGTCGATCAGCCGGATGTCGCCCACGTTGGACCTCGTCCCGTTAATGACACCGACTCGACAGCGCGCAGTGTCCTTTACGGGGTTCTCCAACACGTCGGTGCGGAGCAATCTGCGTACGAGACGATTGCGGTGGAGCAGGATGCATGGGGATCGATCGCGCAACTCGCGGCAGAGTACGAAACCATCGCGGCGGCCGCTCAGCGTGAGAGGTGGGCTTCGATGCTGCGAGAAACCGGGCTCACCCAAACGCAGGCCGATGACGCCATCCATTCGGAGACGTTCGGCGCGCTGACGGCCGAGCTCCGTCGAGCCGAGGCACACCATCTCAACGTCAGAAGCCTCCTCATCGGGATCGTTGCGCCCCGCGGGTTCGATGGCGCTCAGGACATCGCCGCCGTTCTGCACAGCCGGATCGCCTCGGCGATAGCGCGAGACGACGGTGCCGGTCGTCCCGGGCGCGAGCCAGCCATGGTGGTCGGGCTCATCCCGCCGGCGGTAGGGCCGATGGAACCTGACATGCGGCGCGCTCTCGACGAGCGTAGCGACATGATGGATGCTCGAGCGCGTGCCGTTCTCGATGCGGCATTGTCCGCCAGGGCCGGGTGGACCCGGATGCTGGGGTCTATGCCACGAAGCTCCGCGGCAGCCGAATGGCGGCAATGCGCGTGCACGGTCGCGGCGTACCGGGACCGTTATGGCGTCGCCGGTGCGAGAGCCCTAGGTCCGCCACCTAGATCGACGGCTCAGAAACTGGACGCCGCCTGTGCTCGGGCCGCACTCCGCAAAGCACAACAGCTTGCGGAAAAGGACCATACCTTCGCGGCATCACAAAATGCGGTTCAGTCGGGACTTCGGTCTGTGGGCATCAGGTTCTAGCCGAGTTAGCGGCTAGTAATGCTGCCTGTGTCGTGTAGCTGCCCATTTCAATACCGTCTGACGTTCGATCTCCCGGGGCGCACGAACGCGTGCGATTGCGGCCATTGGAGTAGCCAACCTGGAATTCGGGGAGTCATTGCTCCTCTTCCAGGATTGGTCTGTTGATCGCAGTGGCCGTATGAGGCACGCGGGATTCTATTGATCGAAGCAACACCTACTTCTAGGTGGTTCGAAAATGCTTCGTGGTTCTTCGTCAGCAGCAGGGATCCGGTTCCTCGCCTCGACCAAAGAAGGGCGCGGTCTCAAACCCTGCGCCCGGAACGCATGTCCCAAAATGAAGTTTTCGTGGCGAGGTTCGGCGGCCCTCGGTTCGCAAAGGGTCCCGGGTCTGGAACTTCGAGACCATTGGATGCGTACCGGCCGGCATGTGTTCGGCATGCGATAGAACTTTCTGCGAGACCTACACTTGACGCCAGTGTTACAGATGCTGCGCTTTCCGCATCAGATAGCGAATATTGGTAGACAAATATCCTCTTTCGGCGGGCGGTTCACCGGTAGAGTGCAACACGACACGAAATTGGGGTGCTCTTGGACCATCTGTCCGTCGTAATGAAAATCTTGGAAGGTGCCGTGCGGCACGACCCGCGACAGTCGGTCGAGTATGCGCTGTTACTCGCAGACAAACTCGAGCGGCAAGGCGCCGGTAGGCAAGCTCAGCTGGTGCGCTCAGAACTCGCCAGAGGTCCCGCTAAATCGGTATCTGGAGCATCGGCAGCGTTCGCGCTGCCGTCTGACGTGGAAAGCAAACTCGCGACTGTAGATGTTTTTGACCCGGCCCTTGAACGACCAGAGCTAGTCTTCTCCCCCTACGTGGATGCGAAGGTTCAAGAGTTCCTTGCCACCGTGCGCTCTTTCGACGCCCTGCAGTCGGAAGGTTTGAGCATCAGGAACCGACTGCTGATTCACGGGCCTCCCGGATCGGGTAAGACCAGCATTGCACGTGTCGTCGCGGCCGAACTCAACTTGCCCCTTGTTGTGAGCAGAAGCGACTCGCTTGTCTCATCCCTCCTCGGGCAGACAAGCCGAAACTTGCGAGAGATTTTTGAGTACGCAAGCCGGTCGCCGTGCGTACTCTTCCTCGATGAATTCGACGCGCTCGCGAAAGACCGTGCGGACAGCCGCGAGATCGGAGAGTTGCAGCGAGTCGTTATTGCTCTTTTACAGAACATTGACGCACTTTCGCCTTCAACCATCTTGATCGCCGCAACGAACCACGCACAGCTCCTGGACAAAGCAATCTGGCGCCGCTTCGACCATCAACTCAAACTCGAGAATCCCGAATACGAGCAACGAGTGCGCATTTGGGAGAACCGACTTGGCAGATTTGCGCCCAACCCAGGATCGCTCGCGACGTTCGCGCACGCGTCAGCCGGTCTGTCCGCCGCGACAATAGAGATGGCTGCACACGATATGGCGAGAGCGGCGATCCTGAGTGGTTCCGACACGATTACGCTCCCGCACGCGTTGCGACGGCTGGCGCGGTTCACATGGTATGAAAAGTCAAATACCTTCGTTGACGAAGTAGCCGAGATCCGCTTGCTCCGCCAATGGCAACCGAGGGTGTTTACCATCCGTGTCCTCGCTGAGGAATTCGGTACGAACACGCGGCGCATCAGTCGCTATTTGGAGAGCGACGTACATGACGATCGAGAACCCAATCCACCTAGTTGACTTCAATCGACTGGATCTGTCTCGAAAGAAGGGGCTCAACATACCGGGTGAGCCGCTGGTTCCTGTCACGGAGGAGTTCAGGGAAGCAATCGCGTCAGAACTTCTCGCTCTCGCGGAACGCATGGATGAGTTGAATGCGTCAGACCAGTATCCGGCGGCCGTCAAAGTACAGCTTCACGCGAAAAGTCTCGCGAAATCGAACCGACCATACGACCTTCTCAATCGCGTCCGGCTACCCGTCGTGGCAGTCGAACGGCCAGGACAGTTGATCGTCGCTGCAACCGGTCCAAAACTGCTAGCGCTGAGAAGTCACGTCCTCGCGCTTAAAGACCCGCGGGGTCAGTTCGACATTTCCACATTCGTTTCATTCGGGCTTTGGGACCCCGCAACCGATGTCCTTCACCTGGGTACTCCTGCGGACGCCGCAGCCCTGCAATCGCAGGTTCGTGAGAATCCAACCCTCATGGAGATTTCTCTGTTTCCGTGGATGACGCCATCGGCCACGCTACCTGACGTGGCTCTTGAATCACTGCCGCGCGGTTCGAGTGCCGACGTGCCGTCCTTGCGCGAAGCAGACGACCGCGCCAGTCGAGAACGACGGGACCCCAGCGCCCTTGAATCCGCCACCGTCGCGAGCAATTCCTTCAATTCGGCAATCTCCCGCGCAGGGTTTGAAAGACCCGTTCGTGTGAATAGCCGTGTCGTGTACGCCGAGTCGACCGCGGAAACTGATGTGATCTCGCTGGCCGGGCTCCTTGGCGTGCGACGAGTTCGAGTCGCGCCGACATATGCCGCGCTCGACTCCAACTCCGTCGATGATGTCGTTGCCATTGACGCTGACCACATCCCGGCTCCGTCTGACGACCTCCCGACGGTAGGTGTCCTCGATTCCGGTGTTTCCAGCGCTTCACTCGAACCTTGGGTTGTCGCACATGTGAACTCTGATCCAGCGATGTACACCGACGCGTTCCACGGCACCTTCGTTGCCGGGCTTGTGATCGGATCCAAAGCGCTGAACGGGGGCGACGACAGGTTCCCCGTCGACCGCTCGCTTGTCCTGGATGGACAGCTACTTCCGAGCACTCCCATTAATCCGCTTCTTCTCATAGAGAGGATCAGGGATATCGTGACGTCGCACTCTAGTTCGATTAAGGTCTGGAACTGTTCGTTTGCGCTCACGCAGCCGCTGTCCCCGCCCGAATACAGCGTGATCGCACAAGAAATGGACCAGCTCTCACGCGAACTCGGAGTCCTGTTCGTTCAGGCGGCAGGAAACTTCAGTGAATGGCCAAACCGGGCATGGCCGCCGCAAGAGAACTCCGTCCTTGAAGACGGAATCAGTAGCCCTGGGGAGGCTATCCGTTCACTTACTGTTGGCGCGCTCTCCCATCTCGGCGGCCACGTACCAATCGGGGCCCCAACGTCCTATTCGCGTCGAGGACCGAGCTTCGCCGTGCAGGTAAAACCGGAGGTTACTCATTGGGGTGGCGACGTAGATAACGCCGGTATTGTGGCAGGCCACGGCATCAAGTCAGTCTCGACGGCAGACACTCTCATTGAGAGTATTGGCACTTCATTCTCTACTCCGCTTGTGAGTACTATTGCGGCGAATCTGTGGCAGCAGCTCGAACTTGGAAGCGCCGTCGATGAAGTGCGACCCGAACTTGTCAAAGGGTTACTCGCGCACTCCGCCGCCCTGAGCATGGACGCTCCCACCAGTGAGCACAGGCACTACACCGGCTGGGGAACACCAGGGTCTTCGACTGAAATATTGACGGACACAAGCAGCTCGTTCACCACCATCCATGAAGTCCAGCTCAGCCCTCAAACCCAATGGATCCTTGCCCCGTTCCCTGTCCCTGAATGTTTGATCGTCGACGGAGACAAGTTCGCCGGGGAGGCCATCCTGACCATTTCCTACGATCCTCCAATCCGGTCCGAGTTCGGCCCTGAATGTGTTCGATACGAGGTAGAGGGAGGTTTCGGTTATACGACCACCGGTGACAAAGGTGACAGCGGGCTGAAATCCATAACGGTCGAAGACCTCACCCAGACATCGTTCTGGGAGAAAGACCAGATTGACGACGGGAAGTGGTCATCATTGAAGACTTTCCGAGCGCGTCACCCTAAAGGCCGCCAAGGACAAGGCCAATGGGGGCTACGACTGGCACTGCTCCAGCGAATCCAAGATGAGATCGGGGAAGCCCAAAAAGTTTACGCGATCCTTACCCTCCGGTCTGTTGGTGAACCCTTGGACGTCTACGCCGATGGGATCAGGGCGTTAGCTGATTTAAGGCTCGGCAACCGGGCCATGGTTCGCTCCGATGATTTGAGGCTTCGCCCCTAGGCGTACGAGTTGCCTTTCTATCATGTGTCCACCTGTCGGTGGGCCGTGAAAGGGAATCGGTCACACTCATCGCTGCGTCGTCAACGACAGCATCCTCATGTGCAGAGGCGGCGCGGCGAATTTCCCCTCAGGAGCAGTTTCGTGACACGGGAATCAGAGGAGGGCCGGCAGTCTGGGCTTCTTTGCAACGAACTCGTCGTCGCTGGTAAGTCCGGCGTCCCGAAACGTAGCAGCTTCGTAAGCTGCTCTGTTATGTCGGGGCGGACCCCTTCAGGCCGGCACCGATGAATCGCGTGACGAGGTACGAGCCGGGGCGGTTGGGGTCTGCGAAGACGCTGAGCGGCAACACCGGTTCGCGGGCGGCTCGCTGCAGCAGCACGAAGGCGACGAGCAGCAGTTGGTAAGGAGGACGGGCGGGTGCGATGGCTCGCTGAGAACGACCGCATCTACAGCTCAGGCGCGTGTGGCGACTGCGCGTGCTTCTTCGGGGTTCATCAGTGCCTCGCTCGGCCAGATGCTGTCCTGGCTGATGAGTGGTTCGATCTCAGCGAAGAGCGGATGCTCCTCGCGCTCGGCCAACTGCTCGCCAACGACGCGAGCCAGCCCGGCCACGAGGTCCGCGAGCTGGACGCGCTCGTCGTGTTTAGAGTCGACCAGCACGACGTTGGTGAGTTCGACCCCTTTCCCCGCCTGCTGAGGCGAAACGATTTCGGGCCGGGCGAGGTTGTACTTGATTGCGGCGATGCGCTCAGGCGACATCTCCGGCGCGGCATCGTGTATGAGCTCCACTGGTCTGCCCGACACACGCGCCCAGAACGCAACAGTCGCTCCGACCGCAGGTATCAGGGGGTCAAGGGTTCGCAGTCGGTGATCGATACCCATGCCGAGTTGCAGCGCCGACAAGGTCCGGAGGTGCGAAATGCCGGCAAACGCCATGCCGACGAAGTCGCGTAGGGGTGTCTCGACAGACGATACGTCCACGAAAGCGGCGTCCAACGTCGCCAGCGCAGACGTCGCATCCCCCGCAGTCTTCGCACGTAGGAAGTGCTGGAACGCGAGCAACAGCCCGTCCCATTTTTCAGCGTAAGCAGACGGCGCTAAAAAATAGAGGATGTTCGCGGCGGACAGCGCGGACCCATCCGCGTACATGTCGTAACCCGCGTCACGCGCGATCTCCTCGACCGTGGAGTCGAACAGTTTCGCGACGACGAAGTAGCGCTTGTGCGTCAGGTGCACTGCGGAGGCATTCGCGAGGAGAGGATGCTGCAGCAACCATCTCGCTGTGGCCTCGTGTTTTGGCTGTAAGATTGTCTTCGACTTCAACTCCGCACTCTGACTCCGGGTCCGCGCTCGGACTTCCGCCATGATCTCTGCGGCCGCCTTCTGAGACATGGTCACGCTCGCGTGTGCGAAGACGGGAGAGCTGCCGCCCAACAAATTCTCGCCGTCGTTGCCCGATTCGTCGCAGGCAACGACGAGGGGCGCGGGCGTAGTCATGGCTAGTCCGTCTCCTTCTGCTCGACCCGATCTGTCGTGCCCTCATCGTTGCATGCGTCGGGAGCGGACCCCAACCTCACATTCTCCGAGCGAGCAGGCCTAGCTTCCGAGCAGGTGTCCGTCTTAGCGGATCGGCCCACGAGACTGTCTATCAACGGCGGGACCTCAATACATTCGCCGAGTAACCCGGCATCGGCACGGGGGTCGACCGCAGTCGATGTGCGGCAGAGGCCACGATGCCGCAAATTGGGCGAGCGAGCGCACCTGCTGATGGTCGCGCTGGCACAACTCGCACGGGCAGGCGATGAGGATCATCTCGGCTTCCGGACCATCGTAATGCTGCAAGGCACGCCGCCAGTTCTCCTGGGCGATCCGCGCGGGCCCAACCCAGTCACGGCCCTCCTCGACAGAGAACTTCGTCATGTCCGAGCGGAGACGACCGGCGAGCAACCAGTCCTGCTTCAGCTCATAGCCGACAGCTCGCTCGCTCGCGATCTGCCAATAGACGTCCCCGTTTCTCGAGGCGTGTCCGAACCGGGCTGTCTGTTCAGCGTGTACGCGGTCCCAGTCCCACTCCGTCACGTCGAAGTACCCGAGGCGTTTCAGGAACGTCGCTCGCTGCTTCGCAGCCTTATCCAACGCCGTATACGCGGTCGCTTGCTCCGGAGTAAAGGCGGCCCGTTGGCCGTCGACGGTGCGCATCGCGATCTGCTGCCCGCACGACGGGCACTTCCCGCGCGACTTCGGCGGGTTCTCCAGGACCTCACCGCATGACGGGCACGCGATCGCCGTGGAGTCCGACTCAGCGTCCCGGAACGCGGCCGCTTTCCGCGCCCGATCCTCAAACTCGGGGTGCCGACCAGAGCGCGCCAAGTACCGTTCGAGAACCTGCACCTCCTCGACGTAACGCTTCTGCTTCCGGAGGACGACAGCGGCGTCGCGGTAGTGCCCCGGCGCCACACCGTGACTCTCGACGGCGTCTTGACGCTCGGTCGCCTCGATGCACTCGTAGGCGAGCGCCAGCGACTCGACAAGCTTGCCTTCGGCCCGCAGACGATCGACCTCCGGCGCCCACTCGGTGAAATGCTTTCCCCGGAACGAGCCGGCGACCTGCGCACGCCGCCGCTCGGCGTCAAAGTCAGGTAGCGCGGGTCTCCCGAGAACGTCGTTTTCGTCGTTCTTCGCGCGCCCGAACAGGCGGTCCAACAGTCCCATGGCGGGTCCCCCCAAGTGTCAGTTGAGCCGAGCTTACGGGACGCGGCCCCCGGAGATCCGCGCTCTAACGCAAGCACCGCGAGCGGGTGCCGGACGTCAACGGTCTCATGACCGTCCTGTAGCCGATCGCTGAGCGGGTTCAGGATCCGGCTGAGGTGCTGAGTTCGACACGCTCCGATTGGAGATCCTCGCTGATCCATGGCTGGGTCACGGGCCTCCGCGAGTGGTCGTGCGCGACTACTCCTGGATCCAGCGCGACTCACCATCGAGATCCTCGACGACAAACTTGTACCGCTTGCGGATGCCATCCCGCGACGTGTCACGTGAGCACTGATCCGGTCGAGAAGCTGCAGGAGGAGTCGATTCGGGTCTCTGGTTTCCCATCATTTACCCATCAGATTGACCCGTGAATTGCCCCAATCGACCGGGTAGAATCGGACACAGCGAACTGCCTGGTTCCCTGTAAACACAAGGGAATCCGTGGGTTTTCGGAGATTTTCGGAGGCGACCGAAAGAGGCCTGGATCCTCCAAGGGGTCGCGTGTTCGAATCACGTCAGCCCGACCAAACTCAAACGCCCGGTAAATTGCCTAATTTATCGGGCGTTTCCAGCGGAAGCGACTTGAGAGTCGCTTCAGTTTCGCTATCCACATTCGGAGCTTATGGGTGAACTCACTTCTGGTAGGTCGCCGGGCGTCAGCCGACACCCGGACGCTCAGCAGGAACCCTCAACGGACACAGATCAGGAGGGGCGAACGATCCGCGGCACGGTCGGTCGTTAGAATTCGACCAGGATTCCGTCCTCGTCGCTGTAGAGCTTGGCGCCAGGCCGGAAGGTCACGCCGCCGAATTGAAGGACGATATCCGCTTCGCCTTCGCCGGTCTTGGTGCTCTTCCTCGGGTTGCTTCCAACTGCTTTGATTCCGATTGGGATCTCCGAGATGGCGACTCGATCGCGGATCGCACCGTAGATCACGACGCCGGCCCAGCCATTGTCGGACGCGATCTTCGCGATCATGTCGCCCATGAGGGCTCTCTCGACTGATCCGCCACCATCGACGACCAGAACACTTCCGTCGCCGGGGGACGACACGACGGACTTGAGAAGCGCATTGTCCTCGAAACACTTCACCGTGCGGATGGGCCCTTCAAACTTCGCGTGGGCACCGAAGAGCTGGAGTTGAAGCGGGAGGGACTGGATATCCTCGCCGAGTTCGTCGTACAGATCAGCAGTAGTCGTTGACATGTCGTCCCTTCCAATGGAGCAATTGTCGTGGTCGACCACATCTCCATGGCCATATTGCAGGTTATAACCGATATCACTTGCAACGCTACTTATTCTCGTCATTGGCGAATTTTCATAGGATTTGCTGCCTAGTATGGCGAACACAGGTTATAACCTGCTATCTTCGGCCCCGGAGGAAATAATGACGCCCGCACCTGGAAGCACGAAGAGCCTGTTCGCATATGACCTTGTTCGCGCTCGGATCCTGAGACACGAATACCGTCCGGGCCAGCTGATCAACCAGGCTGCGCTGGCTCAGGAACTAGGGATCAGCACGACCCCTCTGCGTGAGGCACTTCGCCGACTTGAGTCGGAAGACCTGGTCGAGTTGCGGTCGCACAGCGACGCGCGCGTGACTGCACTCACCGCTGAGGATGCCCGTGATCTGCTGGAGCTTCGGCTCGCTCTTGACCCCCTGGCGGTAGCACTCGCCGCCGAGCGGCGGACAAAGTCCGACATCGCGCGGATGCGGGACGCACAGGCCGGCATGATCGCGCTTCCTAACGAGCCTTCAATCGAAAATCTGGTGGCTCACCGAAAATTTCACCAGTCTCTTTACACCGCCTCCCACAATGAGGCGCTCATCCGTACCCTCGACGGGTTGTGGGACAAGGCCGACCGTTACCGCATCGTGGGCCTGGAGGTAAAACGAGACCAGGAGGAGCGGGACCAGCGCACCAGCGAACACCATTCGCTCCTCGATATGGTCATCGCCGGCGATGCAGACGGCGCGGCTGAGGTCATGCGGACCCACATCGCTGTGAGCCTCGGAGCCAAGGCAGCCCGTCGTCTCGTATCCGACGGGACACAGGAAGGCGTCGCCTAACCTCTTTCGACGCGGACGGCTGAGTCATCGGTCGCCAATCTCGCAATTCCGGATCTAATCGGGCAAGCGCCCGCCCCAAGCACTCAAAGGAGAGATGCATGAGCATCCAGCACCATCACCACGTGGCGAACGGATACGGGTCATGACCGCCGTGACCGAACGTCCAGCCCAGGATGCGCGGCCGATTGAGGACTACCCGACGCCCCGGTATCGCAAGATCCTTGGGGTCGATCGCAGCACCTTGCTTTACTGGGTTGTCATCATCCTGCTTGCGCTCTTCGTGCTCGCGCCGGTCGTGCCCACCCTCATCCAAGCGCTGGTCGACCGGCCGCTCTATGAAGAGGGCGGCATCTTCACCCTCGATAACTTCAGCAGGCTGTTCACCGAAGCGGGCTTTGGTCAGGTTGCGCTCAACACCCTTGCTTTCGCCGGCCTCACCACAATCCTGACCTTGCTCATTGCCATTCCGATGGCAATCGTCGTCGTGCGGACCGACATTCCCGGCCGGCGGTTCTTTGGCGCCGGTATGCAATGGCCGTTCTTCATCTCTTCCCTGATCCTCGGGTTCGGCTGGATCACCATGTACGGCCCTGCGGGCTTCGTCAGCACGTGGGTGCGACAGGCCATCGGCACGGTTCCATGGAACCTGTACACGATCCCCGGGATGGCGATCACAGAGGCAGTCGCCCTCGCTCCGATCGCCTACGTGTTCTGCGCCAATGCCCTCCGCAATGCGGATGCGAGCCTTGAGGGAGCAGCTCAGACCGTCGGCGCCGGCCCGTTCCGGATCCTGCGGTCCGTCGTGATCCCGATGCTGCGCCCGCCGGTTGTGTACAGCTCAATCCTCGTCTTCTCGATGTCCATCGAGACCCTCAGCATCCCGCTGCTTTACGGGCAGCCCGTTAACATCACAGTCTTCGCCACGTTCCTCTACAAGAACGGCCTGCAGTCGATCAACCCGGACTACGGAATCCTCGGTGCCGCATCCACCATCATCCTGCTGGTCACGATCCTGCTCGTCGCGATCCAGGCGAGACTGCTGAAGGATGCGAAGCGATTCGTCTCCGTGCGAGGAAAGGCCACCCGCCCCCGCCTCCTCGACCTGGGTTGGGTCAAGTACGTGGCCGTGGTGTTCGTGACCATCTACCTCGTCTTCGGCGCGCTCATCCCTATCGGCGGGCTGGTGTTCCGCTCGTTCACCACCTTCTTCACGCCCTTGGCTAACCCGTTCAACGCGCTGAGCATGACCAACTACATGCGGATCATCGAATTCCCGGTCTACGTCGCGTCGATCCGTAACAGCCTTATCGTCGCATCCGTCGGCGCCGTCCTCGTCTCGCTGCTCGCTACGATCGCCGTAGTCGTCGCCCGGCGCTCCACATTCCGGTATCGGCGGATCATCGAGTACCTCGCCCTCGCCCCACAGGCGATGCCCGGGCTGATCATCGGTATCGGCTTCTTCTGGGCTTTCGCGTACGCGCCGTTCGGCCTCGGGGGACTGGTTCAGGGAACGCTGGGCGCGATCATCATCGCGTTCGGGCTCCGAGCCCTGCCGAGCGCCTTCGGATCGATCGCTCCGGCCGTGATGCAGATCGGCGAGGAGATAGACAACGCCGCCCGGGTGTCCGGCGCCGATTGGATCCGGACCTTCACCCGGATCCTCGCCAGACTCCTGACCCCTGCGTTTGGAGCGGCACTCATTCTCACCTTCGTCGCCATGCTCAAGGAATACTCCCCGGCGATCTTCCTGGGCTCGGCCCAGACCAACATCATCGGCACCACGATGCTCGAACTCTGGGTTCAGGGTAACTCGGGCTCGGTCGCCGCACTCGCAACCATTCAAATCGTCATCACAGCAGTGTTCGTCGGCGTCGCCGGCCTGCTCATGCGCGGAAAGAAGGACTGACCAATGCCTGACGTCGTCATCTCTCAGCTCCACAAGGAGTTCAACGGGAACACCGTTCTCACCGAGATCGATATCCACGTGAAGGACGGTGAATTCTTCACCCTCCTCGGCCCATCCGGTTGCGGCAAGTCGACAACGCTCGCGTGCCTCGCCGGACTGGAGAAGCCCACGTCCGGTCACATTGCAATCGGCGATGCCGTCTTCTTCGACAGCGATAAGAAAACGTACGTTCCGCCTGAGGCCCGTAACCTCGGCATGGTGTTCCAGTCCTACGCGCTCTGGCCCCACATGACGCTCGAGCAGAACCTCGCCATGCCGTTGAACATCCGCAAGGTACCCAAGCCGGAACAGAAGAAGCTCATCTACGACGCGCTCGATAAGGTCGGCATGGCACACCTTATGAAGCGTTACCCCCACCAGCTGTCCGGCGGCCAGCAGCAGCGCATCGCCCTCGCGCGAGCGCTCGTGTATTCGCCCCGGGTCCTCCTACTGGATGAGCCGCTGTCAAACCTCGACGCGAAACTTCGTGAGCAGGCTCGCGTGTGGCTCAAGCGGCTGCAGTCCGATCTCGGGATCACAACGATCTACGTGACGCACGACCAGGAAGAAGCTCTGGCGATGAGTGACCGCATCGCGGTCATGTCCACCGGAAACGTCCTGCAGATCGGTACTCCCGAAGACATTTACGAACGACCGGCGACAGCCGAAGTAGCGGCCTTCATCGGTAAGTCCAACTTCATCGACGGCGTGATCGCCGAGTCAGGCAACGGTCGCGTGCGGATCTCGCTCGAGGGAAGCGACCAGCAGTTCGACATCGTCGCCGACGGCTATGCGACCGGCGACCTGGTCACGATCGCGTTCCGTCCGGAACTGGCAACCCTCTTCGATGGAAATGCGGTGCCGCCGGAAGCATCCGTCTCGCTGAGGGGCGATGTCCTCGCCGCATCGTACGTCGGGTCACGCGTCGAGTACTCGATCCGGTTCGGACCGCGCACATTGCTCGTGGATCATTACCGCGGCAACTTCAGTGGCACCGTCGGAGTCGCCGTCCCCACAGACGGAGTACGCATCTACCCCCGCACCCATGTCGTCTCGGATGACGTCGAGGCGCTGATGGCGGCGACCGTCTAGGCACCCCTCAAACCCCTCCGCTAATCGCCTCCCCGCGAGACGCGGAGCGGCAGTTGCTCGGCCCCCGCGCGCTGCTCAGCTCCACCTCTATCAATCGACACAAGGAAGTGTACCTATGAAGAAACACAGCTCTCTCTCCGCAACGCGTCCAGCCTCACGGCGCTGGCTACCCGCCGCCGCGCTCTCCGTGGCCGCGGTCACCATGCTCGCTGGTTGCGGCGGCAGCGGTGGCGAATCTGCAGCCCCGACCAACGAGATCGCAACAGGCGAATACCCCGACTACTACCCGGACGACTACCAGGACCTCGTCGACGCAGCCGAGAAAGAAGGCGGCACTCTCGAGATTTACTCGAACACCGACCAGGAGAACTGGGCGCCGATCTTCCGTGACTTCCAGAAGAAGTACCCGTTCGTGAAAACCATCAACGCGAACAACCTGGACAGCGACGAGGTTTTCCAGCGCGTTCTGAGCGAGCAGGCGACCGGCGGTACGGATGCCGACATCCTCGTCTCGAATGCGGCGCAGGCGTGGGCGAATTACATGGAGGCCGGTGACGAGATGATCACCGTTTACGATTCCCCAGAGACGGGCGAACTGCCGGACTTCGCGCAGCCCCTGCCCGGCGTTTACTCACTGTCGATGGACCCAGCTGGCATCACGTACAACACCTCGCTGCTCCCCGAAGGCCCGACGGGATTCGAGGACCTCGCGAACAAGATTGAGGACGACCCCGACACATACGCGAACAAGATTACCACTCGCGATGTCACCGGCTCGTTCGGCTTCACCGTGAGCCAGGCCTACATGGATGCCCGCCCTGATGCCTGGAAGCACATGGAGACCATCCTTCCGAACGCTCTGCCCGAGAGCTCGTCCGGAACACAAGGTGAGAAGATCCTCGCCGGTGAATACGTGACCGGATTCTTCATCAGCACCGCACCTTCGTATCCAATCGTCGAAAGTAGTGGCGGACTGTACGAGGTTGTCTTCCCCGACGACGGCACCGTCGTCCTCCCGCGTGGAATCAGCATCGCGCCGGAAGCCCCGCACACGAACACAGCGAAGCTCTTTATGGACTTCGTGCTCTCGGATGAAGGCCAGCACGCCGTGGCCGAAGGTGGGCTCACTTCCTACCGTGAGTCCGTCGAGGCCGCTGAAGGTCTGCACACCTACCAGGAAGTCGTCGACACGGTCGGTGAGGACCAGGTGATCCTCGGAAGCTACGAACTCATCCCACAGGACGAGGTCGACGCCTTCATCGAGAAGTGGAACGGCCTACTCGGTTAGCCCGCTGGGGTGCTCCGCGACGTCACCGGAGCACCCCATGCTTCACCTTCGACAAACGCACTACAGGAGTCCACATGAGCGACCAGACAGTCCCGATGAACCGCCTCGCCGATCTCGGCGTCCGCATCCTCGAGGCGCACGGAGTGCCAGCACAGGATGCCAGGCTCGTCGCGGACAGTCTCGTCGTCGCCGACGCGTGGGGTCACCCGTCGCACGGGATGCTTCGCCTCGACTGGTACGTCGCGCGCCTCCGGTCTGGTGCGATGAAGGCCGTCACCGAGGAGACGACGGTTGTCGACCTGGGGGCGCTTGCCGTCATCGACGGTAACGACGGCATCGGACAGATCGTCACCGATCGAGCCTGTGCCGGCGCTGTCGCCCGTGCGAAGCAGCACGGCGTCGGAGTAGTCGGCGTCCGAAACAGCAACCACTTCGGGACGGCCGCATATTGGACCCGCCGGATGGCTGCCGAAGGCATGGTGGGAATCCTCACCACGAACGGCAGCCCCGCGATGGCACCCTGGGGAGGCCGCGAGAAGACCGTCGGGGCCAACCCCTGGTCGATCGCCACCCCGGGAGGATCCCACGGTCCAGTGGTCCTGGACATCGCGAACATTATCGTTGCCCGGGGGAAAATCTACAGCGCGCTTCAGAAAGGCGAGACCATCCCGGAGCACTGGGCACTGGACTCCAACGGGGCGCCCACCATCGATCCGCAGAGCGCGATCGACGGCCTGATCCTCCCGATGGCAGGCCACAAAGGCTACGGAATCTCGTTCATGATGGACGTCCTCTCCGGCGTTCTCACGGGGAGTGGTTTCGGGCCGAGTGTTGTCGGCCCCTACGTACCCGATCAACGAAGCGGATGCGGCCACCTCGCTATTGCACTCGACATTGAGGCCATGATCGGCCGGGAGGCGTTCGGTCAGCGGATCGACGAACTCATCGACCTCACTAAGAACGTTCCTCGTGCCGTCGGCGTCGACGAAGTTTTCTACCCCGGTGAGCTCGAAGACCGCGCCCACGTGCGCTCGGCCGCTGACGGCGTCTTCCTGCCAGCCAAGACGGTCAACGAACTGCGCGCCCTCGCCGCCGACGCTGGCGTCGAGTTCGCCCTGGACAGCGTGGAGGTCTGATGTTCACCGTCATAGTCACCCTCGACGTCCATGAGGACCGCCTCAACGAATTCATCGCCGGCATCGAAGCCAATTCGAAGGCGACCCTTCGCGACGAGCCAGGCTGCATCCGATTCGACGTCCACCGATCAGCCGCCAGCCCTACCCGCTTCTACTTCTACGAGATCTACGTGACCCGCCACGCATTCGAAATCGCACACCGGCAGGCCCCTCACTACGCCGTGTGGAGAGAGGTGGTGGCCCGGTGCGTGGTAGCGGGAACGCAGTCCAACGCCTACGCATCTCCGCTCTTTCCCGGCGAAATCCCTGAGCGCAACGAGGTGACCGCGTGAACGGGGAACAAAGAGCCGTGACCGGCTCGCGACTGATCGACACCGCGACAGAGTCCGTCCGCGTCGCAGATCTCAGCTCCCTCGAGTACGCGCGCATGCCGTACAGTCTTCGGCCGATCCTCGAGTCCATCGTCCGCCGCTACGGGGCCGACCACGAGCAGGTCACGTCGCTCCTCAACTGGAAGCGAGCCGCAGAACGGGGTGAGGCGGTGGACCTCCACGCCACCCGCGTGTTTCTGCACGACACCAACGGCGTTCCCACCGTGGTGGATCTTGCGGCCATGCGCCACGCCGCCACAACCATCGGCGCTGACCCTGCCCTGGTGAACCCTCAGATCCCTGCCGAGCTGGTCATTGACCATTCCGTGATCGTTGACGTCTTTGGCACTGGGAACGCCTTCCAGCGGAACGTCGAAATCGAGTTCGAGCGTAACGCCGAACGGTACCGCTTCCTCCGCTGGGGCCAGCACTCATTCGACGATTTCGCCGTCGTCCCGCCCGGCACAGGAATCATGCACCAGGTGAACATCGAGCACCTCGCGAGAGTCATCGAGCACAAGGACGGTTGGGCTTTTCCCGACGTCTGCCTGGGCACTGACTCACACACGACCATGGTCGACGCGCTGGGCGTCCTCGGATGGGGGATCGGCGGAATCGAAGCCGAAGCCGTCATGCTCGGCGAACCATTCACGATGGTCGTTCCGCCTGTTCTCGGCGTGCACCTCACTGGTCGGTTGCCCGACGGCGCCACCACGACGGACCTCGTCCTCCGGATCACAGAGCGACTCCGCCAGCACGGCGTAGTCAACAGTTTCGTCGAGTTCTTCGGCCCGGCACTCCGCACAATGACTGTGGCCGATCGAGCCACGATCTCCAACATGTGCCCTGAGTTCGGTGCCACTTGTGCCTACTTCCCGATCGACGAGGCAACCATTGACTACCTCCGGTTCACCGGCCGCGCCGAAGCGCATGTCGACCTTGTCGAAACGTATGCCCGTGAACAGGGACTCTGGTATGAGGCATCCGCCACCATCGACTACACGGAAGAGATCGAACTCGATCTCGCGTCGATCGTTCCGTCGATTGCCGGTCCGCGGCGGCCCCAGGACCGCGTAAACCTGGCCGACGCCCGCGAGACATTCCGAACGGACCTGCAGGAACTGACCCAGCAGAGCCCGGAGGATCCGGCCCCGACCATCGACCTGGGCGTGGAGCAGGTACAGCTGCGCAACGGAAGCGTCGCCATCGCCGCGATCACGTCCTGCACGAACACCTCCAACCCGCAGGTCATGGTCGCCGCAGGCCTCCTCGCCCGGAATGCGGTGTCCCGGGGGCTCTCAACCAAACCCTGGGTGAAGACGAGCCTGTCGCCCGGTTCCCGTGTCGTGACGGACTACTTCGATCTTGCCGGACTCACCGACCCCCTCGACCAGCTCGGATTCAACCTCGCCGGGTACGGCTGCATGACCTGCATCGGCGCGTCCGGGCCGCTCATCGACGCTGTGCAGGACGCAGTCCGAAGCGACGGAATCAGCGTCGCCGCGGTGCTGTCCGGAAACCGAAACTTCGACGGCCGGATCAACCCCGACGTGCGCCTTAACTACCTCGCATCGCCGCCGCTCGTCGTTGCCTATGCCATCGCCGGCACCGTGGACTTCGATTTCGACGCGGAACCACTCGGCCGGGACTCAACCGGCGAGGACGTCTACCTCCGCGACATCTGGCCAACCAGCGAAGAGATCACCGATCTCGTGCGAGCCTCAGTCGATCCTCAGATGTTCGCCGATGCGTACTCGCAGGTGTTCCGCGGTGACCACAACTGGCAGGCTATCGACGCGCCGACGTCCGCCCTCTACGACTGGGACGAGGACTCCACGTATCTTCGTCGCCCGCCCTACTTCGACGGCATGACCCCTGCCCCGCCCCTCCTTGGTGACATCGAGGGGGCCCGCGTTCTCGCGAAACTCGGCGACCAGATCACGACGGACCATCTGTCGCCGGCGGGTGCGATCCCGTCACACACCCCAGCCGGGCAATATCTCCTGGAGCGCGGAGTCCAACGGTTCGAGCTCAACACCTATGCGTCCCGCCGCGGAAACCACGAGGTGATGATGCGGGGGACGCTCGCAAACGTACGCTTGCGGAATCACCTCGTTCCTGAGCGAGAGGGTGGAATCACCCAGGACCTGGTGGAGAACACGGGGGAGCGGACCATCTACGACGCGGCGATGATCGCCGCCAAACATGACGTTCCTCTCCTCATCCTCGGAGGGGCGCTCTACGGCGCGGGTTCCTCGCGTGACTGGGCAGCGAAGGGCCCGGCGTTGCTTGGAGTGAAAGCCGTCCTGGCTGAGGACTTCGAACGGATTCACCGATCGAACCTCATCGGGATGGGAGTCCTGCCGCTTGAATACCTCCCTGGCGAAAACGCGGAAACGCTGGGCCTGACCGGTCTCGAGACGTTTGACATCCGTGGTCTCGGCGCTGACGCATCCGCCGCTGAGGTGGTGATCGTCGCGGATGGCAAGACGTTCCGCGCACGGGTACGCCTCGACACTCAACGTGAGCGGGATTACTATCGGCACGGCGGAATCCTCCACTTCGTCCTGCGCAAGCTGACCGCATGAAAGCCGCGGGGGCCGGACTCGGCGGGTGGGCACCGATTCTCGTCCACGCAATCCTCGTCCAGATTTTCACCTACTCATTCCGTCCCGCGCTGTCCTACGGCGTTCTCGAGGCGGGCGGATCAGTCGCGCTGCTCGGGGTCATCGGCACCGTCTTCGCGGTGCCGGCGCTCGCACTGGCGCTGCCGTCGGGCCGAATTGTAGACCGGGTAGGAGAACGCGCCGTCGCTGTCACGGGTGCACTGATCCTCACTGCTGCGGCGATCGTCGCTTTCGTCGGACTCGGTTCGATCCCCATGATGTTTGCTGCCACCTTCCTCCTCGGAATGGGGCACCTCCTGAGCGTTGTCAGTGAGCAGTCGGCGGTGGCAAATCGGTCCATCGCCGGCAAACGGGAGAACGCCTTCGGGCTGTACACCCTCTGCACGTCCGTCGGCCAGATTCTCGGCCCGCTGCTGCTTGCGATCCCTCATCCCGACCACGAAGGCCCCTGGCTGACGGTGCTCTTCGGCGTATGCATCAGCCTGGCCATGCTGCTGACTCTCAGCAGCATGGTAATGAAGTCCGCCGTCCTCGCCTACCGAGCGGAAGTCCCCGGAATGGTCGCGTCCTCGACGGGGCTCCTACGATCGCGCGGCGTCGTCCGCGCACTCATCAGCAGCAGCCTCGCTCTCGCGTCTGTCGACGTCACCTTGGCCTTCTGGCCCGCGCTCGGCGAAGAGCGCGACCTGCCCGTCGCCGCGATCAGCGCCATGCTCGTCGTCCGCGCGATGAGCACCATGGCCTCGCGGGGATTCCTGCCCGTCATGGTTCGCCGGATTCCGCGGCAAGTTCTGCTCGCATCATCCCTTGCGCTGTCGGCAGCTGCGCTCCTCGGAATCGCACTACCGGTTCCGACGTTTGGGCTCATCGCCCTGGCTGTCATCTACGGATTGGCCATCGGCGTGTGCCAGCCCATCACAATGTCTTGGCTTGCCGACGAATCACCGGACGGACAGCAGGGGATGGCCATGTCTCTACGGCTTGCTGGCAACCGGATCGGCCAGTCGACGATCCCGGTGACCGTGGGTGCCATTGCACCGGCGGCGGGCGCTGCCGGAGTCATGATCCTGACCGCCGTTTCCCTCGTCGGAGCTGCTGTCGTGTCGCTGGGAAGACGGCGGTCACGATGAGCGTCCACGCAGCCCACTCAAGCCCCACACACCGTTCCAGGAGCATCCGTTCCTGGGGCAGAACCTCGAGTCCGTTAACGAGGCCGAGCACAGAAAGAAAGAAGACACACTGTGAGCATTGACAAGAAGTACCGCCTCGCCGTTCTCAACGGAGACGGTATCGGCCCGGAGATTGTGCCGGCGTCCGTCGCGATTCTGGACGCTGCCGTCAACGCCGTCGGCGCGCCGGCGATCGACTGGACCGAACTGCCGCTCGGTCGTTCCGCTATCAGCACCCACGGAACGGCCGTGCCCGACTCCACCCTCGACGCTCTCGCAGACGTCGACGCCTGGCTGTTGGGCCCTCACGACAGCGCGAGCTACCCGGAACCCCACAAGTCCGAACTGAATCCTTCAGGTACGATCCGCAAGCACTTCCAACTGTTCGCGAACATCCGCCCCGCGAAAGCGTTCCCGCGCGGCAACGCCATCGTCGAAAACACGGACCTGGTCATCGTCCGCGAAAACACTGAAGGCTTCTACGCCGATCGCAACACCTTTGCCGGCACCGGCGAAATGATGCCGACCCCCGACGTCGCCATCATGCACGGCATTATCACCCGGGCCGCGACGACACGTATTGCTCACTCAGCGTTCCGCCTCGCGATGACACGGGACAAGCGCGTGACAATCGTTCACAAAGCCAACGTCCTCAAGATGACGACCGGACTGTTCCGGGATGTCTGCCTCGATGTGGCCAAGGAGTACCCCGAGGTCACTGTTAACGACTTCCACATCGACGCAGTAACCGTTCACCTGGTCCGACGCGCCGACAAGTTCGACGTGATCGTCACCGAGAACATGTTCGGTGACATCCTCTCCGACCTCGCTGGCGAAGTGGCGGGATCACTCGGGATCGCCCCGTCGCTCAACTCTTCCGACACCCACGCCATGGCGCAGGCGTCCCACGGGAGCGCCCCAGACATCGCGGGCAAAAACATCGCGAACCCGATCGCGATGATCTTGTCATCAGCCATGGTTCTTCGCTGGCTCGGTGAGAAATTCGACGACGACGGCATTGCTGCTGCGGCGGCGAAGGTCGAAGCTGCCGTCGAACTCACGGTGAGTGAGGGAACAGTCACGCCCGATATGGGCGGAACCGCCAGCACGAGCGAATTCACCGACGCCGTGGTGAGGGCAGTCGCACGCGTCTGACCCATCGGGTGCGCGGGCGGTCCATTCGCCCGCGCACCGTCACCCACTCTGGAGACAAACATTATGAGCAGCACACGAACACCCCTGATTGCCCTCATCAGCGCCACCCCGGTCGCCATTCCCCCGGTGAAGGAGGCATTTGCCGCGCTGTTCCCCGAAGCGGAGCTGTGGAACATCCTCGACGACCGTTTGTTGCAGGCTGCCGACACAGCGGGCGGTCTCACGCCTGAGCTTGCCGAACGGATGCACCGGCTCATCCGCCACGCTGTTTTGGAGGGGGCTGATGGAGTCCTCCTGACTTGCTCGATGTACGGCAACGCCCTGCAATCTGCCGACATAGACGTACCCGCTCAGACGGCGGACGAGGCCGCGTTTGAGGCAGCCGCGACTGCCGGCTACACCTCGATTGCGCTCGTGTCGTCAGCGAGCGCGCCCCTCGCCGACTCGGTCGCCCGCTTCACGGAATACAGCGAACGCAACGGTGCCAGCATCACCGTTCACGGCGTCGAGGCACCTACTGCGTTTGCCGCGGCCCGGACGGGGGACGTCGAGGCACTCGCCCATGCTCTCGCGGATGCCGTCCGGCAGGCGCCTGCCGTCGACGCGGTTCTGCTGGGGCAGTACTCGCTTGCCCCGGCGACGACACGCCTCGCCGAGCTGACGAAGCTTCCCGTCCTCGCGGGTCCGCAGATGGCGGCTCAATCGCTCCGCGCTCGGGTGGGCGGAGCTGAACAGTGATCGGGGCCATCGCTGACGACTTCACGGGAGGCACCGACGTCGCCGTCGCGTTCCGCCGTTCGGGTCTTCGCACGGTCGTGTTATTCGGCCTCCCGGGCGCCGATCTCGCCCTGCCCGCCACTGATGCTGTGGTCATCTCGCTCAAATCCAGGACGATCCCCGCGGCGGACGCGGTGCGTCAGTCCTTGGAGGCTGCCGCGTGGCTGCGGGCCCGCGGTGCCACCCAGCTCTTCTTCAAGTACTGCTCCACCTTCGATTCCACACCTCGGGGGAACATCGGCCCGGTCGCGGATGCTCTCGCGGATTTCGCCGACGCACTGGTCACCGTGGTGGTTCCGAGTTCGCCCGGACATGATCGCCGCCAGTTCATGGGCAACCTCTTCGTCGGGACACAACTGCTGAGCGAGTCCCCGATGCGGCATCACCCCCTCACCCCGATGAAGGACTCGTTCATCCCGCGTGTGCTGCAATCCCAGACCAGTCGGCCAGTCACGCTCCTCGACCATCGGACGGTGCAACGGGGTGCCGGTGCAATTGCCGAGGGCCTTGCCGACGCGGGGCGCGCGGGGGAGCGTTACGCCGTCGTCGACGCTGTGTCGGATGCCGATCTGGCAGCGATCGGCAAAGCCGTCCTCGACGCCCCCCTCGTCACCGGCGGGGCGGGAATGGCCGGTGCCCTCGGCGCCGCAATCGCGCGCCGCGGCGGCATCCTTGGCATCGGCGATTCGGCCGAAGCAGACCTCGTGGGCGACGTCCGCGCCGTCGTGCTCGCTGGCAGTTGTTCCGCGCGCACACTTGAGCAGATAGCGGAGGTGCAGGGCAGGCATCCGTCGCACCGGCTGGATGCTGTCGCGTCGCCGAACGCCGAGACGCTCGCCGAGAAGGCGCTCGGCTGGTTCGATCAGTTGCCCGACTCCGAACCCGCGCTCATCTACTCTTCGCTACCAGCTGATGAGCTTCGGGCGACCCAGGACGCACTCGGGGTGACCCGGGCGTCGGAAATCCTCGAGGGTGCCATGGCGATGATCGCGCAAGGGCTCGTCGCTCGCGATGTTCGCCGGCTCGTGGTTGCCGGAGGTGAGACATCGGGCGCGGTTGTCTCAGCGCTCAAAGTCGGAGGGGGAACCCTTGGAGTTGAGGCCGCACCGGGTGTGCCGTGGATATTCACCGTGGGGGAGCCGCAACGAGCCCTGCTGCTCAAGTCGGGAAACTTTGGCCCTCCCGAACTTCTTTTGACAGCATTACACGCCGGAAAACGACAGGGAGCCAGCCGTGAACAGTAACGAAACCAAGGTGCGACGAGACATCGTGAGCGCTGCGCGCTCACTGTTCAACCGAAACCTCACCCACGGCAGCACGGGCAACATCAGCGTGCGCGACGGGGAACGGATTTACGTGACCCCCACCGGAAGCAGTCTCGGCACAGTCGAGGCCGACGAACTCTCCGTCATCGACGCCACCGGAGCACATGTGGACGGCGCCCAGCCGTCAAAGGAAGCCTTCCTCCACGCCGCTGTGCTCCGCGCCCGTCCGGGAGACACGGCCGTCGTGCACACGCACTCCACCCACAGCGCTGCCGTGTCCTGCCTCGCCGGACTCGACCCCGAGAATGCCATCCCTCCGCTCACCGCGTACTTCGCCATGCGAATCGGCCGACTGCCGCTGCTGCCCTACCACGCACCCGGCGACGACACCCTCGGCCCGCTCGCAGAGAGCATCGCCCATACCAGCCGCGCGCTGCTGCTCTCGAATCATGGACCCGTCGTGGCCGGTACCACCCTCAGCGCCGCGATGGATGCACTCGAAGAGCTTGAAGAGACGGCCAAACTGTTCCTCCTGCTTCACGGCAGAGACGTCCGACCGCTGAACCAGGCCCAGATCGACCTGCTCGCCGCTCCCTGACTCCAATTTGGCTCCGCGAAAGGACGTCGATGTTCTACTCAATCAACCCGGCAACGGGGGAACAGCTCGCGCAGTTCCCACTCCACACCAATGAAGAGGTCGATGCCGCACTCGAGCGTGCCGTCTCCACGCAGCGACAGTGGCGTCGGACACCCATCCAGGAACGCATGCCCCTCCTCGCCCGGATGGCCGAGGTCCTCCGGGGCGACAGCGAACGCTTCGCGCAAGCGATCACGCGTGAAATGGGCAAACCGATCGCCGAGTCGCGGGGTGAGATCGAGAAGTCGGCGGTGACCCTCGAACACTATGCCACTCATGCCGCGCAGTATCTCTCCTTCGGAGAGATCCCGTCCGATGCCACCGAGAGCGGTGTCACGTTCGAGCCGCTCGGCGTGGTGCTCGCGATTATGCCGTGGAACTACCCGTTCTGGCAGTTCTTCCGGTTTGCCGCGCCAGCACTTGCGGCGGGGAACGGAGCGATCCTCAAGCACGCGGCTAACGTGCCCGAGTGTGCCCGGCTGGTGGAGGAAATCTTCCATGACGCTGGCGGACCAGACGGCCTGTTCGCATCTCTGCTAATCAACTCTGGCGACGTCCAAGCGATCATCGAGGACGACCGGATCGCCGCAGTTACGCTGACCGGCTCAACTCAGGTGGGAGCAATCGTCGCGGCGCAGGCTGGTGCGGCGCTGAAGAAGCAGGTCCTCGAACTCGGCGGCTCAGACCCGTTCATAGTGCTGGCTGACGCCGACCTCGACGCCGCAGCGACAACGGCTGTGAAGTCGCGGTTCACGGCGAACGGCCAGAGCTGCGTCAATGCGAAGCGCTTCCTCATCGAGGAGAGTGTGGCGGACGAATTCGTTGCCCTCTTCGTACAGAAGGCGGCCGCACTTACGCTCGGCGACCCGCTCGACGAATCCACCTCGATCGGGCCGATGGCGAGGGCAAACCTGCGGGACGCTCTCCACGACCAAGTGGAGCGGACCGTCGCGGGCGGAGCAACAGTACTCCTCGGTGGTCGGCCGACCGAGGGGCGCGGATTCTTCTACCCACCGACGATCCTCGATCACGTGAGCCCTGACGCGGCCGCCTTCAACGAGGAGACCTTCGGCCCGGTAGCGAGTATTACCCGCGTCGCGAACGTTGAGGAGGCAATCGACCTGGCGAACCGTAGCGAGTTCGGCCTCGCAGCGACTATCTGGACCTCCAATTTGGCTGTTGCGAGAGAGATGATCCCGCAGATAGATGCGGGTGCCGTCTTCGTCAACGGTCAGGTCGCCTCTGACCCGCGACTCCCATTCGGTGGGATCAAGAAGTCCGGGTATGGCCGAGAACTCGGAGAATACGGCATCAGAGAATTCGTCAATATCAAGACCGTGTGGATTGGACCTGGAAAATGAAGTCTCCCGCTGAAAGAGCCAACCAAAAATCATCCGTCTTCCGGCCCGACGAACTTCCATTCAAAGAACGGGGAGCTGGAGCCCGGACGGTGCCGTTGGTCACCGCGACACGAGGTGCAACCACGTACCTCAACGGCATCACGTCCTTCGAGCCAGGTGCCGCGATCGGCCATCACACCCACAACGTCGCCGAATCAGTGATGATCATCAAAGGCTCCGCGATCGTTGACATCGACGGCGAACGCACCGAGCTCCGCGTCTTCGACACGACGTTCGTTCCGGCGAACATCCCGCACCATTTCGAGAACCCTTCGGACACCGAGGAGATGAAAATCTTTTGGACCTATGGATCCATCGACTCGACGCGCACCATGATCGAAACCGGAGAGACCGGTCGCATCGACGACGAACAGGCAAGCATCAGCAGCATCGCTCCGATCAGGATGGTGAAGGAACTGGCTGAGATCGAAGTGAAACCTGGGCATGAATCCGCTTTTGAAGCCGCGGTCAGCAAGGCAGTTCCGCTCTTTCAGCAGGCGCACGGCTCACGAACCCTCACGCTCGAACGTTCTGAAGAATTCCCGCAGCGGTATCGCCTCACCGTTGGATGGGAGAGCATCAACGATCACATGATCACGTTCCGGGAATCGCCGTCCTTCATCGCGTGGCGCGAACTCATCGGCGACCACCTCGCAGGGCCACCGAAGGTGGAGCACCTCACGAACGTGCTGACGGCATTCTGATTCCGGTGCCGCTATCAGAGGCAGCCCCATCAGGCTTTTTTCGATCACGGCAGGGGCTTCTCCCACACCCGCGGATCCAGCGAGTGCCGGTGCCGATTCTGATTGACCCCCAAGCCCCTCCCTGTTTGAGTTCCCTCGTGATGCAGATCACACCCAGGCCGCTATCCAGCACAGCCGTGCTCGATGACCAGCGGCGGGGTGTGGGAAGAATCCGTTGCGAGGCTCTGAGTGCCGCCAAAAGGGGTTCGAGGGTCATCATTTAGTCATCAGATTCGATTCCATTCGACCCAAAGTTGTCGAGTACAATTGGACTCAGCGAACCGCCCGGTTCCCTGTAAACACAAGGGAATCCGCCAGTTTCCAGAGATTTTCGGCAAATCCCGAGTTTAGGTTATTTCCTTACAAGGGGTCGCAGGTTCAAATTCTGTCAGCACGACCACGAGGTCCGGGAAGCTCGAGTGTTTCCGGGACTTCTTGCTGTCCGAGACGCTGACGTGTTGTCATCGATCGCCCGGGGGCGGGCTACTCACCTTGTCGAGATGAATACGCAACTTCTCACGCATCGCGAAGGGGCCGATGCCTGACGTGTGGTCATCCTTAATGATGGTAGAGGCCGACCCGCGCGAGAGACGCGAGCCGGCCGGGCGGTCCGCGGACGGTGTGCTCACCGTTCGCGGGCGAGAGAGTCCCGTGCGGCAGCGTCGATCACGTCTGAGACGACCCCGGACTGAGTCATGAACACAGCATGGCTGGCCGACACCCGAGTGACCTCGGCCCCGGCGCGCGTAGCCATGTGCAGCAACATCGCCTGATCGAAGGAATTGTCCTCGGTGGCGATGACGGCCCAGGACGGCTTGTCATGCCAAGCGGCATGCTCGACCGGGGTCGAGAAAGCCGACATATTGATGGGTACCTGCGAGTCACGGAGGAATGCGGCGTCGTCATCGCTGGCATCCGCCGCAAAACCAACCTTGAACGTGTCGTGGTTGAGGAAGCCGAATCCGTCATCGCCGACATCGATCACAAACTTGGGCGTCTCAGCGAAGCCCTGGTACTGCTTCGCCGTGTTCTCGCCGGAGTCTGGTGCCAGCGCGGATACGTACACCAGCCCGGCCACGTTGCGATGCACTCCTGCCGCAGTTATGACGGTGCCGCCCCACGAATGCCCGACAAGGATGGTCGGGCCCTCCTGCAGATCCAGAACTCTGGTGGTGGCGGCGACGTCTTCTTCCAAAGAGGTGAGGGGGTTCTGCACGATTGAGACGCGATAGCCGCGACCGGTCAGGTTGTCATACACGCCACGCCACCCTGATCCGTCGGCGAATGCGCCGTGAACCAGAACGACGTTCTTTACTTCCTGGTTGGTGTTCATTTCGGTTCCTTTCGGTTGCTCGTCGGATGAGACCGGCGAGAGCTTGAGTTGGGTAAGCGGATGTTGACCCGGTGAGGTTGGCGAGCCCCACGAATCGATGGTCTGACGCCGTGTTTCCTGTTTCGAAGAGTCAATTGACTCGCTCGAGTCATCGGCAGGTCGTCGGAGGTCCGGCGGACTGCGGGATGGGGGACCGCAAACTCCATACGTTGGGGAACGCCCCCGTGCGCTGAGGTGAGGGTTGCTCATATCATCGACTATGGTTACCGGGCCGTATTCGCAGAGCGACGCGCCTCGGTTGTCCGCTCTCGTTCTGCGACACCTCGAAGAGTTGTACGGGGCCGCGTCGATGCCAGCGGGAGTGGTCGAACGCGTTAGCCGTTCGGACCATTGGTTCGGGATTCTCCCGCGGATCAGCGACCTGACCTTTGAGGGTATGGCGCTCGTCCCCGAGTTTCGCTCGATGGCCCCTGACCTGCGAGGGCGTTTGCTCGCGTTCGCCCTTCAGGGCGGTGGAGCCTCGGCTATTCAACCGGATGCTGTCGCAGCGACCCGGTTCGTTGAGATAGCCGAGCGCGGGCGCATTTCGTGGATCTCGGATCTTCACCGGCTGGTGGTCCTGGCCGCAGCTGACTCGGACGACCACCTGATCGCTGGCGGCGTGTGCTTCTCTGAGCATCCGGCACCCCACGGTGGGGCCCTCCACCTGCTTTTCGCCGAGGAGCACGTCGAGGCACCCGACCTGGTCGCTGCCAGCGAGTTTTTCGCGCGGGCAGACCGGCCCTCGTGGGCGGTGCACTGTCTCGTCAGCGCAGCCTCCTCGGCTTCAACGCTGGAGGCAGCGGCCGGGTTCGCCGCCGCTGCGACGAATATCGCGGCGTGCGACGGCGACTTCCGGGTCGCAGAGCGGGTTTTGGAGCGTTTCACCGCTACTGACACCCGAGTGCTCCTCCGCGAGAGCGCCCCCGCTCGGGCTCTCCGGCAAGCGCTCCTCGAGAGCGACCCGGTGGCCGCGGTTGCGACGATTCTCGGTCGGTTGCGAAACGATTCCCTTGGTTCCGAAGACGCCGGGGAAGCCCTCGCGGTCTTCGCGCTGGTCAACTTGGTCGGCGCAAACGGAGCCGCATGGGAGGACTTCCTCCAGGCGTGCACCTCTGTTCCGGTCCTGCACCCGCACGTCGCCGCCGTCGCGGCCTCGATCAGCTCCCTCAACGCCCCGGTCCGGCCCCATCTCGACTACACGGCTGCAAGCGATGGGCGGGGCTGGTCGCAGATCGCCGGTTGCGTGGCGATGATCCTGGATGCACTGCGGAATATGCGCTTGATGAATTCAGTGGCGCCCAGCCACAGGCTCGCCAGACGTGTCGGCAACCGACTCGTGCGGGCAACCGAAGCGACTCACCTTTCGCTCATGCTTTCCCACATTCAGCACTGGACGGAACTTGAGGCGACGGTGACGGTCGCGCTCGAGGCGACCGATATCGTCCCCATGCCGGTCCTGCGGATTGCCACCGAGGCGACGTACGCGTTCGCCGAAGCGTTCCAGGGGGATGCGACGGCGGCACGACAGCGCGTGGACCGTATTCTGGCGGAGCCGGTCCTGCATCGCTCGCATCGATTGCGGGCGATAGTGGACTCCGCAGTCGTCATGATCGAAGGCCCGCAGGGCAATTACGACCAAGCGATCGCACTTCTATCCACCCGGCAGACCGACCTTCTCAATCTCACGACCGGACCGTGCGGACCGATGGAGTTGTTCGACTTCGTTGACTACGCACTGATAGTGAAAGAGGACATGCAGGCCGTCTCGCGAGTGGATCAGTTTCGTCGAGGGTTACAACGCTTGCGTTCGGAACGCGCGGATTTCGTGGTGGCTGCATGCGACGCGATCATCGCGGCGCGAACGACCTTGGCGCCCACGGAAGAGCTGTTGTTGCGCGCGGAATCCCTTCCCTTCGTGTACGAAGCCGCCCGCCTGCGGCTGGTTTACGCCGAGCAGTTGCGGCGCAAACGCCGTACGGCCGAAGCGCGCCGCCACCTACTTCGCGTTCAGTTCGATCTGGAGAGTGTGCAGGCTGGCGCGTGGCTGGATCGGGTGCAGCGCGAGCTTCGCGCGTGCCAGAGAGAGATCGCCGTGCGCGTTGCTGACCTGACCGAACAGGAGACACGGATCGCGGAGCTGGCCGCGGAAGGCCGATCGAATAAAGAGATCGCCGCGCGCTTGTACTTGTCGCCACGCACCGTCGGAGGTCACCTTTACAAGATCTTTCCCAAGCTCGGGATTACGACCCGCGCGCAGCTGCGCGATGCGCTGTCGGAGAGCACGGATGCCGGCGCCGGGCGCTCGCCCTCGGAGTGAGGCGAACGTCGCTCTCGTGTAGTACACCCGTTTGGGGAGGCTGCCGCCCGGTCCCTCCCTGTATACGATGTGCACAACAACGCAAGGGGAGATCAGTGCGGTTCATCGAGGGAGTGGCGCTCGGCGCTTTGGTGCTGTTCCTCAGCGGCTGTGCGGTGGCAGCGGTTCCCGGACCGACCGTGACGGTTACGGCGACCGCATCGCCTGAAGTCCGCGGGCCCGAATCACGCATCGACGCGCTCGACGCTTACGCGCTGTGCGCAGCGCGAATCTATAGCCCCCCGATGGATGGGAGCTACTCCTCCAGCTTCACTCCTTTCGCCGAGGCGACCGTCGAGCCCACCGATTCCTCCGGCTGGTATGTCTTGTTCAAACGAACCGACACGTCGCCGGTGGCTGCGGACTACCCCGGGCTGGGGACCGAATCGTGGGGGCGCTGCGCACTCGAGGGAACGATTATGGATGTCACCTGGATCGCGGGCGGATACTGCTCGGGCTCGAAACCTGTCGACGACCTCTCTGCCCTCAGCGCGATCGAGCCGTTCGACGCCTCAAACCCGCAGCCTCCCGTCTGCCCGACAGGGAATTGAAACATGGCGCAACTTCGATCGATTGCTGCCGCGCTTGTTGCGGCGTTCATTCTGGCGGGTTGCACCGCCGCCGAAGTGCCGGGCCCCAGCGTCACGGTGACCGCGACGGCCACGCCGTCTGTTGCGCCCCGTTCTCCGTCTGACCCGATCGAGAACGTCGACGCGCTCGCCCTCTGCGCGGCACGGACCATCGAGAAAAGCCCGTTCGGTGGCTTGCCAAAGTCGCGGACTCTCGACCTCGACCAGGTGGAGCATCGTCCCGACGGGAAGTGGTGGATCGTCATCCCTGAACATGATCCCAATCCGATCCCCGATGACGACATGTATCCCGATGGCAAGTCATGGTCGTTCTGTCTGCTCGGCGGCACTATCGGGAACGTCGAATGGGAACAATTCGGTGGATCGATGGACGAGGCCCTCATTCAGCAGCCTGAATGAGCGTGGCGCTCATAGCGTGGCGGCCTTCGCCCGCAGCATCCTCGGTCCCTTCCAAACGTTCTGGGATCGTCAGGGAAACCTCTTGGGTATGAGCATCCACGACGATAACCCAACCCGCTGTAAAGCGTCGACTTCATCGCCGTCTCCAATCAGGCGTGATGCGCTAGAGGTCGGTATCTGCACACCATTCGGTGCCCTAACACCGCTGTGCCCATGGCGGCGGGTGAAGAGCGCGCCTTACCGGTGCACTACGGCACGCGATGTGCTTTAAAGTTCGCTCATCCGTATGCCTTGGATCGCGTTCTCCGTGCTGATCGCCGTCTTCATGGTCGCGTAGTTCGTCGGAGCGTGGCTGGTGAGGAAGCCGCATCACACGCGAGCACTGCTTGTGGCTGCAGCTTTCGTCGTGGCGGCACTGACGTTGTACCCGGATGGCGATCCGAGCCCAGGGATGACGTGTGCGGTGCAGGTGCCGTATTTCGCACCCACCGCGGTCGAGTCGACCGCCAACATTCTGCTTGTTTGTGCCGATAGCCTTCCTGGTCGGTATTGAGTGGCGCCCGCCCGTTGTGGCGGTGCTCGTGACCGTGGCGGCGTCCGCGGCGATCGAGACAGTGTGCAGGCGCTCGTGCTCGTCACTGGGGAGGGCCTGTGACTCAAGCGACCTGGTCACCAACGCGATCGGCGCGATCCTCGGCGGCCTGCGTCTGCCGCGCCATCCGTCTGCGTCTGCCGCGCCATCCGTCTGCGCCTACCGCGCCATCCGTCTCCCCGTCCGCGTCCGCCGCCGACTTGACGCTCGGGCGCTCATGACCGTCGGGGAGGATCGCGAACCGTCCGAGAAGTACTGCCAGCTGATGCCTGAGCCGTTGTCGGCTGCGGCGAGCCGAGGTGAGCGTGATCCGTGCTCAGATCTTAGTTGGTTGACAAAAGCAGAAAGTCCTGCCAACGGCGAGCAAATTTTCACCCCTAGTTTGGGGCGGCTGAACCCGATACAAGACAGGTCGTTGGCCCGCCTCGCGGGCTGATTGCCGGGTCGGGGCTTCGGCGTGCGTGTCAGATTTGGAGTCACCATTGATCGAGGCGAAGCAGCGGCACCGCACAGCCCGTCAGACCGGTCGCCAGCTTGACCTCGGGCCTGCAGTGCATACGGCGATGTTCGGTGACCGTGACTGGTCGGATGCTTGAGGCCAAGGCTTTCGACGTTCCAGTTTGGCGCTCCGCTTACGCGCGAGTCCTCGATTAGCTCTCTTCTCCGCGAACGTAATCGGGCGCCTCGTTAGCTGAGTGCAGATAACTTGCGTAGGCTTCCTCCCATTCAGGGTTTGGACGAGCGCGGAAATATTGATCGAAGAGCTCCCGAACCTCGCCTGTCAGAATCACTTTCTGCAGGATAGGGGGGTTGATATCGATCTGTCCCAGGTAGGTGAGTGCGGCTTCGTCTGTGCGTTTCCACGCGTCTTCAACCTCGATCGGCGGACCGCCTTCGGGTCTCACTGCCTCAAGGAACGCCTCCGTGGTCGGCCAGTCGCCGGTGCCGAGCATCCCCTGCAGACAGATCCGGAATGCGGTGTCCACCGCCACGACTGCGAGGGTGAATCCGGACGCGTCGTTGGGGATCTCGTCCCTGACGAACATGACTGAGTTGACCGTCGGAATGCCGTTCGTCGCCATGAGGAGGAACACCTCCGGTCCGGACGCAGCCACACTAACCTGTAGTCCGCCGAGGGGGTGGAGTGCGACGCCGAACGTCTGAGGCTCTTCCAAACCCAGGAGCATCTCGTTGAAAGGGATGGCGGTCGCACTTTCCAATCGCAAAATCGCATCCTCGACCGCTTCGGCAATCTCAGGCGAGAATCGGCCGTCGTCATTCATGGGTGTCTCCGCTCATCGTCGTGCGGTTCAGTCAGAGTTTGCGCATGTCTCCGTCGGAAGGGTATCGCCGATCCGCCTATCTTTCACCATCATCGACCGGACACAGTAGAACGCGCAAGAGAATCCCTCTGGGCGGAACCCTCCGCTTGTAGTTGGCTCATCGAAAACTAGCCATCAGTCCAGGCGCAGGATTGGTGGCTGCTGTCTGGCTCGGAGATTGAGTGCCGCCAAATCGGGGTGAATGGTCGTCATTTAGTCATCAGATTCAATTCCATCTGGGCCGAATTGACCAAGTGCTCCGGTTTTCGGGTTCTCCGTAAAACCCGAGTTACGTTGAAACTAAGGGTCGCAGGTTCAATTCCTGTCAGCCGACCACTGTGATGTGTCGGGACATCCTTGACAGATGTATGGAGACATTCCTGACAGAAACTCTCTCCTTCGGGAGGGGGTTTTCGTCATTTCTGTGCTGGTAGTTCCTTTCGGGGTCGATGGTGTGCTCGGCGAGGATTTCTCCGGTGCTGCGGGTGGTGATTATGGTTTGCGGGCCGTTCACGAGCAGAATCACTGGCCTGTTCTTATGGGCCCGACCGATGCCGAGGTGCGGAGTTTGCCGGCGTAGCGGACTGTGATTGTGCCGCCGGAGTTGACGTTGTCGTAACGAACGCGCCAGCGTTCGTGGCTTGAGCGGAGTTGTGGTCCCGCTTTCGGGTAGCGTTCAATTTTGCCTTGGGTTTGCGGATGGCTGGGGGAGCCGTTCTCCTGCCTGACGCCGAACCGGCTCCGTCACCTCCTTGCTGATCATTGCGCTGGGTCGACGCGTGCATCCCCCACGCCAGCACCGACGGATCATGTCGAGGAACACCGACTGGATAGCATCTGAACCGGCCAGTTGGGAGCATCTTCGCATTCGACGCTGAATCAGCCTTTGTGCTGCGCCCGGTACTTTGTCGGGCTCATTCCATGGATGCGACGGAAATGACGCGAGAAGTAGAGAGGATCGGTGTATCCCACCCCGAGGGCGACTTCGGCGACTGGCAGTGTCGTGGTGTCGAGCAGGCCACGGGCGCGCGACATCTTGAGCGACGTGTGAAACGCGTTGGGCCCACTCCCGGTCGCTTCGCGGAACTGCGCGCTTAGGTGCGATGGTGACATACCGACCAAAGCGGCGAGTTCCTTGACTTGAATAGTGCCGTCAATGCGAGCTTCGAGGTACCGCATCGCTCGTTCCAGTGGCGAGCCGTCGGCAGGAAGGATGCTGTCGGCGATGATGCGGGCAAGCAGATGCCACGCGACACCAGATGCTGCCAGAAGGTGGGCAGGTGAGAGGCGACGTTCGAGAAGACTTACGAGTTCGTCGAAGAGTGAGACGACTCGGTCGAGTGAGCGCAGGCGAAGGACCGGTCGTTCCTGCGAGGTAGGAAGCTCAATTAGGTCGGCTACATCGTTGCCTCGAACGTGCAGCCACCAGATAGTCCATGGGTTATCTGCCGATGTCACATACTGGTGGGGCACGCCTGCTGGAATCACGATGCATGCCCCCGGTGTCAGCGCATGTGGTTGACCCCGGAGTGTCACGACGCCACTGCCGGCAGTGCAGAGAATGACGATCGTTTCTGGGGTACCTTTTGGCCGCGCGCGACCGTGTCCTTCTGCGGAAGGGAAGTATCCCGCATCGGTAACAAGAAGTCGTCGCGTCCCCGCTTGCGCGAGGGCGGCGGCAACTTGCGGGCGCGGTACAACGCAGAGCCGCTGGTTGGTGAACCCTTCCATGCGGTAGTGGGGTTCCTGCGGAATCGCTGTTTCGTCCATGTTCTTCCTCGTTCACACCATACACAACGCGTTCCGGCCCTTCTAGCGTCGATAACGGATACGCGAGCTGTCCGTGCCGGCCGCTGCGGTCAGCACGAGTCCCCAGAATGAGAACGAGGTCAACGATGCCTGTCGAACAGCGTGAAAAGGGGGCGGAAGGCCTAACTCCTGTGGCTTCTAGAACCAGCCCGTTTCCGGCCGGGGAGGCCCCTGCCCTGATTAGTTTGCCGGATGCCCCGGCGCCACTGCAGGATCAAATCGATGCAGGTGGCGCTGTGGCTTGGAGCGAGCCGCTGACGATCCGCACCTACGAAGCCGGTGAGCCGAGCGAGTACCCCATGTACTTCGACCACCGCGTCTACCAGGGCTCCAGCGGAAAGGTCTACCCGATCCCCTTCACTGAATCAGTGGCGGACCAAGGTGCCGAGCGAGAGTGGCAAGCGGTCCACCTCGAGAACCAATACGTGCGCCTCGTCATTCTTCCTGAACTGGGTGGCCGTATCCATATCGGATACGACAAGACAACAGGCTACGACTTCTTCTATCGGAACAACGTCATCAAGCCGGCCCTCGTCGGGCTAGCCGGACCCTGGATCAGTGGGGGTGTCGAATTCAACTGGCCGCAACACCACCGACCAGCCACATACCTTCCAGTGGAGACGCATATCGAACACGGTGACGACGGATCGGTGACGGTCTGGTGTTCGGACCACGATCCTTTCGTGCGTATGCAGGCGCAGCACGGTATCCGGCTTCGTCCGGATAGCTCCGTCGTCGAACTTGCCGTTCGACTGCACAACCGCACGAGTGAAAGACAAACGTTTCTTTGGTGGGCGAACGTAGCTGCCCTTGCGCATGACGACTACCAATCTTTTTTTCCGGAGGACGTGCATTATGTGGCCGACCACGCGCGTCGCGCCATCACTGCGTTCCCTGAAGCTGACCGTCCCTATTACGGCGTGGACTATCCCGCTCTCGAGAAGCAGACCCCTGGCGCCAACCGAATCGACCTGTACCGCAACATCCCCGTGCCGACTTCCTACATGATCATCGACTCGAACCAGGACTTCTTCGGGGGTTACGACCACGCCGCCGGAGCGGGATTCGTCCACTGGGCGGAGCGACGGGTGTCGCCCGGAAAAAAGTTGTGGACCTGGGGTGACGCACCCTTCGGGCACGCCTGGGACGCACAACTCACCGACGGCGACGGCGCGTACGTGGAACTGATGGCCGGCGTCTACACGGATAATCAACCTGACTTCACCTGGCTGCTACCTGGCGAGACGAAAATCTTCACTCAATACTGGTACCCCATTCCCGCGATTGGCGCGGTTCACCAGGCCACCCCGGATGCCGCCGTGCACGTCGAAAGCCACGGTTCTATGCGCGCTACGTTCGCAGTCACGGCTCCAGCCCCCGGGGCGCGCCTCAGCCTCCTTCGGAACGGCGTGGAGTTTGCTACAAGCGTGCGAGACCTCCTCCCCGGGGTGCCCGCAGTCATCGAAAGCGAAGCGGCCCCCACGGGCAACGGCGAGCTCTCCGCTGAGCTACGTGACGAAGAGAGTCGACTCCTCGTCCGGTGGTCTCCCGCCGACCAGTCGGGTGACGTCGAACCATCGGTCGCAACAGAACCGGCGCTGCCCGCTGATATCGACACCGTCGAAGAGCTCTATCTCACCGGCATGCATCTGCAGCAGTACCGGCACCCGACGCGGTCTCCGCTGAGCTATTGGAATGCGGCCATCGCCCGGGATCCCGGAGACGCCCGCACGAACATCGCCCTCGCCGATAGGCACTACCGCGCCGGCCGCTACACCGAGGCTCTTGCCCACATCGACATCGCGCTGGCGCGGCTGACCCGTCGTAACGCCAACCCTATCGATGCGGAAGCGTTCTATCTCAAAGGCCTCACTCTTCAGCGCCTGGGCCGCGCGATCGAAGCGGAACAGGCTTTCGGTAAGGCAGGCTGGGATGGCACCTGGGCACCAGGCGCTGGCTTCGAACTTGCCCGAAGCCTCAGTAAGCGGGGACTGAACCGGGCTGCCCTCCGCGTCTTAGACACTCTCGACGGGGTCGTTGGACATGACAGCCGTCGAATCGCACTGCGTGCAATACTCCATCGGCGAACCGGACGGCTGGATGATGCCGACATCGTCGTTCGCGAAGCACTCAGAGCCGACCCACTCGACGCCACCCTCCGCGCGTTGGCCAACGATCATACGAGTTCGGACCCCGGCATCTTGCTCGACGTCGCGCTCGATCTAGCGCACACAGGTGAAACAGCGATGGCGCTCTCCGTCATCGACGCTGTCGTTGCCGCGCCTATCAGAGCCGCAGGCAATGTATGCCCCATCGCGCATTATGTGGCAGCCGCCCTGCTTGACGCGGCTGGCTCTGCCGAGCATGCCGCCGAGCACCGTAGGGCCGCTCAAACGGCCGATCTAAAATGGGCGTTCCCGTCTGGTTTAGATGCACACGACGCCCTCGTCGCCGCAATGGCCGCAGACGCGGACGATGCAGTGGCGAGGCATCTGCTCGGCATGCTTTTATACGCACACGGGCGGCGGCGCGAAGCACTTCAGCTGTGGGAGTCAGCAATCGACCTCGGTCTGCGAAACCCCGTCCTGTATCGAAACGCCGCGCTGGGCGCATACAACATCGCGGCCGACGATAAGACGGCCTGGCGGCGATACGAGACCGCCGTCGCAATTGCCCCAGATGACGCGCGACTGCGTTACGAACAGGACCAGCTAGCTACCCGACTGGGCCAGAAGCGAGACGAGCGTCTCGCTCGACTCGATCCAGTGCGGGAGATCGTCCTCACCCGAGACGATCTGACGATCGAATACGTCGAGCTCCTCACTCACGCCGGGCGCGCCGCCGAAGCGTTCGACATACTAACCAGTCGACCGTTCCATCCTTGGGAAGGTGGGGAGGGCCGAGCCTTGGCAGCCTGGGACGCGGCGATCATCGCACTTGGCCGTCCTCGAACCGACCCGCCAGCGAATCTTGGCGAGCAACGGCCGCGCTACGACGCCCCGAGTGCCGTGCGCGATGACGGGGTAACCGACTACTTCGCCACGAGCCTTCCTGAACTGCTTCTGTTCTCCCGGGAGAATGATTCGGAGTGACCGCCATCCCGAACTCGGGCGAACAGTACCGACTCAAGTTCGGATCCTACGAGGCGTGGGTGGCAAGCGTGGGGGCGACCCTACGCTCGCTGGCCGAATCCGGACAGGACCTCATCGCTCCATTCGGGGCCGAGGAAATCCGGCCAGCGATGCGCGGAGCCGTTCTCGCTCCTTGGCCGAACCGGCTCGCGGACGGCCGCTACGCCTTCGACGGAGTTGAGCACCAGCTTCCGATCAATGAACCTGAAAGGGGAAACGCAGCACATGGTCTCGTTTCTTGGTTATCGTTCACTCCGATCCGCCATTCCGAAAATACGTTGGAATTGCAAGCGACCATCGCACCTCAGGTCGGTTACCCATGGCGAATCCGGGTCGGCGTGGATTTCGAACTTGGCCCCGCGGGCTTGCGCCAACGGATCACAGCGACGAACTACAGCTCCTCCAATGCGCCCGTAGGCCTCGGCGGCCACCCGTACGTTCTTGCTGCCTCGTCCGCGGTGAACGCCATCCAGGACTGGACCTTGGAACTGCCGGCGGGTGAGGTCGTCGCTATGTCCAACGATCGACTGCTCCCGATTAGGTCTGCGCAGGTTCAGGCGCATAATGACGGGGCGCTTGACTTCCGCGCCCCACGAAAAATCAATGACACCGTCATTAACCACGCCTTCACGTCGCTCCAGCGCGGCAGCGACGGGAACTGTCATGTGCGAGTTGCCAGCGCAGACCGTGGTGTCCATGTCGTCTGCGACAGGAGTGTTGACTGGATCCAAATTTACACCGCGGACTTTGCCGCACCAGGAGAGTTCCGGAACAGCTTGGCGATAGAGCCTATGTCTTGCCCACCGGACGCGTTCAACAGTGGCCGCGGCCTCCGAGTACTCCGTCCAGGCGCGTCCACCCACATCGAATGGACACTCGGTGCCCTCCATTTGGGGACCGGGCGTTGAGCGGCAACCTCAGTCGGACATGAGTATCATCGTGGGATCGTCCATGTGCACCGGTTGATTGTCCTCGAATTTGGGCCCCGGTGCCCGTAATTTGGCAGTGTGCTCACGTTCACAGGTGAGGACAACATGGGCAGAACCTCCCTTCAAGATGTCGGGATTCGGTCCTTAGCTCTGGAAAGCGAACATCCCTCCGGCCTGCGGCCGTCAGATCAACGAAGATAAGGAATGCGGATGAAGATCCATGCAGCACGCAAGACCGGGCACACACTAACGATGGCGGTCGTGATCGCCTCTTTCACGGTCGTAGCGTTGAGCGCTTGTACAACCGGAATGGAGACCGGGGCGGCAAACGAGCCCGCTAGCGGACCAAAGGAGGGACAGCTGACGATCGCTTTCTTGCAGAAGCAGGGGGACCAGCAATACTTCATCGACGAGGCGAACGGCGCCAAGGAAGCGGCCGAAGCGGCGGGTGACGTGAAGATCAACGTCGTGGATCTCGGCACCGACTCGAACAAAGCAATATCTGAGGTAGAAGCGGCTATCGCTCAGAAGGTCGATGGCATCATCATCGTAGTCCCGGACCAGCAAATCGGACCGCAGGTGATTCAGATGGCCGATGACGCAGGCATCCCGATTATGGCCGCTGATGACACCATCGAAGACAGCTCTGGCGAAGCCGCACCTTTCTCCGGATTTGACGGAACCTCGATGGGAGAGAAGGTCGGCGCCGAAGCCGCCCGCCTCTACACGGAAGCAGGGTGGGCAGCGGCGGACACGCGCATTCTTTCGGCCTACAAGGAAGATCTTTCCGTGTGCCAGCAACGCGTCGAAGGCGCAGCGAGCGCATTCGCCGAAGCCGTTCCGGACGCTCCTGAGATCATCAACATAGGAACGGACAACTCCGCCACAGATGCCCAGGACAAGGCTGGAGCCACCATCACCGCAAACGCTGGCGTGAAGCACTGGGTTGTCTGGGGTTGCAACGACGAAAGCGAGACGGGCGTCGTGACAGCGCTACAAAACTCGGGAGTCGCCCCCGCGGAAATCATTGGTGTCGGCCTCGGTGCCTACCTCACCTGCAAGGACTGGAAGGCTGGCCAGGACACTGGCAATAAGGCAGCCCTGTTCATTTCGGGCATCGAGGTCGGCAAGGCTGCGGCGAACTCGATGATTGATCTGCTGCGCAACGGCACTCCGCTTCCGCCGGTCTCGATCGCCAACACCGAGATCGTCGATGCAAGCAACTGGGAAGCCGAAGGCGTGATCTGCACCTAGTCAAGAGGCGGGGTGGAATCGACGTTTCGGTCGGTCCCACCCCCGCCACATGCGAACCCGACAACGAAGATGGGACAAAGCTGTGCAACACCAACCAATCGCACTGCGCGCCACAGGTATCAAGAAGAGCTTTGGGCCAGTTCGCGCACTGCGAGGGGTCGAAGTGGAGTTGCGAGCTGGACAAGTAACTGCGCTGATGGGCGAGAATGGAGCTGGAAAATCTACGCTCCTCAAGATCCTCAACGGTGACCTCCGACCGGACGAAGGTGTGCTCGAAATTGACGGACATTCCGTTCAATTCTCAGACCCCACAGATTCCCGCGCGGCTGGCCTCCGAGTCATTGCGCAGGAGCCAGAGATTGTGGAATCCGTGTCCGTGGCCGAAAACATCCATATCGGCAATCTGGGATCGCTGATCTACAATCGGCGATCACTCGTGCATCGCACACGAGACGAGCTGGCGAAGTGGGGATTCGACCGCGCCGTTCGTGCCGACATGCTCGGGTCAGACCTCTCCCCGGCACAGCGCCAGCTCGTAGAAATCATGCGCGCGGTAGTCAGTCGACCACGAATTATCTGCTTTGACGAGCCGACCTCATCCCTGGGAGATGACGAGGTGAGCTTGCTATTCGCTCTCATCCGGCAACTCCAAGCGGATGGAGTTGCAATAGCTTACGTCTCCCACCGGATGGGCGAGATTTTTCAACTGGCCGACCAAATCACCGTGCTCCGTGACGGGGAGTTCGTCGGAACGAAGGCAGTTGCTGAGACCGATCACGAGGAACTGGTTCGGATGATGGTTGGTCGGGATATCACCCAATTTTTTCACCGTGACCCTGCCCCTCTCGGTGATGTGGTTCTTCAGCTGCACAACGTCGGCAATGAATTCGTGGAGGGGATCGATCTGCAGGTCCGGGCCGGCGAGGTCGTTGGCATCGCTGGGCTCGTGGGTGCCGGCCGGAGCGAGCTGATGAAAACCATCGCCGGCGATTACAGGACCGATACGGGCGAGATAGCCATCTCCGGCCGGGTGACGCGAATTTCGCAACCCTCAGATAGCATTCGTGCCGGGATCGGGTTCGCACCGGAGGAGCGAAAAGCCGAGGCGCTGCTCCTTCAGCGATCCGTGCGGGACAATGCGGCTCTCGTGGTTCTCCGATCGCTATCGCGGTGGTTCTTCGTGAACACGCGAGCGGAGCGCATCCTCGCCCAGGACTTCATCACGAGACTTCGGATTCGGACTCCGTCCGCTGATGAGATCGTCAGCAACCTTTCTGGTGGCAACCAGCAGAAAGTCGTTCTAGCCCGGTGGCTCGCCACCTCACCGAAAGTGCTCCTGCTCGACGAACCCACTCGAGGCATCGACGTTGGGGCGAAGTCGGAGATCTACGGGATCATCGACGAACTCGCGCATCAGGGAGTCGCTGTGATCGTCGTCTCGAGTGAGCTGCCCGAGGTTCTCGGGGTCTCCGATCGCATCTACATCATGGCCAAGGGCCGCATTGCGGGCGAACTCCCGCGGGCTGAGGCAACAGAAGAACGAATATTGGCACTTGCCATGGACGAAGGAGTCTGAGAATGACCGCCACTACACAAAGGGAAGACCCAGCACCCGCGACTGGGCCCCGCACTCCACCGACAAAGGTCGACACGGCGTCGCCGCTCAAACGAATCATCAGTGCTCTTGGCGTGCAAAACATCTCGCTCATTTTCGCGATCGCACTCGTTGTGGCAGTCATCGGACTCCAAAATCCTCTGTTCTTCACAGTGCCGAACCTGAAGGTAATTGGAACCGCGATCGCCATCGTCGGCTTGCTCGCCGTCGTTCAGACGATCGTCATTATCCTCGGCGCCCTGGACATCTCGGTTGGCTCGATTGCGGGCCTGACATCTGTGACGTCCGCCATGATTTTCACCGCGACGAGTTCGGCCACGCTTGGCGCGCTTGGAGCCATCGCCATTGGCGTTTTGTGTGGTCTTATCAACGGGTGCATCATCGTATTCGGGCGCGTCAATCCTGTCATCGCCACCCTGGCAACCCTTGCAGCGTTCAAAGGGGTCGCGCAGCTCATTTCAGATGGTCGGGCGCAGGGATATACCGGGGCTGACCCGTTTTTCGTCTTCCTTGCTCGCGGAACGTTCCTCGGTGCTCCCGTCCTGATCTGGGTCCTTGTTCTCATCGCGTTACTCGCCCACGTTGTGCTCCGATACACCACCATCGGCCGCAACATCTACGCGGTCGGCGGTAATAACATCGCATCCCGCCTCGGTGGCATCAATATCAATCGGTACATCATCGGCGTTTACATGATCACGGGCGCGGTTGCGGCAATCGCTGGCATCCTCATCACTGCTCGAACGGGCTCGGGCCAACCGATTTCGGGATCGGAAGGCTTGGAGCTTCAGGCAATCACCGCTGCGGCGCTTGGCGGTGCAGCTCTGAAGGGTGGCAAGGGCGCGATCGCGGGTACGATCCTCGCCGTGATTCTGCTTGGGGTGCTCACCAACGGAATGACGTTGCTCGGCGTGAACACGTTCTGGCAGAACGTCGCTCAAGGGACTCTGCTCGTTGTCGCAGTAGTTATCCAGCAGCTCAGGTCGGGGGAGCGCAGAATCGGAATACCTGGTTGATGTCCGTTGCGCGAACGGCACTCTCGCCCCTCGAACGGAACCACAGAGGCACACGACTTAACTTCCTGCAGTGCACGACTGCCGCAGAATACTGACCTGCATGGGTCACAGAATTATTAAAGTTCGACGGTGGTAGCTTCGACCCGCCGCCCCGGGCCCGCACCAAAACTGAAAACGCAACGGAATCCGCGAGTTCCGGTCGCTTCCGGTGATGGTCCAGAACGGCTTTGAACCTTCAAAGAGCGCAGGTTCAAATCCTGGCTCACACCACCTCGTCTCGACCCGGCCCGACCCTGTTAGCCGGATCAACAGGCCGTTCGCGAGACCGCTTGCGTAACAAGTCCGGCGGCAGCCAAGGTCTGCGCTTCACAACTTGAGGCCGATGCCTCATGCCCCGATCGAGGTCCTCGACCGAGACTGGGGTCATGACTATCACTCCACGACAAGCGGTGACCAGCACTGAGATAAACCCCGAACTGGTCCGAGGGACGGATGAGCGTTTCACCGGGTACGGCGCGATGGGTGTGCCGTACTCAGGTGGGCATTACCTCGTCCTTCGCGACATGCTCGCCAGCTCACTCGGCACGGCATACCGGGCAATCTGGCATCGAGATCCAGCGGGCCGCTGGACCATCTTCACCACGGCCGACCCGGACGTCAGCTGTCCCCGGTACTTCGGATCGGTGACGGCTGTCGAGCGGGTTCCCGAGATCGGGGTGACCTGGCGGGACGACTGGTGTGCCGACATCACCATGGGTGCCCGGCTCTCGTGGCGGTTGATGCTCGAGGCAACGCCGGCCACGCGGGCGATGACGGCGATGAGCGAACGGATGCCGCAGCGGTCCTGGAACAGCGATCCGGTGCTCGCCTCAATGGGCCCGATAGCCGGCGGTGCCCTGCGGTCGGGTCGGATCAGGCTGCGCGGGCGCACGCCGAACGGCCAGGAATTCAAAGCCGCCCCGCTCCAGGTGTGGCGCGTGGTCGGCGGCGACGCCACGCTCGACGGAACCGAACTCGGCAGCATGGGCCCTCTGGACGAACAGGCACGTCTCGGAGACTTCTGGCTACCTCAGCGCGGGTTGTTCTTCGTCGGCCGGGCCCGGTTCACCGCACCTGCCCACCTGAATGCACGACGGCGTGAGACCGATGGGGTGAGAAGCGACCAGACGGCATGAGGGGGCGCGGACGTACGATGAATCATGAACGGTCCCGGAAGCCACAGCGGCGAGGTCCTGCCGAGACGGGTCGAGGTGCTGGCTGGCCCTCCGTCGCGATCGACCTTGGTCTGGGCCAGCCCTCCGAGCACATGCTCCGCTCCGCGACGATCGCCTGCAGGCTGGCCGACCGGCTCGGCCTGAACCCTGAGCAGCGGGGCACCGTCTACTACGCCACGCTGGTGATGTGGATCGGGTGCCACGCGGATTCCCAGGAGTACGCCCGGTGGTTCGGCGACGACATCGCGGTCCGACGCGAGGCATACCTCGTCGACTGGTCCGGAATGCCGTATCTGTGGTTCCTTCTCGACAACATCGCCAAGGGGGAACCGCTGCCGCAGCGGCTGAAAGTGATGGGCACTCTCTTCCGGGACGCCCGCGGCCAGCTCGCCGCGTTGATCCACTCGCACTGCACGTCAGCGGCGGCGCTTGCCCGTCACATCGGTCTGCCGACGAACGTGGCGAGCTCGCTCGCCTACACCTTCGAACGGTATGACGGTGCGGGACTGCCGACCGGAGCTTCCGGCGACCAGATACCCATCGAGATGAGAATCGCGCAGGTCGCTGATGTGGCCGAGGTGCACTATCGCATGTATGGCCTCGACGCGGTGATCGCGATGGCCAACAGCAGGCGCGGCGGCCATTTCGACCCCGCCGTCGTCGATGCAGTGTTAGCGGCCCCGGAAGAACTGTTCACTCCTGTTCCAGGTGGCGACGCATGGAAAGAAGCGCTCGAACAGGCGCCCGACCAGGAGCTCCGGCTCACCGACGATGAGTTCGACCGACTGGCCTGCGTGATCGGCGACTTCGCCGACCTCAAGTGCCCGTTCGCGCTCGGCCACTCACGGGCCGTGGCGTCGCTTTCAGCCGGCGCCGGTGAGCGGCTCGGCCTGAGCGCTGACGAAGTCCGTACGCTTCGCCGAGCAGGACATCTGCATGACCTTGGTCGACTAGGCATCTCGAACCAGGTGTGGTCCAAGCCCGGAGAGCTCAACCCGTCAGAGTGGGAACGCGTGCGTATGCACCCTTACCTCACCGAACGCGTGCTGCACCGGATCCCAGGGCTGAATGCCGTCCGCGTGGTGGCCCGGGCGCACCACGAGCACCTGGATGGCACCGGGTACCCGCTCGGAATCGGGGGTTCGATGCTCGGGCGCAGCGAACGCATCCTCGCCGCAGCGGCGGCGTATCAGTCAGCGCTGGAGCCACGGCCTTACCGCGAGGCGATGGATCCCCACCAGGCGATGTCGCGTCTGCGCAGCAGGAGCGGCTCCGGCGAACTTGATCCAGAGAGCGTGGATGCCGTCCTTGGTGTTGCGGGGCACCGAGCACCTTCCGTCCGACGCGATGACCTGCTCACCCTCCGGGAACGAGAGGTCCTCGGCTTGGTCTCCCGTGGGTTTTCCAATCGAAAGATAGCCGACCAGCTGGTCCTGAGCGAGAAGACCGTGCGCAACCATGTCGAGCGGACCTACACGAAGATCGGAGCGACCAACCGGGTCGGAGCCAGCCTGTACGCGCTCCAGCACGGTCTGGCGACCCTGCCGAACGAAACGAACAAAGGATCGTGAACGTGCTCATCGAGCGCATTGTTCGGATGCGAACAACTGCGTGCGCCGATAACATCCCACCAGCGAGCTGGACGGCCTGCTCCCTCGCCCGAACCGGTTGGGGTTCCGGGAGTGGGACGCTGGTAGGTGCGGGGGAGTTACCGCACGCGCGTGGCGGCGAACTGCAGTCGCGGGTGAGCGTAGAACTCCTGGGCCTCGATGAGCTGGAGTTCGCGTTGCCCCGACTTGTAGGTGAGCTCGATCAGGTCAAACACGCTCGACGCGGTGCGTTCGAGAGCAACGGCGGCGCTACCGGTCTCGCGATAGTGCGCTGAGAACAGCGCCGCCGTCACATCCCCAGATCCGTTCGCCTTGAACGGTAGATGCGGAGTGCGGACGATCCACGCGCCCTCACCGTCGACGGCGAGCATTTCGATGGTGCCCTCCGGGCGGTCGGGCTGTTCCACGCTCGTGACGAGGACGGTCGACGGTCCCATCGCGCGAGCGAGGTCGACCGAGTCGAGGGTGTCGGCGAGGGTCAGCGGCTCTGTTCCCGTCAGATAACCCAGCTCGAACTGGTTCGGCGTGATGATGTCGGCCACGGGCACGACGCGGTCGCGCAGCAGGTCGGGAATCTCCGGGGCCACGAAGCATCCGGACTTCGCATTGCCCATCACCGGGTCACACGCGTAGATCGCCGAGGGGTTGGCCGCCTTCACCCGCGCTACCGCGTCGATGATGACCTCGCCGATGCCGGTGCCGCCCTGGTACCCCGAGAGCACGAGGTCGATTTGCGGGAGGATGCCGCGCTCCTCGATGCCGAGGATCACGTCCTTCACTTCCTCGGGCGCGATGAGGGAGCCGCGCCACGCTCCGTAACCGGTGTGGTTCGAGAAATTCACCGTAAAAACAGGCAGCACCTCCACTCCGATTCGCTGGAGCGGAAAAACGGCGGCCGAATTGCCGACGTGCCCGTAGGCAACAGCCGACTGAATCGAGAGAATCTTCACGGAACCCATCCTGCCGCTACTTCGCGTCAACATCAGCCATATGTACGGGGCGTCCCTCTGTTTTTTGCGGGTCGGGGCTGATCGGGACGCCGGCTCTATCTGACGGGCAAGGTGACGCCGGTGGCGTCGGCCAGGGCGGAGAGGAGCTGCTCATGGAATTTCGGATCGCTCACGGATCGCGCCGGCTGCTGCTGCGCTCCGTGGTACCAGTAGCCACCGCTGATCTGAAGTTGCGGGTCGGTGGCCAGGCGCTCCTGGGTCTGGTGCCCGAGGTCGAAATCGTCGGGCGCGCCGGCACCGCCCATCTTCGTCGGCACCCACCCCGGGTCGACGGCGTTCGCGAGGATGTTGGGGGCCCAGCGGTCGGCGATCGCCGCGGAGAGTGCTGCCACGAACAGTTTGCTGTCGGAGTAACTGGCGGTCGAACGGCGTCCATCCCAGTCGAGTCCATCGAGTTTCGTCCTCCCGCTTCGGTGCATTCCGCTGCTGAGATAGACGTGACGGGTGGGCGTGCGCAGCAGGGCGGTAAGGAGGTAAGGAGCCACCACATTCACGGGCAGTACCGCAGCCCCCGAGATCACACCGGCGTTTTGGATCACCGCGTCGATCGGTGGCCCCGCGTTAAGTTCGTCGGCGGCATCGAGCACGGCGTGCCGGTCGGACAGATCGGCAATGATCAGGTCTGCGCCCCGGGCGGTCAGCGGAGAGACTGCGGCGGCCCGCTCTGTGTTGCGGGCGTGCACGATGACCTGGTGGCCTGCGTCGAGGAGCGCTTCGGTCGTTGCGCGGCCGAGTCCATCGGTGGAACCGGTGGTGAGAATGCGTGCCATGAGCCCATTCTCACCCCGGCAGGCCGACACCCGGTCAGCTAGCATTCGGATATGACACATCCGCTTCCGATCGACGACGTCTCGATCGGCGGAGAGAGCATTCGTCTCGGGCAGTTCCTGAAATTTGCCGGACTTTTCGACTCCGGTGGAGACGTGAAAGAGGCCATCATCGACGGCCTTGTGACGGTGAACGGCGAAGTTGATCGCCGACGTGGCAGGCAGCTGCAGCTGGGCGACATTGTCAGTTTCGACGGACGCAGCGTTCGCGTCTGCCCGTGAGGGCAGCGGCGCGGACGGAGCCTATGACGGAAGCGGGGCAGTAGTAATCGGGACTGTCGCCAGATGCGGGTCATGCGGCTCGCTCCGGCTTGTCGACGCTTCGGTCGCGGGTATCGCGGCCTGAACGTCAACCGGGAAGAGATGATTCAGACCAATGGATGCCGTTGGCGGCAGGGCGATGTCGGCGGGTCGTGGCTCGTACATGTCGTTCCTCCTGGATGGGTCGTCGGCGTGGGTAGGGTGATCAGGGCTGGGTCGGCGGTCGTCTAGTCGTCGCCGTCGAAGAAGCCGCCGTCGAGGATGCGGTTGTAGCGCAGTCGGAGTGCGCGCTCGGTGCTCGCCGCAACCGTTGCCACCGTGAGCGAAACGTTCACCCACCCCGGCAGCTGGACGGGGCTGGAGAACGTGCCGAGGCGCTCCGCGACGGGTGGAGCCTGTGTGATCAACTCGATGATCTGCGGAGCTCCCAGCACGAGTGCGACAACGAGGATCAGCGCCGATGCCATGCCGATAGCGCGGCTCAGCGCCGGGTAGGTCCGGTCCAGGTGGGCGCGCAGTCCTTCGGCGGAAGCCGGATCGGGAACAAGCTGCTGCTCCCACCCGTCAGCGGTCACATAGTGGCTGCGCTTCAGCCCGAAGATGCTGAGCTCAACCTCGATGGTGCCACCCGGTACCGAGAAAGCCGCGGGGAGCTCAGAACGCGCGTGGTGGATGCCATCGCGGTAGAGCTCCGCGTACACGTTGCCGTCCTCATCGCCGGCTTGCCGGACGTCAACGGACCACGTCTCTGGCGTGCCGCCCGCACCCGTGAGGTGCAGGTGGAAGAGGGAACGCGAGAACAGCTGCCACCAGTGATAGCGGGGGAGGCCCTGGCCGTTCCCCGGCTTCACCGTGTGTTTCGACACCAACATGTGCCCAGTAGAAACCGTGTCCTCGGAACACAGTCAAGCTTTTCTTCGAACGCGCCACAGTGAGCGGGCTATCAGCACTCGCCGGGAGCCCCTTTCAGAACCGAATGAGACAATGAGGGCTGCGCGTTCGAGCGCGACATCGGGCGCTTGAAACAAATGCAGGAAATGAGGCGCCGTCGATGGATCAGGTGACCGTAATCTTCGTCATCCTCATAGCTGTGGTGATCGCATTTGTTACGAACCGCCTGCCACCGGTGCTCGTGGCCGCGGCTGTTCCCCTGGCCCTCTGGGCCACGGGTCTGCTGACACTGGAAGACTCCCTGGCCGGTTTCGGCAACGAGCTGGTCATCTTTATCGCGACTCTCTTCATCGTCGGTGAAGCTTTGGTGGCCACCGGCGTTACCGCGTGGATCAGCAAGCAGATCATCGGCCGAGCCGGACAACGCCGCTCGCGACTCACCATTCTCATCGGCGCGATGGCGGCAGCGCTTGCGGCTCTCATCAGCATCAACGGTGCCGTTGCTGCCCTGCTTCCGATCGCCGTCGTCGTCTCGGTGCGCGCGGGAATTGTTCCCTCACGGATGCTGATGCCGCTTGCCTTCGCTGCCAGCGCTGGATCGTTGCTCACGCTCACCGGAACCCCCGTGAACATCATCGTCTCCGACCTCGCCGCTCGCTCAGGGGGTCGTGAGTTCGGCTACTTCGAATTCGCGCTGGTCGGTATCCCGCTCGTCGTGCTGACGCTCGCTGTCACCGCCGGCCTTGGCGGCCTACTGCTTCCGCATCGCGAGGCGGAGAGGCTCGCCGAGGAATCGAGCGACCCCGAGGAGCACGCTGAAGCGTGGCGGGCAACCTACGATGTCGACGTCACTGCGCGACGCCACTTCGGCCCGCGCGAGGGCGTCCTCGAGGTTCTCATCGCTCCGCGATCGTCGCTGATCGGTCGCTCGGTACGCGCGGGCATGCGGACCCGCGATGAAGATCTGGTCATCCTCGCGCTCAACAGGCCCGGTGAAGGAACCGGACTCGAGGCAAACGGAGAAGCACTCACGCTCCGAGCCGGTGATTCCGTGCTCGTTCAGGGGCCATGGGAGGCCCTGCACCGATACGTCAGCTCCCCGGATGTCATCGCTGTGACCTCGCCCCGGTCACTGCAGCGGGGGGTTCCGCTCGGCCGCGGCGCACGCCGCGCGTTGGTCGTGCTCGCCGGGATGATTCTTCTCCTTGCGACCGGGGTTGTTCCCGCGGTGGTTGCCGGGGTGCTTGCGGTCGGCGCACTCATCCTCAGCCGGGTGCTGACCCCGACGCAGGCGTTCCGCTCGGTCGCCTGGGAACCCGTCGTTCTCATCGCCTGCATGATCCCGCTGTCCTCTGCGTTCATCGCGACGGGCGCGGCCGACCTGGTCGCAGATGCCCTGCTCAACGTCGTCGGGCAAGCCTCGCCGCACCTCGCCCTGCTCGCCATCTGCGTTGTGACCGTCGTCCTCGGGATGTTCATGTCGAACGTTGCAACTGTCCTCGTGATTGCGCCGGTTGCCGTCTCCGTTGCGAGTGTGCTCGGGGTCAGCATCCTTCCCTTCATGATGGCGCTCACCGTCAGCGGTGCCGCAGCGTTCCTGACCCCGATCTCGACACCGGTCAACATGATGGTCATGCAGCCCGCCGGGTATCGCTTCGGAGATTACTGGCGGATCGGACTCCCGCTCACGCTGATCTTCCTCGCTGTGGCGGTGCTCTACGTCCCGCTCGTGTGGCCGTTCTGAATCTCCGCGAACCGCTGACGCTGCCACCGGTGCACGTCAGGTAACCAGTCCAATGGTGCGGACGGGCCGATCCTCACATCGTCGGGCTCTTTCCCGTCTCGCAACGCCCGCACATACGCGCGATCCTGCTCCGTGCGTGTCCGCATCTCCGCATTGCCGCCGACAGATCCGTGACCGGGAACAACGGCACTCACGGCATCCGCTATGCCCTCGAACAACCGCAGCGCCTCGAGGTAGTCTCCGATCGGATCCGCGGCAGCGAGGTCGAGAAACGGCATGAGAATGTCGGAGAGCATGTCACCGGCCACGAGAACGCCGGACTCCTCGATGACCAGTGCGGCGTGACCCGCGGCGTGGGCACGGTGCTCGATCACCCGGATGCGGGGACCCTCCCACGGGACCCGCGAAGCGTTGTCGGGCAATCCAGTGATCTGGCCGAGTAGGTCCATCGGGATCTGGTCGGCGTACTCCGGCGGGAGTCCTTCGGCGACCTGGGCTTGCCAGTCGGGTTGCACCAGCAGCTCCGCGAGATACGCCGCACCGCGGGCTGTTCCGTAGCGGGGCACGTGGCCGAACCGTTCGTGCCACAGCACGTGGTCCCAGTCGGGGTGCGTCGAGAACCCGGCCACAACGGGCGTGCCACGCTCGCGGAGATCGTCGGCGATGGCCGCCATCTCAGCAGCGGTGATGCCCGGGTCGATGAGCAGCACACCATCCCTGCCCTCGACAACGACAGAGTTGCTCTGGATGAACTCGCTTTCGTGAATGAGGATGCCGTCGGCAATGGTTTTCAGCATGAGGAGCCTTTCCTGGATCGTCTGTTCCTTGTGGTGGTTTAGCCGAGCGCCATGGTCGCGACCGCGAGCGTGCACAGGGTGATTCCGGCGCGTTGGCCGATGGTGACCCGCTCTCGGAGAAGCGCAGCGGCGAGCAGCACCGTGACGGCGGGGTAGAGCGAGACGAGGACGCCGGCGATGCCGAGGCTGGTCGCTCCGGTGGCAAGCATGAAGGCGAGGGTTCCCGCGGCGCCGAGCACTCCGGAAGGGCTGCCCCAGCCGAGGACGCCTGTTGACGGACGCCAGATCTGCCCCAGGCTGGCGGCGGCCATGACCGTCAGAATTGCTCCGACCAGTTGATTGGCGGCGAGGGGGAGCAGGCCGGCGTTGTCGGAGATCTGTGCGAGGGCGATGAAGAGGACGCCGAAACCGATGCCGGCGATCGCGCCGTCGATGAGCGCTGCACGCCGGTGTGTCGCCCGGTCTGCGACCGAGCTCCGGGACACGAGCCAGATCCCCGGCAGTGCGGCAAGGATGCCGCCCCAGGCCAGCCAGCCCGGCCGCTCACCGAAAACGACGCCGGCCATCAGGGGCAGAATCGCGGCACCAACGGCGGAGATGGGGGCAACGAGCCCCATCGTTCCGCGGGTGAACCCGCGAAACAGGAAGAGACTGCCGGTTGCCGAGCCAACCCCGGCAAGCGCCGCCCACATGAAGTCCGGCACCACGGGGCTACCGGGGGCGACCAGCCCGGCCAGCAGCATAACGAGAGCTCCGGCGCTCTGGCCCACCAGGACAACCTGCCACGACGTGTGGCGGCGCGAGCCGAGGCCGCCGACAAAGTCGGACGCGCCGTACGCGAGAGCTGACCCGAGTGCCAGCAGGATGCCGAGGTTCATTTGTCGAGTCTGTCGCCGATATGGCTCCATCTGAAGGTCCGCTTGCCACCCGGAAAATTAGGCCATTTACTGGGGAGATGACGGTGAAGTGGGGCCGAGGCGGCCCCGACGTGCTGGTGGAGCTGGAATCCAACGCGGGATCGCTCGGGTCTCAGATCCAGAGCCAGCTGCGGGCGGCGATCCGCGAAGGCCGACTCGGGGCGGGTGAACGCCTGCCGTCAACGCGACGGCTGGCGGAGTTGCTCGACGTGTCACGCGGCACCGTGGTCGATGCGTACGAGCAGCTCCTGGCTGAAGGGTACGTCGAGTCAACGGTCGGGTCAGGAACGCGGGTGGCGGCACTCCCGTTGCCGGGCCCGGCCTCGCGACCGGCTGCGGCAACGGTGTCGGCGGGTACCGCGCCACCCAGGCCGGTCGCCATCGATTTCGAGTACGGCATCCCCGATCTCGGCACGGTACCGCTGTCCGACTGGAGCTGGGCCGTATCGGAGGCGACACGCACTCTTCCGACACGGGAACTCGGCGACGAAGACCAGGCGGGTTCAGCGCACCTGCGAGAAGTCGTCACCGCGTATCATCGCCGGGTTCGCGCCGGGTGCGCCGCGGCCGACGACGCGGTGATTGTGTCGGGCTTTCGGCAGGGACTGGCGTTTGCCCTCGCGGCCCTCGCCCAGCACGGAGTGCAGCGGATTGCGCTTGAGGATCCCGGTCCGCGCGAGCACGCGCTGATCGCCCGCCGCGCGGGACTCGAAGCCGTGCCGGTGCCCGTCGACGACCAGGGCGTTATTGTCAGCCGCCTGCGTGACACCGGCGCTCGCGCCGTGTTGCTGACACCGGCCCACCAGTGCCCAACGGGCGTGGCGCTGAGCCCGTCACGGCGGCGCGAACTGATCGCCTGGGCGGAGGGCATCGACGGCGTGATTCTCGAGGATGACTACGACGCCGAGTTCCGCTACGACCGTCAACCGGTCGGCTCGATGCAGGGCCTGAACGCTGCCCGCGTGATCGCTCTTGGGTCGGTCAGCAAGACCCTCGCCCCGACGATCCGGCTGGGCTGGGTGCTCGCGCCACCGCAATTCCTGGCCGCAATCATCCGCGAGAAAAGGCTCAGCAGCCGCGGTGCCCCCGGGCTGGATCAGGAAGCGTTAGCGCTGCTCATGGAAACCGGTCGCTTTGACCGTCATCTGCGACGCGTCAGGGAGCTCTATCGGTCACGCCGGGATGTCCTGGCTGTCGAGGTGGAGCGTAGCTTCGGAGCGGACCGATTGTTCGGCCTGGAAGCCGGCTGCCATGCCCTGCTCCATCTCCCGGGCGGGGTGTCCGAGCACGCAGTGGCGGCGACCGCAGCGACTCGAGGGGTTCGCGTGAATACGCTCAGCCACTATCGGTTCCCGGACGGAGCCACGGATCCGGTCCCGCGCCCGCCCGCGCTGGTGCTCGGATTCGGCAACGTCACCGAGGAACAGATCACGCGCGGGATCCGTCTCCTCGCGGATGCCGTTTCTCGCGTGCGACAGGGCGGATGAGCCCCTTCGTCGAAGGAGGGATACCCCCTCGAAAGCCGAGGACTCGGAACTCGCCATAGACAGCATGGCGGTCGGCGAGCAGACTCAGATTTGTTTGTTTCGCTGACTGGGGCGGCTCACTACGGCCGCCGCGTTTACCGAAAGCTGAGGCGCTGCCATGGTCGACTACTACGCAGATCCCGCAACCATCCCGATGCTGAGCGACGCACAGTGGGCGCGACTGACGCAGCACGCGACGCGTTTCGACGTCGCAGCGGGCGAGCAGATCATCGCCACGGGCCGGGAGAACTATCCGATGATCCTCGTCGAGTCCGGCGAACTCGAACTCGTTCGCGATTCTCTGCGGTGGCTCGATGAAGAGGTACTTGCACTCATCGGGCCAGGTCACTTTGCCGGTGAACTCGGTCTCCTCAACGGTCAGCGCGCGTTCCTGTCCGTGCGGGCGAAAGCGCCCAGCCGGATCTGGCGCCTGGAAGCCGCCGCGCTCCGGCAAGCGCTCTCCGAGGACGACGAACTGGGTGACCTCATCCTGCACACGCTGTGGGCTCGCCGGGAGTCGCTTCGGAAGGGCTCGGCGGCGCTGACCCTGAAATTCGTAGGGGTGGGCGACTCGCGCGAATTTCTCGCGCTCCAGCGGTTTGCGGAGCGCCTGGACCTCATTCACACAGCACTGGCACTCGAACCGGATGCGACCGTCTCGCACCCCGGCTTTCAGTGGGAGCCGGAGGACCTGCCGGTGGCTTTTATTCAGGGCGAAGCGTTCGTTCGGGCGACTCCCGCCATCGTCGCTGAGCAACTCGGGCTCAGCTACGAGCCCACGAGTGAGAGCGCTGTCGACCTCGTCGTCGTCGGCGGCGGTCCCGCGGGACTGGCCGCGGCCATCTACGGCGCATCCGAGGGGCTCAGCACACTTCTCCTCGAAGCCGTTGCGCCGGGCGGCCAGGCCGGCGCAACCTCGAGAATCGAGAACTTCCTCGGCTTCCCCTTCGGAGTCAGCGGGGCGTCGCTGATCGGACAGGCGACGCTCCAGGCGATCAAGTTCGGCGTGCGGGTCTGCGCACCGTGTGCTGCATCCGGTTTGCGTTCCACCGACGACGGCCTTGAGGTCGTGCTGGCCGACGGGAAGGTGATCCGCGCACGCTCGGCCGTCGTGACATCCGGTGCCGCCTACAAACGACTCCATCTCGATCGGTGGGATTTTTTCGAACGGACAAGCATTTACTATGCCGCGACCGCCCTGGAGCTGAGGCAGGTGCACGGGGCCCCGGTCGTCGTCGCCGGCGGTGGCAACTCGGCCGGTCAGGCAGCGCTGTATCTCGCGAGCAACGGCTGTGAGGTCCACCTGGTGGTGCGCGGCGGTGACCTCGGCGCACGGATGTCGTCGTACCTGGTTGACCGGATCGTGGACGACCCCCGAATTCACCTTCACCCCTCGTCGAACATCGTCGGGCTCGATGGCGAGCACACCCTCGAGACGGTGCACATCGATACGGCCGGAACGGTTGAGGCGCGCGGGCTGTTCTGTTTCATCGGTGCTGACCCGGCGACCGGCTGGATCGGCGGCCTCGATTGTGATGAGGCCGGGTTCATCCGGACCGGAACCGATATCTCGCAGCAGACGCTGCAACGCTGGCAAGACCTGGGACGGGAACCCCTGCCGTTCGAGACCTCAACCCCGCGCGTGTTCGCGGCCGGCGACGTCCGCCGCGGGTCGATGAAGCGCGTCGCCGCCGCTGTCGGTGAGGGGTCGAGTGCGATCGCATCGGTTCATCGGGTGCTCGCGTGATACCGAGTACTCGGTGAAAAAACCGACATATCCCCGGTTGGAGACCCTATCGCTCGCTCAGCGAACGATATATCGTTGACCATCGCTCGGAGTTCACAGGAGGTTCATCATGGGCAACTCATTCCCCGCAGGAGGATTCGGCGCAGGCATCCCCACGGACAGCATGTGGCAGATCATGGAGCAGCTGCGATCAACATTCGACAAACGTCCAAGCGGCCGCATGGGCCGTGGTGACGTCCGGGCCGCTGTGCTCGCGCTGCTTGCAGAGAAGCCGATGCACGGCTACCAGATCATCCGCGAGATCGAAGAGCGCAGCAACGGAAGCTGGAAGCCGAGCGCCGGATCGGTGTACCCGACGCTGCAGCTGCTCGCTGACGAAGGGCTGATCGAGTCCGAGGAATCGAATGGCCGCAAGACCTATTCGCTGACCGAGGCCGGGCGTGCGGTGACTGTCGACTCCGGCAGCACAGCTCCGTGGGAGACCACGGGCGCAAACGACAAGTCCGGCTTCACCGCGCTGCCGAAGGCGGGCGTTGAACTTGCGCAGGCGGCCACCCAGGTGGGTCGCACCGGTTCGCCGGAGCAGATTCGGCAAGCGGTCACGGTCCTCGACGAGGCGCGTCGCCGGCTCTACGCGATCCTCGCGCAGGACTAACGGCGGTGCCGCCGGTTCGCCGGGACCGAGGCTCTTCGCCGTCCGGAGCTGGAAATACGCGTGCTCGGTATCGCCGCATCCTGCGGTTCGCCGGGTGGAATCTCGCGGTGACGTGGTGGTACGAACTTGTGCTGCCGCGCATCGGATTGCGGAGGGTCGCCGACAGAACGCGAACACGGCGGATGCAACGCTTCGCACGGCGCTTCCACGTGCTCGCGGTCGACCTCGGCGGGCTGATGATCAAGGTCGGCCAGTTCATGTCCTCCCGGCTCGACGTCCTGCCGCCGGAAATCACCTCGGAACTCGAGGGGCTGCAGGACGAAGTACCCCCTGTGCCGTTTCCCGCCATCCGGACCCTCGCAGAATCGGAGCTCGGCGTGCGGCTCGAGCGAGCGTTCCAGTGGATCGACGAGACGCCGGTTGCAGCGGCATCCCTCGGTCAGGCCCACCGCGCCACCCTCGGTGCGCTCGACACCGCCGACACGGGGCTGACCGGCGCCGTGATCAAGGTGCAGCGCCCCGGCATCGATGAGATCGTCGACGTTGACCTGGCCGCGCTGCGCAAGGTGGGCGGATGGCTCAGCCACGTGCGCCTCGTTTCTGACCGCGTTGACGCGCCCGCGTTGGTCGAGGAATTTGCGGTCACGAGCCTCGAGGAGATCGACTACCTTCACGAAGCAATGAACGCCGAGCGGTTTGCGGCTGACTTCGCCGGCGACGACCGGGTGGCCGTCCCCGCCGTCGTGTGGGAGCGGACCACCCGACGGGTGCTCACGCTCGAAGACGTGACGGCGATCAAAATCAACGACACGGATGCCCTCCGTGCGGCCGGAATCGAACCGAGCGACGTGGCATCCGTCTTCGCCACCGTCATGTTCGACCAGCTGTTCACCCACGGCTTCTTCCACGCCGACCCGCACCCGGGCAACATATTCGTCACTCCGATCGATGCCCCACCCGGTCAACGGTCGTGGAAGCTGACCTTCATCGACTTCGGAATGATGGGGGAGGTGTCGAGCAGTACCCGGGCCGGCCTGCGGAAACTGCTGTTCGCTGCGGCATCTCGCGATGGGAAGGGACTCGTCGACGCGATGGGCTCCGTCGGTGTGCTGCTGCCGACCGCTGAAACAACCGAGCTCGAACGGGCGATGGTGCAATTGTTCGCCCGGTTCGGCGGGATGGGCTTCGCTGAGCTGCGTGACGTCGACCCGCGCGAGTTCCGTGATTTCGCCGTCGAGTTCGGGGACGTCGTGCGCTCGTTGCCCTTCCAGCTGCCCGAGAATTTCCTGCTCGTGATCCGAGCCATGTCACTGACATCCGGTGTGTGCAGTGCGCTCGACCCCAAGTTCAACCTGTGGGATTCCATCGAGCCCTACGCCACGCAACTGCTGCGCGATGAGGGTGGGAACGCGGTGAAGGATGCTGCCCAGCAGGCTCTCGAGATCGCGGGCATCGCCCTGCGGCTGCCCCGGCGCATTGATAACCTCATCGCCCGTTTCGACGATGGCACCGTCTCGGTGCAGAGCCCCGCCCTGGAGCGCCGGGTGATCCGGCTTGAGCACACGGCGCGACGCGTCGTCTCAGCGGTGCTGTTCGCCGGGTTCCTCATCGCTGGGGCCGTGGTCCGGGACGCGGATGCCGTATTCGGCACGGTACTGATGGCCGTGTCGGCAGTTCCGTTGCTCCACGCGCTCTTTGCGTCCCGCCGCTAGCGACGCGGCATTCCCGCCGAACGGGAACCCGGACTGCCGGGGCTGCTCGGCGCGGTACTCGCCGTCGCCGACACGCTGTGGGGCAGCTCGGACGCAAACTCGACGGTGGCAGGTCCGTAGACCGCGTCGCCATCGCGCACCAGCGCTGTGCCCTCGGGGATCTCCACTGTCGTGTGCTCCCGCGTGGCAACGGCAACGATGTCACCGGCGGGAGCCGGAACGACGACAGCGGCCCAGTCGAGGTCGCCGAGCTCAGGACGAACCTCGAACCGTGCCCATCCGTCGTCCAGCGGCCGGACCCCGAGGACGGCCTCTGGGAGGATTGCCGCCGGACCCGACGCCCACGCGTGGCTGAGGCTGCGGCCGAACGGTCGCCCGTACATCGCGAGTGGGTCGTCATCGAGAGTGGCTTCCTCCCACAACGTGCCAGGACCCCGCTCGAGCATCGCACCCCAGATCTCCCGCAGCTGGTCGAGCGCTGCCTGTGTTTGTCCCGCTGCGATCATCGCCCGGAGACGGAACGCCGTCATGAAGGGGGTTCCGGCGGTTCCCGCCTGAATCGCTTCGGTGACACCGGTCGGGATATCATCCCCGTGATGGATGCCGGAGAGCACGGCGAGAAAGTTGGCGTACGTGGCTGGCCGCTGCGAGTCTCGGGCATCGAGGTAGTCCGCCCAGCGCCCCTCGGAGGCAAGCCACCCGCGTCGATGCAGGGTCTCGGCGAGTGTGAGGGACAGGTCGCCCCAGCGCTGGGCGTTCGGGTGTTGAACCGCGCTGAGCACCCGGTGGGCACTTCGAAGAGCCCAGTACCAGAGCATCTGAAGCGCGACCGGGTCCCGACCGCTTTCGATGTCGAGACCCCAGTCGATGAACACCGAACCCGGCCCCGAGTCGGTGAAACCTCCGGCCTGTTCTGCCGGCCGGAAGACTCCATCGTCTCCCGCAAATCGGGCAAGATCGGCCACGAACCGGTCGAGTCTCCGCGACTCGGTCTCCGCAAACCGGAGATCGCCGAAATAGCGAAGCCTCAGCTCGGCAGTGACCACCCACCAGAGCGAGTAGTCCGCGATTCCGTTCACATACCCGTGGCTCGGCTGGCCCAGCGCGACGAGCCCATCGGCGACGACCCCCGCGGCGCCGAGCGCGAATGCGTTGGCCAAGGTGCTCAGCGCCTGGTCGCCGGCCCACGGCATCCGGTCTCGTTTGATCCCGTCGATCATCAGCCCCTGCATGCACAGCCGCAACGTGTACTGGGCGGAGGCCCAGATGCGGGTGAGCTCATCATCGGAACAGGCGAATGCTCCTGGGCGGTCGATCGCGGCCACGGAGGCGCGCACGGCGACGACTTCGAGTGCGGTGCTCGATCTGACGAATAGGTATCTGAAGCCCAACAGGTGCTGTGTGGTCCAGCCGCCATCATCGAGGGCGATGAGGTCGTGCCTGGTTTCGTGGGTGTCAGGGTCGCTGAGTGCTTCTTCGATGCTCTCGCCGCTGCAGATCCGTGGGGGAGGCCCCGGCGGAAAGACGGGCCGGCCGAGCACGGGCGCGCCGACATCGAAGAGTGAGTTCCCGATGCTGCGCGCGACGAGTTCGACCGTGCCGGTTGGCGCCAGGTGTGGAGCAACATCGCCGCTCTCCCGGGGGTTTACGTGCTCCCACGGTTCACCGGCGGTGCGGGCTTTCCACTCACGGATGGGCGCGAGCCGGTTCACCGCTACTGCAGGAACCTCGCCCTCCGCTGCTGTCAGGTCGAGGCGGATGCCGGTGCCCGCCGGAGCGGGGAACGTCACCGCGTTCGACCGACCGGATCGGTCGAGCACAACAGGTGTTCCTCCTACGGTGACCGCGGTGAGCGTCCCGGAAAAGCGCACCGTGACATCCGCGGCATCCGTCGCTATCGCTGCGAATGACGCTGTCGGGCAGACGCGACCGTAATTGCGGGGGTAGTGCACGTTGCGGTTGGCGGCGAAGCCGTCGTCGACCAGGCGAGCCAGCAGGGCACGCTCGAACTGGCCCGGTCCGTAGACCCACGCTGATGCGCCCGCGGGCGGGGTGACGGCATCGTCATCGAACGGCTGCGGAGACCGCTCATGCACCCAGGCACGCAGCTCAGCCGCGGTGGCCGGCGGTTGGCCTTCGGTCACCCCTTCACGGCGCCCGACGTCATGCCGGCGACGATCTCGCGTTGGAAGAAGATGTACATAATCAATGGCGGAATCGTGATGAGGAGAACATCCGCGAACAGGAGGTTGTACGAACTCACCGACTGGGAAATGTAGTTGAAGGTCGTCAGCTGCACCGTGGCGTTTTCATCTCCAGGCAGGAAGTAGAGCGCGTAGGTGAAGTCGCTGAAGACGAACACGGCCTGTACAACGATGACCGTGACGATCACTGACCTCAGCAGCGGAAAAATAACCCGGAAGAAGAGCTTGATCGGACCGGCACCATCGATGATCGCCGCCTCGTCGAGTTCGCGAGGGATCGACGCGACGAACGCCCGGAACAGCAGGATGCAGAAGGACAGCCCGAATGCGACGTGTACCGCGATCAGGCCGGGCAAGGTCTTGAAGAGTTCGAGGCCCTGGAGGACCCAAATGGTGGGGACGACCGCCGGTGGGATGATGAGGCCAGCGAGGACGAGACCGTTCACCAGCGGGTTCCACCGTGACCTCCGACGCTGCAGGACGTAGCCCACCATGGCGGCGAGCACCACCATGATGGACACGGCCGCGACCGTCAGGATCGTGCTGTTGATGAATGCCCGCACCAGCAGGAAATCGCGGTTCTGGATGACCGTGACGATGTTGTCGAACAGCGCCCATTCGGTCGGCCAGGAGAACTCGAGGGCTGCTGCCTCCGCTTGAGTTTTTCCGGCCGTGAAGACGATAAACACGAACGGAACGATGAAGACGAAGAGGGCGAGAACGATGGCCAGGGTGCCGGCGCCCCACCTCCAGGCGACACTTCTCATTGCTCATCGTCCTTTCGGTTCAGCCACCATGAGAGTGGAAAGATGATCGCGGCAACGACGAGGAACAGAACGACGTTGCCCGCGGTGGAGAGGCCGAAGAATCCGGCCTGGTACTGCTTGTAGATGACGGAGGCGAGGACGTCGCTGGTGAATCCCGGGCCACCTCCGGTCATCGCCCAGATCAGATCGAAGGAGCGCAGCCCTCCGATGAGGGAGAGCAGCACAACGGTCACGGTCGCGGGACGGAGGAGCGGGAGAGTGATGTGCCTGAAGTTGTTCCATGCGCCGGCACCATCGACCTTTGCTGCCTCGAAGTACTCCTGCGGAATGGCAACCATCCCGGCGATGTAAATCAGGGTTGCCAGTCCGACACCTTTCCAGATGTCGACGAGCGCCACTGAGAGCAGGGCGAGTGACGGGTCGGTCAGCCATGCAGGCCCCTCGATGCCGATCACGGCGAGGGTCTCGTTGATGGGCCCGCCGAATGGGTCCATGAGCACTTTGAACAGGATGCCGACGCCGACGGTGCTGACCAGGACGGGGAAGAAGATCGTCGCTCGCAGGAAGCCTCGTCCGACGATCTGCGAACTGAGGAAAACGCCGAGCAGGAGGCCAAGCACGACCTTCGCGCCCGAGGTGAGGAAGGCGTAGATGAACGTGTTGACGAAGCCTTGCACCAATTGGGGTTCCTGGAAGAACCTCACGAAGTTATCGATGCCGGTGAACTCGACATCGAAGAGCGTCCAGCGTGTGAGCGAGAAGTAGAAGGATGAAAGGGTGGGGACGAGGAACAGGACGACGTAGAAGACGCCCGCCGGAATAAAGAACCAGGTCGGATATGAACTTTTCATGCGCCGACGCGTGGTTGGCTTCGGGGCGATATCGCCGCGCGATGTCGAAGCTGATGCCGTGGCTGTGGTCATTGTCGTATCTCCCAAATGTGCCGCGGGGGTCGGACTGCCGACCGGCCCCCGCGGATCGATGAGGCGGCTTACCAGCCATCCAGGCCGAGTTGCTCGGCCTGCTTCTTCACGTCTTCGTCGTACTGTTCTGCGCCGTCAGCAGCGGGCGTGATGCCTGAGCCGACCGCCACCGTGATCTGTTCGAGTGCCGGGCCCTTGATGGGGGAGAGGAACTCGAGCGCGAGGTTGGTCTTTTCCTCATCGAAGTACGGCTGGAGGTCGGAGACCATCGCCGGTACGTCATCGGGAAGTTCGCAACCTTCGACGACGAACGGACCCTGCGGGGCAGTCGTCTCCGACTGAATGTCGCAACTCTCCGGTGTGACCAGGAACTCGACAAACTTCTTGGCTGCCTCGAGTTTTTCGCCTTCGGTTGACTGGGGAATATAGACGCCGCCTGGCATCCAGACGGTGAGACCGTTGGTGTCCGCGTCCGGACCGGGCATTGCGAACGCTCCGACGACGTCGCTGGCCTCCGGATTTGTGCTCATGAGCTGTCCCGCTGCAAACGTGAGGATCGGGTAGTGCGCGCCCGCGCCGGTGGCGACCATGGTGACGCCGTCCGCGTACGTGGCCGAAGAGAAATCTTCGTTGAACAAGTCAGCTTCGAACGCCTGTTGGAGGTGTTCGAACCCAGCGAATGCGGGCTGGTCGACGTACTTGGCTTTGTTGTTGGTGTACTTCTCAGCCCAGTCGGGATCTTCGGAGAGGACGTTGTGGAAGTCCCCGAGGATGAAGAGTTGCGACGTCCAGGTATCGCCGTAGGTCTGCACGATCGGGGCAGCCGTGCCGGCAGCCTTGACGGCTTCGCTGTTGGAGATGAACTCATCCCAGGTGGTGGGTATCTTGAGCCCGAGCTCAGCGTAGATGTCCTTGTTGTAGAGCACGGCGCCCCCGATTGACTGCCCCATCGGCACGCCGTACACGCCGTCATCGCCGCCGACCGAGTCGATGAAGTTTTCATCGAGCTTGTCGACCCACTCCTCGTCGGAGAGGTCGACGAGCGTCGACTCGGGAGTCAGCGCATCCAGAAGTGAACCGGAGTTGTACGCGAAAACATCGCTCATCTCTCCGGTCGCAAGGCGGGTCTTGATGAGGTTGTCGCCGTCTGTGCCCTGAGGTCGCGTCTGAACATCAATCTTGATGTCGGGGTTCTCTTTCGTGAACGCCTCGGCCAGGGCCTCAGCGGTTGCAACCGATGCCTCCTGATTGTCAACGAGATAGGTGAGGGTGCCGGCTGACCCTGAGTCGGAACCCCCGGCGGAGCAACCAGCGAGAGCGAGCGACACGGCAAGACCGCCTGCGCCGAGAGCGACAAAAGAGCGTCGCCGAGTACGAGTGACCATTTCTTTACCTCCATGTAAAGCAACTGCGCTGTTGTATGCCCCGAATCCTCTCGGCGCTATGGCGAGGCCCACGCTACAAGCGGTTTCGAAAATCTGTCAACCGATCTACACAACTTTTCTGAAACGATTTTATCTGTTCGTAGAACGATCTATGTTTTCGGCCACAAACGTGTATTGTGGCAGCCAATTGAAAGGGGACGAGAGTGCCGGGATCGCGAGGAGCGACGATTGAGGATGTCGCGCGCGAGGCTGGTGTCTCGCGCGCAGCCGTGTCAAAAGTTATCCGTAACGCCTATGGGGTGAGCGCTGGAATGCGCGAACGGGTGAACGCCGCGATCGAGGTTCTCGACTATCGTCCGAGCATCGCCGCGAGGGCCATGCGGGGGGTGAGCTTCACCCTGGGATTCGAGCTGCCGCACATCGGTAACCCCTTCTTCTCCACCATCATTGCGGGGGCCACCTCAGAACTACGGCACACGCAGTACCAACTCATCATCGCGCCAGCGGATGGAGTGGACGGCGAGGAGGGGATCCGCGCGCTCCGCGCCCTGTCAGATCGCCAGGTCGACGGTATCGTGGCAGTTTCCCCGCTGGTCTCGCCCCAGTGGCTCGAACGACTGGCGACGACGGTGCCCGTCGTGATGCTCGGCCGCCATGACGAATCCGTCTCCTACGACACGGTGACGGGTGACGACGTTGAGGGCACCCGGCTGGTGATGGAACACCTGTTCCAGCTGGGCCATCGGCGGATCGCACACCTGACACGCAGTGAAGACGTCACCCACTCGGGGTCAGGCACCCCCCACTCCATCCGACTTGACGAGTACGTCTCGCACATGCGCACAGCCGGCTTCGAGGAGCACACGCAGATTGTTCGCACGGGCATCTCGGAGGATGCCGCGCGACTCGACACTCTCGCGTTGTTCGATCGCGAGATTCCGACCGCGATTTTTGCGGGCAACGATGAGCTTGCGCTCGGGGCGCTCCGGGCGATCGACGAGTGCGGACTCTCGGCATCCGACGTTTCCGTTGTCGGCTATGACGATATCGACATCGCCAGCCACCCCGCGATCTCGCTCACGAGCGTCAACCAATGCGGTGAAGCCATGGGCGAACACGCTGTGCGCCTGTTGCTCGAACGCATCGGCGGACGGACCGAACCCGTCAACGTCGTGGTACAGCCCACGCTGAAGACCCGACAATCCTCGCAACCTGCCCCGACACGTAACACTCCCTGACACGAACCGGTGTAACCGGGAACCTACGGAAGGTCGACCAATGTCCCAGCATTTGCCCGCTTCAACAATCACAGACCAGAGGGCCCGGGTCCTGGCGGTGGAAACCCAGTACCCCGACGATCTCATCGGGATCCCCTCGGCTGGTTTGCGCCTCACCTGGCGCGCTACGGCAGCGTCGCCGCAGATCGGTTACCAGGTGCGCTGGGATGGCGTCGACAGTGGCATGGGGGAGCCCACCCTGTCAGACGCGTCCATCGGCGTCGCCGCTCCCGGGCCGGTTCTGCAGCCCAGCGAAGTGCGGCACTGCGAGGTTCGCATCGCAACGGCGGACGGATGGTCACCGTGGAGTGATGCCCTCACCGTTGAGGCTGCGGTGGATCCGGCCTCTCTCGCTGCCCAGCCCATCGGTGGTTCCGAACCGGTGGAAGGTCCCGTGACTCTCCTGCGCACGACCTTCACCGTGCCTGACACCGCGGTCAGGGCACGCATGTACGCCACGTTCTGGGGCGTCGGCGAGCTGCGTCTGAACGGGCAGCGTGCAACGGAGGAGCACCTCACCCCGGGGTGGACGGCATATCAGGACCGTGTCCTTCTCAGCACCTGGGACGTGACCGAATTGCTCCAGGTCGGGCAGAACGCGCTCGGAGTTTTGCTCGGGGACGGCTGGTACCGAGGGCGACTGGGCTGGGTCGACGGCACGGAGCAGTACGGCACCGAAACCGCAGCCTTTGTGCAGATCGACGTCGAGTGCGCGGACGGCAGTGTCGTACGGGTCGCATCCTCCCCGGAGTGGAAAGCAGCCACCGGCGGCATCCGTTCGGCAAGCCTGTATGACGGCGTCGAGGTCGATCTTCGGGCCGAGCCGGACGGATGGGACACCGCGGACTTCGACGATGCCGCATGGGCTGCTGCCCGGGCGGTCGACGTCGACACGGCGGTACTCGAACCGCGAATCACCGGTGGGGTCAGGACGGTCAGGGAATGGGACGTCGCTGTTGAGCAACGCGATGGGCACAGCTTCCTGGATGCCACCCAGAACATCGCCGGCTGGTTGCGGCTCGTGGTCCGCGGTTCGGCGGGCGACCGGGTGGAGGTCCGCCACGCTGAAGTGCTCGAACCCGACGGATCGATCCACACTAAGTCGCTGCGCACGGCGCGGGCGACCGACGGGTACGTGCTCGCGCAGGACGGCGAGACGACGCTCGAGCCCACATTCACGTTCCACGGTTTCCAGTACGCCGAAGTCACGGGCGCCGAGGTGGTCTCGGCTACAGCGGTCGCCATCTCAAGCGCGGATCGACCACGGTCGGAGTTCGCGTGCTCGGAACCGATGCTCGAACGGCTGCACTCGAACGTGGCATGGTCGCAGCGCGACAACTTCGTCTCCCTGCCGACAGATTGTCCGCAGCGCGACGAGCGGCTCGGCTGGACCGGCGACGCACAGGCCTTCGCGCCGACGGCAAGCACTCTGTTCGATGTCGAGCAGTTCTGGGTGTCGTGGCTGCGCGATCTTGAGCTGGACCAGGATGCCGACGGCGCGGTTGCGGCTGTCGTTCCCAACATCCTTCACGACGCTGACGAGCCGGATTCCGGCAAATGGAAAACCATGGGACGCGCCGGGTGGGGGGATGCCGCGACCATCGTGCCGTGGGCGGTGTACGAATCCTATGGAAGCGATGAGGTCCTCGAGCGGCAGCTCACCAGCATGCGACGCTGGGTCGCGAGCCTGGAGAAGCGGGCCGACGGTGGTCTGCTTCCCACCGAGTTCCAGTTCGGCGACTGGCTGGATCCTGACGCGCCGGGCGATCAGCCCTGGAATGCGAAGGTGTCAGCGGACTTCGTGGCCAACGCGTTCTTCGCGCACAGTGCCCGGCTGCTCGCCGAGACCGAACGGCTCCTTGGCGACGCCGGCCGCGCGCACGCTGCCGACCAGCTCGCGGACCGCGTCGCTCGAGAGACCTGGGATCGCTGGGGCGAGGAGGCAGTCCAGACCCAGACAGGGGCGGCGATCGCACTCGAATACGGCATCTCACCCGACGACGAGCGCGAGCGGATCGGGGAGGGGCTCGCACGCAACGTCCGTCAGGAGCGCGGGCGCATCGCCACCGGATTCCTCGGAACCCCACTGGTCCTCTTCGCGCTCGTGAACAGCGGCCACACCGACGAAGCTTTCCTCATGCTGCTCCGCCGCGAAGCGCCATCCTGGCTCTACCAGGTGGAGATGGGTGCGACGACGGTATGGGAGCGATGGGATGCTCTGGCGCCGGATGGAAGCATCCACTCCGGCGATATGGCAACGGATGACAGCTCCGGAATGCTCTCGTTCAATCACTACGCCTATGGCGCTGTGATCGACTGGGTCTACCGTTACGTCGGCGGTATCGCGCCGAGCGTCGACCGACCCGGATATCGCCGTATTGTCGTGGCGCCGCGACCATCGACAACCATCACCTGGGCCCGGGCGTCGGTTGAGACCCGGCTCGGCGATGCGTCGATCGACTGGCGTCTCTCGGGGAGCGACCTGCGAGTTGACCTGGTCGTGCCATACGGCGCGGAAGCCGTGTTCGATTTGCCGGTCTCCGATGGCTCGGCAGTCGAGTTGAACGGGCGGGCATTCACCGGCACGAGCGTAGGACCGGGGGAGCACCACATCGTCGTAACGACCGCGCGCGTGGCAGACCCCGAGGCACTTGTGGTGTCCACTCCGTAGCGCAATCGAATAAGTGATGCCGCCCGGCCGCCCGCGAGGGACCGCCGGGCGGTTTCTTTTCGGCGATGGCAACGTCACTCTTGTGGATTAGTTAATAAGGCTCCATTATTAACCCCGCCATCGGCATCCGTTCGCGATGGTCTACCGAGACTCATAGGAGAGTACTGATGCGAAAGATCAATCGCGTGACGGCGTTTGCCCTGGCGGGTGTGGCCACACTGGCCCTGGCCGGATGCAGCACAGGAGGCGGCGGGAACGCCGAACTCGTCTTTGGCATGTCGGCAGGGGCGGTGAAGGGCTGATGGGCGAGCACACGTTGATTCCCCGTCCGCGCGTTTTCACCGCTGCGGATGGCGAGTTCGTCCTGCACGGTTCCGTCTCGGTCGCCGCGGTTCCGGATGCGACGGATGCCGTCGCGCTGCTGGCCGAGCGGTTGTGGGCCGGTGCGCGGATCCGTGTCGACGTCGTCGATCAGGCGCCCACCGGCATCCGATTTGTGACGGATGCCACGCTGGCACCGGAAGCGCACCGCGTCGACGTGACCGAACAGGGGATCTCGATCACGGCATCCGATTCGGCCGGATTCCTGCACGGCACCGCAACTGTTCTGCAACTGATGGGCGACGGGATCTGGCGTTCGGTGAGCGCCACAGCACGGACCGTCACGGTTTCTGCCTGCCAGATCGAGGATGAGCCGGCCTTCGCGTGGCGGGGAATCATGCTCGACGTCGCGCGGCACTTCCTGCCGGTGCGAGAGGTGCTCCGCATCGTGGACCTCATGGCGATGCACAAGCTCAACCGACTGCACTTCCACCTCACCGATGACCAGGGCTGGCGGATCGAGATCCGGGCGTTCCCCCGGCTGACGGAGGTCGGCGCGTGGCGGGATCGCACCCAGGTGGGTGCAGACGACGCGACGGCGCCCGAGATCGAGCGGCCGCACGGCGGTTTCTACACTCAGGACGACATCACCGAGATCGTGGCGTACGCCGCGAGCCGCGGCATCGTCGTCGTGCCGGAAATCGATCTCCCCGGCCACTCGCAGGCGGCGATCGCGGCGTATCCCGATCTCGGTGTGCCGGATGCCGACGGGCAATCGCCGACCGTCGAGGTGTACCCGCGGTGGGGGATCAGCCCCTATCCGCTCAACGCCGAGACCAGCACCGTCCACTTCTTCCGCATCGTGCTCGACGAGGTGCTCGCGCTCTTCCCGTCGATCGACATCGGGCTCGGCGGCGACGAGGTGCTATCCGGGGCATGGGAGGCCGACGCCCGGTCACAGGAACTGGCGCGCGATCGGGGCCTGTCACACCCGCGCGAACTCCAGTTCTGGTTCCTGGACCAGCTGCGCGCTCACATTGAGCAGCAGGGCCGGCGGATGCTGGCCTGGGACGAGGTCCTCGAACACGACGTGAGTGAAGATGTCACCGTACTCGGATGGCGTGGGGATGCCGGAATCGGCGAGGCACTGCGGCGCGGTGTTCCGGTGGTCGCGTGCCCCGACAACCGGCTCTATTTCGATTACCGCCAGTCGGATGACGCGAGGGAGCCGATCCCGGTGGGCGTCGTCGTCGGGCTTCGCGATGTCTATGGCTACGATCCGGTCCCGGAATGGGCAACGCCCGAGCAGGCGATGCTTGTGCGGGGAGCGCAGGCGAACCTGTGGGCCGAACACCTGGAGGATGCACGCTCGCGCGACTACATGCTCTGGCCCCGGGCATGCGCCCTCGCCGAGGCGCTGTGGAGCGGCCCGGGTGGGGCCTTCGATGACTTCGAGGTGCGGCTCGATTCGCACCTGCGCCGGCTCGACGAGCGTGGCGTGGAGTATCGTCGCCGCGGGGGACCGCTACCGTGGCAGGAGCGGCCCGGTGTGGGTGGGCGCATACAGGCGCAGGCGGAACGTCAGCGGGAGATCGATGCGCTGACCTCCGTCATCGTGAGGTGAGCGCAATCGAGGGAAAAGAAGGACGCAGGTTCAGACGTGCAGAACCCCGGTGAGCAAGCGAACCCGGCCACCGGCATCCTGTCGCTGACCCCATCGGAGTTGCGCGCGCTGCGGCGTCCGTCTCCGACATCCGGTGGGGCGGCGATCCAGATGACGCGGCAGCACAACCTCTCGGTCATCCGCCGCCTGCTGTACGAGAAGGGACCGCAGTCGCGGCCAGAGCTCGCGCGGCTCAGCGGCCTGTCGACGCCGACGGTTGGCGCGCTGGTCGCAGAGCTGGTGGATGATGGCACCGTCGAGGATCTGGGTGTCGTCGCCGAGGCCCGGGTCGGCAAGCCTGCCTCGCGAGTGGCCATCAACGCCGCGGGCAACGTGTCGGTCGTGTTGGATCTGACTCAGGACGATCTGTTTATCGGTGCGACCGTCGATCTCGACGGGGTTATCGTCGATCGAGTGCAGGTGGATATCGGCGACGCTGCTGGTGAGAACGCGCTCGAGCACGCCGTCGACCTCGCGAACGTGCTCATCGAGCGGACCACCGCTCAGGTTGTCGGCATCGGAGTGGCTTCGCCCGGCCTGGTCGATGACACCGGGCAGGTCCACGTTGCGGACCGGTTGCGATGGCGCGATGTTCCGCTCGCGGAGACCCTCTACAGCCGGACCGGCGTTGCTGCGGTGGTTGGCAATGACGTCAACCTGCTGGCGCTGGGTCTGAACCGGTCGCAGAAGTGGGCGGGGCGAGACGCCATCGTGGTCGCGCTCGACAACGGTGTTGGTGCCGCTGTCCTCATCGGGGGTGCACCGGTCCTCGGCGAGCAGTTCGCCGCCGGTGAGATCGCTCACCTGACCGTCGATGCAGACGGCGCCCTCTGCCGGTGCGGCCGCCGCGGATGCCTCGACGTGGTGGTCGGCGCGCCTCACCTCGTGCGGCGGGTCGCGGCATCCGGCACGACAGTACTTGAACCCGCCGGCCAGATGCTCGGCGAGGCGCTCGCGCCCATCGTGCTGATGCTGAACATCAACGTCGTCGTTGTGGTGGGTCCCGCCGAGCTCGTCGAAGGGCCCTTCGCCGCGGGCGTCGTCACCGGCGTGCACTCCCGCTTGCGTCCGGCAATCGTCGAGGGCCTGGAGATCGAGGTTCGCCGCAACGACCCGGAACTCGTGTTGCGCGGGGCGGCGGCCCAGGTCCTCGAGGCACAGCTCGGGATGCGCTGACGGCTCGAGGCCTGGCGCATCGACCCGAGTCTCGCCCGTTGTTTCGGGCGGTAGACCCGAGGGGCCACGCCCAATAGGTGGCTGGACCCTGCGATCCTCCGCCCGAAACTACCCAACTAGGGCCCGGGTGCGGCTACGAGGGCTCGATGCCGGCCATCGGCACCCGCCGCACGGTAGCGACCGCCGACGGCCGGACCCGGCGCGCCGCAGCAGCTCCCGACACTCACCGTTGTTTCGGGCGGCAGATCCGGGGACCACGCACTATAGGCGGCTGGACGCTGCGATTCTCCGCCCGAAAGTGCCCACCCAGGCCTCGGCTGCGGCGGCCGGACCCGGCGCGCCGCAGCAGCCCCCCGACCCTCGCCCGTTGTTTCGGGCGGCAGACCCGAGGGACCACGCCCAATAGGTGGCTGGACCCTGTCATCCTCCGCCTGAAACTACCCAACCAGGCCTCGGCTGCGACGGCCGGCACCCGCGGCACCTCGGAGCACCACCGGTCGCCACCCACGTCTCGCCCGTCGTTTCGGGCGGTAGACCCGAGGGACCACGCCCAATAGGTGGCTGGAGCCTGCGATTCTCCGCCTGAAACTATCGAACCAGGCCTCGGCTGCGACGGCCGGCACCCGCGGCACCTCCGAGCGCCACCGCTCGCCACCCGACCCTCGCCCGTTGTTTCGGGCGGTGGATCCGGGGCTCCAAGCCCTATGGACGGCTGGACCCTGCGATTCTCCGCCCGAAACTACCCGGCGCGACCAGGGTTCGGCTGGTCCGACGCGTGGAGAGTCACCAGCCGTCCGGCCCGCTGCTTCCCGCCGGGTATTCCTCCAGGGGAACCTCGCCCGCCTGCCAGGCGTTGAGCACCGGGGTGACGATGCGCCAGCACTGCTCGGCGATGTCACCGCGAACCGAGAGCAGCGTGTCATTCTGCAGGATGCCGGCGAGCACCTGGGCGTAGGCGTCAAGCTCAGGCTCACCGGGGCGCGCCTCAAGGGTCACGCGTCGTAGCTCCGCGGCGTCGTCGGCGCCGTTGACGAACAGGTCCAGGTCGACGTCACCGTTCTCGAGCGACATCCGCAACACAGTGCCGGTATCCGTACTCGCGCCGCGGAACCCGGCGGGAGGCGTCGAAGCGCGGAAGTGCACCGCCGCCTCGGCGCGGGGATTGCCGATGGCCTTGCCCGAGCGCAGCACGAACGGCACGCCCTTCCACCGGGGTGTGTCGATCTGCAGCAGCACCTGAGCGAGGGTCTCGATGCCGCGGTCGCCATCGACGTCGGCTTCGTCGACGTACGACGGGAACAGTTTCCCGTCCACGCGTCCCTCGGTGTAGCGTGCCCGGCGAGCCGAGGTCGGGTCGTCACGCCAGATGCGGGTGACGCCCAGGACCTCCGCCATCCGTTCGTGCACGTCACTCGCGGTGATCTCGTCGGGCCGTTCCATGGCGACGAGGGCGAGCACCATCAGCAGGTGGCTCTGCAGCATGTCGCGCAGCGCTCCGGTCTGGTCATAGAAAGCAGCCCGACCCTCGAGCCCCAGCACTTCGTCGTAGACGATCTCGACCTTCTCGATGTGCTCGGCACTCCAGGACGCTTCGAGCAGGCGGTTTCCGAAACGGAGGCCGAGCATCCCGAGCACGGTCGCGTTTCCGAGGAAGTGGTCGATGCGCCACAACCGGTCGGCGGGAATCACGGCCGCCAGCGCCTCATTCAAGGCCCGGGCATCGTCGAGGTCCTCACCGAACGGCTTCTCGATCGCCACGACGAGGTCATCGGGGAGGTCTATTGCGGCGAGCGCCTCCGCGACCCGGCGACCCATCGCTGGCGGAAGTGCGATGTAGAGCACCGGTGCCGTTGGGCAGGCCTCCAACAGGGCTTTCAGCTCGTCCGGATCAGACGCATCCGTTTGAACAAATCGTGCACGAGCGGACAGCTCGTCGACAGTCCCGGCCGAGATTCCGGCGTCCTCGAGGCTGCGACGCACGAGGGACTGCCACTCGTCGTCGCTCTGGGCGGTCCTGGCGGCTCCGATCAGCGTGAGTTCCAGCCCTCGAGCTGATTCGGCGACGCGAGCAAGTCCCGGCAGCAGCAGCCGCTCGGTGAGGTCACCGCCGGCGCCGAGGATCGCGATCGTGCGGGCGTCGGGTGAGATCGACTCGGCGTCAGGAATTCCGGGCTGGTCGGTCATCGTTGCTCCTTGCGGTGAGAGGCGTGCACGTTGCGGCACCGGGTCGACCCTGGTCAGGTTCCCGTGACAGTCGAGGATACGCCGCGGCCTCTCCGTGAGACACGTCTTGACGGCGGTCGGCGCAACAGGGTACGAATCTGCCCGTCGAACCGACGTCGTGTCGACACGCGGGTGTTCAGAAGTACTGCGGATGCGACGCGGCGGCTTACTGGGCGGAACCAGCGTTGCCCCATGGGCCGGGTGAGCCTACATTCGCAGCAACCGGGCCCGGACTCCACTGGCTGCGGCACGCATCGCTCTTCGGCGGCGATCGCGCTGAGGACCCGGAGGGCATTGCACGACCGATCAAAGGAGATCACATGAAATCGTTCAAGGAGTTGCTGAGTTCTGGAACCGCCATCGCTGCAGCAGCAGCGCTCAGCGCGGGCCTCGTTCTTGCGGGAACCGTCGCCACCGACGCACGGGGAAATGGACACGGACACGGAAACGGAAACGGCAATAAGCCGACGACCGCTGATTCGATCTATTTGGATGAGATCAAGGACTACGGTGTCTGCCGTGGGACCGACGCCAGCTGCTACAACGAATGGGGAAACGGCTGGAAGGAGGGTGAGCAAAAACGCATCCTGATTTGGAGCCGAACGGCGGGCCCCCGTCACGCGCACCTGGGCACGCCACTCGGCCCAGGCCTGAACCCGCCGCTGAACGCAGACAATGTGGCGCAGGCCGGACTGAAAGCCTGGGCCGCTGAACGCGGCATTCAGGCCGATTACACCGAAGACCTCGCGAGCTTCTCACGCCTGAGCTCCTACCAGGCCGTTGTCTTCCTTGGCTCGAACCGCGACACCCTCGATGACCCCGCCCAGACGAACCTGATGCAGTATGTGCGTGGCGGCGGCGGCTTCGTCGGCATCCACAACGCCTTCGGTGCCGAGTACCACTGGGAGTGGTACGAGGGCCTGCTGGGTGGAGCCAACTTCTACGACCACGCCCCGAACCGCCCGGGCACGATCGAGACGATCAACAAGAAGGACGTGTCGACGAAGTTCATGCCGCGCAAGTGGGCATTCACCGACGAGTGGTACAACCTCGTTCCGTACCCGAGCTACGTGAACGTGCTGCTCGAGGTCGACCCGAAGACGAGCCTCAACGGTCGCGCTACCGGCCACCCGGGACACGGTGAGCAGCACGCCGTCAGCTGGTGCCAGTACTACGACGGCGGCAAGTCCTTCCTGACGACGCTCGGCCATGACGTGGCGGTGTGGACGGATGCGCCGATTGCCGGTGACGACATGTTCAAGGAGCACGTGCTCTCCGGCCTTGAGAGTGCCATGGGCATCAAGCCTTTCTGCGCTGTCTGACCTTTCGCACAAGCATCCGAACAACAGGAGCCCGCACCCGGTATCGCCGGGTGCGGGCTCTTTTTAACGGCGATGATCCACTCAGTGGGCCATCGTTCGGCTCTGTTCTCTCTATCCTTGCCGCGCTCTGGGCGCCGTCACATACTGGACACATGCGCAGCGGTCGATGGGACGAGCCGGTATCGGTACTCGACCGCATCATCGCCATTCTGGAGGCCGTCCGAGAGTCAGACGGGTCGACGTCGATTACCCGAATCGCCGTCGCCACTGGCACTCCGAAGTCAACGGTTTCCCGTTTGGTCCGGGATCTGGTGCGGCAGCGGTACCTGGCCAGGACCGACGATGGGGTGATCATCGGGCTCAGGCTCTTCGAGCTCGGCGCGCGAGCGAGTGGACCTCGCCGGCTCAGCCTGGCCGCCGTTCCGGTGTTGGCCGAACTGTTCAACGCGACGGGTGAGCACCTGAACGTCGCTGTCCAGGATGGGCGCGACATGGTGTCGGTGATCTCGGTACAGGGACGCCTGCGACCGGCACCGTCGCGCGCCGGTGTTCGGGTGCCGTCGGCGACGACGGCTCTGGGCAAGGCTGTGCTGGCGTTCTCGGAGGATGAATCCGAGCTCGGGCACATCATCAGGGGACTCGATCGCAGCGCACGGGACGCGTTCGAGCGGGAGCTCGCCAGTGTACGCACGAGTTCCGTCGCGATCGACCGCTGCGCAACTTTTCCGGGAGTCGTCGGCGTCGCGAGTCCGGTTCTCTCACCGCAACGCCGACCGGTGGCCGCGATCTCGGTGGCCGGACCTGTCGCCGACATGGATCCACAGCGGATGGCCCCGCTCGTCAGGCACGCCGCTCGCCTCCTCTCCCAACGTCTCGCCTTGTAGCGGCATGGCCGGGGAGACGGGCCGCCGGGATGAACTCTTCGGCGTTCTCGATCGGATGACGATCATCTTCGAGGCGTTCGACGACGATCAGGGCCTCGGCCTGTCTGAACTTGCTGCGCGCGCCGGCCTCCCCAAGTCCACGGTGTCCCGGCTCGTTTCCGGGCTTGTCCGGCAGCGCTATCTGGAGCGCGAGGGCAAGCTGATCTACCTCGGCCTTCGGTTGTTCGAGCTCGGCCAGCTGGCAGAGGTCCCGCGCGAGCTGAGGTCCGCGGCCCTGACGGTCATGGCCGACCTGCGGACCACGACGGGCGAGACCGTCCACCTGGCAATCCCCGACGGCGACCGGATGGTCTGCATCGCGATTATGCGTGGCAGGGGCGCTCCTGCGGATGTTTCCCGGATCGGCGCGAGTGTGCCGTTGCAGTCCAGCGCACTGGGAACGGCCGTCCTCGCCCCTGCCGCTGGGGTGGCGACCGCGGTCTGCGAGTCCGTCCCGGGCCTCACCTGGGTGGCCAGCGCGATCTCGGTGCCCGGAAGCGGTGCGATCGCGGCAATCTCACTGTGCGGGCCAGCGAACGACTTCGACGTCGATGGGGCCGCTGTCCACATCCAGGAGGCCGCGCGGGCCGTCGAACGCCGTCTTGAACTTCGGGCATTCCGGATGCCGTAAGGCTTCCGACACCGCCTGCACGCCGAACCGCCTCCTCGGGTTCGGCCTCACCGTGCTGGTGAGGCCGAACCGTCGGAGGCGGTCAGTGGTGCCGGGGGAGTCGTGTTACTTGACGATCCTCACCGTCACCGTCGACGTGATCTGCTTCTGCACCCCCTTATGGAGAACATTGACCACAAGGGTCAGTGGGACCTTGCCTTCCGGCACGTTGTTATCAAGATCCGCCTTATTGAACTGTATGAACAGGTGGTTCTTGAAGTCGGTCACCTTCGCGGCGGTCACCGGTGTGGTCGAGAGCGGAGTGAGTAGAACGGCCCCGCTTTCGTACCTGTGGCCTGCAGGCAACCTGAAGTACGCACCGACCTTGCCATCGACATCCGTGAACATCCCGCTCCTCGCACCGAGGTTGAGCGTGCTCGGTATGAAGGAGGCGGCGCCCGGTGTGTCCTGGGGTGTGAGATACACCTCGATCATTCCGGTCGGCCGCGGGTCGGTGCAGTCGTTGAAGTAGTATTCACCGGCCCGATCGAACGTGTGCTGGTAGGTTTCGCCAGGCTGCAGCTTCGCGTTGAACTCTCCCTCGAAGAACTGCGTCGCACAGTGCGGCTTCAGGTTCGGGAAGTTCGGGAACGTCTCTGCCCCCGGGTTCTTGAAGGTGACCGTTGTGCCGACGGGCACCCGCAGGCGGGTGGGCTGCATGGCGCTCTGCGACACGCTGTCCTGCGAGGCTGCAGTGTCATCGGTGCGGCTGGTGCGAGCGAGGAGAACGGTGTTGTCCACCGTCGCACCCTCGACCGCGTTTCCGTTTACCGGACGACGGATCGACAGCGGTGCCGTGTTCGGGCCTTCCTGGCTGCCGGACTCGGTGGTGTACTTGCCGCCGATCTTGAACGCCCACAGCGAGTCACCCTGTGTGACCGACGCGCCGTACGGGTTGGTCGATCCCGCTGCGAAGACAGCGACGTACTGCTCGCCGCCAACCTCGTAGGTGATCGGAGCGGACGCGATGCCCGAACCGGTCTGGAAGTCCCAGAGAACATCGCCGCTTGAGGAATCCATGGCCAGCAGTCGACCGTCGATCTGTCCGGCAAAGAGCAGGTCGGATGCCGTTGCCAGCGGCCCCTGGCCGTGCGACATGTCGGTGCCGAGGTGGTTCTGCCAGCGAACCTTTCCGGTCGATGCGTCGTAGGCGAGGATGCCGCCGGTCTGGTACTGGCCCATTGCACGCTGGCCGTTTGCACCGGCGCCGTTCCAGTGCGCGACCGGGTTGGTACCGTACGGGAAGTACACGAGGTTGGTCTTGTGGCTGTACGCGTTGTTCGACCAGTCACCTCCGCCGTTCTGGCTGGTGGTGGAGAGGATCGGCAGATCCCACTGCGGGTCGTACATGCAGCCCTCGCGGTGATCCGACGGGTAACCCTCCGGGTAGGTCAGGAAGGGCTCGTCTGCGGCGACGTAGCTGTCCGGGTTGAAGACAAGGTTGCCGTCCTCGTCGGGCTGGTAACCGTTGTAGTTCGGGACAGCCCGCCAGGGGTCACCCGGGATGTTCTTCGGATCGAGCTTCTCCCAGACCAGGCAGTCCGGGAGCAGGCGACTCTCGGGGAACGGCTGGGTCTCGGCGTGGTTCTGTCGGGAGTCGGTGATCATCGGCTTCTCGGTCACGGGGAGGACAGGCTTGCCGTTCGTGCGGTCGAGCACGAACTGGTGTCCGGACTTGCTGCCGTAGAACAGGACCTTGCGCACGGCGCCGTTGTACTTCACGTTCGCGAGTGTCGGCGGGTGCACGTTGTCCATATCCCACACGTCGTGCCGGATGGACTGGTAGTGCCACTTGTATGCGCCGGAGGTTGCGTCGACAGCGACCATGGTGCTGGAGAACAGGTTGTCGCCTGGACGCTGGGAGCCATCCTGCGAGGAGTTACAGCTCCGCGCGTTGCCGAACGTCATGTAGTACATGTTCAGTTCGGGGTCGACGGCACCATGAATCCAAGGTGTTGACCCGCCAACGAGCGGGCAGTCAACGCCCTCGGGCGTGACGGGTCCCCAGGTTGCACCGGCGTCGACCGAATTTCCGTTCACGTCGGTGTAGACGGTGCCGCGGTCCGGCCCGCCGAAGAAGTGCCAGAGGTAGCTGCCGTCGCTCGCGTCGAGTCCGACGACCGCAGCGCGGTCGCCGTTCGCGGCGTGGGCGTAGACGATGCCGTTGTGATAGACCGTGGCAACCCGGTCGAAGTTGCCCAGCGATTCGCCGTTCGGACCGGCAGGCTGCACAACCCAGGCTTCCTGGCCGGTGGCCTGGTCGAGGGCGACGATGCGGTCGTCGGCCGCCATGGTGAAGATCTTGCCCTCGCCGGAGGAGACCCCGCGTCGGGTGTCGGCGGTTCCGTATGCGGTTGGCTCCCACTTCCACACTGACGCGCCGGATTTGCCGTCGACGGCGATCACACCGCCGCTGGGTGTGTCGAGGTAGATGATGCCGCCGACGACGATCGGCGTGGTCTGCTGGCCGACATCGTCGGATGCCGGCGCTACGCCCGAGACGTGGGTGCGCCAGGCGGGCCCCACCTTGTCAATGTTCCGCTTGTTGATCTTGGTGAGGCCGGAGTAGTGCTGATTTCCGAGGTTGCCTCCCACGGTCGGCATATCCGCGCCTGTGGGCTCGAGGCCCGTGAGCCCCGCCGGTGGCACCGGTGCCGCCGGGTTGGCCCCGTAGGCCGGTGAGACGGCGACTGTCACCACCACCAGCGCTCCGAGGCCGAGTGCTCCCAGCCTCCTGGACAGATGTTTACGCATCAAAACTCCTTGATCGTCTTTGATCGATCACGAGCGCGCGATGCACGCCCGCGTTGAGGTGAGTCGGGCGTCCCGCTGAATCCCCTGAAACCGCTGGCCCCCCGGCGCCCTCGCACACTATCCGCGGGTATTGCCCTGCAGCAATGGCGCGACCCACCGAGTGGCACAGGCACTGCAGCGCCTGGCGTGACAGGATGCCCTGCCATCTCGCCGAGTCAACGGGCATCCGTCATTGCTGCGAAGATAAATGGTGGAAAGGTCGATGAATGGCTAGCGAGCAAGATGCAGTGACTCTCGAGGCGGAGCTGTTGCTTCCCGACGTACCGGAACTGGTCTCCGCCTACCCGGCCTCGCTCCCGGCGCCCGCACTCCACGCGCGGTGGCTCGAGGAAGAGGAAGTCACCCTCACGTTCATCGAGATCGGCGACATTGCCATGCACGTCGAGTCGACCGATGACGACGTCGAGTGGCACCTTCACGTCGGCGGCCACGACGGTCCTCCGCTTGACGGGACACCGTGGGACGAGAAGACCACCGAGGAACTCCTCAACTGGATGTCTGAATTCGTCGCCAGGGTTCACGCCTGTATCGAAATGGTCGACGAGGACATTTTCGACGCCGTGGACCTCTTCGAGGCAGGTGCCACCACCGCACAGCTCTCCGCGGCCAGCTTCGAACCCGAAGACTGGAAGCGATTCACGCCGGCAGACTTCAAGGTGTTCCGGGTCACCGTCCCCGGCCATGCAGAGCCGCAGATCTGGACCGGTTCCGGCGACGCGTGGCACATGCACGACGAGGAGCGGAACGGTGATGCCGAGCTTCTGTGGACACCGCCGAACGTGGAAGAGCCGATTCACCTCGGCGCCGTCATCATCTCGCCCGAGACCGGTCTGCCCGCGACGTTCGCAAACCCGGGCATCAACTGGGACGACGTGGGAATGAGCGAGGACGACGCCATGGACTGGCTGCTTCGCGAACACAGGAACTGCGTGTGGGCATCCACTGTCCACGACGCGCTCACCGAAGAGGTTCTCGAGGTGCTGGCGGGCTTCGCGCCGGCCGTCCCGTCACCCCACCGGTAAAGACGGCCGTCCCGTCACCCCACCGGTAAACCAGGCCGTCCCGGCGCGGGCGACGAATCGCTAGGTCTGAGCTGACTCGGATAATGCCGCAACGACACTGTTGCTGCCGACGAGGATGCTGCCGCCGGCGCGTACCGTCGTGATGATCAGGTCCGTCATGGCGGCCTTGTCGCGATTGACGGCCTCAATCCACTCCGGCGGGGCGTCGGTGTCGGCATCGACCCCGGCGCTCCAGTTCGCGATCTCGAGCAGGATCGGAATCAGTGCGAGTCCGTTCTCGGTGAGCGTGTAGACGACGCGCCTGGCGTCGCCCGGATCCGGGGTTCGGTTCAGGATGCCGTTCGCCTCCAGTTCGACGAGACGCGCGGTCAGCACGCTCGGGGCAACGCCCTCGTCCGAGTCCGAGAACTCCGTGAAGGTGTGCTTGCCGAAATATACGATGTCGCGGATCACCAGTAGAGACCACGGATCCCCGAACGCCTCAAGGCCGAAATTGATGGGGCAGTGAGATTTGCCCTTCGTCCGCTTCATCAGAACCCTTCACACTGCGAGACGGTGGTGGTACCGTCTTTCACTACGATCATGATAGTTAAAGGGGACGAATCATGGGCAACTCTCTATCCACATTCGAGGTGCGGGCGACGCGGGAGTTTCCGGTGTCGGTGGACTCCGCCTATGCCGCCTGGACCACGCCCGAGCTGTTGATGCAGTGGTGGGGTCCACTCGGTTTCACCTGTCCGGTCGCCAACCTGGATGTCCGGGTCGGCGGGGTCTCACTGGTTGCAATGCGCGCGCCGGCGCAGTTCGGCGGCGGAGACATGTTCAACACCTGGACCTACACGCTCGTCGACCCTCCGAATCGACTCGAGTTCGAGATGCGGTTTACTGACGCGAACGGCGAGGCGATCAGCCCGGCCGATGTCGGCATCCCTGCGGGGGTTCCTGACACGGTCCCGCATGTCGTGACGTTTGAGTCGGTGGCCGAGAACCGCAGCCGGTTGAGCGTCACCGAGTACGGCTACACGGTCGAGGAGGCGCGCGATGGGTCGCAGGCCGGTCTGGATCAGTGCCTGGACAAGCTCGCGACGCTTCTCGTCGACGGCCCAGCCGCGAATACCCGCCGCTGAGTCGGGAGGGGGCGGCTCACCGGCGAGGTGCTGCGGCAGCGTCCTCGGCGTCGTCATCCGAGAGCACACCAAATGGCGACTCGACCTCGCCCTTCCACGCTTCGATTCCCTCCCGGATAGCGAAGCCGGCGATAACGAGCGCCGCGACAGCATCCGCCCATTCCCAGCCGAAAAGAGTGTTGAGCAACAGGCCGAGCAGGACGCTCGCCGACAGGTAGACGCAGAGCAGGAGTTGCTTGGAGTCAGCGACCACGCTGGCGGATCCGAGTTCCCTGCCTGTCCGCCGTTCGAGCCACGCGAGAGCGGGCATCACCAGAAGGCTGGTTGTCGCAATGGCGATCCCGAGGGGGCTGTGGTCGACGTCCTGTACTCCCGCGAGCGAGAGGACCGAGTCGGTGATCACGTACGCGGCCAGGGCGAAGAAGGCGATGGCGATCACCCGGACCGTGGGCTTCTCCCACCGTTCCGGGTCGCGGCGGGTGAACTGCCACGCCACCGCGGCGGCCGAGAGGACCTCGATGACCGAATCGAGTCCGAACCCGATGAGAGCGGCGGAAGACGCGATGGCGCCGGCGGTGATCGCGACAATTGCCTCGATGACGTTGTACGCGATCGTGAACCCCACGATCCACCGCACCCGCCGGTGAAGGACGGCCCGGCGGTCTGCGGTGGGCTGAGTTGCCATCGTCACAATTCGCTGATGAGGCCGGATACCGACGCGAGCGAGTTGGGTGTCAGGCTGTAGTAGGCCCAGGTTCCGCGCTTTTCGCGGTGGAGATAGCCGGCGTCGACGAGCACTTTGAGGTGGTGGGAGACGGTGGGCTGGCTCAGGCCAAGTGGTTCCGTCAGATCGCAGACGCACGCTTCGGCATCCTCGTGTGACGCCACGATCGACAGCAACCGCAGCCGTGCGGGATCAGCCAGAGCCTTCAGCGAACGGGCAAGCTTCTCGGCACTGTCTGCATCCATGGGCTCGCGCGTGATCGGAGTGCAGCACGCGTTGAGATCGGTGATCTGCAGCGACTCGGTAAGCGTCATCTGAACAAACTCCCTAGATTGACATGCATCGATGCATAGGTCACGATGAATACATCGACGTACATCAATCTATCAGTTTCGGAGCTTCATGTCTCTCCCCGTTGCCCCGGTGAAGCCCGCGTCTCTCGGCACAACTGACCGGTTCCTCCCGGTCTGGATCCTCGCCGCAATGGCGTTGGGACTGGCGCTCGCGGTTTTCGTCCCCGCGTTCGGCGAAGCCCTGCACGGCTTCTCCCTTGGTTCGGTCAGCGTGCCGATCGCGATCGGCCTGCTGGTGATGATGTACCCGGTTTTGGCGAAGGTCCGATATTCGGATGCTCGTGCGGTCGCCGGTGATCGAAAGCTGCTGGTCTCGTCGCTGGTGATGAACTGGCTGGTCGGGCCGGCGCTGATGTTCGCTCTCGCCTGGGCCTTTCTGCCCGATCTGCCGGAGTACCGCACGGGCCTGATCATCGTCGGGCTTGCGCGGTGTATCGCCATGGTCCTGATTTGGAATGACCTGGCGTGCGGCGATCGGGAGGCCGCCGCGTTCCTCGTTGCCGTGAACTCGGTGTTCCAGGTCATCGCCTTCTCCGGCCTGGGCTGGTTCTACCTCCAGATCCTGCCGTCGTGGCTCGGACTGGCGACAACGAGCGCGTCGTTCTCACTGTGGGCAATCACACTGAGCGTTCTCGTCTTCCTCGGTATTCCACTGGTCGCCGGATACCTGTCGCGTCGGCTCGGCGAGGCCACACGGGGTCGCGGCTGGTACGAAAGCACGTTCCTGCCGAAGGTGGGACCGTTTGCCCTGTACGGACTCCTCTTCACCATCGTGATGCTGTTTGCGCTGCAGGGGCGGCAGGTCATCGACCGGCCACTCGACGTTGTCCGCATTGCCCTGCCGCTACTGGTGTATTTCGCGGTCACCTTCATCGTCGGCTTTGTCGTCGGCAAACTCATCGGGCTGTCGTACGAGCGCACAACGACACTCGCATTCACGGCGGCCGGCAACAACTTCGAACTCGCCATCGCTGTCGCGATCGGAACGTTCGGTGCCACGAGCGGCCAGGCACTCGCCGGCATCGTCGGCCCGCTGATCGAAGTGCCCGTGCTTGTGGCCCTCGTCTATGTCGCGCTGTGGCTGCGCCCCCGCATGTTCCCTGCGAAAGACACCCTCCCGATCCATCCTGAACTTCCGGTCGCAGACCGGGTCTGAACACACACCCGATACAAGGAGACCCTGATGAGCGAGAAACCGTCAGTACTGTTCGTCTGCGTCCACAACGCGGGCCGGTCACAGATGGCCGCCGGCTACATGCGCGCGCTGTCCAACGGGCAGGTCGATGTGCTGTCTGCCGGCTCGGAGCCGAAAGACCAGATCAACCCGGTCGCGGTCGAGGCGATGGCCGAAGAGGGCATCGACATCGCCAACAACATCCCCAAGATCCTGACAACGGATGCCGTCAAAGATTCCGACGTGGTGATCACGATGGGCTGCGGCGACACCTGCCCGATCTTCCCCGGCAAGCGCTACGAAGACTGGGAGCTCGACGACCCGGCAGGACAGGGCATCGAGGCCGTCCGTCCGATCCGCGACGACATCAAAGCCCGGATCGAGCAGCTGCTCTCTGAAATCCTCCCGGCGAAGGCCTAGGTACGGGCCCACCGGCTCCGTGCGCCAGTAACGAAACGAAAAACCATGACTATCGCAGAACTCCCCACCCTGACCATGCCGTCCTCACGGACGCTCGACAGCCTGCCCGTAGCCATCATCGGTGCGGGACCGGTCGGCCTTGCCGCCGCCGCACAGTTGCTCGAGCGCGGGATCGACGTCGTTGTCTTCGAAGCGGGGGAGACCGCCGGCAGCGCTGTGACAGCGTGGGGTCACACCCGGCTGTTCTCGCCGTGGGAATACCTCGTCGACGAGGCCGCCGGTCGGCTCCTCGACAGAACCGAGTGGCACGCGCCCGCCGCGAAAAAGCTGCCTCTTGGCCGGGAACTGGTCGAGGAGTACCTGCTGCCTTTGGCTGCGACCGCGGAGCTCGCCCCACGGATCCGCTACCACAGCACCGTGACGGACGTCAGTCGGCAGGGGATGGATCGAACCCGCTCCACCGGACGCAGCACCACCCCGTTCCTGCTCCGGATTCGCACCGGCGACACAACCACAGAACAACTTGCGCGAGCGGTTATCGACACCTCCGGTACCTACAGCACCCCCAACGGGCTCACCGCCAGTGGACTTGCGCCTGCTGGCATCGATGGCATCCGCGAACACCTCAGCCACGCCCTGCCTGACGTCCTCGGGGTTGACCGGGATCGCTTCGCGGGCAGACACTCGCTCGTCGTCGGAGCCGGCCACTCAGCAGCGAATACCCTGCTGAAACTGGCCGCCCTCGCGAAGGAGGAGAGCAGCACGACGATCAGCTGGGCGATCCGCGGACGAAGCCCGGTTCGTGCGTACGGGTCGGAGAACGACGAGCTCGAAGCGCGCGGCCAGCTCGGCAGCTCGGTACATGACCTGGTGCGCCAGGGGCGGGTCACGCTGATCGACCAGTTCGAAATCGATGACCTCGAGCCAGCCGGTGACCACCGTGTTGCCGTGGTCGGTCGCCGGCAGGGGGAGAAGACGAGAGTGGAGGTCGACCGGGTCGTCAACGCGACGGGCTTCCGCCCCAACCTTGAGATGCTGCGTGAGATTCGGCTGTCACTGGACGAGATCGTTGAAGCCCCTCGCGCCCTCGCCCCGCTGATCGACCCGAACATGCACAGCTGCGGCACTGTCTACCCGCACGGCGTTATCGAACTCGCGCATCCGGAACCGAACTTCTACATCGCCGGGATGAAAAGCTACGGTCGCGCACCGACCTTCCTTCTTGTGACCGGTTACGAACAGGTGCGCTCCATCGCTGATGAGCTTGCGGGCAACCACGGTGCCGCCCGTCAGGTGCAACTCGTGCTGCCCGAGACCGGGGTGTGCGTGTCATCCGCTCCGGCTGGCGGGTGCGGCCCTGCGCCGGAGGCATCCGCTTCATCCTGCTGCAGCTAGACGCCGCGGGATGGGCGGTGCCACCGGAGCGCACGATCATCGGCGCGCACGATAACCGAAGCGCAGAGAAGGCCGGCCGCTGTGGGCGACCGGCCTTCTCGGTGTGAGACTGCGCTCAGCTGATTTCTGAGGCAGCTTCCTTGACCGCCGCGTCGATGTCGGACTTCTTCACACCGAGCCGCTTCGCAACCTTCTTCTCAGCCTTCAGCTCGGCCTTTGCAATCGCGTCTTCGAGCTTGCTCTCACCGACGACGAGCAATGCCGCCTCGCCGGAGTCGATGGCCTCGCCGAGCTCTTTGACGTCTGAGCGCGAGACGCCGCGCCACAGGTGGCCGGTCACCGCTCCGATCGCTCCACCGACGATTGCGGTGCCGATGATCGCCGGGGGAAACAGCAGTCCAACCACAGCACCGGCTACGGCACCGCCCCAGCCGCCGTGGCGGAATGCCTGCTCGTCCTTATTGACGTGCACCTTGCCCTTGTCGTCTTTGGTGACGACCGCGGCGTCGTATGTGCCGACCGCGCCGTCCTTGTGCAGGTCCTTGACGACACCATAGTCAGCGCGCGCGTCAGCCTCGTTCGGGTAAGTGCCGATGTACAGGAATGTTCCGTCGGATTCAGCCATTGTGTCTCCATTCAGTGTTTGGTCTCGTGTGAGACATCCATGCGCCCGCTCGCGGTGAAAGCGCGCGATTTAGCCGCGCACTCGGAAGCTCCCGGGCACCTGCCCAGACAACAGCGTCAGGTTCGCGCGCAGTAGAGCCTTTCGTCCGTCGGGTGAGATTTGCACCCACATGCCCCAGAACTCGTGTGGAGGCGGGCGACATATACTGTCCCAAAGACAGTAAATGGTTCGTGCCGGGACGACCCGAGCGCCGGACGGGTGCGAAAACGAAAGAAAAGACACAGCTATGCAACTGCAGAACAAGACAGTCATCGTGACCGGTGGGGCATCCGGAATCGGCGGAGCCATCACCCGCACATTCGTTGAACGCGGTGCGAAGGTCGTCGCGGTGGACATCAACCAGGACGCCGGGGCGGCACTCATCGCGGATCTCGGTGACTCGGTGTACTTCCTGCAGGGGGACGTTTCCGACTCCGCCGTCGCCGAGAAGGCGGTCGGCGCGGCGGTTGAGCACTTCGGTGGCCTCCACGCCCTCGTCAACAACGCGCACGCGTCCCGCCAGGCCCCATTCCTCGAACTCACCGCTGAGATGTGGGAGCTGTCCTTCAATACAGGTCTGCGCGCCACCATCAACTTCATGCGTGCCGCTCACCCCGAGCTGAAGAAGACGTCGGGCTCGATCGTGAACTTCGGCTCGGGTGCCGGACTGGACGGACAGGTGACCCAGGGAGCGTACGCCTCGGCCAAGGAGGCCATTCGCGGGCTGAGCCGGGTTGTTGCGAACGAGTGGGCTCCTGACCGCATCCGGGTCAACGTCGTCTGCCCGATGGCGATGACGGAGGGGGTGCAGGCATGGTCTGAGGCCTTCCCTGACCTCTACAACACGACGCTGGGCAAGATTCCGCTCGGTCGCTTCGGCCACCCGGGGAACGATGTCGCCCCCGCCGTGGCGTTCCTCGTCTCGGACGACGCGAGCTACATCACCGGCCAGACCCTCATGGTCGACGGCGGAACCATCAAGCTCCACTAACCGGTGGCGCGACAGCGGCGGCTGGGTCCGGGTACGAATCGCCCCGTCTCCAGCCGCCGCAAGCCGCAGGCCGATCAGATGTTGTCGGCCAGCTGGGCTTCCTGTTCCTTCGACAGAGACGTCTGGACGACAGTGCCGTTGTACGGAGCGAGCGCCTCGGTGAACTTGTCCTGCGTCAGCTTTGTCGCGTAGAGGACGATCGCCGATTTTCCTGCGCTCACCGTGTCCTGGACCCGCTCACGGAACTCGCTGTTGATTCCCGCCTTGTCCAGGCCGGCGAACAGAGCTCCGAAGGCACCGCCGATGACGAGTCCGATCAACGGCATGAAGAAGAGGATGCCGAGCAGGCCACCGAAGACAGCGCCGCCAGCAGCTCCGATGCCCACCTTCCCGACGGGGCCGGGGTGGGTGACGTGGGTCTTGCCCTCGTCGTCGACCGTCACGAGGGCGAGGCCGGCAAGCTCGACGATCAAGTCGTCCTGCAATTCCAGAACTTTGTTGTACGCCGCTTCCGCGTCGGTTTTCGTGTCGAACGAGATGACGATGAGATCGGCCATGGGGTGCCGCCTTTCTTGGTTGGGCAAAGGTGCCGAGTGCATTGCTTCGAGCCTCGCCGTACAGCGCGACGGGCGTTCGTAGGCATGGTGGGCTTTGGTCCCTGCTCGGGGCAGGGTCAATGGTCCCGTTAGGGGAATCTCCGCAGTAAGCAGTCACGTGGATTCGTTGACAACCCACGTACCGTCACCGAGACTTGCGCTACGCATCCCCGGCAGCGAAAGGACAGCTGTGACCGCGAATCCGCTCCTTCCCGTCTGGTTCGATATCGTCTGGACCGTCGTCGTCGCCGTGGTCGTTGTGGCGCTCGTCGTCGCGCTCGTTCAGATCGCTCGGAGGCGCGACCTCGACGCTGTGGCCCGCGCCGTCTGGGTACTCGTCGTGATCATCGCCCCGGTCATCGGGCCTGTTGCCTGGTTCGCCATCGGCAGGCGCCTTCCGCCGCCCCCGGGTTCGGTCGTGGATCCGTGAGGACGGATTCCGCAATCCGGCCAGATCCGGTCGTTCCGCTCGACATCGATGACCTCGCCGCCGCTGCCGAGGGCGAGGTCGAAGAGGTACCGCTTCGGCGCAGCTCTGTTCAGGCTGCAATCGCCTCGGTCATCTCAGCGGTGGTGGTCGTCGTTCTGCTGCTCGTCGTCGTGCAGTGGGTTGAGGCAGCAGCCAATGACGCTGCCAACGGCACGGAGTGCCGAGGGCCTGACTGCGTCGAGGTGCAGCTTGGCGACCTCGCGATCCCAGCGGCAACGGCGCTGCCAACAGGGACCACAGTGGTCGCATCGAACCGGTTCACCAGGCTCGACGAACAGTTTGTTTACTTCGAGGTGCGGATGCCCCCTGGGTCGGCCTTGCCCGCTTTTCCGCAGCCGTGGGTCGGTGTGTCGGAATCCGGCGACGATGAGAACAGGAACGCGCGGAGGATGCTCGGGCGCGGGTACACCGACGTGCGCTGGTCGGGAGCCTTCGCTGCGGGTACCGATGACGACGGTTCGATTCTGATCATCGGCCAGTACCCAATCGCCGACTGACGGCAGCGAATCGAACCCTCCAGTCGAGCGCACCCGCCTCGCGATGGTGGGCCGAAAGACCCCTGTCCTGACCCGGCATCCGTGGAACACTGCTCGCCTATCAAAGGAGCTCACCATGTCTGTCGCCCCGTTCGAAAACGTCTCGGTTGATCAGAGCCTGGTCGAGCTGTACAAGGACCTGCACCGGAATCCAGAGCTGGGATTCCAGGAGCACCGGACGTCGGGCATCGTTGCGGAGCGCCTGACCTCGCTCGGTTTCGAGGTAACGACCGGTGTCGGTAAGACCGGCGTGGTCGGCATCCTGAAGAACGGCGAGGGCCCGACAGCTCTCCTGCGTGCGGATATGGACGCGCTTCCTGTCAAGGAAGACACGGGCCTCGACTACGCCAGCACCGCGACGGCGACCGACGAGAGCGGAAAGACGGTCTCGGTCGACCACGCGTGCGGGCATGACCTGCACACGACGTGCCTCCTGGGTGCGGCGCAGGCTCTCGCGGGCGACACGTCGAGCTGGTCAGGCACACTCATGGTGGTGTTCCAGCCCGCCGAGGAACTGGGCGCAGGGGCGCAGGCGATGGTCGATGATGGTCTGTTCGACAGGTTCCCCAAGCCCGATGTGGTTCTCGGCCAGCACGTGGCTCCGTTGCCGGCGGGAAAGATCGCCGGGCACGCGGGCACGTCGTACGCCGGATCCGACTCGCTCCGGGTTCGTCTCATCGGACAGGGAGCGCACGGCTCCATGCCCCAGAACTCGATTGACCCGGTCGTGATGGCTGCGGCCACGATTCTCCGCCTGCAGACCATCGTTTCGCGTGAGGTGCCGTCGACGGACATCGCGGTCGTCACCGTTGGATCGGTGCACGCGGGGGATGCCGCCAACGTCATTCCGGGCGAAGCCGAGCTGCAGTTGAACATCAGGAGCTACGACGAGTCGATCCGGGAACACATCCTCTCGAGCGTCGACCGCATCGTGAAGGCTGAGGCCGCTGCGGCCGGCGCTCCGACGGAACCGACCGTCGAGTCGATCGAACGGTTCCCGGTCGTCGTCAACGACGCGGCGGCACTGAAGAAGACGCTCGACGTGTTCGCCCAGTGGCTCGGCGACGACAACATCCTCGACCCGGGTGCTGGCGCTGGCAGTGAGGATGTCGGCATCCTCGCGACAAGTTCGAACGCGCCGCTGTCGTACTGGCTTCTCGGCGGTTCTGACCCGTCGCTGTTCACGACGGGACGGATGGATGATCCAGCCCTGCGCACCGTTCCGAGCAACCACTCCCCGAAGTATGCGCCGGTCATCGACCCGACCCTCACCATCGGGGTAACGGCACTCGTCACCGCGACGAGGACCTGGTTGCCAAGGGCGTAACGACGGATACCGGTCAGCGCGTCGATTGCGACGCGAACCGGGCGAGTTCGTCAGCCATGGGGCCTGGTTCCCAGGAGTGCTCAGCCCCCGGCATCCGTTTCCAGGTGGCACCGGGAATTGCCGCGGTGATCATGTCGGCCGCGGGCACCATCACGTCGTCGTAGCTCGTTGTTCCCACCATGGTGAGAACCGGAATCCTGATGTCCGCGAGCAACTCCGACAGGGGGGCCGACTCGGCCCAGGCCAGCGAGTCGGCATCCGGCTGAAGGGTCGGCGCCTGCGAAACCATAGCGGGTATCGACGCCACCATCTCGAGGATCTCTGGCGGCATGTCTTTCATGTAGAGGGTCAGCGCTGCCTTGTTGTCTCCAGCGGTGATGAGTTCGCGAAGCTCGTCCGCCCACTCGCGTGCTCCGCTGTTTGGGGGAGCGAGCGGCGCTTCCCAGAGGGCCAGGCCCGCGACAGGAAGGCCGCGTACCGCGGCGAGAAGCGAGATCGAACAGCCCGAGGAGTGGCCGCAGAGCACCGCGGTTTCGCCCACGTGTTCGATCAGCGCGGAGAGCGCGGCGAGTTCGCGGTCGAGGGTGAACGGGCCATCCGCAACACTTTCGCCGCGGCCGGGCCGGTCGTAGACAATCGTGGTGCAGCCCTTTGTCGCCAGAAGCTCGGCCGTCTCGGTCGTCGTTGGATCTATCGCACGCCACGGTCCGGCACCGGCGACGAAGACGACGCCGGGGCCTTCACCGCGCAGATCGAAAGCGACGCGGTCGTTCAGGCTGGTGGTCACGAAATCCGACACGGCTACCTCGATCCTTGGGATGCCCTCACGGTAGCCCCGGGGGATACCGGCGGCAAGCCCGCTGAAGCGTGCCTTCCGCCGGAAGTGACGCTTGTCTTGTCGGGCTGGGTATCTCTAGCGTGGACGCAGTGCGATCCGCACGCCACGCAGGCAGAGAAGGAGCCAGTCGTCATGGGAAAGGCCTACGCATTACTGCTCGGGATAGTTCTGGGCGGTCACGGATTGATCGGGCTCTTCATCGAGGGGGAGCACCTGCTCGCTGTATTCAACGTCGATATTTTCATTGACTGGGTCTATCTGTTGAGCGCGGCCCTCCTCTTCTTTGCCGCTCTGACGGACAGTTCACCCGGCCTGCTCAGGGGTTCTCTCTTGCTCGTCGGTGTGGTGTTGCTCGCCATTGGCGGTGCCGGCCTTCTCGACAATCAGGTTTTCGGCCTGATGCCACTGGGGCTCACGCTGATCGACTTCTTCCTTTTCTTCGGCGCGGGGATACTCTCCGTCATCATGGCGGTGCTGCCGAGCACTGTCGAACCACTGACTCCGGAGGGGAGGCCGCTGGATTAAGGTCCCTCGATCAGCGCGTCTACCCCTTTTTCCGCTCGGAGACCAGAGGAGACGTATTCTTCGACGACAGGCACAATGGCGTCTAGCGTAGGAGAAAGCAGTGCGCCAGCCCGTTTTCATCGCGTTGCAGAAGCAGGTGCGCGGTCGGGCCGGTCACGACGAGCAGTTGAGGAGAACAACGATGAGTCCCAATGCAGGCGGCGCAAACTTCGGTGGTCCCAAAGAGCACGAAGGCACAAAAGGCTATTCAGCAGACGACCTTCCACTCCGGGACGGACACAATCCCGAACCCGATCTCCCGGATCCGGAGGAGGCGTTCGAAGAGGCTGAGGAAACCGAGGGGCTCTCTCTCGAGCCCGGTGTCCACCCGGAGGACGAGTAGCCAGATCGCGCGACATTTCTGTCATGGATTTAGAGGTGTCGACCGCGCTCACGATTCCGGCCGGTGAACTCGGCTGGCGGTTTTCGCGTTCGTCCGGGCCCGGTGGGCAGCACGTCAACACCTCGGACAGCCGGGTCGAACTCTCGTGGAGCGTGGTCGACTCGACCACTCTGACCGACGAGCAACGGGAGAGGCTCCTGACGCGCCTCCGTGGACGCCTCGTCGCTGGCGTGGTCACCGTCACAGCGTCCGAGCAGCGATCGCAGCTTCGTAACCGTGAGATCGCGCTCCGTAAGCTTGCCGACCTCGTGGGTGCCGGGCTCGCGCCTGACGGTCCGCGTCGGCGTCCGACGAAACCTACCCGCGGTTCGAACCGGCGCCGTCTCGCGGCCAAGGAGCGCCGTTCGACAACCAAGCAGCACCGCCAGCGGCCATCTCTGGATTGACCCGGTCGCCTCAGGTGGTGCCCGATTTCAGTGCTGGCTCGAGAGCCAGGCGACGCTGTCCGGCCGCAGCACGGCATCCGTTTCGCCGTCGGTGCGGAAGAGTACCGTGCCTTCGGGGAGCGGTACCGGCTCATCGCCCATAGCGATGGCAACGGTCATGCCGCCGTCCCGGTCGCAGGTGACCAGCCCATTGGGCTCGGAGCGCCACGACACCCGCTCATCGGCCGGGATCCTGCCGCTCTGCAGGAGAGACTCCCGGCACCGCAGAGCTGCCCGCACCAGGGCGAGGTTCGAGTGCGGGTCCGCCTCCTGCCGCTCGACCGACCAGGATCCCCACCCGGTCGGCGTCGGCAGCCACGGCGTCACATCATCGCTCACCGTGAACCCGTTGATCTTCTCCGGCGAAGCGGTCCACGGCATCGGAATCCGCGCTCCGTCGCGGCCGGCACCGCTGTAGAGCCACATCGGGTCAACCCGCGCGGCCGGCGGAACGTCGACCTCGGGCAAGCCAAGCTCCTGGCCCTGGTACAGGTACACGGCTCCGGGTAATCCGAGCAGAGCCACGACAGCAGCACCTGCCCGTCTGGCGCCGCGTTCGCCGCCACCGAAGCGGGTGGCCGTACGCACGAGATCGTGGTTCTCCAGCGCCCAGCTCGGAGCAGATCCATAGGTTTGGCGCGCCCGCTCGAGGCGTTCGCCGACCGTCGCCCACTCGTCGCCGTTCCAGTCGAGCCGCGCAAAGGCGAAGGCGAAGGCCTGGTGCAGTTCATCCGGCCTGGTGTACCGGGCAGCCCGGTCGGGCTCCAGATTCACCTCGCCGACGAGCAGGCGCGCTGGTTCATACTTGTCGGCGATGCGCCGCCAGCGGCGATAGACCTCGTGAACCGGTTCCTGGTCGGTCACCAGGGGGTTCGACCGCAGGCCATCCGCAACGGTCGGCACGTCCGGCGCGTCAGGCATCCCCTCGGCCTTGAACAGGCCGTGGGCCACATCGATCCGGATGCCGTCGACGCCGCGATCGAACCAGAACCGGAGCACACCGTCGAAGTACTCAGCCACGGCCGGGTTGCGCCAGTTCCAGTCGGGCTGTGCTGGGCTGAACAGGTGCAGGTACCACTGCCTGTCGGTGGCAGAGCCGGGAGCGACCCGATGCCAGGCCGGGCCGCCGAAGACACTCGTCCAGTTGTTGGGCGCTCGATCACCGACACCGTCGGCGAAGTGGAACATCGCACGCTCGGGTGAACCCGGACCCGCCGCTACGGCGCTCTTGAACAGCGGATGCTGCACCGAGGCATGGTTCGGGACGATGTCGACCAACAGCCGGAGACCCAACGTGTGCGCCTCGGCGAGCAAATCGTCAAAGTCGGCGAGGGTCCCGAACAGCGGATCGACATCGCAGTAATCGCTGACGTCATAGCCCTGGTCGACCTGCGGGGAGCGCTGGAACGGGGTGATCCAGATGCCCTGCACACCCAGGGAGGCGATGTACGGTAACCGTTCTCGGATGCCGTGAAGATCGCCGATCCCATTTCCGGTGGAGTCGGCGAATGACCGGGGATAAACCTCGTAGATGACGGCAGTGCGCCACCATTCGGTCGGCTGTCCAGTGGGCGCTGGGTTCATTCCGCACCTCCCAGGCCGAGCAGCAGGCTCGCAGCGATCGCCAGCATGACGACCGCGATAACCGCGTCGAGGACACGCCACGCGACCGGCTTCGCAAAGAGCGGTCGAAGAAGTCGCGATCCGAACCCAAGGGCGGTAAACCACAAGACGCTGCCGAGCGCCGCCCCCAGGGCGAACCACCACCGGCCGTCGCCGTAGGTAGCACCGATCGATCCGAGCAGAGCGACCGTGTCGAGATAGACGTGCGGGTTGAGCCACGTGAGCGCAAGCGCCGTGACAATCGCCGTCCGAAGGGAGGTTGGCGCACCTGCGGGGTTGGCGTCGAGGGCTTTCGGCCGCGCCGCTCGCATCGCCGATCGCACGCCGTACCAGGTGAGAAATGCCGCGCCGCCGATGCGCACGATGACCAGGAGAACATCCGCCGTCTGGATGAGGGTCCCGAGGCCCCAAATGCCCAGAGCGATCAGAACGGCATCCGACAGCGCACAAATGGCAACGATCCAGCCAACGTGCTCGCGACGAAGACCCTGCCGGAGAACGAAGGCGTTCTGGGCGCCAATGGCGATGATGAGAGAGAGGCCGAGGCCGAGGCCGGCGAGAAGGGGGAGGTGCACCCCTCTACGGTAGAGCGCGACCCGATAGTAAGGCCAGCTACATATTCTGTCGGTACATTAGAATCGCTAACTATGGACCCTCTCCAGTTGCAGGCGCTGGCGGCCGCCGTGGATGGCGGCACGTTCGACGCTGCTGCCCACGCGCTCAGGGTCACGCCGTCTGCGATCAGCCAGCGCATTCGGGCGCTGGAGAATGCGGTCGGCGGAGTCCTCGTTCGGCGCACCAAACCGATCACCGTGACGGCCATGGGCGCGACGTACCTTCGGCTCGCCCGGCAGTTCGCCGCGTTGAGCGAGGAGGCTGCGGCCGAGACATCCCGCGAGGCCGCGGCGACCTGGCCGACGGTGTCCCTCGCGATCAACGGTGATTCGCTGGCAACCTGGGTGATGCCGGCACTCGCGGAACTCGCACACGAGTTTCTCTTCGACATCCATCGGGAAGACGAGGACCACTCGGCGCAGTTGCTCCGTGACGGCACGGTGATGGCCGCCATCACGACCCAGGCGCGGCCGGTCCAGGGCTGCACCTCAACGCCGCTCGGCGTCATGCGTTACCGGCCGATGGCATCCCGGGCCTTCATCGACCGATGGTTCTCGAACGGGACGGATGCCGCTTCGCTCGCGGTTGCGCCCGTCGTGATATTCGACGCGAAGGATGACCTCCAGCACCGCTACCTGCGGAGGTTCTCAAGTGCTGAGCTGGAACCGCCGCGACACTTTGTGCCCGGCTCGGCCAACTTCGCCGAAGCGGTTCGGCTCGGCTTCGGCTGGGGGATGCTGCCGGATCAGCAGTCGCGTGAACTTGAGTCCCGGGGCGAGCTGGTCGAGTTGGACGCCGGGGGACCGGTCGATGTCACGCTTCACTGGCAGCAGTGGGCGTTGCAGATGTCGTCACTCAGCCGGGTCGCCGAGGTGATGGCGGCTGCGGCACGCCGTGAGCTGGGCGGGCCGCGCCGTTCTCCCTCGGCGTGAGAGTCTGCGGGATGCCCGGTTCGCCGGCGGTGGCGCCGTCCGTCAGGCTGCCCCGCCGTTCACGTAAAGGACCTGGCCGTTGACCCAGCGGGCAGGGCCGGCGAGGAAGGAGACAGCTTCAGTGATGTCCTCCGGTGTGCCGAGGCGGCCCATCGGGTTGGCTGAGGCGATTTGCGCGACCAGCTCGTCACTCTTGCCGCTGAGGAACAGCGGGGTTGCCGTCGGACCCGGGGCCACCGCGTTCACCGTGATGTCTCGACCGCGCAATTCCCGGGCGAGGATGAGAGTGAGCGACTCGACGGCGCCCTTCGAGGCCGCGTATGCGCCGTAGGTCGGTGGCTGCAGTCGGGTTATCGATGTCGAGAAGTTGACGATCGCACCACCGTTGCGGACGCGACGCGCTGCGAGCTGGTCGACGATGAATGTTCCGCGAACGTTGGTGCGCATGACCCGATCGAACGACTCCAGGCCCATCTCGGCGATCGGTGCGAGTGGCATGATCCCGGCCGTGTGGACGACGACATCAACGCCCCCGAACTCGCGCTCCGCGAGGTCGAACATCCGGGTCATCGCCGATTCATCGCCCACATCGCCACCGGCGGCGCTGGCCCTGCCGCCCGCCCGGCGCACCGAATCGCGGTCTGGGCGGCGCGTGCCTCGTTGCCCGAGTAATGTACGACGACCGCGAACCCGTCTCTCCCGAGGCGTTCGGCAACGGCTCGGCCGATCCCTCCGGAGCCTCCCGTGACAATGGCGACGCGGTCTGCTGTGTTCTGCATGGGAACTCCTCGCTCTGCGTTGGAGGAACAATACATCTGTGCGCCCGCTCGATGAACCCGTCGCCCGGAGGGATGCTCCTCTGTCAGCGCGGCTGAGGCTGCCAGCCGGAAACGAACTTGGCCACCGCGATGACGAGGAAGAGTTGCCCGGTGATCGCCTCGCTTATCGCCACCGTCTGCACCAGGGGCGCGTTCGGGACGAGGTTTCCGTAGCCGGTCGTGGTCAGTGTGGTGAAGGAGAAGAACAGCTGGCTGGTGAGTGAGTCGTGACTCGCCTCGCCGAACAGGGGCGTCGGAGTCGTCAGGCTGATCAGGTTGTACACGAAGGTGAAGAACATGCCAACCATGACGTACGCGGCGATCGCGCCGAGGAGCGTCTGGACATCGACGGTGACCTTCCGAAACTCATGCGCGACGATGGCCATCGGCGCAACGAGGTAGGCCACCATCGAGGTCGCAGAGAGAATAATGTCGAGGAGCCGTCCTTCAAGACCGGCGAGGTGAACAACCACGGTGGCCAGCCCGGTGACGGCAAGCGCGAGCCAGCCCGCTCGCCGCGCGGACGTTTTCACCTCGGCAACCCAGAGCGTCGCAGCGACGGTAAACAGTTGATACAGCAGGGCGATGGGGTTCGGGTTCAGCGAGGTTTGCGTTGCGCACAGCACGTAAGACACCCCGAGGAGCCCGAGAACCAGCCAGTAACCCGACTCCAGAATCGGGTGGTGCGGTTGTGCGTGCGCGCGCGCGTCCATAACCATCACCCCTCGAGATCGACGACCAGAAGCGACAGAGTATCGGCGGCGGGCAGCGGTGTATGAGGCCAATGGTCGACTCCGCCGCCCATTCATGCCCGATTCGTTCGTGTTCTACTGTTGAGATCCGCCCATCGAAGGAGACCCATGCCCAGTCCCGCCGTCTCTCAGCCGTCGCGGTCTGTCCTCGTTACCGGTGCATCGGGCGGGATCGGCGCGGCTGTCGCCCAGAGGTTCGCCCGGGCGGGCGATCGGGTTGCCGTGCACTATCGAAGTGATCGCGCCGGAGCCGAGGAAACCCTGCGCTCGCTCGATGGGGACGGGCACTCGCTCGTCGCCGGGGATGTCGGGAAACCGGATGAGGCGGCACGCGTGGTCGAACAGGCCATTTCGGAGCTCGGTGAACTCGACGTGCTGGTGTGCAACGCTGCTGTGGCACCCTCGGCGACGAACCGCCACGTGCTCGGCGAGGTGTCGTTTGCCGACTGGACCGCAGCCTTCCGGTCGATGGTCGACGTCAATCTGCTCGGGGCGGCCAACCTGGCGTGGGTGTTCGCCAACCATCTCATCGACAGGGGAGCGCCAGGGGCCATCGTCAATATCGGCTCGCGCGGCGCCTTCAGGGGCGAACCGGAATACCCGGCATACGCGGCGAGCAAGGCGGGACTCCACGCGCTCGGGCAGTCACTCGCGGTGGCCCTGGCTCCACACGCTATTTCGGTGACGAGCGTCGCGCCCGGCTTCGTCGCCACTGAGCGCCAGTTCAGCAAACTCGACGGCGCTGAGGGCGACGCTCTTCGCGCGCAAAGTCCCTTCGGTCGTGTCGGCACACCCGAGGAGGTCGCTGCAGCAGCATTCTGGCTCGCCTCACCGGACGCGGCCTGGTGTTCCGGGGCGATCCTCGACGCCAACGGTGCCTCATATCTCCGCAGCTGACGCGCGACATCCTGGAGCTTCCGTGACCCAAACCGCCATCGCCATCCGTTTTCTTGCCTTCGAAGACCTCGGTACCCTCGAGCCGATCCTGCGGGAGCGCGGTTACGACATCCGTTACCTCGACGTCGGCGTTGACGAACTGATCGGGGTGCGCGACGCCGACCTGGTAGTGGTGCTCGGCGGGCCGATCGGGGCGAATGACGGGGATCGCTATCCGGTGATCGAGCAGGTCATCGGGGTGCTGGCGGAGCGGATTCACGCCGGGCGGGCAACGCTCGGGGTATGCCTCGGCGCGCAGCTCATCGCCCGTGCCCTCGGCGCCGCCGTTGCCGCAGGGGCCGGTACCGAAATCGGGTACGGGCCGCTCGCCCTGACGACCGACGGTGCGGCATCCGTTCTTCGGCACCTGGCGTCGCGACCGGTGCTGCACTGGCACAACGATCGGTTTGAGATCCCCGACGGTGCCGTACGCCTCGCGTCGACGCCGGTGTGCGACAACCAGGCGTTCTCCGTGGGCGCGGCTGTGCTCGCACTCCAGTTCCACCTCGAGGTGCCGCAGCGCAGCATTGAACAATGGCTCATCGGTCACGCCGATGCGCTGACCGGCGCCGGTATCGACCCGCGGACGCTCCGGGCCCAGGCACGCGAGTTCGGACCCGCAATGGAAGAGGGGGCGAGGCTCGTCATCGGGGAGTGGCTCGACGGACTCGGCTGACGATGGGAAGCACTCGCCAAGCCTTCATTTCGGTGCTTTCAGCACTCAAGGATCGACTACATACCGCGTAGTCGGTATGCTCGGGAGAACGGGCGAACGGATTCTGCGAAAAGCCCTCGACGAGGAGGTCGCGTGGAGATCATTGGAGCAGTCCTTGAGCGCTCGGGTGCCGAGGCGCCCTTTGCTGAGTCCCGCCCGTTCACCGTTGGGCCGGTCGAGCTTGACCCGCCTGGCCCCGGAGAGATACTCGTGCGGATCGAGGTGGCCGGGCTCTGTCACTCGGACCTCAGCGTCGTCGACGGCAGCCGCCAGCGGCCGACGCCCATGCTGCTCGGGCACGAGGCGGCCGGGATCGTCGAATCCCTGGGTGACGGCGTCGACGACGTCGCGATCGGAACCCGCGTCGTCATGACATTCCTGCCGCGCTGCGGGACCTGCGCCGAGTGCCTCACCGATGGCAGGCTGCCCTGCAGCGTCGGGAGCGCAGCGAACAACGCGGGCACACTGGTCGGCGGCGGCCTTCGACTTCACAGTGGGGGAGATCCCGTGCGCCACCACCTCGGGGTGTCCGGCTTCGCCAGTCACGCGGTAGTCAGTCGCACATCGGTGGTGCCCGTCGATCCCGACGTGCCCGCCGAGATTGCTGCCCTTCTCGGCTGCGCGGTACTGACCGGCGGCGGTGCGGTGATCAACGCCGGACGACCGGCCACTGGATCGCGGGTGATCGTCGTCGGACTCGGCGGCGTGGGCATGGCCGCCCTGCTCGTTGCCGTCGCCCTCGGCCACGAGGTGATCGGCGTCGATGCGCTCGATGCCAAGCTCGACCTGGCGACAGGGCTCGGTGCATCCGGCAGTTTCACTCCGGGGGATGCCATCGACGCTCACGTCGCTGCCCCGCTCGTGATCGAGGCGGCAGGTTCGCCCCGCGCCTTCGAAACGGCGTTCTCACTCACCGCTCCCGGCGGCACTCTGGTGACCGTCGGCCTCCCCGCCCCGGATGCCATGGCGAGCATCGCCCCGCTCCTCGTCACCGCGCAGGCGAAGACGATCATCGGCAGTTACCTGGGCTCGGCCGTTCCGAGCCGCGACATCCCGCGTTATGTCGACCTCTGGCGACGAGGGGTGCTGCCTCTCGAACGGCTCGTTTCGGCCCGCATCGGCCTTCACGACATCGCTGAGGGCATGGACCGGCTTGCCACCGGCGCAGCGTTACGCCAACTCATCACCTTCGACCCACCCCAACGAATGGACACCGTATGACCCGCACCGCCATCGTCACAGGAGCAGCACGCGGCATTGGCGCCGCGACCGCCAGAAGGCTCGCCGCAGACGGCTACCAGGTTGCCGTTCTCGATCTTCACGCCGACCACGCGGCTGACACCGTTGCCGCGATCGAGGCGGACGGGGGCCGCGCCATCGCCGTCGGTGCCAACGTCGCAGACTCGGATGCCGTGACAGCGGCCGTCGCGCGGGTGGCCGATGAGCTCGGCGCTCCCACCATCCTGGTCAACAACGCGGGCATCCTTCGCGACAACCTGCTGTTCAAGATGACCGAAGACGACTGGGACGCCGTTCTCGGCGTGCACCTGCGTGGCGCGTTCCTAATGAGCCGGGCCGTTCAGGCCCACCAGGTCGCCGAGCGCTGGGGTCGCATCGTCAACCTCTCCAGCACGTCGGCCCTGGGCAACCGCGGGCAGGCCAACTACTCTGCGGCGAAGGCGGGCATCCAGGGGTTCACGAAGACCCTCGCTTTCGAACTCGGCCGCTACGGCGTGACGGCCAACGCCGTCGCACCGGGCTTCATTGAGACTGAGATGACACGAGCGACCTCTGAGCGCATGGGCATCGCCTTCGACGACTTCCTCGCCGGCGCCGCGAAGGAGATTCCCGTCGGACGTGTCGGCCAGCCCGAGGACATCGCCGCGGCCGTCTCGTTCTTCTGCCGTGAGGAGTCCAGTTTCGTCTCGGGCCAGGTGCTCTATGTGGCGGGAGGGCCGAGGTCATGACGATCACCGTTTCGTCACCCGCAACGCTGACGGATGCCATCGGCCGGACGGCGACGGGGGACTGGTTCAGGATCGACCAGGACCGCATCGATGCGTTTGCCGAGGCGACCGAAGACCGGCAGTGGATCCATCTCGACGCCGAGCGCGCGGCATCCGGACCGTTCGGAGCCACAATCGCGCACGGTTACCTCACGCTCTCACTCATTCCCCGGCTGACCGAGGGTCTCGTCGAAGTGGGAGGCGCCGCGATGGTGGTCAATTACGGCCTCGACAAGGTGCGCTTCCTGCAGCCGGTCACGGCGGGATCGCGCGTGCGGGCGAGTTCGACCATCACGAGCGCTGAAAGCACGCCGCAGGGGACCCGCGCGGGTGTGACCGTGACCGTCGAGATCGAGGGTGGGTCGCGACCGGCGCTCGTCGCCAACACGATCGCGCTCTTCGTCGGCTCAGACTGACGACATCACACTGGTGACCACTGCGGTGACGCAGAGCTGAGGCGCTCGTCTTTCGGCGAGCGCCTCAGCTCTGTCTTTCAGCGATTCTGTCTTGTCAGCGATCGTCAGACGCGCTCGAGCACGAGCGCCATGCCCTGGCCGCCGCCGACGCACATCGTCTCGAGACCGTAGCGGCCGCCCGTCTGTCGCAGTCCGTTGATCAGCGTTGACGTGATCCGCGCCCCGGTCATCCCGAACGGGTGGCCGACCGCGATGGCCCCACCGAAGACGTTGAGCTTTTCCGAGTCGATACCGAGTTCGCGTGCCGACGGAATGACCTGCGCGGCGAAGGCCTCGTTGATCTCGACCAGGTCCATGTCGTCGATGCTGAGACCGGCGAGCGCGAGCGCGCGTCGGCTCGCCTCGACCGGCCCGAGGCCCATGATCTCGGGGGAGAGGCCGCTCACCCCTGTCGAGACGATCCTGGCCAGCGGCGACAGTCCGAGCTCGTCAACCACGCGCTCGGACACCACGATGACGGCTGCGGCACCGTCGTTGAGCGGGCAGCAGTTGCCCGCCGTTACCGTGCCGTCCGGCCGGAAGACCGGCTCAAGCTGGCTCAGCGCTTCGACTGTGACGCCCCTGCGTGGCCCATCGTCCTTCGAGACGACGGTGCCGTCATCGAGTGTCACGGGCGCGATGTCCGTTGCCCAGAAGCCACTGGCATCCGCTCTCTCCGCGCGCTGCTGGCTCCGGGCCGCAAACGCATCCTGCTCGTCTCGGGTAATGCCTCGCAGCTCGGCAACGTTCTCTGCCGTTTGCCCCATGGCGATGTACGCGTCGGGCAGTTGCCCGTCCTGCCGGGGGTCGTGCCACGGCGGCTGGCCTCCGCCGGCCCTCGCCTCGGTGCGGGAGATCGCGTCATCGAACAGCGGGTTGGTGAGCGTCTCGCCGGGGATGTAATCGCTCGACCCGCGCATCGACCGGCTGACCGATTCCACCCCGGCGGAGATGAATACATCTCCCTCGCCGGCCTTGATGGCGTGGAAGGCCATGCGCGTTGTCTGCAGGCTCGACGAGCAGTAGCGATTGACCGTGGTTCCCGGCACCTCGTCGAGGCCGAGGAGAATCGACACGATGCGGGCCATGTTCATTCCCTGCTCGCCTCCCGGCAGCCCGCAACCCAGCAGCAGGTCGTCGATGCGGCCCGGGTCGAGGGCGGGGATTTGTGCCAGTGCGTCGCGCACCATGCGCGCCGCGAGATCATCAGAACGGATGCCGGCGAGCGACCCCTTGCGGGCGCGGCCGATCGGCGAGCGGGCGGTGGCGACGATGAATGCTTCAGCCATGTGGTTCCTCTCTAAACGAATGCCTGGATGCCGGTGATGGCGCGGCCGACGATGAGCGTGTTCATATCGAACGTGCCCTCGAAGGTGTAGACCGCCTCGGCGTCGGCGAAGAAGCGGGCGACCCCATGGTCGAGCTGGATTCCGTTTCCTCCGACGATTTCGCGGCAGAGCGCGACCGTCTCCCGCATCCTGGCTGTGGCAAACGCCTTGGCCATCGCCGAGTGGTGGTCTTTCTGTACGCCCTCGTCCTGCATGGCGGATACCCGCATGCACAGGGCGATGCTCGCGGTGATGTTGGACAGCGAGTTCGCCAGCTTCTCCTGCACCAACTGGAACGAGGCAATCGGCTTGCCGAATTGATGGCGCTCTGTGGCGTAGGCGAGGGCTGCTTCATAGGCGCCGACCGCTACCCCGATGGCCTGCCAGGCCACCTCGGCACGGGTCAGCCTCAGCACGATGGCTACGTCGCGGAACGAATGAATGTTGGCCAGGCGGTCGCTCTCGGGGACCCGGACATCCTCGAGGACGATGTCGGCGTTCTCCACGGCACGGAGCGACTGCTTGCGCTCGATCTTGGTCGCGGTGAAGCCGGCGGACGGCTGTCGCACGATGAAGCCCTTGACCTGGTCGTCCGCGGTGTCGCGGGCCCAGATCACCACGATGTCGGCGAAGGTAGCGTTGCCGATCCAGCGCTTCTTACCGTTGAGGACCCACCCATCGCCGTGTCTGGTCGCGGTGGTCTGCAGCCCGCGCGCGGTGTCGGATCCGCTCGTCGGCTCGGTGAGCCCGAACGCACCGATGACCTCACCACGGCCCATCGGACCCATCCACTCCGCGCGCTGTTCCTCGGAGCCGCCGACCCCGATGGCGTTCATGGCGAGTCCGCTGTGCACACCAATGAATGTCGCCGTCGACGGGTCGACCCTGGCGATCTCGAGCGCGATCCAGGCGCGGTAGACGGCGCTGTTGTCGAAGTGCCGGGTTTCGGGCCAGCCCGCCCCGAACATGCCGAGTTCGGCGAATCCGGGGATGAGGTGGCGGGGGCTTCGGGCCTCCTCCCAGAGGCGGTCGGCGTGTGGCCGCACCTCGGCGTCGAGGAAAGCACGGATGCGAGCGACCGAGCGCAGCTCCTCCTCGGTGAGCTGGTCCTGGAAGCCATAGAAATCGGCGTCGAGCACCTCGGGCCGATCGGTCTGTTGCGTGGTGAGCGTCATTGCTTCTCCGTTCGTCGACGACATCGTCTTGCGGTTCGTGAACCGCGATGTACCGTAGTATGCATCATTTTCCAGAATGTTGCACGCATCCAATGGCCACGCGATAGAGTTCCGGCATGCACACCACGACAGACGCTGTGACCGCTCGCGCCACAAGCACGCGCTCTGCGGCAACCATCGGAACCGTCGGCCTCGATTTCGCTCCGTCCTGGCTGTCGAACCGGCTGGCCGAGGCGGCACACGAGGGTTCGGCACGGGCATTCGCCCGAGCCCGCGAGGAGTTCATCGCCGGCCGCCGCATCGACATGAGCGCACTCGCGGCGGACCTCGGCGTCGACCGCACCTCATTGTTTCGCTGGGTGGGCAATCGTGACGCGCTGCTCTCGGAGGTCCTCTGGTCTCTCGCTGTGCCGACTCTTCTCCAGGCGGAGGATGCCACGCGAGACCTGCGCGCCGAGGAGCGGGTAGCGGGCGTCCTCACCCATTTCGTCGATGACCTGATCAGCGCGCCCTACTTCAGGCAGTTCCTGCAGCGTGAGCCCGCTCGGGCGCTCCGGCTGCTGACGACCACCGAGAGCGAGATCCAGCGCCGGTACGTCGCAACGGCCGACTGGCTCGTGCGGCGGGAGCTCGGCGACGCGCCCCTCGGCGGTGCCATCGACCCGGCGGAACTCGCCTACCTCCTGGTCCGGATCTCTGAATCCTTCACCTATGCCGACCTCATTGCCGGTGATGAACCCAGCACCGATCGCGCGCGCGTGGCGTTTCGCGTGCTGCTGAGGGTCGTCTGATGCACTACGGGGTACGGCTGCCATTCGCCACACGCTGGAACGACAACGACCAGTACGGACACCTCAACAACACCGTCTATTACGAGGCGATGGACACCGCCATCAATACCTGGATGATGGGCAATGGGGGCCTCGATCCGCAGGGAGACGCCATTGCCCTGTGCGCGGCATCGTCGTGCGAGTTCCGCGCTTCCGCGTCGTTTCCCGAACCACTCGAGGTCGGCATCGGCATCGAGCGGCTGGGGACGACGAGCGTCACCTGGGCCCTCGGGGTCCTCCGACCGGGGGAGGAGGAGCCGATCGCCGTCGGCCGCTTCGTGCACGTCTTCGTCGGTGCGGCCGACCGTACCCCGACGCCGATCCCCACCGGCATCCGCTCGGTGATCGAACGGGATTTGCTCGCCTGATCCCCCCGGGGTAGTGCGAACATACCGACCACGCGGTATGCTGGCGGAACGCGGTCCCGCTGGGTCGCTCGCTGCGCGGCACTCGCGTGTGAAAGGTGGTCGACGATGACCGACTCTCCCGGGCTGGATGTCAGAGGGCTCACCGAGTGGCTTGCCCGCGAACATCCCGAGCTCTCGAGCGGTCCGTTGTCGGCACGGCTCATCACCGGGGGGCGCAGCAACCTCACCTACCGCATCGACGGCGGGCGTCGGCCCCTGGTGCTGCGTCGTCCGCCGCTGGGTCACGTGTTGTCGAGTGCCCACGACATGGCGCGTGAATACCGGGTGATCACCGCACTGCAGGGCACTGCTGTGCCGGTGCCGCCGACCATTGACCTCGTCGACGACACGGCGGCGAGCGAGGTCACCGGGACCCCGTTCTTCGTGATGGACCTCGTTGCGGGTCGGGTACTGTCCGACCCGGCACAGAACGCCGATTTCGCGTCGGGTGAGCTGCGCGCGCTCGGACTCAGCCTCGCCGGAATTCTGGCCGAACTGCACGCCATCCCGCCGGCATCCGTCGGGCTCGACACCTTTGGTCGCGCGGACGGTTACCTGCACAGGCAGCTGAGGACATGGCGCAGGCAGCTCGATGCGTCGCGCACGCGGGAGGTGCCACGGCTCGATGAGCTTCAGGCCGGGCTCGGTGAACGGATGCCGTCGGCCGGCCGTTCCACGCTCGTGCACGGCGATTACCGGCTGGATAACGCGCTCGTGGATGGCGGTCGTGGCGCGTCAGCGGCCCCGCGCATCACGGCGATCCTCGACTGGGAGATGGCGACCCTCGGCGACCCGCTCGTCGACCTCGGCATGCTCGGCCTCTACTGGAGCATCGCTGAGTTGCCCGGCGGGCGCGGAGTCGCGCCGAGCGCCGTCGACCTCGATGCCGGCTATCCCGGCTTCGACGAGATGGTGGATGCCTATGCCGCGCACGCGGGGATCGCGACTCCCGATCTCGGCTGGTACCGCGCGTTCGCGGCGTACAAGCTCGCCGTCATCCTCGAGGGCATCCATTGCCGCTACCAGGCGGGCGAGACCGTCGGTGACGGCTTCGACCGCATCGGCCAGCTCGTGGAGCCGCTCGCGGAAGAGGGACTCGCCCGCTCCGCCCTGAGAGGACACTGACGACCATGGACTTCGCCGAAGACCCCCGCACGATCGAACTGGCCACAACACTGCGCGCCTTTCTCGACGAGCACGTGATTCCCGCCGAGCCGATGCTCGACGCTCAACTTCGAGCGACGCCGGACGAGTGGGGATTCCGGCCCGTCGTCGATGAGCTGCGGGGGCTGGCACGCGCGCGCGGGTTGTGGAACCTGTTCCTGCCTGGTGAACACGGGGCGAACCTCACCAACCTGCAGTACGCGCCGCTCGCGGAGCTCACCGGGTGGAGTCCGCGACTCGCGCCTGTCGCCCTCAACTGTGCGGCGCCGGACACGGGCAACATGGAGGTGCTCGCCGACTTCGGCACCGAAGAGCAGAAGAAACGCTGGCTCGAACCGCTCCTCGACGCCCGCATCCGTTCGGCGTTCTGTATGACCGAGCCGGAGGTGGCGTCGTCCGATGCAACCAACGTCGCTACCAGCATCCGTCGTGACGGGGACCACTACGTGATCTCCGGGCGGAAGTGGTGGTCGACCGGTGCGATGAACCCGAACGCCGAGATCCTGATCGTGATGGGCAAGACCGACCCTGCGGCCGAGCGGCACAGGCAGCAGTCGATGATTCTGGTTCCGAGGGATGCCGCCGGCGTCGAGGTCGTGCGGCCGCTCACCGTTTTCGGCTACGACGACCGGGATCACGGTGGGCACGCTGAGATCGTGTTCCACGATGTGCGGGTGCCGGTGTCGAACCTGATCGGGGCTGAGGGCGACGGATTCGCTATCGCGCAGGCGCGGCTCGGACCGGGCAGGATTCACCACTGCATGCGGGCGCTCGGCATGGCGGAGCGCGCCGTTGCCCTGGTGCGCGAGCGCGCCAACGACCGTGTCGCCTTCGGCGCGCCGCTCGCGAGCCAGGGCGTCGTGCGCGAATGGGCCGCCGAGTCGCGCATCAGCATCGAGTCGCTGCGGCTGCTCGTGCTGAAAACCGCCTGGCTCATGGACACCGTCGGCAACCGTGCCGCGATGACCGAGATCCAGGCCATCAAGATCGCCGTTCCGCGCGCTGTTCAGACGATCCTCGACCGGGCCATGCAGCTCTTCGGTGGTGCAGGCCTGTCTCAGGACGTCCCGCTCGCCGAGATGTTCGCGGGCGCGAGAGCACTGCGCATCGCTGACGGTCCCGACGAAGTCCACCTCGCCGCGCTCGGAAAAGCCGAGCTGCGGCGCTGAAAAGTCGTTACCCCCAACCACCCCTGTGATCAAAGGAGATCCCCATGGCACACCACCCAGACCTCGCCATCGACGGCGACGGCTTCGGCACGCTCTCGGTCGCGAGCATCCTCTCTGAAACCGCGAACCGGAGGCCCGACAGCCCCGCCATTCACTTCTACGGCAACACGATCAGCTACGGGCAGCTGTGGGACGAGACGCGCGCATATGCCGGCGCCCTCCGGGACCGCGGCATCGGACGCGGCGACCGGGTCGCGATGCTCGTTCCCAACGTGCCCGACTTTCCGCGGGTGTACTACGCGGCGCTGTCGCTCGGTGCCATCGTCGTTCCGATCCACCTGCTCTTCAAAGCCGAGGAGATCGCTTTCGTGCTGAAGGACAGCGGGGCCGACGTGCTCGTTGCCGCAGCGCCGCTGCTCGCCGAAGCGATCCCGGCTGCTGAGGCCGCCGGGGTGCCGCTCGTCTCTGTGCTCGTGCCGCCGCCCGAGGCAGGCGGCCCAGACCTGCCGCGTCTCGAGGCCGAAGCCGCGGCATCCGAACCGATCCAACGGATTGTCTCGATGAACCCGCTCGAAGCGGCAACGATCCTCTACACGAGCGGGACCACCGGGACGCCCAAGGGGGCGGTGGGATCTCACCTCGCTGTCGTCGAGCAGGTGCACTGCTCACTCATCGACTCCTTCGATATGCGCACCGACGATGTGATCTTCGGCGGGCTGCCGCTCTTCCACACCTTCGGGCAGACCGCCGTCATGAACATCGCCTTCCGGCGCGGCGCGTCGATCATCCTGTTGCCGCGGTTCGACCCGGACGAGGCACTCGCGCTGCTCGTCGCGCACCAGGCGACGGTGTTCACCGCGGTGCCGACGATGTTCGTCGGCATGATCCAGGCCGCGTCCCGTACGGGTGAGCGCCCGCCGCTCCGCTACGCGGTGTCGGGCGGTGCGGCGCTGCCGGTTGCGGTGCTCGAGGCCTTCCAGCAGGCATACGGTGCCGAGGTGCACGAGGGTTACGGCCTCACCGAGACGGCGCCGACCGTGTCGTTCAACAGTGTGTACGAGCCCATTCGCCCCGGAACCGTTGGCCGTGCACTCTGGGGCGTCGACATCGCGATCGCCGAGGCCGAGGTCGAGGGGCGTATCGAGTTTGCGCCGCCCGGTGCTCTCGGCGAGATCATCGTTCGGGGCCACAACCTCTTCAAGGGGTACCTCGGTCGAGCGGATGCCTCGGCGGAGGCGGTTGTCGACGGCTGGTTCCGCACGGGCGACCTCGGCACATATGAGGACGGGATCGTCACGATCGTCGACCGCAAGAAGGACATGATCGTGCGCAACGGGTACAACGTGTACCCCACCGAGGTCGAGGCTGTGCTGTCCCGCCATCCGGATGTCGCGATGGCCGCCGTGTTCGGGCTCGCCCACGACACGCACGGCCAGGAGGTGCACGCCGCTGTGGTCGCGCTCGACGGGCGGGAGCTCGACTCCGACGAACTCATCGCGTTCTGCAAGGAGCGCATTGCCGCGTACAAGTACCCCCGGGTGGTGCACCTCGTCGACGCCCTGCCCCTCGGCGGCAGCGGCAAGGTGCTGAAGCGGCACCTCGTCGACCAGTTCACCGTCCTGCAGGGCTGAGCCCGGCCGCGGAGGCGTCAGCGCCGGGCGGGGTTTGTCCGTCGCGGTCGGCGGCGCGGGTCGCGCGGTCGGCGGCCGTTCGTCTGTCACAACGTGCGGTTATGGCGCGGGTTAACCACCATTTGTGACAGATGAATGCTGGGCGGGGCTCATCCGTCGCGGATGTGGGCGGTGGCGGCCCTTCATCTGTCATAAAGTGCGCTTATGGCGCGGGTTTAGCAACCATTTGTGACAGATGAGTGTCGAGGGTTCGTCCGTCACCAACGGCGGCGCGGGGCGGCACCGCCCGTCACCTTCACTTCGGGAGGAGAAACCGCGGGTCCGCCGCCGATACGTCGACTCACCCGGAGAATTACCCCCCGAAGCAAGGGGTGCAGGCGCTCGGGCGCCACCCCAGGGCCGGAGCGACGGGAGGGGTTCGTCCGTCGCGGACGCGGGTCGGCGCCGCCCGTCACCTTCACTTCGGGAGGAGAAACAGCGGGTCCGCCGCCGATACGTTGATGCACCCGGCGAATTACCTCCCGAAACACCGGTGCAGGCGCATGGCGACACCCCAGGACCCGAGTGCCGGGCGCGGTTCGTCCGTCGCGAATGGCGCGGTTCGTCCGCCGCGAATGCCGGCTTCGTCCGTCGCGAATGTCGGCTTCGAGCTTCGCGAAGGGTGCCAGGGCCGTGCGTCGGCGGCCCTTCGTCTGTCACAAAGTGCGGTTATGGCGGGGGTTTAGCCGCCTTTTGTGACAGATGAGCGCCGGAGCGGTGACGGATGCCCCCACACAAGCGGATGCCGCGGGCCTGGCAGGTCCGCGGCATCCGTGCTCTCTGTTGCGGCTTAGTCCTCAGGCACGCCCTCGTTGCTGAGCGACACGGGTTCAACCTCTTCCTTCGAGACCTTGCCGTCGCCGTCACTCACATAGGTGGAACCGACGAAATCCTGGACACCGCCGTCGACGGTGGTGATGCCGACGCCCATGAAGGCCGCGTGGCTGTCGTCGCCGAACGACAGTGGTACGACGCCGTTCCCCTCGAGATCGCCCGAGCTGATGGCCTCGATCAGGCTCTCCCTCGTGGGGTCTTCGCCGGCGGCCGCGAGCGCTTCGGCGAAGAGGTAGCCGACGCTCATGCCGTAGACGGTGTTGCCGTCGAACGGAGCGTCATCGTTGTACTCGGCGTTGATCTCCTCGAACAGGGCGCGCCACTCGTCGTCCTGGCCGAAGGGCAGGTAGTTGGTGCTGACAAATCCCTGCAGCAGCTTCGGGGCAAGGCCTGCGCCGAGGAAGGTGAGGAGGGTCGGGTAGTCGCCGCCGGAGGACGACGAGAACCACTGCGGTGCATAGCCGAGCTTCGCCGCTGTACCGACCGCGAGGGCGGTGAAACCGTTGACGGTCGCGAGCATGTTGATCTCGCAGCCCGCCGCCTTCATGGCGCTGATCTGGGCGACGACGTCCTGGTTGGACACCGAGTACGTCTGAACGCTGGCGAGCCCGTCAGCGCCGAGGACGTTCTGCAGCCCCGTCGTGAACTCCGTGCCGAAGTCATCGTCCTGGCCCAGTACGCAGACGCTCTTGCCGGGGAACTCATCCTCGGCGTATTGAGCGAGCGCCTCGCCCTCCGCGACGTAGTCGACGTTGTACGCGAAGGTGTACGGGTACTTCTCGGGCTGGTTCCAGCTCGTGGAACCCGACGCGACGAACAGGTCGGGCACCTTCTTCTGGTTGAGGTAGTCGAGCACCGAGGTGTGCGTCGGTGTGCCGAGCCCGTTCACCACGGCGAAGACCTCGTCCTCCTCGACGAGTTCACGCACGACGTTCTGGGTGTTCGATGGGTTGTAGCCGTCGTCCTTGACGACGTACTCGATGGTGCGGCCGTGGATTCCACCCTGCTCGTTGAGGTACTCGAAGTAGGCGGTCGTCGCCGCGGAGATCGAGGCGTACCCCGCGGCGGCTGGCCCGGTGAGCGGGTGGTGGGTGCCGATGGTCACGGTCTCTTCGGTGATCCCCGGCGTGTTGGCGGCCTCGCCCGCCGGTGCCGGGGTGCTGCATCCGCTCAGCGCGATGATCATGACGGATGCCGCTGCGACGGTAATGGCGCTGCGTGGTGCACTGCGTGGTGCGCTGCGTGGTGGTGCGCTTCGATGTGACATGGGTCACCTCTCTGATTCGGTGGAGACGGGTTCGGTGGTGATGGATTCATTCGGGCTGTGGTCGATCGGGCTGTGGTCGGTGGTTCCGGATGCTGTGGGTCCGGATGGCGTCTGACCTGATGCGATTGCGCCGGATGCCGTCTGATCTGATGCGATTGCGCCGGATGACGTCTGGTCTGACGCGATTGCGCCGGATGCTGTCGACCCCGTCGCGGGGGAGCTGCCCCGGATGGCTGCCCGAGAAACCGGAATGCTGGCGCGGGTGGGGATGGCCAGCTTCTGCGCCGCGCTCGGCTCGGCCTGCCGCCGATCCCGGAATGCCTTCCGCCCACGGAGAGCCCCACGGATGCCTCCCGGCCAGACGGCGGTCACGATGATGAGCAGAGCGCCGAAGACGAGGACCGGGAGATTGCCGGAGAGCCGCTGCTGGAGTTCCCCGGGCAGGGACAGCGCCCCGGTGCCCGTCTGCACGAGCCACGGCAGCAGAACGATGAGGGCGGAACCGATGGCTGCGCCAAGGATGCTGCCCAGGCCACCGACGACAACGGCGACAACGAGCAGGAGCGAAAACGCCAGCGTGTATGCGCCGGGGCTGACCGACTGGGTGACGAAGCACAACACGGCTCCGCCGGCGCCGGCGCCGAGTGCGCTCACGAGGAAGGCGTGCACCTTCACCCGGCCCGCGGGGATGCCGCTGAGGCGAGCCGCCACTTCGTCGTCTCGCACCGCACGCATCCGTAGCCCTGCTTTGCCGTTTCTCACCAGCGTGAGAAGTGTGAGCGTGACGCCAGCGACGAAAATGGCCACCCAGGCCTGCCACTGCTCGACGGCGATGAGGGTCGACAGCGCTTCGGGAACCCCGTCGTAAGCGATCTGCACTCCCTGGTCGCCGCGGAACACCCCAACGAAGACGCTGGTGAAGGCGGGCAGGGCGATGACGAGCGCGAGCGTGACACCGGCGAGGTACGGTCCGTGCAGCCGCGCCGCAGCGAGCCCGAGCAGCAGACCGATGACACCAGCGGCAACAACGCCAGCGAGCAGCCCAAGGACGAACCGGGGGAGCCCCTCGATACCGGCATCCGTCAGCGCGTTCGCGGTGAGCGCGTACCCGTACCCTCCGGCCGCCATCAGCGCGGCGTGGCCGAGCGACAACTGTCCGGTCAGGCCGATGAGCAGGGTGAGCCCGGCGGTGGCACAGAGGTACGCAGCCACGAGTGCCAGCTGGTAGTTGCGGTACGGGTCGAGCAGGAACGTGCAGGCGATGGCGAGCACCGTCAGTGCCACACCTCCTGCGATCACGCGTGGTGTGTCGGTGAGAGACGCCATTATCCGTTTCATGCGACCCTCACCTTGCCCGTTGAGAAGACGCCGCCGGGGCGCACGAGCAGCACACAGACCAGGAGCGCGAGTACCGCGATCGGCGCGACTGTCGAGCCGAGGAAGCCGGTGACGAGCGTGATCAGGATGCCGACCGCAAGGCCGCCGAGAAGCGCACCCACCGGCGAATCGAGTCCGCCGACCACAGCGACGGTGAACGCATATACGAACAGCATGTCCGTGGAGTGCGGGTTCAGCCCGAGCTCGGTCGGCACGAGCAGCAGCGCCGCGAGCGCACTCACCGCCGAGGAGAGCATCCAGCCGAGAGTGAGCATGCGCGAGACCCGGACTCCGAGCAGCCGCGACACCTCCGGTGCGAACGCGGATGCCCTCAGCTGCAGGCCAAGCGAGGTCCGCGTGAACAGCAGGCCAAGCAGCGACATCACAACCACGGCGACGATGAGGACGAACAGGTCGTACGGCGACAGAACGGCAATTCCGCCGATCAGAATGGGGCTTTCGTCGAACGGGGCATCCATCGGCCGGTATTGCTGGCCGAACAGGATGCCGAGGGCTGATTGCAGCACCATCACGAGTCCGATGGCGATAATGACGCCCGCGAGCGGCTGGCCCGCTGGAGCGAATCGCATGACGCCGCGTTCAATGGCGAAGCCGACCAGGAGCCCGGCGAGGATCGCCGCACCCAGCCCCGCGAAGTACGAGCCGGTCAGGCCCGTCACGGCAAAGGCGATGTAGGTGGCGACGAGGGCCATCGCGCCCTGCGCGAAGTTGACGATGCGTGCCGCGCGCCAGATGAGCACGAGCGAGAGCGCGAACAGGGCGAAGATCGCGCCGCGCGCGAGGCCCGTGGCGAGCAGGAAGATGAGTTGATCCATCAGAACCCCAGGTAGGCGTGTCGGAGGGCGTCGTCGGAGGTGAGTTCGGCGGACGGGCGGTCGGCGACGAGTGTGCCGAGGCCAAGCACGACACCGTGGTCGGCGATGGAGAGGGCGCTCACGACGTTCTGCTCGGCGAGCAGCACGGTGAGCCCCGTCGTGTCACGAAGCCGCCGCAGCACGGTCATGATCTGTGCGACCACCCGCGGCGCGAGCCCGAGCGATGGCTCGTCGAGGACGAGCAGCCGGGGCCTCGCGATGATGGCCCTGCCGAGCGCGAGCATCTGGCGTTCTCCACCGGAGAGCTGGTGGCCCGAACTGGTGCGGCGCTGGGCGAGCGGTTCAAACAGCGCGTAGATCTCGTCGACCGCCCCGCCGAGTTCCCGGGGAGAAAACCGCCACAGCCCGCCGAGGCGGAGGTTCTCGTCGACAGTGAGCTCGGCCACGATGCTCCGTCCCTCGGGCACCTGGGCGAGTCCCCGCCGCACCCGGTCCTCGACGCCAACCGCTGCGAGGTCAACTCCGGCGAAACGGATGCTGCCTGACGTGGGGGAAATGAGACCGGCGATCGACCGCAGCAGCGTGGTCTTGCCCGCCCCGTTCGCTCCGAGCAGGGCGACGATGCCCCCGGTCTGAACGCTGAAGCTGACCTCACGCAGGACCGGTGTTTCGCCGTAGCCCGCGCACAGTGCGTCGATCTCGAGCAGTGCGGTCACGATGCGACCTCAACGCCCAGGTAGGCCTCCTCGACGCGCGGGTCGGCCTGCACCTCGCCAGGGGTGCCGCAGGCGATGACACGACCGAAGTCGAGAACGGCGACCCGGTCGGCGAGAGCCATCACGAAGTCCATGTGGTGTTCGACGAGCAAAACCGAGCACCCCGTCGCCGCGACCCGGCGCACGATGGCCGAGAGATCGGCGATATCGCCGGCGCCGAGCCCACCCGCCGGCTCATCGAGGAGCAGGAGGGTCGGCTGGGTGACGAGGGCGCGGGCCAGCGCAACGCGCTTCCGCTCCGGGTATGGCAGCGAGTCGACCGGCCGATGCGCATCGGCGTCGAGGCCGAGGTCACGCAGGGTCTCGGTGGCGATCGTCACGGCGGCGGCGCCGGCTCGCCCGGGTCCGGCCGCCCGGCCCGACCTGCCCGGCGCGGTCAGGGGAACGAGTACGTTCTCGAGAACGCTCATGCCGCCGAACAGACCGAGTCCCTGGAGGGTGCGAGCGACCCCGTGGCGGATGAGGCCGGTCGGCGACGCCGGTGCAGGCACCCCGTCGATCGTCACGCTTCCCGCCGACGGTTTGACCAGCCCGCAGACCGAGTTGAAGACCGTGGTCTTGCCGGCGCCGTTCGGCCCGATCAGCGCGACGGTTTCACCGGCGCCCACGTCGAACGACACGGCGTCGAGGGCCGTCAGGCCGCCGAACCGCACCGTGAGTTCGGTGATCTCGAGGCGGGGGGCAGCGTCGCGTGAGTCGCTCGATCGGACAGGTTGTTGCGTGGACATCGGCACCTCTTTGTGTCGGGATGAGGTCACTCTACAACAGATACCGACTAGCCGGTATGGAAACTTTGGCGAGAGCATCCGGCCCACATCTGCGGACGATGGTGCCGGGTCTGTCTGTCGGCTAGCGGTGGGCGATGGCGGTGGTCATGCCGCCGTCGACGACGAACTCGGCGCCCGTCGTGTAGCCCGATGCGTCACTCGCGAGAAAGACGACGGTGCCCGCGACGTCCTCGGGCAGCGCGGGGCGGCCGAGCGGGATGGACAGCGCCTCGGGATCGATGCGTGTCGTCATGTCGGTGAGGATGAGGCCAGGGTGCACCGAATTGACGCGGATGCCAGCCGGCCCGAGTTCGACGGCGAGCGACTTGGTGAGTCCGCGCACGCCGAACTTCGACGCGGTGTACCCGTGCAGGCCGGGGCTGCCACGCAGCCCTTCAACTGAGGAGATATTGATGATGGATCCGGATGCCTGACGCTTCATCGCCGGCACAACCGCGCGGCAGCCGAGAAACACCCCGGTGAGGTTGACCGCGATCACGGCATCCCACTTCGCCGTCGTGTAGTGCTCGATCGGCGCCGCGTTCGCGATGCCGGCGTTGTTGACGAGGACGTCGAGTGACCCGAACGCCGCGATCGCGGAGTCGACCACCCTGGACCAGTCCTCTTCGTTCGTCACATCGAGGTGTTCGAAGACCGCGCCGTCGCCGAGTTCGGTCGCCAGTGCGACTCCTTCGTCGTGGAGCAGGTCGGCAATCACCACGCGTGCGCCCGCCGCGTGAAGTGCGCGCACATACGCGGCACCCAGTCCGCGGGCTCCGCCCGTCACGACGGCGACCCGCCCTTCGAGGTTCGTCACGGAAAGCTCCCTGTGTCGGTGGTCAGTCGAAACGGATGTGGTCAGTTGAAACGGATGATCAGACGCCCGACGGTCTGCCCGCCGGCCAGCTCCTGAATCGCGGCCGGTGCGTCGTCGACGTCGACGACGCCGCCGATGAGCGGGGAGATGGCGCCCGTCTCGGCGAGTTCCGTCAGCGCGGCATGGGCCTGCCGGACAAGCTCCGGCCGACGCTCGGAGTACAGGGCCCAGTGCAGGCCGAGCACCCCATAGTTCTTGACGAGGGCATGGTTGGCCTTCACCTCGGGTACCGCGCCGCTCGCAAAGCCAACGACGACGATTCGTCCCTCGAACCCGATGCACTTGGTTGAGCGTTCGAAGCTCTCGCCGCCGACCGGGTCGAACACGACGTCGGCGCCGCGGCCGCCGGTGATCTCGTTCACCCTGGCAACAAAGTCCTCGTCGCCGCGGACGATGACGGCCTCGGCACCGGCAGCACGCGCCGACTCCGCTTTGGCTGCGCTGCCCACAACGCCAATCACCCGTGCACCTGCTGCGACCCCGAGCTGAACCGCAGCGCTTCCGACGCCGCCGGCTGCGGCGTGGACCAGAAGGGTCTCGCCCGGCTGGATCGCCGCACGTCGATGCAGGGCGAACCACGCGGTCTGGTAGGCGATCATGAGGCCGGCGGCCTGCTCATCGCTGAGGCTGGCGGGGGCGAGGTGCACGGCGCTGACCGGGAGCACCGCGTATTCAGCGAGTACTCCGATGCCGGTGCCAACCACCCGGTCGCCGATCGCGAACGACGCGCCGCCATCGGCATCCGTTGTTTCACCGATGCCGACGATCTCGCCGCACAGCTCGATGCCAGGGCTGAACGGAATCTCGGGACGCACCTGGTACTCGCCTCGAGCGAGCAGGACGTCCGGAAAGTTCACGGCGACCGCGCGCGTGCGAATCAGGACCTCGCCTTGAGCCGGTTGCGGGATCGGAACGTCGTGGAGTTCGAGGACCTCCGCTGGTTCTCCGTGGCGGACGACCCTCCACGCCCGCATGAGCTCAGTGCCAGGCATTGTTCGCCGCAATGCTGACGAGGTAGAGATCCGTGAGCTGCTGGGCCAGGAGGGTTTTGTCTTCGGGGCCCTCGGGGGAGTACCAGTGCGACAGGTAGTGCACGTCGCTGAAGAAATGGGCGATGAGAACGGGGCGCGGAATGTCTGTGCGGTAAATGCCCTCGTCTTGCCCGGTCTCGATGAGCGTGCTGAAAACATCGTTGTACGCGCGTCGACGCCGGGTGACCTCGTGCTGGCGGGGCTGGGAAAGCATGTGCATGCTGCGGAAGAAGACGGTGCCTTCAGGCAGGAAGTCGATCGAGGTCTCGATCACGTCGATGCAGGCGGCGCGCAGCACGTCGGCGACGGGACCACCGCGTGCGACGATCGCGTCAAGGTGCGCCTTTTGTTCGGTGAGTATGCGCTCATAGATGGCGAAGAGGAGATCGTCCTTGGACTGGAAGTAGTGGTACATCGCGCCCTTGGTCACACCCGCCTTGTCGACGACCTGCTGCACCGACGTGTTGGCGTACCCGTTCGCGGCGAAGAGCTCGACCGCCGCCCGGGTGATGTCGTCTACGACTGTGGTTTCTCTCATCCGTCTTTCCTTCGTCAGTTCTCTCGTCATGGTCAGCCAACCGGGCGGATGCTGCCGCCGCCATCGATCACAACGCATTGTCCGGTGATCCAGGCGGCGTCCTCCGAGAGGAGGAACGCTACAGGACCCGCGACATCCTGCGGTTCGCCGAGCCGGCCGAGTGGATACTCCTCGGCGACGGCTGCTTCCCTGCCCTCGTACAGCGCACGTGCAAAGTCCGTCTTGATGACGGCCGGGGCCACCGCGTTGACCCGGATGCCCGGCGCGAGTTCGAAGGCGAGTTGCGTCGTCAGGTTGATGAGTGCTGCCTTCGATACGCCGTAGAACGCGATACCCGGACTCGCTGCCAGCGCCGAGATCGACGCGAGGTTCACCACTGACCGGCTGAGTCCGGCGGCGACAGTGTCGCGGGTCCACTCGAGGGCGGCGATTACGTTAACGTCGAGGATTTTGCGGATGATGGACGGGTCGCTTTCGAGAACCGGTCCGTACGCGGGGTTGATGCCGGCGTTGTTGACCAGGTGATCGAGCCGACCGTGGCGATCCAGCACGTGCGCAAGCGTTGCGGCCCTGTGGTCACCGTCATCCGCCTTGCCCTGGACAGCCGAAGCCCGTTCGCCCAGTTCGGCGACGGCCGCGTCGAGGGCGTCCTGCTTCCGACCGGTGATGACGACGTAGGCGCCCTCCGCAACAAGTCGGTGGGCGATGGCCAGTCCGATCCCGCGGCTGCCGCCGGTGATCAGGGCAACCCGGCCCTCGAATCTCTGCATTGGCTCTCCTTCGAGTTCTCTGCCTGTGGCGTCGCGGGTACCGGTGCGGATCGGATACCAACCGACCAGCCGGTATGTCACTCGCGAGACTACACTACTGGTTCGGCGCGGCGTACGACCGGCGTGAATTGTTCGAGCGCTGTGCCCCGTCTTCAGGCACTCCGATCGCCTGTACCCCGTTGCCTGTTCGGTGCGGGGTGCCTAGCATGGCGGCATGACCGGTGGTGAGGAACCGCAGGAGTCCGTACGGGGTGCGCAGCCCCGTCGTTATCTGTTCGCGCTCATCGACGCCGGCGGCACGGTTCCACCGGAGCTCGGGGTTGTTCGCCGGCTCGTCGACAGGGGGCACAGTGTCACGGTGCTCGCGGGCGAGTCGATCGCGGATCAGGTGCACAGCACCGGCGCCGACTTCCTGCCCCGCGCGTCGGCCCCGTCCGGTGTCTTCCGGGACTGGGACCTCTCACCGCTGGGACTCGCCAAAGCCATGGCCGACCACATGATGATCGGGCCGGCACCCGCCCAGGCCATCGATACCGGGGCGGCGATCGATTCACTCCACCCCGACCTCGTCGTTGCATCCGCCTTCGCGGTCGGCGCGATGGTTGCTGCGGAGGCCCGCGGCGTTCCGTTCGACCTCCTCGTTCCCAACGTCTATCCCTTTCCTGCCGAGGGGATGCCACCGTTCGGGGCGGGGCTCACGCCTTCTCGCGGACCTCTCGGCCGCACACGCGACAGGGTTTTCTCGGCCGCCGGGGTTCGACTCTTCGACAGGTACGCCCTGGCCGGGACCAACGCGCTTCGTGCCGAATACGGGTTGAGCCCGGTAACGACAGCATGGGATCAAATGCGCCGGGCACAGCGCCACCTGATTCTGACGTCACAGTCATTTGATTTCCCGGGACGGCTTCCGGCGAATGCGCGCTATGTCGGACCGATTCTGGATGATCCGGGCTGGGCGGTGGGAGACGCGTGGGTTCCGCCAGCCGGTAACGACCCGCTCGTGCTCGTTGCGATGTCGTCAACGTTCCAGAATCACGTCGGGAGTATGCAGCGAATTGTCGATGCGATGGGGATGCGGCCCGTGCGCGGGCTCGTCACAACAGGCCCCGCTGTGCGCCCCGACGACATCGTTGCGGCGTCCAACGTCACGGTTGTCGAGTCAGCACCCCACCAGGAGGTCCTGCGCCACGCTGACGTCGTCATCACGCACGGTGGTCACGGAACGGTGATCAAAGCCCTCGCTGAGGGAGTGCCGCTCATCGTTCTCTCCCACGGCAGGGACCAGGCCGACAACGCCATCCGAGTCACAACGCGAGGTGCCGGGATCTCGCTGTCGCGCCGCGCTTCCGCTCCACGAATAGCCCGGGCTCTCGATGACGTTCTCAGCACACCGTCCTACGGCGAGGCCGCGAAGAGGCTCGGCGCCGATGTCGCGCGTGAGGCATCCGGGAGCGCGCTGCTCGAGGAACTGGAGCGGCGGCTGTGAGCCGCGCCTCAGCCCCCGTCGGTCGTCACGGCGACCTGGGGTTTGCGCATCGACGCGAGCGGCGAGAAGTGTAGCGGGGCCGTCTCCCACCGCGTCGTGAACGTCGAGGATGCCAGGTCAAGTACGACGTGCAGCCTGTGCGGCGTATCGATGAACATGACATCGACGGCCAGGATGCTGCCACCCGGCTGCCAGCCAACGCTTGCGGAGGTCGCATCGTGCGTGATCCAGGCACCGAAGCCCGCCGGAACCTCGAGCCGGGCGTCACGCTCGACGAACGTGAGGCGCAACTCGGTGTCGGTGGCGCCTGGCTCGACGACCAGGTGTCTGAGGCCGGGGTAGGAGGTGTCGGGGAGCGTCGGCGTGAACGTGCCGCCGTCGATCCGCTGGTCGCTCGAACCTCGTTCGACCGGGGTGATGGCGAGGGACGCCAGCTGTGCGTCGAGCGCGGCATCCGCTTTCTCGCTCCCGCGTTCCTCGCCGGGCTGGCCGATCGCGGGCAGCAGGTGAGTCCACGCCAGATCGAGAACGCCCTGCATGTCAGTGCTCTGGCCGGTCATCGCGAGAACGACCCCGTGCTCGGGCAGAATCACGCAGAACTGTCCGTACGCGCCGTCTCCCCGGTAGCCGTGGCGTGCCATCCAGAACTGGAAGCCGTAGCCCTGCTCCCAGTCGGATGCGGGATTGGAACCGTTGGACACGTGCGCCCTGGTCGCCTCGTCCACCCATTCACCTGGTAGCAGCTGCGCTCCGTTCCACTCTCCGCGCTGCAGGTAGAGCTGGCCGAGGGACGCGATCGCTTCGGTCGGTGCGTGGAAGCCGCTGAAGCCAAGTTCGTGGCCGGCGGCATCCGTGATCCAGCCGGTGTCGTCGATTCCGAGCGGATCGAACAGCCGGGGCCTGAGGTATTCGGTGAGCGACTGGCCTGTGGCGCGCTGCACAATGAGGCCGGCGGTGTACGTGCACGGCTGGTTGTACGCGAACACCGAGCCGGGCTCCTCGTCGGGAGGGAGCAGCAGGAATCCGCGCACGATGTTCACCGGGTCGATGGCGAGGGCGCGATCCAGGGTTTCTTCGCGGTGCCCGCTCGCCATCGAGAGGATGTGCCTGATGCGCATCGAACGGCTGCGGGGATCGGTGATCTCTGCGTCGAGCTCGGGGAAATGACTGAGAACGGTGTCGTCGAGGCTGAGCAGGCCTTCCTCGACGGCAAACCCGACCGCGGTCGACGTGAAGCTCTTGCTGAGCGAGTAGAGCAGGTGCGGTCGGTCCGCCGTGTATGGCGCCCACCAGCCCTCGGCGAGAACGTGGCCGTCGCGCAGCACCATGAGACTGTGCGGTTCGATGTCGGGGGCCGCCTCGAGTGCCGAGATGAAGGATGTTATCCCTCGTGCGTCGACGGAATGGGCTGACGGAGTGCTTCTCGGCAGTGAGCTGTGCATGGGCTCAATCGTATGACCCTTCACGGGAACTGATGACCGCCTCCGGCCTCAGGATGCCTGGGCTTGTGTTGTGGTTGCGTGGCTCATCGCCCAGTCGATCGCGTGATCCGCTACTTCCTCCCATCCGGCCTGGCTCACGATGCGGTGGGACCGTCCGGGGTATTCGACGCGCTCGACGAGCGAGGGCCCCGCAGCGTACTTCTTGAGCATTGCCTTCTGGATCGCCGGTGGGGCGACGTGGTCGATGGCACCGGAGATGAGCAACAGCGGAGCCCTGCCCGGCTTTCTGAAGTCCACGCGGGTGATGCCCGACCGAGGCCGTGGGATCGACGCCACTCCCTCGAAGAAGATCCGGTTCGGCGAGTCGACAGCACTGGCTTCCCACTCACGATCGGATTCCGCACGGCTCAGGTCATTGCCGAAGGTGTAGTGGAAGTGTCCCTTGCTGATCGGCTTCGTCTTGTTGATCCGGAACGGGTTCGAGAGGATCGGGAACCCCGTCCGCAGCGTGCTGAATGGGAGTGTCGTCACGCCGGCCGGCTGGCCCGGTTCGACGCCGACTCCGGCAATGCCGAGGCCTCGATCGAGAAGCATCTGGATGAAGATTCCGCCGAAGGAGTGGCCCATGATGATGGGCGACTGGTCGAGCTCACGGATGATGCGGTCGTAGTGGTCTACAGCCTTACGGATGCCAAGTCCCTCCAGCGCCCGGGGATCCCGCCGGACATCGGCGGGAGATCGGTCGTCGATTCCTGGCCACCCCGGGACGATCACCTCGTGGCCCCTGGCGCGATAACGTCCGGCCCACGTGTTCCAGCTCGATGGCGTCATCCACAGCCCGTGGACGAGGACGACCGGGGGCTTTCTGCCGGGTGATACCGGCTCGGCGTGTTCGTCAGACATGACGCTCCTTCGTTTGGATTCGAATGCGTGGGATGCCCAGAAGCTAGCGGTTTTTGCTCGGTGAGCGCCTTCACTTCCCGCGCACTTTTCTGTGCAGGTTGTGCACACCGGCGGGAGCGGCGTCGGCCTCAGGACACCTGAGCAGTGCGCATGTCGGGTCCCAGGCGGGCGCTGTCGCGTTCCGGGGCGCTGAGCAGGTGCCATTCGGATGGCGCACACCCGAATCGGCCGCGGAAGGCTCGTGAAAACGACGAGTGGTCGGTAAATCCGCAGAACCGTCCGATGGCTGACACTGAAAGATGGGCTGTGGATTGTTCGCCGAGCAAATCAGCCGCGCGAGCGAGGCGTTCCTCGCGGACCCACTCTTTCATCGAGATCCCGCGCTGCCGCATGACGGCGAAGAGATAGCGCCGGGACACCCCGAAATACGCGGCTACGCGATCGACGGTGAGGTCCGGATCGGTGGCGTGCGTCTTCAGATACGCCATGACCCGGAGCCCGAGCGTTCGACCCAGCGGTTCGCGGCTCCGGAACTCATCGCCCGCCGCGGTCGTCAGAAGCGCGCGGACGATCTCGATCGACGGAGCGGCGAGCGCCGACTCGTTGTCGGGATCGAGCGGGGGAAGCGCCGAGAGGTCAGCGAGGTAACTGGCGAGAAAGGACGCCATCGGACTGTGCCCGATGTCCTGGGATACGAGGTTGCGGAGAAACAGGTGCGGCAGGCCGAGGTCATCCAGTGGCAACGAGAAGCCGCGGAAGAGGCTCGCCGATGGGACCATGACCGTCCAGGGTGACAGGCTCCAGATGGGGATGATGGAACCGGGCATGTTGCGGTGAAACGCATCGCCGTGCGCGATGGCTACCGGTCCCGTCGACACGGTGAGAACCAGCCGCGGCTCCGAAAAATCGTGGGCCTGCGCGGTGGTCCGCTCGCCGACGTAGTTATTGAAGTGGGTCTGTGTCAGTTCGATGCCCCGGAGCCGGCGGGTCTGGTGATCGAAGTGAACGGGCTTCGTCGCCTCGAGCGCGCCAGCGTGAAAGGCCACCGACGCCGAGCGGGCCAGTTCGTCGAGCAGCGCCGATCGGTCAGAGAGACCAAGCCCTCGCACGCTGAACTTTTCCATCCGGTCTCACCGACCTCGATCACGTCAGGATGTTGCGCCGCTGCCCCGTGAGGCGTTGTTGCGACGACAGTAACGCACGTGGCGCATTCTGGCCATGAGTAGCCGACCTGGAACCCACACCGGCGTGCGCGGTCTTCTTCCGGTTGTGGCATGGGCCGGGACCGGATGCCGGTTACCATCGGTGGATGCCCCCACGCTCACCACTCCCGCAGCGCCACGGGCTTGACCCGGCGTGGATGCGCACGGCCGACCTCGATCGGACGCAGCCTGACCCGTGGTCGACGATGGGCGCGTGGCTTGACGCGCGACTCTCCGAGTTCATCGACGTCGATGCGTTTCTCGCCGACGGGCGCTTTGTCTACGAGTCTGGAGCCGCGGTTTCCGGGAGCGATGGGTATCGGCCGCATACGTTCGTGTGGTTTCACCGGGATCTCCGGGAGGAAGCATCCGTACCGGGAGATATCCACGTCGTTCACCGGGATGATCGGATCGTCGTCATCGACAAACCGCCGTTCCTCGCGACGATCCCGCGCGGCAGGCACGTGCAGCAGAGCGTTGTCGTGCGGCTCCGCGCTGAACTCGGTCTGCCAGAACTGTCACCGCTGCACCGTCTGGACCGGGTGACATCCGGTCTGCTCATTCTCGCCACCGAGAAGCGCTGGCGGGCGGCGTATCAAACCATGTTCCAGCGCGGTGATGTCGGCAAGGTTTATCGCGCGCTCGCCCCCGTGCGGTCGGACCTGCACCTGCCCGCCGTGGTGACCAGCCACCTGATCAAACGCCGTGGCCACATGCAGGCGGAGACGGTCGCTGACCTGCCCGCGAACTCGGAGTCGCTGATCGAGCTCGAGGCGGCCCTCGGCGATGACCGGGCCGTGTATCGACTCACGCCCCGAACCGGCCGCACCCACCAGCTGCGGATGCACATGCTGAGCCTCGGGATCCCGATCAGCGGCGATCCGCTCTACCCGGTCGTTCGGGACGTGTCGGTGGACGATTTTGCGAACCCGCTGCAGTTGCTCGCGAGCGAGCTGAGTTTCACCGATCCGATCGACGGACGGCCGCAATCGTTCGAGAGCGTGCGGGCTCTGCCGTTGCTGGGGGAGCGCGCGCCGGACTGAGCTCAGACCGAGAAGCCGCCGTCGGCCTTGATCAGCTGCCCGGACACCCAGCGACCCTCTGGCGACGCAAGGAAGCTCACGACGCCGGCGATGTCATCCGGTGTGCCGAGTCGGCCGGTCGGTTGGCGCGCGATCGCCGACGCACGGATCTCGTCGTTCATCCAGCCGGTGTCGACGGGACCGGGGTTGAGAACGTTCGACGAGATGCCGAGCCCGCCCAGTTCGCGGGCAGCGGCGATGACGATCCGGTCGAGTGCGCCCTTGCTGGCACCGTACGGCATGTTGTCGACGACGTGGTCGCTGGTGAGAGCGATGATCGACCCGCCACCTGGCGGGACCTGTTCCGCGAGGGCACGGATGAGGAGCCAGGCCGCGCGGGTGTTCACCGCGAAATGGCGGTCGAAGCTCTCGATTGTCGTATCCAGGATGCCCGAATCCACCGACTCAGAGTGCGCGAGCACGAGGGTGGAAACTGGACCGAGCTCGGCGGCTGCCCGTTCGATCACGGAGCCGGCGCCGCTGGGATGGGCGAGGTCCGCCTCGATCGGGAGCACTCGCCTGCCCGTCGCGCGGAGCTCATCCGCGATGTCGGTCGGATCGGCCGGCGAGCCGCCCAGCGACATCCGCTGTTCGTATGGTGTCCAGTAGTTGAACGCGATATCGAATCCGTCGTGCGCCAGGCGGAGCGCGACCGCCCGTGCGATACCGTTTCTGCGCCCGACCCCGGTGATGCAGGCGACGCGGGGCTTATTGGTCTGGTCTGACATGCTGCCAACGTATCGGAAGGTGAGCGGCTGCGCCGGATCGCCGAGCGCTGCACATCCATGCTCGCGCTGCACAAGCTTCTGTAGCGCGGGCATGGAACTGGAGCGCTCGATGCCGAGGGGCGCTCGACCCCGGCTCCCGAACTAGACTGCAGCGATGATGGCAGCGCAGCCGGGGCTCGACGCGGAGCCGATCACGCTCACGCTCCCTTTTGCCGGCCCGTGGCTGGTCCAGAACAGCCCGGCCAGGCGAGTACCGAGTCACGGGACCGACCTGCTCGGTGAGAGATACGCGATCGACTTTGTCGGGGTCGACGCTCGCCGCCGCACCGCGGGGCGATCCGGCTGGAATGCTCTGATTGGCACCGAGCCACCGGAGATGTTCTTCTCCTTCGGGCGGCCGATCCTCGCGCCGTGTGACGGCACAGTGGTTGCCCGTCACGACGGAGAGCCCGACCACGAGGCTCGCCGTTCGCCACTCACTCTCGTGCCGTACCTGCTCGGCCAGCGCGACAGGCTTCAGCAGGGAATCGCAGCGATCGCCGGCAACCACGTCATACTCCGTCTCGATGACCGCGACGCGTATGTCGGCCTCGTGCACCTGAAGCGGCGCTCGTTCCGGGTCGACGTCGGCGATCGGGTGTCCGTGGGGCAGCAGCTCGCCGAGTGCGGAAACTCCGGTAACTCGACCCAGCCCCACGTGCACGTCCAGGCCATGGACAGCGCCGACCTGTCGGTCGCCCGCGGCATCCCCATCGTGTTTCGCGACTTCAGCGAGCAGATGCTTCGAACCCGGGGGTTTCGTTCGCGCGCCTTCGGGGTGCCGGGTGAGGGGTCGGTCGTCGAGTCCACCGCGACACGGCAGGACTGACAGGCAGGCATCAGCCGATGCGCTGCTCCAGGTAGCTCTCGGCCTCGCTGTGCACGACCCTCGCGAGGGCGCCGTTCACCAGACTCATCTGGGGCGGGACGTGGCCGCACTCGATGTCGGCGACAATCGGTACGCCGAGCGAACCCAGGGCGTCAAGGACTGCCTCATCCTGGCTGAGCGAGTCCATGTCCGGTGCCGCGGTGCGACCGATGAGAATTGCGGATGCTCCGTCGAAGAATCCTGCAAGACGCATTCCGTGCAGGTTCCTGCAGATATCGAACGCGTTGTCCCCGGCTGCCTCGAGGTACACGAGGGTCGGCTCCTGGCCCGAGGTGCCTCGGAGAGGCGCTGTCGAGCCGAACGGCGTGCCCACGACGTTCGCGAGCGTTTCGATACATCCGCCGATCAGCCGGCCAGCGGCATCCACCGGTTCGATACCGGCGTCGAGGCGGCGCCAGGTCCCGGTGCCCGTCCAGCGGTGCCTGGTCACGTCGGGCTGCGCAAACCAGTCGTCGTGGTCGTTCGCGCGGTGCAAGTTCGCGGGGGACTGACGAATGACTGCTCCGACCGGCGCCATCGCGATGTCGAGCCAGCTCGCGAGGGACTCGGGAAGCTCATACGGGGTGTCCATGAGGTTGGGGCCGTGGATCGTCGCCCAGCCCGAGAGAAGGGTGAGAGGAGTGAGGAGCGTCGACACGTCTGAATAACCCACGAACCAGGTCGGCTCCGCGGCGGCCAGCGCGTCGAAGTCGAGCAGGGGCAGCAGGTCTATCGCTGTTTCCCCGCCCCACGGCGGGATGACCGCGCGAATCGCTGGATCGAGCAGCATCCCCATCAGCTCGCCGGCGCGAGCGGATGCCGGTGCGCTGATATGCCCGGTCCCGTCCATGCACTCGCCGACCTCGACCCGGAAACCCCTGTCGCGAAGCCACTGGATCGCGAACTCCAGTCGCCCCCGTTCTCTCTCACCGACACCGCTCGACGGTGCCGTCACCCCGATGAGGTCGCCGGGCTGGAGAGGGGCGGGGAAGACAGGATGCATCGGGCCAGAATGCCATAGTTCGGTGGCGGGATGCCTGCGCTGGCGGCCGGCTCTCGCCGTTCGCGGGTGCTGCGTCCGGCGCTGCGGGGGAGTCGGAGAGAGCGCCCTCACGGTGCGTTGACGGCGCGCGCCAAAGAGTGGCGGCGGGCACCCTAGGCTGAAGCCATGGAAAACGCCCCAGCCGCAGCTGAAGCCACGACCCTCGACCCCCGTGAGCTCGCCGTTGCGCTCATGGACATCTCCGCCGATGTACGGCGGAAGTCGCACGAGGGCGCCGGCGTTCCGGCGCTGTCCAATGGCGCTTTCGACATCGTGCGGGTCATCGAGAGCAACCCGGGAATCACCGTCGCCGATCTCGCCTCCCGACTCGGTCGGCAGCTCAGCAACGTGAGCACCCAGCTGAAGGAACTCGTCGTCAGGGGCTTGATCATCCGCAAGCACAACCCCGCGGACAAACGCTACGTCGCGTTGTATCCGACCGAGGAGTCGCTCGGGATCAAGACCCTCCTCGAGACGGCGTGGTCTGATGCGCTTGGCAATGCCGCGTCACAACTCTCCGCCGAGGAACTCGAGCAGGTCCAGTCGAGCCTTCCCGCTCTTCGGCGCCTCGCCGAGATCCTCAGTAAGGAAAACTAACGCTCGGGTGTCGGCGCGAAATCGTGCACTACGGCCTCGCCACCCTGCACGGTGACACAGGACGACTCAGGGATTTCCTGCCACGCGCCGCGGAGGTCCCCGAAGGGCTCTGACACGATGAGCCGCGCATCGTCGGAGAGTTTGTGAAGCACAGGGTTGTCGGGGTACTGGTGGCGGAGAGTGGAAATCTCTGTGCTGTGAAACAGTGACCGCGACAACCTCTCACTGGAGTAACGAAACGCCCAGGTGGTGTCGCCGTCGGTCGTGGCCACGGTCATCTGAAGAGGAAACGGGATCCCGTGGCGCCGACCGGTCTCCTCGATGAGGCTGACCGCTCGGGCAACGGCCAGCCGCGGATTCTGTTCGAGGCCGAAGGTGAGAGCGAGGAAGAAGAACACCTCGGAGTCCGTCGACCCCTCGATCTCCGGATACAGCGACGGGTCAACAGTCATAATCAGGTCCCGCTTGACCGAGTGGAAGTTCGCGATCGAACCGTTGTGCATCCACAACCACTTGTCATGCCTGAACGGATGACAGTTCGTCTGCTGGATCGGTGTGCCCGTTGATGCGCGAACGTGCGCGAAAAAGCGACCGGTGGATGTCTGCGCTGACAGTTCCCGGAGGTTGCGGTCGTTCCACGCCGGCTCCATGCTGTGAACGATTCCGGGTGTGGCTCCTCGGCCGTACCAGCCGATGCCGAATCCATCACCGTTGACGGATTCGACGCCGAGCGTCGAGCGCTTACTTTGAATGATGAGTGAATTGGCCGGCTTGTAGAGCAGGTCTTCAAGCATCACCGGTGAACCGGAATACGCAAGCCAACGACACATGGGGTTCTCGCTCTCGTTTCGGCACCACTGGATCCGTCAAGCAAGCGGCCATTCTCTCACCGGCGTAGCGCCGTGAACCGGGCAAGAAGCCACCCACCTGGGACCAGCGCACACCCGATCGCGGGGAGCGCCGACACCAGCGGCAGTACAACCGAGAGAACATCTCTCTCGATGCCCGGGTTGTCTGGCACGAACTGGACGAAGTAGAGGTTCCGGTCGATGACCCCGATGAGGATCAACCCGAGGCCGAGGAGCACCGCGACACGCGGACTCAGCCTGGGTGGGAGGCGCGATTCGTCCGGTTCGTCACCAGTGCCTGTTTCTGTGCCGGTCCACGCTCGTTCAGGCGCCGGGACGACGCCGGCGACGACCGCGGCGACAAGGAACCCGGCGCCGAGCGATATGAAAAGGTTCAACAGTGCGATGAGCGACATCACGGGCCAGCTCACGGCGAGCTCCTGACCGCCCAGAGACGAGGCGGCCACCGCGACAGCCCACGAGCCATAAACGCCGCTGAGGATGAGGACGATGCCCAGCCAGAACGCCCGTCGTGGGTCGAGCCAGTCCGCGATGCCCCGGCGCGGCCGGTGGCGCATGGTTTCGGATGTCATGGCCCGAAGCTACTGGACGTCGGCGAACCGCGCCAGAGAGGCTGCGGGCCGTGCCGGAGCCCGCCCGCCCCTGCCTAGTTGTCCGCGAGCGCGGGCAGGAGTCGGACGAGCCTCGCCGTGTTCGACTCATCGATCTCGGCGATGGAGTCCCGTGACTTCACGAAATCGGAGAACGAACGGTACCCGAGGGCCTTCTCGCTGAACGACGGGTCCATGCGCTTCATCTGGGTCTTCACGTTTGAACTGTGCAGCCAGTCGGCGTCGTCCTTCTCGTGACCGAGCCGCAGGGCCCGCTCGAGAAGACCCGTTGCGACCTCCTGGGGGTCCGGCTCGTCCTCGGGCTCGTCCTCGACGATCGGGTCAGGGGAGGCGGCGCGTCTCGATGCGCGGCGCCGAGGCGGTGCCGCAGCAATGTCGGGGCCGGAGAAGACCAGAGCCGTCGCGGGAGCGGCGTCCTTCGGGGCCTCCTCGGCGACAGCATCCGTTGGCGTCTTCTTCGAGCGTGACGGTCGTTTCTCCGGCGCAGCTGTTTCGGGCGCCTTCTTCTCCACGACCGGGGTCGCGGGGAGAGCCTTGATGCCGGGGAGCGCGTCATAGGTCGCGAACTCGTCACACGCGGCGGCGAGCGAGCGGCTTGTCGACCCGGCGACGCCGATGCCGACGACGTACCGGCCGAGGCGCTTGCAGCGCTGGGCGAGCGGGATGTAATCCGAGTCACCGGCGACGATGATCACGTGCGTGAGGTCGGGGAGGCGGAACATGTCCTCGACCGTGTCCACGGCGAGGCGGATGTCTGCGCCATTTTTCGCGTATGCGGCCGCGGGGAACAGCTGGACCAGGTCGACAGCACGGTTGACCAGCTGGCCGCGGTAGTCGGCGTTGACCGGCGCTGACCAGTCCGCGTACGCGCGCGTCAGCACGAGGGTGCCGAAGGATGAGGCGAAGTCGATGATGGCGCCGACGTCGACAGTTGCCAGGGCGAGCTTCTCGGCCGCTTCGGGGTCGGCCTGCCGGTCTGCTGGGCTGAAACCGCGGGCACGATCGCGCATGAACTGGCCGCGGCCGTGCACCTGGTCGTACCGCGAGATCACTATGTTGTCGAAGTCGATATAGACGGCGACGCGAGAGTCGACGGGTTCAGGCATGGGGAAAAACTCTTCTCAATAAATCGGGGTGTGTAACCAGTCTGGACGCTGAGGGGGTGGCACGCCAAAAGACGGGGCAGGATGCGGCCGGTCACCACCTCGAGGAGGGGGCGGATATGCGCTCTCAGCGGGTCAGAGCACGCAGCTCGTCGACGGTTCCATCGAAGACATTCATGTCGATGAATTCCTCCTCGCCGTCGTAGCCGGGCAGGCGGTCACGGTTGGAGTATTGCCAGAACGTCCAGTCCCGATTGTCGGGGAGGGTCGGCTCTTCTGCGATCGACCTGATCCAGATCGGGTTGTCCTGGTAGGCGTCGATGAGGTACCTGTCGTATGCCTTTTGCGTCGCGTAGATGATCGGTGGCATGCCGTAGTGTGCCTCGAGCGCCGCGAGAAGCGGGTCGAGGATGCTCTTGACGTGGCTCCGGCTTGGCGGATTGTCGTAGAAGTCGCCGTAGTACTCGAGATCAACGGTGACGGGGAGTGTTCCGGGTTCTACAGGCACCGTGTTGATCACGTTCTGCGCCTGAGTTTCACCCGCGCTCTCGAAGCTCATGAAGTGGTAGGCGCCGACGATGAGATCGGTATCTCGTGCTCCCGCCCAGTTCGCGGCGAACTGGGAATCCTGCGACCCTGATCCCTCTGTTGATTTGATGATCGCGAAGTCGATGTCTTCGCTGCCGAGCACCGTCCAGTCGATGTCACCCTGGTAGACGGAGACATCGACCCCACGCGTCTCGTACCCGGCGGCGGCGACGCGGTTGGGCCAGATCACGCCGGTGGCGATCAGGGCTGCGACCACCGCGACGATGACGCCGACGGTTGCAGCGGCAAGGAGGACACGTCGTCGGCGGGTGGTGCGTGACGCTGATTTTGTGGGCACGGCCACAGTCTCACAGAAGGTCAGCGCGTCACGCGTCCGGCGGGCGGAACTCGCTCAGGGTCAGTTCACCCCCTTGCGGGTCACGGATAGTGGTGAGCGCGGCCCATTCGGACTCCCAGGTTCTCAACACCGTTGCACCGAGTTTCTCGGCAAGCTCAACGCTTTCGTCGCGGTTGTCCACCCTGAATGTCACCCGCCAGTGCGGGAGTTCAGAGTCGGATGCCGGCTGCAACGCGCCGATGACGTCGGCGAAGCCGTCGGGGACATCCGCCTGCCTGACGTAGATGTCGGGGTCTGCCGTCGAGGCAAGGTGGTTGCCATAACCCGGCACACTGATCATCGCGTCGAGCTCGGGGCCGAGGTCCGCGTATGTCCAGCCGAAAACGCCCGTGTAAAAGGCGGATGCCGCGTCCGTGTCGGTTGTGCGGAGGTCGCTGAAATTCCAGGCGCCGGGAGTATTCACCACCTGGGCGCCCAGCCGCCGGTACGGCTGCCAGAGGCGGAACTCGGCGCCCTGCGGGTCGGCGCAGATAGCAGCGCGGCCACCGGGTCCTGCGTCGGCTGGGGCCGACAGCACGCTCCCACCGTTCGCGAGCACCGAGTCCGCTGTGGCGTCAGCATCCGTTACCGCGATGTAGGTGTTCCACACGGCGGTTCCCGAGCCGGTGCCGATGGCCGCAACGTCGTCGCCGTCGAGATGGGCGATCAGGTATTGCGCCGGCGCACCAGGAGGCATCGCGTTGGTGAAGGTCCACCCGAAAAGTTCGCCATAGAACACACTCGCCATCGTCGGGTCCTGCTGTTCTGTGTCGACCCAGCAGGGCACGCCGTGCGGATAGGTTCGCGGAACTGTCGTCATCGGCTCTCCTTCGTCGCTGCGACTCGCTTCGCACGCGTCGCACGGGTCAGGCTAGTCCTCTTCCCCGAGCGCGAACAGGTTCACAAAAAACCGCCCTCCACTCGACGGGTCGAGTGGAGGGCGGTTTACGCACATCGTTCGCGATCAGTTTCGCGGCTTGCGCGTGTCCTTGTCTTCGCGCCGGGCGGATGCCGAGCGGTCGGGCCGGAGTTCGATCAGCTTGCCGCTGATCCGCGTGTCCTTGAGCTTCTCCAGCGTCTCGGGGGAGAGGTTCGCCGGCAACTCAACGATCGAGAAGTCGGGCAGAATCTTGATCCCGCCGAAGTCCTCGCGGCTCAGTCCACCCTCGTTCGCGAGGGCACCGACGATCTGGCGCGGTTCGACCTTCTGGCGCTTGCCGACCTCGATCCGGTACGCGGAAAGCTGCTGGTCGCTGGATCGCGGACGGCGCTCGGGACGTTCGCCGCGGGCCGGGCGGTCGTTCCTGTCGTTTCCACGGGCAGGGCGGTCATTACGGTCGCCCCGTGCGGCGCGGTCGTCACGCTCCATCCGCTCGCGGTCCCTGCGCTGGTTGCGCTCGTCCTCTGCTGTCAGCAGGAGGGGCGTCTCGCCCTGTGCGACAACAGCGAGAGCTGCGGCGACATCGGCCTCGGGGACGTCGTGGTGCTCGACGTAGTGGTTGATGATGTCGCGGAAGGTCTCGATCCGCTCGCTGTTGCTCAGCGCCTCGGTGATGGCGTCATCGAACCGCGCGAGGCGGGTGACGTTGACGTCTTCGACGCTCGGCAGCTGCATCTGCGTCAGCGGCTGACGGGTCGCCTTCTCGATCGCGGTGAGCAGGCGGCGTTCACGCGGGGTGACGAAGCTGATTGCCGCGCCGGAACGGCCCGCGCGGCCGGTGCGGCCGATGCGGTGCACGTACGACTCGGTGTCGATCGGGATGTCGAAGTTGACCACGTGGCTGATGCGCTCGACGTCAAGACCGCGAGCCGCGACATCCGTTGCAACGAGAATGTCGAGCTTGCCCGACTTGAGCTGTTCGACGGTGCGCTCGCGCTGGGCCTGCTGAACGTCACCGTTGATCGCCGCTGCGGCGTACCCGCGGGCACGGAGCTTCTCGGCGAGAGTCTCGGTCTCGTTCTTGGTGCGGGTGAAGACGATCATGCCCTCGAAGTTCTCGACCTCGAGGATGCGGGTGAGCGCATCGACCTTCTGCGGGTACGACACCATGAGGTACCGCTGCGTGGTGTTCGCCGAGGTCGTCGTCTTGTTCTTGACGGTGATCTCTTCGGGGTCGTGCAGGTACTTCTTGGAGATCCGTCGGATCTGGGCAGGCATGGTGGCGGAGAACAGTGCCACCTGCTTGTCTTCGGGGGTGTCGGCGAGGATCGTCTCAACGTCTTCGGCGAAGCCCATCTTGAGCATCTCGTCGGCCTCGTCGAGCACGAGGTACTTGAGCTGCGAGAGGTCGAGGGTGCCCTTTTCCAGGTGGTCCATGATGCGGCCGGGGGTACCGACGACGATGTGGACACCGCGGCGGAGTGCTGACAGCTGTACGCCGTAGCCCTGTCCGCCGTAGACCGGGAGAACGTGCACGCCGCGCATGCCACCGGCGTAGCTCTCGAATGCCTCACAGACCTGGAGCGCGAGCTCACGGGTCGGTGCGAGGACGAGCGCCTGCGGGGTTTTCTGCGTCATGTCGAGCCGGGAAAGGATCGGCAGGGCGAACGCTGCGGTCTTTCCCGTGCCCGTCTGCGCGAGGCCAACGACGTCGCGGCCCTCGAGGAGGACGGGGATGGTTGCTGCCTGAATAGCGGAGGGGGTTTCGTACCCGACTGCCTTGAGGCCTTTAAGGACTGAGTCGCTCAGTCCAAGATCGGAAAATGTGAGAGCTTCGCGGGCAGTTTCTGCCTCGCTCAGCGTCGTCGTGTCGGAAGACGTCATAGGTTCAACGGTAGCCCCTCTTTGGGGATGTGGTGTCAAGAGGCTATTGTGTGCGCCAGCGTCGGGGTCGCAAATGGGTCAAACTCGCACGTTTGCGCGAATTTTGCTGCCCGGGGTGCGTTGCACGGCTGAGCATCGGCTTCGTGACGATTGCGTGACAGCGCCGTCGCGGCATCCGCCCCACAGGGCCACAATAGGGAAATGCCTTCAGTGACCCAGGTCGTCCGCTCGGTTCTTGCCCCACTGACCCGTACTCGCGTGTTCCGGGCGGTCGGACCGCGGCTGCTGCCGCTCGGTGAACGGCTCCTCGCGCGGCTGACCGGTGGGCGGGTCCAGGTCAGCGGTTTGCTCGTGCCGTCGCTGGTGCTGCACTCCGTCGGCGCCAGGAGCGGCGAGGAGCGACTGACGCCCCTCATGTACACGCCCGACGGTCGTGGCCGCGCGATCGTCGCCGGGACGAGTTTCGCTCGGGAACGGCATCCCGCGTGGACCTATAACCTCCTCGCGCACCCGGATGCGGTCATCACGGTGAAGGGCCGGCGACTCGCTGTGCACGCGACGCTTCTTGAGGATGACGCGGACCGGGAGCAGGCGTGGCACCGGATCGAGCGTCAGTGGCCGGGTTACCGCAGCTACGAACGTGACTCCGGTCGGCGGGTCCGGCTGTTCGTCCTGCAGCCGGTGCGCGAGCTGACTCCGGATGCCGCCGGGCGCGACGGCGGGACATCGGCGGATGCTGCGGGGTCAGAGCGTCAGCCGGATTAGAGCGCGAAGATCGCTGAGTTCGACTCGGGATCGATGGGAAGCGATGAGTGCTCGTGGACGATCCGCCACGCGCCGTTCTGCCGCTGGAGCCCGACACTGAAGCGATTGGTCGTCGAGCGCAGCCGCTCGCCATCGGCGGAAGTCGCGGAAAAGGTTGCGTCTGCGTGGCCAAACGCTAGGTCGTCGCCGACGAACGCCCTGAGGTCGGTGAACTCGACCTGAACCGATTCGTCGCCCAGCGAGCTGAACCACCCCATCGCCATCGCGCGCCACGCCTCTATGCCCAGATACTGCCATTGCGCCCAGGAGTCGAAGACGTGCACATCGTCGGCGTAGATGGCGGCGAACGCGGCGACATCGCGGGCGGCTACCGCGGCGCGATACGCCTCGAGGACTGCGGTCACCGGGTTCGTGTTCTCGCTCATGTCTGACTCCCTTGTCGTCGCGTTGTTGTCGCCGTATCGTCGCGTTGCTGCGAATGCTAGCGGGGCCAACCGACGCCGGGCCAGGGGTCCGTGTGTGACGTGCGCCGCGACATCCGCCCGCCTCCGGCGTTCGGAGACCCACGGCTGGCATTCAGGAACGAGGGAACACGAAGGGCGTCGCATGCGTTCTCCTTCTCCGGCAGACTGTTTTGAGACAAGGGAGCCACTATGACGAACACAACACAGACCGCGATTCTCGCCGGCGGATGCTTCTGGGGCGCCCAGGAGCTGCTGCGCAAGCGTCCCGGAGTGATCTCCACCCGCGTCGGATACTCCGGCGGCGACACCCCCAACGCGACGTACCGCAACCACGGCACACACGCTGAGGCCGTGGAGATCGTCTTCGACCCCGAGCAGATCTCGTACCGTGACCTGCTGGAGTTCTTCTTCCAGATCCACGACCCCTCCACCAAGAACCGCCAGGGGAACGACGTTGGCCTGAGCTACCGCTCGGCGATCTTCTACCTCGACGATGAGCAGAAGCGCGTGGCGCTCGACACGATCGCCGACGTTGACGCGTCAGGCCTCTGGCCGGGACCGGTCGTGACCGAGGTCACACCCGCCGGGGACTTCTGGGAGGCCGAGGAGGAGCACCAGGACTACCTGGAGAAGTACCCGAACGGATACACCTGCCACTTTGTGCGCCCGGGGTGGAAGCTCCCGCACCGTGAGTCGGAGCGCGTCTCCTAGGTTCAGTTCGATGTGCACGTCACGAAACGCCGCGGCCCAGTGCCGCGGCGTTTCGTCGTTAACGAGGGCGGTGGCTGACGGTGGGTGGCTCAGCCGACCATTGAGCGCAGGGTGATCGCGTTCCGAACCGCATTGCCGCCGCCATCGTTATTGAAGTAGACGTAGACATCCGTTCCGACGTCGCGCCATTCGCGCAGGCGGTCGGCCCACCAGGCGAGGTCCTGGTCGGAGTATGAGCCGCCGTAGAGTTGATCGTGATCGGGGCCGTGCATGCGGACATAGGCGACGGATGCCGTTACCCGCAGCACGCAGGGAAGGCCGGCGCCGCTCATCACGCAGTAGGCAGCACCGTGGGACTCGAGCAGTCGGTAGATGCCCGCGTCGTGCCAGCTGGGATGGCGAAACTCGACGGCTACCGTGATCCAGTCGGGCAGACGGCCGAGAAAGTAGTCGAGCCGCGCGTCGTCGCGCTCGAGCGACGGAGGCAACTGGACGAGGAGCACGGCTCGCTTGTCGCCGAGTTCGTGCCAGGCGTGGGTGATCCTGTCGATCCAGGGTTCGGGGGAGTAGAGCTTCTTGCCGTGGGTGAGGCCCCGCGGGGCTTTGACCGAGAGCCGGAATCCGGGCGGGAGCCGGTTGCGCCAGCTCGCAAACGAGGCGTCGCGCGGCCAGCGGTAAAAGCTCGCGTTGAGCTCCACGGTGTCGAAGGTGCTCACGTAGTGCGCGAGGCGGTGCCAGCGGGGTAGTCCTGGCGGGTAGAGAACGCCGTCCCAGTGGTCGTAGCTCCAGCCGGAGGTGCCGATGTGGATGCCCATCCGACCTCGCTCTCGTCAGCGTCAACGCTAATCCATTGCCGCGCGTGGGTGGCGCCCGTGGTCGTGGTCGGGCATACGAAGGTGGCGGTGGTATCGAACCACCGCCACCTTCGCCGCGACTCAGCCGCCACGCGCTAATGCGAAACGGCCGACTCCGCGAGGATCGCGTCGATCTGGCCGAGAGCCTCGGTCAGGCCCTCCAGCATCCCCATCTCGATCATCGCTTCGAGCTGTTCGGTGCTTCTGAACGTGCTGACCAAGGTCATCCTGGTGCCGCCGTCGACGGGCTCGAGGCTGACGACGCAGCTGGAGACGTCTTCGACGTCAACGGGGTCACCGTTGTCGTCAGCGAACCCGTCGACGAATTCAAGGCGATTCGGGGCATCCATCGTTATGAATCTCCACCAGCCGCGGGGTTTCGCTCCATCCGGGGTGGTCATGTAGTAGCGGGCTTCGCCCCCTGGCGTGAACTCGAACCTCTCGAAGGTCGCGGGGACGGTGGGCGGACCCCACCAGCGTTCGAGCTGCCGCGGGTCTTCCCAGACCTGCCAGACACGGTCAACTGGGGCCGCGAACTCGGTGATGAAGGTCAGGGTGAGGTTTTCGACATCCGTACGTGAATTGACAAGAGTCACTTGTCGCTTCCTTTCTCAGGCTCGGAGAGAATCTCTCCGATGCGACTGGCACGGTCGTGCCAGATCTTTTCGTAGGCGTCGAGCAGCTGGGCTGCCCGGCGAAGCGCTTCGGTGTTTCCGTGCACGATCTGCTCCCGACCTCGACGCTCCTTGGTGACCAACATCGCGCGCTCGAGCACCGCTACATGTTTCTGGACCGCGGCGAAGCTCATGTCGTAGTGCGTCGCGAGGTCGGAGACCGACTGCTCGCGGCGCAGTGTGCGCGCAACGATGTCTCGGCGGGTCGTGTCTGCCAGTGCTTGGAAGATGCGGTCCACCGCGATGTCACTCAACTCATGTACAACCATTTGGTTGTAGGTTAGCAGGTCGGTTCGGGGTGCGCTAGGGGTTGGTGTGGGGAGTTTGGGGAGCGGATGGCTGGGGATCAATGTCTTCGACGTGCAGGGTGATCACTTGATTGCGACCTGACGCCGGTGGAACACTCATGGCTAATCTAGACAACAACTGGATTCCGAGTTACAGGCATCTTTGCGGTGGATAGATTAGTGCTTTTTCGCCCGTGATTCCGGGGGAGTTCGTGACAAGGGTTGCATTTCGCGTAGTGGAACCGGGTTCGGCTGGGAGTAATTCTCGGCCATTGAGCAAGAAAATTCTGGGAACTTATAGTAGAAACTACTTTCGAAACTGTGCTTGATGCGATATTATGAAGTATGGCAAAGGTGTCCGAGCAGATTCGAGAGGTCGCCCTTCGGGTGTGCGACCAGATCGCTCGGTATAAGGACGCCATCGAGGCGGTTGGTCGGGTGGCGGATGCCGCGGGGCCGGAGCCAGCGTCTGGTCCTGAACCTGCGTCAGGATCTGAACCGGCGCCGGGCCTACAGGTTCCGCGCAGGGGCGGGTCTTCGTCTGCAGTGTCTTCGTCTGCAGCGGTTTCGACCGGCATCACCGAGTTCGGTGGTGCCGGTTCGTCGTTTAAACGCCCGCGGTTCGTGCCGGTGGAGCCGGAGCCGTTGAGCAGTGGGCCTGGTGTCGGTCCCGGCGATGCTGCGACTGGCACTGGCACTGGCACTGGCACTGGCACTGGCACTGGCTTGCCGTTGTCGATGGTGTTGGAGCGGGCAGCGAACGCCGAACTCGAGGAATTGCTCCGCAACGCGGCGCGGGCGAAGTCGGAACTGGACGCGGTGATCGCGGCCGGCGCTGGTGTCGCGGCGAAACGGTCGGCGCGTGACCTGGGTTACTCGGGGTGGGCTCAGTCGGCCGGGGATCGCACCGCGGTGAATCTGGTGCAACGGTTGACCGGGTCGACGAAGTCGGAGGCGTTCCGGCAGGTGCGGCTCGGTGAGGCGATGGGTGAGGCGGATGCCGCCACCCACCCCACAGGCTTCGGACCCGGTGCCGGGGGGACTGATGGATCTGGTGGTCCCGGCGTCGACGGCGCCGATGAGCCGTTGATCGATCTTGACGGGAGGATCCTGGTCGATCCCGACGCGGACCCGGACGCGGACACAGACCGCGCTTCGGTGTCGGTGTTGCGTCCGGTGCCGGTGGTGCCGTGGCACGAACCGATCTCTCGGGCAGCGCGGGAGGGTGTGATCCGCTCCGAGGCGGTGACGATCATCATGCGGGGGCTCGGGGTGCCGAACGACCGGGTGGATGTGGAGATGCTGCGGGCCGCGGCGGTGGAGATCATCGCCGATGCTGCCGGGGTGAACGCTGACGAGTTGGGTGTGCGGGCGCGGCATTTGCGGGACCGGATTGATCCGGCCGGGGTGCAGTTGCGGTGGGATGAGCGGTACGCGAACCGGAAGTGGCGGTTCGGCCGCAACGAGGACGGCACGAAAACAGCGTATGTGGCCTTCGATGAGGAAGGCGCCGCCTGGGTGGAGTCCATCGTCGGGGCGGCGTTGCGGCCGCGGCGCGGTGGCCCGCGGATGGTGGACCCGGTCGAAGCGGAACGGGCCGAGAAACTCCGGGTCGATGAGCGCAGTAACGACCAGATTGTGTACGACATTCTGATGGGTGCGATGCGCACCGGGGTACAGGCCGACCCGACCACAACGTACGGGTCACGCCAACCCGGAATCCGGGTCGTGATGACCGAGGAAAACCTCGACAACCGTGCCACCGACAGCGAGGGCGCGGAACACCTGGTCGGCACCGGCTATCTCGAAGACAGCAAAGACGCGGTTCCGGGCAGTGTGATTGAGAAGCAGATCTGTATCTCCGGGATCTCCCCGATCCTGATGGACACCTCCGGCACGATCCTCGACGTCGGCCGGGAACAACGCTTGCACACCCGGAAACAAAGGGTGGCGATGGCGGTTCGTGACGGTGGGTGCCGGATCGAGGGGTGCGAGTGTCCGCCGTCGATGACCGAAGCGCACCACATCAACGAATGGGCCGCCCACGAGGGCTGCACCGACCTCGCCGATGGGATCCTGTTGTGTCCGTATCACCACACTCTGGTGCATACGTTTGGCTATCGGGTGGTTCGGATCGAGGGCGAGTATTACCTGATCCCACCACCGGGTGAGAACGGGGAGCGGATCCCGATCCGGATGCCATCGAAGTCACCGTTGGAGAAGGAACGACTCCGCCTGGCCGGGATCAAGGCCGCGACCGAAGCTGCGGACGCCGCAGCACGAGCCGCAGCCGCCGGCGATAGGGAGGGCAGACCCACCGGGCAGGGGCCGGGGGAGAGCTCTGCGGCTGGCCCGCCGACACGACTCGCCAGCGCCGGGTAGACGACACAACACCCCTCGGATCGCGACCGGAGCCTTTCAAGGCCACCGGGAAGACGTTCCAGGTAAGCCTGACCGCATCCTTTTCGGGGAGAGGCGTGACCGCAGCCTTGATTCCGACTCACTGGATACGGTTTTGGGACAGGTGGCCGGGACCGTTCAACGACGGTCTAGTGACCGACGCGGCCAAAGAGGAACGACGCCGAGACGCGGACAGCGTCATCGACGGTGGCCCCCATCTCCTTCGGCAGGGCACCCTGCAACCAGAGAGTGGCAAACCCATGGACAAAGGCCCACGCACTCACGTTGGTGAGGATGGTGTCACCACCCCGGCGTTCCGGTGGCAACGACGCAACACCACGGAAGAGGGCCGATCTGCTTCGGTTCCGAGACTTGACCAGATCGGGATCATCGTTTCGCAACAGGTCGGGCCGGAACATGACCTCGAAGTAGGCCTCGTGATCAACGGCAAACCGCACATAGGCCACACTGAGCTCAACCAGGTCGGTCGCGGGCTCAACCCGCCCGAGGGCATCCGTCAACCGGGTGTAACCCTCGGTAGCCACCGCGGTGAAGAGGCCTTCCTTGTCACCGAAATGATGAGCCGGCGCCGCATGAGAGACCCCGATCTGGCGCGCGAGGTCGCGCAGGCTGACGGCAGCAGGGCCGTTCTCGCTGATGACCTCGACAGCCGCATCGATGACGGCCTGCCTCAAATCACCGTGGTGATACGGACGCTCAGTCACCCTGCTCTCCTGTCTGCTCAAATCAGGCCGCGAAGAAAGTCCTCGACACTGACACCTTTTTGGCGTGCGCGTTCCTGCAAACGGATGTTCTCGGCCGCGCTCAGCGACAACGTGACCGTGTGCCATCCGGTACCGCTGGCCTCGTCGTCGAGGTCAAAGAGACTCGGTTCGAGGTCAATCGGGGTGGACGGCTCGGCAGCGGGGGACTTCCGTGCGATCGGAGCGGCCGACGCGGGTGTGGAGGACGCGACGGCGGAAGATCGCGGTGCTGAGGATGTTGACGCGGTCGAGAGGAGTGCAGGGTCGCCCTCAGTGGTGGCTGTGCCGTCAGCGGAGGCTGTGGTCTGCCCGATGGCGGCAGCCGAACCCGCCCCGGGAAAACCGGGACCGGACGGAATCTCCTTGCCCCGCTGGAAGGCCTCGGCGACGGCGCGGGCGCGGGCATCCGCGGCTTCATTGAGCTCGTGACCGACGTGACCGCGTACCCATTCGAACTTGTACCTACGCCCGGCGAGTGCCTCGTCGAGTTCCTTGAGCAGCTCGATGTTCAGAACAGGCTTGCCGTCGCTCTTGCGCCAGCCCTTCGCCTTCCAGCCGCGCATCCATTTCGTCACCGAGTTGATGACGTACTGGCTGTCGCACATGACGAGCAGATCGTCGTCGATGTGTGCGGTCGAACGGAACAACTCGAGAACAGCCTTCAGCTCGGCCTGGTTGTTCGTGGCGTGTTTCCAGCCACCAGCCCCCCAGCAGTCGTCGTCGACATACCAGGCCCAACCCGCGGGACCCGGGTTGCCCAGCGCCGAACCATCAGCGGAGGCGGTGATCGTCATTCTGCCCTTTCAGCCGCGACCGGTCGTCGCGGGACTGACCAATCGTACCGACGAGGAGCCGTTCGGCAGGGAGGTCAGCGGGGAGTCGAGACGCCGGCGGTGGCTGTTATCGCCAGTGTCACCGGCACGAACAGGGGCTAGGCGTGGGGGACGCGCCCGGAGTCGGGGGTGACTCGACAGAGGCCCCCCAGTAGGTTGGTCGCATGGCATCCGACGCAGTCATCCTCCCCGTCGACGGACCGCACGGCACCCGCGACGTTCGCATCTCCAGCCCCGGCCGGGTGCTCTGGCCAGAACCCGGCATCACCAAACTCGACCTCGCGAAGTATCTGGTCGAGGTTGGACAGGCGTTCATCGCCGCCAACGGCGACCGCCCGGTGTCGCTCCAGCGGTTCCCAGGCGGAATCGACGGCGAACAGTTTTTCTCGAAGAACCCGCCGAAGGGTGCACCGGATTATGTGCGAGCCGTGACCGTCACCTACCCGAGCGGGCGATCACACCCCCAGGTCGTTCTCGACGAACCGGCGGCAGCGGTGTGGGCGGCCCAGATGAACACCGTCGTCTTTCACCCGTGGCCGTCTCTCGCCGGAAACTCAGACAACCCCGACCAGCTGCGCATCGACCTCGACCCGCAGCCGGGCACCGATTTCGACGATGCGATCCCCGCGGCGATCGAACTGCGCGCACTTCTCGCCGAGGCCGGATTGACGGCGTTCCTCAAGACCAGCGGCAACCGCGGCATCCACGTCTTCGCGCCCATCGAGCCCACCCACGAATTCCTCGAGGTGCGGCACGCGGTCATCGCTGCTGCCCGCGAACTCGAACGCCGGATGCCGGAGCTGGTCACCACGAACTGGTGGAAGGAAGAACGCGGCAAACGTATCTTCGTCGACTTCAACCAGGCCAACCGCGACCGAACGATGGCTGGTGCCTACAGTCCGCGGGCCCTCGCGCATGCCCCGGTGTCCTGCCCGATCGAGTGGGAAGAACTCGAGAACGCCGACCCGAAAGCCTTCACCATCGATACGGTGCCTGAGCGACTCCGCACGGTAGGCGACCCGTGGGCAGACATGGGCAATAAGCCCGGGACCATCGACGTTCTCCTCGAATGGTGGGAGCGGGATGTCAAGAACGGACTCGGCGAACTGCCATTCCCCCCGGACTTCCCGAAAATGCCCGGCGAACCGCCGCGGGTTCAGCCGAGCCGGAAGAACGCCGCCAACTGGGACGACGAGAAGACCGACTAAACCAGCACGCCGTCGAGATCGTAGGCGATGGGCCGGTCCAGCTGGTCAAAGGTGCATGACGTCGCCTCGCGGTCAGGGCGCCACCTCGCGAACTGCACGGTGTGACGGAATCGCATCCCCTCCATCTGGTCGTACTGCACTTCGACGACGCGGCTGGGCTCAAGCGGCACAAACGACACATCCTTCGACCCCGAGAATCTGCTGCGCTCCGTTTCGGCCGCAACGATCTCGCCGTCGGCATCCCGTTTCACCAGCGGCGCGAGTTCGTCCACCAGTTCAAGGCGGCGGGCATTAGTGAAAGCGGATGCCCCGCCAACGTTCACGAGGACGCCATCACTGTTGTAGAGGCCGAGGAGCAGTGACCCCACCCCGTTGCCGCTCTTGTGCACCCGGTAACCGGTGAGAACGACATCGGCGGTGCGATGATGCTTGACCTTGAGCATCACCCGCTTACCCGGTGCGTACGGCTGGAGGAGTGGCTTCGCGACAACTCCGTCGAGTCCAGCCCCCTCGAATTCGACGAGCCACTGGCGGGCAAGCTCCACGTCCGTCGTCGTCCTCGTGAGGTGGAGCGGGTGCGGGAGAGAACCGGTGAGCCCTTCGAGCCGCTCGCGTCGTTCGGAGAACGGGGTGTCGAGCAGCACGTCGCCGCCGCTCGACAGCAGGTCGAACGCCACGAACATTGCCGGCGTCGACTCCGCGAGGAGCGCAATCCTGCTCGCCGCGGGATGGATCCGGGCCGTTAACGCCTCCCAGTCGAGTTTTTGTGAGCCCTCCGCACCCTGTGGCACCACGATCTCGCCGTCGAGCACGCAGGGTCCTGGCAGGAGCCGGCTGAAGGCATCCGTCAGTTCCGGGAAGTACCGCGTGAGCATTTTCGAGCCGCGACTGCCGATCTCGACGTTCTCGCCGTCGAAGTATACGATCGCGCGGAACCCGTCCCACTTGGGCTCGAAGCTCAACCCGCCGGGAACGCTGTCGGGTTCCGGCACGCTGCCGACGGCCTTGGCGAGCTGCGGGGAAACGGGGTCGAGCGACGAAAGTTCCATGGGTCGATCCTGCCCGAGTCGGAACGATTCCGACAGGCGGTGCCACGCCGCCTGGCACATGAGTGCGGTGGGAGGGCATTCGTCAACCCGTATCCTGCCGCTCGGCTTCTGGGTAGCGTCGGCGTCACCGTGCAGACCTTTCTCCCATACCCGTCATTCGCCGAGAGCGCCGCTGTGCTCGATCGCTCACGCCTCGGCAAGCAGCGCATTGAGGCGCTCCAGCTGCTGCGTGCGGTGACCATCCCCACCTACGGCTGGCGGCATCATCCCGCGGCCAAAATGTGGCGCGGATACGTGCCAGCGCTCACCAAATACGCTCTCGATATGACGGATGCCTGGATCGCACGCGGTCACAGCGACACGGTACGCCCGCAGGTGCTGCCGTTCGCACCCGACGTCGAAGGGCTCAGCCAGGACGAGCTGGAGCTGCCGCCGTGGATCGGTGACGAGGCCTTCCACCTGAGCCACCAGTCGAACCTCGTCCGCAAGGATCCCGAGTTCTACGGTGAGGTGTTTCCCGGCGTGCCGGACAACCTGCCGTACGTGTGGCCGGGAGAGACGGTGCGCCGTGACGGTTGAGGAGCCCAGGGTCGCCGGGGTAAACGGCTCGGCTGACATCGGCGACGCACGGATCGGCATCTCCGGCTGGCGCTACGCACCGTGGCGTTCTGTCTTCTACCCCAAGGGACTCACTCAGAAACGCGAGCTGGAGTTTGTCTCCGGCCGAATGAACAGCGTCGAGATCAACGGTTCGTTCTACGCGCTGCAGACGCCGAAGAGCTACGCCCGCTGGGCGGAAGAAGTGCCGGAGGACTTCGTCTTCTCGGTCAAGGGCGGACGGTACATCAGCCACATCCTCCGGCTGCGGAATGCGGAAAAAGCGCTGCCGAACTTTTTCGCATCCGGCGTCCTCGCGCTTGGCCCCAAGCTCGGGCCCGTGCTGTGGCAGTTGCCGCCGAACCTGGCCTACGACCGGGAGACCGTTGGTGCGTTCCTCGCCACACTCCCGCGGACGACGACGGCCGCCGTCGAGTTCGCCCGAGGCCACGACGATCGGATGGAGGGCAGGTCCTGGCTCAAAACGGATGCCGAGCGTCCTCTCCGCCACGCCGTGGAGATCCGCCACCCGACGTTCGACTGTGACGACTTCGTCGATCTTGCGCGGGACCAGGACATCGCTGTGGTGGTGTCGGACAGCGCGGGCCGTTTCCCCCAGCTGTTCGAGGTGACGAGTGACTTCATGTACGTGCGACTGCACGGCGCTGAGGAGCTGTACGTCAGCGGCTACCCCGAGGATTTGCTGCAGACCTGGGCTCGGCGTGTCCACGGCTGGCGCACCGGCTCAACGACCGATGGCAGGCCGCGAGACGTCTACGTGTACTGCGACAACGACGCGAAGGTGCGTGCACCGTTCGATGCCATCCGTCTGGCCGAAATCGTCGCCGAGCTGGCGGGCTGAACGGCACCGTGCTCGCCGCTGCCCTCGGATACGCCTCGCCGCGCATTCAACGGGTTGCATGTTCGGCGAGGAAGGCGTGCACCGACCCGACGACGACGGAGCCCTCGCCGACGGCGGATGCGACCCGTTTCGCGGACCCGCGGCGAACATCACCGATCGCGAAGAAACCGGGCACGCTCGACTCGAGGGGCCCCGGCGGGCGGTCACGCGACCACGCCCTGCGTCCCCCCTCTGCGACCATGTCGCCGCCGGTGAACACGTAGCCCCACTGATCGCGCAGCACCCGGTCGTCGACCCAGTCGGTGTGTGGCGCAGCACCGATGGTGATGAACAGGGCGCTCGCCGGGACCGTCACCTCGTCGCCCGTGGTCCTGTGCCGCAACACAATTTCCTCGAGCCCGTCGTCAGTGCCGTGTCCGCCAACCACCCTCTGTTCGGTGAGGATGGCGACCCCGGCGGCCGCGAGCTGTTCGATGAGGTAGCTCGACATGCTCGCGGCGAGGTTCGGGCCCCTGACGACGAGGGAAACGGATGCCGCATACCTCGCGAGGTGCAGCGCGGCCTGGCCCGCTGAGTTGCCGCCGCCGACGACGAGGACGTTGCGTCCGGTCTGGGCCTTTGCCTCGACCGCCGTCGCGCCGTAGAACACCGAGGTGCCCACGAACGTGTTGAGACCCGGCACGGCGAGCCTGCGATACGAAACCCCGGTCGCGAGGATCACCGAACGGGCCCTGACCTCGTCCTCGCCGTCGATGGCCAGCCGGAAGCCGTCATCGAGCGACATCCCCGACACACTCCTCGTGTGCGCGAACCGGGCGCCAAAGGCCCAGGCCTGCTGGTAGGCGCGGTCGGAGAGGTCCAGCCCCGATACCCCGCTCGCGAAGCCGAGGTAGTTGCGGATGAGGGAGCTGGAGCCAGCCTGGCCGCCGACCGACTCCCGTTCCAGCACGAGCGTGTCAAGTCCCTCAGACGCCGCGTACACGGCAGCGGCGAGGCCTCCCGGTCCGGCTCCGACGATCGCCACGTCCACGGTTGTGCCCGAATTCACCGACGTAGTCAGGCCGAAGGCGTCCGCGAGCTGGGTATTACTCGGGTCGGCGAGGACGCCGGCGCCCGGCACCTCCACGACGGGACGGCGAGTGTCGTGTCCCCGCGCGAGGACCGTCGAATCGTGGGCAGAACCGGGGCTGCTGATGCGGTTACTGATGCCAGCCCTCGACAGGTACCTGGTTATCTCGTGCACCCGCGGGGATGACAGCGGGCCGATGATGACGGCATCCGGTGCCTGGTCATCGGCCGCCCGCGTCGCTGCGTGAAGGAGCTCGGTGATCGCCCGGTGGAAATACTCATCGGGGGAGCGGCGAGGGAGAACGATGTAGGAGTCGGCCTGGGTGGAGGCGAAGGCCTCGAGAACCACCCGCGCGGTGTCCTGGTTCCCCCACGAGCCCCATTCGATCACCAGGCCGCGACGCACCTCCGGAAACAGCCGGCGGGCGAAGCGGAAGACCGAGCCGTCATGCTGGTGATCCGTAAGGTCGTCCGACAGCACCAGCGCGACGCGGGATCCGGCCGCCGCGGTTTCCCGGAGGTGAGCAAACGTCCCCTGGGCATCATCGGGAGACACGACCTCGTAATCCGCGGAATATCGGCGGGTCAGCTCATCGACGACGCGGTCGCGCGCTGGCGCTGAGGCCAGCGACACCAGAATCCGCGGTCGCCTGGACCTTTCGGTAGTCATCGGGCACCTCCACCTCGGGGTACCGGGCGGTACCCGCGGTTCTAAGGCGAGAGTGTACTCGTCGTGCGTGGCGGACTCCACGGGGTTCGGGGCTGGACGAGGGACCGCAACGCGTTCGACAATGCTCAGCATGGATCATCAGCCCGCAACGATCCGCACACCCGACCAGCGGCTCCGCGTCTTCGTCAGCTCAACACTCAAAGAGCTCGCGCCGGAGCGAAAAGCTGCGCGCGCCGCCATCGAACGGTTGCGGCTTGCCCCCGTCATGTTCGAGCTCGGTGCCAGGCCGCATCCGCCGAGGGACCTCTATCGCGCCTACCTGGCGCAGAGCGAGGTCTTTGTCGGCCTGTACTGGGAACGCTACGGCTGGGTCGCTCCCGGTGAAGAAGTGTCCGGCCTCGCGGATGAGTACTACCTTGCACCCGCCTCGATGCCGAAGCTCATCTACATCAAGGAACCGGCTGAGAACAGAGAGCCCAGGCTGAAGGAGCTGCTCGACCGGATCAAATCGGATGACACGGCGTCATTCACCTATTTCTCCGACGAGGCGGAACTCGCGGAGTTTCTCGAGGCCGACCTCGCCGTACTGCTGGCCGAACGCTTCAGCCAGGGGCAGAATCTCGCTGTGTCGGCGGCCGATGACCCGATCGGTCCCCGGGCTCACGTGCCCGCACCGCTGACGGAACTCATCGGCAGGGAGTCCGAGGTCACGACGGTGGGCCGGCTCGTGCGCGATCCCGCGGTCCGCCTCGTGACCCTCATCGGCCCCGGCGGCATCGGCAAGAGCAGGCTCGCGATCGCTGTCGCGGCCAGTGTCGCAGCCGAATTCTCCGGCGGCGTGTACTTCGTGGACCTTGCTCCTGTTCACGACGAGACCGCGGTGATCGCAACCATCGCGAAGACACTCGGCGTGCGTGACACGGGGGAGGCCCCGCTCGCGGAGAAGCTCGCCACCGCGCTGCGGAACCGGCACATGTTGCTCATTCTCGACAACTTCGAGCAGGTGGTGGATGCGGCACCCGCGCTGACGCTGCTCCTCGCTGCGGCGCCCGGCCTCACGCTGATGGTCACCAGCCGCACCCGGTTGCGGATCTCCGTCGAAAGGACGATCGACGTCGAGCCGCTTGACCTGCCCGACGCTTCCGCACCGCACACGGCTGCCGGTATCGCCGACATCGCGGCAGTCGCACTGTTCACCGAGCGTGCCCGCGCCGTCAAGCCGGATTTCCAGGTGACGGATGCCAACGCCCGCGACGTCGCCAGACTCGTCAACCGCCTCGAAGGCGTGCCCCTCGCCCTCGAGCTCGCAGCGGCGAAGGTCAGGGTACTCACCCCGTCGGCGATGCTTGAACGCCTCCACAGCCGGCTCTCCTTCCTCGGGGGTGGATCCCGCGATCTCCCCGAGAGACAGCAGACCCTGAGGAACGCCATCGAGTGGAGCACCGGAATGCTGAACGACGGCGAGAAGCAACTTCTCGCCGCACTGGCGGTGTTCGACGGCGGTTTCTCGCTCGACGCCGTCGAGGCGGTGTACCGGCCCTCCGATGGCACCGACACACTGACACTGCTCGAGACACTCGTCGACAACAGTCTCGTTCGTCAGGAGGACAGGGGAACGCGTTCCCGTTTCTCCCTGCTCATGATGGTCAGGGACTTCGCCAGGGAACAGCTCGAGCGTGACGGGCACCTGGCGGACGTCAGCGAACGGCACGCGGCGTATTTCATGGGCCTCGCCCAACGCGCCGAGCGCCTTCTGGAGGGCCCGACACAGGGGGAGTGGATGAACATCCTCGAGGATGACCTCTCCAACCTCAGGGCCGTGATCAGGTACCTCCTCGAGAGGGAGGACTGGGAGGGGGCGGCACGGTTCTCCTGGACCCTCTACGTTTACCTGTGGGTTGGCGGGCTCCTCGGCGAGGTGGCCGGCTGGATGGCGCGGGTGCTCGACGCCGAACCGCCCGTCACCGGTTTCACTCGCGCGGTCGCGCTCTACTACACGCGGGCCGTCGGGTTTTGGAAGGAGCCGGAGCGGGATGTGGTCCCCGGCCTGATCGAGAGTGCCGCACTGTTCAGGGCAGAAAATGCTGCCTCGGGAGAAGCGCTCGCACTGGTATCGGTCGCGCTCGCACGGCTGGCCGCATCGCCCCCCGATGTCGCCGGGGCGGAGGAGGTGCTGGAGACAAGCCTCGGGTTGTTCAGGGAGAAGAACGACCTGTGGGGACAGGCGATGGTGCTCGTCATGCTCGGCAGGACCGCGCTGGTCTCGCAGAGGGTGCACGCAGCGCTCAACCGCTTTAGAGAGAGCCTCGCGCTCGCCGAAGAGTTCCAGGACGGTTTGAGCGAGACGATAGCGCTGCACCATCTCGGGATCGCCCTCACCGTCGAGGGGAAGCTCGAGGAGGCGGGCGTCGCTCTGGAGTCTGCGCTCGCCAAATCGGTGCGGCTCGGCCACGATGACGGTGTCGCGTACGGGCTGGAGGGGCTCACCGCCATCGCTGCAGCGCGGGGCGACGTCGAGAGAGCCGGAATCCTGGATGGCGCCGCCGAGAAGCTCCGCGAAGAGACCGGATTGAAGAACGCGCAGACCTTCAAGTTCTCGCAGTACTGGATCGATGGGATCCTCGCGGGGGAGGCGGCCGGTCAGTTCGAAGCCGCGCGAGGCAGGGGCCGAGCACTCAGCGAAGCGCAGGCGGTCAGGTTCGCGCTGCCCGGTGCCAGCCTTGCCGGGGCGGGAGTGAATCTCGCGGGCGTGGATGGCGCGTCGTCGTGAACTTCCGATCGAGCGATCAGGATGTGGGCAGCCGTCGGCGAACGGCGGACGACACGGTCCGCCCGTTCACCCTCTGGCTCAGCGTCGTCGTGCTGCCGTTCCTCGTCGTTGCGAGCGCGCTGCTGTACCTGGCCCCCGGGAGCACCGAACAGCACTTCGCCTGGACGATCACGCCAGACATCACAGCCAGGTATCTCGCGTCCGCGTACCTCGGTGGTGTCTGGTTCTTCGTCGCGGTGATCCGCCTGGGTCGATGGCACCGGGTAAAGCACGGCTTTCCCGCCGTGCTCACGTTCGCCACGCTGCTCGGCATTGCAACGCTGCTGCACTGGGATCGGTTCCACGCCGGTCACATCTCGTTCATCGCGTGGACGGCGCTGTACCTGACAACGCCCTTCCTGGTGCTCGTCGCCATCCTCGTCCAATCCCGGTCGGATGCCGGTGCTCCCGACACCAACGACACGACGATTCCCCGGGCCTGGCGCGTCACCCTCGCGGGCGTCGGCCTCCTGTCGCTGTGTGTCGGTGTCGTTCTCTTTCTGGTTCCGTCTCTCCTCGTCGAGAACTGGGCGTGGAGCCTGACGCCTCTCACCGCCAGGGTGATCGGGGCGACACTGACGCTCCCGGGAATGGTCAACGTCTGGATGCTGGTCGACACGCGGTGGAGCGCGTTCCGTACCCTCGTCCAGGCCCAGCTGGTCAGCCTCGGTTTCATCCTCGGCGGGATCGCACTCGGCTGGCCGACCCTGGATTTCGCCCGGCCGGCTGCGTGGCTCCTGATCCCGGGCCTCTGCGGCTCGCTTTTGGTCTATGCCTGGGTTTACCGGCTGTGTGAGTCCCGCGGGCGGCGCGTTGGCGACTGACGCGGAACCTGTCAACCCCCGAGCCGCGTGGAGAGTGCGAGCGCTTCGAGGCAATAGTCTCGGTATATGTCCTCGCCGGCGCGTCCCCTCGAACACAGTCCGCTCACACACATTGCCCCCTGGCTCGTCTCCCAGCGCTGGTTTGCCAGCAAGGGACGCGTTCCGGAGCTCGAACTCATCGGAAGCTGGGAGATGGCATCCGATGATGCCAGGGTCTTCACTCACCTGATCATGGACTTCTCCGGTCGTGACCCCGTGCTCTACCAGGTACCGGTCACCGAGAGAACCGAACCACTGCCAGACGCAGAGTCGGCGCTCATCGCCGAGATCGTGCTCGACGACGGCCGGTCCGGCTACCTCTACGACGGACCGCACGACCCCGCATACGCCAGGGCCCTGCTCACGCTCATCGGGTCAAACCAGGAGGCGACAGCACTCGGCGCAACCGCGAGCGGCGAAGCTTTCGGTCAGATCGAGATTTCCGACATCGTCTCATCCCGTGTGCTCCGTGGCGAGCAGTCAAACACCTCGATCATCTACCACGTCCGCAGCGAGAACGGCATCGACCGGGTCATCTGCAAGGTGTTCCGCGCCCTGCACAATGGTGAGAACCCCGACGTCGTCCTGCAGGCAGCGCTCGCCGCATCCGGGTCACTCAACGTTCCGCACTCCATTGGCTGTGTCGTCGGTGAGTGGAATGACATCGGCCAGGCCACCGGCCGGGCGCGCGGCCACCTCGCCTTTGCGCAGGAGTTCCTGTCAGGCTCGGAGGACGCGTGGAGATTCGCCCTTCGCTCCGCCGAGAACGGCGAGGACTTCACGGCCAGGGCGTACTCGCTCGGCACGGTGACCGCCGAGGTTCACGGATTGCTCGCCGAGTCATTCGGTGCTGCGGCCCCCAGCCAGGACGAGATCGACGCGACCCTCGCCAGCTGGCGCTCGCGTTTGCTGCTCGCCATCGAGGAGGTGCCCGCTGTCGAGCAATTCCGCGAAACCATCGAGGCGCTCTACGAGTCGACGGCGTCGATCGCGTGGCCGGCGCTCCAGCGCATCCATGGTGACTACCACCTCGGCCAGGTGCTGCTCGCGGCGGATGGGCACTGGGTCCTTCTCGACTTCGAGGGTGAACCGCTCAGGCCGATGGAGGAGCGCTCCCAGCCGGACTTCACGCTCAGGGACGTCGCCGGAATGCTGCGAAGCTTCGACTATGTCGCCGGTTCACTCGGCAGCACCGCTGAGGCCCGAAACTGGACCAGCGCGTCGCGGAAGGCATTCCTCAGCGGCTACATCGACGGCTCAGGGGTCGACCTCAGGGACCACCGCGAACTGCTCGACGCATTCGAGATGGACAAAGCACTGTACGAAGCGGTCTACGAGGCCAGAAACCGCCCCGACTGGCTGTCGATCCCGCTCACGGCGCTCGGACGGCTCGCCGAGCGTCAGCGGTAGCGCCGCCAGAGCCTAGCGGTTCTCCCGGTCGAGGATGCCGCGGAGAAACGCCGCCTGGCCGACATGCTGGAGGTCGTCTGCGATAACACTGACGAGGCGGACCCCGAGGGTGACCGGAGGGTTCCAGCTTTCGTCGACGATCCGATCCAGGTCGTCGTCGGCGAGACCACTGACGAAGTGGGCTGTGCGGTCGCTGACCTCATCGAAGTACCCGAGCAGCAGCTCGGGCGAGCTCACCACAACCTGGGCCACATCGTCGCTCGAGTGCCCGTATCCGGTGTCCTCCGGCGGGAACGGGAGCCGGAAGCGGTCGACCCACCCCGCGGCGATCCAGATCTGGTCGGTGTCCCTCAGGTCGGCAACGTGGTCGTCCTGCACCCGGGTGAGGTGCCAGACCAGCCAGGCTATGGTGTTCGACTCCGGATCCGCTCTCGCGAGCAGCCTCTGCGCATCGAGACCATCGACCGCGCTGTGCACGCTCTCCGAAACCCGCCCGAAGGCATCCGCAAGAATCTCTGACGTTTTCATTTCCTGCCCTTTCTCTGTGTGGCGTTGATGTACCTGTCGTTACTCCGGGTGTCGCTGCACCCTCAGGTAGGACGGCTCCCGGAGGCGTCGTTCCCACGGGTATGTGGATGTTCCCGGCAGCGGGTGCCGCACCGGGTCGTACCTGTCGATGGTGTCGATGGGTCCAGGCTCCCGCCACAGTTCGACAACGGCAAACGGATGCCAGTGGCCGAACGGGGTCGCGTGGTAGAGCTTCAGGCGCCAGCTCGTCGACTCCAACCGCGAGGCGAGTTGATCGACGTCGGCGGGCAGGTCGTCCGGCTCCAGGGTGCGGGCGGCGATCAGGAGCGGGCCGTTCGATGTTCGAAGCGGCATCAGGGTTGTGAGCCGGGCGCGGCTCGGTGAGCGATGCGCGGCGAGCCAGAATCTCGATGGCACGCCGAAGCCCGTTGAGGCCAGCAGCAGGTCCGCTGGCGCTCCCATCGTCGTCTCGAATCGCAGCGCGAGTCCGATGACGTCGGGCAGCGGTGCCGGCACGCCGATCGACCGCGACGTCCGCGCGGTGAGGGGGAGTTCGCTGGTGTGCGGATGGTCGATGAAGTCGATGCCGGACGCGCCGCGGTCGGTGAGCCAGCGGAGCGAACCGGTGAGGGCGACCCCGTGGGGATGGATGGGTCGCGGCGGGCGGAGCGAGCGCACCAGGCCGAAAACCCCCGCCAGTGCGCCGCCGGCGATGCCGGACGGCGTGAGAGTCACCGCTCGCCCCGTCCGACACGCAGGGCGAGCCCGACGAGGGGGAGCTGCAAGGGCAGGCGCGCAAGAGCGATGAACCGGGCAGGCCACGCCTTTCGGCGGAGTACTCGGACTGTGCGCACGTTGGCGGGGAACACGGCAACCAGGAATGCTGCCGACAGGAGCCCGGCGAGGTTCCTGGTGGGTCGGTTCAAAGCCAGCAGGGCCAACGCCCATTCCGCGACGCCAGACACGACGGTCCAGAAGCGGCTCGGCCCGGGCAGGGAGCGCGGAACAATCGGGTCGAACACCGAGGGGCGGAGAAAGTGGATTGCGCCTGTAACGGCAAACATCATCGCGAGCGCCATGGCAGATGCGCTGTTCCGGTCAGATGATCCTGGTGTGGCTCTCGTGAAGTGGCGCATCCGAAACACAGTAAGACCCGATGCTTCCCTGTGGCAATGGGTTGCGCGACTCAGCCGGCTGAGCCGTCGCCGTACTGGGTTGCCTTCCGTTTGAGCGCTCCGAGGTCGGATGCGTCTCCCGTTTTCTCCGGCAGGTCGTCGAGCGTGACCAGTCCGTCCATGTCATCGGGGTCGTTCTCGCCGATGATGCGCTCCGCGTAGTTCGGAGCTCGGCGTGGCACCTCGTGCCCCGCCTCGTCGGGCGTGCTGCCTGAGTCGCCCGCCGGAGTCACCCGGTTCTTCTCGTCTGCCGGCGTCATGGGCGTCATCCTTCCGATGCGATCTCACTCCGATCGGTTCCGATCGGGTTCGGCTGCCAGCGTATCGCGTGTGCGACCGACTCAGGCCTGGCCCTCGACCTGTGCCTGCTCCCACCTCGGCGTTCCCGGGATAGCGGGTCCGGTCGGCCATCGAAGAACTGCCCCCACCTCAGCCGACTTCGGGAGGACGCCATGGTCGACGAAGACAACTCGCGATTCGGTCAGTGTGGCTGCCCTGACGATCGCGAGAATCGCGGGTACCGGCCCGATGACTCGCGCGCCGAGTGCTTCCTCAGGCGCTGTCGCCACCCAGGGTGCATCGGCGAGGGCGAGGAGGGTCCTGCCGTCGGTTCCCTCCGAGTCAATGAGCACGGTGTCTGCCTGGCTCTGTTGCAGGCTGTGCACAACGGCCCCGAAACCCAGCGCCCCGTTTTCGGAGTCACCGGCGGAGAGCTTGTCGAGCAGGAGCGACTGGTCCCTAAGCCGAATCTCCTCGAGCTTGCGGGAGATGCGCACCTGCAGGGATTCCCGGGACGATCCTGCGGCCAACAGGTTCGCGGGTACCACGGTGCTGATGTCCCTGGCCGCTGCTGACAGCTCCTCGCTCAACAGCTGGACAGCGCGCACATCACCGGCGAGCAGGACAAATCCCGGCTGGAGTTGCCGAACGAGTTCATTGACCGCCGTTGCGAGTTGAGTCTGGTTCTGCTTCCAGATTTCTTCAGAGTGGTGCTGGTAGTTGCTGTGGGACCAGCCGCCCGCCTGGACCTTGGTCAGGCTGTCGGTCCTGCCCTCGATGTTCTCGTGCCGAAGAGCGGCGACATGGGAGGCGCGATAGGCATGGATTTCGCCGCCGCCCCGTCCGGCTTCGACCACCAGATAGACGACGTCGTTCTGCCTGTACTTCACGAGCGGGACAAGGTCGGGGATCTCGAGGTAGGCAACGGTTTCCGGCCAGACCAGCGGGCCGGCGAGGACTTCGTCCAGGAGTGGCTCTCCGTTGTGCACGACGAGGAACCGTGAATGCGGCCCACCGGTGCCGCTCGGAACGGCGAGAATCCTCTCGACAGTCGTGAGGTCGGCATCCGGAGCGCCTGCCCTGGCCAGCCGGTCGAGCACCTGCCGCCTGCGCGCCTCTCCGTCGTGGCCCGGGCCGTCCCATGATCCGTTCGCGTCGATGAAGACCGACGAGAAAGTTCCATCGCGGCGCCAGAGTTCTGCCAGTTCGTGCGTCTGTGAATCCACTCGCTCGTCCTCTCTTCGACAGGCGACCACCCGGTCACCGGGCCCGCCGCGCTGGTTCGGTGCCGCAGATCCCCATGGAACTCGCGGGCTTCTGGCAACGCAAGAGCCGATATGCCCTGTTGAGCGCATCGCAGCCCCAGGTCCGCCACTCAGCGGGATGATCCTCGCGATTTTCCTTAGCACCCGATCGCCGCGAAAGCTAGACCCACCTCGGTCGAACTGGCCGATCGTGCTGACGAACTAGATTTGAGGGACCCGCGCGAATTTTGTGCGCGATAACGCTTTACGAGGAGATCGATGGAAAGCTGGCCAGGAACCGCGTACCCGCTAGGTGCTACCTATGACGGCAGTGGGACAAACTTCGCGATTTACAGCGAAGCCGCTGAGCGGATCGAGCTCTGCCTCTTCGATGAGGACGGCACGGAGACCCGGGTCGAGCTGCGGGACTCAGAAGCCTACGTCTGGCACTGCTATCTGCCTGAGGCGCAGCCGGGCCAGCGGTATGGCTACCGTGTCCACGGCGAGTACGCCCCTGAGCAGGGCAAACGGCTCAACCCCAACAAACTGCTGCTCGACCCGTACGCCAAGGCGACCTGTGGCACGTACGACTGGGACCAGTCACTGTTCTCATACAACTTCGGCGACCCGGATTCCCGCAACGACGAAGACAGCGCCTCGCACTCGATGCTCAGCGTCGTCGTGAACCCGTTCTTTGACTGGTCAGGCGACCGCCACCCGCGCACGCCGTACAACAGCAGCGTCATCTACGAAGCACACGTCAAGGGCCTGACGAAGCTCAACGACCAGATCCCGGAAGCCCAGCGTGGCACGTACGCGGGTATCGCCCACCCCGCGACGATCGAGCACCTCCAGAGGCTCGGCGTCACGGCGATCGAACTCATGCCGGTCCACCAGTTTGTCCAGGACTCAACGCTCCTCGACAAGGGACTCCGGAACTACTGGGGATACAACACGATCGGGTTCTTCGCGCCGCACAACGAATACTCGTCGACGGGCGAGGCCGGCCAGCAGGTCCAGGAATTCAAGGGCATGGTCAAGTCGCTGCACGCGGCCGACATCGAGGTCATCCTCGACGTGGTGTACAACCACACAGCCGAGGGCAACCACATGGGCCCGACCCTCTCGTTCCGCGGGATCGACAACGAGGCGTACTACCGCCTCGAAGACAACGACAAGCGGTACTACACCGACTACACCGGCACGGGCAACACGCTCAACGTGCGCCACCCCCACTCGCTGCAGCTCATCATGGACTCGCTGCGCTACTGGGTCACCGAGATGCACGTCGACGGTTTCCGCTTCGACCTGGCCTCCGCGCTGGCGCGCGACCTCTATGAGGTCGACAAGCTCTCGACATTCTTCGAACTCGTCCAGCAGGACCCCATCGTCTCCCAGGTGAAGCTCATCGCCGAGCCGTGGGACGTTGGTCCCGGCGGTTACCAGGTGGGTAACTTCCCCTCGCAGTGGACCGAGTGGAACGGAAAGTACCGCGACACGGTCCGCGACTTCTGGCGCGGTGAGCCATCGACGCTCGGCGAGTTCGCTGCCCGCATCACCGGTTCTGCCGACCTCTACGAGCACTCGGGACGTCGGCCGGTTGCATCCATCAACTTCGTGACAGCGCACGACGGCTTTACGATGCGCGACCTCGTGTCATACAACGAGAAGCACAACGAGGCCAACGGCGAGGACAACAACGACGGTGAGTCGCACAACCGGTCGTGGAACTCCGGGGTTGAGGGTGACACAGACGATCCTGAGGTGCTTGGCCTCCGCGCCCGCCAGCAGCGCAACATGATTGCAACACTGCTGCTCTCGCAGGGTGTCCCGATGATCCTCCACGGTGACGAACTCGGACGAACGCAGCACGGTAACAACAACGGTTACGCGCAGGACAACGAACTCACCTGGCTGCACTGGGACGTCGTCGATGTGCCGCTGATCGAGTTCACGTCCGCCGTTGCGCGACTCAGGAAGGAGCACCCGGTGTTCCGACGGAGCCGCTTCTTCGACGGGCGGCCCGTCCGCCGCGGCGAGGGTGAGCCGCTGCCGGACATCGTGTGGCTCAACGAAACCGGCATGGAAATGCAGCCGGAGGACTGGGACGAAGAACTGGCCAAGACGGTCGGTGTCTTCTTCAACGGCGAAGGCATCCGTGAACGCGACGCACGAGGTCAGAACGTCAGCGACGTTCACTTCCTGCTCTATTTCAACGCCGACGCCGAAGACGCCGAGTTCACCCTTCCGCCGGAGGAATACTCCGCCGAATGGGAGATCGTGGTTGACACGGCGGGTGAAGGAGCCGACAGCGTTCCCCGCGCCGCAGGATCGACCCAGACGGTCAAGGGCAGGAGCCTGCTCGTCATGCGCGCATACACCGCGCCGGAAGCAGAGCCGGACCACTCGGTTGCGGCATCCCTCGCCGTCCTGAGCGGTTCGCAGACCACGTCGAGCACCGACGTCAAGCCGGGAGCTGTGAGTTGAGAATCCCCGCATCCACCTATCGGCTGCAGATCCGGCAGTCGTTCGACCTCGACGCGGCACGCGGAGTCGTCGACTACGTTCACGACCTCGGAGCCGACTGGCTCTACCTGTCGCCTCTGCTTGAAGCGGAGGCGGGAAGCGACCACGGTTATGACGTCGTCGACCACTCACGCGTCGACCCCGCACGGGGTGGCCCCGAAGCGCTCGACCGGCTTGCGAAGGCCGCGAAGGCCAGGGGAATGGGCATCCTCGTCGACATCGTCCCCAACCACATGGGTGTCGAAACCCCTGTGGCGAACGGCTGGTGGTGGGACCTCCTCGCCAAGGGCGAGGCGTCCCGCTACGCGGAGGCCTTCGACGTCGACTGGGCGGCGGGCGGCGGCAAGATCCGCATTCCCGTCCTCGGCGACGGCGATGATGCACTCGACGCCCTCACCCTCGTTGACGGCGAACTGCACTATTATGACAACCGGTATCCGGTCGCCGCGGGTACCGCTGACGATGGGGCAGACCCGCGCACGGTTCACTCGCGTCAGAACTACGAACTGGTCAACTGGCGCAGGGCTGACGCTGAGCTCAACTACCGCAGGTTCTTCGCGGTCAACTCGCTCGCCGGCATCCGTGTCGAAGTGCCGTGGGTGTTCGCCGAGTCCCACGCGGAAATTCTCCGCTGGGTGAACGAAGACCTCGTGCACGGCATCAGGGTCGACCACCCGGACGGACTCGCGCACCCGGGCGACTACCTTGACGCGCTGCAGAAGGCCACGGGCGGCGTGTACGTCCTGGTGGAGAAGATCCTCGAGGGCGACGAGGGACTGCCGCCGAACTGGGCAGCTGCAGGCACGACAGGGTACGACGCACTCGGCGACATCGACCGGGTCCTCGTCGACCCCGCTGGCAGGGCACGCCTCGACGCGCTCGAGGGAAACCTCGAAGAGACGACAGCCTCGATGGACGACGTCTGGCCCGAGCTGATCTACGAGAACAAGCGGCGGATCGCCGACGGCATCCTCCGCTCAGAGGTACTGCGACTGGCCAGGCTCGTTCCGGAGATCCCCGGCGCAGACGACGCCATCGCGGAGCTCCTCGCGTGCTTCCCGGTCTATCGCTCCTACCTTCCGTTCGGCGAGGACCACCTCGCCGAGGCGGCCCGCTCCGCTGCCGCCCGCCGCCCGGACCTCGCGGAACGAATCGATGCCCTCTATCCGGTCCTTGCCGATGCGGAGCATCCCGCTGCGATCCGGTTCCAGCAGACCTCGGGCATGGTCATGGCGAAGGGCGTGGAAGACACAGCCTTCTACCGGTTCAGCCGGCTGACCTCACTCAACGAGGTCGGGGCAGATCCCGGTGAGTTCGCCATCGACGTTGCCGAGTTCCACCGCAGGCAGCAGGCACGGCAGGCCGCCCTGCCGGCGTCGCTCACCACACTCTCGACACACGACACCAAACGTGGCGAGGATGTGCGCAGCCGCATCTCGGTCATCGCTGAAATCCCGCGGGAGTGGGAGGCGACGCTCGGACGGCTTCGCGCTCTGGTGCCGATCGGTGACGGACCCTTCGAGCAGTTGCTCTGGGAGGCCGTCATCGGAGCGTGGCCAGCCTCGCGGGAGCGCCTGCACGCCTACGCCGAGAAGGCCTCGAGGGAAGCGGGTACGTCGACGACGTGGACCGCCCCGGACGAGGAATTCGAGACGGCGATGCACGGCCTGATCGACGCCGTCTTCGATAACCCCGAGGTCAACGAGATCGTCACAGGTTTCGTTGACCGGGTTGCCGCCGCCGGCTGGTCGAACTCGCTGTCGGCCAAGCTCATCCAGATCACAGCGCCCGGTGTGCCCGACGTGTACCAGGGCAGCGAACTCTGGGAGACGTCGCTCGTCGACCCGGACAACCGGCGACCCGTTGACTTTGACCTCAGGCGCGACTACCTCGCCAGGGTGGACAGGGGCTGGCTTCCGCCGATCGACGAGACGGGAGCGGCAAAGCTCCTCGTGACCGCTCGGGCGCTCCGCCTGCGCCGTGACCGGCCCCAGTGGTTCTCCCGGTACCTGCCGCTGCCCGCGTACGGCACGGCAGCCGGACACCTCGTCGCCTTCGACAGGGGAGACGCCATCACCCTGGCGACGCGGCTTCCGCTCGGTCTCGAGAAGAACGGAGGCTGGGGCGACACCTCGGTCGTCGTTTCCGGCCGGCCTCTCATCGACGCCTTCACCGGAGAGCGGTACCCCGGCGGGCCCCTTCAGGCCGCCGAGCTGTTCGCGCACTACCCGGTGGCACTCCTCGTTCCCGATGACACCGACCTCACCTCACTTCTTGGAGAGCACGAATGATCCGAAGACACCGCGAACCGTTCACCGTGTGGGCGCCAGACGCCGAGCGCGTTGAACTCGTCCTCGGCGACAGCTCGGCCGAAATGATGCGGGGGACCGACGGCTGGTGGGTTCCGGTATCCGACATCGTCGACAGCGCGAGCGATTACGGCTACCGCATCGACGGGGCCGGCCCGTTCCCCGACCCCCGCTCGCGTCGCCAGCCGAACGGCGTGCACGAGCTGTCGCGCACGTTCGATCCCACCGAGTACCGGTGGAACGACTCGGCGTGGAGCGGGCGCCAGCTCGCCGGTGGCGTCATCTACGAGATGCACATCGGCACCTTCACACCGGAGGGGACCTTCGACTCGGCGATCGCCAGACTCGATCACCTGGTCGACCTCGGCGTCGATTTCGTCGAGGTTCTCCCGGTCAACGCGTTCAACGGAACGCACAACTGGGGATACGACGGAGTGCTGTGGTACGCCGTCTCCGAGAGCTACGGCGGTCCTGCCGGGTACCAGCGCTTCGTTGACGCCTGCCACGCCGCCGGCCTCGGCGTCATCCAGGACGTCGTGTACAACCACCTCGGCCCGAGCGGGAACTACCTGCCGAACTTCGGTCCGTATCTCACCGACGGCCCCGGCAACACCTGGGGATCATCGATCAACCTCGACGGTGAGCACTCAGACACCGTGCGCGAGTACATCCTCGAGAACGTGCTGATGTGGCTCGACGACTACCACGTCGACGGACTCAGGCTCGATGCGGTTCACGCCCTCGTGGACTCTCGGGCAACCCACCTGCTCGAAGAGATGGCGACACGCGTTGCGGCACTGAGCGCGGCGGTACGTCGCCCGCTCAGCCTCATCGCCGAGTCTGACCTCAACGACCCCACGCTGATCACCCCGCGTGAGGCCAACGGGTACGGACTCGACGGACAGTGGAGCGACGACTTCCACCACGCGGTGCACGTCGCCCTCACTCGGGAGACCACCGGCTACTACGCCGACTTCGAGCCGCTCTCGGCCCTCGCCAAGGTCCTCACCCGTGGGTTCTTCCACGACGGGACCTTCTCGAGCTTCCGCGGGCGGACACACGGTCGAGCGATCGATACCCAGCGGATGCCGTCATGGCGGCTGGTTGTCGCCAACCAGAACCACGACCAGATCGGAAACCGCGCAACCGGTGACCGGTTGGGGGCCACCCTCGACACGGGACAGCTGGCCATCGCGGCGGCGCTCACCCTCGCATCCGGCTTCACTCCCATGCTGTTCATGGGGGAGGAGTGGGGCGCAAAGACCCCGTGGCAGTTCTTCACCTCGCACCCTGAACCCGAGCTCGGTAAGGCAACCGCCGAGGGCCGGATTGCCGAATTCGAACGCATGGGCTGGGACCCGAACGTCGTCCCTGACCCGCAGGAAATCTCGACATTCGAGAACTCCAAGCTCGACTGGAGCGAACTCGAGAGTGTCGACTCGGCGAGACTGCTCGACTGGTACAAGGAACTCACGGCGCTGCGCCGGGCACGGCCCGACCTGGTCGATCCACGTTTCGGCGAGACGGGAGTCGAGGTCGACGAGGATCAGCGCTGGCTCGTGCTCCGTCGCGGAAGCGTGGCCGTCGTGATCAACTTCGACGACGAGGAGCATACGATTCCGGCGCGGGTCGGCGGCGAACTGCTGTCGTTCGCCTCGGATGGCGACGCGCTCCGCGGACGGCACGACAGCGCGATCACCCTCGCGCCGCACGCAGTGCTGATCGCCGACTCCCTCGCGTAGGGACGGTGCTTACTCCGCAGCGCGGAAGGCATCGAGCGCCTGCTGTGAGAACAGCACAAAAGTGACGTCGGCTGGCGGGTCCACCTCGCGGACCGTCCGGACAGCGATCCGGGCGGCATCCGCGAGGGGCCAGCCGTACACGCCGGCGGAAATCGCCGGGAACGCGACAGTCGCAGCGCCGAGTTCGTCTGCGACCCTCAGGCTGTTCCGATAGGCGGATGCCAGAAGCTCCGAGCGGTCTTCGTTCGGGTCCCAGACCGGCCCGACGGTGTGGATCACGTGTTTCGCTGGCAGCAGTCCTGCGGTGGTCGCCACCGCCTCTCCCGTCGGCAGCCCCCTGGGGAGCACCGTGTCACGCAGGTGCCTGCACTCGGCGAGGATCGCCGGGCCACCCGCACGGTGAATGGCCCCGTCGACGCCCCCGCCGCCGAGCAGGGAGTTGTTCGCCGCGTTCACGATGGCGTCCACCCGCATCGTGGTGATGTCGCCCCGCACGAAGGTGATCATCTGTCCTCCTACGACGGTCCGAAGGCGCGCGCGGCGTCGACAGCGGCGCGGACGCCTCCCGAGAGCGGCTCGCCGTGCCCGGGAAGAACCAGCTCTGCACCGGTGTCGGCGAGCGCGCTCAGCGTGTCGAGTGCCATCGCCGAGTCCGCCGTTGCTGCGCCTGCGATGATCTGCGCTCCGCGCGTTCCCTTGTACGGGTCGAGGGTCACGAGGGCGTCGCCGGACAGCAGCGCGCCGCGTTCGGGGAGGTGCAGGGCGGTGTGCCCGAAGGTGTGCCCGGGCGTGAAGACGATCTCGGGCCGGCCGGGAACATCCAGGACACCGTTCTCTGGAAGGTAATCCACCTTCTCGACGCCCTTGACGGCGAGTGCGCCAGCGGCTGTCATGCCGGCGAGGACAGGGATGGCCGCCGGGTACCTCAACGGGTAAACGAACGGTGTTCGCTCCCGCTGGTAATGGTACGGATGGGCAGCGAGACGTTCGTCCGCTCGGTTCACCCAGATCGGCACTCGAAGTTCCGCCTGCGCGCGGGCGGCGAAACCCAGGTGGTCGAAGTGAGCGTGCGTGAGCACAATGGCCTCGATATCCCGCCTCGAACGCCCGATCTCGTCGAGGGCGAGCAGCAGCGGCGCCCACGTCGATGGGAATGCCGCATCGACGAGGGTGACGGCGTCGCCCTCTTCAATCAGATAGCAGTTCACATAGGCGTGCTCGAGGCGGTGCACCCCCGGTGCGACGTTCCTGGTCAGTGTCGGTCGGCGTCCCTGCCGCGGTCGGTGTGCCATTGTGCTCCCTGTCGGTGTCCGGCCGCTCACAGCGCGCGCAGCTTGTCGAGCAGGGGCTCGGCGACCGTGGCGAGGAACTCGTCCTGGCGCTCGTCGCCGATCTGGATGAGGGCGATATCGGTAAAGCCGGCGTCGATGAACGCGCGTGCGCTCTCGGCGAGCTCATCGAGATCGGGACCGCACGCGATCGACCCGGCGATGTCATCCTCACGAACGAACTGCGAAGCACCGGCGAACCCCGCGGGCGTCGGCAGGTCAGCGTTGACGGCCCAGCCGCCGCCGAACCACCGGAACTGCTCGTGTGCCTTCGCAACCGCCTCTTTCTTGTCCGGTCCCCAGCAGATCGGAATCTGTCCGATCACACGCGACGAATCGCCACTATCACCGCGGACCTCACGCCACTTCTCGACCGCCGCGGCGTCCGGCACCGTCGAGATGAAGTGATCGCAGAGGGGAGCGAACCGATCAATCGACTTCTCGCCTGACACGGCGATACCGATCGGAACGCCCCCATCCGGCGCATCCCACACGCGGGCCGAGTCGACCCGGAAGTACTCGCCCTGCCACGTGACGAGCTCACCGGTGTGCAGTTCGCGGATGATCGTCGCGGCCTCTGCGAGCATGTCCTGTCGCACGTCGACCGACGGCCAGCCCTCGCCGACGACGTGCTCGTTGAGGTTCTCACCCGACCCAAGTCCGAGAATGAACCGGCCCTCGGAGAGCAACTGCATTGTCGCTGACTTCTGGGCGACAACAGCGGGGTGATACCTCATCGTCGGGCAGGTGACGAAGGTGGCGAGATCCACCCGGCTGGTCGCCTGGGCGACGGCTCCGAGCACCGACCAGGCGTAGGACGCGTGGCCCTGTTCCATGAGCCACGGCGAATAGTGGTCGCTCGAGACTTCGAAGTCGAAGCCCGCGTTCTCTGCGGCGATCGCGTAGCGGACGAGTTCCCTCGGCCCGCTCTGCTCGGTCATGAGTGTGTATCCGAATCGAGTCATACTGCGACCGTGCCACCCGGCTGCCCGAGATTCAAGGGCTTGCGATGTGACGCGGATGCCTCACGCGGCTGGGCTTGAGATCGGTCGTGAGCGAACGGTGGGACATCGGGCATCCTGTCCGGATCGTGCGCAGCGCTGTCGTTTTCATCCCTTGCTGCCCGCGGGGGCGTGGAGTAAGAACAGGAACACAACCAGGCAAAGGAGCGCACATGCTTACGACCAGCCACGCATTCGGGGGATTCAGTGTTGACGATCTGGCTGCCGCCGAGCGTTTCTACGGGGAAGCGCTCGGCCTCCAGGTTTCTCCCGGCGAGATGGGTGTTCTTCAGCTCACGCTGCCGGGCGGCGCTGGAGTCATCATCTATCCGAAACCGAATCACTCGCCCGCGTCGTTCACGATCCTCAACTTCGTTGTCGACGACGTCGGGCGCGCCGTCGACGAACTCAATGCAGCCGGCGTCGCCACCAAGATCTACGACGATGACGAACTGCCGACCGACGAGAGAGGCATCAGTCGCGGCAACGGACCGGACATCGCCTGGTTCCGTGACCCGGCGGGGAACGTGTTGTCTGTGATCAAGGAGTGAGTTCGAGCGGGAAGGGGGGCCACCGGCACCATCGGTCGTAGTCTCGGCCGTATGTCCTCTTCCCGCGTCCTTGTCACAGGTGCCACCGGCTACGTCGGCGGGCGGCTCGTTCCACGGCTCATCGACGCCGGATTCACCGTTCGAGTCTTCGTCCGCAACGCCCGCAAGCTCATCGACGTGCCGTGGCGGGACGACGTCGAGGTGGTCGAGGGCGACCTGACGAACGCGGATGCCGTGGCCGACGCGTGCGTCGATGTCGACACCGTCTATTACCTCGTGCACTCCATGGGTGCCGGCGGCACGTTTGAGGAGGTCGAAGCCAGTTCAGCCCGCAACGTCGCCGCGGCCGCAGCCGAGGCAGGGGTGTCCCGCATCATCTACCTCGGTGGACTCCATCCGACGGGGATCCCACTCTCGGAACATCTGCGCTCCCGCGTGGCCGTCGGCGAGATCTTCCTCTCGTCGCCGGTGCCAACCGTTGCTTTTCAGGCCGGCGTCGTGATCGGCTCCGGTTCGGCGTCGTTCGAGATGATCAGGCACCTCACCGACGTGCTTCCTTACATGCCTGCGCCCCGGTGGGTGCGCAACCGGATCCAGCCGATCGCGATCCGCGACGTGCTGTACTACCTCGTCGAGGCGGCGAAGCTGCCCGGCGACGTCAACCGTACGTTCGACATCGGCGGCCCTGACATCCTCCGGTACGGGCAGATGATGAACGGGTACGCCCTCGAGGCCGGGCTGAAACAGCGGCCCATCGCGGCTCTGCCCGTGCTCACACCCTGGCTGGCGTCGCAGTGGGTGAACCTGGTGACGCCGATCCCTCGGAGCCTCGCCGTCGCGATCATCTCCTCCCTGCAGTACGACTGCGTCGCCCTTGAACACGACATCGACGGGTACATCCCGCCGCCACCCGGCGGCCTCACCGGCTATCGTGCCGCAGTGAGACTCGCCCTCGCCCGGATGCGCGAGGGCGACATTGAGACCAGCTGGCAGGATGCGTCGGTGTTCGGAGCGCCGAGCAACCCGCTCCCGAGCGACCCGCTCTGGGCGGGGCACATGGTCTTCACCGACGTCAAGGAGCGCGACACCACCGCGAGCGTCGCTGACCTCTGGGCGATCATCGAGGGGATCGGGGGAGACAACGGCTGGTACTCGTTCCCGCTGGCATGGGCGGCACGCGGCTGGATGGACAAGCTCGTCGGTGGTGTGGGATTGAGGCGCGGCAGGCGGCATCCGTCACGACTGCAGACCGGTGATGCCCTCGACTTCTGGCGGGTCGAGCTGATCGACCGGGGAACGAGGCTCAGGCTGCGCGCGGAAATGCGAGTGCCGGGCCGGGCCTGGCTCGAGCTGGAGGCAACACCGACGCCGACGGGCTCCCACTATCTCCAGCGCGCGATCTTCTTCCCACAGGGCCTCGGCGGCCGCCTCTACTGGTTTGCGATCCTGCCGTTCCACGGGATCATCTTCAACGGGATGGCCAACCGCATCACCATCGAGGCCGAAAAGCGCACGCGCGCCGCCGTCGAGCCCGCGCCGGTGGCGGCAGCCTGAGCGGGGATCCGCCCAGCCGGGACCTGAACGGGGTGCTGCCGGGCGGGACCCGTCACTCGCGCGTCGAGACCGGCCCAAGCAGGTGCGATGCGACTGTGCTGTGTGCTGACTCGGGATCGCTCGGGTGGAACAGCCCGGCGAGGGCATCCCGGTACAGGCGGCTCAGCTCGTTGTCTGCGGAGTACGACGACCCGCCTGAGCATCGGATCGCCGTCTCGACGACCGACCTGGCGACGTCGACCGACCTGGTCTTGGTACCGGCCAACAGCCGGAACCACGCGGTGCCGTGATCGACTCGCGCGTCGACATCGGCCGCGAGCGACTCAATCTGTGGTGCGAGCGAATCGAGAGCGATGGCGGCGTCGGCCAGTTGCCAGCGGATGTCGGGGTCATCGGCGTAACTGCGCCCGCCCGCCTTCATCGATGTCCTGCGCTGTGCCGCCTCGACACCGAGCTCGAGAGCCCGATCGGCGATCCCGGCGTAGACAGCGCTGATGAGCAGGAGGAAGTTGCTGAAGATGCCGAAGATGTACGGATCGCCGCTCGGCCCGACCGGAAGCGTCCTGGCGATCCGCTCGGGCGCCACCCGTGCGTTCTCGAGCACTGTGGTGTAACTCTGGGTCGCTCGCATGCCCAGGGTGTTCCACTCGCCGGCTGTTCGATGACCGGGGGTCTCGCGGGTGAGGTAGCCGTGCACGAGGACCGGCGCGTCAGGGTCGGAATCATCCCTGCCGAAGATTCCCAGTCGCGTCCACGCGGGTGACAGCGAGGTGAAGATCTTGGTGCCCGTGAACAGGTACGACCCGTCGTCCTGGGGCTCCGCCCGGGTTCTCGAGTCGAACATGACCTGGTCGTTGCCGGCCTCGCTGTTGCCGAACGCGAAAAGCTCCCCGGCGCGCGCATCGTCGAGGATCCAGTCGAGGCTCGGGTCCCCGCCCGCCGACACCACCCGGGCGACACCGACCACGACGTGGTGCATGTTGACGCCGAGCGCCGTCGCCGGCGCGAAACGGGCGAGCATGCGCTGGTTCCGGACGGCATCGAGCAGCGACTGCGGCGCGAGGTAGCCGGCGTGGCGGAGATCGTCCAGGTCCTCGGTGAAGAAGGCGTTGAGCTGGTCGTAGCCCGGCGCCCTGGAGCGGAACCGCTCGAGCAGGTCGGAGGTCAGCATGTCCACGCGCCCAGCCTAGACGGCCCGATCACTGGTCGGGCTGTTCCCGACCCCGGAGTTTTTCCAGATCGCGTCGCTCACGCTTGGTGGGACGGCCGGCACCCCGGTCGCGCGTCGGCTGCAACGCGATCTCCTCCCGTGGCGGTGGCGGGGGAGTTCTGTCGATGAGGCATTCGGCGGCGACAGTCGCTCCGACGCGCTTGGTCACCAGGCGGTTCACCACCACGATCCTGTCGAATCCGTTCTGCCGGATCCGCACCTCGTCACCGATCTTCACCGGATGGGAGGCCTTGACCCTGTCGCCGGCGACGCGCACGTGCCCGGCTCTCGCCGCCGTTGTCGCCATCGACCGGGTCTTGTAGACGCGGACTGCCCACAGCCAGCTGTCCACCCGAACCGTCGATGTCATCCGCTGACATCCCCGGAGGCAAGGAGGGAGTATCCGCGGTGAACGGCCGCCTCGGCAAAGTCCAGTGGCAGTGCCGTCGCTCCAGAAATCCGGTCGGCGACCAGTTCGGCCGGTTCTCTCCGCGCGAACGCTTCACGGATGCCGTCTGCGACGGTGCCGAGCAGGTCCGCCTGTGCGCGGACGAACGTACGGTCGACCGGGCTGCCGTGACCAGGCACCACGACGTCGGCCTCTGTCATCACACCGGCGAGCGTCTTCACCTGGTCCGGCCAGTCGAGCGGGAAGCTTCCTGACCCGTACATCGGCGGGCCGGACTCCTCGATGACGTCGCCGACGATCCAGGCGCCGGCATCGGGGATGTGGACCACCAGGTCGGTGTCGGTGTGCCCTGGCCCGAGCGGGAGAAGACGAACGAGCCGGTTGCCGATGTCGAGGTCGGTTCTGGTCTCGATGAGTTCCGTCGGCGGGGTGAGGGTAACGTCGCGCCAGTCGTACTGCGGCTGTGCCTCCGGGTTTGACAGCCATTCGGCAAGCCGCGGCGACTCGAACTCGGCGAAGTGCCGTGGAATGAGGTGGTGCCCGAGGATCGCGGCGGAGTCAGCGAACACCTGGTTCCCGAAGGTGTGGTCGTAGTGGGCGTGGGTGTTCACCACGTGGGTGATCGTCCGGTCGAACGAGGCGGCGTCCCTCAGGATCTCGTCGCCCTCGCGCGGGTTGCAGCGCGTGTCGACGAGCAGCGCACCCTCATCGCCCAGAACCAGGGTGACCGAGATGTCGAGCGGTTGGTAACGCCGGACAAATACCCGGTCGGCAATTTCAGTCCAGAGCGGCATGGTGCCGATTCTACGTGTCCCGGACCCGGCTGACCGCCGGGCGCAACTCAGTACCGGGAGCCTGCGGCCCGGGCCCGCGTGAGTTTGTCAGGCCGCACCGTGCCCCTTACCTCTCCGGCCCGCTCGCGCTATGGTTCTCGGAGTAGTGATGGGCCAGCGTGATCGCGGGGTGCATTGTTGGCAGCACCTGGCACGTCGAGTCGCCAGCATAACTTCGGGAGGATGCGGCATGGGAAAGCTGTTTTACGATTCAACCCTGACCGTCGATTTCGACGACAGGGTGCTCGCGCACCTGCAAATCGTCATCGGCGCGAAACTCCGGCGGGGTGAATCGTTCTACTTCAGCTGGAAGGATGACCCAGCGGTCGGCGACGGCCGGAGCACAATCTGGCTGGCCCCCAACATCCCGTTGCACTACAAATACTTCGGTTCGCGCCTGCCGGCGCTCAATCGTGACTGGATTCTCGCGTTGAGCGCCTCGTCGAACTCAGCGAGTGGTCTTCAGATCGTGCCGGAACCGCAGCAGCGACCGCCAGGTGCCGCACAGGACGACGAGTCGTGAAGCGGGTCGAGATCGCGTACGGCGGCCAGAAGTACTCTGTCCCCAACCGCGACATCGCCGACCTCCGCTCGGAGATCGGCGATGCGCTTGGTGCGGGAAAAACGCACTGGCTCGAGGTCAACAGCGGCGAGGGCATCCTCGAACCCGCTTACCTCCTGATTTCGCCCGGCGTTCCGATCGCGCTCCTGGACGTCATGCGTACAGTGTCGCGCTCAGAGGCAGGTTAGCCCTGCGACGTCGTGCGGTTTTCGGCACTGACCATCCACGCGTACTGCTCGAGCTTGGCGATGATCGCGTGCAGGATGTCGGCCGTCGTCGGGTCTTCCTCGTCGATGGCGTCGTGCACATCTCGCATCGTTCCGACCGTCGCCTCGAGGCGAACCGTGATGAGGTCGACGGTCTGGGCCGTGTCCACCTCGCCGTTCGGGAAAGCCGGGAGCGTCGTGGTCGACGCGACTGTGTCGCTCCTGCCGTCCGGCACCGCGTGCAGTGCACGCATCCGCTCGGCTACCTCGTCGGAGAATTCCCTCGCGGCGTCGATGATCTCATCGAGCTGAAGGTGAAGGTCCCTGAAGTTCTTGCCGACAACGTTCCAGTGCGCCTGCTTGCCCTGGACGTGCAGCTCGACGAGGTCGACGAGTACTTTCTGCATATTCTCGGCGAGCTCGCGAGAGGCGATGAAGCCTCGCTCCGGCTTCTGCCTCCGCGTGGTTTTCGCGCCGGAGTTCGTTGCTGTTGTCCTGGTTCGTTCCTGCGTTGCGGTTGCCATAGTCTGCTGTCCTTTCGCCCGGCGTCGGCTCGGCCGGTCTGGTTGCAACAGGTTATGGCGGGACGGCCTGGCGACTCAAGCCCTTGCGAATTCCCGGCGGATCAGACAGGCGGCGCGAAAGCGTCGCACATTCTCTGTGCTGTTGAGGGCCGAATGCAACCGGCGGGGCAAAGGTGTGCGCTGTGTTTAGAGTGTGAATATGCCTACCCATGTGCGAACCATCCAGACCGCCGTCCCCCCGACGAGCCTGGACCAGACGGTCGCGCGGGATATCTTTTCCGGGCAGGACGGGCTCACGAGGCTCGGCGAACGCCTTGTGCGGGCGTCCTTCGACGGTTCGGGTATTTCGACGAGGCAAACAGTCATCGAGGACCTGGGCGAGGCCCCGGTGGCCGGCGACCCGGTGTTCTATGACCGGGCGAGTGGCACTCTGCTGTCGCCGTCGACCCGAACACGCAACGAGGTCTACATCGATGCCGCGGGCCGGTTGTTCGTCGAGGCGGCGCAGCGCGCACTCGATGCGTGCGCGGACATCGACGCGAGCGACGTGACGCACGTCGTCACTGTGTCGTGCACGGGCTTCTTCGCACCAGGACCTGATTACCGTGTCGTCAGGTCACTCGGCCTTGCGTCGACGACCCAGCGCCTGCACATCGGTTTCATGGGCTGCTACGGCGCCTTCGCCGCGCTCAGGGCAGCCGCGGCATTCTGCGAGTCCGATCCCGACGCCGTCGTCCTCGTGGTCTGCTGCGAGGTGTGCACGATCCACGTGCGATCGTCCAACGACCCCGACCAGATCGTCGCATCGAGCGTCTTCGCCGACGGCGCGGCAGCGGCGATTGTCACCGGCCGACCCGGCCCTGCCGGCTCGATCAGCCTGGCCGTCGACAAGCTGGCGAGTGAACTCACCCCGATCGGCGAGGACGACATGGCCTGGACGATCGGCGATACAGGCTTTGACATGGTGTTGAGCGCCGCGGTACCCCGGATCATCGACACCTACATCCGGCCAGCGCTCGAACCGCTGTTCGCGAACGAGCCGCAACTGGCGGACGACCCGGCCGGCACCATCACCCACTGGGCGATCCACCCGGGCGGCCGCAGCATCCTCGACAAGGTCGAGTCCAATCTCGGACTCAGCGTCGCGCAACTCGCGCCGTCGAGGCGGGTTCTGCGTGACTACGGCAACATGTCGAGCGGTACGGTGCTCTTCGTGCTCAGGGACATCCTCGACGGCGCTGGCGCTGGCGGCGACTCTGGCGATGCTGGCGATGCTGGCGATGCTGGCGATGCTGGCGACGCTGGCGATGGTGGCGGCGGAAACGGCGAACGCGTGTGCGGCATGGCATTCGGGCCGGGGCTCACCGTCGAAACCGGGTTGTTCACCCGGGTCACCCAGTGAGCGTGCTCACCGGGTTATCCAGCTGGTTGCGGTTCAGGGACGCCGAGGCCGTCGAGTGGATGGACGACCCGAACTGCGACTTGCCGACCCTGCTCCGGACCTATGAGCACTTCCGCATCGTCAACCCTGTCGTCGCCGGCTGGCACCTCACCTACCTCACGGAACTCAAACCACGATTCACCGGACCGAGCCACACACTCCTCGACATCGGCACAGGGGGAGGCGACGTCGTGCGAGCCCTCGCTCGCATGGCGCGGCGTGACGGCCTGAGCCTCGACATCACGGCGATCGACCCGGACCCGCGCGCGGCGGCGTACGTCGAAAGCCTGCCAGCCACCGACGGCATCCGTTACCGACGTGCCTCGAGCGCTGACCTCGTCGATGAGGGAGCGAAATTCGACTTCGTCATCTCGAACCACGTCATCCACCACCTCTCTGCGCGCGAGCTCGGGGCGGTGCTCGCTGATTCCGAGAGGCTGGCATCGGTCATCGCCATCCACAGCGACATCCGGAGGACGCGACTGGGCTACGTGCTGTATTCCGTCATCACCGGACTCTTCTTTCACCGGTCATTCGTCCGCGATGACGGGCTGATCTCCATCCGCCGCAGCTACCTCGCGACCGAGCTCGATTCGGTACTCCCGCCCAGGTGGCTGGCACGGTCACAGCCGTTCTGGCGTGTGCTGGCTGTGTTCGACCCCGGGTCAATCACGGCGGCGTGAGTCTGCCAGCGTCAGCGGGTGAGAGCTGCGATGACCGTTCCGGCGGTCAGCACTGACCCGCTGGGCGCAGGGTGGAGGAGATCGGGAAGCAGCAACGATGCAACATCACCCGACTCGAGGTACGCCGAGTGCACGTCGATCGGGCGGACCGCCTGGTGCTCGGCAAGCCAGCTTGCGACGTGTCCGATGACCTCGTCGTGGGCTGCGGCGTACTGATCCAGTCGCGGGTTCTCGAGCAGGGCGGCGTAGCCGATCCGTGCGGGCCACCGTTGTTCGATCCCGGCGATCAACGAGGTGAACTGTTCTCCGACCTGGGCAGGCTCGAGTACGTTATTGAGCCCGTGGTTGAGGATGACGAGGTCTGGTTCGGTTGGCACGAGGGCGTCGATGTGAGTGAGGGAGTACGCGGCGGTCTTTCCGCTGGCAGAGCCGTTCCACACAACGAGGGGAGCATTCGACGCTCGGCGTTGGAGGTGATCGGCGCGAGATACGAGTTCGACAATACGTCCCACGGATGCTGCACAAGCGGCCGGTCGAGCTGGACCGAGAGTTCACGGAACGCGACGTCGACCCATTCGCCCTCCGCGTTTCCCGTGGAGTCACCGATGACCTGGGCCACGAACGTCCGCTCCCGTTCGTCGATCCTGGCCCAGGCATCGGCGAACGACGCAAGGGACAGCGTGGCGGCGCCGGCAATGTTGCCGCCACCCGCTTCGCTTCCGGCCGCGGGGGCAGCGACGGGGCGGGGTGTCACGGTGAAGAACGTGGCAGCGAGCACTGCGGCCAGCGCGGCGGGAACGGCGACCTTCAGAAGACGAGTGCGCAGCCCCGATGCGCGGTGTGTATCTCCGCCCGCTTCCGCTGCCCGCTTCATGGGTACAGGTTACGGCAGAGTGCCCACCGGTGGGCTCCCCATATCGGGGTCGCATCCTGTCGCGCACTCTGCGGTGCAGCCCGGCATGCCAGTGCCGGAGGGCACCCCGTGTCGTCTAGGCTGGCGGGGTGAGCACAGAAGGCAACTTCGGGGTGAGCGATCGAATCCTGACGCTCCCCAATTTGCTGAGCTTCCTCCGGCTCGCACTTGTTCCTGTGTTCCTCGTCCTGCTGGTCGAAGGCCAGGACATCTGGGCACTCGTCGTACTCGCCGTGTCCGGGTTCACCGATTTTCTTGACGGGTTCCTCGCCCGTCGGCTCAATCAGGTGTCGCGTCTCGGCCAGTTGCTCGACCCCGCCGCAGACCGGCTGTACATCCTTGCCGCTCTGCTCGGTCTCGCGTGGCGTGAGCTGATTCCCTGGTGGCTCGTCGCGGTCATCGTCGCCAGGGACATCATGCTCCTGGCGATCGGCATCTTCCTCGCCCGCATCGGACACGGAGCGTTCCCGGTCAACTGGGTAGGGAAGTGCGCGACAGCATCCCTGTTCCTTGGCCTTCCGTTGCTCATGCTCGCTGCGGCCATTCCGGACGTGCACGACTGGGTTCAGCCGTTAGGGATGTTCTTCGCGGTGGTCGGTGCCGTGCTTTACTGGTGGGCCGGGATTCTCTATCTGGTCGACACCATCAGGGTAAGAAGAGTGAACCGAAAGCCACGCGGGTCGGCACAGACCGACTCCGCATCCGATACGCTGGAAACCTAGGAGGTTCACGGTGCAACTACCCGATGAGCAGAACCCCGCAACAGGGGCATTTCTGCGCCAGCCTGCCGCCCAGGGCGGTTCAGGTCAGGCCGCAGATGACTCGACCATGAGTTTCAGTCGCGATCTTGGTGCTGCGCTCCAGGCTCTCGAGGCCGACGTCAGCGCAGACGAGCGGGAAGCCATCGCGGCGCTTCCGTCTGGTTCTGCATTGCTCATTGCTCGTCGCGGTCCGAACACCGGTGCACGGTTTCTGCTTGACGCCGACGTCACGACCGCTGGCCGGCATCCCAACGCCGATATTTTCCTTGACGACGTCACGGTGTCGAGGCGGCACGCCGAGTTCCTTCGGCACGGCGTCGCCTTCGAGGTTCGCGACCTCAACTCGCTCAACGGTACCTATTTCGACGGTGTGCGCATCGACAGCGCCCTGTTGAGCGATGGCGCTGAGGTTCAGATCGGAAAATTCCGCCTGACCTTTTACGCGTCGCGTGAAGACCTGAACTCCACCGCGGGCGCCTAGCGCATGTCGGCTCAGGCAGCCAGGCGGCAGGGAGCTGAGCAGGGACACCCCGAGGCCGGGCGCGGGCGCCAGGAACAATCCTCGACTGCGCTTCTCAGCATCGGTCAGGTTCTCGCTCGACTGGCCAACGATTTCCCCGACCTCAGCAACTCGAAGCTCAGGTTTCTCGAGGAGCAGGGGCTCGTGTCGCCGAGCCGTACCCAGTCCGGGTACCGCAAGTTCTCTCCGGCGGATGTCGAACGTGTGCGCGTCATCCTGTCGATGCAGCGCGATCACTACTTACCGCTGAAAGTCATCCGCGGCTACCTCGCCGACCTCGATGCAGGGCGCTCACCAGCCCTGCCGGGCGCGACCGGGACCGTATCGACGATCATTCCTCCCGGCCGGCGTTACCGGCGTGACGAGATCATCAAGGAGACCGGCGCGACAGCCGCCCTCTTCAACGAGGCCATCTCGGCGTCGCTGATCACACCATCCGAGAGCTACACGGACGACACGCTCGAGGTTGTGCGCTCACTCGTCGCCCTCAAGCGGTCCGGGATCGAGCCGAGGCACCTGCGCGGCTACCGCGCGACGGCCGAACGCGAGGTCAGCCTCATCGAGAGCGCGCTCCTGCCCATCTCGAGGCGCGACGATGCGGCGAGCAGGGCTCGTGCCGCAGAGTTGTCAGGCGAGATCGCCGGCAGGCTCGATGTGATCAGGGCGAGCCTCGTCCGGTCGGCGCTCGGCAGGCTTACCTCGTGACTTTCGCCGGCGTCCAGGGTCACAGAATGATCACGGCCTCTCGACACGCCGGACCTGGTGAGCGGATGTCGTTGATCAGAACGGCCCGGCTCTGTAGCGTGGACAACGCGGTACACACCGCAGCCTTTTTCGACAGGAGCACACACGGATGAGCGAGAATACCGCCAACGAGAATGCTCGGTACGATCTCGGACTTCTCTTCACCGATGGAATGCCCGACCTCGATGACCAGTCCGGCTACCGCGGCGCCGTTGCCGCCCGTGCCGCTGGAATCAGCTACCGCCAGCTCGACTACTGGGCACGTACCGGCCTCGTCGAGCCCACGGTCCGCGGGGCAGCCGGATCCGGCTCGCAGCGCCTCTACGGCTTCCGCGACATCCTCGTTCTCAAACTGGTCAAGCGACTTCTCGACACCGGGATCTCGCTCCAGCAGATCCGCACAGCGGTCAACCAGCTCCGCGAGTCCGGCATCAACGATCTTGCCCAGACGACCCTCATGAGCGACGGGGCCAGCGTCTACCTGTGCACGTCGAACGACGAGGTAATCGACCTCGTCAGCCGTGGCCAGGGCGTCTTCGGCATCGCCGTCGGCAAGGTACTGCGCGAGGTGGAGAGCACCCTCATCGAGTTCGACAGCCAGGCTGCTGACCCGATGGACGAACTCGCCCTTCGCCGCGCCGCGCGTACGGCCTGAGCCGGCGCCGCGCGCTCTGTGCGCCCCGCGCGTACGGCCTGAACCGGTCTCGCGCGCTGTGTCCCCGCACGGGAGCATCACTTCCGGTCGAGAGCATCAGGTACGCGGGATGCGCTCGACCGCAACTGATGCTTTCGCCACACCGGGCGTGCGAACACGCCGATGGTGGGCGCCAGCCGAGTTCACTCGCTGCGGTCGAGGTCACCCGGCGGAACGAGTGATGTCGTCCGCGTCGGGTGAACTCGCGGGTGTGGTGTGCTCATGCCGTCTCGGCGAGAGCATCACTTCCGGTCGAGAACGTCGGTTCCGCGGGATGCGCTCGACCGCAACTGATGCTTTCGCCACACCGGGCGTGCGAATACGCCGACGGTGGGCGACTGGCCCGGGTTCACTCACTGCGGGTGAGCTCACCCGCAGAACGAGTGATGTCGTCCGCGTCGGGTGAACTCGCCAGAGTGTGGTTAGCGCGCGGCCTTCGCGGGGTCGGCGTATTCGCCGACACGACCGGTCCGGAGCACGCGGTCCAGGAGGAGGTCGAAGTTGTTCGCCATCTCCTGCGCGCTGTCGCCCGGCCAGATGTGGAGGGGCTTCGCCGCGCCCTGCGCCTGCTGAAGCGAGGTGCGCTCCGGCAGCTGCGGGCTGAGGACGAGCGGTCCGAACATGTCGCGGAGTTCCTTGATCCGGAACTGGTGCTCGAGTGACTGCGAACGTACGCGGTTCACCACGATGCCGAGCGGCTGGAGCCTCGGGCTCAGGCCGCGACGGATCTCCTCGATCGCGCGGAGTGCACGGTCGGCTGCCGCGACGGAGAACAGACCGGGCTCGGTGACGACGACGACACGGTCGCTCGCCGCCCAGGCCGTGCGGGTCAGAGCATTCAGTGACGGTGCGCAGTCGATGAGGACGAGGTCGTAGTCGTCCTCGACGTGCGCGAGCGCCTCTTCGAGCTTCCAGATGTCGCGGATCGACGGGTGAGGGCCGTCAAAGTTGATGGCGGACGGACTTCCGATGAGGACGTCGATCGTGCCGGGGTGGGTCTTCGTCCAACCGCTTGGCGAGATGGCCTGGCGGACTGTTTTCTCTTTCGGAGACGCGAGAACATCGGCAACGTTCAATCGACCTGTCAGGTCGATATCCATGCCGGTGGAGACATCCGATTGTGGATCGAGGTCCACAACGAGCGTTCGGACGCCCTTCGCAAAGGCCGCGGAGGCCAGGCCAAGGCTGACTGTAGTTTTCCCGACGCCTCCCTTGAGGCTCGAGACGCTGAGTACGTGCACAAGTAGATACGTTACCTTCACTAAGCTGGCAGAACCTAACTGTTCCCTGTGCGCTGTGCTGCCAGAGAGGTCTGCATGTTCAAAAAAATTCTCGTCGCCAACCGAGGCGAAATCGCGATCCGCGCCTTCCGGGCTGCTTATGAGCTCGGAGCGAAGACTGTTGCCGTGTTCCCGTTCGAGGACCGGAACTCCATGCACAGGCTCAAAGCCGATGAGGCATATCAGATCGGCGAACCAGGTCATCCCGTCCGCGCGTACCTCGATGTCTCCGAGATCATCCGGGTCGCCCTCGAGTCCGGCGCCGACGCCATCTACCCCGGGTACGGGTTCCTCTCGGAGAACCCTGACCTCGCCGAGCAGGCTGCCGCCAACGGCATCACGTTCATCGGGCCTACCTCAGACGTGCTCGAAATGGCCGGAAACAAGGTCACCGCGAAGGAGCACGCGATTGCGGCCGGCGTGCCGGTCCTCGCCTCGACTCCCGCCTCACGCGACATCGACGTACTCCTCGCCGGCGCAGACGAGGTCGGATTCCCCCTCTTCGCCAAGGCGGTCGCCGGCGGCGGTGGGCGCGGTATGCGCAAGGTCGCAACCAAGGAAGAACTTGCCCCTGCCCTCGCCGAGGCCATGCGTGAGGCAGACAGCGCATTCGGTGACCCGACGATGTTCCTCGAGCAGGCCGTCATCCGCCCCCGTCACATTGAGGTTCAGATCCTCGCGGATGCCACCGGCGACACGGTTCATCTCTTCGAGCGCGACTGCTCTGTGCAGCGCCGGAACCAGAAGGTCGTGGAGATCGCGCCTGCACCGAACATCAGCGACGAACTGCGCCAGTCGCTCTACAGTGACGCCATAGCTTTTGCCCGTTCGATCGGTTACGTCAACGCGGGCACCGTCGAGTTCCTCCTGGACACCGCGGGGGAGCGCAAGGGCAAGCACGTCTTCATCGAGATGAACCCGCGCATCCAGGTCGAGCACACGGTGACGGAAGAGATCACCGACGTCGACCTCGTCCAGTCACAGATCCGTATCGCGGCGGGGGAGTCCCTCGCTGACCTCGGCCTGAGCCAGGATTCCATCCAGATGCACGGAGCCGCTCTGCAGTGCCGCATCACCACCGAGGACCCGGCCCAGGGCTTCCGTCCCGACACCGGAAAGATCACCACCTACCGGTCGCCCGGCGGTGGCGGTGTCCGCCTCGATGGCGGAACCATCAACCCCGGCGCCCAGATCAGCCCGCACTTCGACTCGATGCTCGCGAAGATGACCTGCCGCGGCCGGGATTTCCCCGCCGCCGTCGCGCGTGCCAAGCGAGGCCTTGCCGAGTTCCGCATCCGCGGTGTGTCCACCAACATCTCGTTCCTGCAGGCCGTGCTCGAGGACCCGCAGTTCGTCGCCGGTGACCTCAGCACGTCGTTCATCGACGAGCGCCCCGAGCTGGTGCGTGGCCGGGTCTCCAAGGACCGCGGCACCAAGATCATGAACTGGCTCGCCGACGTCACGGTGAACCAGCCGAACGGTCCGCGCCCCACCAACCTGCACCCGGCCGAGAAGCTTCCCGACATCGACCTCAGCGTTCCGGCGCCCGCCGGTTCGCGCCAGCGCCTGCTCGAGCTCGGCCCGCAGGGCTTCGCCACCGCCCTTCGTGAACAGAAGGCACTCGCCGTCACCGAGACGACGTTCCGCGACGCCCACCAGTCCCTCCTCGCGACCCGGGTCCGCACCCGCGATCTGCTCGCCGCCGCCCCGTACGTCGCACGGCTCACCCCCGAACTCCTCTCGGTCGAGGCCTGGGGCGGTGCCACCTACGACGTCGCTCTCCGGTTCCTCGGCGAGGACCCGTGGGAGCGGCTGTCGAGCCTCCGCGAGGCGCTGCCGAACGTGGCCATCCAGATGCTCCTGCGCGGGCGCAACACCGTCGGCTACACCCCGTACCCGACAGCGGTGACGGATGCCTTCGTGCGCGAGGCCGCGGACAGCGGCGTCGACATCTTCCGCATCTTCGATGCCCTCAACGACGTCAGCCAGATGCGGCCTGCCATCGACGCCGTGCTCGCCACGGGGACGACCGTCGCTGAGGTGGCCGTCTGCTACACCGGCGACCTGCTCGACCCGGCCGAGGACCTGTACACCCTCGACTACTACCTGCGCCTCGCCGACGACATCGTCGCAGCGGGAGCGCACGTGCTCGCGATCAAGGACATGGCGGGGCTCCTGCGCCCGGCCGCTGCCGCGAAGCTGGTGTCGGCGTTCCGTGAGCGGTTCGACCTTCCGGTGCACGTCCACACCCACGACACCGCCGGTGGCCAGCTCGCCACGCTCCTCGCTGCGAGCGAAGCTGGTGCGGATGCCGTCGACGTTGCGAGCGCTCCGATGGCGGGGACCACCAGCCAGCCGTCGGCATCCGCACTCGTCGCCGCTCTCGCGCACACGGAACGTGACACGGGAATTTCGCTCAAGGCCGTCACCGACCTCGAGCCGTACTGGGAATCGGTTCGGCACATCTACAAGCCGTTCGAATCAGGCCTCGCCGGCCCGACCGGTCGCGTCTACACCCACGAGATCCCCGGCGGCCAGCTGTCGAACCTGCGCCAGCAGGCAATCGCGCTCGGCCTCGCCGATCACTTCGAGCTGATCGAGGACATGTACGCCGCCGCCGACCGGATCCTCGGCCGCGTGCCCAAGGTCACGCCGTCGTCGAAGGTCGTCGGTGACCTCGCGCTCTACCTCGCCGCGGTGAAGGCTGACCCGGACGACTTCGCCCAGAACCCCGACAAGTACGACGTCCCTGACTCGGTCGTCGGCTTCATGGCAGGTGAACTCGGTGACCTTCCCGGTGGCTGGCCCGAGCCGTTCCGCAGCAAGGTCCTTGCCGGGAAGAACATCAACATCGAGGTGTCCCCGCTCAGCGCCGATGACCAGGCCCAGCTTGACGGCACGTCTGACGAACGGCGCGCCGCCCTCAACCGGTTGCTGTTCCCCGCCCCGACCCAGACGTTCCTGCAAACGCGTGAGTTGTTCGGCGACCTCTCTGTTGTCGACACCATCGACTACCTCTACGGCCTCGACCAGGGCCAGGAGCACGTCATCGAGATCGACAAGGGCGTGCGCCTGTACGCCGGTCTCGAAGCGATCGGTGAGCCAGACGACAAGGGCATGCGTACGGTCATGACCACTCTCAATGGTCAGCTCCGCCCCGTGTTCGTGCGGGACACGAGCATCAAGGTTGAGTCGAAGCCCATCGAAAAGGCCGACACGTCGAAGCCGGGACAGGTCGCAGCGCCGTTCTCCGGCGTCGTCACGGTGAAGGCGGCCGAGGGCGATGTCGTTGAGGCCGGCCAGGCTGTTGCGTCGATCGAGGCCATGAAGATGGAAGCGGCGATCACCGCGGCGGTCAGCGGCACAGTAGAGCGGGTGGCCATTTCGACGACCCAGCAGGTGGAAGCGGGAGACCTCATCATCGTGATCACGCCCAGGGCGTAGGCGACTGTTGACCGCCGACAGTGGGGTGCCGCCTACACTGGGAGGCTGAACCCGAACGAAGGGGGTAGCTCCCATGGCACCCACTCAAGCCACAGGAGGGAACGCTCGCCACTCCGGTCGCAGGTCCGTCTCGGATGCTGCCACCGGACCAGCGTTGTCTCCCGCCGAGGGTGAGGCGGAGTCGTTTGACTCCGCCTCACCCGGCAACAGCTCGATCGACGCGGCTTCGATTGACACCGCCTCGATTAACACCGCGTCGATCGACATCGATGCATCACCGCGAGCGACGGTATCCGTGCAACTGCCCGCTGCGCCGATCCATGACATCCCGGAAGACGAACAGGCCGTCGCCATCGACGACGTTGCGGTGCAGCCCGACTCACTCGAGTCAGGTGACGTCGAGACGAGTTCGGTCGCGGTCCCGGTAACGACACCGATCGCCAACGAGGAGCCGGTACGCGCCAGACGCTTCGGACCGGGTGCTCCCGAGACCGCTGCGCTCCTGACGAGCGAACGACTCCTCGACGGCGCGCGCGGGTCGAGGACCCCACCGGATGGTTTCTGGCAGAAACTCCTGTTCGATGCGACGGGCAAGCGCGTTCACCTCGGCGACTCCGCCAAGGCAACCGCTCGCAAGGAACTTGACGAACGCATCCGCAAACGCTTTGTCGGGGAAGCCAGGTTCGTCCCCGTGCTGACCAGGAAGGGCGGGGTCGGTAAAACGACGGTCACCGCGCTGCTCGGGATGGCCCTCGCGGACGCCCGCGACGACAGGATCATCGCCATCGACGCCAACCCCGACAGGGGCACCCTGGCTGAGCGGATCGCCCAGCACACCGATCGCACGGTGAGGGACGTGGTGCGCGAGGCTGACGCGATCAGGGGCTACACCGAGTTCTCGACGATGGTCGCCCGCGACGAGACCCGCCTCGACGTCCTCGCATCCGACACGGATCCGCACCTGTCCGACGCATTCAACGCCGACGACTACGACACCGTCGCCGACCTTGCTTCGCGGTACTACTCGCTCGTACTGACCGACTGCGGTACAGGCATCGTGCACTCGGTCATGTCGGCAACACTGCGGCGGGCGGATGCCATCGTCATCGTTTCCGGATCGAGCGTCGATGAGGCGCGGCTCGCGTCGGAAACCCTCAGCTGGCTCGAACAGAACGGCTTCGAGAGTCTCGTGGCGAACGCCATAGTGGCGCTGAACACCGCAACCCAGGGCTCCCACATGGTCAACCTCGGCGAGATCGAGAGCCACTTCAAGTCGAGAGTGCGCGAGATCGTCCGGATTCCGTATGACCCCCAGCTCGCGGCGGGCTCGGCGATCTCCTTCAAGGACCTCAAACCCGTGACGAGGCATGCTGCACGCACGCTCGCAGCACTCGTGGTCGAAGGAATGCCGACAACGCGACCCATCATTTCCCGTTCAACCCAGAGTGAAAGGCCCCAGTGACAGAACGACAGATCCGGCTCTTCGGAGACCCCGTCCTCAAAACCCCTTCCGAGCCCATCGACGTGATCGATGACAGGGCACGGAGCCTCGTCGAAGACCTGCTCGATAGCGTGCGGCCTCCGGGGCGAGCGGGTGTGGCTGCAAGCCAGATCGGCGTCAACCTGAGGGCATTCAGCTACAACGTCGACGGTGACATCGGGTACATCATCAACCCTGTGCTCGTCGAGACGCGGGGAGAGGTCGAACTTGTCGACGAGGGATGCCTTTCGGTACCCGGCCTCTGGTATCCGACGCCCAGGTACCCGTTCGCACGGGTGACAGGAATTGACCTCGACGGCAACGAGGTAGATGTGTCAGGGACAGGGGTGCTCGCGCAGGCGCTCCAGCACGAGACCGATCACCTCGACGGCATGCTCTACCTTGACCGGCTCGGCAAGGAACACCGGCGGGCCGCCATGAAAGAGGTCAGGGAGAGCAGCTGGTTCTAACCCGCTCTCCCAGCGTCGTTCAGCCTGCTCGCGGCTGAGCCCGGTTGCATCGAACGCAGAACACCCGTTCCGGATTGTCCGGAACGGGTGTTCTTGTTCTCCCGAGGAGCGCCGTCGACCGGCAGCTACTTGAGCGACATGCCCTGCGTCGGTGCGTTCGCGTAGATTCCGTCGATGTCGCCGGCAAAATCCTTGAGGATCACGTGGCGCTTGATGCTCAGTTTCGGTGTCAGGTGGCCGCTCGCCTCGGTGAACTCGCTTGCGAGCACAACGAACTTCCTGATCGATTCGGCGCGAGAGACTCGCGTGTTCGCGAGGTCGATCGCGCGCTGGATCTCAGCCAGCACCGCGGGGTTCTTCGCGGCGTGAGCCAGGGAGAGACCGGCATCCTCACCGTTGTTGCCGAGCCAGGTCCCGATCATCTCCGAGTCAAGAGTGATGAGCGCCGAGATGAACGGCCGCTGGTCGCCGACGACGACCACCTGGCCGACGACCGGGTTGGACCTGATCGGGTCTTCGAGGGCAGCGGGTGCGACGTTCTTGCCCGCGGCGGTAACGATGATCTCTTTCTTGCGTCCGGTAATGGTGAGGTTGCCGTCCGCGTCGAACGAGCCAAGGTCTCCGGTGCGGAACCAGCCGTCATTGAAGGCCTCAGCCGTCGCCTCGGGGTTCTTCCAGTACTCCTTGAAGACGTTGAGGCCCTTTACCTCGATCTCACCGTCGTCGAGTGTACGGATGGACACGCCGGGCATCGGCGGTCCGACGGTACCGATGGGGGTCTTGCCCGGCCTGCCGACTGTCGCGGGCGCGGTGGTCTCGGTCAGCCCGTAGCCCTCGAGGATTTCGATTCCGAGGCTGTGGAAGAAGTGACCGAGGCGAGAGCCAAGCGGTGCTGAGCCTGACACCGCATACTCAACATTGCCGCCCATAGCGGTGCGCAGTTTGTTGTAGACGAGCTTGTCGAAGACGAGATATTTCGCCTTGAGGGCGAACGGGACCTTTCCGGCCTGCTGCGCTTTCGAGTAGTCGACGGCGACGTCGGCCGCGGCACGGAAGATTTTGCCCTTGCCGCCCGCTTCAGCCTTCTGCTCGGCCGAGTTGTACACCTTCTCGAAGACCCGCGGAACCGCGAGCAGATAGGTCGGCTTGAAGGATCCAAGCGAGGGGAGCAGTTGCTTGGTGTCTGGCTGGTGGCCGGTCTTCACACCGGCGTGCACGTTCAGCACCGAAATGAAGCGAGCGAAGATGTGAGCGAGCGTGATGAAGAGGAGCGTCGACGACCCGTTCTTTCCATCGACCACTTCGTGCAGTGCGACCGCGGAGTTTCGGGAGAGTTCGACGAAGTTGGAATGGGTAATGACACAGCCCTTGGGCTTGCCTGTCGACCCCGACGTGTAGATCAGGGTCGCGATGTCGGAGCCGACGGCGAGCGAGCGGCGTCGCTCGATTTCAGCGTCGGTGACGTCGGTGCCTGACGCAGCGAGTTTGCCGAGGTCGCCGAGCGCGATCTGCCAGACGTTCCGCACCAGGGGAAGGTCTGCGTGGACCTCGTCGAAGCGCGCGAAGTTGTCAGCGGTCTCCACGATGACGGCGATTGCCCCTGAGTCCTCCATGTTCCACTGGACCTGACTTGGCGAGCTCGTCTCGTAAATCGGCACCAGGATGGCGCCGGTGAACCAGGTGGCGAAGTCGATGAGCGTCCACTCGTAACTCGTCTTGCACATGAGCCCGATCTTGTCGCCAGGCTCGATTCCTGCGGCGACGAGGCCTTTGGCAAGGGCGACGACCTGCCGGAGGAATTCTTCTCCGCTGACGTCTTTCCACCCGCCATTGACGGGGAGGGCAAAGAGGGGGGCTGTCGGCGTAAGCTTCACGCGCTCGACCAGCAGATCCGTTGTGTTCGCGTTCGGGTCGGCGGCGACAACTGCTGGTACATCGAACTGTTCCAAGGTATCTCCTTCGGTACCTAGAGGGGCAGGGTACGTCTACTCTAGGGGTGTGGGGCCCCCAGCGCCGGTCAGATGGCGGCGGTTGGGCCGAATCGTTAACATGGACGTACCGACGCGGTCTGCCCTTGTCGCTTTTGTCGGGTCTCGACCCCATCCCTACTGGAGGCTTCCGCGTGCACGCAATCGGTATCGATATCGGTGGAACGAAGATCGCCGGTGCGCTCGTCGATGAAGACGGTGAGATCGTGAGCGAAACGCGTGTGCCGACGCCTGCGACCACGGAACTGATCGAGGATGCCGTTGTCGCGATGGTGAGCGTTCTCGCGGCCGGCAGGAACATCGACGGAGTCGGCGTCGCCGCCGCAGGCTTCATCGACGCTGCTCAGTCCACCGTGTACTACGCGCCAAACATCAGCTGGCGCAACGAGCCGTTCCAGGCTCGCCTCTCGGCGCGGCTCGACCTCCCGATCGTCATCGACAACGATGCGAACGCCGCGGGCTGGGCCGAATTCCGGTACGGAGCCGGCCGCCTGTTCAGCGACATGGTGATGCTGACTATCGGCACGGGGGTCGGCGGGGCCATCGTGACCGATGACAGGCTCTTCCGCGGGGGCTTCGGCGCCGGCGCAGAGCTTGGACACATGCGGCTCATCCCCGACGGTTATCCGTGCGGATGCGGCCAGCACGGTTGCCTGGAGCAATACGGTTCAGGTCGGGCGCTTCTCCGCTTCGCCAACGAACTCGCCGACGCCGGTGGAATCGGGCAGATCCTCGCCGACCGGCGTGCCGAGGCCGGCACGCTCACCGGGCACGACATCTCTGAGCTGATCGTCGCAGGTGACGGCGGTGCCAACGCAGCGCTCCGACAGCTCGGTACCTGGCTCGGGCAGGGGTGCGCGAGCCTCGGCGCGGTTCTCGACCCGCAGCTGTTCGTCATCGGCGGCGGGGTGGCCCAGGCCGGAGACCTGCTTCTCGAGCCCATCCGTGCGTCGTACCTCGAGCACCTTCCCGCGAGGGGATACCACCCTGAGCCCGAGTTCAGGATCGCCGAGCTCGTGAACAACGCCGGTGTTGTCGGAGCAGCCGATCTTGCGCGTGTCGCCGCAAGGCGCACCGCACCGATCGAGCTGTAGAGGATACTGGGACGACGATGTTCTACTGGTTCATGAAGCACATGGTGGCTGGCCCCATCCTGAAATCCATCTTTCGCCCGTGGGTGATCGGGCAGGAGAACGTGCCGAAGACCGGGGGAGCCATCCTCGCTTCCAATCACCTCTCGGTGATCGATTCCGTCTTCCTCCCGCTCTATCTCGATCGCCGGATCTCGTTTCTCGCGAAGAGTGAATACTTCACGGGCAAGGGCCCCAAGGGCTGGGCGACCCGGATGTTCATGACAGCGACGGGGATGCTGCCGATCGACAGGTCAGGCGGCAAAGCCTCAGAGGCATCCCTCAACACAGGGCTCCGGATTCTCGGGGGAGGTGACCTCCTGGGCATCTACCCGGAGGGAACCCGCAGCCCCAACGGAAAGATGTATCGCGGCCGCACAGGCGTTGCCCGCATGGTCCTTGAAGCCGGGGTACCCATCATCCCCGTCGCCATGATCGACACCGAGAAGATGATGCCCATCGGAACCACGCTTCCGCGCATCCGTCGCATCGGTATCATCATCGGCAAGCCGCTCGACTTCAGCCGGTTCGAGGGCATGGAGGGCGACAGGTTCATCCTTCGTTCCATCACCGACGAGCTGATGTACGAGCTGCAGCGCCTCAGCCTGCAGGAGTACGTCGACGTGTATGCAACGAGCGTGAAGGACAAGGGCGCAATCGAATCGCGCTAGTCTGGAACTTGGCCCGTTCGCATTCGAAACGGGCATTCCTCATTCAGAACAGGACGTTCCGTGGCAGATCCAATCGATCCGGTGGTAGTGGCAGATGACTCTGTGATTTCCGGTCTGGACTATTGGCGTGAACTGCCGATCAAGCAACAGCCGTCGTGGCCTGACGCGGATGCCGTTGCGCGCGCGTCAGCGCAGATCGCCTCGTTCCCCCCGCTCGTATTTGCCGGTGAAGTGGACATCCTCCGCGAGCGGCTCGCTCGCGCGGCATCCGGTGATGCTTTCCTCCTTCAGGGTGGTGACTGCGCCGAGACCTTCGCCGGAGCAACGGCCGACCAGATCCGCAACCGGGTGAAGACGATCCTGCAAATGGCCGTCGTTCTCACGTACGGCGCGTCGATGCCCGTCATCAAGATGGGCCGCATGGCCGGCCAGTTCGCGAAGCCGCGTTCGAGCGACACCGAGACCCGCGGCGACGTGACTCTTCCCGCCTACCGTGGCGATATCGTCAATGGCTACGACTTCACGCCCGAATCCCGCCGTGCAGACCCGGCCAGGCTCGTCGAGGGATACCACACGGCGGCGTCGACCCTCAACCTCATTCGTGCGTTCACGCAGGGCGGGTTCGCCGACCTTCGTGAGGTGCACAGCTGGAACAAGGGCTTCGCGTCCAACCCGGCGAACCACCGCTACGAACAGCTCGCTCATGACATCGACAAGGCCATCAGGTTCATGGAAGCCGCCGGCGCCGACTTCGACGAGCTCAAGCGCGTCGAGTTCTACACGGGCCACGAGGGCCTGCTCATGGACTACGAGCGCCCCATGACCCGGATCGACTCCCGCACGGGGATGCCGTACAACACCTCATCCCACTTCCTCTGGATCGGGGAGCGCACGCGTGACCTCGACGGGGCGCACGTCGACTTCCTCTCGCGGGTTCGCAACCCGATCGGCGTCAAGCTCGGCCCGACGACGACTCCTGAAACCATGCAGAAGCTCATCGACAAGCTCGACCCGAATCGTGAGCCCGGTCGCCTGACGTTCATCACGCGGATGGGCGCTGGCAAGATCCGTGACGCGCTTCCTCCGCTGCTCGAGGCGATCAAGGCGACGGATGCCAACCCGCTGTGGGTCACCGATCCGATGCACGGCAACGGAATCACCACGCCGAACGGGTACAAGACGCGTCGGTTCGACGACGTCGTTGACGAGGTGAAGGGATTCTTCGAGGCGCACCGCCAGGCGGGGACTCACCCCGGCGGAATCCACGTCGAACTCACGGGCGACGATGTCACCGAGTGCCTCGGCGGTTCTGAGCAGCTCGACGAAGCGGCGCTGGCAACACGGTACGAGTCGCTCTGCGACCCGAGGCTCAACCACATGCAATCCCTCGAGCTCGCCTTCCTCGTCGCCGAAGAGCTCGCGAAGTAGCTTCAGCACGCCCCAACACGAAACCCCCTGGCCAGCGGCCAGGGGGTTTCGTGCGTACGGGTTTCGTGCATACCGACTGGCGCGTTCACCGCGCCGCCGGTTAGGGCGCTTCGAAGAGGTACGAGGTCAGCGTGACCGTCGCCCCGCGCTTGATCGCCGTTCCGCCGGCGGGATCCGACTGGTCGACGGTGACGAGCGGGAATCCCCAGTTCGTCTCGGCCACGTCGCTGATGACCTTGACCGTGAATCCAAGGTCCTCGAGTTCGGCCTTTGCCTCGGCGAGGACCTTCCCGACGACGTCGGGAACGGTGACGAGGTCTTCGCCCTTCGACACGACGAGGGTAACCGTGTCCGTGGCACGGATGATGCCATCGGGAAGCTCAGCCCTGATGACGACGCCCTTGGCGACGTCGTCGCTGAATTCTTCCCTGCTCTTGTCGGAGACGACGAGTCCGCGCGCGGTGAGGGCGCTCCTCGCTTCGTCCGGGCTCATGCCGCCAACCGAAGGGATCCCGCCGAGTGAGACGGCGAGGTTGATCGTCTCACCCTGGAGAATCTCGCCGCCGCCGGACACATCGGCTCCTGACGCGGCATCCGTCGCAGCGAGAACGACGCCATCGGGCACGTCGTCGTTGAATTGCTGGTCGATGCTTCCCAGGGTGAGGCGGTTGTCGGTGAGGAACGCTTCGGCATCGGCCAGGGGCATTCCGGCGAGTGCAGGAACAGTAACGGGCGCGCGGCCCAGCGATACGTTGACCGTGACGCTCGAGCCCTTGTCGACGAGGGCGCCGTCACCGGGGTCGGTGCTCGACACGAGACCGGCGGGCACGTCGAAACTGTATTCCTCGCCCTGCGTGACCGTGAGGCCCAGGTCGGTGAGGATCCGGGTTGCGTCTTCCGGGCTTTCGTTGACGACCGATGGCACCGAGACGTGCGAGCCGGGGCCCGCGGCGAAGTACCAGCCGGTGCCGCCGGAGAGCGCGGCGAGGAGGAGGACGAGTCCGAGGATCCAGTAACCCTTTGTCCGCCTCTTCGCCGTCACAGCGCTGAGGGTTGACACAGGGTTGGCAGGATCAACGGGATCCGTGCGCATCGAGGGTGATGTCAGGACCTGAGTAAAGCCTGCGGTGTCGCTCGCGGGCGGTGTCGCCATCACCATCGTCGCCTGGGTGCTTGCGGCGGTACCGAATCCGAGCTGCTTTTCTACCTCGCGGAGTCGTTCGAGCATTTCCCTGGCGTCGCTCGGGCGCTGATCGGGGGAACGCTCCGTTGCCCACAGGACGAGGTCGTCGAGAGCATCGGGCACGTCCGGGTTCACGGCGCTCGGCCTCGGCACCGACTCGTTGGCGTGCTGGTAGGCGATCTGCATGGGCTGTTCGCCCTTGTACGGCTGCTCGCCGGTGAGCATTTCGTACATCATGATGCCGAGTGCGTAGATGTCGCTTCTGGCGTCGGCGATGCCTCGCGTGACGAGTTCGGGGGAGAGGTATGCGATTGTCCCGAGCAGCGACTGGCCGGTCGCGGTGTTGGCACTCGCTGCGCGGGCAAGCCCGAAGTCGCTGATCTTGATGCGACCGTCGTCGGCGAGGAGGACATTCTCCGGTTTCACGTCCCGGTGGATGATGCCGGCGCGGTGCGCAGCAGCAAGGCCGCTTGTGACGGCATCCATGATGTCGATGACCTGGCGCGGAGTGAGCTTGCCGTGGTCGCGGAGCAGCTCCCTCAGGGTGATCCCCGGCAGGTACTCCATGACGAGGTACGCGAGGTCCGAGTCCTGACCCTGGTCGAACACACTCACCACGTGGGGGTCCGCGAGCCTCGCCGCGCTCCGCGCTTCCTGCACGAAGCGGTTGCGGAAGTTGCTGTCGTCGGCCAGGTGACCGTGCATGACCTTGATGGCGACGCGGCGCTCCAGCCGCAGGTCGGTGGCGAGGTAGACAGTCGCCATGCCGCCCCTGGCGATGCGCGAACGCACGTCATACCGGTCGTCGATGAGACGGCCGATAATCGGGTCGGTTTGCTGGCTGGTTGTCACGAACGAAAGTCTATGGAGGGTCGTGCCCGCGGCGCTGACAAAACACCGCAAGGCCCACTAATCATGGGCAATTCGTGACCCGATCGTAGTATTGCCCCCGCTGGCGCGATCAACCGAGCTCGGAGAGCCAGCTGCGTGCCGACGTCTCCCACTTCGCGTATGCGTCGGGGTGGGCAGACTTCTGCACGGCCTGGGCGGCGGCGCTGATGGGGAGCGACTGCCACCCGTCGATGTCGAGGAGCCCTGTCGTGAGCCCGCGGTTCGGGTTGACATGCCCCCCGAAGAACGCCTTGGTTGCGCGAACGGGATCGAGAGCCTGCTCGGCGGTGCCCCAGCCCATGCTCGGCCGCTGCTGGAACAGGCCGAGCGAGTCGCGGTCGCCGTGCTGAACGTTGCGGAGGCTCGATTCCTGCGCCGCAGTGACGAGCGCAATGACGATTCCGTGGTCACTCACCCCGATCGAGCGGGCGGTCGACACGATGATCGCGGCGTTCGACCGCATCTCGGCGGTCATCGGCGTGATGGCGGCTTCGGTCGGTGCAGCCGGTGCGGGCGGGGCGGTCGCTGGGGTCGGTGCCGCCGGCGCTGGGCTGCTGCCGGGAATGGCGAGGTCCTGGCCGGGATAGATGATGCTGGCCGAGCTCAGACCGTTGGCGGCGAACACCGCGGCAACGCTCACGCCGTGTGCCGAAGCGATACCGGACACCGTGTCGCCCGAGACGACGGTGTAGGTCGATGAGGATTGGGTGGGAGGGGCTGGCGCGGGCTGGGCGGCGTCCGGGCTCGCTGTCGCGCCGGTGAGGAGAAGTGTCTGGCCGGGAAAGATCATGCTCGACCAGCCGAGGCCGTTGAGTGCGAGGACGGATGCCGTTGCCAGGCCGAACTTCGACGCGATGCCCGAAATGGTGTCGCCGGACTCAACCGTGTACGTGGCGGGCGCTGCCTGGACGGCGAGAGGCGCCGGTGCGGCTTTCGGGGGAGTGGGAGCGGGGACGCTCGAGCGGGGCTTCGGCGACGACATCGGCGAGTGAGCGGCAGCGGGAAGGGCGATCTGCATGCTGGCGGCAAGCGACCCGGTCAGGACGAGCGGCAGGGTGAGATTGCGAGCACGACGGCGGCCAGCTGCGCGCGAATCACCAGCGCGCCCGGTTGGTGCCGGTTGAGCGGGCTCATCGATGGTGGGCAGATTCTGGGAAAGCAGGTGAGGCGCTGGTGGCAACGACATGGAATGACCCCCGTTCGTGTGGCATCCGGTTCATACGGTCCCATACATCTGTGTCGGGAGTCAATCACCGTGACGGATGTGAAGGCTGTGAACCGTGAACTCATGGGCCCGGGGTGAGATCGATCGACGTGACGTGGCAGACTCATACCGTGACGAACATGTTTCCTGAGCGACAGTGGCTGACCCTTCCCGACCTCGCCGAAGCGCTCGGGGTGACCCAGAGCCGCATCCGTAAGCTGATCGAGGAACGCCAGTTGCTCGCCGTCAAGCGCGACGGAGTGCTGAGCGTCCCCGCCGATTTCCTTCGCGACAACGAGCCGCTGAGTGAACTTCGCGGAACGCTCTTCGTTTTGGCCGACGCGGGCTTCCGCGACGACGACGCCATGCGGTGGCTCCTCGAGGAAGAAGAGAGCCTCCTGGCGGCTCCGATCGATGCGCTGCGCGCCGGTCGCAAAGCCGAGGTGCGTCGAGTGGCTCAGGCTCTGGCCTGAGCCTGCCTGCGGCGTGCTGGCTCGTTCAGTAGGTGCGCCTGGTAACGGCATCCGCCAGTTCACGGAGCTGGCCGGTCGCCGTCGCCGAAAGTGGCGCAGCGTCGAGTGCCGCGATGGCACGAGCCACATTACTGTCGATCATGGCTTCGACCTCTTCGACCGCTCCTGATTCGCGGATGGTTGCCTGAAGCGAGGCAATCTGGGAATCGTCGAGGTCAGGGTCGCCGAGCAATTCGTCGAGGATGTTCCTGGCTGGTGCAGGGATCGACGCGCGGGTTCGCGCGATGAGTACTGTGCGCTTGCCCTCTCGCAGGTCATCACCGCTTGGCTTGCCCGTCACCGCGGCATCGCCAAAGACGCCGAGCAGGTCATCCCTGAGTTGGAAGGCGACGCCGAGGGGCAACCCAAACGCCCTGAGCGATGAAAGCTGCGCTGGCGTTGCTCCGGCGAGGAGGCCCCCGAGCGCGAGCGGGCTCTCGATGCTGTACTTCGCGGACTTATAGATCAGGACCTGCTGTGCGCGGGTCAGCTGCGAGCTGTCGTCGTGAGAACGCCACGCACGTTCCTCGAGAATGTCGAGGTACTGGCCTGCCGTGACCTCGGTTCGCATCCTGTTGAACTCCGCCCTGGCACTCCGGGCAACGGGCCTCGAGCATCCATCCAGCGCTTCATCGAGGAGTTCATCGCTCCAGCCGAGAAGCAAATCGCCGAGGAGCGTCGCTGCCGCCCGACCGTACTCTGCACCGTCCCCGGCCCACGCACCGTCCCTGTGCAGTTGCTCGAAGCGACGGTGGGCGCTCGGCGCGCCCCTCCTGGTGTCGGAGTTGTCGATGATGTCGTCGTGGATCAGCGCGGCGGCATGGAAAATCTCGAGCGCACTCGCGGCCGAAACCACGTCAGCAACCGACGCACGACCGTCGTTGTCATCGCCGTCGGACGAATCCGCAACGCTTTGCCAGCCCCAGTAGCAAAAGCGGGCCCGGAACCGCTTCCCACCGCTGAGAAATTCCCTAGAAAAGGAGGCAAAGGGATCGAGTCCTGACCCGACCTGGGCGAGAATTGACTCCCGCGATGAAATGAACTCACCGATCCGAGACTGGACAAGGTCGTTCAGGTTGGCGGTTTCATTCACACAGCTAGCCTAGCCATCCGCGCAAGGCTAGAATCGACAGGGATGAACCTGCGTCGCACCCGAAGTTGGAGGGGAACATCATGCCACTGTCTGAACAGGAGCAACGGCTTCTCGATGAGATGGAGCGCAACCTCTACAGGAACGACGCTGATTTCGTATCGACCGTCGGAAACCGTAAGGGCCGCCCGAGCTATCGCAACATAGCGATCGGCTGTGTAATCACGATCGTCGGTGCTGGAGCGCTCATCGCCGGCGTGATCCTGCAGCAGCCCGTCGTCGGCATCATCGGATTCGCCGCCATGCTCGCCGGCGTGATGTTTGCTATCGCCCCAGGCAAGGGCGATGCCGGGTCAGAGCCTCACTCCGCGTTCCCCGCATCGGGCAAACGCTCACAGTCTGCGGCATCCGCATCGTTCATGGATCGAATGAACAATCGCTGGGACAAGCGCCAGGACGAAAACTGACTGAGACGAGTACTGAGACGAAAACTCAGGCTGCGCTGAGAGCCTGCACCTGAGCGGACGAGAGTCCCACCCACGCTAAGGGCCGACCATCTGGTCGGCCCTTTTTTCGTGCCCATTTTCGCTGCTCCACCGCGTCCTCCACCGCGTCCTCCACTGCGCTCCACCCTCCACCGACGGCCGCGCTCATCGTGCTGTCATTCGCGGTTCCCTGCGGAAGACATCCGCCAGTGGCGCTCATCATGCGGGCGTAGCGCCGGATTTGACTCCATTTCCCTCCACCTCAGCGTTCGTTGCAAATTCAGGTCGGTTTGCGAGAAAAAACCCGAATAGAGCACCATTTCCGACAAATGTGGTGCAAAGTGGAGTAAAGTGGAGCCAACCTGATGCTTGGCCGGAACGAAGGGGGATGTGCCGATGTTTCTTGGCACGTATGCCCCCAAACTCGACGAGAAGGGCCGCATCATCCTTCCCGCGAAGTTCCGGGACGAGCTCGCCGGGGGAGTGGTAATGACCCGCGGCCAGGAGCACTGCGTGTACGTGTTCAGCACCCGTGAGTTCGAAGCGCTGCACGACAAGATCCGCCAGGCACCGGTAACGAGCAAGCAGGCCCGCGATTACCTCCGTGTGTTCCTCTCCGGAGCCAGCGCGGAGACACCGGACAAGCAGAACCGCATCACGGTTCCCGCCTCCCTCCGGAGCTACGCGGGTCTCTCGCGTGACCTCACGGTCATCGGCGCCGGAAGCCGGGCCGAAATCTGGGACACCGAGGCCTGGGAAAAGTACCTCGAAGAGCAGGAAGCTGCATTCGCCGACACCGCAGAGGAGGTGATTCCTGGATTGTTCTAGTCCCTGAACTCTGACTCCCAGCCGTTCGCTCGCCCTGGCACACTTCCCCGGTGCCAGGTCGGAATGGATGGGGATCAGGATTCAGGGGCAGTCCGGAGAAGCTATGGAATTCAACAACATTCACACACCGGTCATGCTGGAGCGGACCATCGAATTGCTCGGCCCCGCGGTGTCACAGCCGGGTGCCGTTCTCGTCGATGCCACGCTCGGTATGGGAGGCCACGCCGAGGCATTCCTCGAACGCTTCCCGGAGCTTCAGCTGGTCGGGCTTGACAGGGACCTCGAAGCCCTCGCGATTGCCGAGGAGCGGCTCAAGCGTTTCAGCGACCGATTCCACCCGGTTCACACGGTCTACGACGGAATCGCCGAAGCCCTCGACGGTCTTGGCTTCGCCGAGGCAAACGGCATCCTGTTCGACCTCGGGGTGTCCTCGCTGCAGCTGGACCGGACCGAACGCGGCTTCTCGTACTCCCAGGACGCGCCGCTCGACATGCGCATGGACTCGACGAGCGACCTGACCGCCGAGACCATCCTTGCCACATACCGGGAGGGTGACCTCCGGAGGATTTTCGAAGACTACGGCGAAGAGAAGCTCGCGGGGCGGTACGCACGCAAGATCGTTGAAGCACGGCAGGTCGAACCGATTACCCGCTCGGGACAGCTCGTCCAGTTGCTGCAGGACGCAACGCCGGCGGCACTCTCGCGGGCCGGCCACCCGGCCAAGCGCGTGTTCCAGGCACTTCGCATCGAGGTGAACACCGAACTCAGCGTCCTGAGGCGCGCGATTCCCGCGGCCCTCGGCACGCTCGCCGTCGGGGGACGCATCGTGGTGCTCTCCTACCAGTCCCTCGAAGACCGGATTGTGAAGCGCGACCTCGCCGCAGCGAGCTCGTCCACCTCTCCCGCAGACCTGCCGGTCGAGCTGCCGGAGCACAGCGCCCGTTTTCGGCTGCTCGTGCGCGGCACCGAGATGGCGACAGAAGAAGAAAAAGAATCGAACCCGCGAGCGACGCCCGTCCGCTTGCGCGCAGCTGAACGACTGAAAGCGGAAAACTCATGAGTGCGAACCTGGCGACGACGTTTCCGGCGACTCTCCCCGGCGTTCCGCACGGCATCCCGACGACCAGGCCTCTCCGCGCGGTTCCCGCGAGTGACGCCCGCCGCGCTCGGCCGAAAATCGCGTACGCCGTCGGTGCCGTCACCGGCGTGCTCGCCATCGTCGTCACCCAGTTGCTCCTGAGCGTGGGTCTCAGCCACGGCGCCTACGAGATCTCCGCCCTCACCAAGCAGCAGACCCAGCTGACCTGGCAGAAGCAGGCCGTGACCGACGACCTGCTCGAGGTGTCTTCCCCGCAGTTCATCGCGGCCAACGCTCAGGCTCTCGGCATGGTCATCAGCGGCACTCCCGCTTACCTCCGGCTTTCCGACGGCGGCATCGTCGGGGTTCCCGCCGCCGGCACCGCGGAGAGCAGCGTCCCGGTCGGCGCATCGACGCTCGTCGCCAACTCGCTCATTACCGACCTCCCTCTCGTCACAGTTCCCGACCAGGTTGTCGATCCAGCGGGTGCTGGCGTGGCAGACCCTGACGCGCCTGCGGCCCCCATATCGTTGGATAACGGGATCCCGTCGCCTCAAACCCACTAGACGCCGGGCATAGGTGCGAAGGACGAACTCAGTGAAACACTCGCTCTCGACGCGACGCAGGGTGGCGGCAGCCATAGTCTGCGTGATCGCCATCGTCGGCGTCTTCGTCGTCAGGCTCATCGACATCCAGGTCGTTCGCGCCAGCCAGCTCGTCGGCGATTCTCTCGCCAAAACCTCGAGCGAGGGAACCATTTACGCCCCTCGTGGGTCGATCGTGGACACGAACGGGACGACCCTCGCGGGGAGCGTCACCCTCTTCGACGTCACCATCTCGCCCAAGGACGTTGACGAGTTCAAGCGAACCTCGGAAGACGGCACGACGTCGACCGTCACCGTCGAACAGGCGATGGGCGAGATCGGCGCTGTCACGGGCCAGAGTGCTGAGGAACTGCTCGAGATCGTCGACAGCGCGCTGGCCGCCGATGCCTCGAGCAACTTCGCTTACCTGATCAAGGGCGTCGAGTACGACACGTACCAGGAGCTGCTTTCGCTCAAATCGTCGGGCATCTGGTGGATCTACCCGAAGCAGACCGCCGGCAGGACCTATCCGAACGGCGCGGTCGCCGGTGGAGTCGTCGGCTACGTCGGAAGTGACAATGCCGGTCTCGGCGGCCTCGAACTCGCCAAGAACAGTTGCCTGACGGGCGTGAACGGCCAGCAGGCCTACCAGAGAAGCAAGGATGGCGTTGCGCTGCCCGGCACCACGACGACCACCAAGGAGCCGGAACCGGGCGGCGAATTGAAGCTCACGCTCGACGCTGACCTCAACTGGTATCTCCAGCAGCTCGTGGCATCGCAGGTCCAGGCGCAGCAGGCGGCGTGGGGCACCATCACGGTCACAGAGGCAAAAACCGGCAAGATCCGTGCCATCGCCGAGGCGCCTTCTCTCGACCCGAACGATGTCACCGCGACGGCACCTGACGACCGCCGATCCCGAGTCTTCCAGAACCGGTTCGAGCCTGGTTCTGTGTTCAAGCCCCTCACCGCCGCTTCGCTCATCGACGCGGGCCTGGCAACGCCGGCATCACAGGTCGTCGCCGACTACCGGTACAAGCCCTCCAACGGGGCAAGCATCAAGGACGCGCTTCCTCACGAGCGGCAGCAGCTCACTCTCGCCGGAGTGCTTCAGACGTCGTCGAACACGGGAACGAGCCAGTTGGGCGAGAAACTCAGCCCGGAGAAGCGTTACAACTACCTCGACGCTTTCGGCATCGGCCACAAGAGCGGCATCGATTTCCCGGGGGAGCAGAAGGGAACACTTCACCCCTGGCAGGAGTGGGACAACCAGACGTACTACACGACCATGTTCGGCCAGGGCGTCGACGTCACGGGTATCGAGCTCGCCGGTGCGTACCAGGCGCTCGGCAACCTCGGCGAAAAGCTCCCGCTGCAGCTCGTCGAAGGATGCAGCTACCCCGACGGCACCGTTACCGATGTGCCGGAACCAGCCAAGCCGGAACGGGTGATCTCCGAGGAGGCCGCCCTGCAAACCCTCGGAATGATGGAGACCGTCGTCACCGAGGGGTTCTGGTCTGAGGAGCTTGAGATTCCCGGGTACCGCGTTGCGGCGAAGTCCGGAACGGGCGAGCAAATCATCGGCGGTATACTTCAAGATACGTTCTACTCATCCATGGCCGGCGTCGTACCGGCCGACGACCCTGAATACGTCGTTACTGTGACCCTGAAAGACCCGCTCTTCAAGCGTTCTTCCGCGGCAGCAGCACCCGTTTTCAAGGAAGCCGTCCTCCAGGTGATCAAGAAGTACGGACTCCCACCCTCCACAACACCCGGCGCCGACTACCCGGGCTACTACTAACCCCCGTGCGCGAGGCCACAGCCAGTCTCGCGCCTGTGGCACCAGCAAATGCTCTCGTGTGCCTGAAAGATAATTCCCTATGATTCGATTGACCCTGTCCGAGATCGCCGATCGGCTGTCCGGCGTCCTTCACCTCGATGGGACGCCCGCCGCCCCGGACACAACAGTCGACGGGCCCGTCGAAACCGACTCCCGCGAGATCGTGCCAGGCGGGATCTTCGTCGCCAAGCGCGGTGACGACACAGACGGCCACCTCTTCGTGGGTGCGGCCGTCGAGCGCGGTGCTGCCCTGGCCATTGTCGAGCACCCGGTGTCCGACGCGATCGCCCAGATCGTTGTCTCGGATGCGGTTGTCGCGCTGGGTGAACTCGCTCGGTTCGTTGTTGAGCGCGTTCGCGCGGCTGGCGAACTCACGGTGATCGGGATCACGGGGTCAAACGGCAAGACGACCTCAAAGAACATGCTCGAACGCATCCTCTCGGCCGAGGGCGAGACGGTTGCGCCGATCCGCTCCTTCAACAACGCCGTTGGAGCACCGACCACGATGCTCAGGATCAGTGAGTCCACGAGATACCTCATCGTCGAAATGGGGGCGAGCGGGATCGGGCACATCGCGAAACTCGTCGCCATGGCAAAGCCCGACATCGGGGTGGTTCTCAAGGTCGGCCTTGCCCACGCCGGCGGGTTCGGCGGAATCGAGTCGACGCTTCGGGCGAAGACCGAGATGGTCAGTGAGCTCGACGAAAACGCGGTAGCGATCCTCAATGCCGACGATTCCCGCGTCGCCTCAATGGCGGAAAAGACCAGGGCTCGCGTTGTGTGGTTCGGGCAGGAGGACACCGCATCCATCCGGGCCACCGACGTTGCCGGAACCCGGACGGGAACGAGCTTCACGGCGCACGTTCCCGGCGAGGCACCGGTCAGGATCACACTTCGCGTTCTCGGTGAGCACCACGTGTCGAATGCCCTCGCGGCTATCGCCGTCGCGTCGACGCTCGGAGTCCCGCTCGTTCGGAGCGCCGCGGCACTCGAGACTCTGACGCGAGCTGAACGCTGGCGCATGGAGGTTCTCGGCGGCAAGGATGACGTCACGATCATCAACGACGCGTACAACGCCAGTCCTGACTCGATGTCCGCGGCGATCAAGACTCTCGCGCAGATCTCAGAACCGGGAAAGCGCACGATCGCCGTCCTCGGCGCGATGAGCGAACTCGGCGAGTTCGCCGGCGATGAGCACGACAGAATCGGGCTGCAACTGGTCAGGCTCAACATCTCCCGGCTGGTCGTCGTCGGTCCTGACGCGCGCCGGATGCACATCAGTGCCATCAATGAAGGCTCGTGGGACGGTGAGAGCGTGTACTTTGGCGATATGGATGCTGCTTACGATTACCTCGCTGCAGAGATCATCCCCGGAGATACTGTCCTCGTGAAATCGTCAAACTCGGCCGGCCTGCGGTTCCTCGGCGACCGGTTGGGAGCACTGTACTCGTGGTAGCACTTCTTACGGCGGGCGCCCTCTCGATGGCCTTCTCGCTCTTTCTTACTCCGGCGTTCGTCAAGCTCTTCCACAAGCTCCAGTGGGGTCAGTTCATCCGGGATGACGGTCCCAAGTCGCACCACGCCAAGCGCGGTACAGCGACGATGGGTGGCATCGTCATCATCGCTGCGACCCTGTTCGGTTTCTTCACCGCCATGATCATCACCGGTGATGCGATCAGCGTCTCGTCGCTCCTCGTGCTGTTCATGATGGTCGGACTCGGTGTCGTCGGGTTCATCGATGACTTCACCAAGACGCGCAAACAGCGCAGCCTGGGTCTCGGCGGCTGGGCCAAGGTGTTCGGCCAGGTTATCGTCGCGGTCATCTTCGGCGTCCTCGCCATCAACTTCCCGAGCGCCGAGGGAGTAACCCCGGCATCGACAGCCATCTCCGCCACTCGCGACCTCCCGATCAACCTGATGATTCTCGGACCGGTCATCGGTGTCGTGCTCTATCTGCTGTGGACGAGCTTCATCGTCACCGCCACATCGAACGGCGTGAACGTCACCGACGGCCTCGACGGACTGGCCACTGGGGCATCGATCCTCGCCATCGGTTCGTACGTCATCATCGGTTTCTGGCAGTACAACCAGTCCTGCTTCGGTGCATCGCTCGCCGACGAGGTGGCGTACAAGTGCTACGAGGTTCGGGATCCGCTGGCTCTCGCCATCGTCGCCGCTGCCATCTGCGGATCGCTCATCGGTTTCCTCTGGTGGAACACATCGCCGGCACAGATCTTCCTCGGTGACACGGGATCACTCGCGCTCGGAGGGGCGATCGCCGCGCTGGCAATCCTCACCCGCACCGAACTGCTCCTCGTCCTCATCGGTGGTCTCTTCGTCATCGAAACCGGGTCAGTGATCGTCCAGCGGGCGTACTTCAAGATCACCCACGGCAAGCGGATCTTCCGGATGAGTCCGATCCATCACCACTTCGAGCTCAAGGGGTGGGCTGAGGTGACTGTCGTGGTCCGTTTCTGGATTGTCGGCGGCCTGCTCTGCGCCGCCGGCGTCGGAACGTTCTACCTCGAATGGATTCTGCGCTGACAATGACTGATCGCCTGAACACACTCACGAGCTGGCACGCCGACTGGACGGGGCTGCGCGTCGCGGTACTCGGCCTCGGTGTGACCGGGTTCGCCGCAGCGGATACCCTGGCCGAACTCGGTGCCGACGTGCTGGTGCTCGCGCCCGCCGGTCCGGACGAACGCGCGGGACTCATCGATGTGATCGGCGCGCGTCTCGTTCAGGCCGATCTCACGGTCGTGCCGCCGGAACTCGAGGACCACCGTCCAGAGGTCGTCATCGTCTCGCCCGGGTTCCACCCCGACCACCCGCTCCTCGAGTGGGCCAACGCCAGCGGCGTTCCGGTGTGGGGCGATATCGAACTCGCCTGGCGGGTCAGGGACAAGGTCGGCACGCCGGCCGAGTGGCTGCTCGTGACCGGCACAAACGGCAAGACCACGACGGTCCAGCTCGCGGCCGCCATGCTGGCGCAAGCGGGCCTCAGGGTGGCCCCGTGCGGCAATATCGGTGTGCCTGTGCTCGACGCCGTTCGCGATCCGCAGGGCTTCGACGTCTTCGTCGTTGAGCTCTCCAGCTACCAGTTGCACTATCTGGGTGGCCAGGCCGGCCCGGACTTCGTCACGCCGTATTCGAGCGCGTGCCTCAACATCGCCATGGACCACATCGACTGGCACGGGTCGTTCGAGGCATACGTGGCGGCAAAGGGCCACGTCTACGATCGCACCAGGGTTGCCTGTGTCTACAACAAATCCGATGGCCGCACCGAAGCGCTCGTGCGCGATGCCGAGGTAGCCGAGGGCGCGCGCGCCATCGGCTTCGGCCTCGGCGTTCCCGGCCCGAGTGATTTCGGCATCGTCGACGGCATCGTCGTTGACAGGGCCTTCCTTGAGGAGCGGTTCTCGTCCGCGCTCGAGATCACCACCGTGGATGACCTCGCCGCCGCGGGACTTGCTGCGCCGCACATCGTCCAGAACGTGCTCGCCGCGAGCGCTCTCGCCCGATCGTTCGGCGTGACGCCAGCACAGGTTCGCGAGGCCCTCACCGACTTCCGCCTGGACGCTCATCGGATCCAGCCGGTTTTGACCAGGGGCGAAATCAGCTGGGTCAATGACTCGAAGGCGACCAACCCGCACGCGGCTGACGCCTCTCTCGGCGCATACCCGTCGGTCGTCTGGATCCTTGGTGGACTGCTCAAGGGCGTCGATATCAGCGACCTCGTCGCGCGGCACAGTGACCGGCTCCGCGGAGCCGTGATCATCGGCAAGGACCGGAGTGCGGTTCTCGCTGCATTCGAGCGACACGCGTCCCACGTCCCCCTGCTCGAGGTGGACGCAGACAACACTGAAGATGTCATGCCCCGTGCCGTCGAACTGGCATCGGAAATCGCCGTTGCGGGTGATGTGGTGCTCCTCGCACCTGCCGCGGCGTCGATGGACCAGTTCGCCGATTACGCGGAACGTGGACGACTGTTTGCGGATGCTGTACGCCAGCGATGGGAAGGTGAGGCTGATGACCGCCCCACCAACCGACCGTCCGCGTAGCGAAGAGACCGGCGCCAGGAGCTCACGGGTTCGACTGGGCGCGCAGATCCGCCCCGAATCCAGCACCTACCTCCTCGTCCTCTGCACCACTGTCTTCCTCGTCGGTGTCGGGCTCGTCATGGTCCTCTCCAGTTCGTCTGTCGATTCGTTCCTCGACAACAAGGGCTTCTTCGGCGGTTTCTGGAAGCAGGCGACGTACGCGCTCATCGGCATCCCGCTCATGCTGGTTATCTCGCGGATACCCGTGCGGTTCTGGAAGAAGTGGGCCTGGCTCGCCCTGTTCGGTGCGCTGATCCTCCAACTCCTGGTTTTCACGCCCCTCGGCATCTCCGAGGGCGGAAACCGCAACTGGATCGCGATCGGCCCGATCAACGGACAGCCGTCCGAGTTGCTCAAGCTCGCGCTGGCGGTGTGGCTCGGGTTCATCCTCGGCAAGAAGATCAACCTGCTCTCCGACTGGAAGCACGCCCTCATCCCTGTTGTCCCTGTGTCGGCGCTTGCCCTCGGCCTCGTGCTCGGGGGTAAGGACCTCGGAACCGTCGTGATCATGGCTGGCATCGTCATCGGTGCGATGTTCTTCGCGAACCTCAAACTCCGATATGTGCTCGTCCCCGTGCTCGCGGGCATTGCACTGTTCACCGTAATGGCGCTTATCAGCCCCAACCGGATGGCGCGCATCCTGACGTTCCTCGACGAGGAGTGCGCTGACTACGAGAACCTGTGCTGGCAGCCGCTTCACGGCACCTGGGCGCTGGCAAACGGGGGAGTGTTCGGACTGGGGCTCGGAAACTCGCGAGAGAAGTACTCCTGGCTGCCCGCAGCATCCAACGACTACATTTTCGCCATCATCGGGGAGGAACTCGGTCTCATCGGCGCGACCGTCGTCCTGGGCATGTTCGTCCTTCTTGCCGTGTCGTTCGTACGAGTGATCCGGGCGAGCTCCGACCCCTTCGTCCGGATCACCACGGGCGCGATCCTGGTCTGGATCATCGGTCAGGCCTTCGTCAACATCGGGGTCGTGCTCAGGCTGCTGCCCGTCCTCGGCGTCCCTCTTCCTTTCATCTCAGCGGGAGGGACGGCACTCCTGACGTCCCTCTGCGCCGTCGGCATCGTGCTGTCATTTGCGCGTGAGCAGGCGGCGAAACCTCGATTCACCCAGGCAGGGGAGCACTACACACGATGACTAATTACCTACTCGCAGGCGGAGGGACGGCCGGTCACGTCAACCCGCTCCTGGCGATTGCGGATGCCATTACCGAGCGTGAACCCGACGCGAAGATCGTCGTGCTTGGAACGAAGGAGGGCCTCGAGGCGAGACTCGTGCCTGAACGCGGTTACGAGTTGCTGACCATCGAGAAGGTCCCGTTCCCCCGCCGCGTGAACAAGGCAGCTGCCCGATTCCCCGCGCGTTTCTCGCAGGCCGTATCGAGCGTCGTCGACATGCTTTCGACGCACGAGATCGATGTCGTCGTCGGCTTCGGCGGCTACGCCTCAGCTCCGGCCTATCTCGCTGCCAAGCGGGCCGGGGTCCCTCTCGTCATCCACGAGGCGAACGCGAAGCCTGGCCTCGCCAACCGCCTCGGCGCCAGATACACCAAGTTTGTCGGTGTCGCTTTCCACGGCACGAGGCTGCGTAATTCCCGGTTCGTCGGTATGCCGCTTCGCCGCGAGATCGAACGGCTCGACCGTGACGCTGCCAGGAAGGAAGGCAGGGAGGTCTTCGACCTCGCCGATGACCGCCCGACACTCCTGGTCACCGGCGGCTCGCTCGGTGCACGCAAGGTCAACCAGACGATCTACGATTCCCGCGACGCCATCATCGCCGCGGGTTTCCAGATCCTGCACATCATCGGTGACAAGTCCGAACTCACCGACCCCGGAACCCGCCACTACCGGATGGCGCAGTACTGCGACCGGATGGACCTCGCTCTCGCGGTTGCCGACTTCGCCGTCTCGCGTGCCGGCGCCGCGACGGTTTCCGAACTGAGCGCCCTTGGCATCCCGGCGGCGTACGTGCCGTACCCGGTCGGAAACGGCGAGCAGCGCTACAACGCGGCCGACGCCGTCAACGCCGGTGGCGCGGTCATCGTGCTCGATTCGAAGTTCACTCCCGAGTGGGTGTCGTCCTCGCTGATTCCGCTCATGACCGACCGGATGCGCGTCCAGGACATGGCCGTCCAGTCGCGGCTGATGGGAACCCTCGAGGGATCGACCCGGATGCTTGCCCTCATCCGTGAGGCCCTCGGGACCTCCTGACTCCCAGCCCACAGGCTTACACTCGACCTGCCGATGCGGCAGCATAACCACACCAGGAAGCACACAGTGATCAAACCCGACTTCACCATCGAGATTCCCGAAGAACTCGGAACCGTCCATTTCGTTGGTATCGGCGGATCCGGAATGAGCGGCATCGCCCGACTCTTCCTCGCAGCAGGACACACCGTCACCGGGTCAGACGTGCGTGACTCGGCGAACATCGAGGCGCTTCGCGAACTCGGCGCGAAGATCGCGATCGGGCACGATGCTGCGAATGTCGGCGACGCCGACACCCTCGTTGTGACGAGCGCGCTCTGGCCGACCAACCCCGAATATCTCCTCGCCAGGGAGCGCGGGATTCCCATACTGCACAGGTCACAGGCACTGGCCTGGATCATCAACGGCAAGCGGCTCGTTGCTGTGGCGGGCGCACACGGCAAGACCACCTCCACCGGCATGATCGTTACCGGTCTCCTCGGACTCTCCGAGAGCCCGAGCTTTGTGAACGGAGGCGTCATCGAATCGCTCGGTGTTTCGAGCGCAGCGGGCAGCGGTGACCTCTTCGTCGTCGAGGCTGACGAATCAGACGGCTCCTTCCTGCTGTACGACACAGCTGTGGCCCTCATCACCAACGTTGACGCCGATCACCTCGACCACTACGGCTCGTTTGAAGCGTTTGACGACGCGTTTGTGACGTTCGCGCAGAACGCCTCAGAGTTCGTCGTCATCTCGTCAGACGACCCCGGCGCGGTCCGTGTGACGAAGAAGCTCACTGACAAGCGGATCATCACCTTCGGTGAGAGCCCGGATGCCGACGTCCGCGTTTCCTCGATCAGCACAGAGGGTCCTGTGTCATTCATCGTGAGCTACGAGGGGCAGGACAACGGGGCAACGCTCCGCGTCCCCGGCAAGCACAACGCCATCAACGCCGCCGGCGCATTCGCCGTTCTTGTCGGCCTGGGGTTCGGCGCCTCTGAGTCCCTCGCTGCGATCGCCGAATTCGGCGGCACCGAGCGCCGCTTCGAGCTTCACGGCGCCGTCGATGGCGTGAGCGTCTATGACGACTACGCCCACCACCCCACAGAGGTCGCAGCCGCGCTGTCAGCGGCGAGGACGGTTGTCGGTGAGGGGCGGATCATCGCGGTGCACCAGCCGCACCTGTATAGCCGAACCCGGCTCATGGCCGGCGAATTCGCCGAGACACTCGAGTCGCACGCCGACGAGACTGTCGTCCTCGACGTCTACGGCGCGAGGGAAGATCCGGAGCCGGGCGTCACCGGCGCGCTGGTGTCGGAGAAGTTCCAGGACCCGGAGAAGGTCAGGTTCATTTCTGACTGGCAGGAAGCGGCCGACTACGTCGCGTCGATCGCGCGGCCGGGTGACTTCGTCATCACCCTCGGCTGTGGTGACGTGTACCGCATCGTCCCGCAGCTCCTCGGTTCACTGACCGCGTCACGGGGCTAGCTTCATGAAGCGCCCAGCGGGTTTTACCCCACAGCGACCGGCGAACCCGCCACGAGCCACCGGGGCTGAACGCGGTCCCGGTGCTGACGGTGCTGCCGGTCGTGCCGGGAACGCCGGGCGCGCCGACGCCGGGCGTGATGACACCGGCTCGGCCAGCGACGCGGGTCGTGCGCGGGATGCCAGGGGAGCCACAGCCACTCCCATCCCGCTGTTCACGGCCGACGGTGAAAAGAAAGACCCGGCGGCGGGCAGCGCCGGAATCGGGTCCGCTGGCGGTTCGGGTAATACTCTCCGTGAGGCGCAGAAGCTGCGCAAGCGGCTCGAGCGCGCGGAGGTCAAGCGCTTCACTGCTGGCTCCCGCAGGGTGCGCCGCAACTGGCTCATCGGGATCGGCAGCATCGTCGTTCTCGCTCTCGCCGCTGTGGTCGCCGCGTACACTCCTCTGCTGTCCGTGCGGGAGATCCAGGTCGAGGGAGCGTTCCTCGTCAATTCCGACGCCGTCGTCGACGACCTGTCGAGCCAGCTCGGTTCGCCGTTCCCGCTCGTCGACGACACGGCCATCAAGGCAGCCCTGGTGACGTACCCGCTGATCGAGTCATATTCGATCCAGGCCCGGCCGCCGTCGACGCTCGTGGTTCGGCTCGTTGAGCGCACCCCGGTCGGCGCCCTGGCGACAGCCGACGGGTTCTCGGTCGTCGACGCCGCCGGAGTCGTCATCGCTGATTCGGCGACGAGGCCGCCGAACTACCCGCTGATCGCTGTCGATGGGGGTTCGGACGCAGACGGTTTCACAGCTGCCGCCGCTGCTCTTCGCAGCATTCCGGCAGAGTTGCTCGCCACTGTCGATGAGGTGACGGCGACGACAAAGGACGACGTGACTTTCACCCTCCGCGACAGCGAGGCGACGGTTGTCTGGGGGAGTGGGGACGAGTCGAAACTCAAGGCATACACGCTCACCAGACTCATGGCATCCCAGCCGGGTTTTGACGTCTACGACGTCAGCTCCCCCTCTGTCGCCGTCGTGCGCTGACCCCGCGCCACGGTCAATTTCCGCGCCGGTTCCCCGACACGCGGGACAGGTCCCTGTGCCGGACTGATCTGGCCCTAACGTCAATCACAAGAAATGCATACTGAGCATAACTTTAAACCTTAACCTGAGGTTGAGGGTTCTCACCGGAGGCCGGACGTGACTACAAACCAGAACTACCTTGCCGTAATCAAGGTCGTCGGCATCGGCGGCGGCGGCGTCAATGCTGTCAACCGAATGATTGAGCTCGGCCTTCGCGGCGTCGAGTTCATCGCCATCAATACCGACGCACAGGCGTTGCTCATGAGCGACGCAGACGTCAAGCTCGACGTCGGACGCGAGATCACCCGCGGTCTCGGCGCCGGAGCGGACCCCGAGGTCGGCCGTCGCGCCGCCGAGGACCACGCTGAAGAAATCGAAGAAGCACTCGCGGGGGCCGACATGGTCTTCGTCACCGCCGGTGAGGGCGGCGGAACCGGTACCGGAGGCGCTCCCGTCGTCGCCCGGATCGCCAAGTCCATCGGTGCACTGACGATCGGTGTCGTCACGAAGCCGTTCGGCTTCGAAGGCCGTCGTCGCCAGGCTCAGGCCGAACTCGGCGTCGCGAAGCTCAAGGAAGAAGTCGACACGCTCATCGTCGTGCCGAACGATCGTCTCCTTGAGATCAGCGACCGCGGCATCAGCATGCTCGAGGCGTTCTCGACCGCCGACCAGGTGCTCCTCGCGGGTGTTCAGGGCATCACCGACCTGATCACGACACCAGGCCTGATCAACCTCGACTTCGCCGACGTGAAGAGCGTCATGCAGGGTGCTGGTTCCGCTCTCATGGGTATCGGTTCGTCGCGAGGCGCTGACCGTGCCATCAAGGCGGCGGAACTCGCTGTCGCGTCTCCCTTGCTCGAGGCATCGATCGAGGGAGCACACGGTGTTCTCCTGTCGATCCAGGGTGGCTCCAACCTCGGAATCTTCGAGATCAACGACGCCGCCCGCCTGGTCCAGGAAGCTGTGCACCCCGAGGCGAACATCATCTTCGGTGCCGTCATCGACGACACTCTCGGTGATGAAGTCCGGGTAACGGTTATCGCCGCCGGTTTCGACGGTGGCGAACCACCGTCGCGTGCGGGCGAGTCGGTTCGTGACGCCGTCATCACAACCGGTGGCGTCATGACGAGCGCTCCAGCGGTCGCCGCGGCCCCCTCGTCGAGCGCCGGCGCCGAGAAGGCTGCCAGCGGAGCTGTGCTCACCGAGGCGCCCCAGACCTGGCGCGTCACCGAGGAGTCACTGTCCACCCCGCCAGCGGCCGCTGACCCGGCTTTTGCGGACGAGGACGAGCTCGACATTCCCGACTTCCTCAAGTAGGAAATGACCTCCGAGAACGAACAGACGCTCGGCCAGCTCTCGCTGGCCGAGCGTCTGGCGTCGGTGAAGAGCGGAATCGGCGATGCGCTTGCCGAAGCAGGCCGGACCGGTGCCGAGATCACCACAATTGTCGTCACCAAGTTCCACCCGGCGACGCTTGTCGAGGAGCTTTACCGGCTCGGAGTACGCGACTTCGGTGAGAACAGGCACCAGGAGGCCTCGCTGAAGGCCGCCGAACTCGCGCGGCTCACAGACCTCAACTGGCACTTCGTCGGGCAACTGCAGTCAAAGAAAGCCCGGCAGGTGAGGCAGTATGCGAGCGTGGTTCATTCCGTCGACCGCCCCGCGCTCGTGACAGCGCTTGCGACCGACGAGAGTGTTCCGGCGTTGCCGTGCTTCATCCAGATCAACCTGACCGACGACGCCGCACGCGGGGGAGTAGCGCCCTCGGGTCTTGAGCCACTCGTCGAGCAGGTCCTTGACGCTCCCGGGCTCGAGCTTCTCGGCGTGATGGCTGTCGCGCCGGTCGGCGGCGAGCCTCGCGAGGCTTTCGCTCGCCTCCGGGAGTACTCGGAGCGGGTCGTCGCCCTTCAGCCCGCTGCGTCCCGTATCTCAGCGGGAATGTCACACGACTATCGTGAAGCCCTCCTCGAAGGCGCGACACACCTTCGCATTGGAACGGCAATCACGGGTATCAGGCCAACAGACGGTTAATGTTCATAGAGAAGGAACCGCACAAACGGAGGTAGCGATGTCCAACCCCCTGAAGAAGACCATGGTCTACCTTGGCCTCGCAGACGACGATCTTGAGTACGAAGCCCGGGATACCGCTGCGCCCCAGGCCGCACCGGCCGCGCAGAGCTCAGGCACGAGTGCCGCGAGCACACCGGCATCGACGCCGACCCCCGTCGCGAATCGAGCGCCGGTCACCCCGCTGCGCCGCCCGACGGCAACAACGCAGGCTGCGCCCACTGAGCTCAACGAGATCCTCACCGTGCACCCCAAGCAGTACCGCGACGCGCAGGTCATCGCCGAGACGTTCCGTGACGGCGTTCCCGTCATCATCAACCTCTCGCAGATGAGCGAGGGCGACGCCAAGCGCCTCATCGACTTCGCGAGCGGACTCTCACAGGGTCTCTACGGAAAGATCGAGCGCGTGACGAGCAAGGTGTTCCTGCTCTCGCCCCAGCACGTTGCAGTGCTCGGGGATGCCGGTGGAGCTGCTGCGGCAGAATCCACCTTCTTCGCTCAGCAATAATTGACGGGTGGACTCCGTTCTTTCTCTGATTCGAAACATCCTGTACTTCGCGCTGCTGCTGTACTTCTTCGTGATGTGGGCGCGATTCGCACTCGACCTTGTGCGCACTTTCAAGCCCCGCTGGCGGCCCGAGAAGTTCGTCCTCGTCGTCGCCGAGCTGGTGTATTCGCTGACCGATCCTCCCATTCGGTTCTTCCGGCGAATCCTTCCGCCGATCCGGATGGGTGCGCTTGCACTCGATTTCGGCTGGAGCATCACGATGCTCTGCGTGATCATTGCGATGACCCTGGTCAACGTCATACTTCGCTGAGAGTTTTTCTGCGGGTACAGGCGCCCGGTTATGTGCCACCGACGGTGATCGCCGCGCTCGTGCTCACAGCGCCGTCCGCAGTCGTTGCCGCGAGCACGCGCCGGTCCGGCTCCGGTCCTGCGCCGGGAGCGGTCATAGCGGTATCCTGAAACGCACGTGTCCTTCATCGCTTCGATCCCAGCTGAACCGCCGGGGACTTTGCTAGCGTAGGCACGTCCATTCGAGCCAAACCGAGCCAAAACAAGTAAGAGGTGGGAAGCCATGGCGCTAACTCCGGAAGATGTTGTCAACAAGCAGTTCCAGCAGACCAAGTTCCGCGAGGGATACGACCAGGACGAGGTCGACGACTTCCTCGATGAGGTCGTCGTCGAATTGCGGCGTCTGCTCCAGGAGAACCAGGAACTTCAGGCCAAGCTCGAAGCCGCCGGTTCCGACTCGGGCGAACGTCCGGCTGAGGCCGCTGCAGCCCCGGCTCCGGTAGCCGCACCTGTTGCTCAGGCCGCACCGGCACAGGACGACTCTGAGTCGTCCTCGAGCCTGCTCCAGCTCGCCCGTCGCCTGCACGACGAGCACGTCCGCGAGGGTGCCGAGAAGCGCGACGCTCTCATCGCCGAAGGACACGCGACAGCCGCTCGCGTCGTCGCCGAGGCCGAGGCCAAGCAGCGCGCCCAGATGAACATCCTCAACGAGGAGCGCGCAACCCTCGAGAAGAAGATCGACGGACTCCGCGAGTTCGAGCGCGAGTACCGCCAGAAGCTCCGCGGTTACATCGAGAACCAGCTCAAGGAACTCGACGCAGACGGCGGGCCGAGCGCACAGGGAACCGGTTCCGGTTTCGCGTCAAGCGCCGAAAAGTCCAACGTCTAAGGTTTTGCCCAAGACACCAGCTGGTTCTCCCAGTGTTCGAGCGCTCGTCGTTCTCGCGGTCATCGCGGGAACGGCGCTCGCGCTCGATCAATTCACCAAATACCTCGTCGTTTCGAACCTGCCGCTCGGTGAGCGGGTCAGTGTCGTCGGCGACGTGCTGTTCTTCCAGTTCGTGAAGAATCCGGGTGCCGCGTTCTCGCTCGCCGCTGGCAGCACCTGGATCTTCTCCATCCTCGCGACCGCGGTCACAATCGCGATTCTGGTTCTCGCGAGGAAGATCCGTTCTCTCGGCTGGGCCGTTGTTTTCGGGTTGCTTCTCGGCGGCGTTCTCGGCAACCTCACCGACCGGTTCTTCCGCGAGCCGTCGTTCGGCCTCGGCCACGTCATCGACTTCATCTCGACGCCGTGGATGATGCCTGCGATCTATAACGTCGCCGACATCTGCATCGTCTCGAGCATGGGGCTCTTCATCATCCTGACCCTCCGCGGTGTCAACCTCGACGGCACCCGCACGGTCAGCGTCAAGGACGAGGCGGATGCCACGCCAGCGGGCGAGCAGGACGGTTCCCCGCACGAAACCGCGCGCGCTGTCGAGACGCCGGTTTCCGGCCCGAACCACACAGCTGCCTGATGGAAACCCGCAGCCTCCCCATCCCTGACGGGCTTGACGGTTCCCGCGTCGACGCCGGTCTCGCCAAGGTCCTCGGCTTCTCCCGGAGCTTCGCCGCCGAAGTCGCCGAGGCGGGTGGCGTGATGATCGACGGGCGGATCGTCGACAAGTCGGATCGCCTCCGCGCCGGGGGCTGGCTCGAGGTGTCATGGGCGCCCCGGCAGGAGCCCGTCGTCGTTCCTCAGATCGTGTCCGACCTGAGGGTCGTCTACGACGATGACGACATCATCGTGGTCGACAAGCCGACCGGCGTCGCCGCCCACCCCTCGGTGGGCTGGACCGGGCCAACCGTTCTTGGCGCCCTTGCCGGCGCCGGGTACTCAGTGGCGACGTCCGGCGCCACGGAGCGCGCCGGCATCGTCCACCGACTGGATGTCGGCACAACAGGACTCATGGTCGTTGCCAAGAGCGAGCGGGCGTACACGGCGCTCAAGCGTGCGTTCCACGACCGGGAGGTCGAGAAGGTCTACCACGCGGTCGTACAGGGGCACCCTGACCCGCTCGCCGGCACCATCGACGCGCCGATCGGGCGCCACCCCAGGCACGACTGGAAGTTCGCGGTCACCGCAGAGGGCAAGCCATCAGTGACGCACTACGAAACTCTTGAAGCGTTTCCGAGCGCTTCGCTGCTCGAGATCCACCTCGAATCCGGCCGCACCCACCAGATCCGGGTACACATGGCCGCTCAGCGGCATCCGTGCGTCGGGGATCCTCTCTACGGCGCAGATCCCACGATTTCCGCTCGACTCGGGCTCACCCGACAGTGGCTGCACGCCCGCCAGCTGTCGTTCACGCACCCGGGCACGGGGGAGTGGGTCACCTTTACTTCCGACTACCCGGCGGACCTCCAGCACGCACTCGATGTCCTCCGCGAGGATTAGGCTTGTAGTCCAGCCCACCAGCTTCACGGAGAAGTCTTGACCTCATCAGACGACTCGTTCGTTCACCTGCATGTCCACAGCGAGTACTCGATGCTCGACGGCGCCGCGCGCGTCAAACCACTGATCGACGCCGCCATCGCCGAGAAGATGCCGGCCGTCGCCGTCACCGACCACGGCAACATGTTCGGTTCCTTCGACTTCTGGCGTACCGCAACGGCGGCCGGAATCAAACCCATCATCGGCACAGAGGCGTACGTCACGCCCGGTACTCACCGCAGTGACAAGACCCGCGTTCGCTGGGGTTCGAGCACCCAGGGTCGCGACGACGTCTCCGGTAGCGGCGCGTACACTCACATGACCCTCCTCAGCGAGACCACTGAGGGCATGCACAACCTGTTCCGGATGTCGTCGCTCGCGTCGATCGAGGGTTACTACTTCAAGCCGCGCATGGACCGCGAACTGCTCTCCACCTACGCAAAGGGCGTCATCGGCACGACCGGCTGCGCCGGTGGCGAGATCCAGACCCGGCTCCGTCTCGGCCAGTACGACGAGGCGAAGAAAGCCGCAGCCGAGTTCCAGGACATCTTCGGCAAAGACAACTTCTTCTGCGAGGTGATGGACCACGGAATCGACGTCGAGCGACGCACGATGAGTGACCTGTTCAAGCTCGCCAAGGAGCTCGACCTGCCGCTTCTCGCCACCAACGACCTGCACTACACCCACGCGCACGACGCCAAGGCACACGCGGCGCTGCTCTGCGTTCAGTCCGGATCCACCCTCGACGACCCCAACAGATTCAAGTTCGACGCAGACGAGTTCTATCTCAAGTCGGCGGAGCAGATGCGCCAGCTCTTCAGGGACCACCCCGAGGCCTGCGACAACACACTCGCCATCGCCGAGCGCTGCAACGTCGAGTTCAACACCAGCGCGAGCTACATGCCCCGGTTCCCTGTGCCTGCCGGCGAGACCGAGGAGACCTGGTTCCTCAAGGAGGTCGAGCGCGGCCTCCACGTTCGCTACCCGAACGGCATCCCAGACGACGTTCGCGCTCGCGCCAACTACGAAGCCGGCGTCATCGTGCAGATGGGGTTCCCCGGTTACTTCCTGGTCGTCTCCGACTTCATCAAGTGGTCGAAGGAGAATGGCATCCGCGTCGGACCTGGTCGAGGTTCGGGGGCAGGGTCGATGGTCGCGTACGCGATGAAGATCACCGACCTCGACCCGCTCGTGCACGGGCTCATCTTCGAGCGGTTCCTCAACCCTGACCGCGTCTCGATGCCCGACTTCGACGTCGACTTCGACGATCGTCGCCGCGGCGAGGTCATCCACTACGTCACCGAGAAGTACGGCGACGAGCGAGTGGCGCAGATCGTCACCTACGGAACCATCAAGGCCAAGCAGGCGCTCAAGGACTCCTCTCGTGTCCTCGGCTTCCCCTTCGGCATGGGCGACAAGCTCACTAAGGCGATGCCGCCGCCCGTTATGGGCAAGGACGTGCCGCTCACCGGCATCTTCGACAAGACCCATCCGCGTTACAAGGAAACGGTCGACCTCCGCACGATCGTCGAGACGGATGCCGAGGCGAGGACCGTCTTCGACACCGCGCTCGGGATCGAGAACCTCAAGCGCCAGTGGGGCGTCCACGCGGCGGGCGTGATCATGTCGAGCGACCCGCTCATCGACATCATCCCGATCATGAAGCGCGAGCAGGACGGCCAGATCGTCACGCAGTTCGACTACCCGGCCTGCGAGTCCCTCGGGCTGATCAAGATGGACTTCCTCGGGCTGCGCAACCTCACCATCGTGAGTGACGCGCTCGACAACATCGAGTCGAACCGCGGCCACCGGATCGAACTCGAGGAACTCACGCTCGACGACCCAGGCGCATACGAGTTGCTCGCCCGCGGCGACACCCTCGGCGTTTTCCAGCTCGACGGTGGTCCGATGCGGAGCCTCCTCCGGTCGATGAAGCCCGACAACTTCGAAGACATCTCGGCAGTCATCGCGCTCTACCGACCGGGCCCGATGGGCGCGGACTCGCACACCAATTACGCACTGCGTAAAAACGGCCTGCAGGCGATTACGCCCATCCACCCCGAACTTGAGGAGCCGCTCCAGGAGATCCTCGGTGGAACATACGGCCTCATCATCTACCAGGAGCAGGTGATGAGCGTCGCGCAGAAGCTCGCGGGCTTCTCGCTTGGACAGGCGGATATTCTTCGGCGCGCCATGGGCAAGAAGAAGAAATCCGAACTCGACAAGCAGTTCGAGGGATTCTCGGGCGGCATGCACGAGCGGGGATACTCGGATGCCGCGATTAAAGCGGTGTGGGACATCCTCCTTCCGTTCTCCGACTACGCCTTCAACAAGGCGCACTCTGCCGCATACGGCGTTGTGTCCTATTGGACGGCCTACCTCAAGGCGCACTACCCGGCCGAGTACATGGCTGCCCTGCTCACGAGCGTCGGCGATGCCCGCGACAAACTCGCCATCTACCTCAACGAGTGCAGGCGAATGGGTATCCAGGTGCTTCCGCCAGACGTCAACCAGTCGATCGGCTTCTTCGCCGCCGTTGGTGAAGACATCCGCTTCGGCCTTGGCGCCGTGCGAAACGTCGGTTTCAACGTGGTCGAGGCGATCCGGGCGACCCGGGAGCGTGAGGGCGAGTTCACCTCCTTCCACGACTTCCTGCGCAAGGTTCCACTCCAGGTCGCCAACAAGCGCACCATGGAGTCGCTGATCAAGGCCGGCGCGTTCGACTCTCTCGGCGCTACGAGGCGCGGCCTCATCGAAATCCACGAGGATGCTGTCGAGAGCGCGGTGAGCCTCAAGCGCAACGAGGCCAACGGGCAGGTCGACCTCTTCGGCGGGATCTTCGAACTGGATGCAACCGCTGAGGCGATGCCCGACCGCCCGGAGTGGTCGAAGAAAGACAAGCTCGCGTTCGAGCGCGACATGCTCGGTCTGTACGTATCAGATCACCCACTCGCCGGTCTTGAGCTCGAACTGGCCAAGCACGCGACCACCACGATCACCGACCTGCTGACGTCCGATCACACGGAGGATGGCGACACCGTCACGATCGCGGGCCTCACCACGAGCGTGCAGCACCGGGTGGCGAAGACCTCCGGGAACCAGTACGGCATGATCCAGGTGGAGGACTTCGGTGGCGAAATCACCGTGATGTTCATGGGGAAGGCGTATCAGGAGTTCGCCCCGACCCTCGTGAACGACTCGGTCGTCGTGGTCAGGGGACGCGTCAGCATGCGCGATGACGGCATGAACCTGCACGCATACAGCATTTTCTCGCCGGAGATCGGGCAGGGTGGCTCTTCCGGGCCGCTCACGCTGACGATGCCCGATTCGCGGGCGACGACCGAACTGGTCACCCAGCTCGGCGGCATCCTGACCCGGCACTCGGGTGACGCGGAAGTGCGGCTGAAGCTGGTCCGTGGCGATATCGCCCGACTCTTTGAAATCCCGTACCCAGTGAAAGTGACGCCGGACCTCTTCGGAGAACTGAAGTCGTTGCTCGGCCCGAATTGCCTCGGCTAGGATCGGCTGAACCCGTTCGGGGCACAGTGGTGCTTCGCCGTGACCACCGTGCTCAGCGCGGGATCGAAGGAAAAACGCTATGAATAACCCTGACAACCGGCCCGTCGACCCTGCGCGAGACGAGCCTGTCACCGCCGCCGGAGAACCTGTCGCACAGCCCGCAGCCGCCTGGCCCGCTGAACCGGCACACGGTTCGCTCGGCGACCCGGCTGCGGAACCGCAACCGGCTGAGCCTGTCGGTGACGCTGGCTCGGATGCCACGCCACCCTCGTTCGCTGATCAGCGGTTCCAGGGTGAGGAGTTCCAGGGCGAGCGTCTGGACACGCAGGGACATGAGGCGCAGTATCAGGCTGAGCAGTACGAGCAGCCGCAGTACGAGCAGCCGCAGTATGAGCAGCCGCAGTATGAGGCTGGCCAGGCGACGCAACCGCAGTATGCCGCCGGTGGCTACCAGCCTGAGCAGTATCCTTCCGGGCAGTACCCCGCTGAGCAGTACCCGGTGGAGCAGTATCCCGCTGAGCAGTACCCGAGTGGCGAGTATCCCGCCGATCAGTATCCCGCGCAGCAGTACGTCGGCTATCCCGACCAGCAGTATTCCGCTGAGCTGTACGCCACTGAGCAGTACGCCACTGAGCAGTATCCCGCTGAGCAGTACACGGGCCAGCCGCACCCGACTCCGTCGGACCAGGGCCAGGCGCCCGGCCAGATTCCGGCCGGACTTCCGGGCGGCGCCGGGCCAGGACCTCGGTCAGGATCGCTGCCGGGTGCCGGAACCGCACCTCGACCGAAAAAGCCCAGCCGCCCGCGTACCGACGAGAACGGCGCCCCATATGGGGTCGGCCCGTTCAGCCTGCGCGAGATCGTCTTTCTGATTCTCGCCGCACTCGTTGTCGTCCCCTCATTCCTTCCCTTTATCGGAGGCGTGTACGCGGACCTGTTCGGATACTCGAGCCTGTGGGCCCCTGCTCCGTGGCTCGCCATCCCGGGAGCGTTGCTCCTCGCCTCCGCTGGAGCGCTCATCGTCATCCGTCGGCTGCAACCGCAACGGCGGCTCAGGGTCGGCTCGCTCTCCGTCGACCAGTTCGCCTCGGTAGCCGCGGTTACGACCGCCGGTTTCTATCTCGGGTCGCTGTTCCTGTTGCTCGGATTTACCGCGTGGTTCCGACCCGGTGCCTTCGGCGGGAATCCTGGCGGCGACAACTTCGACGGACTCACGCCGGGAGCTGGTCTCATTCTCGGCTTGATCTTCTCGCTGGCGAGCATTGTCCCCACGGCCTGCGCCATGTTTGTGCCCGTCTTCGCGGAGGATTTCAGCCGCCGTGCGGAGATCCCGGCGCACCCTGCCGCGAGGGAGGCCGCCGTCGTTCCGGTTCGGCCCCGCCCCGTGCGCCACACCGCAGAGCACCAGCCCGAGGTGCATCACTACGGCCTCGAGCACTCGGGGTCTGTGCAGCTGACCCCCGCTGATACACGTCCAGAAGACTTTGCCGCGTACCGCCGAAGCGGATGGTCACCGGATTCCGCGTCAGACACCGACTCTCAATACGCCGAGTTCCAGGAGGCGCGGGCGAGTGTCCCCGGGTCCCGCGCCGACGGTTCGGATTCGAGTGTCCCTCTCACCACGCAGCCCCCCACCGGCCTCGCGGGCGGGCCGACGGACGACTCTCTCCTCGGCGATGAGATCGACGAAATTCAGACGGGCGAAGAGCCCGCACCCGTGTCGGCGATCCGTCACGTGGCGGAACAGGAATCCCTCGCCGACGCGTCCGGACAGGAAAGCCACGAGGCGGCACCGTCCGCCACACCACAACACCCGTCAGCCCCGGAGCCCGCGTCCCGCACCGAGGTTCTGGACACCCCACTCGAGGCCGAGCCGGAGAGGGCGTCGGAGGCCGACGCTGAACTCGCCCCTGAGTTGCAGCCCGAGCTCGCACCCGAGCTCGCGCCAGAGCTTGCGCCCGAGATCGAGATCGAGATCGAGGACGAGCTCGCGCCGGAGACGGCTTCCGAGACCGGGGCAGAGCTCCTGCCGGAGACTGTGCCCGCGACCGTTTCCGACGCGCGCGACGAGCGCGTCCCTGATGTGGTTCACTCGGCATCAGCCCAGCATGGGGCGCAGGACTCCGCGGGGGCGCCGCCGACGGTCATTTCGACGCAGCCGTTCTGGGTGTTCTCACCGGTTCCGCTCGTTGTTGTCGATGAGGAGAGTGGCGCACCGGTCTTCGAGATCGGCCCGGACGCCTGGGCACTCGCGATCATCGACCGCGGCACCGAACTCGTGATCCGTCACGATGACGGCAGGGTCGGCGTTCTGCGGGAGATTACCGGGATTATGCGCGGCTAGGCGAGTTCGCCCGGTCGCAAATACTGGCGTTCGTGGTAGAGCAGGGGAGCGTCGTCCGCGCCGACCTCACCGCTCTCGATCTGCACAACGACGATGGCGCTGTTGTGAACGGTGAACCGCTCGATAACCCGGCCGATCATCCACGTGGTGACGTTGTCCAGAATGGGCAGCCCGTGCTCGCCCTCGTGCCAGTGCTCACCGACGAACCTCGACGCATTGTCTCCGGCCATGATTTGGGCGAGTGACCTGTTGCGTGCACCGAGCATGTGAATGACGACCCTGTCGGTGTCGGCGATCGCCGGCCAGCTGCTCGCACTGCGTGCCAGGTTGAACGTCGCAAGCGGGGGCACGGCACTGAGCGATGCGAGCGAGGTGGCGGTGAAACCCACAGGTTTCCCATTGGCGTCCCTTGCCGTGATCGCTGCGACGCCGGCCGCGTGCCGACGGAACGCCGCTTTGAACGCTTCGAGGTCCTGCTGCATGGGGTTCATCCTGTGTGGAATTCCTTTCACTGGGCCGAGTGGCCGGGCCCCGGGGAGCGGGCGATAGACTGGGACTGCCATGATCAAGACGAAAATTCAGACCATCGACCTGCGCGGTATTCAGCCTACCCGCGCCGAACTGCTGCAGCGGATCCCGCGTCCGATCGTCAAGATTGCCGTCGCGAGCGAAGCCGCCGAGCGGTTGATCAGTGAGGTTCGCCTCGAGGGTGAAAGCGCGCTGAAGCGGCACGCGGAAACATTCGACGGTGTTCGCGACGCGTCGATCGCCGTTGATCCCTCGGAGATCGCCGCGGCCGTGGCTGGACTCGACCCCGCCGTTCGCGCAGCACTCGATCGATCGATCGAACGCGTGCGAGCCGCAAGCGCCGCACAGCTCCCTGTCCCCGCCACAACGAGTTTTGGGCCGGGCGCGCAGGTTCACCAGCGCTGGCAGCCGGTCGAGCGCGTTGGTTTGTACGTACCGGGCGGTAAAGCGCCATTGGCCTCGAGCGTCGTCATGAACGTGGTTCCCGCCCAGGTGGCCGGCGTCCCCTCCATCGCACTTGCGTCACCAGCGCAGAAGGAATTCGGCGGACGTGTGCACCCGACAATCCTCGCCGCCGCCGGTCTTCTCGGCATTGACGAGGTGTACTCAATGGGCGGCGCGAGCGCTATCGGTGCGCTTGCCTACGGCGTCGAGTCACTCGGACTGCTGCCCGTCGACGTCGTCACCGGCCCTGGGAACATTTACGTCGCCGCGGCAAAGCGCCTTGTGCGCGGAGTGGTCGGTATTGACTCCGAAGCGGGGACAACCGAGATCCTGGTGATCGCGGATGCTGCCGCCAACCCTCGATACGTCGCCGCAGACCTGATCAGCCAGGCAGAGCATGACGAGGCCGCCGCGTCGCTCCTCGTCACTGACTCGGCCGAGTTCGCCGAGCTGGTTGCGCGCGAACTGGATGAGCTCGCCGCGGCCACAGCGAACTCAGCCCGGGTGATCGAGGCGCTCGGCGGCCAGCAGTCGGCGATTGTCCTCGTCGACGATATGCACGCCGCAGCACGGTTCAGCAACGCGTACGGGCCAGAGCACCTCGAAATCCAGACCGCGGACAACGAGGCGGTGCTCTCACTCATCTCCACGGCTGGCGCGATCTTCCTCGGACCGTTCTCTCCCGTCAGCCTCGGCGACTATCTCGCCGGGTCCAACCACGTCCTGCCGACCGGGGGGCAGGCCCGTTTCTCGTCCGGACTCGGCGCTTACACCTTCCTTCGCCCCCAGCAGGTGGTCGAGTACGGCCAGGCGGCGCTCGGCGACGTGGCTGAGAATGTGGTCGCGCTCAGCGGAGCTGAGGAGCTTCCCGCGCACGGCGAAGCAGTCACCGTTCGATTCTCATAGCGTCGACTCGCGTCGAAGCACCCGTCCAGCCGGAGTAGCCATCATGTTCTGTCCTTTCTGCCGCCATCCCGATTCCCGCGTCATCGACTCCCGCACCAGTGATGACGGGCTCTCCATCCGGCGGAGACGGCAGTGCCCGGAATGCGGCCGTCGCTTCAGCACAACCGAAACAGCGAGCCTCAACGTCATAAAGCGCAGCGGGGTCGTTGAGCCCTTCTCGCGCGACAAGGTCGTTTCGGGAGTGCGCAAGGCGTGCCAGGGCCGGCCGGTGACCGATTCCGACCTCGCCGTTCTGGCGCATAAGGTGGAGGAGTCGATCCGGCAGACCGGCACAAGCCAGATCGATGCCAACGAAATCGGCCTCGCCATTCTCACGCCGCTCCGGGAACTCGACGAGGTCGCCTACCTCCGCTTCGCCAGCGTCTACCAGGGGTTCGATTCGCTCGAGGATTTCGATGCCGCGATCGCGTTGCTCCGGGTTGAGCACGCATCCGACACTGCCGACGACGCTCGCGACGCCGTCGAGCGGTGACAGCGCCGACGATGTATCAGTTCTTCTTCCGTACTGTCCTCTCGAAACTCGACCCCGAGGTCGCCCACCACCTGGCATTCGACGCAATCCGGTTGCTCGGCAACCGGAGGGTGGCTGCTGCGCTCGGGCGCGCGACGGCGCCGAGCGCCGATCTCAGCGTGTCGACGCTCGGACTGACGTTTCCCACACCGTTCGGCGTTGCTGCGGGGTTCGACAAAGACGGCGAGGCCGTCCTTGGACTCGGGGCGCTCGGGTTCGGGCACGTCGAAGTCGGCACGCTCACGGCACACTCGCAACCGGGGAACCCGAAACCGCGCCTGTTCCGGCTCGTGCCGGATCGTGCGGTGATCAACCGGATGGGGTTCAACAACGGCGGCGCGGCTGAAGCCGCGGCGCGACTCGCACACGTGCGTCTGGCCAGGAACCGCCCGGTGCTCGGGGTGAACATCGGAAAGAGCCGCGTGGTGTCCGTCGACAACGCCGTCGCCGATTACCTGACGAGCACCAGGCTTCTGGCTCCGGTCGCGGATTACCTCGTCGTCAACGTCAGCTCGCCGAACACGCCGGGTCTTCGCGGACTTCAGGAGCTCGACAGGCTCGCGCCGCTGCTTGCCGCTGTCAAGACCGCCGCCGGTGCCACCCCCCTTCTCGTCAAGATCGCCCCTGACCTCAGCGACGAGGAGGTGACCCGGATCGCGGAACTCGTGGTCTCGACCGGCCTCGACGGCATCATTGCGACGAACACCACGATCTCTCGGGAGGGCCTCACGACGGACAGTGCGGTGGTCGAGGCCGCCGAGGCTGGCGGACTTTCCGGCGCTCCACTCGCGAAACGTTCACTCGAGGTGCTCCGCCTGATCCGGCGCGTCGTGCCTGACTCGATGTGCGTAATCTCGGTGGGAGGGGTCTTCACCGCGCGCGACGTCCAGGAGCGCATCGATGCCGGCGCAACCCTCGTCCAGGGCTACACGGCGTTCCTGTACCTCGGGCCGTTATGGGCGCGCCAGGTCAACCGGGGTCTTTCCGCACTCCGGGCCTAACGAAAAACCGCCCCACCGAGACGGTGAGGCGGTTTTCAATGGGTCAGGCTGGGTAGTCCCCGCGTTTGACCTGCGGCTTCGGAAGCCGAAGGACGCGCAGCTGCAGCGCGCGCATCCCGGCATACCAGCGCACGCCCCGTTCGACGTTGTCCGTACCGAACTTGGCGCGGAGCTTTTTGCGGATGACGGTGCCCATCCAGAAGCAGTCGATGAGGGCGATGAGGAAGAACGCCCAGAGCGCCAGCATCCCGTACACCTGAACGACCGGGGAGGGGATGAGCGTCAGGATGATCACGACGAACATCACGGGGATGAGGAACTCACCGATGTTGAAGCGGGCGTCGACGTAGTCTCGAACCCAGCGCTTCTGTACCCCCCGGTCTCTCTGCGGGAGATAACGCTCATCTCCTGCAGCCAGGCCGATCCTCGCCTTCTCGCGGGACTCCGCGAGTTTGGCGCGGGCTGCCAGCTTCGCTTCTTTGCGGTCGCCTGGCACGAGGGGGCGCTTGTTGAGGGCCTCCCGCTCCTTGCGCGTCGGCGTCGGCCTGCCCTTGCCAGCAGCGGCAATACGTTCCGCAGTCTGGTCGGGAGTTTCGATGATTGGCTCGGCTGTCGAGCGTGGTGTGTGTTTGGTCACTGTGGGTCCTAGCGCTGGATACCTCTTAAGATTACCTGCATGACCTCAGACTCCGAACACACGTCTACCACGCTCACAGCAATCGATGCAGATATTCACACCGCCGTCTCCGGAGGGATGCCGGCTGCGATCGCGGACCTCTCCGATCTTGTGCGCATTCCGAGTGTTTCCTGGGCAGCATTCGACCCTGCCCACGTGCGAGCGAGCGCGGAGGCGGTCGCAGCACTGGCCGAGGCGACGGGACTTTTCGACGTTGTCGAGGTCAAGCAGGCGCCGATCGATGACACGTCAGAACTCGGGCAGCCAGCGGTTCTCGCCACCCGGAAGGCACGAAACGGTGCTCCAACCGTCCTGCTCTATGCGCACCACGACGTCCAGCCTCCCGGCAAGGATGACGACTGGGACTCTAAGCCGTTCGAGCCGACGGTCAAGGGTGACAGGATCTATGGCCGAGGTGCCGCCGACGACAAGGCGGGAGTGATGGCCCACATCGCGTCGCTTCGCGCGCTCAAGGAGGTGCTCGGCTCGGACTTCGACCTCGGTCTCGCGCTGTTCATCGAGGGGGAGGAGGAGTTCGGTTCGCGCTCGTTCGCCAACTTCCTCACCGACAACCGTGGCGCCCTCACCGCCGACGCCATCGTCGTCGCCGACTCCAACAACTGGGATGAGGTGACCCCCGCGATCACGGTGGGCCTCCGCGGCAACGTCACCTTCCGCCTGACGGTGCGCACTCTCGAGCACGCCAGCCACTCCGGCATGTTCGGGGGAGCGGTGCCCGACGCGATGCTCGCGACCATCAAGCTCCTCGCCACCTTCTGGGACGAGTCAGGATCCGTCGCCGTCGACGGTCTCGAGAGCTACTCAGGCGAGACCCCCGAATACTCCGAGGCCCAAATGCGCGAAGAGACCGGCCTCTTGCCCGGCGTATCGCCCCTTGGAACCGGTACCATCCTCTCGCGGATCTGGAACCAGCCTTCGGTGACCGTCACGGGGATCGACGCGCCGAGCGTCGCCAACGCGTCGAACACCCTCTCGCCCGTCGTCTCGGTCAAGGTGAGCGCGAGAATCGCTCCGGGCCAGAATGCGACAGACGCAGAGCAGGCAATTCGCGCCCACATTGCGGCACACACCCCGTTCGGCGCTGAGGTCGAGATCGACGACGTCGACCTCGGCGACCCGTTCCTCGTCGACGGCTCCGGGGCCATCTTCGGCGAAGCGAAGCGGGCGATGAGGGACGCGTGGGGCACGGAAGCGGTCGAGCTCGGGGTCGGAGGGTCGATTCCGTTCATCGCGGACCTCGTGCGTGTGTTCCCCGCGGCCGAGATCCTGGTCACCGGAGTCGAGGATCCGCACTCGCGGGCACACAGCCCCAACGAGTCTCTCCACCTCGGCGTCTTCTCCCGGTCGGTGCTCGCGGAGGCCCTCCTGCTTGCCCGCCTGAACGCGGGTCCGCAGGCGGCTGGGCGCTGAGCCGCCCGAGCGAAACCGGTCGGATAACCCGGATGGTCCCCGTCACAGCGATTGCGCGGTTGCGGGGATTACACTGGGGCCAGATGTGTAACTACAGGTCAGTCCACTACCGAGGAGAGTCATGAGCGACACAACGCTGACATCCACCATGCCGCAGCCCGCCACCCACGGTGTAGGCCTCAGCGATACCGCTGCCGCCAAGGTGAGGAGCCTCCTCGAGCAGGAGGGCAGGGACGACCTTCGGTTGAGGGTCGCCGTCCAGCCCGGCGGCTGTTCCGGACTCATTTACCAGCTCTACTTCGACGAGCGCATGCTCGAGGGCGACGCGACAGTCGATTTCGGTGGCGTCGAAGTTATCGTCGACAAGATGAGCGTTCCGTATCTCGACGGCGCGTCGATCGACTTCGAGGACACCATCCAGAAGCAGGGATTCACCATCGATAACCCGAACGCCGGCGGAAGCTGCGCGTGTGGAGACAGCTTCCACTAGGCGAATATTCAGCAAATCGTGCAGGGGACACGCCACGTGTGGCGGGTCCCCTGCTTCTTTTAACCCGGGTCGACCGGCGGAATTCGCGGTACCACGGCCCAATTGGTCGAGAGCGGTGGCGTCAATCGGGCTAGACTGAAAGCTGAAATAACACTGTCATCGAAAGGTCCCAGGTGCGCTCGAATCGTCGACTCCGATGGGCTGCTATACCGGTTGCCATCACGCTTGCCGTGGTTCTGGCCGGCTGTACCCAGGCCGAACTTCACGGTTATCTTCCAGGATTTCTGGAGGGTGAACCGCCCGTAACAAACAACACAGAGCGTGTTGCCGGTCTGTGGGTGACCTCATGGATAGTCCTTCTCGGCGTTGGCCTTCTCACCTGGGGACTCACGCTCTGGGCAATCATCGTCTACCGCCGGCGCAAGGGCCAGACCGGCCTGCCGGTGCAGATGCGCTACAACATGCCGATCGAGATCTTCTACACGATCGTGCCGCTGATCCTCGTCCTCGGTTTCTTCGCGTTCACCGCGCGTGACCAGGAGATCATCGAGACTCAGTTCGAAAACCCGGACGTTGAAATCCAGGTCTTCGCCAAGCAGTGGGCGTGGGACTTCATCTACACGGATGCCGTTGACGGCGAAGATGTGTGGTCCGTTGGCATCCAGGCCCAGGAAGAAGAAGGTGCCCCAGCGGGCACCATCGACCAGGAGCAGCTGCCGACCCTGTACCTCCCCGTTGGCGCTGACGTCAAGATCGCGCTCGAATCGCGCGACGTCATCCACTCGTTCTGGGTCATCGACTTCCTTTACAAGAAGGACATGTTCCCCGGTGCAACCAACTACATGTCGATCACGCCGCAGCGTGAGGGAACCTACGCGGGCAAGTGCGCCGAGCTCTGTGGTGAATACCATTCGCTCATGCTCTTCAACGTCGAGGTCGTTGACCAGGAAACCTACGATGAGTACGTTCGCGGGCTCGCTGAAGAAGGCAACGTCGGCGACTACGGCTCCGAGTACGACAGAAACAGCAATCTGCCAGGCGTAGACGCGCCCGTCCGAGAAGGAGAGGGCGAATAATCATGGCTACTACTATTGAGCTTCCCGCCGGACAGGCACGGGTTGTCAACAGCACCCGCGTCGAGAAAAAGGGAAACGTCCTGGTCAACTGGATCACATCCACTGACCACAAGACGATCGGGTACATGTACCTGATCGCGTCCTTCGTGTTCTTCTGCATCGGCGGCGTGATGGCACTGATCATCCGCGCACAGCTCTTCGAACCGGGCCTCAACCTGCTCGAGACGAAGGAACAGTACAACCAGCTGTTCACGATGCACGGAACGATCATGCTCCTCATGTTCGCGACACCGCTCTTCGCCGGGTTCGCCAACGTGTTGATGCCCCTGCAGATCGGTGCACCGGATGTTGCGTTCCCGCGACTGAACGCCTTCGCGTTCTGGCTGTTCCTCTTCGGCAGCCTCCTCGCAATCGGTGGCTTCCTCACCCCGCAGGGTGCGGCATCCTTCGGCTGGTTCGCGTATGCACCGCTCTCGAGCACGACGTTCTCTCCCGGCGTCGGCGGGAACCTCTGGGTTCTCGGCCTCGCGCTCTCGGGTTTCGGAACGATCCTCGGTGGTGTGAACTTCATCACGACGATCATCACGATGCGTGCACCAGGCATGACGATGTTCCGGATGCCGATCTTCACCTGGAACACGCTCGTCACCTCACTCCTGGTGCTGATGGCGTTCCCGGTGCTCGCCGCTGCGTTGTTCGGCCTCGGTGCTGACCGCGTCTTCGACGCCCACGTGTACGACCCGGAAAACGGGGGAGTGATCCTCTGGCAGCACCTCTTCTGGTTCTTCGGCCACCCAGAGGTGTACATCATCGCGCTGCCGTTCTTCGGAATCGTCAGCGAGGTCTTCCCGGTCTTCAGCCGCAAGCCGATCTTCGGGTACAAGACTCTCGTCTACGCGACGATCTCGATCGCGGCGCTCTCGGTCACGGTGTGGGCTCACCACATGTACGTCACCGGCTCCGTCCTGTTGCCGTTCTTCTCGCTCATGACGATGCTCATCGCGGTTCCCACAGGTGTGAAGATCTTCAACTGGATCGGCACCATGTGGCGAGGTTCAGTGACATTCGAGACGCCCATGCTCTGGGCTATCGGCTTCCTCGTGACCTTCACCTTCGGTGGACTCACCGGCGTGATCCTTGCGTCGCCCCCGCTGGACTTCCACGTGTCTGACACCTACTTCGTTGTCGCCCACTTCCACTACGTCGTCTTCGGCACAGTGGTGTTCGCGATGTTCAGTGGGTTCTACTTCTGGTGGCCCAAGTGGACCGGAAAGATGCTCAACGAGAAGCTCGGTTACTGGCACTTCTGGTTGCTCTTCATCGGGTTCCACACCACGTTCCTGATCCAGCACTGGCTCGGCGTGATGGGTATGCCGCGACGCTACGCGACCTACTCACCGGAAGACGGTTTCACCTGGATGAACCAGCTGTCGACCGTTGGTGCCATGATCCTGGCACTCTCGATGCTGCCGTTCTTCCTCAACGTGTACATCACGGCCCGCAAGGCGCCGAAGGTCACCGTGAACGACCCGTGGGGATACGGTGGATCGCTCGAGTGGGCGACCTCCTGCCCGCCGCCCCGTCACAACTTCACGTCGATCCCGCGGATCCGCTCCGAGCGGCCCGCCTTCGACCTGAACCACCCCGAAGCGGGTATCCCGGTCGGTGTCGGTCCTGCCAAGGACGCACCAGATGCTCCGACCTATGACCGTTCAGAAGGTGAAGTGAAGTAATGAAGGCCAACGTCAACCTCTTCTGGATCCTCGCGGTATTCTTCGCGTTCATCACGGCCGTCTACGTGTACTGGAGCCTGACCGACCCGGGCTACGGCACCATTGAATGGGCGGGAACCACGGCGCTTGCGCTGTCGGCCATCCTGGCCACGTTCGTCGGTTTCTACCTCAGCCGGGTGCACCGTCACCAGGGCGGAGAGCTGCCGGAAGACACCCTGACCGCGAACATCGATGACGGTGACCCCGAACTCGGACACTTCGCTCCCTGGAGCTGGTGGCCGATCATCATGGCCGCCGGTGGCGCGCTGATGATGCTCGGTCTCTCGATCGGATTCTGGATCTCGTTCATCGCGGCTCCGCTTCTGCTCATCGCGATCGTCGGCTGGACCTACGAGTTCTACCGCGGCTTCCACGCCAGGTAGATAAGAGCGTTCTGCACTACGCAGAAGGGCCACACACAGAAATGTGTGTGGCCCTTTTTGCGTATCCGGAACAGGTTACTCCGTGACCGACGGCGCGTCTGCCGGTAGCCGGCGATACGTGAGAACGGTGACGGATGCCGTCACGCGGCGCATTGGGACCGGGACCCCGCCGGTCACCTCTGAAGCTCGGGGCGAGACCCCGGGATGCCCGGTTTCGCTGGACGGCGACGTCGTGTGGTGCGCCGATGGACCCATCCCGATGAGAGCGTCCAGATCGTCAGCCGTGAGCTGCATCTCGAACTCGACCCGCGTCCGGCTTTCCTCGCTGAACCAGGGCGACGCGGCATCCGTCAGGGCCTCTGGCTTGCCGTCAGGGATGCCGATGGCGCGGCCCTCTGCCCGAACCTCCTGCAGGTGACGTGTGGTGGGCACGACCGCAACCAGGAAGCCGTCGGCGTCGAGGACGCGCGCGAACTCAGGGAGGTTGCGGGGCGCGAACACGCTGAGAATACCGGCGAGTGAATCGCTGAGAAACGGGAGCGGCTGCCACACGTCGAGCACGACCCCACCCGCCGACGGAACGGCGCGCACGGCCATCCGGACGGCGAAGGGCGAGAGGTCAGCAGCGACGGGCAGGACGTTGTTCGTTCCGGCAGCCACAAGGCCGGCTGCAGCTGCGGAGAGGTAGAAGCCCGTGCCACACCCCAGCTCGGCGAGACGGGGCAGCCAGGGGGTGCCAGTGCCCGTCGCGGCCGGGGCGGTGGGGTCGATGGAGCGCGACTCCCACGCCCGGGCGGTGGCGGAGGCGACGGCATCCGCGATGGGATCGTACGCACCGGTCTCAAAGAACCGGGCGCGGGCGTCGAGCATCGATTGGCTGTCGCCGGTGACCCGGGTGGATGGCGGCAGCAACGAGACGTAGCCCCGTTTGTTGACGTCGAACCGATGACCGTCGTCACACCCGATCACGAGGTGATCGACGGGGGACAGGCGGCACTCTTCTGCGCGCTGGGAAAAGCAGAACGGGCAACGAAGCCCCTCCGCCAGATGTCGGAGGGTCAACGTTGCCCGTTCGTGAGTAGTGATTTAGTGCTGGTCCCCGTGCGATGACTCGATTTCGGTCCTCGACACTGGTGCGATGCGATCTTCGAAGAACCAGCGGGAGAACCCGGCGCGGACCTTCTGGGCGACGGTGATCTTGCCGCGAGCGTTCGGGCGGATCATGAGCGGCTGGTAGTCGTCGTAGCTCACGAGCTTCCAGCGCTCGTAATCGGACACCGGCTCGTGAACCTCGATGTACTCGCCACCGGGCAGGCGAACGATGCGACCGGACTCGAAGCCGTGCAGCGCGATCTCGCGGTCCTTCTTCTGAAGGCCGAGGCAGATCCGTTTGGCGACGAAGTAAGCGATAACCGGACCCAGGAAGAGCAGCACCTGGAGTGTGCGGATGACGCCCTCCATCGTGACGTGGAAGTGCGTCGCGATGATGTCCGAGCTTGCCGCAGCCCAGAGGACCGCGTAGAACGTCACACCCGCTGCGCCGATGGCGGTGCGGGTAGCGGCGTTGCGGGGACGGTCGAGGATGTGGTGCTCGCGCTTGTCGCCGGTGATCCACGCTTCGAGGAACGGGTAGAGCATGACGGCGACGATAAAGATGCCGATGACCGCGAGCGGCAGCAGGATTCCGAACGAGAAGGTGTGATCGAACAGCACCAGGTCCATGTTCGACGGAGCGAGTCGCAACCCACCGTCGGCGAAGCCGATGTACCAGTCAGGCTGGGTTCCAGCGGAGACGGGTGACGGGTCATACGGGCCGTAGTTCCAGATCGGGTTGATCGTGAAGAGCGACGCGATGAGCATGACGACACCGAAGACGATGAAGAAGAACCCACCGGCCTTGGCGGCGTAAACCGGAAGGACCGGGAATCCGACGACGTTCTGCTCGGTGCGACCAGGACCGGAGTACTGGGTGTGCTTGTGCACGACGACGAACAGCAGGTGCAGTGCGATGAACGCGAGGACCATCGCGGGAAGCAGCAGGATGTGGAGCGAGTACAGGCGGCCGACGATGTCGGTGCCGGGGAACTCTCCACCGAACAGCAGGTACGACGTCCAGGTTCCGATCAGCGGGATGCCCTTGACCATGCCGTCGATGATCCGGAGACCGTTACCGGACAGCAGGTCGTCCGGCAGCGAGTACCCGGTGAATCCTTCGGCCATCGCGAGGATGAAGAGAACGAAGCCGATGACCCAGTTGAGCTCACGCGGCTTGCGGAACGCACCGGTGAAGAAGATGCGCAGCATGTGCAGGCCGATGGACGCCACGAACAGCAGAGCGGCCCAGTGGTGTACCTGACGCATCAGGAGGCCACCGCGGATGTCGAAGGAGAGGTCGAGGGTCGACGCCATTGCGGCGCTCATCTCGACACCCTTCAACGGGACGTACGAGCCCTCGTAGTGGACCTCGGCCATCGATGCCTGGAAAAAGAAGGTGAGGAATGTGCCGGACAGCAGGATGATGACAAAGCTGTAAAGCGCGACTTCACCGAGCAGGAACGACCAGTGGTCAGGGAAGATCTTGCGACCGAGCTCCTTGACGGCTGTCGAGATGCTCGTGCGTTCGTCGAGATAGTTGGAAGCTGCGGCAGTGAAACCGCCTGACTTCCTGGCTGGTGCCTTTTCAGTGTCGGCCGGGGCCGTGACGGTGTTCAATGACGCTCCCAGAAACTTGGGCCAACAGGTTCGTGGAAGTCGCTCTGTGCGATGAGGTAGCCCTCGTCGTCAACAGCGATCGGAAGCTGCGGAAGGGGACGGGCGGCCGGACCGAAGATCACGGCGCAGTGGTTGGTGACGTCGAACTGCGACTGGTGGCAGGGGCAGAGCAGGTTGTGCGTCTGCTGCTCGTACAGTGCGACGGGGCAGCCAACGTGGGTGCAGACCTTGGAGTACGCGACGATGCCGTCGTACGACCAGTCTTTCTTGTCTTCAGCCTCGTGGAGGTCTTCCGGCTTCAGACGCATCAGGAGAACAATGGCTTTCGCCTTCTCCTCGAGGTATCCCTCGCTGTGCCCGACGCTGGCGAGCGACTCGGGAATCACGTGGAAGACAGAGCCGACTGTGACGTCGGCAGCCTTGATCGGCAGACCCGACGGGTCGCTGGCGAGGCGGTCGCCCTCTTTCCACATGGTGTGCTCGAGGAGCGTGACGGGGTTCTGACCCTCGGGAGCAAGCCCGCGGAACAGGACGACGGCCGGGAGCGGGAACGCGACGAGCGCTCCGATGAGGCTGTTCCGGATGAGCGAGCGCCGGCCGAAACCGGATTCTTCATTCGCTTCCTGGAAGATCTCAACGGCACGTGCCCGCGTCTCGTCTGAACCGCGCACGGGGTGACGGACGTCGATACCCTCGTGGTCGGCCATGAGCGCCTTGCCCCAGTGAACCGCTCCGATACCGAGCGCGAGCAGTGCCAGCGCGAGTCCGAGACCGATGAAGAGGTTGTTGAGACGAACCGATTCGAGGTTTTCGGGTTCGATGGGGAACATCATGTAGGCGGCAATCGCCCAGATGCTTCCCGCTACCGACAGGTAGAAGAGGGTGTAGACGGTTCGTTCCGCCTGCTTTTCCTTCTTGGGGTCAAGATCCGTTACTCGCGGCCGGTGCGGGGGAAACCCCGGATTGGCGATCGCGTCCGTGGCCACAACCGCCGTACCGACGGCAGTTTCAGTGCCGTGGCCGTGGTCTGACGAGTCGGCAGCGGCGAGTTCCGTGCCGCTGTTACCGTCCTGTGCCATTGTGCTCCTTCGTAGTTCTGCGCAAAGTCATTGCTGTGTTGCTTAGTTTGAACGCGCCGTGATCCATACGGTCAACGCGACGATTGTCCCGAGACCGAAGATCCAGATGAAGAGTCCTTCAGCAACAGGGCCGAGGCTTCCCAGGGCGTTTCCGCCGACGGTGGAATTTTCCTCGGTGAATTTGAGCGCAGTGATGATGTCGCGCTTGTCCTCCGGGGTGAGGTTCGCGTCATTGAATACCGGCATGTTCTGCGGGCCGGTCACCATGGCTTCGTAAATGTAAACGGGGTCAACACCGGTTAGGGGAGGGGCGTACTTGCCCTGGGTCAGTGCTCCACCCGCGCCGGCAACGTTGTGGCACATTGCGCAGTTGATCCGGAAGAGCTCGGCTCCGTTGGCGGCGTCGCCATCGGCGTGCAGGAGGTCCTCGTCAGGGATGCCGGGGCCGGGGCCCGTCGTCGCAACATACTTCGCGAGGGCGAGAGTCTGCTCTTCGGTGAACTGTGGTGGCTTCTGAGGGGCCTGCGGGCCCTGCTGCTGCAGGGGCATCCGACCGGTTCCGACCTGGAAGTCGACCGATGCTGCGCCGACGCCGATGAGGCTCGGAGCGGCATCGGTGCCCTCGAGGGCAAGGCCGTGGCAGCTTGCGCAGTTGGCGTCGAAGAGTTTCTTTCCCTCTTCCACCGTCGCTGCGGTTGCAGCGTGCGACGGTTCCGCGCTTGCCGTTGTCGTCGAGAACGCGGCGTACGCGCCCCCGGTGAACAGGAGGCCTGCGGCGATGAGCGCTGTGGTCGCCAGTGGAGAGCGGCGCCCTGTGTTCCGGCCCTTGCGGGGGGAGCTGGTGTGAGTCCTAAACATTCGCGTGAGGTCTTCCGGTTCTATTGCAGTACGTAAATGACGAAGAAGAGGCCGATCCAGACCACGTCGACGAAGTGCCAGTAGTACGAGACCACGATGGCGCTAGTGGCTTCCTTGTGGCCGAACGTCTTGACGGCGAATGCGCGACCGATGACGAGCAGGAACGCGATGAGTCCGCCTGTGACGTGCAGACCGTGGAATCCGGTTGTGAGGTAGAACGCCGAGCCGTACGCGTTCGACGAGAGCGAGACGCCCTCACTGACGAGCGTGGCGTACTCGAAGATCTGGCCGGCGACGAAGATTGCGCCGAGTGCGTAGGTGAGGAAGAACCACTCGACCATTCCCCACTGGGACGGCTTCGGTCCGACCGATCGCGGCCGCATCCGTTCAGCGGCGAACACCCCGAACTGGCAGGTGAAACTCGACGCCACGAGGATGATCGTGTTCGTCGTCGAGAACGGAATATTCAGGAGCGCTGTCTCGCTCTCCCACAGCTCTGGCGAAACAGAACGAAGGGTGAAATAAATGGCAAACAGGCCGGCGAAGAACATTACTTCGCTGCCGAGCCACACAATGGTGCCAACGGCTACAGGGTTCGGCCTGTTGATCTTTTGGGCTTTCGCCGCGTAGTTCAATGAGGTGCTCGTCACCGTTCCATTATGGCCGATATCCGGGCGGCTGTTTCGCATTCGGAGCCTCTGCGCGGGAAGTCGTTAGTTAGGGGGACCTTACTTTTCGCCGGGAAAGTGCCGTGAATTCGCGTCGGTCGGGGTGCTCGGTAGGCTGGGAGTCATGTCTGATTCCGTCACCTGGCCGCACCTCCTCTCGACATTGCTTAACGGCGACGACCTGAGTGTCGCGGAGGCGACGTGGGCAATGGATGGCGTGATCAGAGGGACGGCGAGTCCCGCGCAAATCGCCGGGTTCCTGGTTGCGCTCCGCGCCAAGGGGGAGTCGGTCAACGAGATCGTCGGGTTCCGGGATGCCATCCTCGAACAGGCCGTTCCGCTTCCGGTCAACTCCATGGCGCTCGACATCGTTGGGACCGGCGGTGACCGCTTCGGCACAGTGAACATCTCGACGATGGCCTGTGTCGTTGTGGCCTCAGCGGGAGTGCCAGTGATCAAGCACGGCAACCGCGCCGTCAGCAGCGTGTCCGGCGCCAGTGACGTGCTCTCGGCCCTCGGGATCGACCTCACCCGCACGGCCGACCAGGTGGCATCCTCACTGCAGGACACGGGGATCACCTTCGCGTTCGCCTCTGCGTTCCACCCGGGTTTCCGTCACGCGGCGCCGGTCAGGGCAGCCCTGGGCATCCCGACGGTGTTCAATATCCTCGGACCGCTGTGCAATCCTGCCCGCCCCGAAGCATCCGCTGTCGGCGTCGCCCAGCTGGATCGGGTGCCCCTGTTTGTCGGCGTGTTCCAGACCAGGGGAGCGACGGCGCTCGTCTTCCGCGGTGACGATGGGCTCGATGAGCTCACGACCACCGGGCACTCGCACATCTGGGAAGTCAGTCGTGGCCTCGTGACGGAACACGATCTCGACCCGCGTGATCTCGGCATCCCTCTCGTCAAGATGTCGGAACTGGTCGGTGGCGACCCTGAGCACAACGCCGGTGTTGTCCGCCGCGTGCTCTCCGGTGAGAAAGGCGCCGTTCGCGATATCGTGCTGCTCAACGCCGCTGCCGGCCTCGTTGCTTACCGTCTCGCCGAGGACCCCACGCAGATGCAGGTTTCCATTCTCGACAGGTTTGCGGAACAGATGGAGGTGGCGCGGGATGCGCTCGACTCGGGGCGCGCTGCGGCAAAGCTCGACGAGTGGGTTGCGGCCACCTCGGCCGGCGCTACCGGGGCCTGATGCCCCTTACCTCGCTGGCTCTTCGGGGCTAGGTTGAGCTTCAGGCCGGTCGGCCCCACCGTCCGGCGATCGAAGCAGCTCTTTTGCGTCCTATTTGTCACCTGGAGAGATTTCAATGAAGAAGCTCATCAACGACCCGAAGAATGTCGTTACCGAAGCGGTCGCCGGTTTCGCTGCCGCCCACTCGGATATCGTGCGCGCGTCGGAAGACCCCATGTTCGTCGTCCGCGCGGACGCGCCTGTGACCGGAAAAGTCGGCCTCGTTTCCGGCGGCGGAAGTGGTCACGAGCCGCTCCACGCCGGGTTCGTCGGCTTTGGAATGCTCGACGCCGCCGTCCCTGGCCCGGTTTTCACTTCGCCGACCCCCGACCCCATTGTTGCTGCCACGCACGCGGTGGACGGCGGGTCCGGAGTGCTTCACATCGTGAAGAACTACACGGGCGACGTCCTTAATTTCGAAACTGCCGCTGATCTGGCCGCGGCAGACGGCGTCGAGGTGCGGAGCGTGATCGTCAACGATGACGTCGCCGTACAGGACTCGCTCTATACCGCCGGTCGTCGCGGTGTGGCAGGGACCGTCCTGATCGAGAAGATCGCGGGAGCAGCTGCCCAGCGCGGCGATGCGCTCGACGACGTCGCTGCGGTGGCCGAGCGGGTCAACGCGAACGTGAGGTCAATGGGCGTCGCATTGACGCCGTGCGTCGTGCCGCACGCCGGAGAACCGAGCTTCGAACTGGCGGAAGACGAGATCGAGATCGGGATCGGCATTCACGGCGAGCCGGGCAGGGAGAGGATCAAACTCGAACCGGCTGACGGTATCGTGGACCGTCTGCTCGGGCCGATTATCGACGACGGCGGTTTCGCCACTGGCGACAGAGTGCTCCTGCTCGTGAACGGAATGGGCGGGACTCCACTTGTCGAGCTGTACATCGTGTACCGGCACGCGGCTGAGGTGCTCGCTGGCAGGGGGATCGAGGTTACGAGATCGCTCGTCGGCAACTACACGACATCGCTGGAGATGCAGGGCTGTTCGCTGTCCGTGCTCAGGCTCGACGACGAGCTCACCGAGTTGTGGGACGCCCCTGTCCAGACCGCGGCGCTCCGCTGGGGCCGCTGACCCCGCATCATCCGGGTCGCCGCAGCTGCGCCGGCCGGCAACCGACTGAAAGGAACGACATGGCTCTGGGAACCCCGTGGGCGATCAACTGGATTCGAGCAAGCGCGGCAGTTATTGCCGAGCACCGCGCCGAGTTGATCACGCTGGATCGCGACATCGGCGACGGTGACCACGGCGAGAACATGGACAGGGGGTTCGCCGCTGTCCTCTCAAAACTCGACGACCTCCCCGCCGAAGCCACTCCGGGAGACGTGCTGAAGCTCGTGGCGACGACGCTCATCTCCACGGTGGGAGGAGCATCAGGTCCGCTGTTCGGGACCGCGTACCTCAAGGCGGCCGGCGCTGTCGGGTCCGTCCCCGAGCTTGATTCCGCTGCCATCGTCTCGCTGCTGCGGGCTGCGCGTGATGGCATTGTCCTCCGTGGCAAAGCGGATGTCGGTGACAAGACCATGATCGATGCCTGGACGCCGGCCGTTGACGCCGCAGCGGCCGCGGCGGCCGAGGGACAGGACGAAGCTGGCGTTCTCCTCGCCGCCGCGGATGCTGCAGAAAGCGGTGCAGAAGCGACGGAGCCGCTCGTCGCCCGCAAGGGCCGGGCAAGCTACCTGGGCGAGCGTGCCATCGGCCACCGCGATCCTGGCGCGCAGTCGACCGCCCTCCTCCTCCGGGCCGCCGCGACAACAGCTGCAGCGTCGACGGAGACTACGTCGTGACCGTCGGGCTCGTTTTCGTCTCACACAGCACACTGATCGCCAACGGCCTCGTGCAACTCGCGGGTCAGATGGCGCCGGACGTGTCCCTCGTTCCGGCCGGCGGCACCGACGACGACGGAATCGGAACGAGTTTCGACAGAATCACCGCGGCCATCTCACGGGCGGACTCGGGTGGCGGAGTGGCGATCCTCTGCGATCTCGGCTCGGCTATCCTCACCGCAGAGACAGCGCTCGACTTCCTCGACGACGCACAGCGGGCATCCGTTCGCATCATCGACGCTCCTCTCGTTGAGGGAGGGGTTGCTGCCGCTGTCGCCGCCCAGACCGGGGCGGACATCGACGGCGTCGCGGCTGCCGCCCGATCGGCCGTCGACGTCTTTGTTGCTTCCTCGCCTGCCCGGAACCAGGACGTTGACGTCGAGAGTCCCGCTCCTGCCGGGCCGGCTCATGACGGCGAGACTCACGGGGGTTACTCCCGCTCGGTGACGATCATTAATCGTGACGGGCTGCACGCACGCCCGGCGGCCGACTTCGTCAAGCTCGCCAGCACCTTTGACACACCGGTCACCGTCAACGGCAGGGACGCGAAAAGCCTCCTCGCGATCATGGCGCTCGGTCTTCAGAAGGGAAAGAGCGCCGAGATCGCCACTGCGGATCCAGCCGGACGGGATGCCGTCGATGCACTCGCGGACCTCGTGGAATCCGGTTTCGGCGAGTCCTGATTCGCAACGCGCGACGTGCCGAATGGCAGCGTTCTTCCGGGCGCATCGGGCGTAGCATGGCTGCCATGACAACGCCAGAGAACGCTGAACAGAGCCCTGAGCGCGCCCCCGAGTCCCGCTCGGAAGACGGGCATGGGTCCGATGCAGTGACCGATATCGAGGCCGAGCGCGCTGCGGCGCCCTGTCCGGTCTGCGGCCATCCGATGAGGGAGCATGTCATCGACCACAGCACGTCGAACCCCATTCTCATCTGCCCTGCGCCGATCGATCACAGCCGTATTCCGGAGACGACATCGCCGCTCGATGAACTGGGCATGGAACGGCATCCGGCTCCGCCGCCCGCACACAAGGACTGATCCTGTCACTGGCTGGTTCACGTGCCGGCCACAGGATCAGTCCTGTCAACCGCTCAACTCACTCGCGGGCTGCCCTCGTCCGGCGCCGCATCCGCGATCGCGGCCGGCGCGATTGTCACCGTGACGTCTCAGGCCGGTTCGACCTCGATCGCGCTCGACTGGCCTGAGGTGCTCTCGGTCACTGTGCACTCCGTTCCGGCCGGCAGTTCAGCGTAGGCGCGGACATACTTTCCAGAGGGCTGGTTCGCTGGGATCACGAAGGAGTGGCTCAGAACCTCCCCGCAGTCGATCAGCAGGACGATCTCGCCCTGGTGGCCCGCCGCCGCTCCCGTGATCACCTTGGTCACCTCGAGCCCTCCCGGCTGAAACTCGACGGTGTTGGTGACGACCGCTGATGCGCCTGTCTCCGGCACCTGCACCTCGACCGGAGCGTCAGACGTCACGACGGCCACGGTGTTGGTGCCGAGGATGGGTTCGGTTATGGAGCACGTACTCCCTGCGGGAATGTTCCCGAACTCGAACACCTCATCGCTCGTCGTGCCAGCCGGAATGTCCGCGGTGAATACAGAGCCTGGACCACAGTCAATGAGCAACTGGCTCGCGCCCTGCGTCCCCGCTGCCGTTCCGACGAAGGACTTCTGAACGGTGAGCGTGCCGATCACGACGAAGGTGGCTGTTGCCTGCGCGGTCGCCTCGAGCTCCGTAGCGGACGCGAGGTCCAGCATCCGAGCCTCTTCGTAGAGAGGGTTATTGTCGTCGTACAAGTAGACCTGGCCGGCGGGAACCGTCACGGCCGCCCGGGCGGTGAGCACCGTCTCGCTCGCGGCTCCGGCCGAATTCGTCACCCAAATCGATGTCCCGGATGGCACGGTGCTTTGATTCGCCAGGGGGACCGTTGCGGCGGCGTCGCTGAACATCTCCGAGCCAGCGGGAACCGATACGGTGAGCGAGGCGTCGTCCTGAGCCTGGACAACGAATGGCCCAGCGGGCTACCGATCGGAGCCGCTGCGCTCGGAGGAGTCACTGTGACGTCCGGTGCTGGGGGCTCAACGGTAGGGCCGTTCGTTTGAGCGGCAGCGACGATTGCTGCTGTTGCCGCCCGAACGACGGCCTCGGTCGAACTCACGACGAATGCGTCGGTGAAATACCAGATCGCGGCCTGGACGGCCGCCGCTCGCTGGTTGTCGGTGAGGCCTTCCGGCAGCCTCGTCGTGGGGTAATAGGTGTTGAGAATGTAGGTGACGTAACCGAGGTTGGGAACGTTTGTCTCTTCCCACGTCCCGCTCTCGTAGCCAGGTTGGGCGCGGTGGGGACCCCGAGGTGGATGCAATACATTGCCCCGACGAGGCTGGGGTCCTCGACGCTTGCGGTGTTGATCATCCGCGCCAATGTATCGTTGCGCGGTTCATATCCTGCCGGGTCCGTTGCGGGGTATGGCGCCGTCGGGTCCTGCGTAGTCGTATTCGGCGGCTGAAATCCGTCAATCGTGAGTCCCGCGCCGATGCTGACCGTATAGATCTCTGTATTCGGGCCGAACACAGCCTCGACAATGGGCATCGGGTCAGTCGGCTGCGCCTGGGCGGACGGGGTGAGACCGACGAACATGAGTCCCATGCACATTGCGAACGCAAGCGAACACAGCGCCAGTAGCCGAACGCGGGCCTGGGCGACGGACGGAGACGGGCTGAGCGCAACGCAGTCATGTGTGCGTCGTTGTGGGAGTGGTTCTCAAGCGGAAGAAGGTCGTCGTCGTTCTTCGGGTGCCTCGGCCGGCCGCTGGGCGTGAACCACTTCGATCACATCGAGCGGCTGCGTTTCGGGGAGTTCCTGATCGTCTGGACCGATGAGAGCCGGACGGTGGATGACTGAATCGTTCATGCTGCTCCTTCGACGGGCCCCGGAATCCGGGGACGTCGGGTGATCCTCTCGTCAGCCATCCGTGCGCCGTAGAGTCGAACGTCATTGGTCGGTTGATACGAAAGCGACAGCGCCGCCCCGTGTGAGCGGGACGGCGCTGTCGTTACGGACCGTTCGTTCCTGCGCTGGGTCGATCAGTCGTCTTTTTTCTCTCCGGAACCTTTGCTTCCGGAACCGATCGGAACCTGCCGGGGCGAGGCGCCCTTGGACAGCGGGACGTTCACCGTGAGGACCCCCTTCTTGAACTCGGCCGAGATGTTCTGATCCTCCGCCTGCTCGGGAAGCACGATCCTGCGGTAGAAGCTGCTGCTGCTCTCCCGGAGGACGTACTTCTTTTTCTTGTCCTCGTCCTTCTCATGGCGCTCCGCCTGAATTACAAGGGCGCCCCTGTCAACATTCACCGTGATGTTGTCTTCGTCAAAATTGGGCAGGTGTGCTTCGACAACGAGCGCGTCGTCGCCGCGCGTGTACACATCTGTCGTTGGCAGCTTTCCGCGGTAGGCACGCAGGATGCCATCCTCGAAGTCGCGGGTCAGCGCCTCCAGACCGGCAAACGGGTCAAATCGTTCGAGACTGTTTTTCATGATGTCGCCTTTCAGGACCACCGCGGGCGATCCGGTTGTGTGCATTTGTTGACGTTCGCGAGCGAGAAAGCCGCCCGGGTCGCCAGTAGCGCGTCTGAAGTGCCGAACGCGGTGGCTCACGGTTCCGGCTGGTCGTGCGCACAGAAGAGGCTCCTCTGCCGCACCACGTCCGGCTAGAGCCAGAGGTCATGCCGGACCGCGGGGACGTGCACGATGTCGGGGGAGAGGGAGCAGGGGGAGGGCAGACGGGAGTCGACTGGTACCAGAGGCAGGCGCCAGCGGCAGGGGTCTATCGCCTCTGGTCCTTCACAATTTCGGGACCTTGGACTCTATGGACACAACCCGGGTCAGGGCATTCTGGTCAGCAAATAAAAGATGGCTCGCGGGGGAACGCGCGCAATCGAACTGCCGACGCAACAGCAGTCGTTCACGAGAGTGAACGGAGTGTGACTGTCGCGCTAACGGTGTCCGAATTACGCAGTGTCTTGTGGGGGACGTGCATGTAAAATGCAGGTGCTCCATGAGCAGGGGGAGGGGCACGATGATCGATGATGTTTTTCAACTGCCGGATGCCAGATTCTCTGATCTCGAGAGAACCGTGGCACAGCTTGAGCGAACGGTGAGAGGTCTGCGGCGCCAAGCCGAACGGGACAGGGCTACGCAGGGGAGACTGCGCAGCCTGCTGGATGCAAGCGTTGCTGTGGCCGGAGATCTCGAACTGGACTCCGTGCTCAAACGGATCGCCGAGTCGGCGGCCACCCTGGTCAACGCCCGATACGGTGCGCTCGGTATGCTTCAACCCGACGGATGCATCGAACGCCTGATTCAGACCGGGACGCCGAGCGTCGAAGGCGGGACCATGCACATTCAGCCCGGGGCCCACGATCTGCTTCAGGCTGTGACGGAAACCCGTGGTCCCGTCCGCGTCGACAATCTCCGTGAGGATCCGCGATCAGCGGGCTTCGCGCCAGACGACCCGAGCATTCGCAGCTTCCTCGGTGTGCCTGTTCGGGTTCGGGGTGAAATCCTGGGCAACCTGTACCTCGCGGACCGTCGTGAAGGCGGATTCACAAAGTTCGACGAAGAGCTCGTGGCGGAGCTTGCTGAAATAGCCGGGGTCGCGATTGACAATGCACGGCGGTTTGAAGAGACCCACCGTAAACAACTGCTGGCAGCGGCTCTCTCCGAGGTAGCCTCGACGCTGTTAACCGCCTGTGCCGAAGACGTGCTCGCGGCGGTCGCATCGAAGGTTGCGATGCTTCTCCCGGCTACGCTGGTGTCCGTCGTGGTGCCGGGTCCCGGTGAGAACGAAATGAAAGTCGAAGCTGCGGAGGGGGTGCTGTCCGAGAAGGCCGTCGGGACCGTGTACCCGGCGCACGGGTCTCTCGCGGCTCAGGCAGTGGTTTCCGGCACTGTCATTAGTTCGGAGAGCGGACACGAAATTCGCTCAGCAGGCGGGGCTATCGCGTTTGGCGCGGTGACGGCCGTGCCTCTCGTTGTCTCGGGACGCGCGATCGGTGCGCTGTGCGTTGCGCGTGAGCCAGGCGGCCCTGGTTTCACGCGTGGGGAAATAGACACGATCTCGGAATTCGCTATTCAGGCGGGACTCGCCGTTGCACTGGCGTGGGCCAGGCTGGACCGACAGCGGCTCGAAGTCATCGAGGACCACGCGCGGATAGCCAGGGACCTGCACGACAACGTCATCCAGCGCCTCTTTGCGACCGGGCTCGGCCTTCAGGCTCTTGCTGCCGCCGACCCGACGCATGCTGCGGCGATCGACACACACACCCTGGAGATCGACGCAGCAATTTCCGATATCAGGAGTGCCGTTTTCACCCGGATATCGGCTCCGCCGTCCGACGCAACCCGTGTGCGCCACCGCGTCCTGGATGTCATCATCCAGCTGACACCGGCGCTGGGCTCGCCACCCCGCGTCGCCTTTTCCGGCTGTCCCAACATGGTGATCCCGCGGCGCCTCGCCGATGACGTTGTTGCGGTGATCAGGGAGTCACTCACAAACGTCGCCAAACACGCACAAGCAGAGACGACGGCGATCGACGTGAAGCTGGGCGATTCCGGTGTGTCGATCACGGTCGACGATGACGGTATCGGTATCGACCCTCGTGCGGAGCGCGCAAGCGGCACGGACAACCTGGCGCGCCGCGCCGAGCGGTACGGTGGCACATTCACTCTCGAACCGCGCGTGCCGAGAGGCACTCGAGCATGCTGGAACGTCTCGTTCGGTGAGCAGGGCGACCAATGATCCGGGTGTTCGTGGTTGACGATCACGAGATCGTCCGGCTCGGTGTGACCAACCTGATCAACGGTGCGCGGGACATGACGGTCGTGGGTGAATCCGATTCGGTCCGCCGCACACTGCCACGGGTGGCAGCGACCCACCCGGATGTAGTGATCCTTGATGTCAACCTTCCCGACGGCAACGGGATCGACCTGTGCCGGAGCATCCGTTCGGAACACGTCGACACGCGGTGCCTCATTCTCACCGCGTACGGCGAAGACAAGGCAACGAACGCCGCCGTCATGGCCGGGGCGTCCGGATACGTGCTGAAGAGCATCCACGGAAGCAGCCTGCTCGACTCGATCCGACAGGCGGCGCTCGGACGCGTTCTTCTTCCGCCGCAGGCGACGCCAGAGACACTCGTGGCTGGTACGGCCAATCGGGAGACCGGTGCTGTTGCGCCCCACCTCACCGAGCGCGAGCACCAGGTACTTGGCCTCATCACCGGCGGGATGACCAATAAGCAGATCGGCGGCAAGCTCGGCCTCACCGAGAAAACCGTGAAGAACTATGTCTCCGGTCTTCTGGCCAAGCTTGGTATGGAGCGGCGCACCCAGGCCGCGGTCTACGGAGCGGCGCACGCCGGCCCCACCGAGGATCGCCCGGTCGGTTGACGTTGTCACCGGGACAGCCGGGCGTCCCTGGGCGGGACTACTGCGCCCGAGGGCCGACGTGCTCGCGAGCGCCACGACGGGGACAGCCGGATATCAGGGACCTTCGGCCGTCGCCTGTTTAGACGACCGCTTGACAGGCGGTGCAGAGACCGACAAAGGCGCTCTGTTCCGGTTCCAACAGGAAGCCGGACGCACTGGCGATCGCTCTTGAGCTGTCCGTGAAAGCGTCAACGGGCAGGACGGTGACTTGCCCGCAGGATCTGCAGACGCCGTGAAGATGCTCGTGACCCGACGGAGTCGTGACCAGGTGATACGCGACGGCACCTCCCGGTTGCTGCCGCTGCGCGATGATCGCCCGACGTGCGAGGACCTCGAACGTGCGGTAGACGGTGGCACGGTGGATGCCCCGCGTCTCGAGAATCATCGCCACCTCATCGGCGGTCAGGTGCTCATGGTGGCGGGCAAGGACATCGAGTACCGCGCGGCGCGGGCCCGTCAGCCGTTCTCCCGCCTCCTGCAATCGGGCGATGGCGAGAGACAGGGCTTGTTCGGGAGCATGATGCAGATCCCGGTGGAGTGACGGGCTGCTGGCGTCCATATGTCATGGTGCCACGGAGCACACGGGTTGTGAAGGGGCCGGAACCGTGGTCGAACGCTCTTTTCAAACGGCCAGTCGATGGCGGGCGTCCGTGATGAGGTCGTCGAGTCGATCCCTGGTGGCGAGGAGCTCGCGGGCACGCCGGTCGATGTCTTCGCGCTGGTGGTGCAGGCGCTCGACCATGGCTGGCGTTGTGGTGCCGGAGTAGATGCACGGCAGGAGCTCCACGATGACTTTGCTGGTCAGGCCGGCTGCAATGAGTTCCTGGATCAGGATGACTCGGTCGACCGCGTCGTCACTGTATTCGCGGTGCCCTCCCGATGTCCGTGATGACAGGAGGAGGCCCTGGGTTTCGTAGTAGCGCAGGGACCTGACGCTGACCCCGCTGCTCGCTGCGAGCTCTCCGATACGCATACCCAGCCTTTCCACGACTTGAATCTGACACTAATGTCAGGTTTTATCCTGAGCTTATGAATATATCTGACGCAGTGGCACTGGTAACCGGAGCGAACAGGGGCCTGGGTCGCGAGTTCCTCACCCAGCTCGTGGCCGGGGGAGCGAGGAAGGTTTATGCGACGACTCGGCGTCCGGAGGAACTCGATGTGCTGGAACAAATGGGGACACCGGGGCAGGTCACAGCTCTCCTGGTCGACATCACTGATTCCGCAACCATCGAGGCGGCTGCCGCTCGAGCCACGGACGTCAACCTGCTGATCAACAACGCCGGTATTGCAACAGCGACCGATCTGCTCACGGGGGACCTCAGCCGGATCCGTTCCGAGATGGACACCCACTTTTGGGGAACATTGGCAATGAGTCGTGCCTTCGCCCCGATCCTCGGCGCGAACGGGGGAGGAGCCATAGTGAACGTCATGTCACTGCTGTCCTTCCGGGTGTACCCGGGCAACGGTGCGTACGCCGCGGCGAAAGCCGCCGAGTGGCAACTCACCAACAGCACCCGCCTTGAGCTCGCCGGACAGGGTACGCACGTCCTCGGTGTGCATCTTTCCTCCACTGACACCGACATGATGAAGGAGTGGGATATCCCCAAGAACGACCCGCGGGTGGTGATTTCGGAAGTCCTCGACGCGCTGGCAGCAGGCGCCCACGAGTTCCTCGACCAGGGCACCAAGGCGGTCAAGCAGCAACTGAGCGCGTCACCCGAGGTGCTGTACGACGGCGTCGGGGCCTTCGCCTGACCGAAGGACATCGCCGTTCGGGTTGGCCAGGGGGCAGGGTGGACCGGCCAGTTCAGCTCTTGCATGCCGTTAGCGGCGGCGGGACTCACTCGGCGCTGGATCGAGCGACGTCGTGGCCTCGGGCCTGTGCCGGTGTGTCGACGGATGTGCGGAGCTGAGTGATCGGAAGAGAAGCTGAGGACACCCATCCTCCGCTGAAATCCGTTGCATTTGGATGCCGTAGATTGGCTCGAGTATCTCTGGTCGGAGCACCTCGTCCATAGTGCCCGCCGAGACGACGTTCCCTCGGTCGAGCAGAACCAGACTGTCGCAGTACCGCGCGGCGAGATTGAGGTCGTGCAGCACAATGACCGTGGTGACGCCGAGTGCGCGCACCAGCGCGAGAATCTCGTGCTGGAAATGGACGTCAAGGTGGTTCGTCGGTTCGTCCATCAGGAGATGAGTCGCCTGCTGGGCAAGTGCGCGCGCGATCAGGACGCGCTGCTTCTCGCCACCGGAGAGGTCACCAAAATTGCGGTCGACGAGGTGTTCGGCACCCACCTGGCCCAGTGCGCCCGAAGCGATTTCGACGTCGCGCTCTGACTGCCGTTGCCACGTTCCGAGGTGTGGGCTGCGGCCGAGCATCACCGTATCGGCGACAGAGAGGGGCAACTCGCCCGCCGGTTCCTGGACGACGACAGCGATGGTGCGCGCGAGATCCCGCGGACGGATGCCGGCAATCGACGTGCGGTCGACCTGGATCGTGCCCTCGTCGGGAGTGAGCGCGCGATACAGCGTTCGCAGGAGGGTGGTCTTGCCACTGCCGTTAGGGCCGATGAGACCGACGACCTCACCGGAGCGCGCCATCAGCGACGCGTTCACGAGTACCGTGGCTGCGGAATAGGCATGGGTCACCCCGTCTGCTGAGATCATGATCCGGTGCCGAATCTCTCGACGATGCGTTCAAGGCCAGTGACCGAGAGCGGGGAGGGCGGTTCGGTGAAATTGAACAGCTGGACAAGCACCTCGCCGTCGGTGAGGGCTGTGAGCGCGTCACTGCCCGGCAGGCTCCTGACTTCGCCCTCTACCCCGGCCGAATCACCCTGGTAGAGGAGGATCAGCACGTCGGGATCGCGCGCGATGAGTTCCTCGACACTCACTTCAAAGACACGCTCGGACGTGTCATCGAAGACGTTCGTGAAACCCGCTGCTTCCAGCTGGGGTTGTGACATCGATGCTCGGCCATAGGCGTAGAGCGGACCGCCGCCAGCCGACGGATACAGAACAGCAGCTGTCCGATCGGGCGCGGGCGCTGTCAATTCCTCGACAGTGGCGACCCGGGCGGTGAGGTCAGCGACGAGCTGCTCGGCTTCGTCGTTCCGGTCGAAGATCCTGCCATAGGTCAGGACCTGGGCGTAAAGGGACTCGAATGAGGTGTCCTCGACGCCCGTCGGGCAGTAGACCGGCTGGATGAGGGTGTTTGACCCGCCGTCCAGCAGACCGGCACGCGTGAGACCGTCGGGGAGCCCGAGGACGAGGTCGGGCACCTGGGCGAGGACGACTTCTGCAGAGATCATCAGGTGACCCGATGCGTCGATCTCGTCGGAAAGCGTGTCGATGGTGTCGATGCGTCCGGCGAGAGCGTCGTCGTAGTAGCCGTTGGGAAAAGGCCCAGCGCGGGAGACGACCCGGTCGAGCACGCCGAGCGCGTCGAGGATCGTTGCCGGGGCGCTTTCGAGCAGGACGATGCGTTCAGGGGCTTCTTCGAATGTGACCTCCTCGCCGCAGTTCTCGATCGTGAGCGGATAGGCCGTGTCGCCGTCGGCGCCACTCGCCGAACCCGCCGGTGCGCGCGCCGGTGCAGCGCATCCCGTCAGGGCGATGGCGAGCGCGCTGATCGTTACGGTAAGGAATCGGGTGGTTCTGGCCATGAGAGTCCTTCGGGGGTTACGGGCGACTGGCGTACATGCGGCGTACGAGAATGAGCAGGAAAGGGGCACCGACAACCGCGGTAAGGATGCCGATGGGGAGTTCCCGAGGCTGCATGACTGTGCGGGCGAGCGCATCAGCCCAGATCAGGAACAGTGAGCCGAGAAGCGCCGTCACCGGCAGCATCCTGCTGTGTACCGAACCAACGAGGCGCCGAGCGAGATGGGGGATGACGAGGCCGACAAATCCGATCGCGCCGGCGGCGGCGACCACGGCTCCCGTGCACAGGGCGACAATGACGAGCATGCCAACGCGAGTACGTGCGGGGGAGATGCCGAGAGTGACGGCGGTCTCATCGCCGGCCGCGATGGCGTCGAGTCGCCGCCCGTTGATCAGAAACGCTGCGAGGGCGACGAGCACGACCGCCATGACGGTCACGAGAACGATGTCCCACCGCGCGAGACCCAGCGAGCCGAGGAGCCAGAACATGACCGACCGGGACCCCTCCGCAGAGTCGGAAGCGAAGATGAGGAAACTGGTTGCTGCCGAGAGGGCGTAGCCGACAGCAACGCCGGAAAGCAACAGTCGGAGCGACGTGACACGCCCACCGGTGTGCGACACGAAGAACACGACGAGTGATGCGGCGAGCGCGCCGAGGAATGCGCTGAGCGGGAGGGCATACTGGCCTGCGCCGGCACCAAAGCCGAAGAGAATCGCGCCGGCCGCTCCCGTCGACGCTCCGCCGGAAATCCCGAGGATGTAAGGGTCAGCGAGCACATTGCGCACCATTGCCTGCAGGGCGGCGCCACAGAGCGCGAGGCCGGCACCGACGGCGATGCCGAGCAGAACCCGCGGTATTCGGACGTTCCAGATGATCGTCTCATCGGCACGTGCCAGCGTCGTGTCCGGGGAGAAACCAAGGTGGTGGGCGATGACCTGCACGATCGTCGCTGGGGCGATGGTGACCGGCCCAATACCGATGGTCAGGACCGCCGACACCAGAAGGCCAACGGCCAGGGCGAGCGTCCACAGCGCGGTGCGGCGACGGTTGGCGCGAATCGAGCCGGTGAGGCATGCCGCCCGGCCTGTCGGCAGTTCGTCGATGGAGGTCATGGCCCCGCCTCTCTACGTGCGACATCGTCGCAGGTGAATGAGGGCGGTGAAAGGGGCCTTCGGCCCCGCGGCAGGCGTTCAACTGCCCGATCAGGCCGGGAGGGCGCTGCCCCCCGAGGTGGGGCGCGATTGGTGTCGGAGAACGGCGCTACCGTGGAGGACATCGAAACGCGAGCGTCACTCAGTTAAGTGCTTCTGCGGTGTTCGACGCCACTATCGACCAAGACACGCAGGGAGCAGCGATGACGCTACCCGGGCACGGACGCCCCGGTGGCTCCGTCGTACCCCCGCTCAGAGGCGGGCGGCTCGCGCCGATGTCAACTCCTGACCCCGTCGGCCGCGAGCGCAGGTCGACGGAACTATCGGCCATCCCCCGCACGGCTGGGGGAGCGCACGATGATCGATGATCGTGCCGGGTCGGGGGCGATCGTCATCCCGGCCCATAATGAGGCCGCGGTCGTCGACCGGACGCTTCGCGGGCTGGCCGCCCTGTGTGAGCGAGCCGACGTCGAAGTCATCGTCGTGTGCAACGGATGCACTGACGAAACGGCATCCATCGCTCGTGCCGTTCCGGGGGTCACCGTCGTCGAGATCCCGGAGGCATCGAAGACCGCCGCCTTGAACGCGGGCGATGCGCACGCCACCCGGTGGCCGAGGCTTTACCTTGACGCAGACATCGAGGTGGCACCGGATGCCGTCATCGCTGTCTTCGAGGAACTTCAGGCGCCGGGAAGCGTCGCCGCTCGCCCTCCCTTTGTTTACGACACCTCGGGTGCCTCGTCACCCGTCAAGGCCTACTATCGGGCCAGAAGCCGGATCCGGGTCCCCGAGAACCGATTGTGGGGCGCCGGGGGATACGCGCTGAGCAGAGCAGGCCACAGCCGGTTCGCTGCCTTTCCCGACGTGACGGCTGATGACTCCTGGATCGATGCCCAGTTCGCAGAGGGTGAGAAGCGCGTTGTCGGCACGCTGCCCATGCGTGTGAGGACTCCGCGTAACCTCGACGGCCTGCTGGCCGTGCTCACACGCCAGCGCAGGGGACAGGTGGAGCTCGGTGTGCCATCGGCGACGTCACGCCGTTCCCTTTCGCTTTTCGCCTCCATTCGCGGGCCGCGCAGCGCAGCGGATGCCGCGTGGTATGTCGGGCTGACGGCCATCGCCCGCCATCGGTCGCGCGCGGCACTCCGGTCCCGGGTCCGGTTCTGGGAGCGAGATTCGTCCACCCGGCCGGACGCGGCGCTCGACAGGGGAGTAGCCAGGTGAGCGCGGGGTACACGGTCCCCGCGGTGAGCGGCAACGTTGACTGCTGTGTCGTTGGAGCGGGGCCCGTCGGTCTCGCTTTCGCGCTCGAGGCGGCGAATGCCGGCCTTTCGGTGCTCCTCGTCGACGCCGGTACGGCCGCGTCAGGACGACGCAAAAATCCCCGAAGCGTCGACGGACCCGACCTCATCGTCGATCCGCGGAGGCATGTGCCGATCCAGCAAGCGACCCGCCGCGGCATCGGGGGAACGTCATGGTTGTGGGGCGGCCGCTGCGTGGGGTTCGATCCTCTTGATTTCGAGCACCGCGGGTTTGTTCCTGCCTCCGGGTGGCCGGTCAGTATCGACGACGTCACGCCATGGGCGGCTGCCGCTGCCGATTATCTCGACTGTGGCTCGGCAGGGTTCCGTTCGGAGGTCACCGGCTGGCCGGACCTCGGCGCGGTTGAGGTGTCCCAGGTCGAACGGTGGTCGCGGCAGCCCAGGCTCGCCGGCCGTCTCGGGCGTCTTGTTATCGAGCATCCCGGCATCACCCTGATGCTCGACTCCCCGGTTATCGATATGGATGTCACTCCTGGCGGAAGCGTCCGCTCGCTCGTCGTGCAGCACAAGGGCAAGCGAACGCACGTCGAGGCGGCGCGGTTTGTGCTCGCCCTGGGCGGACTGGAGACCACCCGGCTGCTCCTGAGGGTCCAGCGCGCGCGCCCCGCGATGTTCGGCGGCGTCGATGGGCCGCTCGGACGTTACTACATGGGCCACGTGACCGGGAGCGTCGCGGATATCGTCTTCGTCGATCCGGACCGGGCAAGGGAGATGGACTTCCGGAGGGACGGCGACGGCACGTACATCAGGAGGCGCTTCACCCTGTCGGAGGAGGCCCAGCGGAGCCATAAGCTCCTCAATACAAGCTTCTACATCGACAACCCGCCGTTCTACGCGGCTGAGCACCGCAACGCAACGCTCTCGCTCGTCTACCTCGGGCTGATGATTCCGCCCATCGGGCGCGCCCTCCTTGCCGAGGGGATTCGGCTCCGGCACATCGGGCCTCGGCCGCACCGGATCGCTGCCCACATAGCGAACGTGCTTCGGCGCCCGTGGCGGGCCGCAGCGGATGTCGTCGATGTGCTCAGGCGGCGGTATCTCTCGCCGGTCCGGAAGCCCGGATTCATCCTCGGGAACGACACCGGCCGGTACGCCATTCACTACCACGGTGAGCAGGTGCCGAACGGGGAGAGCCGACTGACGCTCGTCCCGGATGGCACGGGCTCTCGGCTCTCGATCGACTACCGTTATACCGACCAGGACATCGACTCGGTGATGCGCAGTCATCAACTTCTCGACGAGCGGTTGCGAGCGGCGGGTATCGGCCGCATCGAGTACCTGGCACCGACGGATGACCGGGTGCTGGCATCCGTCTGGGAGCAGGCGATCGATGGCTTCCACAGCATCGGGACGACCCGGATGAGTGTTGATCCGGCCGACGGGGTTGTCGACGCCGATTGCCTGGTTCATGGAACCGAGAATCTCTACATCGCCTCGAGCAGCGTTTTCCGTACGGCGGGGGAGGCGAACCCGACATTCCTGGCGACCTGCCTCGCCGTCCGACTGGTTCATCACATCGCCGAAAAGATGAACGACGAGCCCCGCGGTGGCGCCGACGAGCTGCCGAGCTTTCCGACGGCGCACTAGGCCAGAGTCAGGGCACCGCGCGAGCATTGCGCGCGCGTATTGCGCTCGGGCCGGGCAGGGCTGGAGACCGGGCTGATTCACGGTAATTTCTCCTTGTTGACATAATGTGCATTATCGGAACGGCGAAATGCAGAATAGTCCCGGTGCCACTGGCGGAGGGTCGGGACCAGGGTGACAATCGTCACAGCAGATCGATGGCGGCCGTTGCTGCGGCGTCAGGACGGCTCGTGAGGCGTGCTGGAGAAACGGAGATGGCTGTGTCCTATTTTTTTCACACCGAGTCAGTCGGCATGGGATTGCCGCAGTTGAGAACTGCCCGGACGATCGTCATCGTCCTTGGCGTTGTCGCCATCGTCACTGGCATCGCGATCTTCGCCTGGCCTCGAGCGACGCTGTCGATCGTTGCGTGGCTTTTCGGGCTCTACTTCGTCGTCAGCGGCATTGCGCGGATCGTCAGGGCGATCGCAGCCAGTGGCCAGCCTGCCTCGTACCGGGTGTTCCTTGCGGTGCTTGGCATTCTTCTCCTGGTCGGCGGTGTCTTCGTCTTCGCTAATCCGCTGTTCGGCGTCGCCGTTGTGGCTGCGGTCATCGGCTTGACCTGGATCGTCGAGGGAATCGGCGTCCTGATGGATGTGCCCAGGGGCGGCGCAGCCTGGCTCGCCGTACTCGTCGGTGTCGTGAGCATTCTCGGCGGTCTCGTGCTGTTGTTCGCCCCCGTCGCCGCGACCGTGTTCTGGCTGCGGGTATCTGCCGCTCTGCTCGTCATCGTCGGTGTCATGCAGGTCGTCCAGGGCATCACTCTCGGCCGGGCGTCCCGAGTGTAGCTACTTGACATAATGACACGAGATTGGTGTCGAAACTGGCCGCGCGCGGTCACTATGGTGATGCGATGGATGACAGGACGATTCACCCGTTTCGTGTCGAGGTTGCCCAGGCCCAGCTAGACGTCTTGAACCAACGCCTCGAACTCACGCGCTGGCCGGACGAACTGCCCGGCGTTGGCTGGTCGTACGGCGTGCCCGTCAGCTACCTGCGCGAACTCGCTGAGTACTGGCGGACATCATTCGACTGGCGTGCATGGGAGGCGACGCTCAACGGCTTCCCGCAGTTCACAACGACCATCGACGGGCAGAACGTCCACTTCCTGCACGTCCGCTCCCCCGAGCCGGACGCGCTTCCGCTCATCCTCACCCACGGGTGGCCGGGTTCTGTTGTGGAATTTCTTCACGTTCTTGGGCCGCTTTCCGATCCCCGAGCGCACGGCGGCGATCCGGCGGATGCTTTCCACGTCGTCGCCCCATCGATCCCCGGCTTCGGATTTTCGGGTCCAACGACCGAGACGGGCTGGAACATCGCGCGCGTGGCACGCGCCTGGGCGGAACTGATGGCTCGCCTCGGTTACGACCGCTACGGTGCCCAGGGCGGAGACAGCGGATCGGTGATCTCACCGCTCCTGGGGCATCTCGTACCGGAACGCGTTGTCGGAGTCCACGTCAACGGGAGCCTGGGCTTCCCGACGGGCGACCCCGCAGAGCTGAGTGGTTTGCGCGACGCAGATCAGGCACGGCTGGCGGCGCTGCAGCACCAACTCGAGGACGGTGCCGGCTATGCGATCCTGCAGTCAACCCGGCCGCAGACCGTCAGTTTTGGCCTGACCGACTCCCCCGTCGGCCAGCTGGCCTGGATCGTCGAGAAATTCAAGGAATGGACGGATCCCGCCTTCGAACTCCCTGAAGAGGCGGTCGATCGTGATCAGCTGCTCGCGAACGTCAGCGTGTACTGGCACACCGGAACAGCGGCGTCATCGGCGCGGCTGTACAAAGAAGGACAATCGGGTTGGGGCCAGCGCGCGCCGCGTTCGGAGGTGCCGTCCGGCGTGGCGGTCTTCCCCGGTGACTTCGGAATCCGACGAATCGCGGAACGGGACAACAACGTCGTGCACTGGTCGGAGTTCGATCGTGGCGGGCACTTCGCCGCAATGGAGGCCCCGGATCTCCTGGTCGGCGACGTTCGGATATTCTTCAGCGGCCTCCGCTGACGGCGCCCAGCTGATAATCCGGCTGACAGCTCATCACTGTCGGCGCGCTGCGGTGGGTTATCGAGCGCCGGGTGCGGGCAGGCTACCCGGCGGTGTTGAAGTCGCTGGTGTCTCCGACGTACCTGGTGTTGTCCCCCGGGATCGGCTGGACGGCGGCGAGGACGACTTCGGCGGCGAACTCCCCCACGTTGTAGAGTTTCCCGGCTGAGTCCTTGCGTGAACTGATCGCGCCGGGGTTCGCCCGCTCCAGAAGCGTCGCTGTGATCGTGCCCTCGATCATGTCGCCGGACACGACAACGAACTCAATGCCGCGTGCCGTGAGTTCCGGGAGCTTCTCGCGGAGAGCGTCCTCCCCCGCGCGCTTCGACAGTGCGACCGGGATGTACTCGGGCATCGTCGGTGTTGTCCGAATGAAATGCGCCTGGTGGCTCGTGACGAAGACCACGCGCGATCCCTCGGAAAGGAGAGGCAGCGCAGCCTCGAGGACGTTGAGCTGGGCGTCGCGGTTGAGCTGCATGGCGTAGTCCTCGGCCATCCCGCTCTCCATCCCTCCGGAGGCATTCAGCACGAGAACGTCAAGGGAGCCGAGTTCCGTCCTGACGGTTTCCATCATCGCCGTGACGCTGGCGGGATCGGTGAGGTCGGCGGCGACGGTGATCGCGGTTCCGCCCGCTGCGCGGATCAAATCGGCGAGCTTTACCGCCCTCGCTTCTTTGTTGCGGTAGTTGATGACCACGCGCGCGCCGGCTTCAGCGAAGTAACGGACGGTGTCTGCACCGATGCCACGGGACGAGCCGGTGACGAGGATGTTCTTTCCGGCGAGCGAGCCCGGGGCGAGAGGGTTGGACACAGTTGACTCCTTAACACACAGCGCGATACGGCCGGACGGCAGCTGATCCCGGCACCCGACACTATCAAGAAGTTTCGGTGCGCCGCGGTGGCCGACTGATAGATTCGGTGTGAGACGCGGAGGGGCGCCCACCACGAGCCGCTTCGCCACCGGGAGGTACGCATGGACTGGATCGTCGAGAACATCTGGATTGTCTGGCTGGTCCTCATGCTTCTCTTTGTGACCATCGAGATGCTCAGCCTCGAATTCACCTTCCTGATGCTCGGCATAGGGTCGGCCATCGGTCTCGCGTCAGGTTTTCTCGGCGTGCCGTGGTGGGCCCAGTTCCTCATCGCCGCTGCGGCATCCGTCCTTCTGCTCCTGCTCGTTCGTCCTTCCCTGCTCCGTGCTCTCCGGAAGGGGGCGGATCCCGCGAAGAGCAACGTTGACGCACTCGTGGGTACGACGGGGCGCGTGGTTCAGCCCGTCAACGGGCACAGTGGCCAGGTCAAGCTTGCCAACGGCGAGCTCTGGACGGCGAACGTCCCTTCCGAGTCTGAGGCACTCACGCTGGAACCGGGAACGCAGGTACAGGTCCAGGCCATTCGCGGCGCAACCGCCGTGGTGGTCCCCACAGGGAGGAACGCATCATGAACAACGCGTCAGACGTCGTCGGCACGGTTATCGCCTGGGTTGTCGGCGTTGTCATTCTCATCTTCATCCTCGTCGTGCTGTTCCGTGCGATCCGGATCATTCCGCAGGCATCGGCCGGCGTCGTGGAACGTCTCGGCCGCTACCACAAGACACTGCAACCGGGGCTGAATCTCCTCGTGCCATTCATCGACAGGGTCCGCCCGCTCATCGACATGCGTGAGCAAGTGGTGTCGTTCCCGCCGCAGCCGGTCATCACCGAAGACAACCTCGTCGTCTCCATCGACACCGTCGTCTACTTTCAGGTAACGGATGCCCGCGCAGCGACCTATGAGATCGCCAACTACCTCGGCGCGGTCGAGCAGCTCACCACCACCACCCTCCGAAACGTCGTCGGTGGGCTCAACCTCGAAGAGGCGCTGACCAGCCGCGACAACATCAACGGGCAATTGCGCGTCGTTCTGGACGAGGCGACGGGCAAGTGGGGAATCCGCGTCGGCCGGGTCGAGCTCAAGGCCATCGATCCGCCCGTGTCCATCCAGGACTCGATGGAGAAGCAGATGCGTGCCGAGCGTGACCGGCGGGCACTCATCCTCACCGCCGAGGGAACCAAACAGTCGGCGATCCTCACGGCGGAGGGAGCGCGCCAGGCTGCGATCCTCAGCGCTGAAGGTGACGCGCGCGCCGCTGTGCTGCGCGCGCAGGGTGAGGCCGAGGCCATTACGACCGTCTTCGATGCCATCCACCGCGGCGACGCCGACCCGAAGTTGCTCGCGTACCAGTACCTCCAGACCCTCCCGAAGCTCGCGGAGGGCACGGCGAACAAGTTGTGGATCATCCCGTCCGAACTGACCGAAGCGGTCAAGGGGCTCGGAAAAGCGTTCGTCCCCGGCGCTGCGGATGACGGGCCGCAGAGTCCGCCGCCTCCAACCCCTGACGTGCCGTCGAGCGTCTTCCCGACGAGCGTTCCCCCGGTGTTCCCACCCGCGTCACCCTCCGCTCCCCCGGCGGCACCGCCTGGGGCAGAATAGCGCTGTGCCAACTGCCGGAATTGCCACGGGCTCGCGGTATCTGACCCCTCAGGGACCACGGGTGTTCGCGCACCGTGGCCTCGCCATCGGCGTACCGGAGAACACGCTCGCCGCGTTCCAGGCCGCGGTCGACGCTGGCACCGATTACATCGAGACCGACGTTCACGCCACAGCAGACGGCATCGCCGTCCTGGTCCACGACCCGGAGATTCGGGTTGGCGTCGTCTCGCACGTGGTGCGAGACGTGACCTTTGACCAGCTCTGCCTGCTCGATCTGGGTGGCGGCCACCGGGCACCCACCCTGGCAGAGGCGCTTGCGGCCTTTCCGCACATCCGCTTCAACATCGACGTGAAAGACGAACGAGCCGCCCGGCCAGCGGCGCGGGCGATCCGCGCTGCCGGGGCGATGGATCGAGTACTCGTGACGTCATTTGACGAGTCCAAGCGGCTGCGGGCTCTCGAAATTCTGGATGGTGTCACCAGTTCGGCGTCATCCCGGCTGTTCGCGCGGGCACTTGTCGGTGCCAAGATGGGCATTCCCGCGTTCGTCAGGCGATCACTGACCGGTGTGGCCATCGTGCAGATCCCTGAGCGCTACAAAAACGTTCAACTCGTCACCCCACGGACGCTCCGCACGCTGCACCGCGCCGGTGTCGAGGTACACGTCTGGACGGTCAACGCACCGGCAGACATGCGACGCTTACTGGATCTCGGTGTCGACGGAATCATCACCGACCGCGCCGACATCGCGCTCACCGTGGTCAGGGAGTGGCAAAGCGCCTCTAGGCAATCTGGAGGTTAGCTGCGAATATCCGCTCAGCGGGAAGCTTCTGCCCAGTTTGGGGGTCTATAACTGGAGGAGCAAACGAGAGGGGACCACACAATGGCAGATCGCAGTTTGCGCGGAATGCGCCTCGGCGCCCAGAGCTTACAGAGCGAAGAGGGCGTCGTATTTTCGGAACGGACTCGATCCGTGTATCTGTGCCCTGAATGTAACCACGAGAGCGCACTGATGTTCGCTGCCGACGCGGAACCCCCGGAGACCTGGGAGTGCCGTCACTGCGGGCACGAGGCCGTACTCATGGTTGGTTCAGAGCCGATCACTATCGATAAATCAGATCAGAAGCAGGCACGAACCCACTGGGACATGCTGCTCGAACGCCGGTCACGTGAGGAGCTCGAGGAGCTTCTCGAAGACCGGCTCGCCTTCCTCAGGGAACGTCGCGGACTGAACAAGAAGGTCGGAGCCTAAGCTCCACACCGGATGAATGGGGCGCTCGCTGTGCGGGCGCCCTTTTTGCTGCCCCCGCGCGGCTCAGGGCGATTCGGCGCCGGATCACGCTGGCCGGTGCCTCACACCGGCTGTCGGTCGGCGGTGCGCCTCGGTATTCCGGTCGGGGTGACTGACGACCCACGCCGGCGTGGCCGGCAGAGCCCGGCGACGATGAGTGCACCGAGACCGAACAGCGAGATGGCAGCCTCGATTTGTGCACCGTAGAGCATGGCGGGGGTCTTCGCGTTCGACGTCGGAACCGTCTCGACCATGGCGCCGGGCTCATAGGCAGGGATCTCGGTCAGGGTTTTCCCGTCGGGGCCGATCATTTGGCTCGTCCCTACCGTGGAGATATTGACGACGCTTCGTGATGACTCGATGGCACGGAGCCGCGCGATCGCCAGTTGCTGCTGGTTCTCATCGGTCCGCCCGAAGTCCGCATTATTGGTTTGCGCGATGATGACCTGGGCTCCCCGGTCCACTGCTTCACGGGTCAGGGCGTCATCGACGATGTCGAAGCAAATCGAGATACCGGCGATCACACCGTTCACGTTGAAGATGTTATCTCGGGTGCCCGGTGTGTACTCCCGGGCAACGAGGCCGATCAGGTCCGGCGCAAACGGCTCCCAGAACTCACGGTCAGGCACGTACTCGCCGAAGGGTACCGGGTGACGCTTGTCGTAGTAGTCAAGAGCGCCGGTGCCGGCGACCCACAGCAGGGAGGTGTTGAAGTATTCGTCGCCACGCTCGGTGACCGTTCCGGTCAGGATCGGCGCTCCGACCTGTGACGCCAGGTAGTCCAGGACGCCGGCGGCCTGCGGGTCAGTGAGGGGGTTGAGGTCTGACCCGTTCTCCGGCCAGACAACCATGTCCACCTCGGTGCCGACGACATCGAGTGTCGCGGATGCCTGCGCAGCGAGGATATCTCCCGGCTCGCGGTCATCGAAGTATCCCGCTTTCGCGTTGCCCTGGACGGCGGCAATCGTCGCCTCCCCGCTCTGCACGAACGGTACAGCCGGTACGGCGAGTACTGCGGCGATGGCGGCAGCGGGGACGGCTATCCGTGTGAACGTGGTGAGGGCATCAGGCTCGCGGATGACCTGGATCGTGAGAACGATCAGCCAGACCATGAGAAAGCTCAGACCGCTCAGCCCGACCCAGGCGACGAGCGGTGCGAAGGGGCTCTCGGATTGGCTCAACGCCATCCTGCCCCATGCGAAACCGCCGTACGGCCAGGTGCTGACGAGCGCCTCGCGGGCGGTCCACAGGCCGGCCACGACGACAGGGAGAAGGACGAGCCTGCCGAACCTGTTGTTCCAGACCCGAGGGATCCAGCGGAACGCGAGTGTGATGAGGACCGCGCCGACGGCGAAGAAGATGGACTCGAGAACGGAGAGCGCGATCCAGGGCACCGGTCCGAGGTACAGGGAGACCCACGACACGTGCACGAGGTAGAACGAGACGCTGCCGATGAATCCAACGAGAAGCGCTCCGCCGACGCTCCGGCCGATCAGGCAGACGAGAAAGATTGCAGCCCCGACAAACGCGAGCGGCCAGATTCCCTTGTCGGGAAAACCGGCGTCGAGGACCGGGCCGGATGCCGCGGCCAACAGGATGGCGGCGGTGAGGGGCAGGAGCGGTCGGGTCGGGCGGGTCACTCTCCCAGCCTAGGTTGTCGCCGCCCCCGAAACCTCACACTGAGCTGTATGCGACGATGCCGCGGCGGATGGCATCCAGTGCCTTACGGGCATTGCGGCCCACGCCCCCGTCGGCAACCATCGACAACTGGTCAAGCAGGTCGATCGTCTGCTTGGTCCAGCGGACGAAGTCACCCGCTGCCATATCGGCGTCGAGAAGCACCGAATTGAGCGTCGAACCGCGGGCCCACTTATGCATGGCGATGGCGAGACCGGTGGCCAGCGGTTCGCTTCCTGGCAGTCTGTGGTCCTGTTCGGTGTCGTCGAGGCGGGCCCAGAGGTCCTGGGTCTTGTCGAGCGCGACGCGGAACGCACCACGCGGGAGGAATCGTTCGGGCACCTGCCCCTCATCGCGGCGCGGTTCGAACACGATGCAACTCGCCATTGCGGCGAGGCTCGCCGGGTCGAGGTCGTTCCAGAGATTGCGGTGCAGGGCCTCGGCGACCAGCAGGTCCCGTTCGCCGTAGATCCGTTTGAGGGTCCGGCCGGCTGCACTCAGTTCGAGCTGACCGCCCTCTCCTGGAACGAGGTATTCGTACTCGACCAGCACATCGGTGACCCGGTCGAAGATCTTCGCAACGGCGCCGGTGCGCGTCGCGATCTGCCGGGTGAGCTGGTCGGTCTGCTTCTTCAGCTTGAAATACCGTTCTGCCCACCTGGCGTGCTGCTCCCGGTCGGGACAGCTGTGGCACGGGTGAGCGGAGAGCCGCTTTCGCAACCCGTTGACCCTGCGCTGGCGCTTTTCACGCGTCGCGCGCGACCCGTGCTCCGCCTGTGCCGACCCGCGCTCAAGATCAGTGAGTTCACGCCTCATCGAGGCATACTCGCGGAAATCACCGAGGTGACAGGTCATCGACTCGGCGTACTTGGCGAGTGATGCCTCCTGCTCACGCACCTTCCGTGCGATTCCGACGACCGCCCGGTCGGCCTGGAACTGTGCGAACGACGACTCGAGGATCTCCCTGGTGCGCTCCCGGCCGAACTGGTCGATCAGGTTCACCGCCATGTTGTAGGTCGGTTTGAAGCTGGAGTTGAGCGGATAGCTCCGGCGGGATGCGAGGGATGCAACGGACTGCGGGTGAAGACCGTCCTGCCAGGTGACGACGGCGTGTCCCTCGACGTCGATGCCGCGGCGACCGGCCCGACCGGTGAGCTGGGTGTACTCCCCCGGAGTGATCGGCACTCGCGCTTCGCCGTTGAACTTCTCGAGCTTCTCGAGCACAACCGTCCGTGCGGGCATATTGATCCCGAGCGCGAGCGTCTCCGTGGCAAAGACCGCCTTGACGAGCTTCTTCCTGAAGAGCTCCTCGACGACCTCCTTGAAGGCGGGCAGCATGCCGGCGTGGTGGGCAGCGACGCCACGCTCGAGTCCTTCGAGCCACTCCCAGTAACCGAGAACCGCGAGGTCTTCATCGGGCAGTTGGGAGCAGCGCTCCTCGACGATTGCCCGGATCTCGTCTCGCTCGTGGACTTCCGTGAGCCGGATGCCCGAGCGCAGTACCTGGGCGACGGCCTGGTCGCACCCGACCCGGCTGAAGATGAAGAAGATGGCGGGCAACAGGTGGTGCTCGTCAAGCAGGCGGATGACGTCGCCCCGGTCGATGCGCTGGGGAGGACGGCGGCCGCCCTTGGCGTTGTACCTGGAGACGTCGTTGTGCTGCCTGGTGTTGGGGTTGCGTCCGCCGAACTGCGCCATTCGGACGAGTTCGGGGTTGACCTGGGACGTGTCAGCGAGCGACGGCGCCGCAAACAGGTCGATGAGTTTGCCGCGCATGAGGACGTGCTGGTCCAGTGGGACCGGTCGTTCCTCTGACACGATGACCTCGGTGTGGCCGCGGACAGCCTGGAGCCAGTCGCCGAATTCCTCGGCGTTGGACACCGTTGCGCTCAGGGAAACCATCCGGACCTCTTCGGGAAGGTGGATGATGACCTCTTCCCACACTGCCCCGCGGAACCTGTCGGCGAGGTAGTGCACCTCGTCCATGACGACGTAAGCAAGGTCAGTGAGGAGGTCGGAATTCGCGTAAAGCATGTTCCTGAGCACCTCGGTCGTCATGACGACGACCCGCGCGTGCGCGTTGATATTGGTGTCTCCGGTGAGGAGGCCGACCGAATCGGCACCGTACTCGGCGACCAGTTCGCCGAACTTCTGGTTGCTCAGCGCCTTCATCGGCGCCGTGTAGAACACTTTCCGCCGCGGGCTCTGCATGGCAGCGTAGATGGCGAACTCGGCGATGATCGTTTTGCCGGCTCCGGTTGGCGCTGCAACGAGAACGCTGTTGCCCGCCTCGATACTCGCGCAGGCCTCGATCTGGAATGGGTCAAGGTCGAAGTGCTGCTTCTCGCGGAAGGCATCGAGAAGAGGGGTTTTCCGTCGGGAGGCCGCGTAGCGCTCCGCTGGGCTGAGGTCTGCGGTGGTCACAGGGCCAATTCTGCGTCGAGGGCGGCCTGCCGCTTCGCGGCGCGGCGGTCGTGCACGTATGCGACTCCATACGCGGCGAAGTACAGGATGATCATGGGTATGGCGAGCAGGAACATCGAGATCACGTCGGCCGCTGGTGTGGAGATCGCACAGAACACGGCGATCACGAGCACCGCAATCCGCCAGGACTTGATGATGGTCGCCGCGCTGAGGACACCGACAAAGTTGAGCAGGACGAGGAAGACGGGCACGACGAAAGCGATACCGATGGCGAGCAGCAGCTTCAACACGAAGTCGAAGTAGATCCCGGCGTTGAAGAAGTTGGAGGCTTCCGCCGGAGTGAAGCCGACCATCAGCTCAACAATGTGGGGCATGATGAGCCAGCCGGCCGCGCACCCTGCAAGGAACAACGGCACTGCGCTCAGCAGGAACCCGAGCGCGTAGCCGATCTCTTTCCGGGTGAGACCCGGGACCAGGAACGCCCAGATCTGGTATAGCCAGATCGGGCTCGAAATGACGATGCCCAGGGTGAGAGCGACCTTCATCCTGAGGTCGAACGCACCAGTGACGGCGTCGAAGTTGAGGAGCGCCTGGCCGCGTTCAACGGCAATCTCAGTGATCGGGGCGGCCATCATCCTGATCGCCCATTCGGACAGGACGAACCCGCCGATCATTGCGATCACAACACCGGCGGCGATGATGAAGAGGCGTTTCCGCAGTTCGACCAGGTGCTCGCCGAGCGACATCCGGCCTTCGGCGTTCTTTCCCCTGGAGCGCTGTGCGCTTTTTCGCCCGGTGGTTCCCTGAGTCACTGACCTTACGGTTTCGTGTGTGTCTCTGGCGCGCTGGATGTAGCGGTCTCAGTCGGGTAAGCCGGAGGCGCCGTTTCTGTCGGGTAGACCGGGGTGGCCGTTGCGGACGTCGTCGTCGGCGGAACGGGAACTGTCGGGTCGACCGGGGTGGTCGTTTCGGGCTTGTCGCTCTTGATCTCGTTCTTGAAGATCTTCATGGACTGTCCGAGGCTCTTGGCGAGGCCAGGGAGCTTCGGTGCGCCAAAGAGAAGGAGCACGAGGAACACAATGATGAGCAGGTGCCAGCCGGTGAGGTTACCTAACATGATCCATCCTTTGATTGGTGCCGTTAGGCAGAAGTTTAGCGTGGTTCAAAGCTATCGCGGGTTTTCTGGCAGGCGACTGGAAGCATCGCCGTCGGCATACCTGTCGATCGCGGCCTGTGCCCAGTCCGCAACCCGGGCACGCGCCGACGCCGGCTCGACCACCGTAAGAACTCCGGCCAGTCCGGCAACCAGCCTCTTGAGCCCGTGGGTGTGGGCGAGGTGAAGGGTGACCCTCGTGCGCCCTGTGCCTCTGGGCTTGGCGGGTTCCGCCGTGAGGTAGTCGGAGATCAGCGGAAGCGCGCTTGCGTCCAGCTCGACGACGACGCTCAGGTCGGTGTCGCTCGGTTCGAAGAGCCTGTCGCCGAGGGGAACGTCATCGGCTCTTCGGCTGATCGGGACGCTCGTCGGCACGAGCGCACTCATCCGGTCAAGCCGGAAGGTACGGGCGGCGTCGCGACCGTGGTCCCATCCCCTCAAGTACCAGTCTTGGTCGAGGGACTCGATCCGCAGCGGGTCGACCGCTCGTCGTTCCAGTTCGCCGCGCGAGTTGAGGTAATCGAACTCGATCCGGGATCCTGCGCTGACGGCATCCCGGATGATTCTGAGATACTCATCGACCTCGGATGACCCAACCGCGACTTCACTCGGCGTGCCGGACGCGCCCCTGGACAGCTTCGCCAGGAGCGAGACCAGGACTCCCCTGTCGGCCTGCTCCGGGAGCGATGACAGGTACTGCAACCCGGCAATGAGGGCAGCTGCCTCACGAGCTGAGAAACGCGGAGAGTCGTCGATCGCGACGAGATGAGTGATGGCGATTTCGTCGCGCTCGTCGAACAGGTCCCAGTCGATGTCGAAGAGGTCCTCGTGCTGGTACGAGCTGGTCTCACCCGGTACACCGGAGACCGCGATCAGGTTGACCGAGTCGCGGATCTGGGTCTCAGACACACCGAAGTGCCGCGCCGCCTCCTGGACGGAGACCTGACCCTTGTCCATGAGGTACGGCACAAACGCGAGCAGGAAGGCGAGCTTGTCCCGCCCGTGTGGTGTCGAACTAGCCATTGTCAAGTCCGTCCGCTGGGGCGTCGAGGTGCCGGTCTCTGGTGGTGATGTGCCTCGCGAGCACCGCGGTGCGCAGGCGTTCCGGGCTCAGCACGAGTACTTCAGGGCCGTAACTGGCGAGCTCGTCCGCAAGCACGTCGACGTCGGTGTAGTGCAACCGGAGTTCGGTGGAGTCGTTGTCGGATGCCGGCTCGGCGCGTTTGGAGAGCCGCGTGGCGGCATCCGTTCCCGGTTCGACAGTGACAACGGCAACCTGAGCCTCCCAGAGGGCGTCGAGAGCACGGAGCGACCGTTCCGCATGCCCAACGGTTTCCGGGGGAAGCCACGTCTTGCTGGTCGTCGTGACCGGCCCGACGATGCGACTCAGCAGGAAGGTTCTGCCCTCGTTCACTTCCATGTCCTCGGCGGACAGGTGCCAGCGGCCATGGTGCTGGACCAGCGCGAGCGGCGCAACGGTCCGTGTCCGTGGGCTGGCCTCACCGGGTTTGAGATAGGGGAACGTCACAACGGCGTGCTTCTCGAGCGCGAGGCGCAGCGGATCGAATGAGCTCTCCCGGATCCGCACCCGTGGCGCGTATCCGATGACCGGCTCGTCCGACTCGATGCCGAGGGAGTTGAGCTTGAGCAACGCCCGCTGGGACTCGGCCGACAGTGACCCTTGCTGCCACACGGTCGCGGCGAGCGACAGCATGGCTATCTCGGTGGGCGAGAACGTGATGTCGCTGGGCAGGTCATACTCCCCCTTGGGGATCCGGTAGCGCAGCGACTGGTTGTTGCCGGGATCGCCCGGCGTCTCGATCGTCTCGAGCGGGATGCCGAGTTCACGGATGTCGTCTTTGTCGCGTTCGAACTGGCGGTCGAGGCTCGCGTTGTCGCCGAACGCGGAGTACCGCTGCCGATATCCCTGGACGGTCGACAGGATCTCGGACTTGGTCAGGCCCTGTTCGGTCGCGAGCAGGGCCAGAACGAGGCTGAAGAGTCGTTCCTCGACGGGGACTGGCGCTGCAGCGCGGGGTTCTTGCACAGCATCATCATAGTTGCGCCGGGAGCGGGAATCCGGCGGACCCGAGCCGAGTGGCGCGGGTCCGCCGGCGAAGCGGTCGATCAGTTGACGGTGCCCAGAATGTCGACGACGAAAACGAGCGTCGATCCGGCGGGGATCGTTGCTGAACCCTGTTCGCCGTACGCGAGCTCAGCCGGGATGACGGCGATGATCTGCGAACCGACCGTCTTTCCCTCGAGGGCTGTCGCGAGGCCGGGGACTATGCCGTCGAGGCTGAAGACAGCCGGTGTCGCGTCGTCCCATGACGTGTCGAAGATACTGTTGTCATCCCAGAGCGCGCCGGTGTAGTGAACGACTACGCGGTCATCGGCGGAGACCGTGTCTCCGCTTCCGGTCTTCAGGGTCGCAACCTTGAGCTCGGTGGGAGCCTCTGATTTCGGGACGGTGATGCCAGGGGTGCCGTCCGCTGCCGTGACAACACTGGGGAAGCCCGACTGGAAGACGGGGGTCGGTGTGCCGTCGGCCTTGGCGAGGAATGCGTCCGTGATGTCCGCGACCATAATGACGGCGTCGTTCGACTCGACTCCGAGTTGGGCGCTGCCCTGGTCGCCGAATGCGTCGGCGGGGGTCATCACGGCGGCGATGCGCGATCCGACGGTCGAGCACGCGATGCTGTCAGCCATCCCTGGCAGGAGCTGCGACGGCAGGTAAACGCCGGGCTCGGCGTACGCGCCTTCTTCGATGGGCGCCCCTGTTGTGCCGTTGTAGAAGGAGAAGCTCATCTCAACGAGCTGGTCGTCGGTGATCTGTGCTCCGTCACCCTCGATCAGTGTGGAGACCTGGGTGGTGTCCGTCTTCAGCGGGGTGGGGAAATCAACTTCCTTCAGCGAACCGAGGGCTCCCGTCGCGTCGACGAGCGTTGACGCGTCACCGGAGGAGACCGGTGAGTCGCAGTCGCTTCCCGTTGCGGGTGCGCAGCCCGTGAGGGTGGCCAGGACGACGCCTGCGGTCAGGAGCAATGCGGGTGCCTTCTGCACGGTGCCTCGATTTCGTACTCGGGTGTTCTCGACGGGAACCAATTGGGTTGGTGTCCCCTGTGTGGCGTGACTCTCACCTCTCGCCCGGGCCATCTTAGCCACGCGGCGTTTCTCCAGGCTCGGAGTTTGCAGTGTCCGTCGCATCAGTGTCGGGTTCGATGGCTGAGACGGAGTCGGCGGACCCCTCGCTGGCGGCGGATTCTCCTGAGTCCCCCACAGGTGCCTCAGCGGCTGGTCCAAGGCCCCTGGCCTTGGAGAGCTCGGCGGAATTGGCCACGCTTCTGACCCTCTTGCGCAGGATCTTGGCGCTGACGTTCCGCTCGCCGAGAGCGCCCGGCGTCCACTGTTCGACATCGTCATCGCTGAAGTCCGACTTGCTCGGCCTGCGCTTGAGCTCGGGAAGAATTGTTCCGTCTGCGAGCTTTCTCGCGGTGATGAGGAAGCCGGTGTGGCCGATCATCCTGTGGTCAGGTCGCACGGCGAGTCCCTCGACGTGCCAGCCACGGACGATGGTCTCGCTCGAGTCAGGGTTGGTGAAGCGCCCTGTCGCCCGAATGGCCTCTGCGACTCGCGAAAGCTGGGTCACAGTCGCGACGTAGCAGAGGATGACTCCACCCGGCTTCATCGCGTCTGCGCACGCGTCGATGCACTCCCACGGTGCGAGCATGTCGAGGACGACGCGGTCGACCGAGTCCGGCTCCATGGTGGTCGGCAGCGTCTCGGTGAGGTCGCCGACGGAGACCCTCCAGTTTTCGGGGTCATAGCCAAAGAAGGTGGCGACGTTGCCGCGCGCAACATCGGCGAACTCGTCACGTCGCTCGAATGATTCGAGCCTGCCTGTCGGCCCGATGGCCCTGAGGATCCAGAGCGAGAGAGCGCCGGAGCCCACACCGGCCTCGACGACTGTTGCACCGGGGAAGATGTCTGCGAGTCCGACGATCTGCGCGGCATCCTTCGGGTAAATGATCGCTGCGCCCCGCGGCATCGACATGACGAAGTCAACGAGGAGTGGGCGAAGGGCGAGGTACTCGATGCCGTCGGTGGTCGTGATGACCGAACCGTCGGGCAGGCCGATGATGGTGTCGTGGCTGACGATGCCGCGATGGGTGTGGAATTCCTTGCCCGGTTCCAGGGTAATCGTGTTGCGTTTGCCCTTCGGGCCGGTGAGCTGTACCCGATCACCGACACGGAACGGCCCGGAGTTCTGCGGTCGCTCGTCGGTGGGCGGTGTGGTGGCTGGCTGGGTGGCGGAGGTGTCGGTCATCGGGGAAGTCCTTCGGTTGCGCGAGCGGCAACGAGGGCGGCGAGATCGACGCTTGTCCTGCCTGCGAGTGTCGGCCAGGTGGTGTGAGAGTCAGATGGGGCTATCGAAACAGCGTGCGGGACAGCGACGGCCATGCTGCCGGCGGCGACAGCGGATGCCAGTCCGGCGCGTGAGTCCTCGATGGCAACGCAGTCAGCAATGTCGACTCCGAGCAGCCGGGCCGCGGTGAGGTAGGGCTCCGGGTGCGGTTTCGGGTTTTCGACCTCGTCACCGGTGACGAGTACGTCGAACGCGTCGAATGGGATGTGAGAGACAACCTGTTCGGCCATCCTGCGGATGGACATGGTGACCAGCGCCGTTTTGACGCCGAGGGATCTGAGTTCCTCGAGCAGTTCGCGGGCTCCTGGACGGAACGGGACACCGTCTTTCTCGAGCCGTTCCTGCACCCGGCTGGTGAGGTGGTTGACGATGTCGTCTGCGGTCATCTCAACCCCGTGATCCTGGAACACCTTCGCGGATTCCCACAGGCCTGCACCGACGAGGGTCATCGCGTCTTCGTAGGTCCAGGTGTGCCCGAACGACTCGACGAGGTCGGTTTCGGCGGAGATCCAGTACGGCTCAGTGTCGACGATGGTGCCGTCCATGTCCCAGAGGACAGCGGCGGGTAGCTGTGTAGTCACGAGTTTCAATGCTACCTGTTGCCGGAGAGCGCCTATTCTGGAACCAGTGCGGGCGAGAGCCAGCCAATACTGCGTCGGGGAAACCCGTGGAATGGGGAACTAGTGCTGAGTGGTCGGTTGCTCGTCGTCGCCTTCGAGGGCTGGAACGACGCTGGTGAAGCAGCCACGGGTGCTGTCCGTGTGTTGCAGGAGCAGCTCGACGTCTCGGCGATCTTCGAGATCGACCCCGAGCTCTACTACGACTACCAGTTCAACCGGCCGGTGATCGCCGTCGATGACGACGGCAAGCGCCGGATCACCTGGCCAACGGCAACTCTCTATGGCCCGAGCGCCCCGGCCGCGGACACTGACGCCCCTGCACCGCTCGCTGACGATGCGGACCTCAGCGTCAGCGGTTCCAACGGCGGCAATATTTTCCTGCTGGTTGGCAGCGAGCCGTCGCGCAGCTGGAAAGCGTTCACCGCGGAGATCATCGACGCGGCACTCACTCACGACATCTCGACGATCGTCTTTCTTGGCGCCATGCTCGCCGATGTTCCCCACACCCGCCCGATCTCCATTTTCGCGTCGAGCGAGAATGACGAGATGCGCGGTGAGCTTCAACTCGAACGCAGCAGCTATGAGGGCCCCGTCGGGATCCTCAGTGTGCTCGCCGAGGCGGCCGAGCAGGCCGGAATCTCCACCCTTTCGATTTGGGCATCAGTCCCCCACTACGTGCACAACGCGCCATCGCCGAAGGCGGTGCTTGCCCTCATCGACAAGCTCGAGGAGATCGTCGATGTCGTGATCCCGCGCGGCGACCTGGTTGAGGAATCCGGCGAGTGGGAGAACGGCATCAACGCGCTCGCGGGCGATGACGAAGACATGGCCGCCTACATCGCTCAGTTGGAACAGGCCCGCGACACCGTCGAATCCCCCGAGGCCAGCGGTGAGGCCATCGCCAAGGAGTTCGAGCGCTACTTGCGCCGCTCAGGTGACGGCAAGGGCGACGGCCGCAACGAGCCCCCGGCCCGCGGCTGAGTCCCCCGCCTCACAGCTTCTCGCTTTCAGCCGTGCCGTTCGACGGTCAGAGTTCCACGCCGAGCAGCGCGTGAATGGCGCGGCGAATCAGCTCGGGGTCGGTCACACCGCTCGTCGCCGCGTCGTCGATCACACGGAGCGCAGCAGGCGTGCCGAGGTCGAGCTGGAGCGCCGACCGAAGGGCCGAGAGCACTGCGTGCGAATCGACAGCGTCCGGGGTCGCAGCACTCGTGCTGATCTCGTCCGTCGGCCTGAAGGCGCTCTGCCACAGGCTGAGCCGCGCCGCCGCGTCGACGAGCAAACGGTCGGTCCACTCCCAGTCCGAGCGGTAATGGTGTGCGAGGATCGCCAGCCGAATCGAGCGCGCGTCGACGCCCGACTGAAGCAGGCGGGAGATGAGCACGAGGTTCCCGAGCGACTTCGACATCTTCTCGCCCTCGAAGGCGACGAGGCCGGCGTGGCTGTAGACCCGCGCCAGCGGGTGCCCGCTCAGGGCAGACGCGTGGCCGGCACTGAGTTCGTGATGCGGAAAGACGAGGTCGCCGCCGCCGCCCTGCACCGTGAAGTCGGTGCCGAGCTCCATCAGGGCGATCACCGAGCACTCGATATGCCACCCGGGCCGGCCGCGGCCGACGCTCGAAGGCCAGCTCGGCTCCGAGTCGCGTGCCGCGCGCCAGAGGAGTGGATCGAGGCGATCGCGCTTACCGGCGCGGTCCGGGTCTCCCCCGCGCTCTGTGAAGTACTTCACCATGGTTTCTGCGTCGTAATTGCTGACGTCGCCGAGTTTCCACGGGCCGAGTTTCGCAGCCGCGGCACTGTCGAAGTAAATGTCGTCACCGACGGTTGAATCCGGGGTCGGCACAGAGTATGCCGCTCCTGCGGCCACAAGCCGTCTGACTGCCTCGGCTATTTCGTCGAGCACCTCGGTGACCGCGACGTAGTTCTCGGGCGGGAGGATGCTGAGGGCTTCCATATCGCCCCGGAATAATTCGACCTGGCTTTCGGCGAGGTCTCGCCAGTCGACTCCCGTGGCTGCCGCGCGTTCGAGCAGGGGGTCGTCGATGTCGGTGACGTTTTGGGCGTAGTGGACCTCGAGGCCGCCGTCGAGCCAGACGCGCTGCAGGGTGTCGTAGGCAAGGTAGGTCGCAGCGTGTCCCATGTGGGTCGCGTCGTACGGCGTGATCCCGCAGACGTACAACCGCGCGATCTCCCCGGTATGTGCCTCAATCATGCCGCCGGTTGCTGTGTCGAAAAGACACGGCGGAAGCGAGTTGCCGGGGAGGGTCGGGACGAGCGGTCTATTCCATGCCTTCACCTGTCCAGCCTAAGCTGCGCGGCTAGGCCGTGAGGACACCGGTGCCGAGCAGGATGAAGACGACGACACCGAGCAGGATGCGGTAGATCACGAAGGGCATGAAGCTGCGCTTCGAGATGTAGCTCATGAAGAACTTGATGACGAAGATGGCGACGATGAAGGCAATGACCGTCGCGATCAGGGTCTCCCCCGGGCCGTAAATCTCCGGGATGCAATCGGTCGCGCCTTCGACGCACGGGTCGGCTATCGACTTGTAGATCTGGAAGAAGCCACTGCCGAGTACGGCGGGAATCGCGAGGAGGAACGCGTATCTGGCGGCTGCTGCCCGTTCGTAGCCGAGGAAGAGCCCCGCGGTGATCGTTCCACCCGAACGTGACACCCCGGGGATGAGCGCGAGGGCCTGGGCCAGTCCGAAGATGATGCCATCGCGGTACCCGAGGTTTTCCAGTTTGAGGTTCTTCCGGCCGATCCAGTCGGCGATTCCGAGAAGGATGCCGAAGCCGATGAGCATGGACGCCGTGAACCACAGGGACCGCAGTGTGGTCTCAATCTGATCCTGGAACAGCAGACCGAGAACGACGATCGGCACCGAGCCGATGATGATGAGCCAGCCCATGCGGGCGTCAGGGTCGTTGCGCGGAATCTTTCCCACGAGCGCACGGCACCACGCACCGATGATGCGCACGATGTCTTTCCAGAACAGGATGACGACAGCGAGTTCTGTGCCGATCTGGGTGATTGCGGTGAAGCGCGCCCCTGGGTCGCCGCCTGTTCCGAGGAACTCGCCGACGATGCGCAGGTGAGCGCTCGACGACACCGGGAGAAATTCGGTGAGTCCCTGTACAAGACCCAGAATTATCGCGTTGAGAATGTCCACGGAATCCTTGCTTTTCGTCAGTAAGTGCGAAGCAGGTCGGTCAAAACCCGCCTGCCAAAGACTAATGCGTCGAGCGGGACACGCTCGTCAACACCGTGGAACATGGCGGGGAAATCGAGCTCGGGTGGCAGGAGGAGCGGAGCGAAGCCGTATCCGGTGATGCCGAGCATTGACAGAGCCTTGTTGTCGGTACCCGCCGGCAGGAGGTATGGCAGCACCTCGGCGCCGGGATCGTGGATCCTGAGCGTTTCGATCATGGCGTCGATCAGCGGGCCGGCAAACTCGTTCTCGAGGCCGACGTCCCGGTGCATCACCTCGATTTCGATGTCGGGTCCGACGAGTTCCTGCACCGCGGCGAGGACAGCGTCTTCCTCACCGGGCAGCGAACGGATATCGACGAGCGCCTCTGCGGTGTCCGGAACGACGTTGTGCTTGTATCCGGCCGTCAGCACTGTGGGATTCGTGGTGGTGCGGAGTGACGCCTGGATGAAGCCGGATGCCGTTCCGGTCGCGAGGGCAAGTTCGTCCGGGCCGAGTGCCTGCGGGTCGACGCCGAGGATGCGGGCGACTTCGTCGAGGAGTGCCGTCGTCGTATCGGTGAGCCTGATCGGCCATTCCTGCCTGCCGACGGCCGCGACGGCTTCGGCCAGGCGTGTGATGGCGTTCTCCCGGACGACGCGCGAGCCGTGAGCCGCCGGACCCCTCGCGATGAGCTTCACCCACAGCAGAGCTTTTTCTCCGGTCTGCACGAGGTACGCGCGCTTGCCGCCGAGCGTGATGGAATATCCGCCCACTTCGCTGATGGCCTCGGTCGCACCTTCGAACAGGTCAGGGCGGGTCGAGACGAGGTGATGAGAGCCAAGGACTCCGCCGTTCTCCTCGTCGGCGAAGAACGCCAGGATGAGGTCACGCGCCGGGCGTTCGCCACCCCGCAGGATGTCGGCCACCGCGGTGAGGATCATGGCATCCATGTTCTTCATGTCGACCGCTCCCCTGCCCCACAGCATCCCGTCCCGGATCACACCACCGAAGGGATCGACGCTCCAGTTGCGCGGGTCGGCAGGGACGACGTCGAGGTGGCCGTGAACGACGAGTGCGCCCTTCGAGCTGTCGCGTCCAGCGACCCGCGCGACGACGCTGGTGCGTCCGGGATCTGAGTCGATCAGTTCCGGCTCGAGACCGAGTCCCCGCAGGTACTCCGCGACGTATTCGGCGGCAATCGTCTCCCCCTTGGACTTACCCCCGCCGTAGTTGGTGGTGTCCATGCGAATGAGGTCCCTGGCGAGCCGCACGGTCTCGTCGAGCCCAGCGTCGATGGGAGCCTGTGCCGTGCCTGGTGATTGCGCGTCGAAATTCATGCCACAACGCTATCGGTGTCGGCACAGACGGTGTGTGTTCATTGCGTCCCGAAAACCGTGCTAAAGTTTTCTCTCGGCAGGGTGCTTCGGTAACCGGCCAGAAACAGAAACAAAACAATGCGCGGGTGGCGGAAATGGCAGACGCGCTAGCTTGAGGTGCTAGTGCCCTTACGGGCGTGGGGGTTCAAGTCCCCCTTCGCGCACATTGTGAAGAACTGTGTTGAGACAGTAGAAAAGCCGGGTCCATTGGATCCGGCTTTTCGCTTTTAACCCGTCAATATGTGATCTGTCAGGTATCGCGTCCCGGGAGTGGCCCCAGCTCCCATTCGTCATTCGGTGTGTGGAGGATCCGCCAGGCCAGGAAAGCCATTCCGAGCGCTGTCAGGTTCCAGGCGATCAGATCGAGCCAGCGAACGTCGGTCATAACCGCGACGAAATGAAGCGGTTGTGAGATCACAAGGAGGATCGCCACCGCCCGTGGCATCAACCTGCGCCGGTAGCTCAGGACTCCAAGCAGAACCACTCCGACGATGTGTCCGACGATGAATACGCTGAGAAGGAAGTCCTGGCTCGGCATCGCCAGAAGTCGCGTACCCAGCGCCGTGACCTCGTCCGGGCTCAGACCGATCTGAGTTGCCGCCAGTACCGCGGCGTCGAGGCCGGTCAGGACACTCAGGGCGAGGTAGCCGGGTACGAGGAACGCACCAGCGATGAGCGCCAGAATAGGGCTGTGCCGTCGTGCGAGCTGGAGCGCCGCCCACGCTCCCGGGAGCAACGTGAACAGGGCAAGCACGTCCAGCCACAGAACGGCGGACTGGACACCCTGATTGGCCGCGACGGTCTCACCGACTGGTGCCCCAGGGAGCGTGAAGCGGATCAGCGACACCGCCGCAGGGCCGACGGGCAAAAGGACCGCCGCTACGCAACGCCGAAGCGTACGGACGTCCCGAACGGCCACATCCGCAGTGGTCGTCGGCGCTGACGTGGTTCTGGGCGACACTCTCCGATCAGCGCGGGCTGAGTTGTCAGTGACCATGTGAAAACCTCCAGGTGATCTTCCGGCGCGGCACCGATTGCCGCTGACACCATGATCGAGGCGACCACACGACTGACGGATGGGACCCCGGCCCCGCTTCGCCCTGATGGCACGGGTGATTTTGCCCGGGTGATTTGGGGGCAGGCACCTATCACCCCTGGCCAGGGAGCGAGCATAATCAAGCAATGGAGCGCCCGAGTCAGCGCGGCGACAGCATTTCCGTCCTGATTGCCGATGACCACCCCGTGGTCCGACACGGGTTGGTATCGCTGCTCAGTACCCTTCCGGGGATCACCGTTGTCGGTCAGGTCGGGTCTGGCCGAGAGGCCGTACGGGAATCGGCGCTGCGCGCCCCGGACGTTGTCGTCATGGACCTTCGCATGCCCGACATGAGCGGCATCGAGGCAACGGAACAGATCCTCCATCGTTCACCACACATCAACGTGCTGATCCTGACGATGTACGACGACGATGACCTGGTCAGTGACGCACTGCGTGCGGGCGCGCGTGGCTATCTCGTCAAAGGTGCGGAGCAGGGGGAAATAGACCGTGCAATTCGCGCCGTCGCCGCGGGAGAAGCGATTTTCAGCGGCCCGGTTGCCGGTCGGGTGCTCGACCGTCTTGCACACCCCGCGCCTGCCCCCGTCCTGCCGCGCCTCACTGCGCGCGAGCGCGAGATTCTCCACCTCATTGCGACGGGCATCGACAACGCCTCGATCTCGGACGAACTCCACCTGTCACCCAAGACCGTGAGCAACCACATCTCGTCCATCTTCCTCAAGCTCGGAACTGCGACGAGAAGCCGGGCTATCGTCCTGGCGAGGGAAGCAGGTCTGGGGCGCCGTGACTGAGTCCGAGGTTCCTGTCCAGGAACGCCCCATGCGCCGCCGGAGCCGAACTCACGGGGTGGTCATCATCGTGAGCGGCATCGGCGCCGTGCTGGCTGTGCTGGCGATCGGTATCGCTCTCGCCTTCGGTACGCCGTTCCGTCTCTTCGTTGACAGCTACACCCTGACGAATCTGGTGATCGGGGCGAGCCTGGTGTCTTCGGGGTCAGTGCTCGCGTGGTTTCGGCCGTCCAACGCGGTGGGGTGGTTGCTGCTCGTCTGCGGAACCGGCCACCTGGCCGCCGCAGCGGGGGCAACGCTCATCCTGTGGGGGGTCAGCGACGGGTGGCCGGTAGTCGTGACACGGTCGTTGACGACAGCGTTCCACGTCGGGTGGCTCATCGGGCTGCCTGGACTGTTCCTGCTCGCGCTGCTGCTCTTTCCCACCGGGCACCTCCCCTCCAGACGATGGCTGCCGCTCGCAATTGGCATCGCTGTCTCTGCCGCATACAACGTCGTCGCAGGGGTCCTGTCTGACGCAAGTCTCCTCGGCGACGAACGGACGGCGTCCATCCTGTCGGTGGGGTACCAGCCACCGACAGTGCTGGCCGAGGCATCGACGGTACTGACGGGTGCCTTCTACGTGCTGGTCGGTCTCTCGCTTCTCGAACGGTACGTGACCGGTAGCGAACGCCAGAAGAGACAACTGCTGTGGCTGATCCTCGCGTTTTTCGCTGCCGGACTGCTCAACTCACAGCGATGGATCACCGGCGATGGGCCAATTCTCGCGCTTCTTGGTGTCGCCCTATTTCCCGTCGCCATCGCCATCGCCATCCTGCGGTATCAGCTCCTTGACATCCGAATCGTCCTCTCCCGGACGCTTATCTACACACTGGCCATCGGGGCGACCATTGCCGGCTACGTCGCGCTTGTCGCTGGCCTCAACCTCGTCGTGCCCGCCTCCGCTGATCAGTCGGTTCCGATTGCGGCAGCGATCGGGGTGGCGCTGGTTTTCAATCCGCTCCGCATCATGCTCCAGCGGCTCATCACGCGCGCCTTCTACGGTAACCGCGAAGACCAGCTCACGACGGCGTTGGCTCTCTCCCAGCAGCTCCAGCGATCGGACGGCGATCTGTCCATGTTGCTCGAACGGGCTCGGCAGGATCTCCGGTTGCCCTACCTGGCGCTCAGAAAACAGCCGGACGGGCCCACGATCGCGTCCGCCGGAGACCTGGCCGGCGTCACTGCGACCGCGACCGTCGACCTCGCCTACCGCGGGCACCACGAATCAACACTCGTCGTCGCCCTTCGCCGGGGCGAGCGAACTCTCCATGACGCGGACCGGCGGGCACTCAGCCTGATTGGGGTCCCGCTCTCGGTTGCCCAGCACGCCATCGAACTGGCCGAACAACTCAAATCCGCCCGTTCTGCCACAGCCCAAGCCCGTGAACGAGAGAGAAAGCGGCTCCACCGCGAGCTGCACGATGGTCTCGGCCCGGCGCTCACCGGGGCAGCCTTCCACGCCGATGCGGCGTTCAACCTCGTCCACAGCGACCCGGACGGTGCAGCCGAGCTGCTGACCCAGTTGCGCCACGAGGTACGCTCATCCATCAGTGACGTACGTCGGGTGGTGTACGGCTTGAGACCGGTCGAACTGGACAAGTATGGTTTCGACGGCGCACTACGCAGACGCATTTCCAGTCTGAACGACGACCCCCGCCAGACGGTCACCATCCGGGCCACCGTTGACCCCGCGTTTCCGGAGTTCTCACCCGCCACAGAACTGGCGGCCTATCGAATTGTGGCTGAATCGTTGGAAAACGTGCTCAAGCACTCGGTTGGTTCGATCTGCACAGTGGCGGTATCGGTGGGTGCGGAAATTCGAATCGTCGTGGACGATGACGGGGAACCGGTGACCGAGTGGAAGCCCGGAGTCGGCGTCGAATCCATGGTCGACCGCGCAGAAGAACTGGGCGGCTCCGCCGTCGTGGGACCGTCGGTGAGCGGATGGCGTGTCGACGTCCGCCTTCCCCTGGATGGCTGACGACATCACCAGCTTTGACACTCGTGCTGGTCGCGCGTCACGACACCGCGGCGAAGTTCGCGAGGATCACAGCGTTACCGCGGGTCGGGTCAGCGCCTACCGTTCATCCGCTTCCGCAGAAGCTCGATGCGGGACTGCAGTTGCGTCACACTGGCCTGTTGAACGGCGGGTCCGCCGCACATCCGCCGCAACTCAGCGTGAACGAGGCCATGGCCCTGATTCGTGGACTTCGCGTACAGCCCAACGAGGCTGTTGAGGAGGCTGCGCTGCTCCTTGAGCGTCCGGTAGAGCGGCGGCGGGACATCGGTCGACTTGTCTGTTGCCGTCGCCTGAGGTGCCTCGCTGCGGGTCGAGTGGCGCTTTGCCTGCCGCGCCTGACGCTGCGTCAGGAGCTCGTGAACCTGCTCGGGTTCGAGGAGGCCGGGAAGGCCGATGAAGTCGAGCTCTTCCTCAGTGCCCGGCTCTGCCCACTGGCCGAATTCGTCCCCGTCGTAAACGACGCGGTCGAAGTTCGCCGACGAAGACATGGCCTCGTACCGGAACTCATCGCCGAGCGAATCGGACCCCTTGGATTCGCGGTTGGCCTCTGCGACCATCGCGTCTTCCGGGTTCCACATGTCCCCCTCGCCGCTGCCGTCGCTTTTCCGATCGAGCGCGTGGTCGCGCTCGAGTTCGAGGGCACTCGCGAGGTTCATCAGGTTGGGAACATCGGGGAGGAAAACGGATGCCGTTTCACCGCGACGCCGGGCCCGCACGAACCGTCCGATGGCCTGGGCGAAGAACAGGGGGGTCGATGCGCTCGTCGCGTAGACGCCAACCGCGAGCCGTGGCACGTCGACGCCCTCGGAAACCATGCGGACCGCGACCATCCAGCGGCTCGTGCCCGCCGAGAAGTCGTCGATGCGGTCGGATGCTTCCTTCTCATCGCTCAGAACGACAGTCGGTGGTTCCCCGGTGATGCCGTGCAGGATCTTCGCGTACGCGCGTGCCGCGGTCTGGTCGGTCGCGATGACCAGGCCACCGGCATCCGGGATGCCATGGCGCACCTCGCTGAGGCGCCGGTCGGCAGCCTGCAGCACCTGCGGGATCCACTCCCCTGCCGGGTCAAGCGCCGTACGCCAGGCCTGCGAGGTGATGTCCTTGGTGTTGCCCTCGCCGAGCCTGGCTTCCATCTCGTCGCCGGCGTTGGTCCGCCAGCGCATGTGTCCGGCGTAGACCATGAACATGACCGGGCGAACGACGCCGTCGGCGAGTGCGCGACCGTAGCCGTAGTTGTAGTCGGTGAGTGACGTGCGGATGCCGTCTTTGTCCGGCAGGTAGCTGACGAACGGGATCGGGGCGGTGTCCGACCGGAACGGGGTCCCGGTCAGCGAGAGCCGGCGGGTTGCCGGTTCGAAGGCCTCACGGATCGCGTCACCCCAGCTGAGCGCGTCACCGCCGTGGTGCACCTCGTCGAGGATGACGAGGGTGCGGTGTGACTCGGTGATGTCCTTGTGCAGCGCGGCGCGGACCGCGACCTGCGCGTAGGTGACGGCGACGCCGTGATAGTGGCTGCCGTAGCGGCCGTCACTGTTGGAAAACATCGGGTCGAGTCGGATGCCTGCGCGGTGTGCGGCATCCGCCCACTGCCTCTTGAGGTGCTCGGTCGGCGCGACCACGGTGATGCGATCGACGGTTTTGCGGGCGAGCAGTTCGGCGGCGAGCCGAAGCGCGAACGTCGTCTTCCCGGCGCCGGGCGTTGCAGCGGCGAGGAAATCGCGGGGTTCGTGAACGAAGTAGGCGGTGAGCGCCTCTTCCTGCCAGGCGCGAAGCTTGGAGACCGTTCCCCACGCTGCACGCTCAGGGAAGGTGGGTGAGAGGTGTTCGGCGGCGCTGGTTCCGATGCGGATTGCTGGTGCTTCGGACTTTGGGGGGACCGGCTGGAACTCTGTACTCACTGGATACCAATCTACCCGACGAGCGGCACGTCACGGACCGTGACCGATGATGCTTCGCCGGGTAAACTCGGGTTGATGGACGCATTATCTTCTGACGAGGTTTCGATTTTTCAGGAGCGGCCGCATCCGTGGACGCGTTTTGTCGCTCTCGGAGATTCGTTCACCGAGGGCATCGGAGACCCGTACCCGTCGCCGCCGGGAGCCCACAGGGGCTGGGCGGATCGCGTGGCCGAAGTGCTCTCGCAGGGTGTGGACGATTTCGCCTATGCCAATCTGGCCGTACGCGGAAAACTGATCGCTCAAATCGCCGCGGATCAGATCGAACCCGCCCTTGACCTCCACCCTGATCTGATCACCATTTCGGCGGGGGGCAACGACGTACTTCGTCCGGGTACCGATCCGGACGTCATCGCGCAGAAAGTGGACGATGCGATCGCCCGGCTCTCGCGGGACGGCGCCACCATTGTGCTCTTTACCGGCGTCGACGTCGGTTTCTCACCGGTGTTGCGCACCATCCGTGGCAAGGTGGCGATCTACAACGAGAACCTCAGGAGCGTCGCGGCGAAGTACGACTGCATCGTCGCCGACCAGTGGGCGCTGACCGAGATCCAGAACGCGCGGATGTGGTCGAACGACCGGCTGCACCTCAATGCACTCGGCCACCACACCGTGGCCAGGATGGTGCTTGATTCCCTCGCGGTTCCCAACGGCCTGGAGCCGCTCAAGCCTGAGCCGGTACGGCCGGCGACCTGGCGGGAGGCACGCACGGAGGATTTCGTCTGGGCGCGACAGTTCTTCGTTCCGTGGGTCCTCCGGCGCCTGCGTCACCAGTCCTCCGGGGACTTCATCACCGCAAAGCGGCCGCAGGCGGAGAAATTCTTCCGTGACGGCGACCTTCCAGCCGGGGACTGAACGCGACGCGTTCGGTGGGTCGTGCGTCAGTCGGACGGATGGGTGATTCGCCAGCCGGTGTCAGCCTCGGTGAGGTCATCGGACAGAGCGAGCGGGACGTCGATGACCGAGTCCGCGACGGTGAAGGTCGCTTCACCGACGTCGAGTCCTGATGGGCCCGAAATCAGGGGTGACGCAGAGACCTCAACAGCGACGGACGCGTCCTGCCACACCAGAACGGATGCCGATTCGGTGGCGACGATGTCGGATGTCGTGCCCCACGGTGTGGTGTAGCTTCCGAATGACTCTCCCTCGGTGACGAGGGGAAGCTCCCTGAAGCCAGCCTCGACGGTCGTGAGGAGACCGAGCACCGACGAGAAGAGCTCTTTATGGTTGGGCGCGCCGAGAATCACCCCGACCACCGTGACCGTCTCTCGGCCAACGGTGAGTTCGGCCGCGAACAGCAGACAGGCGCCGGCGACGCGGGTCGTCCCGGTCTTCAGTCCGATGATTCCCCCCTGGCCGAGGATCTTGTTTGTGTTGCTCACCGGCCCGATGATCGGCAGGTCTGCCGACTGCTGCGACACGATCTCGGAAAGAACGGGGTGAGCGAGGACCATTTCGCCGATTTTGACGAGATCGGCCGGTGTCGATCTGCTGTCCGGGTTGATGCCGCTGGAGTCCGCGAGATGCGTGCCGGCGAAGCCGTGTGTGCCAAGCCAGGCTGTGGCCGCCACGAGGAAGGCATCCACAGATCCATATGCCCAGTTGGCCAGGGTGATGCTGTAGTTGTTGGCCGACGGCAACATCAACGCTTCGAGCAACTGGCGCTCCGTGAAGACGGACCCGACGGCAACGGGTGCGGCCGAACCCCCCTCGGCGATCACTTCGGTGTAGATGCGCTGGTCGTCTTCGGTGAGGGTAAGTTGCGGTCCCGATTCGCCTTCGCCCAGGGGCATCGCTTCGAGCACGACGAGGGCCGTCACCGACTTCGTGATGCTGGCCATCGGCGTCGATTCCTGTGAGCCGTGACTGGAGAGGATGCCGTCAAAGCCAACGGCGCCGATCGCGCCGTTGCCGTACGCCGGCCACGCCACCTGGGTGACGGTCTGGGTAATGGTCTCCGCTGGTTCGAGGGTCGCGGCCGTCGCAGGGAGCGGACGGAGCACGGCGAACGCGAGATAACCGATGATCCCGAGGATGAGAACGAGGACACCGAAGACGGTGAGCCTGCGTCGCAGGTACACCCGTCGGTCTGAGAGCGGCTGACGGGACTGGTACACGGATATGAAGTCTATCTGCGCGCTGTTGGATCGTCCGGCGAGGCTCGGCGGTCGCGAATCGCCCAGAGCGCCACCGCACTCGCCGAGGCGACGTTGAGCGAGTCGACACCGTGCATCATCGGGATGATCACCGTCGAGTCGGCTGCCTCCAGTGCCTGGGCGCTGAGGCCGTCCCCCTCCGCGCCCATCGTGAGGGCGATCTTGTCCGGGAGGTGAGCGGCGAAGTCATCGAGGGTGATCGCGCGATCGTCGAGGGCGAGGGCGGCGACGTGGAAGCCGGCCTCGTCCAGGATCCGCCGCGCTTCCGGCCATTCAGGCATTCGGGTCCACGGCACCTGGAGGACGGTTCCCATGCTGACCCTCACACTGCGGCGGTAGAGCGGGTCGGCGCACCGCGGCGTGATGAGAACGGCGTCCGCGCCGAGGCCGGCAACGGCCCGGAAGATCGCACCGACGTTGGTGTGATCGACGATGTCCTCCAGGATGACGATCCGGGTAGCATCCCGGATGACGTCTTCCATCGGTTGCAGAGGGGGCCGGTGCATCGCGGCGAGCGCCCCCCGGTGCATGTGGTAACCCGTCAGCGACTCGAGGGTTGCCGCGTCACCGACGTAGACCGGGACATCGGGAAAATCGGCAAGCAGCGGAGTGACATCCGGGATCCACTGCTCCTGAAGAAGCAGCGAACGAGGTGTGTGGCCCGCGTTGAGCGCCCGGGCGATGACCTTGTGCGACTCGGCGATGTAGAGGCCGCCAGCGGGTTCGCTCACACGGCGGAGTGCGACGTCGGTGAGGCGGGCGTAGTCGCCGAGACCCTCGATGTCGAGGCTGTCGATGGGGACGATTCGCACGGGTGGTCCTTCGGGTGGGTGGCGTAGGGTTTGCGAGAGACAGGCCGGTGGATGTGCGTCGCGAAACAATCCCGACACGTGAGTTGTTTACCATCGTGACATCTGCGAGGTTCGGAGGTTCACATGACAACGCTCGCAAGCGCAACACCAGCGATAGACACTGATCGGCTTGATGCAGCATACGCGCTCCTCGAGGGGCGGCGGTTTGCCGTCCTCACCGGTGCCGGAATGAGCACCGACTCCGGAATACCCGACTACCGCGGAGAGGGCGCACCCAAGCGCACGCCCATGACCGTCTCGCAGTTCCTGCTCAACGACTCGTCACGCAAGCGGTACTGGGCCGGCAGCCACCTGGGCTGGGCCATGTTCGACGCCGCGAGGCCGAATGCCGGGCACAAGGTCCTCGCCGCACTCGAGGAGGCAGGACTCGTCACCGGCATCGTCACCCAGAACGTCGACGGTCTGCACGTGCGGGCCGGTTCCCGCCGCGTGGTTGATCTCCACGGCTCGATGGACCGGGTCAGTTGCCTCGTCTGTGGCCAGACTTTTGCGCGCGCGAGCATCGCCGCGCGGATCGAAGCGGAAAACCCGTGGCTGTCCAGACCGGATGCCGTGACGTTGAACCCGGACGGCGACGCAGAGATCGCTGACGTCGACAATTTCGTGGTGCCGGTCTGCTCGGTGTGCGGTGGCGCACTGAAACCCGACGTCGTCTTCTTCGGTGAGTTTGTCCCGTCAGACAAGTTCACGGAGGCACGGGATATCGTTTCCGCAGCCGACGCGCTCGTCATCGCGGGGTCGTCACTCGTCGTCAACTCCGGCATCCGCCTCCTGGAACACGCGCGCCGGAGCAAGTTGCCGATCATCATCATCAACCGTGGTGAGACCAAGGGCGATGGGCGTGCCGACGTGAAGCTGGATGCCGGGGCGAGCGAAACCCTGACCGCGCTCGCGGAGCGACTGGTCACCTAGGTTCGGCGACTGCTGCCCAGATCCGGTGTCACCTGGCGTCAGCCGGGCGGTTGAGCGCGGCGAGGACCTCGGCTTCCCGCCGGGGATCGATCCCCGGCGATGGGCGGTCCGTGCGCTGTGGCGGCACTCCCCCGATGCTCTGCAGCCAGGCCCAGGTGTCCGCGACAGTCTCGGAAATCGGGCGGATGCTGAGGCCCGTTTCATAGGCGCGGCTCACGTCGATGCGGTACATGGTGTCGTGCGCTTCGCCGGGTGGCAGCCACAGCGGAAGCTGTGTCCACGGCTCGATTCCTGCGGCGAGGATTCTCTCGGGGGTCACCCACTCCAGCAAGCCGGTCGAGCCGGTCGCACGCAGGCAGAGTTCGAGGACCTCCCCCATGGTCGTCTGGCACGGCTTGCTGATGACATTGACGGGTCCGGAAACCCCGTCCTCGGCTGCGGTCAGTGCCCAGTTGGCGAGGTCCCGGGCGTCGATGTACTGGATGCCGGCGTCCGGGGTCCCTGGGGCAAGAATGCGTCCGCCACGGGCCGCGCGCAGCAGCCACCACGGCAGTCGGCCGATGTTCTCATGCGGGCCGAGGATCAGACCGGCGCGGGCCAGGATTGCACGTTCGCCGAAGGCATCCGTCACAGCACGCTCTGCCCCAGCCTTGGCCCTGGCGTAATCGTCGAACGTGTCATCGTCGGCGGAGCTGTCGACGACGGGCGAGTTCTCGGTCGAGCCCGGCTGGGTGGGAAAGCCGTAGACCGAGCAGCTCGAAATGTAGACGTATCGCCGCGCACGGGCGGCGAGCGCCCGCGTTGTGTCTCGAACCGTCGACGGGGCCCACGACCAGGTATCCGCAACGACGTCCCAGTCGCCGTCATGGTCGGTGAGGTTCTGGATGCCTCGTGGGCTTGTGCGGTCACCGGTCACTGCCGTTACGCCCGCTCGTGGCGGATGCGTGCCGCGATTGAACGTGGTGACATCCCAGCCCCGGTTGAGTCCTGCATCGACGAGGGCGCGACCCACGAATTCTGTGCCGCCGAGTACGAGAAGCTTCATACGTTCATAGAACTGTGACTCACGTGCGTCAGACAAGACGGTTCACTCGAGGCGTAACGTCGGCCCGAAGCTGGGCGGAGGGTTCAACGGTCAGGTCACCCAATAACATCGACGGAAAGTACGCCGAATGCCGGCAACTTCAAGGCAACACTCCGACCCGAGGAAAATGACATGTTCTTCACGAAGCGTTCCAGACGGCGTTCCAAACGGTCACCCGTTCTCCCGAAGGACGAGACAGCTGTTCTACCGGGCGCACAGGACCTCCGTCGTTTCGTCGCGAGCAGGTTTATCGAGCCGGCCGTTGTTCGGTTCGGGGTTGAGGCCGATTTCCTCACGGCTTCCGACGTCGTGAGCCTCGAAGTTGTGCGATACCGAGCCGGCGATCTTGAGGAGGGTTCCGTCGAAGAAACGATTGCGCTGCTGCTGTCAGACGATCTCGAGCGGGTTCCTTCCCTGTTGGATGCGGCTGTGGCTGCCAGCACGCCCCTCGGTCAGCCCCTGGATGTGTGGGCTTATGTGGGGCTCGCTCGAATCAACGTTGTGTGGGCGAGCTTCGATGACCCGTGGGATGCCGTCGAGACACATCTTCGTACATTGGGCTACCCGGAAAACTACAAACACTTCCTCCGGTATACCGAGGCTGAGAAAGGCGCGCCAACCGGACTCCCTCAGATGAAGCGGCGACTCGATGCATTTCTCTCGCGCTGTCAGTGGCAGTGGGGTCCGTAGTGCCCCGCCGGGCTCCCTCTACGACCATCAGCGTCGGCCGAACGGCGTACTCGCTAGCGACGGATGTCTGCGTGCGTCGCTGTGGCGCGGCGTGAGTGCCGAACGAGCATGACGTCGATCGGCGCGGCAAGCGCGACAGCGAGCACAAGGGCGATCCAGTAGCCGGTGGTGAGGGCGATCCAGAGACCGAGGCCGATGAGCAGGAGCGTCCACACCAGGGCTACGACCCACAGCCAGCGCGGAAGGGTCGGGGTGTCCGGGGAAGCAGTCATGGAGCCAGCGTATGGGCTGCACTCTCCCTGCGCCAGAGATCGAGCGCCGAGTCAGCCAGCGAAGGCTCTTACCTGGCTCGAGCGCTCCGCCGCGAGTTGTCGAGCTCGATCAGCACCTGCTCAAGCTGTTCGGCTGAGGACCGCCAGGCGGAAACATCGTCGCTCGCCGTGTCCGTCGCGTGAAGGGTGACAACGGGCTGGCCGGGAGCGCTGCCCGTGATGAGACTGCGTTGCTGCGCCCGCGACACGCCCACGACGATATCCGCCCTGCGGGTCATCACTCCCCTGGTCAACGGGAACCGCCACACGAGCAGCCGCAACCGCTCGGAGAATGGCGCGTCGGACGCGGCGTGCGGCACTCCCCCGGCGATCGCGAGGCCGTATCGACGGCCCCAGCCGCCCCAGGTCGGAGCGGGCGAAAAGAGCACATCGGTATCGATCGAGTTGAGCCGCCGACCGGTCAGGAACTCGCGAGGGCTCAGCGGATGTGGGAACAGTTCCCAGGGGAGGTCCGGCAGCAGCGCCAGCCGCGTCTTCGGCCCGACGAGCATCACGAACCGTCGTCGCTCAGCCAGCGCACGGATCAGCCCGAGGCTCATGAGACTCAGGTGGTCATCGGGATCGCCCGTCACCCACCGGCAGTCAACGACGAGTTTCACAGTGGCGCCTCGTCCCGGTCCACGAGCGATGTTGACCGCGGATCCGGGGTGAGGAACTCCTCGATGAGTGTCGCTGCCCGTTCGGGCACTTCGTAGTGGATGAGATGTCCAACGTCGGGGATGATCTCGAGCGCTGCATCCGGAAACAGGGCGGTCAGCGTGTGCTGCGCGCTCACCGGTGTGATGTCGTCCCGGTCCGCGGCGATCAGGAGAGTGCGCGCATCGATCGACGCCGCGAACTCGCTGACATCGTTTGAGACGGATGCCCGAAACGCTTCAAGAACCACGTCACGATCGCTGAAGGCACTGAAGTACCTGTCGTGTTCGCTGTGAATCCATTTGCGCAGCGTCCGGCTCTTCGTCTTGGCCATTGTCTGGCTCATCACGCGGACGATGATCCGGTTGCGGAGCAAACCGAAGCCGATGGGCTCAGGCAGAACGGCGCCGAGCTGGTAGTAGATGACGGCGAGCCGGGTCAGGATGCCGCGTGGCCCCGACAGCGCTGGAGCCGCGATCGGATTGACCAGAATGAGCCGGTCGGTGGCCAGCCCGGTGCGCGCCAGTGCCGCGGACACGACGATCGAGCCGAACGAGTGCCCGAGGATGATCGGCTTCGAGTCCAGGTCGAGTGCGTCCACGAATCGCTTCAGCCAGCCGGCATAGCCGTCGAGGTCGTGGCGACTGAGCCGCAGCGGTTCGGATTCGCCAAAGCCCGGAAGGTCGGGACTGATGATGTGGAAGCCGGGCAGATGGGCAACGACGGGTTCGAGCCCGTGGTGATCACCGCGGAACCCGTGCACCATCACGATTGTCGGGCGGTCAGACGGCGTGCCGTACTCCCAGTAGGCGGCACTGCTCCCGCCGATCGAGATCTGCTGCTTCGTCACCGGAATGCGATCGAGAAGGCTGGAGTATGGCGAGGTCGTTGTCATGGCGTTCCCAGTTTAGGCACTGTGGCTCCTGCCAAGCCGAAGGCGGCGACCCTAGACTCAAGCCAAGGATTCATTGGCTCGCACAGTGACGTGATTGGATACCCGTGACCTTCACCGCTCCCATACAGTTGCCGGGGCTCGCGCGCGATCCGCTCTGGTACCGCAGGGCGATCTTTTACGAGGTCATGGTCCGCTCGTACGTCGACAGCAACGGGGACGGCGCCGGTGACCTGCAGGGTCTGGTAACGCGGCTGGACTACCTGCAGTGGCTGGGCGTCGATGCTCTGTGGCTTCCGCCGTTCTACTCCTCGCCGCTGAGGGACGGAGGCTATGACGTCTCTGACTACCAGGCCATCCTGCCCGAGTTCGGCAGCCTCGAGGAGTTCCGCGATCTGGTCTCGAAGGCCCACGAGCGCAACATGCGCATCATTATCGACATGCCACTCAACCACACCTCTGACCAGCACCGCTGGTTCCAGGAGTCCCGCAGCGACCCCGATGGACCGTACGGTGACTTCTACGTGTGGAGCGATTCCGACCAGAAGTGGCCAGACATCAGGATCATCTTCACCGACACTGAGGACTCCAACTGGGCGTTCGACCCTGTGCGCCGGCAGTTCTTCTTCCACAGGTTCTTCTCGCACCAGCCAGACCTCAACTTCGAGAACCCTGCGGTGCATGAGGCGATCTTCGAGGCGATACGTTACTGGCTCGATATGGGTGTGGATGGCATCCGCCTGGATGCCATCCCGTACCTCTACGAGTCAGACGATGGCAACGGTGAAGGCGAGCCGAAAACCCACGGCTTCGCGAAGCTGCTCCGGGCGATGGTGGACCTCGAGTACCCGGGCCGCGTACTCATCGCCGAGGCCAATCAGTGGCCCAGGGAGGTCTCCGAGTACTTCGGTACCGATGAGGAGCCCGAGTGCCACATGGCGTTCGACTTTCCGGTCATGCCCCGTATTTTCTACTCGCTGCGGTCGCAGCAGGCCGAGGAACTCGCGAGGGTTCTCGCGGAGACCCAGGACATTCCCGAGTGGGCCGGCTGGGGTGTCTTCCTTCGCAACCACGACGAGCTCACCCTCGAAATGGTCAGTGAGGAATACCGGCAGGCGATGTACGGCTGGTACGCCTATGACCCACGGATGCGCGCAAATGTCGGAATCCGCCGCCGCCTCGCTCCCCTGCTCGACAACTCGCGCGCGGAACTCGAACTGGCGCACGCCCTGCTCTTTTCGCTGCCGGGGAGCCCATTCATTTACTACGGCGACGAGATCGGAATGGGCGACAATATCTGGCTCGCCGACCGGGACTCGTCCCGCACACCGATGCAGTGGACGCCTGACCGCAACGCCGGGTTCTCCTCTGCAGATCCCGGCAAACTCTTCCTGCCGGTCGTCCAGTCGCTCGTCTTCAATTACACGCTCGTCAACGTCGAGTCCCAGCTCGCCCAGTCACGGTCTCTGCTGCACTGGGTACGGAACGTCATTCACGTCAGGAGGGGTCATCCCGCGCTCGGAATGGGCAGCATCGAGGTACTCCAGGCGGACCACGAGTCGGTGCTGGGCTTCGTCCGCAGCTACAGGGGAACCGGCAGGAGCAGCGGCGACGAGCAGGAAGACATTTTGTGCGTCTTCAGCTTCTCGCACCACCCCGTCGCCACAACACTCGTCGCACCCGACCTCGCAGGCTGCCGGCTGTTCGACCTGTTCGGTGGCGCCGAGTTCCCCCCGTTCGATGACACGGGCCGGGTGACCCTGACGATAGCCACGCAGAGCTTCTACTGGCTGCACATCGCACGCCCGGGTGATTCGCCGTTTGCGCAACACCGGCACGGCTGAACCGGGCTGTCGGTCGTCTCACCTAGAGTAAAAAATGTGGAAACAACAGCGGTCAAACACTGGTCAGACTCTCTCGCCGTCTTCGATTTGGAGACCACAGGCATTGACGTGACGACCAGTCGCATCGTCTCCGCGAACGTCGGCGTTCTCGACAAAGATGGCTCAGTGATTCGGCGCCGCGACTGGATCGCTGACCCCGGGGTCGAGATCCCGAGCGAGGCGACAGCCGTGCACGGCATAACCACGGAGTTCGCGCAGTCCTACGGGCGCTCCGCGCCGATCGTTGTTCGCGAAATCGTTGAAACGCTCCGCGAGCTCTTCGACGAAGGAACCCCCGTCGTCATCTACAACGCCCCATACGACCTGTCCCTGCTGTTCAACGAGGCGCTGCGTCACGGCATCCCACCGATCGTCGACCCCCTTCCGGTGATCGACCCACTTGTCATCGACAAGGCGCTCGACAAATACCGCAAGGGCAAGCGCACGCTCGAGGCAGCGGCTGCCTTCTACGGCGTCGAACTCACCGACGCCCACGACGCCGGCGCCGATGCGATCGCCGCTGGCCGCGTCGCGCAGGCCATCGCCCGCGCACACTCCCGCGCACTCGATATCGACGCGTTTGAGCTGCACGAACTGCAGGCCGGCTGGTGCAAAGAGCAGTCAGACAGCTTCCAGGACTACATCCGCCGCACCCGCGACGCCACCTACGTCGCGTCCGCCGGGTGGCCGGTGCGCTGACGCGAAACGCTGCGCTGCGCCGGCACGCATCGCCCGCAGCACCAGGCAGGCAGCAAAAAAGACCCGCAACTTTCGTTGCGGGTCTTTCTTGTAAGGCTGGTGGCTACGCGCCGAAGCCCTTGAAGCGCTGGTTGAACTTCTCGACACGTCCAGCGGAGTCCATGATGCGCTGCTTGCCCGTGTAGAACGGGTGCGACTCCGACGAGATCTCAACGTCGATCACCGGGTAGGTGGTTCCGTCTTCCCACTCCATGGTCTTCGAGCTCGTCACCGTCGAACGGGTGAGGAACGTTGCGCCCGAAGCGAGGTCGCGGAAAACTACAGCCTGGTAGTTGGGGTGGATGTCAGTCTTCATGAGGACTTCCTTGTGAGTCGTGTGGATTGTTTCAGTCTCGCCCTGCACCAGTGCCTGAGGCTCAGGTATGGCAAGAAAGCTTGTGGCCCCTCGGGCCAGCTACCTACTTTATCAGAAAGTCGGAGCTACTCGGCACGAGCCGAGAAACGACCGTTGTTTTCGGTCAGTTCAATGGGCAGGCCGAAGGTCGTGGTGAGGCTCTCGCTGGTCAGGGCTTCCCTCAGGGGCCCTGAGGCCACAACCGCGCCGTCTTTGAGGAGCAGCGCGTGAGTGAAGCCGACCGGGATCTCCTCAACGTGGTGAGTAACCATGATGATGGCGGGCGAGTCTTCCGACTGGGCGTAACCGCCGAGCAACGCGACCAGTTCCTCACGCGAACCGAGGTCGAGGCTCGCCGCCGGCTCATCGAGCAGCAGAAGTTCGGGATCGGTCATGACGGCCCTGGCGATCTGCACGCGCTTCTGCTCGCCGTCGCTGAGGGTGCCGAAGCTCCTCTCGGCGAGGTGATCCAGGCGCCACTCCGTCAGCACACGCTTCGCGCGCTTGATGTCGATGTCCTCGTACTCTTCATTCCACCTGCCGGTGACTGAATACGCGGCGGTCATGACGACGTTGAGGACGGTCTCGTCTGCCGGTACCCGTCGAGCCATGGCCGTCGACGCGATTCCGATGCGCGGGCGGAGCTCGAAGACGTCGGTCTTGCCCAGGGTGGAGTCGAGAATCTCGACGGAACCCCTGGTCGGGTAGATGAGCGTCGATGCGAGCTGCAGCACCGTCGTCTTCCCCGCACCATTGGGGCCGAGAACGACCCATCGCTGGTCCGGTTCAACCGACCACGACACGGAATCCACGATCGCGCGGCCATTGCGCACGACCGATACATCACTCAACTGCAAAACGCTCGACATGGGTCCAAGCCTATCCGTCCAACCAGCTCCGCCACGCCCATTCCTGACCGTGCGTCGGCCAACGCCTCTCTTCGTCTCGCTCACCCCGATCACGGGGCTCAGGCGCCGGCGAGCACCGAGCGATAGAGGTCGATGGTTTGCCGACCGATGCGCGCCCAGCCGAATTCGGCTTCAGCGCGGACCCGACCCGCCTCACCCATTCGGTTGGCCCGGTCCCGGTCCGAAACAACCTCGGTGAGCGTTGCCGCGAGATCGGCAACGAAGCGTTCAGGATCGACCGGAGTTCCCGTCCCGTCCTGAACTTGGTCGATCGGGACGAGTCTCCCGGTCACGCCGTCGTCGACGACCTCGGGAATACCCCCGGTTGCCGTCCCGACGACGGCTGCTCCACACGCCATCGCCTCCAGGTTGACGATTCCGAGCGGTTCGTACACCGACGGACACACGAAGGTCGTGGCCTGGCTGAGAATCGCGCACAGCTCGTAGCGGGGCAGGAGCCTGTCGATCCAGACCACGCCCGAACGCTGCTTCTGCAGTTCGCGGACCCCGGCCTCGACCTCGGCAAGAATTTCAGGAGTGTCAGGCGCGCCGGCGCACAACACGAGCTGCACGTCATCCGGCAGGAGCGCCGCCGCGCGCAACAGGTACGGCAACCCCTTCTGGCGGGTAATCCTGCCGACGAACACCACGCTTGGGCGATCGGGGTCGATCCCGAGCGAGCGCACGAGTTCAGGATCGGAAACGGGTTTCCACTCGGTCAGGTCGATTCCGTTGTAAATGGTGTGCACGCGTGACTCATCCAGCCGCGGATAGCTCTTCAGGATGTCCCGCCGCATTCCGTCGCTGACCGCAACGACGGCATCCGCGTTCTCAAATGCTGTTTTCTCGATCCAGCTCGACACGCGGTACCCGCCACCGAGTTGCTCGGCCTTCCACGGCCGCAGCGGTTCGAGGCTGTGGGCGGTCACGATGTGCGGGATGCCGTGCAGCAGCTTGGCGAGGTGACCGGCGCCGTTCGCGTACCAGGTGTGGGAGTGAACGAGATCCGCTCCCCCGACATCCTGCGCGATCGCCAGGTCGGTGCCGAGCGTCGTCAACGCGGGATTCGCCTGCGCGAGTTCGACCGGGACGCCGTAGGCGAAGGTGTTGGGCTCGTCACGCGGAGCCCCAAAACACCGCACAGTGACGTCGATGTCAGACCGCATGGCGGTCACAAGTTCAGCGGCGTGCACTCCGGCACCGCCATATACCTCCGGGGGATATTCCCGGGTCAGAAGATCAACACGCATACCACGAACGCTAGTACAGCTTGGGCTGCAATAGTCTTGGTGCATGGTCGCATCGAAGAAGATATTTGGCATCGTCCTCGCCGGGGGTGAGGGCAAACGACTGATGCCCCTCACCGCCGACAGGGCGAAGCCCGCAGTCCCGTTCGCCGGTCAGTACAGGCTCATCGACTTTGCGCTGTCGAACCTGATCAACTCAGGACTCACGCAAATCGTCGTACTCACGCAGTACAAGTCGCACAGCCTCGACAGGCACGTCTCGCAGACCTGGCGCCTGTCCGGGCTGCTGAACTCGTACGTGGCATCCGTCCCGGCGCAGCAGCGCCTCGGCAAACGCTGGTTCTCCGGCTCGGCCGACGCGATCCTGCAAAGCCTCAACCTCATCCGCGACGAAAAGCCGGACATCGTTGTCGTTGTCGGCGCCGACCACGTCTACCGGATGGACTTCCGCGACATGATCCAGGCGCACATCGACTCTGGCCGCGGTGCAACCGTCGCTGCGATCCGCCAGCCGATCGAACTGAGCGACCAGTTCGGCGTGATCCAGCTCGACCAGGACGACCCGACGAAGATCTCCGAGTTCCTCGAGAAGCCGATCAACGCCGAAGGACTCGCCGATGCGCCGCACGAAGTGCTCGCATCGATGGGTAACTACGTGTTCACGACAGAGGCCCTCATCGAAGCGGTGACGAAGGACGGCGAGCTGACCGCGTCGAATCACGACATGGGCGGCGACATCATCCCGGCCTTCGTCGCGGCGGGTGACGCTGGCGTCTACGACCTCAAGCGCAACGATGTTCCGGGTTCCACCGATCGCGACAGGGACTACTGGCGGGATGTCGGGACCATCGACTCGTTCTTCGAGGCGCACCAGGATCTCATCTCGACGCTCCCGATCTTCAACCTGTACAACAGCAAGTGGCCGATCTTCAGCCAGCAGCTGAACTCTCCCCCGGCGAAGTTCGTGCGCGACGGCAAGGGCAACCTGGGGACGACCATCGACTCCATCGTCTCGCTCGGCTCCCTCATCTCGGGTGCGCATATCGAGCGAAGCGTGCTCGGGGCATGGTCGAAGATCGACTCAGGTGCTCGGGTGATCGACTCCGTGCTCTTCGACCGCGTCGAGGTTCGCCCCGATGCTGTCGTGAGGCGCGCGATCCTCGATAAGGATGTCGTTGTCGAATCCGGTGCGTCGATCGGGGTCGATCACGATCGCGATCGCGCCCGCGGTTTCACCGTCACGGACTCAGGACTCACCGTTGTGGGCAAGGGCGTGCGCGTCACTCCATGAGTCTCACCGGTATGCCGGGCGGGATCGCTCCGGCGCGTTTCCTCGTCGTGCTCGACGCTGACTCGACCCTCATCGAGAACGAGGCCATCGAACTGCTTGCGCAGGAGGCCGGCTCACTCGACCACGTTGCACGGGTGACCGAGCGGGCGATGCGCGGCGAGCTCGACTTCGCCGCGAGCCTTCGTGAGCGGGTGGCGACGCTCGCGGGTCTCAGCGATTCCGTGTTTGACGTCGTCCGCGACCGGATCACCGTCACTCGCGGAGCAACGGCGCTGATCGACGGCCTTCACAAGGGTGGGTCACGCGTCGGCGTGGTGTCAGGCGGGTTCCACGAACTGCTCGACCCTCTCGGCGCTCGGCTCGGGCTGGACCACTTGCGGGCGAATCGTCTCGAGGTCGTGAACGGACGCCTGACCGGTGTTGTTCGCGGCCCGATCATCGACGCGCAGGCGAAAGCTGAGGCCCTGGCCGAGTGGGCGGCGGCTGACGGCATCCCGCTCTCTCGCACCGTCGCTGTCGGCGACGGAGCGAACGACCTGCTGATGATGCACACGGCGGGGCTCAGCGTTGCATTCAACGCGAAGCCCGCTGTTCGCGAGAGGGCGAATGTCACGGCGGCTGACGTCGACCTCAGCGACGTGCTCCCGCTCCTCGGCCTTCGGGGCTGACGCTCGTGGCCTACTGCTCCGGTACGGCTAGTGCCCCATGCCGAGGCCGCCGTCGACGGGAATGACCGCGCCGGAAATGTATCCGGCGTCGTCGCTGGCCAGCCACGCGACGGCCTTCGCCACCTCTGACGGTGTCGCAAAGCGGCCGGCAGGAATGCTCTTCTTGTATTCGGCCTGTGTCGCTTCGGGAAGCTCAGCCGTCATATCCGTTTCGATGAAACCTGGTGCAACGACGTTCGCCGTGATGCCGCGCGCACCGAGCTCGCGAGTGATTGAGCGCGCCATGCCGACCAGCCCCGCCTTGGAAGCCGAGTAGTTGACCTGCCCCGGCCCGCCATAGAGGCCGACAACGCTCGAGATCAGAATGACCCGGCCGAACCGCGCCTTGAGCATTCCCTTCGACGCTCGCTTGACCACGCGGAATGCCCCACCCAGGTTCGTGTTCACAACGCTGTCGAAGTCATCCTCGGTCATGCGCATGAGCAGAGTGTCTTTGGTGATTCCGGCGTTGGCGACGACGACTTCCACCGGGCCGAGTTCGCGCTCGATCTCGCTGTATGCCCGGTCGATGGATGCTGCATCGGTGACGTCAGCGCGCACGGTGAGGCTGCCGGCGGGGCCAGCGCCCGAGCGAGCGGTCACAGCGACCCTGTGTCCCTGGGCGAGGAACTCCTCGGCGATCGCGAATCCGATTCCGCGGTTGCCGCCCGTGATGAGAACCGTGCGTGGGGTGGGAGATGTCTGTACCAAGAATGGACCTTCCGGATGCCGTGGGTGCCGTGCGTGGGATAGAGCGCTATCGCCACCGCCGGGGGCTGTGTCTTCGCCCTCACCCAGCTTATGGGGTGTCAAAGAAGCGTAGGCTTGGGCTGATGAAACAGCCCTCAATCACGTCGCTCCCGACGGCTCCTGAGGAGGAGCAGCGGGCACGAATGATCAAATACACGATTGCCATGAGCATCCGTGTGGTTTGTCTTGTCCTGATGCTGTTTGTCCAGGGCTGGTGGCTCGCTGTCTGTGTCGCTGGCGCGATCATCCTGCCCTATGTCGCTGTCGTACTGGCCAACGTTGGAACCGCCACCACCGGCGCTGAAGTCATCCGCCCCGGCGCTATTGTTCCGGTTGGCCGCCCGGCTCCCGGCCCCGGTGAGTATTCCGCTCCCTCCGAAAGCGCCGGTGCTAACCAGAGCGCCCGGCCCGGCGACGCCGAGCCAGAGCCAAACGCACAGCCAGAGGAAAACACCCGCCCTGACGAAGATAAGTGGAGCGCATGATCGGTCTCTTTTCGGAGCCCGAACGACGCACCTGTTCGCGCGCCGGATGCTCCGCGACCGCGGGATGGCGGATTGAGTGGCGCAACCCCAAAATTCACGCGGCCGACCGGGTCAAGGTGTGGCTGGCGTGCGACGAGCACCGTGACTACCTCGAAAACTTTCTCTCATCGCGGGACTTTCCGGTGAACGTAATCGAACTGAGCCCGGAGGACGCACTGTGAAAAACTGGCGATTTGTGATGAGCCGCCGCTGGTTCGGCTACCTCGCCGTTGCGATGGTGTTTGCCCTCGTCTGCGTCCTGCTCGCGAACTGGCAGTTGTCTCGCGTCGACGAGAAGAAGCATGAGATCTCCCTCGTTGAGGGCAACTACAGCAGCCCTCCTGTCGCCATCGCCGATGCACTCCCGACGAGGGAGTCCTTCGACGAGCGTGACAAGTGGATCCCCGTGGTTGTCACCGGTACCTACCTCGAGGACGAACAGATCCTCGTCCGTAACCGTCCGAGGAACGGGCAGCCCGGCTTTGAGCAGCTGGTTCCCCTGCGGCTCGCCGACGGCTCCGTATTCATCGTCGACCGCGGCTGGCTCCCCACCGGCAACGCGCAGGACCTGCCGGATGTTCTTCCCGCTCCCCCGTCGGGCGAAGTGACAGTGGTGGCGCGGCTCAAGGCTGGCGAGCCCACTCTGCCCGGGCGCAGCGCTGCTGACGGGCAGATTGCCACGGTGCATCTGCCTGACCTCGAAGACCGCCTCGGGGTTCCGCTCTACACCGGCGCGTACGGTCTCCTCGACCAGGAGACGCCGGCACCCGCCGATACCGCACCGCTGCCGGCGATCAAGCCCGTACTCGATGAGGGAATCCACCTGTCGTATGCGTTCCAGTGGGTCATCTTCGGGTTACTGGGGTTTGCCTTCCTCGCGTATGCCGTTCGGCAGGAGTACCGTCACCTCAACGCGGACGACCCCGAAGAAAAGAAGCGCGCCGAGGACCGGGAGCGCAAGCGTCGTGCGAAGCGTTCCGACGCGGATGTCGAGGACGAACTGCTTGAGCACGCCCTGCCGAAGCCGGAAAAGGTCGTTTAAACCACGAGCGGCGGGCTTTCTGCCCGCCGCTCGATGAGTTTCTTGCTCTACGCGAGCTCGATGAGCTCGAGGTAGTCCTTGTTCCAGTGGTCTTCGACACCATCGGGCAGGATGAGCACGCGCTCGGGGTTGAGGGCCTGGACGGCTCCCTCATCGTGGCTGACCAGGACGACGGCGCCGGTGAAGTGCGCGAGTGCGTCAAGAATCTCGGCACGGCTCGCGGGGTCCAGGTTGTTGGTCGGTTCGTCGAGGAGCAGCACGTTGGCGCCGGAAACCACAATCATGGCGAGTGCCAAACGAGTCTTCTCGCCACCGGAGAGGACCCCGGCCGGCTTATGCGAGTCGTCACCGGTGAACAGGAAGGACCCGAGAACCTTGCGGGCCTCGGTCTCGGTGATGTTCGGAGAGCTCGACACCATGTTCTCGAGAACGCTCCGCTTCACATCGAGTGTCTCGTGCTCCTGGGCAAAGTAACCGATCCGCAGTCCGTGGCCAGGCTCCACCTGTCCGGTATCGGGCTTGTCGACGCCGGCGAGGATACGCAGCAGCGTCGTCTTTCCGGCACCGTTCAGGCCGAGAACGACGACTTTGGAGCCGCGGTCGATGGCGAGGTCGACGGCCGTGAAGATTTCGAGCGACCCGTAGCTCCGCGACAGGTTCTTCGCCATGAGCGGAGTCCGGCCACACGGGGCGGGGTCGGGGAAGCGCAGCTTCGCGACGCGCTCGACCGACCGGACTTCCTCGAGTCCCGACAGCATCTTCTCAGCGCGCGCGACCATCTGGTGGGCGGCAGCAGCCTTGGACGCCTTCGCCCCGAACCGGGCAGCCTGAAGCTGCAACGTCGATGCCTTCTTCTCGACGTTGACGCGCTCCTTCTTGCGGCGCTCCTCGTCGGACGCACGCTGGCGCTGGTAGTTCTTCCAGTTCATGTTGTAGACGTCGATAACCTGGCGGTTGCCGTCGAGGTAGAACACCTTGTTGACGGTCTCGCCGACGAGCTCGACATCGTGAGTGATGACGATGAAGCCGCCGGAATAGGTCTTAAGGAACTCGCGGAGCCAGACGACCGAGTCGGCGTCGAGGTGGTTAGTCGGCTCGTCGAGGATCATCGTCTTCGCGTCGGAGAACAGGATGCGTGCCAGCTCGATGCGTCGGCGCTGTCCACCCGACAGTGTGCGTAGCGGCTGATCGAGGATCCGATCGGGAAGGTTGAGGTTGCTCGCGATCGACGCCGCTTCAGCCTCAGCGGAATAACCGCCGAGCATCTGGAACCGTTCCTCGAGGTTGCCGTATTTCTTCATGGCTGCAGCGCTCACCGCGGCATCGGTCGACGCCATGCCGACTGTTGCTTCCTGCATTTCGAGGACGATGCTTCCGAGGCCTCGGGCGTTGAGGATCCGGGTGCGAGCCAGTTCGTCGGGGTCCCCGCTCCGGGGGTCCTGCGGCAGGTAGCCGAGTTCGCCCGATCGTTCGACTTTTCCCTTTGAGGGGAGCAGTTCGCCGGCGAGCACCTTGGTCAGTGTGGTCTTCCCAGCACCGTTTCGGCCAACGAGGCCGATCTTGTCTCCGGCCGCTACTCGAAAGTTGACGTCCTCCATGAGGACTCGTGCCCCGACGCGTATTTCGAGGTCGTGCACAGTGAGCAAAGCAAAGTCCGTTTCAAGCTGGCGCGCCAAAGAAGCGCGAAAAGTGGGGGTCAGCCCTCAAGTCTACGGTGTCGAGCCTGTGTAACTCACCAGAGCCCCAGCAGCGAAGAACTAACGGCCGCTTCGCTCTCGGCGGAGCCCAGCTCCTCAGGGGCGCGCGATCCTCGCGATCCTGACAATGGCATCCGTCAGTACCTCAGGCGAGCAGGCGAGATTCATTCGGGCGTGACCCCGACCGGCGTCGCCGAAGTCGACGCCGGAGCTGAGCGCCACCCTGGCCTGGGTCAGAATCCTCTCCGCGGGGTCGTCACCCCAGCCGAGGCTGCGGAAGTCGAGCCAGGCGAGGTAACTGGCTCGCGGTCTGCTCCAGGTGACCTCGGGAAGGTGCTCGCCGAGCAGCGTGTCGAGCAGGTCGAAGTTTGCCGAGAGGGATTCGAGTACACCGTCAAGCCACGGCTCCCCGTCGGTATACGCGGCAACGCTCGCGAGCACGCCGAACTGGCCGGTTCGCCAGGAGACCTCGATCGGAAGCGCCTGGAGCACGGCGGCGGTCGCGGTGGCGTGCGCGACGACGATGGCGCACTTGAGTCCCGCGAGATTCCACGCCTTGCTGGCGGAATGGACGGCAAACCCGGTTGCGCGCGCCTCGGGCGACACGCTGAGGTACGGCGTGAATGTGGCGGTCGGCTGGGTCAGGGGTGCGTGGATCTCGTCGCTGACCACGGTCACCGAGTATCGGGCCGCGAGCCGGGCAACCGCCTCCAGGTCCGCTCGCTCGTGCACGAGCCCGAGCGGGTTGTGCGGGTTGCAGAGTAAGAAGGCGCGAACTCCGTCTGCGAACGCAGCCTCGATGGCGTCGAGATCGAGTCGGTGCGCTGATCCGTGGGCAGCGCTGTGTGACTTCTCGATCGCGGAGAGCGGCACGCGTACGACGGATGCTCCCGCTTCAGTGACGAGGTCGTAGAACGGTGCGTAGACCGGGTCGTTGACCAGCACCCGGTCGCCGGGCTGGCAGACAGCGCGGAGCACCTCGACGATACCCATCGAGACGTCCGCTGTCGACAGCAGCGCAGCATCCTCGATGTCCCACGACCAGCGGCGCCGTGCAAAATGCCGGAACGGGTCGAAGACGGGATTGGATGACGACACATAGCCCGTGTCTCCGCGATCGATGGCGCTGTGCAACGCGCGTTTGATCGGGGCGGCGAGCGGGTAGTCCATCTCCGCAACGAACATCGGGAGAACGTCGCTGGGATACTCCGTCCACTTCTCGCTCGTCCGGGTCCGCAGGACGTCCAGTGGGTCTGCCTGAACTCGTTCCATGCCCCGACACTACGACAGTCCCGCTCCCCCACGCACAAATGCCCCCTTCCGAAGAAGAGGGCATCAGTGAGTGCGGTGCGAAGGGTCAGATGCTGAATCCGAGCGCACGCATCATGTCGCGACCGTCATCGGTGATCTTGTCGGGCCCCCACGGCGGCATCCAGACCCAGTTGATCCGGAACGCCTCGACGACGCCGTCAAGCGCCTGGGCAGTCTGCTCCTCGAGCACGTCGGTCAGCGGGCAACCGGCACTCGTGAGCGTCATGTGGATGACGAGCGCATCGTTCTCATCGTCCCAGCCGAGGTCGTAGATGAGCCCGAGGTCGACGACATTGATCCCGAGTTCCGGGTCCATGACGTCTTTGAGCGCCTCTTCGACCTGGTCGAATTTCTGTGGACTGAGCGTTGTTACCATGACCTGACTCTAAACCGAGGCCCCGTCAATGAGGAAGCGGTCGTACCCTTCGTTCTCGAGGCGGTCTGCAAGCTCGGGCCCACCCTGCTCTGCGATGCGTCCGTTTACGAAGACGTGCACGAAGTCGGGGCGGATGTAACGGAGGATGCGGGTGTAGTGGGTGATGAGCAGCACACCGAGGTTGGTGTTCTCCTTCGCACGGTTGACACCCTCTGACACGATCTTGAGTGCGTCGACGTCGAGACCTGAGTCGGTCTCGTCGAGAACCGCGAATGTCGGCTTGAGCAGTTCGAGCTGGAGGATCTCGTGGCGCTTCTTCTCTCCACCCGAGAAGCCCTCGTTGACGTTGCGCTCGGCGAAGGTCGCGTCCATGCGGAGGTCCTTCATGGAGCTCCTGACGTCCTTGATCCAGGAACGGATGGGCGGGGCTTCTCCGTCGATCGCGGTCTTCGCGGTGCGCAGGAAGTTCGTGACGGTGACGCCGGGGATCTCGACCGGGTACTGCATCGCCAGGAAGAGGCCAGCGCGTGCGCGCTCGTCAACGCTCATGGCGAGGACGTCCTGGCCGTCGAGCGTGATCGAGCCTGAATCCACCGTGTACTTCGGGTGACCGGCGATCGTGTACGCGAGTGTCGACTTGCCCGAGCCGTTTGGCCCCATGATGGCGTGGGTCTCACCCTTGTTGATGGTGAGGTCGACGCCACGCAGGATCGGCTTGGTGCCCTGGTCGGTCTCGACACTGACGTGCAGGTCGCGGATTTCAAGTACAGCCATTGCTAAATCTCTTTCGTTACGGTCGGGTCAATGAAAATGTTGCCGTCGGCAAGCTCGACGGAGAAAACCGGGACTGGCTCGTACGCGGGCAGCGTCAGTGGCTTGCCCGTGAGCAGGGAAAACTGGGAGCCGTGCGCCCAGCACTCGAGGGTTTCACCCTCGACGAATCCTTCGCTCAGCGAGATGTCCCCGTGTGTGCAGGTGTCTCCGATGGCGTGGACGTCACCGGCCGAATCGAGAACGAGCGCGATCGGGGTGCCGTCAACGACGACCCGCTTCGCCTCATTCAACGTCAGATCGGCAAGGGCACATACCTGGGTTCGCGCCACGTTCAGCTGCCCTCTGTCGACAACCGGGTGCGGGTGAGCTCCTGCTCGATGGCATCCTGAAGCTGGTCCTGCAGGTCGGCGTCGCCGATCTGCTGAACGATGTCGGTGAGGAAGCCGCGAACGACGAGTCGCCTCGCCTCTTCTTCGCGGATGCCGCGGGCCTGCAGGTAGAAGAGCTGCTCGTCATCGAAACGGCCGGTGGCGCTTGCGTGCCCGGCACCGGCGATGTCGCCGGTCTCGATCTCGAGGTTCGGGATGGAGTCAGCGCGCGTGCCGTCGGTGAGGACGAGGTTGCGGTTCTGCTCGTAGCTGTCGGTGCCGGCGGCGCTCTGACGGATCAGCACATCGCCGATCCAGACCGTGCGTGCCCCCGTGCCCTGAAGCGCGCCCTTGTAGTTGACACGGCTGCGGGTCTGCGGCGCGTCGTGGTCAACGTACACCTGCTGCTCGAAGTGCTGGCCGGCGTCGGCGAAATACAGCCCGAGTGCGTCAACGTCGGCACCCGTTGAGACCAGGTGGGTCGACGGGTTGATCCTGACGATGCTGCCACCGAGGGTGACAACGACGTGCTTGATCTTCGCGTCACGCCCGACGGTGGTGAAGTGCGAAGCCAGGTGCACTGCGTCGTCGTTCCACTGCTGGACGGTCACAACGGTGAGGTTCGCGGCATCGCCGACGATGATCTCGACGTTCTCGGTCAGTCGGGCGTCTCCGGTGTTCTGCAGGATAATCAGCCCGCGGCTGAGCGGCTTCGCCTCGATGACGATGTGCCCGGCACGCGGCGCGGAACCGAGGTTGTCGCGGGACAGGCGGAGGGTCTTGGCTTCCTCACCGGTCACGGTGATCGCGAGAACCTTCTCGACCTGGGTCCACGCGTTGGCTGATGCGCGGTCCTCCGGCGTTCCTGCCGTTCCGATGCGGGTGTCGGTGCGCTCCACCCAGTCCACAGCGATCCCGGGGACGGCGGTGGTCGTGAGGTCATAGGCGCTTCCGTCGAGCGGGCCATCGATGAGGGCGGCGATGCGGTCAACCGGAGTGAGCTTCCACGCGGCCTCACGACCGGTGACGGCGGGGAAGTCGGTGACGAGCGTGGAGGTGAACCGCTCAGACCGGGTCTGGATCGGGACAACTCCCCATCCGCCGTCGGTGTGCTTCTTGTAACCGAGTGCCCCGGTGTTCTCGAGATTTGTCGACATTGTTTCTGGCGCAGAGATCGTCATTTAGCCGACTGATCCTTCCATGCCCATTTCAATGAGCTTGTTGAGTTCGAGAGCGTATTCCATCGGGAGTTCGCGGGCGATCGGCTCGATGAAGCCGCGGACGATCATCGCCATGGCCTCGTCTTCCGGCATGCCACGGCTCATCAGGTAGAAGAGCTGTTCTTCGCTGACCTTCGAGACTGTCGCCTCGTGGCCGAGCTGGACATCGTCAACACGGATGTCGATGGCCGGGTAGGTGTCGCTTCGTGAGATCGTGTCGACGAGGAGCGCGTCGCAGCGCACCGTGTTTGCCGAGTGGTGCGCGTTGGCGTCAACACGAACCTCACCGCGGTATCCGGCGCGTCCTCCGCCACGAGCGATCGACTTGGAGACGATCGATGACTGCGTGTACGGGGCCATGTGGATCATCTTTGCGCCGGCGTCCTGGTGCTGGCCGGGGCCGGCGAATGCAACGGAGAGGGTCTCGCCCTTGGCGTGCTCCCCCATCAGGTAGATCGACGGGTACTTCATGGTGACCTTGGAGCCGATGTTTCCATCGATCCACTCCATGGTCGCGCCCTCTGCGGCTGTCGCGCGCTTCGTCACGAGGTTGTACACGTTGTTCGACCAGTTCTGGATCGTCGTGTAACGAACGCGTGCGTTCTTCTTCACGATGATCTCGACGACAGCGGAGTGCAGCGAGTCCGACTTGTAGATCGGGGCCGTGCAGCCCTCGATGTAGTGAACGTAGCTGCCCTCGTCGGCGATGATGAGCGTCCGCTCGAACTGGCCCATGTTCTCGGTGTTGATCCGGAAGTACGCCTGCAGCGGGATCTCGACGTGCACGCCCGGCGGCACGTAGACGAACGAGCCACCCGACCACACAGCTGTGTTGAGGGCCGCGAACTTGTTGTCTCCCGAGGGGATGACGGTGCCGAAGTACTCCTCGAAGAACTCGGGGTGCTCCTTGAGCGCGGTGTCCGTGTCCATGAAGATGACACCCTGGCGCTCGAGGTCCTCGTTGATCTGGTGGTAGACAACCTCGGACTCGTACTGAGCGGCGACACCGGAGACCAGCCTCTGGCGCTCGGCTTCAGGGATCCCGAGCTTCTCGTAGGTGTTCTTGATGTCGTCGGGGAGGTCGTCCCAGGTCTGCGCCTGCTTCTCCGTCGAACGGACAAAGTATTTGATGTTGTCGAAGTCGATCTCTGAGAGGTCAGCACCCCACATCGGCATCGGCTTGCGCTCGAAAAGTGCGAGTGCCTTCTGGCGGCGTTCGAGCATCCATGCGGGCTCAGCCTTGAGGGCGGAGATGTCCGCAACAACTTCCGGAGAGATTCCACGGCGAGCTGAAGCGCCCGCAGCGTCGGAGTCAGACCAACCGAATTCGTATTGCCCGAGGCTTTCGAGCTCTGGGCGGTCTATCAGTACATCTGACATGTCAACCTCTTTCCTTACAGCTTGCGTAACAGTCTCTCTGCATCACTCATTCCCACGCACGCCGCACCTGCGGCGATATTCGGTCGCCGTGTTGTCGAGAGTGTGCGGGTTGCTGAAATGCATACCTACAATTGTTCAAGGACCAAGCTGCGCTGCCTCACGTCACGATCGGCTAATTGCCGAGACGTATTACCTGAACCCCATAATTCTACAGGGAGGCGGGGTAAATTGCAGTAAACGTGCTGGCAGTCACAGCAACAACACAAATACCCAGCCAACTATTGGGACTGGTGACGCGAGAGCCTTTCGAGCCGGTCCGTCCCAGAGAAACAGCAAGCAAGAGGAACTTTGACAGTGAACGCGATCTCACAGGCAGCACGTCGATTCTGGGACTGGCTCCCGACGGGGGTCGACCGCCGCGTGCGCGTGATCGCCTGGCTCAACCTCGCGGCGCAGACGGCCCTGGTCGGCACGGGCGGCGCCGTGCGGCTGACCGGTTCAGGCCTCGGCTGCCCGACCTGGCCGCGGTGCACCGCTGAGTCGTTCGTCAGCACTCCGGAGATGGGGATTCACGGCGTCATCGAGTTCGGCAACCGGACCCTGTTCTTCGTGCTCCAGCTGATTGCGCTCACCGCACTCTTCTTCGTTCTCAAGTACCGCCGCCAGCGCCGCGACCTCTTCATCCTCACCGTCATTCCCGCGTGCAGTGTCCTGTTCCAGGCCGTCGTCGGCGGCGTCACGGTCCTCAGTGGCCTCAACCCCTACGTCGTCGGGCTGCACTTCGTCCTGAGCGTCGTCCTCGTGGTACTCGCTACGGTCCTCGTCTACCGCGTGTACAACGGAAACGGGGAGCGGACTCTCGCGGTCCCCCGCTGGTTCGCGATCACCACGCACGTCACGACGTTCTTCGTCGCTGTCACGGTGATCATCGGCATCATCACAACGGGATCAGGCCCGCACGCGGGTGATTCGGGTGCTGCCCGCAATGGACTCGACTCGGAGTTGCTCCAGCACCTGCACGCGTGGCCCGCCTACGTGACATTCGGGCTGACGATCGTGCTTCTCGTTGCCGCGGTCTCGCTCGGGCTGGAGAAGGTGCGGCGCAACCTCACGCTGCTGCTCGCCGTCGAGCTCGTCCAGATCGCTGTGGGGTTGGCTCAGGCACGGATGGGGCTGCCCGAGATTCTCGTCGGCATCCACATGGTGCTCGCCTGCGTGCTCGCGGCGGCGATGACGGTGACCGTCCTCAGCCTCAAGTCGTCCGCCCCGGTGCGCGTGGACGCGGAACCGGTGGAGGCCGTGCGCGCGTCCTAGCCCCGGGTGGGAGCCGCTGCGGGCCCCACCCGCGTCGTGGCCTGCACTCGTGCTCGCCCTGGATCACGGTCTCAGCCTGTGCTCGCGTTCTCGGCACGGGTCGTGCCCATGCCCTGAAGGTGACACTTGTGGTGGGTGCCGCGCCTAACACCCGCATCAACTGTCACTCGAATGAGCCCCGCGCCTCGCGCAGTGAACTCAAGTGACACTTGTGGTGGGTGCCGCGGCCGAACACCCGTATCAACTGTCACTCGAATGAGCCGACGCCTCGCGTCGTGCACTCAAGTGACACTTGTGGCGGGTGCCGCGGCCGAACACCCGCATCAACTGTCACTCGAATGAGCCGACGCCTCGCACAGCGAACTCAAGTGACACTTGTGGTGTGTACCGCGGCCGAACACCCGCAGCAACCGTCACTCGAATGAACCCCGCGCCCCGCGGCATCCGTCACCTGCCTTGAAGGTGACATTTGTGGTGTGTGCCGTGGCCGAGCACCCGCAGGAACTGTCACTTGAAACGGGTGCCTCTCCATGTGAGCGCTTCGCCCTGCGTGATGGCCAGCGCTCGTTCTCGGCCCAGATCGCGGCCTATCCCCGCTCACGTTACGGCCCGGGCCAGGGTCCGCGGCATCTGTCGCCTGCGCTAAAGGTGACACTTGTTGTGGGTGCCGCGATCGCGCACCCGCATCAACTGTCACTCGAATGAGTCCGGCGCCCCGCGCCGCGGACTCAGGTGACACTTGGGGTGGGTGCCGCGACAAAACACCCGCAGGAACTGTCACTTGAACAGCAGACCTCGCATGGAGTGGCAACTGCCACTCGAATGAGCCGGCGCCTCGCGCAGTGCACTCAAGTGACACTTATCGCGGGTGCCGCGATCGCGCACCCGCGGCAACAGTCACTCGAATGAGCCGGCGCCTGGCGCAGTGCACTCAAGTGACACTTGTGGCGTGTGCCGCGGCCCAACACCAGCAGGAACTGTCACTCGACAGAAGACCCTGCATGGAGCGGCAACTGTCACACGAAATGAGTGGCGCGCCCGACCCGCAGGCAGCAGCGATTACCTAGAACGGAAGCAGCGGATCGATGCCGACCGCGAGGAACAGCAGGGTCAGGTAGCTGATCGAACCGTGGAACACGCGCATCGGTGACACGTGCTCGTGCCGGATGGCCAGGTTGTAGAGGCGGTGCGTCTCGAAGATGAACCAGCCGCCTGAGACTGCGGCGACGACTGTGTAGAGCACACCCATCGATGCGACGGGGACGAGAAGGAGCGAGCACGCGACGGTTGCCCAGGCGTAGAGAATCACCTGGAGGCCGACCTGCGCGCGGCCGCGGACGACGGCGAGCATCGGCACTCCCGCGGACTTGTAGTCGTCGCGGTACTTCATCGAGAGCGGCCAGTAGTGTGGCGGCGTCCAGAGGAAGACGACGGCGAACAGGATGAACGGTGCCCAGCTGAGGGAGTTGGCAACGGCGGCCCACCCGATCAAGACCGGGAAGCATCCGGCGATCCCGCCCCAGATGATGTTCTGGCTTGTCCAGCGCTTGAGCCACAGTGTGTAGATCACAACGTAGAAGAAGATCGCGCCGACCGAGAGTGCGGCCGTCAGCGGATTCGTTGTGAAGTAGAGCCAGACGGTGGACAGGATGGCGAGCGACCAGGAGAAGACGAGCGCCTCGCGTGGCGAGAGGACGCCGGTGACGAGTGGCCTGTTCTTGGTCCGCTTCATCACCTTGTCGATGTCACGGTCGATGTAGCAGTTGAACGCTCCAGCGGCTCCGGCACTCATGGCACCGCCGATCACCGTTGCGAGAACGAGCCACAGGTTCGGGATGCCGCCCTCAGCGAGGATCATCACAGGCACCGTCGTGACGAGCAGGAGCTCCATCACCCGCGGCTTGGTGAGGGAGATGTAGCCCCGCACCTTGTCAGCGCGCGTCACGCTGTGCTGCGCGACGCGGTCTTCTACTGCAATGTTCATTGCTCCTCTAACCGGTGGATTACCACCCAATTCTAGGTCATTGCTCACCGGGCGTAAGGAACCGGCCGGTGGCCGGGCGCACTACCTATAATGAAGGTGCTCGCCAAACCGTTCGCTGGCTCAGAAAACCCCGATCGTTACACCTCGGGTGAAATCTGTCCATCGGCGCCAATGAAGCCAAAAGGCGTGGGAACACGCTTCATCGGTGGGTCAGAGATGGCCCCTGATTCGAAACGAGAAGGGTCCAATATAGTGGCAGCTTTGCAGTGGAACTCCATTGACGATAAGGCGGTTGACACCGCCAGACTGCTCGCAGCAGATGCGGTGGAGAAGGTTGGAAACGGGCATCCGGGAACGGCAATGAGCCTCGCGCCGGCCGCATACCTCCTGTTCCAGAAAGTCATGCGCCGCGATCCCAAGGACCAGCACTGGCTCGGCCGCGACCGTTTTGTGCTCTCGGTCGGTCACAGCTCACTGACCCAGTACGTCCAGCTGTACCTGGGCGGATACGGCCTCGAACTCGAGGACCTCAAGGCGCTGCGCACGTGGGGTTCACTCACGCCGGGCCACCCCGAGTACGGACACACAGACGGTGTCGAGATCACGACAGGGCCACTCGGACAGGGCCTCGCGTCAGCCGTCGGCTTTGCATACGCCGCCCGCTTTGAGCGTGGATTGTTCGACCCGGACACCGAAGCGGGCAAGAGCCCGTTCGACCACTTCGTTTATGTCATCGCCGGTGATGGCGACCTGCAGGAGGGTGTCACGAGCGAGGCCTCATCCCTCGCCGGCCACCAGGAGCTCGGCAACCTCATCGCGATCTACGACAGCAACCAGATCTCCATCGAGGACGACACGAACATCGCCTTCACCGAGGACGTTGCCGCGCGATACGAGGCGTACCACTGGCACGTGCAGACCGTTGACTGGAAGAAGACCGGCGAGTACGTCGAGGACATCCAGGCCCTCAACGACGCGATCGAGGCCGCAAAGGCCGAGACCGACAAGCCGTCGCTCATCATCCTCAAGACGATCATCGGCTGGCCAAGCCCGAAGAAGCAGAACACGGGAAAGATCCACGGATCGGCACTCGGCGCCGACGAGCTCGCGGCCGTCAAGGAAGTACTCGGCTTCGACCCTGCTGAGAGCTTCGTCGTCGCAGACGAGGTCATCGAGCACACCCGTAAGGCGATCGACCGCGGAGCGGAGCAGCGTGCCGAGTGGCAGGCGGGCTTTGACGCGTGGAAGGCCGCCAACCCGGACAAGAGCGCTCTGCTCGACCGGCTTCTCGCCGGCGATCTCCCCGAGGGTGTCGAATCGGCGCTTCCGGTCTTCGAGCCAGGAAAGGATGTCTCCACCCGCGCGGCATCCGGCAAGGTTCTCAACGCGCTTGGTCCTGTTGTCCCCGAACTCTGGGGTGGCTCCGCCGACCTTGCTGAGTCCAACAACACCACGATCGAGAGTGCGGAATCATTCGTTCCGAGCGAGCACTCCACCCACGAGTGGACCGGCAATAAGTACGGGCGGGTCCTGCACTTCGGAATCCGCGAACACGCGATGGCTGCGATCCTCAACGGCATCGTTCTTCACGGTCCCACTCGCGCCTACGGCGGAACCTTCCTGATCTTCAGCGACTACATGCGCCCGGCGGTTCGGCTTGCCGCACTCATGAATGTGCCGTCGATCTTTGTGTGGACCCACGACTCCGTGGCGCTCGGCGAAGACGGGCCGACGCACCAGCCGATCGAGCAGCTCGCAACACTCCGCGCAATTCCGAACCTGGCGGTCGTTCGCCCCGGTGACGCCAACGAGGTCAGCTACGCATGGCTCGAAATCCTCAAGCGCCGTGGCGGGCCGGCCGGCATCGCCCTCACACGCCAGAACATCCCGGTGTTCGAGCGTGGCGATGGCGAGGCAAGCGGAGACACCTTCGCATCGGCCGCGAATGTCGCCAAGGGCGCATACGTTCTCGCCGAAGCACCCAACGGAACACCGGATGTCATCCTGATCGCGACGGGCTCGGAAGTTCAGCTCGCCGTCGACGCCCGCGAGGCGCTCAAGGCTGACGGAGTCAACGCCCGCGTTGTCTCCGTGCCGTGCCTCGAGTGGTTCGAGGAGCAGGACGAGGCGTATCGCGAGTCGGTTCTCCCGAAGGCTGTCACCGCTCGTGTCTCCGTCGAAGCAGGGCTCGCCCTCACCTGGGCCGGCATCGTCGGCGACAGGGGTCGTTCGGTCTCGATCGAGCACTTCGGTGCATCGGCCGACTACAAGACACTTTTCAACAAGTTCGGCATAACCACGGATGCCGTCGTTGTTGCCGCTAAAGAGACACTCGGCAAGTAACCGCCGGCTCAGAAGGAGAACAACATGACGAACTCAACACCAACAGCTCAGCTTTCCGAGGCCGGCGTCAGCATCTGGCTCGACGACCTCTCCCGTGGACGCATCGAAACCGGCAACCTGCAGGAACTCATCGACACCAAGAACGTCGTCGGAGTAACCACGAACCCGACAATCTTCGCCGGTGCGCTCAGCAACGGTGAGGTGTATGCAGCGCAGGTCAAGGAACTCGCCGCACAGGGCAAGGACGTGACGGCGGCTGTCTTCGAGATCACCACCGACGATGTCGCGCGCGCCGCTGACATCTTCCGGCCCGTCTACGACGCGACGCAGGGCTTCGACGGCCGAGTGTCGATCGAGGTCGAGCCCGGCCTCGCCCACGATGCACAGGGCACCATCGAGGAGGCGAAAGCACTCTGGGCCAAGGTGGACAGGCCGAACGCGATGATCAAGATCCCCGCGACCGTCGAGGGACTCGAGGCGATCACCGAGACGATCGCGGCCGGGATCAGCGTCAACGTGACACTGATCTTCAGCCTCGACCGCTACCGTGCTGTCATCAACGCCTACCTCACCGGCCTCGAGAAGGCCAAGGCAGCGGGAATCGACCTGTCGACCATCCACTCGGTGGCATCCTTCTTCGTGTCGCGCGTCGACACCGAAATCGACAAGCGCCTCAGCGCCATCGGAACCGATGAGGCCCTCGCGCTCAAGAGCAAGGCCGGAGTCGCAAACGCACAGCTCGCGTACGAAGTCTTTGTTCAGTCGTTCGCGACCGAACGCGCGGAGATGCTCCTGGATGCCGGTGCGAACATGCAGCGTCCGCTCTGGGCGTCGACCGGTGTGAAGGACCCGAGCCTGCCGGACACCCTGTACGTCACGCAGCTCGTCGCGCCCCAGGTAGTCAACACGATGCCGGAGAAGACGCTCGAGGCCACGTTCGACCACGGTGTCATCGAGGGCGACAGCATCACGGGTTCCTACGCCGCTGCAAACGAGGTGCTCGACGCCATCGCGGCTCAGGGCATCTCCTACGACGACGTGACGCTCCTCCTTGAGAAGGAGGGCGTTGAGAAGTTCATCGTGTCCTGGAACGAACTCCTCGACACGGTCACTGCAGCGCTCGAGGCCGCAAAATGAGCTTCAAGATCGCGGTGAGCGGCGCGGCGGCTGACGCCGTCGCCGCCGTCGTCCCGACGCTGGTCTCCGACCTGGTCGCGTCAAGCATCACAGCGCAGGACCCTGCGCTGTGGGGACCAGACGCAGAGGAAGAGTCGTCGAAACGGCTCGGCTGGACCGAGGCGACCAGCGTGTCACGACCGCTGGTTGCCGAGATCGAGGCGCTGCGCGATGAACTTAACGCTCAGGGCGTCGACCACATTGTGCTCGCGGGCATGGGCGGTTCCTCGCTCGCGCCAGAAGTGATCACGCAGACACTCGGTGGCGACCTGACCGTGCTCGACTCGACGGCGCCGGGGCAGGTGCTCGCGGCACTGAACGACCGCCTCGCCAGCACCGCCATCGTAGTGTCGTCCAAGTCAGGATCGACGGTCGAAACCGACAGTCAGCGCCGCGCCTACGAGGCAGCGTTCACCGAGGCTGGCATCGACCCCCGTGGCCGCATCATCGTCGTGACCGACCCGGGCTCCCCGCTCGACGCGTCGGCGCGCGAAGCCGGTTACCGGGTGTTCAACGCCGACCCCAACGTCGGCGGCCGGTATTCCGCGCTCACCGCGTTCGGGCTTGTTCCGTCAGGACTTGCCGGTGTCAACGTCGGAGAGCTGCTCGACGAAGCCGACGCCATCGCCGTTGAGCTCGCGGTGGACGACGCGCGCAACCCCGGGCTCATCCTCGCGGCTGCAATGGCGGGGACCTCGCCGTTGAAAGACAAGCTCGCCATCGTCTCCGACGGAACCCACATCGTCGGCCTCCCAGACTGGGCTGAACAGCTCATCGCTGAGTCGACGGGAAAGCAGGGCACCGGCATCCTTCCTGTTGTGGTCGACACTCTCGCGCCCGAGGTCACAGATACCCCGGCCGATGTTCAGGTCGTTCGACTCGTTGATGACGCGGATGCCCCGCACCTGTTTGCCAAGGATCGTCACGAGGGTGAAATCCTGGTGAGCGGCACGCTTGGCGCTCAGATTCTCGTGTGGGAGTTCGCCACAGCGGTCGCCGGCCGAATCCTTGGGATCAACCCGTTCGACCAGCCCGACGTCGAGTCGGCGAAGATCGCCACGCGCGGCCTTCTCGATGCCCGTCCCGAGCAGGCACCCCCGCTGTTCGTGGAGAACGGCATCGAGGTGCGCGGCGACGCAAACCTGCTCGCCGGCGTCTCGACCGTGCGCGGCGCACTCGATGCGCTGCTTGCGACACTCGGCGCCGATGGTTACCTCGCAGTCCAGGCGTACGTCGACAGGCTCGCACTCCCCCAGCTTGCCGGCGTGCGTCAGCTGCTCGCGGCCCGCGCGGGCCGACCGGTCACCTTCGGCTGGGGACCTCGGTTCCTGCACTCGACGGGCCAGTTCCACAAGGGCGGCCCGGCTGTCGGTGTGTTCCTCCAGATCACGGAGAATGCGCCTGTCGACCTCGCCATCCCCGACCGTCCATTCACCTTCGGCCAGCTCATTCAGGCCCAGGCTCAGGGTGACGCGACGGTTCTGGCCGATCACGGTCGCCCTGTGCTCGTGCTCAACTTCACCGACCCGGAATCGAACATCGTCTCGCTGTTCGAAGCTGTCAACTAGGTTCCCCCGAACCGGATTTACCGGCCAGTACGGCCGCATCTAGGAGCTGTATGTCCCCCGTGGATATCACCCCGACGTTCAACCCTCTGCGGTTGGACTCGGATCGACGCCTGAACCGCATCGCAGGACCCAGCGGGCTGATCATTTTTGGTGTGACGGGCGACCTGTCACGCAAGAAGTTGATGCCGGCCGTCTACGACCTGGCGAATCGCGGTCTTCTTCCTCCCGGGTTCGCTCTCGTCGGCTTCGCGAGGCGAGACTGGGCAGACCAGGACTTCATGCAGGTGGTGCACGAGGCCGTGAAGGCCCACGCACGTACGGAGTACCGGGAGGAAGTCTGGCAGCAGCTCGCCCAGGGCATCCGGTTCGTTCCTGGCGAGTTCGGGGACGACGCCGCGTTCGAGAAGCTCAAGGAGACCATCGCGCTCCTCGACGTCGAGCGAGGGACCATGGGCAACCACGCGTTCTATCTCTCGATTCCACCGAAGGCGTTCCCCGAGGTGACCGAGCAGTTGAGGCGTTCGGGGATGGCGGAGGCGAAAGCCGGCGAGTGGCGCCGTGTGGTCATCGAGAAGCCCTTCGGCTCGAACCTCGAGACCGCTCGTGAGCTCAACGCTGTCGTGGAGTCGGTGTTCCCACCCGACTCGGTGTTCAGGATTGACCACTACCTCGGTAAGGAAACGGTCCAGAACATTCTTGCCCTTCGGTTCGCGAACCAGATGTTCGAACCGATCTGGAACTCGAATTACGTCGACCATGTGCAGATCAGCATGGCCGAGGACATCGGCGTTGGCGGCCGCGCGGGTTACTACGACGGAATCGGCGCTGCCCGCGACGTCATCCAGAATCACATCCTGCAGCTCCTCGCGCTCACCGCGATGGAGGAGCCGCTGTCGTTCGATGCTGCTGACCTCCGTGCTGAGAAAGAAAAGGTGCTCGCCGCGGTGAGCTTGCCTGACGACCTCAGCAAGGCGACCGCCCGCGGGCAGTACGCCGGCGGCTGGCAGGGCGGTGAGGTGGTCAGCGGTTTCCTCGAAGAGGAAGGGATGAACCCCGAGTCGACGACGGAGACCTACGCGGCCATGCGCCTCGATATCAATACGAGGCGGTGGGACGGCGTTCCGTTCTACCTTCGCACCGGCAAGCGACTCGGCCGTCGAGTGACGGAGATCGCTGTCGTATTCAAGCGGGCACCGCAGTTCCTGTTTGCCGAGAGCCAGACCTCTGAACTCGGCCAGAACGCCCTGGTCATCCGGGTCCAGCCCGACGAAGGAGTGACCATCCGGTTCGGGTCGAAGGTTCCTGGGGCGGGCACGCAGGTCCGGGACGTGACGATGGACTTCGGCTACGGCCACGCCTTCACCGAAGCGAGCCCTGAGGCCTACGAACGTCTTATCCTCGACGTCCTCCTGGGCGACCCTCCCCTGTTCCCCCGGCACCAGGAAGTCGAACTCTCCTGGAAGATCCTCGACCCGATCGAGGAGTACTGGGCAAGCCAGGGCGGTCCGCTCGAGCAATACCAGCCGGGGTCGTGGGGCCCGGCTTCCGCCGATGAGTTACTTGCCAGAGACGGCCGAGTTTGGAGACGCCCATGATCGTCGATCTGCCCGACACCACAACCAGCAAGGTGTCAAAGAAGCTCGTCCAGTTGCGTGAGGACGGCGGCGTCGTCTCGCTCGGACGTGTGCTCACCCTCGTGATCGTCTCGCAGCTTGGCGAGGAAGAAGAGGCCATCGAGGCCGCAAACGACGCGTCGCGGGAGCACCCGATGCGGGTGCTCGTGCTCTCCCGGATCCCGGCAGACAACGAGGGCGGCGCGAAGCCAGCGCGCATCGACGCCGAAATCCGTGTCGGCGGTGACGCCGGCGCGAGCGAAGTGATCATCCTCCGCGCCTATGGCGACGCTGCGGGCAACGAAGACAGCCTCATCAACGGGCTGCTCCTCCCCGACACCCCTGTCGTCGCCTGGTGGCCCATCGAAGCCCCCGCCGACGTCGCGCACACTGCGATCGGGCGGATCGCACAGCGCAGGATCACGGATGCCTCCGAGCACGAAGATCCGCACGCGGCTCTGGTCGAACTGGCCAGGACGCACACGCCGGGCGACACGGACTTCGCCTGGACCCGCCTGACCCTCTGGCGCGCCCAGCTCGCTGCGGTGCTCGACCAGCCGCCGTACGAACCCGTCACGGCCGTGACGGTGTCCGGCGCCGCCGACTCGCCGTCCACAGTCCTGCTCGCGGCCTGGCTCGGGATGCAGTTGCAGGTTCCCGTCCTCCAGGAGCTCACCCCGCGAGGGTCCGGCGACACCGGTATCCACGGTGTGCGGATGACAAGGGCGAGCGGTGACATCGTGCTGGAGCGGCCGCTCGACAACGTCGCGAAACTCACCCAGCCGAACCAGCCGGTTCATGATCTCACGCTGCCCCGGCGCAGCATGCGGGACTGCCTCGCAGAGGAACTGCGCAGACTGGATCCGGATTCGTTGTACGGTGAAGTGATCACCAAGGGTCTCTCTCAGCTTGAGAGTGAAGCCCTGGCATCGGAAGGTACGAACTGAATGACGAATGAACGACGAGTGCTTGTCTCAGCAGACAGCGATGCACTCGCCGCATCGATAGCGGCACGATTCCTCACCAAGACCGTTGACCTCCTCGATGAGCTCGAGTTCGTGAACATCGTCCTCGAGGGTGGACGCGTCGCGATGAAGGTTCTCGAGAGCATCAACTCATCGCCAGCGCGGGACAGCGTCGACTGGTCGCGCGTCCACTTCTGGTGGGGCGACGAGCGGTGGGTCCCGGCCGATGACGCCGAACGAAACGACGGCAAGGCCAGGCGCGCCCTGCTCGATCACATCGACATCCCCGCCGAAAATGTGCACAGCTACCCGGCGTCCGATTCGGGAATGACCCTCGACGAGGCGGCAGTGGCATACGCCGGAACTCTTGCCGAGTACTCGAACGGTGACGCCACTCTCCCCCGTTTCGACATCACCTTTCTTGGCGTCGGGCCCGACGGCCACACGGCGTCCCTGTTTCCCGACCGCCAGGAAGTGCTCGAGCGCGAAGCGACAGTTGTTGCTGTGCGGAACTCCCCCAAGCCGCCAGCGGAGAGGCTGAGCCTCACCCGGCACGCGATCAATTCGTCACAGCGGATCTGGGTCGAGATCTCCGGCGCTGACAAAGCTGCGGTTCTCGGGCTTGCGCTTGCCGGAGCGTCCTACACCGAGGTCCCCATCGCCGGCATCAAGGGCCGCAAGCGCACCATGTTCTTCGTTGACCAGGCCGCGGCATCCGAGGTCCCCGAGAACCTCATCGCGCCGACCTACTAGACCAGCGCCATAAGAAAAGCCCCTGTCCTCGGACAGGGGCTTTCTTGTGTGTAACGTTACGTTGGAGCCTAAGCGGATGCCGTACCGCGGCGCGCACGCAGAGCCTGAAGCGCCTCGTCGAGAAGAGCCTCGGCTTCTTCCTCCGTGCGGCGTTCCTTCACGTACGCGAGGTGAGTCTTGTACGGCTCAAGCTTGGCGACCTCGGGCGGGTTCGCCTGGTCGCGGCCCGCGGGAAGACCGGACGACGGGCTGTCGATCGTTTCCGGGATCTCTTCGTCGGGCAGGCTGGCGGAAAAGTACCGCACAGTCTCGTTTCCCAGTGCATCCCAGTACGAAACAGCAACACGGTCCGCGTGGAATCCGTGATCCTGTTCGCCCATGGGGCCAGCGCCAACGCGTGATCCCCTGATTGCGCTACCTCCGGCAGCCATATGTCCTCCTACGCACCAGTCGAGAACTTGGTGATGAGACCAAGCGCAACTATTGAACTAAACCAAACAAGACCGAGTACGACGGTGAACCGGTTGAGATTTCGCTCGGCAACCCCGGAGGATCCGAGGTTCGAGCCCATACCGCCACCGAACATGTCGGACAATCCACCACCGCGACCCTTATGCAAGAGGATGAGGAAAGTGAGCAGGAGGCTCGTAACACCGAGCACCACCTGCAGTACGACCTGAAGTATCTCCACAAAGGACCTTTCACATGGGCGGCCCATGTTCCATGGACCGCCCCCAATTATAGCCTGAGGCCTGACGCGCTAAACGCCCACGTGCTTCTGGTAGCGCACGATGCTCGAGAACTCGTTGAGATCGAGGCTCGCGCCACCGACGAGGGCACCGTCGACGTTCGGTTCACGCATGAAGCCGGCGATGTTTGCCGCCTTCACGCTCCCGCCGTACAGAATGCGCGTCTTCGCCGCGACGTCGTCGCCCAGAGTCTCGCGAAGTGCAGCGCGCAGCGCAGCGGCAACCTGCTCGGCCTGTTCGGGAGTGGCGGCCTTGCCTGAGCCGATGGCCCAGACGGGCTCATAGGCAACGACGATGTCAGCCGTCGCCGAAAGCCCGGAGAGCGCCGCCTTCAGCTGAGCAACGGGAACAGCACTCGGACCGTGCTTCTCGAGGTCGTCAGCCGTCTCGCCGACGCAAATGATCGGAACCACGTTGTGCTTGATCGCTGCAGCAACCTTCGCGGCGACCTGTTCGTCGCTCTCAGCGTGCAGCGTCCGACGCTCGGAATGCCCGATGAGGACGTAGCTGCACTCAAGGGCTTTAAGGAACGCACCGGAGATTTCGCCCGTGTACGCTCCGGAATCGTGCTCGGACACATCCTGGCCACCGAAAGCGATGGGCAGTTTGTCGGCCGAGACGAGGGTCTGGACGCTGCGCAGGTCGGTGAACGGCGGGAACACCGCAACCTCGACACTCGCCGGGTCGTGCTTGGCATCAGCGAGGCTCCACGCCAGCTTCTGTACAAACGCGATTGCCTGCAGGTGATCCAGGTTCATTTTCCAGTTGCCCGCAATGAGCGGAACGCGGTTTACTGCCATCCCAATACCTCCAGTCCTGGAAGGCGTTTGCCTTCGAGGAACTCGAGGCTTGCACCGCCTCCGGTTGATATGTGTCCGAACTGCGAGTCCTCGAAGCCGAGCGCGCGAACCGCGGCGGCTGAGTCCCCGCCACCAACGACGCTCAGGCCGTCGGTTTCGGTGAGTGCCTGCGCGACGGTCTTCGTGCCAGCGGCGAATGGCGCGAGTTCGAAGACCCCCATCGGACCGTTCCAGAACACAGTTTTGGACGAGCGGATGACGCCGGCGAAGCGCTCTGCGGTCTCCGGTCCGATGTCCAGGCCGAGGCCTGTCGCACCGAAAGCCGTGTCTTCGATGGCGTCCGCTGGCTGGATCACGTGTTCTGCATCGGCGCCGAACTTGCTGGCAACGACGACGTCGGTGGGAAGAATGATCTCCACACCGAGTTTCTCTGCCTCGGTCAGGTAGTTCTTCACCGTGTCGATCTGGTCGGCTTCAAGGAGGCTCGCGCCCACCTTGTGTCCCTGTGCGGCGAGGAACGTAAAGAGCATTCCCCCACCGATGAGGAGCGTGTTCACGCGGGGAAGCAGATGCCCGATGACGCCGAGCTTGTCTGACACCTTCGAACCGCCGAGCACCACCGTGTATGGACGCTCGGGTGACTCAGTCAACCGGTCCAGAACTGTGAGTTCCGCGCTGATGAGCTCGCCTGCAGCGCTCGGGAGCAGCTTCGCCAGCTCGTACACACTCGCCTGCTTGCGGTGCACAACGCCGAATCCGTCTGAGACGAACGCGTCCCCGAACTGAGCGATCTTCTCGGCGAACTCGGTTCGTTCGGCTTCGACCTTGCTGGTCTCCCCCGGGTTGAACCTGAGGTTCTCGAGAACTACAACCTGTCCGTCGGAAAGCTTGCTGACGGCATCCGTCGCTGACTGCCCGACGGTGTCGGTCGCGAAGGCGACGTCGGTTCCGAGGAGTTCCGACAGCCGCTTGGCAACGGGGGCGAGGCTGTATTTAGCCTCAGGGGCGCCGTCTGGACGGCCCAGGTGAGACACAACGACGACGCGTGCTCCCTGGTCGATGAGCGTTTTCAGCGTGGGAACAGACGCACGCACGCGCCCGTCGTCGGTGATGACCCCGTCCTTGAGAGGAACGTTGAGGTCACACCGAACGACGACGCGCTTGCCTGCGAGCGAGCCCAGCGATTCGAGGGTGCGAAGCGGCACGGCTAGCCCTGTGTCCTAGAGACGATCGGCGACGTACTCGGTGAGGTCGACGAGGCGGTTGGAGTAACCCCACTCGTTGTCGTACCAGCCGACGATCTTGACCTGGTTGCCCATGACGCGAACGAGTCCCGCGTCGAAGATGCAGGAGTGCGGGTCGGTGACGATGTCGCTCGAGACGATCTCGTCCTCGGTGTACAGCAGGATGCCCTTGAGGGGACCTTCTGCGGCTGCCTTGTAGGCTGCCTTCACCTCATCGACCGTGACCGGGCGCGACGACTCGATAGTGAGGTCGGTGATCGAGCCGGTCGGCACCGGCACGCGAAGTGCGAAGCCGTCGAGCTTGCCCTTGAGCTCGGGCAGAACGAGGCCGATGGCCTTTGCCGCACCGGTCGAGGTCGGGACGATGTTGACCGCTGCTGCGCGTGCGCGACGGAGGTCGCTGTGCGGGCCGTCCTGGAGGTTCTGGTCAGCGGTGTACGCGTGGACCGTGGTCATGAGACCGCGCTCGATGCCGAACTCGTCGTTGAACACCTTGGCGAGCGGCGCGAGGCAGTTCGTGGTGCACGATGCGTTCGAGATGATGTGGTGGTTCTCGGGCTCGTAGAGGCCCTCGTTGACACCCATGACGAACGTTGCGTCTTCACCCTTGGCCGGAGCGGAGATGAGAACCTTCTTGGCACCAGCGTCGATGTGCTTCTTAGCGTCGGCAGCGTTCGTGAAGAACCCGGTCGACTCGATGACGATGTCGACTCCGAGTTCGCCCCACGGGAGGTTCGCCGGGTCGCGCTCCGAGAAGACCTTGATGGCCTTGCCGTTGACGACGATCTTCTCTTCGTCAAACTCGACCGTTGCGTCGAGGCGACCCGTGATGGAGTCGTACTTCAGCAGGTGGGCGAGCGTCTTGTTGTCGGTGAGGTCGTTGACGGCAACGATCTCAAGGTCGCTGCCCTTGGCAAGTGCTGCGCGGAAGTAGTTGCGGCCGATGCGGCCGAACCCGTTGATACCGATCTTTACGGACACGAATGTCTCCTGTTTCTAGAGCGCCGGAGCGCGTCTTCGGTTGTGCTGATGGAACGAAAGTGAACTGACCCGATGCTGGGCGTGAGCCGCGGCAGGCGAAAAGTCAGGACTATGAGAGTAGCAGCAGGCCCTTGGTCTGCTCGCGGGCGGCGACGAAACGGCTCTGGACGTTCTCCCAGTTGGTGATGTTCCAGAATGCCTTCACGTAGTCGGCGCGTACGTTCTTGTAGTCGAGGTAGTAGGCGTGCTCCCAGACGTCGAGCATCAGGAGCGGAACAGTGCCAGCGGCGAAGTTCGACTGCTGGTCGAAGAACTGCTGGATGATGAGTCGCTGACCGATGGAGTCCCACGCGAGAACAGACCAGCCGGAGCCCTGTACACCGAGCGCCGTGGCCGTGAAGTGGGCACGGAACTTGTCAAACGACCCGAAGAACTCGTCGATCGCCGCGGCGAGTTCGCCGGTGGGCTTGTCTCCACCGTTCGGGGACATGTTCGTCCAGAAAATCGAGTGGTTGACGTGCCCGCCGAGGTTGAAGGCGAGGTCCTTTTCGAGCTTGTTGACGTAGGCAAGGTTGTCGGAGTCGCGCGCTTCTGCAAGCTGCGCGATGGCGGTGTTTGCGCCGGTGACGTAGGTCTGGTGGTGCTTCGAGTGGTGGAGCTCCATGATGGCGCCCGAGATGCTCGGCTCGAGGGCCGAGTAGTCGTATGGGAGTTCCGGGAGGGTGTATTCAGCCATTTATTTTTCTCCTCTTTGTGTGTCGCCAACTTGTGTGTCGCGAACGCGCCTGGACATCGTCCTGGCGACCTCTTTCAGTCTAGTCAGGTCGGTTCCCGGCGCTACGGGCTTGCGGTTACACCTCGTCGTAGTCAGGCGGCAGGTTGGCGTCGGTGCCTGGGAGCCCCAGGTCGGTTGCGCGTTTGTCTGCCATGGCGAGAAGGCGTCTGATCCGTCCGGCGATCGCATCCTTGGTCATCGGCGGGTCGGCGTAATGTCCGAGTTCGTCGAGGCTTGCCTCACGGTGGCTGAGGCGCAGCTCTCCCGCGTACCTGAGGTGCTCCGGGATGTCGTCGGCAAGGATTTCCATCGCGCGTTCGACCCTCGCGCACGCCGCGACAGCCGCCTGGGCTGAGCGGCGAAGGTTGGCGTCGTCGAAGTTGACGAGGCGGTTGGCGGTTGCCCTAACCTCGCGCCGCTGGCGGAGCTCTTCCCACGCCTTGACGGTGCCGTGAGCGCCCATGAGTACGAGCATTGCGCTGATCGCCTCACCGTCGCGAATGACGACGCGATGAACACCGCGGACCTCGCGCGCTTTCGCCTGGACGCCGAGGCGGCCGGCGGCACCGACGAGAGCCATCGCGCTCTCGTTGCCGGGGCAGGTGATTTCGAGTGCGGCGGAGCGGCCCGGGTCAGTCAGCGATCCTGCGGCGAGGAAAGCGCCCCGCCAGACGGCAGCCAGTTCGGCTCGTGATCCTGTCGTAAGCCGGTTGGGAAGGCCACGAATGGGGCGGCGTCGTGCGTCGAGGAGGCCGGTCTGCCTGGCCAGTGTCTCGCCGCCGTCAACGACCCGCACGAGGTAATACTCTCCACGCCGTGATGTCGATGGGCTCACCGAGACCACTTCGCTCCGTACGCCGTAGAGCTCGGCAAGAGCCTTGCGCACCCGCCTGGCGAGGTGCGGAGTATCGAGCTCGCTCTCAATGGCGATGCGGCTGGAGATCAGGTGAAGCCCACCGCTGAAGCGCAGGGTGGATGTCAACTCAGCGGCGCGTACCGTTGTCTTCTCTTCAACGATGTTGGCCAATTCTTCTTTGACCTCAGCAGTCAGTGCCAAGCGGGATCCTTTTCTCATCAGTGTTCGTCGTGTGTGCGTCTGGCCGTGGCCGGCGACGCTGTGGCTTATTCTTTGCCGAGGTCGCGGTGCTTGACGTTGACGGCGACTCCTGGGAGTTCCTTCAACTTGTCAGCGAGTGCGTTCGCGATCGCGACCGAGCGATGTTTGCCGCCGGTGCAGCCGATGGCGAAGGTCGCAAATCGTTTGCTCTCGTGCTGGTAGCCGTTCAGAACAGGCGCGAGGGCCTGTGCATACGCGTCGGTGAACTCCGATGCGCCCGGCTGGCCGAGAACGTACTCGCGAACCTCAGGGTCGAGTCCAGTATGCGCCCGCAACTCGGGAACCCAAAACGGGTTGGGCAGGAACCGCGCGTCAGCGATCATGTCCGCATCGAACGGTGCGCCGTATTTGAAGCCGAAACTCATGATCGTGAGCTTCACGCCTGGGGTCCCCTCGGCGGCGAAGAGCTCGGCAACGCTGTTCGCGAGCTGGTGCACATTGAGATCGGACGTGTCGATCACAATGTCGCTCGACTCGCGGATCGTGGCGAGCCGTGCCCGTTCGGTCGCGATGCCGTCGAGGATCGTACCGCCGCCCTGGAGCGGATGCGGCCTGCGAACGGCGTCAAAGCGCCGCACGAGTGCTGAATCCGTCGCGTCGAGGAAGATCACTCTGAGTTTCGTTCCGTCGCGGAGCGACTGGATCATCTGCTGCAGGTCGGTGAAGAAATCACGCCCGCGGACGTCGACGACAGCGGCGATCCGTGGGAGCGCGCCCTCCGCACGGCCGGCAAGGTCGACGAGGGGGCGCAGCATCTGCGGGGGAAGGTTGTCGACCACGTACCAGTCGAGATCCTCGAGGGCGTTGGCGACCGTTGATCGCCCGGCTCCGGACATCCCCGTCACAATCAGGACTTCCTGGTTCGGAATCGCTTCGTCTGGCACTGTTCACTCTCCGATTGGCCCGATGGGACGTTGCCCTCTGGCTGGACTTCAAGCCTACCGACTGTTGGCGCGCTGGCGGTCCTGGAGGGTATCGGCGATGGTCTGCGCGAGCGCGGGTCCAACCCCCTTCACCGCGGCTATCGCCTCCGGGGTTGCCTCGCGCATCGCCGCAACCGATCCGAAGTGAACGAGAAGCGCCTTGACGCGAGCGGGTCCCAGACCGGGGATCTCGGTGAGCACACTGGTGATGTCGCGCTTGCGTTTGGTGCGCTGGTACGTGATGGCGAACCTGTGCGCTTCGTCCCTCACCCGCTGCAGGAGGAAGAGTGCCTCGGAGTTGCGCGGCAGGATCACGGGATAGTCATTATCTGGGAGCCAGATCTCCTCGAGCCGTTTCGCCATGCCCACAAGCTGGATGTCTGTCCGCCCTGACTCCTGCAGGGCGCGTTGTGCGGCCTGCACCTGGGGCTGGCCACCGTCCACGATGAGCAGTTGCGGCGGGTACGCGAACTTCTTTCGTTTCACGTCGTCTGCGACGATGCCGGGTGCCGTCGGGTCAGGCTCCGGCTCAACGGTCTCAGGGGTCGTGAGGTACGCCAGCCGTCGGCTCAGTACCTGGTAGATCGAGTCGGTATCGTCGGTGGACGACGCGATACTGAACCGGCGGTACTGGTCTTTTCGCGCCAGGCCGTCCTCGAAGACCACCATCGACGCCACGATGTTGGTGCCGGAGAGATGCGAGACGTCAAAGCACTCGATCCGGAGGGGTGCCTGTTCCATCCCGATCGCTTCCTGGATGTCGGTCAGCGCCTGGGAGCGGGCGACGAAATCAGCGGTCCTTCGCATCTTGTAAAGCTGCAGCGCGTTCTTCGCGTTGAGATTCGCCGTCTGCATGAGCGCGGCCTTCTCTCCGCGCTGGGCGGTCTTGAGCCGCACCCGGCCTTTACCGCGGATGCCGGCGAGCCAGGTTTCGAGTTCGTCAGCGTCTTCGGGGAGCTCGGGGACCAGAACCTCCCTGGGCACGTCAGTGGCGGATCCGTCGTATGCGCGTTGCAGGATGCTGTCGACGAGCTCTCCGGTCGACAGGTCGAGTTCCTTGTCAACGGTCCACGACCGGACACCCCGGATCCGGCCGCCACGGACGATGAACTGCTGGACCGCCGCAGAGAGTTCGTCGTGGACGACGCCGAAGAGGTCGGCGTCGACTGAGTCCTTGAGAACGACGGCGCTTTTCTCGAGTACCGCCTCGAGCGCCTGAAGGCGATCCCGATACCTGGCAGCGCTCTCGTAGTCCTGCCGGGCAGCGGCGTCTTTCATCTTGCGCGTGGCATCCGTCACGAAGCGACGATCGTGACCGGCCATAAAGCTCACGAAGTCATCGACCATCGCCCGGTGCTCTTCGATCGTCACCTTGCCGGAGCACGGGCCACCGCAGCGTCCGATCTGCCCAGGGAAGCAGGGCTTGCCCGATTGCATGGCCCGTTTGTAACTGGAGTCGGAGCAGGTCCGGATCGGGAACGCCTTGATCATCAGATCGATCGTGTCGTGAACCGCCCAGATCTTCGGGTACGGGCCGAAATACCTGGCGCCCTTGATCCGCGGGTTGCGGGTGACGAGCACACGCGGAGCTTCGTCGGCGAGGGTGATCGCCATGTACGGGTAGGTCTTGTCGTCGCGGAACTTGACGTTGAACGGTGGATCGAACTCCTTGATCCACGTGTACTCGAGCTGGAGCGCCTCGATGTCGCTCCCGACGACGGTCCACTCCACGCTCGATGCGGTCGTGACCATGCGGCGGGTTCGCTCGTGCAGCGTGTGCAGCGGAGCGAAATAGTTGCTCAGCCGCGCCCGGAGGTTCTTCGCCTTGCCGACGTAGAGCACCCGGGATGTCTCGTCTCGAAATCGATACACCCCGGGGCTCGTCGGAATTTCGCCCGGCTTGGGGCGATAGCTCAGTGGTGGTGCCACCTATCCCGCCTTACGCGCCTGAACCTGTTCGGCCTCGAGCACTTCGTTGAGGTAGAACCCCGTGTGGCTCTTCTTGACTTTCGCGATCTTCTCGGGGGTGCCCGTCGCGAGCACGCGTCCGCCACCCGCGCCACCCTCGGGGCCAATGTCGATGATCCAGTCAGCAGACTTGATCACGTCGAGGTTGTGCTCGATGACGATGACCGTGTTGCCCTTGTCGACGAGGCTGTTGAGGACGAGGAGGAGCTTCCGCACGTCTTCGAAGTGCAAGCCTGTCGTCGGCTCGTCGAGGACGTAGATGCTCCTGCCGTTTGTGCGCTTCTGCAGCTCGGTCGCCAGCTTCACACGCTGCGCTTCACCACCAGACAGGGTGGTTGCACTCTGGCCGAGCCGGACATAGCCGAGTCCGACCTCAACGAGCGTCTTGAGGAACCGGTGGATCGAGGTGATCGCCTCGAAGAACTCAGCGGCCTCCGCGATCGGCATGTCGAGGACCTCGGCGATGTTCTTGCCCTTGTAGTGCACAGACAGGGTTTCGCGGTTGTACCGCGCTCCCCCGCAGACCTCGCAGGCCACGTAAACATCGGGCAGGAAGTTCATCTCGATCTTGATGGTTCCGTCGCCGGAGCACGCCTCGCAGCGCCCGCCCTTGACGTTGAAGCTGAAGCGACCCGGGAGGTATCCGCGCGCCTTTGCCTCGGTGGTTTCGGAGAACAGCGTGCGGATGCGGTCGAACACACCGGTGTAGGTCGCCGGGTTGGACCGCGGTGTGCGGCCAATCGGCGCCTGGTCGACGTGGATCACCTTGTCGAGCTGCTCGAGCCCGGTCACGCGAGTGTGCTTTCCGGGTACCTTGCGTGCGCCGTTGAGTTTGTTCGCGAGAACCCGGTACAGGATGTCGTTGACGAGGGAGGACTTGCCGGAGCCGCTCACGCCCGTGACCGCCGTGAAGGTGCCAAGGGGGAAATCGACGTTGACCTTGCGGAGGTTGTTGGCCTCGGCACCGACGACCGAGATGAGACGCTCGGGGTCGACCGGGCGCCTGGTCTCGGGAATCGGGATCTCGCGGCGTCCGGCGAGGTAATCACCGGTCAGCGATTCGGGGTTCGCGAGCAGGTCTTCGTACGAGCCTGAGTGGACGACGCGACCGCCGTTGACGCCGGCACCTGGTCCGATGTCAACGACCCAGTCGGCCGTGCGGATCGTGTCTTCGTCGTGTTCAACGACGATGAGCGTGTTTCCGAGGTCGCGGAGGGTGACGAGCGTCTCGATCAGCCGGCGGTTGTCACGCTGGTGGAGACCGATGCTCGGTTCGTCGAGCACGTACAGCACGCCGGTGAGGCCGGATCCGATCTGTGTGGCGAGCCGGATGCGCTGTGCCTCGCCGCCGGAGAGTGACCCGGCGGTTCGTGAGAGGTTGAGGTAGTTGAGGCCGACCTGGATCAGGAAGTCCAGCCGCAGTTTGATCTCGCGCAGCACCTGGGCCGCGATGGTGGACTCGCGGGCGGTCAATTCCATCTGGTCCATGAAGGCACGGGCGTCGGTGAGGCTGAGCTCGGCGACCTCAGCGATGTTGGTGCCGTGGATCAGGACGGAGAGGACTTCGGGCTTGAGGCGCTGGCCGTTGCACACGGGGCAGGGAATCTCCCGGAGATACTCGCCCCACCTGGCGCGTTGGACATCGGTCTCGGCCTGAGCGTACTGGCGCTCGATGTACGGCATCACCCCTTCGAAGCCCGAGGTGTAACTGACCTCGCGCCCGTAGCGGTTCTTCCACTTGACCTTGACCTTGAAGTTTTCGCCGCGGAGGACCGCCTCCTGGACTTTCTTCGGAAGATCAGCCCACGGGGTCCGCAGGGAGAAATCAAGGTCGCGGGAAAGTCCGTCAAGCAGCTTCTCGTAGTACTGGTAGAGCCCCTTGCCCTGTGTGGTCCACGGAATGATGACGCCCTCGTCGATGCTGAGGCTCGGGTCGCCGATGAGAAGGTCGGCGTCCACCGACATCCGAGTGCCGAGGCCTGAGCACTCCGGGCACGCTCCGAATGGAGCGTTGAAGCTGAACGTGCGCGGCTCGATCTCGGTGAGCTGGATCGGGTGGTTGTTCGGGCACGACAGCTTCTCGCTGTACGAGCGAACCGAATCCGGGCCCTCCTCGTCGACCAGTTTGATCTCCACGAGCCCGTCGGTGAGACGCAGCGCGGTCTCGAGCGAGTCGGTCAGTCTGCTGAGAGCGTCGGGGCCGGCGACGAGACGGTCGACGACGACCGAGATGTCGTGCTTGTACGACTTCTTGAGTGTCGGTGGCTCCGAGAGCTGGACCTGCTCGCCGTCGACGACGGCGCGGGCGTAGCCGCTCGCAGCCAGTTCTTTGAAGAGGTCGACGAACTCGCCCTTCTTCTGCGAAACAACCGGGCTCATCACCATGTAGCGCGTGCCCGTCTCGAGCTCCATGAGCTGGTCGGCGATCTGCTGCACGGTCTGCCGCTGGATCGGCTCACCACACTGGGGGCAGTGCGGAACTCCCACTCGGGCCCACAGGAGGCGCATGTAGTCGTACACCTCGGTGATCGTGCCGACTGTGGAGCGCGGGTTGCGGTTCGTCGACTTCTGGTCGATCGACACGGCGGGGCTGAGGCCCTCGATGAAATCGACGTCGGGTCGGTCCACCTGGCCGAGGAACTGACGCGCGTACGCCGAGAGCGACTCGACGTATCTGCGCTGGCCTTCGGCGAAGATCGTGTCGAATGCGAGCGACGACTTGCCCGACCCGGAGAGGCCGGTGAATACCACGAGAGAATCGCGCGGGATGTCAAGATCCACGTTGCGCAGGTTATGGACGCGTGCGCCTCGCACGCTGAGTTTTGACGTTGAATTTACCTTCGATATCGACACCCCTCGAGTCTACGATGACCCACTGACATGAAGCTGGGCACGGGGGCACAATGAGACAATGGACGACTTTCGCCGGCGCCGCGAACGAATGGTCGCCGAGCAACTTCAGGCTCGCGGCATTCGCGATGCACGGGTGCTCGATGCGATGCGCCGGGTACCGCGCGAAGCGTTCGTGCGGGCGTGGTCGCAAGCCAGTGCCTACGACGATCACCCACTGCCGATCGATGCCGGGCAGACGATCTCCCAGCCATATATCGTCGCACTCACCCTCGAGGCGGCGGAGCTCGGTGAGAACGACACGGTGCTCGACGTCGGGACCGGATCGGGGTACGCCGCTGCTGTAGCCGCCGAACTGGTGCACAGTGTCGTGTCGATCGAGCGCCACCCGGAACTCGCGGATTCTGCAACCGAAGTCCTCCGTCGGCTGGGGTATGACAACGTCACGGTCGTCGTCGGCGATGGCACGCACGGGTATCCACCAGGCGCTCCGTACGACGCGATAGTTGCCGCGGCCGCCGCACCGGCGATTCCCTCACCGTGGGCAGACCAGCTCGCCGATGGCGGACGGATCATTATGCCCATCGGCGAGCCGCGATTCGGCCAGGTGCTTGCCCGGGCCACGCGGGGGTCGGACGGCGGGCTGCAGCTGGAGCACCTCTGCGCGGTCACCTTTGTGCCCCTCATCGGCGAATACGGCGTCCCAGAACATCCCACGAAAGAGGCGTGACCGCTCCCCCGCGTGGTCTCAGAGCTGCTGCCGACGCGGAATGCGGCGCTAGAGGTGGCCGGCCTTCTCCATCTGGCGGAGGTCGCGTTTGAGATCGGAGAGCTCATCACGGAGCCGCGCGGCAAGCTCGAACTTGAGTTCCGCCGCTGCCGTGAGCATCTGGTCGTTGAGATCCGCGATGATCGCCTCGAGCTGATCGGCTCCCTCGGCCGCGATCCCTTCGCGCCTGAGGTTGGGCGTCGGGCTCTTTTTCTTCTTCGAGTCGCGACCGGCAAGCATCTGCGCCGTGTCTGCGCCTTCCCTCGCGAGCACCTCGGTGATGTCGGCGATTCGTTTGCGAAGCGGTGTCGGGTCGATGCCGTGTTCGAGGTTGTACGCGACCTGCGTCTCCCGGCGCCTCGTCGTCTCCTCGATCGCGCGTTTCATCGAGTCGGTGAGGACATCCGCGTACATGTGAACCTCACCGGAGACGTTTCGCGCCGCACGGCCAATGGTCTGGATGAGGGAGGTCGACGACCGCAGGAATCCTTCTTTGTCTGCGTCGAGGATGGCAACGAGTGATACCTCTGGCAGGTCAAGTCCTTCTCGGAGCAGGTTGATACCGACGAGGACGTCGTAGATCCCCGCGCGCAACTCACTCAACAGCTCCACCCGGCGCAGGGTGTCGACGTCGGAGTGCAGGTAACGGACCCTAACTCCCGCTTCGGTCAGGAAGTCGGTGAGTTCTTCTGCCATCTTTTTCGTCAGTGTTGTGACGAGTACGCGTTCGTCGCGAGCGGCGCGAATCCTGATCTCTTCGAGCAGGTCGTCGATCTGTCCGTGTGACGGTTTGACGATGATCTGGGGATCGACGAGACCGGTCGGGCGGATGATCTGCTCGACGATTCCGTCAGCGATGCCCATTTCGTATCGACCGGGGGTGGCCGAGAGGTAAACGGTCTGCCCGACCCGATCCTTGAACTCGTTCCATTTCAGCGGGCGGTTGTCGAGGGCGCTTGGCAGCCGGAATCCGTGCTCAACCAGCGTGCGCTTGCGGGACGAGTCACCCTCGTACATCGCACCGATCTGCGGCACCGTCACGTGTGACTCGTCGATCACGACGAGGAAGTCGTCGGGGAAGTAATCGATCAGGCAGTGCGGGGCTTCACCGGGCGCACGCCCCTCCATGTGCCTCGAGTAGTTCTCGATCCCGGAGCAGAACCCGATCTGCTGCATCATTTCGAGGTCGAAGTTGGTGCGCATACGCAGTCGCTGGGCCTCGAGGAGTTTGCCCTGGCGCTCGAGCTCTGCGAGGCGCTGCTCCAGTTCTTCCTGAATGCTGACGATGGCACGCTGCATCACGTCGGTACTCGCCACGTAGTGGGAGCCGGGGAAGATGGAGACGTTGTCGAGCTTCCTGACGACGTCGCCGGTGAGCGGGTGGAGGGAGTAGAGACCCTCGACCTCGTCTCCGAACATCTCAATCCGGATCGCCAGCTCCTCGTACACGGGGATGATCTCGATGGTGTCGCCACGGACGCGGAAGTTGCCCCGCGAGAAATCGACGTCATTGCGGTTGTACTGCATCGAGATGAACTTGCGAATGAGCCAGTCTCGGTCCACTCGCATGCCGACCTGCAGCGCCATCATGGCGTCGAGATACTGCTCGGGTGTTCCGAGGCCGTAGATGCACGACACGGTGGACACGACGATGACGTCGCGCCTGCTGAGCAGGGAGTTCGTCGTCGAGTGCCTCAGCCGCTCCACCTCCGCGTTGACCGAGGAGTCTTTCTCGATGAACGTATCGGTCTGGGGAACGTAGGCCTCAGGCTGGTAGTAGTCGTAGTACGAGACGAAGTACTCGACAGCGTTGTTCGGCATCAGCTCACGGAACTCATTGGCGAGCTGCGCGGCCAGGGTCTTGTTGTGCGCGAGAACGAGCGTTGGCCGCTGCACTGCCTCGACGAGCCACGCCGTGGTCGCTGACTTACCGGTTCCTGTCGCGCCGAGGAGGACGACATCGGTCTCGCCCGCGTTGATCCGTGCGCTCAGTTCGGCTATCGCTTTGGGCTGGTCGCCCGATGGAGTGTACTCACTGACGACTTCGAACGGGTGAACAGCGCGCGTTTTTGCCATACTTCGAGTCTAGGCACCGTCACTGACATCGGAGGTCCCGCGGCGGTCCCCCGATTTTGCCGAGAGCGAAGCCCACAGGCCGTCGACCTGCTCGAGGGTGTCGGCGAGCGTCTTGTCGGTGTCGATAACGACGTCGGCGAGAGCAAGCCTCTCCTCGTCACTGGCCTGAGCCGCTATCCGCCGCTCCGCTTCTTCCGGAGACATCCCCCTGAGCGAGACGAGCCGTTCGATCCTGGTGTCAGCACTGGCCTGGGCAACCACGATGAGGTCGTAGGAGCGCGGCAGGTTCGCCTCGACCAGGAGTGGAACGTCGTAGACCACGACGGCGTCGGGGTTCTCGTTCGCCGCTTGCGAGATGCGGTCTTTCGTCAGACGCCGGACCGCCGGGTGGACGATGCCGTTCAGGGTTCGGAGCGCGGCAGCATCGGAGAAAACTATCGCGCCGAGCGCCGCACGGTCGAGCCGGCCATCATCGGTCAGTACCCGATCACCGAAGGATGCCGTGATCGCCTCGAGGGCAGGCGTGCCCGGTTCGACGGCCTCGCGCGCGAGCTGGTCAGCGTCGATGTGGACGGCCCCCAGCTCAGCGAGACGCCGGGCGATCGTTGATTTGCCGGAGCCGATGCCGCCGGTAAGGCCGATGAGATACACGCGGTTCGAGCGAGGGCTGGTCACCTAAACGGCGGGGACCAGGTGACCCTCGAGATAGGCGATCGGAACGGCGCGTGCTTCCTGAAGCAGCCAGGGGTCGCCGTCCGGAGACTGGTCGAACGCCAGACGCTGGAGCGCGCGGGAAAGTTCGACGGCCACACTCACGTGGCCGATCCAGCGGTCATCGTCGGGGAAATCGAACTGAGAGAGCAGTTTGACGACCGCACTCACGTAGGCACGCTGGCTGCGGGAGTACTGCTCCTGGCTCTCATCGTCCCCGAGGATGCGGTACTGCGTTGCCTTGAAACCGGGTATCGTGCGCCGCGCGACGACGGAAGTGTCCATCATGATGCCGAGTGCGTCCTGCCAGGTCTCGGGCTGCTCGTCCAGGAGACGCTCGATGCACAGCGACACGAACTGGTCCTGCATGTACTGGTAAACACCGATCATCAGCGCGATGCGGTCGGGGAAAAACCTGTACACGGTTCCGATTGCCATTTCAGCGCGCTTCGCCACCTCGGCGGTGGTCACACCAGCGTGCCCTGACTCGTCGATAATCTCACCGCAGACCCGGAGAATCGACTGGAGGCTCTGCCTGCTTCGTTCCTGTTGGGGGTTGTTGCGCAGTGACTTCTCGGCGGATGTATCCGTTTCGAGGTACTGCTTCAGAGGATCAATATCCACGTGGCACCTTCGAATAGTGATGGGTTCTCGGGGCGCAGCCCAGGCTGGCCGCAGCGCTCGGCTGCGCCGCAACACTATCAGCCGATTCCGCACGGATGCTGAAGGCTGAGCCCCGAGCCAACGGCGTGTTGGACGGGATACGCAAAACTGGCCGGCCCAGAAGGGCCGGCCAGTTGTGTCAGTACTGCGTGAGCAGTCGCTGCTGCTTAGGAGTTGCTCGAGAGCTTCTCGCGAAGAGCGGCGAGCGACTCGTCGTCAGCAAGCGTTCCCGCACCAGCGGTCTCGCTCGAGAACGAGGATCCGGCGGCGGGAGCTGCTGCTGCTGCCTCTTCGACAGCTGCAGATGCGACAACCTGCTTCTTGTGGGCTTCCCAGCGAGCCTGGGCTGCAGCGTAGTCCTGCTCCCACTTCTCGCGCTGGGACTCGAAGCCCTCTTTCCACTCGTTGGTCTCGGAGTCGAAGCCCTCTGGGTACTTGTAGTTGCCCTGGTCGTCGTACTCGGTGAGCATTCCGTAGAGAGCCGGATCGAACTCGGTTCCCTCGGGGTCGACACCCTCGTTGGCCTGCTTGAGGCTCAGCGAGATGCGGCGACGCTCGAGGTCGATGTCGATGACCTTGACGAAGACCTCGTCGCCGACCGAAACAACCTGCTCGGCGAGCTCAACGTGCTTGCCGCTGAGCTCGGAGATGTGAACGAGACCCTCGATGCCATCGGCAACGCGAACGAACGCACCGAACGGGACGAGCTTGGTGACCTTACCCGGTGCAACCTGGCCAATGGCGTGGGTGCGGGCAAAGACCTGCCACGGGTCTTCCTGCGTCGCCTTGAGCGACAGGGAGACGCGCTCGCGGTCGAGGTCGACCTCGAGAATCTCGACGGTGACTTCCTGGCCGACTTCGACGACCTCGCTGGCGTGCTCAATGTGCTTCCAGCTGAGTTCGGAGACGTGGACGAGACCGTCGACGCCGCCGAGGTCGACGAACGCACCGAAGTTGACGATCGACGAAACGACACCCTTGCGAACCTGGCCCTTTTGGAGGTTGTTCAGGAACGTGGTGCGGCTCTCGGACTGGGTCTGCTCGAGGAGTGCGCGACGCGAAAGCACAACGTTGTTGCGGTTCTTGTCGAGCTCGAGGATCTTGGCCTCGATCTCCTGGCCGAGGTACGGCGTGAGGTCGCGGACGCGGCGGAGCTCGATGAGCGAGGCCGGCAGGAAGCCACGGAGGCCGATGTCGACGATAAGTCCACCCTTGACGACCTCGATGACCGAACCGGTCACGACGCCATCGGTTTCCTTGATCTTCTCAACGTCGCCCCACGCACGCTCGTACTGAGCGCGCTTCTTGGACAGGATGAGACGGCCTTCTTTGTCTTCCTTCTGGAGGACGAGGGCTTCAACCGTGTCGCCGACCTGAACTACTTCGCTCGGGTCTACGTCGTGCTTGATCGAAAGCTCGCGAGAGGGAATGACACCCTCGGTCTTGTAGCCGACATCGAGGAGAACCTCGTCGCGGTCGATCTTGACGACGGTGCCCTCGATGAGGTCTCCGTCGTTGAAGAACTTCAGTGTTTTTTCGACCGCGGCCAGGAAGTCTTCAGCCGATCCGATGTCGTTGATAGCGACCTGCTTGGCGGTCGTTGTGGTTGTCATGTAGTAGTTGCTCCAGTAAGGACATATTTCGGGCCGTGCGCGACCTTCGATAATCGGTGATTATGGGAGGCTGTTGTTGCGCACAGCGAACGGATAGATCGTCACAAATGTGACATGCCAGTTTACCCGGAAATAAGCGGGAAGAGCAAATGCCAAACGGTCAGGGTGCCAGCGTCGCCCCGGCGCGGACGATGCTCGCGAGCGCCGGCTCGAGATCGGGGTGGTGGAACCGGTAGCCGGCCTCCGTGAGCCGCTCGGGGACGACCCAGCGGCTCTTGAGCACGAGCTCGGTTTCGGTGCGAAGAATCGCCGTTCCGAGCTCGAGCATCCACCGGGTTGTCGGCAATCCGAACGGCACGCCCAGGACGTGGCGCAAGGCGGTCATGAGCCCACGGTTGTCGGAGGGACGTGGCGAGGCGGCATTGATGATCCCATCGAGGTCGCTCCGTTCCCTGAGGAAAAGGATGATCCGGTCGACATCGTCGATGTGGATCCAGCTGAACTTCTGCCGCCCTCCCCGTGCGCCGAACTCGTGAAAAGTGCCCGCTGCTCTTCGCTGGCGTGTCGCTGGCCAGCGCCCGTCGTGCTGGGTCCCGCCGAGCCCGAACCTCGTCAGCCAGCGCAGCGGGGTGAGCGCACTTCCATGGCCGAGCACGATGGCGAGCCGGAGGGCGACCCTGCGTGTCGCCGGCAGCTCCCCCGCGAAAAACTCGTCCTCCCAGGCGCGAGCGATGCCGACGCTGAACCCGGTGCCGAGCTCGCCCGTTGACTCGGTCATCGGGCGGTCTTCTGCGTGGCGATAGATGGTCGCCGTCGATGAGTTCACCCACAGGGCGGGTGGTGCGTCGCACGCACGCACCGCCTCGTTCAGCTCACGTGTTGTCTCGACGCGTGATCGAAGAATCTCCCGTCGGTTCTCCGGGGTGTACCGACAGTTGACGCTTTTTCCCGCGAGGTTGATGAGGAGGTCCGCGCCGTCAAGCAACCGGACGATAGCGGCGGTGTCGCCCCACGCGGCATCCGCTGTTCGCCTTCCGATGGTGCTGACCGTTGCCCCGCGGGACCGGTACCGGGACGCAAGGTAGTGACCGATGAACCCGGATGCCCCGGCGATGACGACACGTTCACTCATGATCAGGTTCTTTCGGATCTGATGGATGCACCGGCACCGGGGCGGCGACGGTGTAGTTGAAGCTTCCGCCGTATTCGTAGAGCCTGCCGAGGCCCGGCACATCGATCGTGACCCTGACCCGCTGTGCGTCGGCGTCGTCATCGAATCGCTCGGTCAACACCACGACGGGCGAGACGCGGGCAGGGATCGGAACGCACGCGCGACCGAGTCGGATATCAACGTGTGTCGAACGCAGGACGAGCCCGCCGTCGACCACCCGGGCGCCGAACCGTGCGGTAATCAGCCCACCCGACCCGATGCTGTCGACCAGCTCGCCATGGTGAGCTCGCATCACGTCGGTCATGACGCGGTCGCCGCCGGGGAAATGAAAGCGGCGCGTTGCGGTCACCGCGAGGGCGCCGGCGCCTTCGTTGAGCGACCGGTTCTCCACGGTGAACGGCACGGTGCGCCGCCACACCGGGAACAGAACCCCGGCCAGGCCGAGCACCCACAGCGCCGGCCACAGCCAGCGCCTGGGCGTACCGACCACGTCGAAGACTCCGGACCCCGTCCCGACGCTTCCCGCCGGGATCGCCGAGAAGTAAGCGTGCAGCCGCGGGTGCAGTGCTGAGAACTCAGGACCGATTGCCGCCTGATAGACCGACGTCGCTGGCACTGGTCAGTCAGCGAGCAGTGTGTGTTTCAGTGTGTCGAGCCCGACCCCGCCGAGGTCCAGCGCTCGGCGGTGGAACGCCTTGAGGTCGAACGAGTTCCCCTCACGGCGCTCGGCGTCCTCGCGGAGCTGTTCCCACAGCCTCTGACCGACCTTGTACGACGGTGCCTGGCCCGGCCAGCCGAGGTACCGGTTCACCTCGAACCGGACAAAGCCCTCGTTCATGTTGACGTTCCTGCCGAGGAAGGCAAACGCGTCGTCAGCGGTCCAGACGGTGTCTCCGCCCGGCACCTTCTTCCCGAGGTGCACGCCGATGTCGAGTACAACGCGGGCCGCCCTCATCCGTTGCCCATCGAGCATGCCCAGGCGGTCAGCGGGGTCATCGAGGTAGCCGAGCTGCTCCATCAATCTCTCCGCGTAGAGTGCCCAGCCCTCCGCGTGTCCAGACGTACCAGCGAGCTGGCGGCGCCAGGTGTTCAGTTTCGCGCGGTTGTACACAGCCTGGCCGATCTGAAGGTGGTGGCCGGGAACACCCTCGTGGTACACCGTGGTGAGTTCACGCCAGGTATCGAACTCGGTGACGCCCTCCGGCACTGACCACCACATGCGACCCGGCCGCGAGAAGTCGTCGGTCGGGCCGGTGTAGTAGATCCCGCCCTCCTGGGTCGGCGCGATCATGCACTCGATGGTGCGGATCTCTTCGGGAATGTCGAAGTGGGTGCGTCCGAGCTCTGTGACCGCGCGGTCGCTCGTCTCCTGCATCCACTTCTGCAGTGCGTCGGTTCCGTGAAGTTTGCGGCTCAGGTCGTTGTCGAGAAAATCGATGGCTTCCTCGACCGTCGCGCCCGGCTTGATCTCCCTGGCGATCGACTCCTGCTCTTCGACCATCGTGCGCAGTTCCTCGATGCCCCACTCGTAGGTCTCGTCGAGGTCGATGGTCGCACCGAGGAACCTGCGGGACTGTAGTTCGTAGATGTCACGGCCGACGGCATCCGCGGTTCGGGCGACTGGCTCGAGTTCGTGGGCCAGGAAGTCCGCCAGCTCCTGGTAGGCAACCGCCGCCTGTCCGGCATTGAGGTTGAGTTGAGAGGCGAGGGACGCAGGGAGCTGGCCGTCGACCGGGCCGGAGGTCGCGGCGAGGTGGGCGAAGAACCCGTCCTTGGCGCTGTACCGTTTGGCCTGCTCGAAGACCTCAGCGACCTGGCGTTTCGCAGGAGTGATCCCCCGCTGGATGCCGAGCCTGAGTGTTTCGATGTAGCCGGACATGGCCTCGGGCAGCGCCTTGAGCCGGGACGACACGTTCTCCCAGTCATCGACGGTGGCGGTCGGCATGATGTCGAAAATCTCTCGGATGCCCTGGGCCGGCGAGGCGATGACGTTGAGGTCGCGCAGGTGGAGACCGGCGTCGGCGCTCTCGACCTCGAGGGCGAGCTCAGCGCGCAGGTCGGTGCGGGTGACCGTGTCGACGTCGTCGACGGGTTTGGCACTGTCAAGAGCAGCGATGACCTTGCGCGCTTCATCGATGAACCGCTCGTGCCCGGCCGGTGAGAAGTCGCCGAAGCGGTCGTTGACCTCGTCCCGGCCGATGTAGGTGCCGACGAGCGGGTCGATGTCGACGAGGGTGTCGACCCACGATTCGGCAATGGCGTCGATGGGGGTCGGCGTACGCTGCTCTGCTGTCATGGATGTGAGCCTACGGCAGCGCGGCGCGTCAGGCACAGACCGCCCTGGCCCGCCGCGGATCGCGGGCCAGGGTTGGGTGTGGCGGGAGGGTCAGTGCGCTGCGGCGTCCCAGTTGTGCCCGCGCCCGACGTGCACGTCGAGGGGAACCACGAGGTCGGCTGCTGTGGCCATCCGGTGCCGCACGACGGCCTCGATGGCATCCCACTCGCCGGGGGCGACCTCGAAGATGAGCTCATCGTGCACCTGCATGAGCATGCGGCTCGACAGCTGCTTCTCGGCGACGTCCTTCTCGATGTTGTTCATCGCGATTTTCATGATGTCCGCCGCCGTGCCCTGGATCGGGGCGTTGAGCGCCGCGCGCTGCGCGTTATCTCGCAGTACCCGGTTGGAGCTCTTGAGGTCGGGGAACGGGCGGCGCCTGCCGAAGATGGTCGTGGTGTAACCGTCTTCGACGGCCTGTTCGACGACGTTGCGGAGGTAGTCGCGGACCGCTCCGAAGCGTTCGAAGTACCCGGCCATGAGCTTCTTCGCCTCGGACGAATCGATCCGCAGCTGCTTCGACAGCCCGAACGCGCTGAGACCGTAGGCGAGCCCGTATGACATCGCCTTGACCTTGGTGCGCATTTCGTTGGTGACGTCCTCGGGGGCCACCAGGAAGATCTTCGAGCCGACGAACCGGTGGAGGTCTTCTCCGGTGCGGAATGCCTCGATGAGGCCAGGGTCACCGGAGAGGTGCGCCATGATCCGCATCTCGATCTGCGAGTAGTCGGCGGTCAGCAGGGTCTCATACCCTTCGCCGGCCTCAAAGGCGGCACGGATGCGGCGACCCTCTTCGGTGCGGACCGGGATGTTCTGCAGGTTGGGATCTGTTGACGAGATCCGGCCCGTTGTCGTTCCGGTCTGGACGTAGCTCGTGTGGACCCTGCCGTCAGGACCGATCGCCTTGTCGACGGTTTCAACGATCTGGCGAAGTTTGGTCGCGTCACGGTGTTCGAGGAGCAGGCCGAGGAACGGATGCGGGTTGGAGGCCTGCAGATCGGCCAGCGCACCGGCATCCGTCGAATAGCCTGTCTTGTTCGCTCGGGTCTTCGGCATGTCGAGCTCGTTGAACAGCACCTCCTGGAGCTGCTTCGGTGAGCCGAGGTTCACCTCGTGGCCGATGATCGCGTATGCCTGGCTGGCCAGGTCGGCGGCGCGAGCTGCGAGCTGGCCGGAGAGTTCGGCGAGCTGATCGTGGTTGACGGTGACGCCGCGCAGTTCGATGTCGACGAGGGTGATGAGCGTCGGCATCTCGATGTCGCTGAGTACCTTGCGTGAACCCGGGTCGAGCGCCTCGGTCAGCGGTGCGAGCAGACGAAGGGTGAACCACGCCTCAACCGGTGCCGTTGCAGGGTCGTCAAGCGGCACGAGCTGGTTCGGGTCGGAGACGGGCAGCGACTCGTCGAGGTACCGCGAGACGAGGTGTGCGAGGGTCTTTTCGGTGCCGTTCGGGCGCAGGAGCCACCCGGCGATGTGGGTGTCGAAGGCAATACCGTCGAACGCCACCCCCGCAGTACGGAGCGCCTTGAGCTGCTTCTTCGCGTCGGTCATGACCTTGGGAGCATCACTGGCGAGCCAGGCTTCGAACGGCGCGTAGTCGGCACCACCCGGCTTCCAGGCGAGGGCGACGGCCTCGGTGAGCGTCGCGATTCCTGCGGCGACGGGTTTGCCGTCGTGCAGTTCGATGGTGAGACCGAGCCCGTCGGGGTTCGCCGCGGTGGCCCGGCTGAGCCACGCACCGAGTTCTTCATCGAGGAGCTGCTGCGGGACCGGGATCTTCACGGCGTCGGCGCGAACCGCCGGAACACCCGTGGTCTGCTCATCGAGCCCCTCCGCCTTGAGCAGGCGGTCAAGCATCGTGCGGAACTCGAGCTTGTCGAAGATCTCGCGCACGGCAGCTTCGTCGATCGGCTTCTTCTCGAGCGAGTCGAGAGTGACAGGAAGCTCGACATCGGTGAGCAGGTGGTTGAGCCTGCGGTTCCGGATCGCGTTCTCTTTGTGTTCGCGGAGGCTCTCCCCCACCTTGCCGGTGATCTTGTCGGCGTTCTCGAGGATGCCGTCGAGGCTGCCGTACTGGTTGAGCCATTTCACGGCCGTCTTCTCGCCGACCTTGGGGACGCCGGGGAGGTTATCGCTGGTCTCGCCGACGAGAGCGGCGACCTCGGGGTACTGGTGCGGCTGGATGCCGTAGCGTTCCATCACCTTCGCGGCGTCGTAGCGCGTGAGGTCGGAGACGCCCATCCGGGAGGGGTACAGCAGCGTGACGTCGTCGTTGACGAGCTGGATCGTGTCGCGGTCGCCGGACACGACGAGCACCCGGTAGCCCTGCTCGCGGCCTTTGACGCTGAGCGTCGCGAGGATGTCGTCCGCCTCGTAGTCTTCGATCGAGATCGTTGTGATGTTCATCGCGGCGAGGACATCCTGCAGCAGCGGGACCTGGCCGATGAACTCCGATGGCGTTTCACCGCGGGTGCCCTTGTACTCCGGGTACTCGCGGGTACGGAAGCTGAACCGTGAGATGTCGAACGCGACGGCGATGTGTGTCGGCTTGTGATCGCGGATGAGGTTGATCAGCATGGCGAGGAAGCCGTGAATAGCATTCGTGTGCTGACCGTCTTTAGTGGAGAAACTGTCGACCGGGAGTGCGTAGAACGCCCGGAATGCTAGGGAATGACCGTCAATGACGAGGAGGGTAGGCTTTTCGTTGTCAGACACCCTCCCAGCCTACAAGCGACTGCTGACAGCCACTTGCGGCGGCGGGTTCGACACCCAGCAAAGGCGACGATGACTGAAACCACAGAGAACGCACTCGACTACGTCCTTGAGCGCGGCGCCGGGGCGCTGGCCGCAAAGATGGGCATCGAGTTCACCGAATTCACCCTCGAGCGGGCGGTTGCGACCATGCCCGTCGACGGCAACACCCAGCCGGCCATGCTCCTCCACGGCGGTGCGTACGTGGTGCTCGGAGAGTCGCTCGGCTCCATGTCGGCCAACCTGTGGGCGGGTCCAGGCAAGCTCGCTGTCGGCGTCGACATCAACGCGACACACACTCGGTCGGCGACGTCGGGAATCGTCATTGGCGTCTGCACCCCCATCCACCTCGGGCGTTCGATGACCGTGCACGAGATCGCGGTGACCGACGAACAGGGCCGTCGGTGCTCGACCATCCGGATCACGAACATGATCAAGGACGTGCCGGCCGGCTGACGGCATCCGTCGCCCAGGATTCGCGACGTGGGGCGACACTCGTCGGTCGCGAATGTCGGGTTCCGCCGAGAAAACCCTGCCTTCCGGACCGATGAGCGCGGCGGTGTCTGGCGGCATGGGGTTCGTCGGTCGCGAATGTCGGGTTCTGTCGAGAAAACCCTGCCTTCCGGACCGATGAGTGCGCGGCGGTGTCTGGCGGCATGGGGTTCGTCGGTCGCGAATGTCGGGTTCTGTCGAGGAAACCCTGCCTTCCGGACCGATGAGTGTGCGGCAGCGGCACGGGACAACGCAGAAGGCGGGCCGGGTATACCGGCCCGCCTTCTGTCGTAGCTGGGGTTCTACTTCTTCGCTGTGAGCTGCTCGACGATGGCCTGGGCGACGTCGTGCATGGTGAGGCGACGGTCCATCGACGCCTTCTGGATCCAGCGGAAAGCTTCGGGCTCGGTGAGGCCCATCTTCTCGTTGAGCAGGCCCTTGGCCCGGTCGACGAGCTTGCGGGTCTCGAAACGCTCGACCATGTCGGCGACTTCGGCCTCGAGTGTGATGATCTGCTGGTAGCGGCTCAGCGCGATTTCGATCGCGGGCAGCAGGTCGTTCGGCGTGAACGGCTTGACGACGTAGGCCAGGGCACCTGCCTCGCTCGCGCGCTCGACGAGCTCCTTCTGGCTGAAGGCGGTGAGCAGGACGACGGGGGCGATCTGGGCCTTGTGCAGGCGCTCAGCGGCGGAGATGCCGTCGAGCTGCGGCATTTTGACATCCATGATGACGAGGTCGGGGCGCAGTTCCATGGCGAGGGCAACGGCGGTTTCACCGTCACCAGCTTCACCGACAACCTCGAAGCCGTTGTCACGGAGGATTTCGACAATGTCGAGACGAATCAGTGATTCGTCTTCTGCTACGACGACGCGTCGTGGGGCTGGGGTTGATGCTTCTTGCTCGGTCACGTCTTAATCCTACGGTACTCTTGTCCACGTTGTTGTGCGCCGGTGTGGCGGAATGGCAGACGCGGAGCACTCAAAATGCTTTGTTCGAGAGGACGTGTGGGTTCGAGTCCCACCACCGGCACAGCAGTGTGACCCCTTTATCTCCTCGTTTTGACGGGGAGATGAAGGGGTCTTTTTGTGCGTGCCGCCTGGCCTGTCCCGAGGCGCGTTGCACATGCGTGCGTTTCGCCGAGGATGCCGAGACAGACGACGACGCGACGCCACCGCGACGATGGGCACGAGTGATCCGGAAGTAAACGGACCCAGGCTGGACCCGTCACTATGGCGCACGTGCGGCGAAGTCCGACCGACGGCCGGGGCCGAATCGGCCGGGCACAGGACCCTGCGCAAGGCGCGTCCGGTAGCTATAGTCGGGACCTCGAGCGAGGGGCGGCCATGATCAGATCATCGAGCGTCGCGAGCGGCTGACTGGTGGTCGTCTGCTGCCTCTCCCAGTTCCTGCACACCGTCTACGGCAGTGTCGCCAACATTGCGTTGCCCGACATCGCGCAGACCTCGACGCCCGGATCGACTCACTGCGGTGGGTGGTGAGCGCGTACGTGCTGACGCTCGCGAGCATGCTCACCTTCTCCGGCACGCTCGCCGACCGCATCGGCCGGAAACGTGTCCTGATCGCGGGCAACGTCATGATGATCGCTGGTTCCATCCTCTGCGCGATGAGTAGCTCGGTTCCCCTTCTCATCATGGGGCGGGTCGTCCAGGGGATCGGCAGCGCCTTGATCGCCCCCGCCGGATTGTCATTGCTCGCGGCGGCATTCCCCGAGACCGCCCGCCGCGCTGTGGCTGTCATGTGGTGGACCACGATCGGTACAGCCCCGCTCGCGGCCGGTCCCATTCTCGGCGGCCTGCTCGTGCGCGACCTCGGCTGGGCGAGCGTCTTCTGGGCAGGGGTGCCCATCGGACTGCTCGCCGCTGCTCTTGCTGCCGTGCTCCTGACGGCATCGCGGGCCGATCAGCCGCAACCGTTCGACGCCATCGGTCAGGTGCTGCTCACGGTGTTCCTCGCCGGACTCGCGTTCGCGCTCATCGAGGGTGTGCACCTGGGCTGGACTTCGCCAGCCATAATCCTGGCTGCCTCCGTGGGAGTCAGCGTGACAGCGCTGTCGTCCCTTCCCATCTCGGAGGCGGGACTGGCCTCGAGCCTCGTATCGACATCGAAGCAGACCGGTCAGCTCCTGGGTATCGCCGGGATCGGCACCATACTCGCCGCGGCGGCGACGACCTCGGAGGCCCTCGAGTTCGAGGAGATGGGGGGCTGGGTGCGGGGGGTGCTGCCCGCAGCCGGCTTACTGATCGCCGTGCTCGCGCTCAGCTCGCCCCGATCGTCTCGCACGATACGCGGGCATGGCGCCCCGCGGGCTGAGAATTCCTGAGACGTATGCAGGTGGCATCCGCTCGATGCGGCAGTGTCCTCTATAGCCCATAACGGCCGATTTGTTCAGGGGTTGAACGAGCCGGTATCGACGGGGTTAGCTGCAGGTATGGAACGCATACACTACGCGACAGGTTCGATCCTCACCGGGTCGGAGATCGCCAGGGCCCTTGTCGGTTACGCAGAAGCCCTCGCGAAGGTGGGCTCGTCTGCATCCGTCGATATTCCCTCGCTCCACGAGGACGGCACACTGGGTCGCGCGAACTTCCTGGTCGGCCCCGCCAGCCAGCTGGTATCCGAGACGGAAGACAGCACGTTCCCTGAGGTCACCGATGCTGAATTGGTGGCCGAATTGCAGGAGGCAACGGCTCGCCTCGGCAACGCACACCCCCAGACGTCCGACATTGAAAGCGTGCCGGGCGACGACATTCTGGAGTTCCCCGAGCAGGGCTGACCCCTAGTCGTTCGACGCGCTACGCGAGAGCCGTTCCGCGCGTTCCCTGGCTCGCGCAAGCGCGCGGCCGGCGACACCGGCCTCATGCCGAGCCCCTGCAACGTTTTTTCGCAGCGTGTCGTGCTCGGCCTTGCGATCGTCCAGTTCCGACTCAATCTCGGTGAGACGGGCCCGCAGCCGACGGCGTTCGTCGGTGAGGGTCTCAATCTCGGGCGCGAGAGCGCTGATTCGCGACTGAATGCCCTCGAGCGCCTCGTCCGCGTCATCGGCGCGGCGCTCGGCATCCTCGAGTTTTCGACGAGCCTCAGCGAGGTCACGCTGTGCAGCGGTGGTATCAACGGCACGGAGCCGTGGGGGGTCATCACGGGAGGACGACGGCGCCGCCGACACCGAGTCGACAGCGAGGGCACCGGAGAGGTCCACGGGTTCGACCCCGTTTGATGTCAGGCTCCGTATGAGCACCGCCGTCAGCACCGCGTCCGCTGCGGCGGAATCGGCGAGCGCCGCCTGAAGCGTCTGCTCGAGTTCCCGCACCGCGCTCGGGCTGGCTTTGGTGCCGGCTTTCGTGCCGGTCTCGATGCCGAGCCGGGACACCGCCCGGATCAGCTGTTGCCGCTCACGTCCGAGCCTCCTGAGGTCATCGGTCTCGCGCGCCTGCTCGGCAGCGCGCAGGTCTTTTCCCAGCGCGATCAGTTTGTCGACGTCGTCCCTGTGCGTTGCGACCAGGAGATTGGCGAGCCACGCAGCGACCGACGGCTTCGGCAACTTTCCGAGCCGACGCGCGAGGTCTTTGTCACCCGCATCCTTCGCCGCGCTCACCGCAGCGGCCCGGGCTCGGACGAATTCGCTGAGCGGCACCGTGTACAGCTCAGTCGCGACGGATTCCAGGTTCATGGGCCCAGATTATCCGTCCGATGAGAGCAAAGGATGCCACCCGGCGCGGGTCGGAGGTACCGCCCGTTCGCTGTCTCGCAACGGGTCGGACTGCAGCAGCGCAGTCGGGATGACGACAGGCGCAACCGGCGGCCATGATGGACGGGTGTCCTCCTACGCCGCTCCCCCGCGCCACTCCGCCGCGCCATTCACCCGCACAGTCACCGCCCACACAGCTCAAGGCGCAGACTCGTGAGCTACGACGGTGTCCGGGCATCGGACAATGACATGACCCCCGCTCCCCGGCCGGGCGCGCGCCGCCTCGCACTCACCATCGGCGCCGTCGTGACGATCATCGCCGGTCTGACGATAGCGACAGCGTTCTCCGGGTTCAGTGCGGATGCCACCGCCGACGCCCTCTACGCGGTGCTCGTCTACCTGCTCGTTGGAGCGGTCTTCCCGAGGCTGCACGCGTTCGTCACCGCGATTGTGGCGTTCAGCGTCTCTGCGCTCGTCGAGTTCTCGCAGTTGACGGGGCTTCCTGCAGCGCTGGCCGAGGTCTTTCCCCCGGCACGGCTGGTGTTCGGCACGACGTTCGTCGCCAGCGACCTGATTTTCTATGCGATCGGTGCGGCTCTCGTCGCCGCCGGCGACGTGCTCGTTACTCGGCTGCTGTGTCGGCTTCGGGGTCGCTCGGGCGATACTTCGCGTCGTCCCTGATGTCGATCCTGGTCACTCCGTCTGGCTTCTCGGTCACATCGATGCGAGGCGCAGCGTCGGACTCGTCGGCCTGAGGCGCTGTGGTCAGCTGGTCGTGGCGTTTCTCTTCAGCGTCCATGGTTGCTCCCCTGCTCGGTGTGACGGTACGTCCACGTTACAACCAACGGTGTCAGCCGAGCGCAACCCAGATCAACAGCATCGTCACGCAGAACCCCGAGACAAAGTTGAGGGCAAGAAAGTGTCTCCAGCCGCGGTTCGCGGACTCGGCGGTACCGTCGGTGATGTTCCAGTACGGGAGGGCGTTGACGATGTACGGCAGGGCCAGCACTCCCGCGAGCGGTCCCGGCCACGGTGTCGCGAGAAGGAGAAGCCCGGCGAGCAGGTATGCGAGAACCGAGAACCGCACTGTCGCTCGCGCGCCGATCTCGGTCGCTATCGAACGGATGCCGCCCTCACGGTCAGCGAGGACGTCCTGCACAGCACCGAATGCGTGACTTCCGATCCCCCAGAGGAAGAACCCGGCGAGAAGGGCGATGAGCCCGACGTCGGCGAATGACGCTCCCGCGAGGGTGAGCCCGAAGACCGCAGGGCTGACGAAGTGGGTGGACGATGTCAGGGAGTCGAGGAACGGGACCTCTTTGAACCGGAGTCGCGGCGCACTGTATGCGATCACGGCGAAGATGCTCACCGCGAGGACCAGGGTGGACACCGCGGATCCGACGGCGACAAGGTAGACCAGAAAAGGCAGGTTGGTGATCAGGACCGCGATGAGGATCGGCCGGTGGAGGGACCGGTCGAGCACAGCCCCCTCGACGCCGCCCTTCCGCGGGTTCCGCAGGTCGGATTCGTAGTCGAACACGTCGTTGATGCCGTACATGGCGAGGTTGTACGGCACGAGGAAGTACACGGTGCCGATCCAGAACGTGAGGTCGAGTTCGCGAGTCGACATGAAATAGGCGGCAGCGAACGGGAAGGCCGTGTTGACCCAGCTCAGCGGTCGCGATGACAACAGAATCGCTCCGAGGGTTTTCATTGCCCGGCCTCCGGCTTCCTGCCTGGGAGCAGCAGCCACAGCCCCGGAAGCAGCACGGCTGCCGCTATCGCGTAAGCGAAGTCTTCGAGCGGTGCGCGTCCAAGGAAGGCGCCGCTGATGACATCCGGGTTATATCCGAACAGGCCGATGGCGATCATGATGTTGTCGAAGACCGCGGTCAGGATCAGCACGACGACCAGTGTGACAGCCATCCGGGCGAACGGACGGGAGCCGGGCTTTCGACGTGCTGTGCGCGTGGAAGCGAGGGCACCGATCGCGAGCGCCGGCACGAGGAACACGAGATTGAGCAGCCAGTAGGTCACGAACGTCCCTCCCGGCGTGCCGTGCGATTGAGCAGCAGGGCAGCGCCGCCGAAGAGGTTCATGGCGAGATAGCAGAGCAGGGCGAGGAAAAAGACCTCTTCGAGCGGGAGCTCTGGTGCGAGCAGGATGCCGGTCATGAAGTCCGTCTCCCCGCGGTAGAAGATCAACAGCCCGATGCCCGCGAGATCCCAGGTGAGGAAAAAGGCGAGGCCGAGGACGAGCACGATGCTCGCGCGCCGGGCGTCAGCCCAGAAGAACAGGGTGAACCGCCGGTCGAGCAGGGCCATGCAACCGAGTGAGACGAGAAGCGCGCCGAGGTAGAGGAACGCCATCAGCGTCGAGCACCGGCGTCACGAACGCGGCGCACCGCTGCTGATCGCGTGAGCGGTGTCGGCATTGCCTCGGTGCTCGTATCGCCGCGGAGGCGTTTGATCACGAGCTCGGCGCTGATCAGGCACATCGGCAGGCCGATGCCAGGGATGCTCGAGCCACCCGCGTAGAGCAGGCCGTCGACTTTCCTGCTGACGTTGCCCGCGCGGAAGAACGCGCTCTGGGTCAGGATGTGGGCTGGACCAAGCGCCGTCCCCTTCCAGGCGTTGAGATCCGACGCGAAGTCTGCGGGGCCGGTGACCTCGCGGACGAGAACACGGTCGGCCAGATCGGGTATACCCGCCCACCCAGCCACCTGCGCAATCGCGTCGTCGGCGATCCGTTGCACAGTGGCATCCGCTCGCCCGCCGATCGCCGGATCGGCGGGTACCGGCACGAGGATGAAGAGGTTCTCGGTGCCATCCGGCGCGACCGACGGGTCTGACGCGCTCGGCTTGCAGACATACAGGGAGGCCGGCGACGGAACACTTGTCGGTTCGGTGAAGATCCGCGAGAAGTTGTGTTTCCAGTCGCTCGTGAAGAACAGGCTGTGGTGTTCGAGCTCAGGGAGGGACCCGCTCACGCCGAGGGACACCAGCACAGCGCTCGGCCCCGCTGTCTTCTTCTCCCAGTAGCTCTCGGGGTAGGTCTGCAGCGGCTCGGGCAACAGGCGGGTCTCGCTGTGGTGCAGGTCGGCCGTCGAGACGACCAGGTCCGCGGCGAGGGAGTGGGATTCACCGGCACTGTCGGTCCAGGTGACTCCCCTGACCGCCGGTTTCCTGCCGGATGCCGCCCTGCGCGTGTCGATGGACGTCACCGTCGCGTCGGTGCGAATGTCGACCCCCTCGCTTCGGGCAAGGGCAGCGATCGTGTCGATCACCGTGGCGAAGCCGCCGCGCGGGTAGTACACACCATCGTCGAGGTCGAGGTGGCTCATCAGGTGGTACATGCTCGGCGTCGAGAACGGGCTCGACCCGAGGAAGACCGCCGGGTAGCCGAGGATCTGGCGCAGCCTGTCATCGCGGAAGTACCTGGAGGTGAATGTGTCGAGGGACTCGGTGAGCAAACGGACGAGTAGCCGGGTCCGGCGGAGGACGTCACGTCTGAACAGCGGGAGGAAGGACTCGAAGGTCGAGTAGAGGAAACGCTTCTTCGCCATCTCGTAGGTGAGCGCCGCGGAATCGAGATAACGCTCGAGCTCAGCGCCTGCCCCGCTCTCGATGCTCTCGAACAGTGCGATGTTCTCTTCCCTGGATGCTGCGACCGTGACCGGTTCGCTCCGGCTCTCGAAGAAGACACGGTAGCCGGGTTCGAGTCGCACGAGGTCCAGCTGCTCAGCGGCAGAGGTGCCGAGCAGCCGGTAGAAGTGGTCGAAGACCTCCGGCATGAGGTACCAGCTCGGCCCCGTATCGAAGCGGAAGCCGTCGCGTTCCTGGAGACCTGCTCTCCCGCCGACCTCGCCGCGCTTTTCGAGGAGGGTCACCGCATAGCCGTCCCGCGCGAGAAGTGCTGACGTGGCCAGGCCGGAGATGCCGCCGCCGATGACGACGGCGTTCTTCACGCCGGTCACGGGAGCTTTCCAGCCGCGGCGGCAGCCGCGAGGCGCAGCTTGACCGAGGTGGGAACACGGACCCTGGTGTGGCTGAGCGCGCTCGCCGGGGTCTGGCGGATCCGCTCCGTGAGCTCACCGAAGAGCAATTGGGCGAGCGCGACGGCGCGCCTCGACGAGGGCGGGAGTTCCCGCAGTGTCGCCGAGGCAATCGCGAGGTCCTCGTCGATGTCCGCGAGAAGCCGGCGTTTGTCGGCATCCCCGAATGAGGTGAGTTCGACACCGGGAAAGTAGCTGCGCCCGAGGCCGTCGAAGTCTGCGGAGAGGTCCCGCAGAAAGTTGACCTTCTGGAATGCCGCGCCGAGGTGGCGCGCTCCGTTGACGAGTCGCGCTTCCTGATCTTCGGGCACCGTGTGGCCATGGAGAAAAGCGCGCAGGCACATCAGGCCAATGACCTCAGCAGAACCGTAAACATATGTCTGGAAGCTTTCCGGGGTGTGGGTGATCTCGGTGCAGTCGGCCCGCATGGACGCGAAGAACGGTGCGGTCAGGTCCCGCTGGATCCCGACGGCACGGGCGGTGAGGGCAAAGGCGTGGATAACGAGGTTTGTGCTGTAGCCGGTGGCAGTGGCCAGATCCGTTTCCGTTTCGAACGCGTCGAGCCTCGACGCCACTTCATCGGGGGCAAGCCCTGCATCCCTGGCCACACCGTCGACGATCTCGTCGGCTACCCGCACCAGGGCGTAGATGTTTCTCACGTGCACGCGGACATCGGGACCGAGCAGCCGGGATGCCATGCCGAACGACGTCGAATACCGTTCGATGACGCGAGCGGAGGTTTCGACGGCGACTTCGTCGTAGAGGGCGCCGCCGGTTGGAGACCCGGCGGGCCGGGAGCGCAGGGAGGGACGGTTCAACGGACACGCTCCAGAACTCTTCGGACGACGGGTTGAAGCTCGGTTCTCAATGCGACAGGAATCGCATCAGACGCGAGGTGCTCCCAGGCGCGGTTGGTGAAATCGGCTGCGAGGCTCTCGGCGAAGCTTTTGGACCCTGAGTCTACGAGGACGTTGCGAATGTGGGCCGCTTCCTCTTCATCGAGATCTGACTTGCCAAAGAGCCCGGAGACGGGCTGCCACAGGTTATGGGTGGATGCCTGTGCCGTGATCACGGTCCGTTTGCCTTCCCGCAGGTCCCCGAGCGTGCTTTTGCCCGTCACCTCTTCTCGACCGAAAACACCGAGAATGTCGTCGACGATCTGGTAGGCGATGCCGATGTTACGTCCGAATGCGCCGAGCTGCTCGATGGTCTCGTCGAAGCCGCCCGCGAGCACAGCGCCCGACTGGAGTGGCGCCTCGAACGAATACACGGCGGTCTTCAGGCGTTCCATCTCCACGATCTCGTCGACGGTCGGTTGTCCGGGCAGCAGTGAGAAGTCAACGTCGGCGAGTTCACCCGCCGCGGATGCCGTAATCGCGTCGTCGAGGAGGTCGCGCAGTCTGAACCTGACATCGTCTGCTGCACCGGTCCGGTCGACGAGCCGGTATGCGGCGGAGATCGCGAGGTCGCCGGCAATGACCGCCGCCGACATGCCGCGGTGCTCCGCTGCGGGAAGCGGCACACCGGCCGTTGTCGCGATGTCCCGGTAACTGCCCGAGATGTTGGCGTGGCCCCGCCTGACAAAGTCCCTGTCGATGACGTCGTCGTGGATGATGAGCGCCGTGTGGAGCATCTCGTAGGCAGCAGCGAGCTGTGCGACGGCTTCGAGGTCGTTACCGCCGAGCGACGTGTAAGCCACCATGACCATGCGCGGCCGGAATCGCTTGCCACCCGTCGTGTTTCGTTCGATGACGTCCCAGAGTCGTTCGAACCGGTGGCCGTGTTTTCCAGCCTGGCTCCGCGCGAGGCTGAAGTAGCGCTGAAGCGCGTCCTCGACCTGCTGCGCCCCTCGCCAGGGCGCGTCGATGAGCTGGTGCTGGTCCATTCGTCCACGGTACTTGACGGTCTGAATGATCGTCACATACTTTCGGTTGATTTCGACCAGCCCCCCAAGTCCCGGCTTGGTCGACCACGTGAGGAGGCACAGAATGGAGGAATGAGTACAACGGTTGAACAGGTTGTCCTGCTTGCTGACGACGGTTCAGTGGCCGGCGTCGCCGATAAGTCGACGGTGCACACCCGGGCGACACCGCTCCACCTCGCGTTCTCCTGTCATGTCTTCGACCCGGACGGGCGGATCCTGGTCACGCGGCGAGCGCTGACGAAGGTGGCCTGGCCGGGAGTGTGGACGAACTCGTTCTGTGGACACCCGGCGCCAGGTGAGGATATCGACCAGGCCGTGCACCGCCGCGCGGGCCACGAACTCGGCGTGGTTCTCGACTCCCTCGAGCTGGTCCTGCCCGATTTTCGGTACCGTGCGGTCGACGCATCTGGCATCGTGGAGAACGAGGTGTGCCCCGTCTACCGTGCCACCGTCAGCGGTTCCGTCGACCCTCGACCCGACGAGGTTGCTGAATGGCTGTGGGTCGACCCGGCACGCCTGACCACAGCCGTTACCGCAACGCCGTGGGCGTTCAGCCCGTGGCTGACGCTTCAGCTTCCCCTGCTGGCGGAAGCCGAGTCAGCCGCGGGAGGGGTGGACCTCGCCGCCGCCGGTTCCTGAGGGCACGAGCTTCGTCAGCCGGGCCGTTCACGAACCGAGAATCAGACGTCGAAGCGCGGGTTCCGGCTGGCCAGTGCCGTCAAGCAACTCGCCGTTCCGATAGCGGTCGATCACGCGTGGATCGATGTAACTCGCCCGAGCGACGGTCGGCGTGTTACCGAGGACATCCGCGGTCTCGGCAACGGCGGCCGTGATGATCTTCGCCTGCTGCCGCGCGGATGAGACCACGCCGAAATCGCGGAGAGCACGCGCGGCGGTAATGCTGCCGTGGAGCGTCCGGAAGTCCTTGGCGGTGAAGTCGCCGTTCGTCCGCAACCGGACGTAGTCGTTCATGTCCTGGGCGCTCAGTGGGCGCCAGTCCCGTCCGTTCTTCCACGCCAGGAGGCGCGCCTCGCCGCCCCGGCTCTTCAGCGAACGAATCACTTTCGCCAGGTCGTCGTCGGTTGTGTCGCTCGACCAGGCTTGACCGCTCTTGCCCGGGAACTCCAGGGAAACCGTTGAGCCGGAGACTGTCGCGTGTTCACACAACAGCGTTGTGAGGCCGTGGCTGCCGTGCTCGAGTGCGAATCGCTCGCTGCCCACCCGCAACCGGGCGGAATCGAGAAGCCTGAAGCCCGTCGCGAGCGCGCGGTCACGGGACCCGGTTGGACCCCGCAGGTCGCTCGTCACGCGCCTCCGGGCGGACGGGAGGGCGAGCGCCAGCTCGAGCGCCCTGTCGAACTTCTGCTTGTCCTGTTTCTGCCGCCACACCTCGTGGTACAAGTACTGGCGCCTGCCGGCCTGATCGATGCCAACGGCCTGGATATGACCGTGCGCGTGCGGCGAAATCCACACGTCCGTCCACGCCGGCGGGATCACGAGCGCGGCGATCCGCTCGATGGTTTCCGGATCGTGAACCGGCCGACCGCTTTCATCGATGTACCGGAAGCCCGACCTCGTCCGTCGGCGTCCGAGACCGGGGCCCGAGGTTTGGCTCCGGCGAAGGCGCGGTGCCCTGACGCTCAAAGTCCCTTGCCACCGGTGACGGGCAGCACCGCGCCTGACACGTATGAGGCGTCATCGGAGGCGAGGTAAACGTAGGCCCCCGCGAGTTCGGCGGGCTGGCCCGCGCGACCGAGCGGGGTGTCGGCGCCGAAGCTCTCCACCTTGTCCGGCCATGACGTCGCGGGAATAAGTGGGGTCCAGATCGGACCAGGGGCAACAGCGTTGACCCGCACGCCCTTGTCGCCGAGCTGCTGCGCAAGGGCCTTCGTAAACGCGACCTGCGCGGCCTTGGTCATCGCGTAATCGATGAGTTCCGGTGACGGGTCGAATGCCTGGATCGACGATGTGGTGATGATCGAAGACCCCGGCTTCAGGTGAGGGATCGCGGCGCGCGCCGTCCACATCACGGCGTAGAGGTTCGTCTTGAACACCCGGTCGAACTCCTCGGTCGGCAGGTTTTCGAGCCCCTCACGGTTTTCCTGGTACGCAGCGTTGAGCACGAGGATGTCGAGGCGCGCGAGCTCCGCGAGAGTCAACTCCACCATTTCGGTGCAGTACTGTTCGTCACGGGCATCGCCGGGCAGCAGGAGCGCTCGACGGCCGGCCTTCTCGACCCACTCCGCGGTGTCCTCAGCGTCATCCTGTTCTTCCGGGAGGTAGGAGATGGCGACATCGGCGCCCTCGCGAGCGAAAGCTATCGCGACGGCTCGTCCGATACCGGAGTCACCTCCGGTAATGAGGGCGACGCGACCGGTCAGCTTTCCCGAACCTATGTAGGTGTCTTCCCCGTGGTCAGGCGTCGGGTCGGTCTTGGAGAGGAGGCCTGGCTGGTCCTGTTCCTGTCGGGGGAAACCCCCGACGTGGTACTTGTTCCTGGGGTCCGGTGTTGTCGCGTCTGCGGCCATGGCTGACTCTCCTGAATATGTCGTTGGGTCTGTCGGTATTCGGCGAGCCCGTCCGGCGCCTTTCGTTGATGGGCCACCGGGCGAGAACTGGCACACACAATACGCGCGGCGCAATTACAGGCTCAAGGGGTGGCGAAACCGTCTCTGCCCCGCTACGGTCGGGACGTGCCGCCCCTGACGACTTGCGGGCCACGGCGCACCACGCCCGCGGCTCGAACGAGGAGAACGACGATGCCCAGATCCACGCTGCCCCAGGGACCGTCGCTGTGGCTTGACCGGCAGGACAGCATCGACACCGATCTCTGGCGCGACGGCCTCGAGGCTGACGTCGTCGTGGTTGGGGCCGGGCTCTCCGGCCTTGCTACAGCGCTCGCGGTCGCGGAGCAGGGGCAATCAGTGATCGTGCTCGAGGCACGGTACGTCGGTGCTGTATCGACGGGAAACACCACGGGAAAGGTGTCGTTGCTCCAGGGCTCCCACCTCTCGAGCCTCGACCGGTCACTTCCGCGTGAGCTGCTCGACGCCTATCTCGCCGCGAACCGTGCCGGGCAGGACTGGATCAGGCGCTTCGCCGACGTGGAGGGCGTGCGACTGGAGTTCAGGGATGCCGTGACCTACGCGTCGACAGACAAGGGCGCACCGACGATCGAAGCCGAGTTGGACACAGCGTCGTCACTCGGTCTTGATGTGACGGCGCTCTCGGCACTCGAACTACCGATCGACATCACCGCGGCGGTGAGTCTTGGTGGACAGTTCCAGCTCGACGCCGTCGAACTTCTCGCCGCCCTCGCCGGGGCGGTCCGGAGGAATGGCGGGATTGTGATCGAGGGAGTCCGTGCCCTCGATGTCGACTCGGGCGGCCCATGCGTCGTCGCGACGGACCGCGGGGAGGTTCGGGGCAACCGCGTTGTCCTGGCGACCGGCATGCCCTTCCTCAAGCGTGGAGCTCAGTTCGCCACCATTCAGGCGCACAGGTCATATGCCCTCGCGTATCGGTGGGACCAGCCGCAACTGGGGGGAATGTACCTGTCCGTCGACGAGCCCTCCCGATCCATCCGGGACTGGACTCGCCCGGACGGCCGGTACCTCATCGTCGGGGGTAACGACCACAGGGTGGGTACAGGCCAACCGACGACAGCACGGGTCGACGACCTCGCCGGGTGGACAACGGAGACCTTCGGGGGGTTGACCGAGACCCACTCCTGGTCCGCCCAGGACTATCGGGTGTCGGACGGGCTGCCGCATTTCGGACCGATCAGTCCAGGCGAGGACCGGGTCTTCGTCGCCACCGGTTACAACAAGTGGGGAATGGCCAACGGTGCCGCTGCGGGAATATCGCTCGCTGCGCAGTTCGCTGGCACCTCCCCCGACTGGGCCACCGCGCTTCGCGGCCGGGTGCCGACCTCGAGTGCGATCCGTACCACTCTCGCTGCCGGTGCCACGGTTGCCGCGGATCTCGCAAAGGGCTGGGTAGGCGCGGAACTGTCGGGCCTTCCCGAAGGCGGGCCGGCCGAAGGCGAAGGCGTTGTCGTGCGCGACGGCGTCAAACCCGTCGCGGTCTGCCGGGTCGACGGCGTCGTCTCGCGAACCTCGGCGGTGTGTCCTCACCTGGGCGGAATCGTGGCCTGGAACGACGTCGAGAGATCATGGGATTGCCCGCTGCACGGCTCGCGGTTCACCGCGACAGGTGAGGTGCTCGAGGGCCCTTCGGTCACCGGGCTCACGAACTGATTTCGCGGGCTGACGCGGCAGCGCCAGCCGGCCGCTAGGCGGGCTTCTTCTTCGCAGCCTTCGCCGGCGTTTTCTTCTTCTTGGCATCGCGGGACTTCTCCACGCTGCGGCGGAGGGCTTCCATCAGGTCGATGACCTCACCCGACTCCTCTTCCTTCTCGCTCTCGCCGAAGGTGGCATCCGTATCGAGCGCCTCGCCCTGTTCGAGCTTGGCGTCGATGAGCGTTCGCAGTTCTCCCTGGTATTCGTCGGTGAACTGATCGGGTGTGAAGTCGTCGGAAAAACTGTCGACGAGCGCGCTCGAGAGTTCGAGCTCCTTCGCAGAGATGCGCACGCGCTCCTTCAGGCTGTCGAAATCCGCCGCGCGGATCTCGTCTCCCCAGAGCAACGTCTGGACGACGAGGACCCCATCGCGGGCACGGAGAGCAGCAAGCCGGGTCTTCTGCCGCAGGGCGAACCGGACGATTGCCGTTCGGTCGGTCGACTCGAGCGTCTTCCTGAGCAGAACGTACGCCTTCGACGACGTCGAGTCAGGCTCGAGGTAGTAGCTGCGGTCGAACATCATGGGATCCACCTGCTCGGTGGGCACGAACTCGACGACCTCGATCTCGCGGCTCTTCTCCTGCGGCAGCGACGCCAGGTCCTCGGCGGTGAGGACGACGGTGCGTTCCCCGTCGTCGTACGCCTTGTCGATGTTCTCGTACTTGACGATCTTGCCGCAGACCTCACACCGGCGCTGGTAGCGGATTCGACCGCCGTCCTTGTCGTGGACCTGGTGCAGGGGGATGTCGTGGTCTTCGGTGGCGCTGTAGACCTTCACCGGCACGTTGACGAGGCCAAAGGTGATGGCACCCTTCCAGATTGCTCTCATGCTTTCAGTGAACACCGTTTCCTGGCCGTTCGCCAGCGCTTGACACCGCCGTGGCGGGTACGGCTGCGGTTCAGCTCGCCGGATCGGTGTCCCCGTCTGGCGTCGACACGTGCCTCACGACGAGCGGAAGGATGAGTCCGAAGACGATGAGGATCACGGCGAGGATGCCGGCCGCGACCAGGCCGGCGGTTCGGCCGACGACGAAGTCGAAGATCAGCATGGCGGTGCCGATGGTGGCAACCGAGACGCCGAAGATCACGGCGCGGACCATGGCGTGCCCGATCGAGACCGTGAAGCTCTTGAGCCTCTGCCGGAAGAGTACCCGGTGCAGGCTCACCGGAAGGAGGCACAGCACGGTGGTGAGGATCGATGCGGAGACCAGTGCCAGGTAGAGGGTGCGCTGGAACACGTCGAGTTCGGTGAACCGCGGTTGAAAGGCGATCGCCAACAGGAACGCGGTCAGGATCTGAGTGCCCGCCTGGAGGACCCTGAGCTCCTGGAGCAGGTCTATCCAGTTGCGGTCAGAGCGCTCCTCGTCACTTTCGTCGCGCCCGTTTCCGATGGCATCCCGTCGGTCTTCGCTGTGTGCATCAGTCATCGCCGTTGATTCCTTTCGTCGGGCTCTTGTTCCGACGTTGCACCAAGCCTAGGGTTTGACTCAAGCGGCGGTTCGACCGCCAACCACACGGAAGGAACGGCCCATGGCGAACCTGACAGACGACGACGGTGACATCATCGTTCCGGATGACGAAGAACTCGCTGTGCTCCCTGACGAGGATGATGACCCGTTCGAGGAGTTCGATGGACTCGACGAAGAGCGCCCCATCGATGACACCGACCCGGATCTGGACGGTGTAGTGCGGCCAGAGGACCTGTAGGACCGGGCCGAGCGCTCGACCAACGACGAAACGCGGACCCGACAGGGTCCGCGTTTCGCGTGTGTAACAGGGTGCGTGGCTACTGGTATGCGGGAACGACTCCGTGGTGGGCGTCGCCCACCTTGTGGACCCGGAGGTCGTTCGTCGATCCGGGGATTCCGGGAGGGGAACCTGAGATGACGACGACCTTGTCACCGACCTTGGCCTTGTTGAGACCGAGGAGGATGTCGTCGACCTGGCTGAACATGGCATCCGTGTGGGTCACGCGGTCGACCAGGAATGCTTCAACACCCCAGTTCAACTGCATGCGGCGGCGGATGCCTTCATCCGGCGTCATTCCGAGCACGGGGATCTGTGTGCGAAGGCGTGACATCCGGCGTACCGAGTCACCCGACTCCGTGAATACGCAGAGGAACTTGGCCTCGACGAAGTCAGCAACCTCGCTCGCGGCGAGGGTGATGGCCCCACCCTGCGTGCGCGGCTTGGTGCCGAGCGGAGCGATGCGCTCGAGTCCGTGTTCCTCGGTGGACTCGATGATGCGGGCCATTGTCTGAACCGTGATCACCGGGTACTGCCCGACGCTCGTCTCGCCACTGAGCATGACGGCATCCGCACCGTCGAGAACAGCGTTCGCGACGTCCGAGGTCTCCGCGCGGGTCGGAATCGGGCTTGAAATCATCGACTCGAGCATCTGCGTCGCGACGATGACCGGCTTGGCCATCCGGCGGCACAGTTCAACGGCGCGCTTCTGCACGATCGGAACCGCTTCGAGGGGAAGCTCGACACCGAGGTCGCCTCGCGCGACCATGATGCCGTCGAAGGCTTCGATGATCTCCTCGAGGTGATCAACGGCCTGCGGCTTCTCGATCTTGGCGATGACGGGGAGGCGCTTTCCCTCCTCGTCCATGATTTCGTGGACGCGTGTGATGTCTTCAGCATTGCGCACGAAGGAGAGGGCAATGAAGTCGGCGCCGAGCTTGAGACCCCAGCGGAGGTCGGCCTCGTCCTTCTCGCTCAGGGCGGGGACGTTGACGGCCACTCCCGGGAGGTTGATGCCCTTGTTGTTGGAGACAGCGCCGGCGACGATGACCTCCGTCGTGACGACCACGCCGTCGGTTTCGAGGACCTTCACCTTGACCTTGCCGTCATCGATGAGAAGGAAGTCGCCCGGCTTCACGTCGTCGGGCAGGCCCTTGAACGTTGTTCCGCACAGCTCCTTGGTTCCGAGTACGTCCTCGGTGGTGATCTTGAAGATGTCGCCCTTGGCCAGGTTGTACGGTCCGCCCTCGAACTTGCCGAGCCGGATCTTCGGCCCCTGCAGGTCAACAAGCACGGCCACGGGCTGGCCCGCGTCCGCTGCGGCCCTGCGCACGTTCGCGTAAACACCCTCGTGGACGTCGTAGGTGCCGTGGCTGAGGTTCATCCTCGCAACGTTGACACCTGCGTCGATGATTGCCCGAATATCCTCATAGCTGGCGGTTGCCGGCCCGAGGGTAGCGACGATTTTAGCTCGTCTCATACTTGTCGTTCTCCGTGCTTCTGCGCATGCGCGCTCTTGCGGGGTTGTCTTGGCGGGAAAAAAGATGCGGACCTGACACGCGGTCCAAGTCTAGAGCGCTATGGCTCGATCGGTAGGGCGTACCGGGGCGGGGAGATCGCTCTCCCCTTCGAGGTACCTGTCCACGGCCGCGGCAGCGGCGCGACCCTCTGCGATTGCCCAGACAATGAGTGACTGGCCGCGCCCGGCGTCGCCGGCAACGAAGACGCCTGGCTCGCTCGTCGCGTAGTCGTTGCCGCGCTCCACGTTGCCGCGAGCGTCAAACGGAAGGCCGAGCTGGGATGTCAGGTCGTGCGATTCCGGGCCGGTGAAACCCAGTGCGAGGAGCACGAGGTCGGCAGGGATCTCCCGTTCGGTGCCGCTCTTCGGCACCCGCCGCCCGTCGACGAATTCCGTCTCGGCGACGCGGATGGCCCGCACCTCGCCGGACTCGTTGCCCAGGAACTCGACGGTGGATACGAGGTACTGGCGTTCGCCGCCCTCCTCGTGTGCGCTCGACACTTCGAACAGGGTCGGCGTCATCGGCCACGGCTGGGCGTCGGTGCGCGAGGTCGGGGGCTGGGTACCGATCGCGAGGTTTGTCACGCTTGCTGCACCCTGCCTGTGCGCCGTTCCGATGCAGTCAGCACCTGTGTCGCCGCCACCGAGGACAACGACGTGCTTGTCTTCAGCGACGATCTGGCCGGGAACGTCGTCGCCCGCGCCCGCCTTGTTCTGCTGCACCAGGTAGTCCATGGCGAAGTGGACGCCGCTGAGGTCCCGTCCAGGGATGGGAAGATCGCGCGGAACCATGGCACCGGTCGCGATGACGACGGCGTCGTACCGCGAACGCAGTGCGTCCCAGCTGATGTCGACGCCGATGTTCACTCCGGCCCTGAACCGGGTTCCCTCGTCGGCCATCTGCTTGAGGCGAGCGTCGACGTGCCTCTTCTCCATTTTGAAATCGGGGATGCCGTAACGCAGCAGTCCCCCGATTCTGTCGTCGCGCTCGTAGACGGCGACGGTGTGGCCGGCGCGGGTGAGCTGCTGCGCCGCGGCGAGCCCGGCCGGGCCCGATCCGACGACGGCGACGGTCTTGCCCGTGAGGCTCTCCGGCGGGTGCGAGTCGACCCAGCCGTTGGCGAACGCCTGGTCGATGATCGACACCTCGACCTGCTTGATCGTCACCGCAGGCTGGTTGATCCCGAGCACGCAGGCGCTCTCGCACGGAGCCGGGCAGAGCCGGCCCGTGAACTCAGGGAAGTTGTTGGTGGCGTGCAGGCGTTCGATGGCCTGCCTGCCGTCTCCGCGCCAGGCGAGGTCGTTCCACTCGGGAATCAGGTTGCCGAGCGGGCAGCCCTGGTGGCAGAACGGCACACCGCAGTCCATGCAGCGACCGGCTTGCCGGCGAAGCTGGGTCGGGTCGCCCTCCTCGTAGACCTCTTTCCAATCCATCAACCGGATCGGGACGGGCCTGCGCTTGGGCAGTTCGCGCTCTGTGACCTTCAGGAAGCCTTTCGGATCAGCCACCGGTAACCTCCAGGATTCGGCCCCAGACGACGTCACCGTCGGGATCGAGTCCCTCGGCAACGGCGTCCTGGCGCGTGCGCAGGACGGCTGCGTAGTCGCGGGGCAGTACTTTGACAAATTCCGAGAGACCCGATTCGCCGTCGGCGAGGAGCTGGGCCGCACGGGGTGAACCGGTTTCGGCGAGGTGGCGTTCGAGCAGGTCGCGGACGATCTCGATGTCTGCGCTGCCGAGCGGAGACAGGGTCAACTCGCCAGCAGCCAGGGCTTCACGGTTCACCTTCTCTGGGGTGAGACGGTGAACATAGGCTGTACCGCCGGACATCCCGGCGCCCAGGTTACGACCCGTCTCGCCGAGAATCACCGCGAGCCCGCCCGTCATGTACTCGAGTGCGTGATCGCCAGCACCTTCGACGACGGCCGTTGCCCCTGAGTTCCGGACGAGGAATCGTTCACCGACGATGCCGGACAGGAACATCGTGCCCTGCGTCGCCCCGTAACCGATGACGTTCCCGGCGATGACGTTTTCCTCTGACGGGAACGTGCTTCCCTTCGGCGGGAAGATCACGATCTCGCCGCCGGAGAGGCCCTTGCCGACGTAGTCGTTGGACTCCCCCTCGAGACGCAGGGTGATGCCGCTCGGCAGGAAGGCGCCAAACGACTGGCCGGCTGAGCCCCGAAGCCTGACCTGGATCGAGCCGGACGGGAGTCCGTTCTCTCCGTGTCGCACGGTGACCTCGTGGCCGAGCATTGTTCCGACGGCGCGCTCGGTGTTGCGGATGGTCCGCTCGATCGAGACAGTTCCGCCGTGCTCGAGCACGTTGCGGCTCTCCGCGATGAGCGAGACGTCGAAGTGCTTGTCGAGTTCGTGCTCCTGGTTGCGGGCGTGTGTCCGCGGCTCGGAAGCGTCGAAAGCGGGGCCGACGAGGATCGGCTCGAGGTTGAGCCCCGACGCCTTCCAGTGCTGGATCGCCGTGTTGGTGTCGATGAGCTCGTTGTGCCCGATCGCCTCCTGCAGGGTCCGGAAACCCAGTGCGGCGAGGTACTCGCGCACTTCCTCGGCGATGAACTGGAAGAAGTTGACGACGAACTCCGGCTTGCCGGCGAACCGGTCACGGAGCACGGGGTTCTGGGTTGCAACGCCAACGGGGCAGGTGTCGAGGTGACAGACCCGCATCATGACGCAACCCGAGACGACGAGGGGTGCCGTCGCAAAACCGAACTCTTCAGCACCGAGCAGCGCGCCGATGATGACGTCACGGCCGGTCTTCAGCTGGCCGTCGACCTGGACGACGACGCGGTCGCGCATGCCGTTCAGCATGAGCGTCTGCTGGGTTTCGGCGAGGCCGAGCTCCCACGGCGTTCCGGCGTGCTTGAGCGAGTTCAGCGGGCTCGCTCCGGTACCACCGTCGTGACCGGACACCAGGATGACGTCCGAGAGCGCCTTGGCGACACCGGCGGCCACGGCACCGATGCCCGACTGGCTCACGAGCTTGGTGTGAATCCGTGCTGACGGGTTGGCCCGCTTGAGGTCGAAGATGAGCTGCTTGAGGTCTTCGATCGAGTAGATGTCGTGGTGCGGAGGCGGTGAGATCAGTCCGACTCCCGCCGTGGCGTGACGGGTACGGGCGACCCACGGGTAGACCTTCGTCGGCGGCAGCTGGCCGCCCTCCCCCGGCTTTGCACCCTGGGCGAGCTTGATCTGGATGTCATCGGCGTGGGTGAGGTACATGCTCGTGACACCGAACCTGCCTGACGCGACCTGCTTGATCGCGCTGCGGCGCTCGGGATCGAGCAGCCGGTCGGTGTCCTCGCCGCCCTCACCGGTGTTGCTCTTGCCGCCGAGACGGTTCATCGCGATTGCGAGTGTCTCGTGCGCCTCAGCGGAGATCGAGCCGTAGCTCATCGCTCCCGTTGAGAACCGCTTGACGATTGACTCGACCGATTCCACCTCGTCGAGAGGGATCGGGTGACGTGCTTCCGTCTTCAGCCGGAACAGGCCGCGAAGGGTCATCAGGCTCTCCGCCTGGTCGTCGACGAGTTTGGTGTAGTCGCGGAAGATGTCGTAACGCCTCGTGCGCGTTGAGTGCTGGAGGCGGAAGATCGTGTCCGGGTTGAACAGGTGTGGAGAACCGTCACGACGCCAGGCGTACTCGCCGCCGGTCTCCAGCCGCTCGTGCGAGATCTTGGCGGTGTTGAGGGGGTATGCCGCCTCGTGCCGCTTGAGGTTCTCGGTCTGGATCACGTCGATGCCGACGCCGCCCAGTGTCGATTCGGTTCCGGTGAAGTACCTGTCGACGAATTCCTGGCTGAGGCCGACCGCTTCGAAGCACTGGGCGCCGGCGTACGACGACACGGTCGAGATGCCCATCTTCGACATGATCTTGAGCACGCCCTTGCCGAGTGCGTAGATGACGTTACGCACTGCCTGTTCGGCCGTGATTCCCGTGATCGTGCCATTGCGGACGAGGTCCTCGCAGGTCTCCATCGCGAGGTACGGGTTGACGGCGGACGCGCCATAACCGATGAGCGTCGCGACGTGGTGCACCTCGCGGACGTCACCCGCCTCGACGACGATTCCGACCTTGAGTCGGTTCTGCGCGCGGATGAGGTGGTGGTGGACCGCGGCCACGAGGAGGAGCGACGGGATCGGTGCGAGGTCCTTGTTTGAGTCGCGGTCGCTCAGCACGATGAAGTACGCCCCGGCGGCGATGGCCTCGTCGACCTCAGCGCAAATGGCGTCGATGCGGTCGCGAAGAGCGTTGGGGCCCTCGTCGAAGCGGTAGAGGCCCCTGATCGTGGTGGTGGTGCGCGAGCCGTGGCGCGGGTCGATGTGCTGGATCTTGGCCAGTTCATCGTTATCGATCACCGGGAAGTCGAGAACGACCTGTCGGGCGTGCTCCGGCCCGGCGCTCAGCAGGTTCCGTTCGGGACCGAGTCCCAGCTTGAGCGAGGTGACGACCTCTTCACGGATGGAGTCGAGCGGCGGGTTGGTCACCTGTGCGAACTGCTGGGTGAAGTAGTCGAAGAGCAGCCTCGGGCGAGCGGACAGAGCCGCAATCGGTGTGTCTGAACCCATGGCGCCGAGCGGTTCTGCACCGTTCTGGCCCATCGGCTTCAGCAGGATGCGCACTTCCTCCTCCGTGTAACCGAAGGTGCGCTGCCGGCGGGTCACCGACGCTGGCGTGTGCACGATGTGCTCGCGCTCCGGCAGGTCGCTGAGGTTGATGCGCCCCGCGTCGAGCCACGTGCCCCACGGCTGTGACGCCGCAAGTGTCGCCTTGATCTCCTCGTCCTCGATGAGGCGCTGAGCCTCGGTGTCGACGAGGAACATCTTGCCGGGGCGCAGCCTGCCCTTGCGCTTGACCCGCTCCGGTGCGATGTCGAGCACACCGATCTCGCTGCCAAGCACGACGAGGCCGTCTGTTGTCTCAAGCCAGCGCCCCGGGCGGAGCCCGTTCCGGTCGAGGGTTGCGCCGACGAGGGTTCCGTCGGTGAAGGTGAGGGCGGCGGGTCCGTCCCACGGTTCCATCTGCATCGAGTTGAACTCGTAGAAGTCCCTGAGTTCCTGTGGCAGGCCGGTCTGCTTCTCCCAGGCCTCAGGGACCATCATCATCATGGCGTGCGGGAGTGTCCTGCCGGTGAGCGTGAGCAGCTCGAGGACCTCGTCGAATGATGCTGAGTCACTCGCGCCGGGCGTGATGATGGGGAGCAGGGGGCGGATGTCGCCGAGCAGTTCGCTCTCGAGCTGCGATTGGCGGGCCCGCATCCAGTTGCGGTTGCCCTCGACCGTGTTGATCTCGCCGTTGTGCGCCATCATCCGCAACGGCTGCGCGAGCGGCCAGGACGGGAACGTGTTGGTGGAGTAGCGGGAGTGGACGATCGCCAGCTTCGACGCGAAACGCTCGTCGCTGAGGTCGGGGTAGAACGGCTCGAGCTGGAGCGTCGTGACCATGCCCTTGTAGACCATGGTGCGGCAGGACAGGGAGATGAAGTAGGCGTTGAGCTCTCGCTCGGCGCGCTTGCGAAGCCTGAACGCCTGACGATCGAGCGCGATCCCGCTGACGGCGCCGCCGGCATCCGTCGTCGCGGTGCTCGACACGAACAGTTGCTCGAATGCGGGCATCGCCGCAAGGGCGAGCTTGCCGAGGTGGGTGGAATCGACGGGCACCTGCCGCCAGCCGAGGACCCTGAGGCTCTCGCTCGACGCGATCTGCTCGATGCTCGCCTTCAGCGCAGCGCGCTCAGCGGCGTCGCGCGGCAGGAACGCCATGCCGACCGCGTATTCGCCGGCTCCGGGAAGTTCGAAGTCAGCTACAGCGCGCAGGAAGTCGTCGGGGATCTGCGTCAGGATGCCTGCGCCGTCTCCGGTTCCTGCGTCAGAGCCGATGGCCCCGCGGTGCTCGAGGTTACGCAGCGCATCGAGCGCAGACACGATGATGTCGTGGCCAGCGGTTCCTCGAAGCGTTGCGACCATGGCGAGGCCACAGGCGTCTTTCTCGCGACGCGGGTTGTAGAGTCCCTGTGCCTCTGGCACAAGGCTGAACTGTGAAAAGGTGGGCCGTGGCTCCATCGATTACCGTCCTAAAGATTGCGGGGGACGCCGGTGGCCCTGAATATCTGAGCGCGTCGCCGCCCGACATTGGGCTGAGTGTCTATCGACGACTCCGCGGGCGACCGCGTTGGGTTTAGAAGCTTTCCGGGTAACGGCAATCCTAGGAGTGAGAACCGGTCTCGCTTGTGGCGGCGGTCTCTCGGGATCCGACGGCTGGGAGGTCAGGCTCGCTGACGTCCACGTAGTCCGAATCCGTGTGTGTCGATTGTACACCGGCGTCGGTACCGGCCCACTCACGGCCAGGAACGTACGGGCTCGGCTCGAGACCCGTGTGGCGCCTGGACTGAACGACGACGATGAGGATGCCGATAACGATGGCGAGCAGTGCCGCCCAGACGTTGACGCGGAGACCGAGGATGACCTCGCTCGGGTCGACCCGGATCGACTCCCACACGGTGCGGCCGAGGCCGTACCAGATCAGGTAGAGGCCGAGCACCTTGCCCCACTGCAGCCGGAACCGGCGCTCGAGGATGAGCAGGACGGCAACACCGGCCAGGTTCCAGATGACCTCGTAGAGGAACGTCGGGTGGAAGAGCGTCCCGGCAGGGAGGCCCTGGGGCCAGGCCGCGTTGGATTCATCGATCTCGAGTCCCCACGGGAGCGTGGTCGGGGTGCCGAACAGTTCCTGGTTGAACCAGTTGCCGAACCGCCCGAAGGCCTGGGCCAGAAGCAGGGCGGGTGCAACGGCATCCGCGAAGGTCCAGAACCTGATACCGGTCATCTTGCAGCCGAGCCACGCACCGATCGCGCCACCGATGAGCGCGCCAAAGATGGCGATGCCGCCCTCCCAGATGTACAGGGTTCGCAGCAGGTCGGCGCCGGGGTAGAAGTAGTCGTTGGGGTGCGTCAGGACGTGGAAGACCCGCGCTCCCACGATGCCGAACGGCACCGCCCAGAGAATGATGTCGAGGACGACCCACGGTTCAGCTCCGCGGCGGGTGAGGCGTGCGTTGGTGAGGAATGCAGCGGCGACGATGCCGGCGAGAATGCACAGGGCGTAGAAGTGGATGGTGAAGTTGCCCAGCTGGATGTAGCTGACATCTGGACTGGGGATGCTGAGGTGGAAGGACACTGAGCTCCACGCCTTTCTCGGTATGACTCTTGGGACGTGCGCGTCTAACTCTAGTTCTCGCTGGCGCGGCCCTGTGACAGCTCACGCGCAACGGCAGCAACGCTCGAGATCCCGCCGGTGGCGAGGGCGTTCACCAGCGCCGAGCCGACGATGGCACCGTCCGCATACTCGAGGACTTCGCGTACCTGGCTTGCCGTGGAGATACCGACACCGACGCAGGCGTTCTCGGCACCGACCTCACGGAGTCGCCCGATCAGGGCCCTGGCCGCAGAGTCGACGTCGCTCCGCGCACCGGTAATGCCCATCGTGGATACCGCGTAGACAAAGCCGCGGCTCGCCTCGACGACCTGCCTGAGCCGTTCGTTCGTCGATGACGGTGCAGCGAGGAAGACCCGGTCGAGGCCAGCCCGCTCTGACGCGCTCAGCCACGGTTCGGCCTCATCGGGGATGAGGTCAGGCGTGATCAGCCCTGCTCCCCCTGCTGCGGCGAGGTCGTCGGCGAACCTGTCGACCCCGTACTGAACAACAGGGTTCCAGTAGGTCATGATCAGCACGGGCACGTCCACCTGTGACGTGATCCGGCTGACCGCCTCGAACCCGTGCCTCAGCCGGAACCCATTGGCCAGTGCCTGCTGGGTCGCCTGCTGGATGACCGGGCCGTCCATGACGGGGTCAGAGTACGGCAGGCCCAGCTCGATGATGTCGACGCCGCTCTCGGCGATGGCGACCGCGGCGTCGACGCTCTCGTCAAGCGTGGGAAACCCGGCGGGCAGGTAGCCGATCAGCGCTCCAGTCCCTGACTCGCGGCGAACCTGAAGAACGGATGCCACGCTGGTCACGATTGTTCTGCTCCCGAATCGATGAGGTCGAAGTAGCGCCCGGCAGTTTCCATGTCTTTGTCGCCGCGGCCGGACAGGTTGATCAGGATCGTGGCGTCCGGCCCGAGTTCCTTGCCGAGTTCGAGCGCACCGGCGAGGGCGTGTGCACTCTCGATCGCGGGGATGATGCCCTCGGTGCGGCTGAGCAGCCGAAGAGCGCTCATGGCCGCTGCGTCGGTGACCGGTCGGTACGTGGCCCGGCCCAGGTCGGACAGCCACGCGTGCTCAGGTCCGACGCCCGGATAGTCGAGTCCGGCAGAAATCGAGTGCGACTCGATGGTCTGTCCGTCCTCGTCCTGGAGCAGGTAGCTGCGCGCACCATGGAGAACGCCAGGGCGGCCCTTCGTGATGGTGGCGGCGTGCCTGAGCGTCTCAGCGCCCTCACCAGCGGCCTCGAACCCGTAGAGGGCAACGTCGGTGTCGTCGAGGAACGCGTGGAAGATGCCTATCGCGTTCGATCCGCCGCCGACGCACGCGGCGACGGCATCCGGGAGCTTGCCGGTGAGCTCGAGGACCTGCGCCCGCGCTTCCTCACCGATGATCTTCTGCAGGTCGCGGACCATCGCGGGGAACGGGTGAGGGCCAGCGACGGTGCCGAAGATGTAGTTCGTCGACTCGACGTTGGTCACCCAGTCGCGCATGGCGTCGTTGATGGCGTCCTTGAGGGTGCGGGACCCGGTCTTGACAGCGACAACTTCGGCGCCCAGCAGGCGCATTCGCGCGACGTTGAGCGCCTGGCGTTCGGTATCGACCTCGCCCATGTAGATCACGCAGTCGAGACCGAACAGTGCGGCGGCCGTCGCGGTTGCGACACCGTGCTGCCCGGCACCGGTCTCGGCAATCACGCGGGTCTTGCCGATGCGCCTGGTCAGAAGAGCCTGGCCGAGCACATTGTTGATCTTGTGCGAACCCGTGTGGTTGAGGTCTTCCCGCTTGAGGATCATCCGCGCACCGCCGCCGTGGGCGGCGAACCTGGGCACCTCGGTGATGATCGATGGGCGCCCGGTGTAGCTCCGGTGAAGCTCGGTCAGCTCAGCGGCGAACGCCGGGTCGAGTTTGGCGAGCTCCCACGCCTCCGACAGCTCGTCGAGGGCGGCGATGAGTGACTCGGGGACGAAACGCCCACCGAACTCGCCGAAGTATGGACCAGTTTCGTCCCGTAAAGCCATGTCTATACCGCCAGGAATTCGCCGAGGGTGAGGATGGGATCGCTCGTCACGAGCGCTTCGCCGATGAGTACGACGTCAGCGCCAGCCGCGCGGTAGTGAGCAACGTCTGCCGGGGCCAGCACGGCAGACTCAGCGACCCTGATGACCCCGGACGGGATCTGGGAAGCGAGGGTGCCGAAGAGATCGCGATCGAGCTCGAAGGTGGAGAGGTTGCGTGCGTTGACGCCGATGAGTTCTGCGCCGAGGTCGAGGGCCTGCTCGAGCTCTTCCGCACTGTGGGTCTCGACGAGTGCGGTCATTCCGAGTTCGCGGATGAGCGTGTACAGCTCACTCAGTGTCGACCCGTCGAGGCCTGCAACGATCAGCAGTGCGAGGTCTGCTCCAGCGGCCCGCGCTTCGAACACCTGGTACGGGGTCGAGATGAAGTCCTTGCGCAGGACGGGAATCGACACAGCACCGCGGACCTCTTCCAGGTCGGCGAGTGAGCCCTTGAACTTGCGTCCCTCGGTGAGCACGCTGATGGCACTCGCTCCCCCGGTCTCGTAGGAGACGGCGAGCTGGGCCGGGTCAGGGATGTCGGCGAGCTGCCCGCGGGACGGGCTCGCCCGCTTGACCTCGGCAATGATCTTGACGCGATCGGCCGGCGCGAGCGCAGACAGGGCGTCGAGAGGTGCTGGTGCGGCAAGCGCAGCGGCTTCCACCTGCGATAGCGGGCGCTCAAGTTCGCGCTCGCGAGCGTCGGAGAGAGCGCCGGCCATCAGATCGGCCAGCACGGTACTAGTGCTCCTTGGGGGCGGACTTCGGACCGTTGACGCCGTAGCCGGCCTTCTTCATGATCCAGCCGACGATGGCGCCGACGACGACGAGTCCCGCGGATGACCACACGAGCCAGGGCGTGTCGAACCAGAAAGCGATGGTGCCGACGGCAAAGCCGATCAGCATGATGGTGATGGCCGTCCAGGCGGCAGGTGAGTGGCCGTGTCCCGGTTCGGTTGACTCTTCGCTCATGGGTCTCCTTCAGTCTTGGTGCAGCTTTCAGTCTATCGGGTGGCGGTACGACCGGTCGCGTCACATCAGGTCGCGGGAGCGGTCGGCTCGCTGCGCGCCAACGGCGGCACGCACATGTCTGGCAAGCGTTACTTCGTGGGGTCGTCGCCCCGTGTGAGGTCGTCCCAGCTGTCGACAGCATCCGGCATCTCGGCGGTCGCGGCGGGCTCGAGCCGTACCGTGGAGTATTTCTTCGACGAGCGCGGCCACGAGCGTGCCGTGACCACAATGCCGATGCCGGCGATGGCCGTGGCGATCCCGAGAACAAGGGTGATGGCCGGCCACGGGGTGAAGGCCGCCGCATCGACGAGAGCCGCTATCGATTCGGTGCCTGCGATGCCCGTGGCATCCGTCACAGCGGCTCCCGCCGCACCGACCGGGTCGGTGAAGACGAGGACGGCAGAGAGCGCGACGCTTGCCCCAAGGGCCACCTCGAGAACACCGAGCAGGTAGCGGAAACCGATGCCGGCGATGGCGAGAGCCGCGCCGAGGGCGAGGGACGCCAGGGCGAGGGCAGCGAGGGCTGGGGCAGCGACGGCACCGTCAACGGCCAGTACGTCGCGAGCCGGTGCCGTCAGCGTGACCGTGAGCCACTGCTGCGTCCACGCGATGAGGGTGAGGCCGGCGAGGGCCAGCGTGAGCAGCATGAGCGTGTACTTGACGCGCTTACCGCTCCGGCTGGCGTCCGTGGTCGCCTCGCTCATGTGACCCTCGTCATCGCGTTGGCGACGGCGACGGCCCGAAGCGGCGCCGCTGCCTTGTTCTGCGATTCCAGGAACTCGCTGTCCGGGTCCGAGTCCGCGACCAGGCCGCCTCCGGCCTGAACGTGGGCGACACCGTTCATGATCGTTGCGGTGCGAATCGCGATCGCCAGATCGGTGTCACCGGAGAAGGCAAAGTAGCCGACCACTCCCCCGTAGACACCACGCTGAGCCGGCTCCAGTTCGTCGATGATCTCGAGCGCGCGCGGCTTCGGCGCCCCCGAGAGCGTGCCGGCCGGAAAAGTCGCCCGGAACACGTCGATGCCCGATGCCCCCGGCGTGAGGTTTCCCTCGACGCTCGAGACGAGGTGCATGATGTGGCTGAACCGCTCGATGCGCATGAACTCGGTGACCTCAACCGTGCCGGGCGTGCAGACCTTCAGCAGGTCATTCCGGGCGAGATCGACGAGCATGAGGTGTTCAGCGCGTTCCTTCTCGTCTGAGGCGAGCTCTGCGGCGAGTTCGGCGTCACGCTCAGGGGTCTCGCCCCTCGGCTTGGAACCGGCGATCGGGTGGGTGAATACCCGGCCCTTCTGCACCTTGACGAGCGCCTCCGGCGACGAGCCCACGATGGAATACGGCGTGCCATCAACGGTGTGGAGGTTGATCAGGTACATGTACGGGCTCGGGTTAAGGCTCCGCAAAATCCGGTACACGTCGATCGGGTCTGCAACGCACTCCTGATCGAAGCGCTGGGAGACGACAACCTGGAAGATGTCGCCGTTGCGGATGTGTTCCTTGGCGGTCACGACCGAGTCCAGGAAGTCCTCACGCCGGGTGCGGTGCTTCGGGTGCGCCGCAGTGGCGAGGTCGACGTGGGCGAGCCAGGCCTGGCTGGGTTCTGCGAGCCGTGCCTGCATCGAGTCGAGTCGCTCCTGGGCGTTCCGCCACAGTGTTTCTGCGTCATCGAGGCCGTCGTTGAGCACGTTGGCGATCAACTGAACGGTACCGGTGCGGTGGTCGATGACGACGAGGTCAGCAACGAAGGACAGCGCCTGGTCCGGCACACCCACCTCGCGGACCGGCTGGTTCGGCAGGCGTTCGATTTGACGAATCGCCTCCCAGCCGATGAAGCCAACGAGGCCACCGGTCAGGGGCGGGTGCCCGTCGACGGGTGGGGTCTCCCACCGGCTGTGCAGTTGCGCGATCGCCTCGAGCGGGGTCAGCCCGTCGATGGTCCCGAGCGCACGTTTGGCATTCATGCCGTAGTCCAGCCAGGCGGTCGCGTCGTGGTTCTGGGTCAGAACGCCGAAGCTTGACACCCCGACGAAGGAAAACCGTGACCAGATGCCGCCCTGCTCCGCGGATTCGAGCAGGAAGCTGCCCGGGCGGCCGATGGCGAGCTTGCGGTAGATACCGACCGGCGTTTCACCGTCTGCGAAGAGTTCCCGGATGACAGGAATCACCCTGTGCGCGGCGGTGAGTTCCCGGAACCCGGCGTGCGTTGTCGTTCCCGTCTGGGCCTGGTGCTTAGTCATCGCTGTCTCCGCTGTCGGTGTCACCGTCGTCGGGGATGTCGCCGATCACCGGGCTGAGGTCCCGCGAGTCGAAACAGGTTCGAGTGCCGGTGTGGCAGGCAACCCCCACCTGCTCAACCTGGATCAGCAGCGTGTCGTTGTCGCAGTCGAGCGATGCCCCGCGAACGTACTGCGCGTTACCCGATGTGTCGCCCTTGCGCCAATATTCGGAGCGGGACCGTGACCAGAACGTCACCCGGCCCTCCGTGAGGGTGCGACGGACCGCTTCGTCGTTCATGTAGCCGAGCATGAGAACCTCGCCGGTGTCCCATTGCTGGATGATCGCCGGCACAAGCCCGTCCGCGTTGAACTGGATGGATTCGACAGTGGATGAGACGCTCATGAGCGCACCAGGATCCCTTCGCTTCGGAGTTCGCGCTTGACGTCGTCGATGGTGAGCTGTCCCGAGTGGAAGACGCTCGCGGCGAGCACGGCATCGGCGCCGGCTTTGATGGCAGGCGGAAAGTCCTCTGCGCGCCCTGCGCCGCCCGATGCGATGACGGGAACCGTGCTGATTTCACGCATAAGCGCGAGCAGCTCGAGGTCGAAGCCTTCTTTTGTGCCGTCAGCGTCGATGGAGTTGACGAGGAGTTCACCAGCTCCGCGCTCGATGGCTTCCCGCGCCCACTGGAGGGCGTCGAGTGTCGTCTCGGTCCGTCCGCCGTGTGTCGTGACGACGAACCCCGATTCGGTGGTTCCGGACCTCTTGACGTCGAGCGAGAGGACGAGGACCTGCGCACCGAACCTGTCGGCGATCTCGCCGAGCAATGCGGGCCTCGCGATGGCGGCGCTGTTCACGCCGACTTTGTCAGCGCCGCTGCCCTGAAGCCGAGCGACGTCTTCGGTGCTCCGGATGCCGCCACCGACGGTGAGGGGGATGAACACCTGTTCGGCGGTCCTCGTCACGACGTCGTAGGTTGTCGCACGGTTGTCGACCGTCGCTGTGACGTCGAGGAACGTCAGTTCGTCCGCGCCCTGTTCGTAGTAGCGCCGCGCGAGGGCGACCGGGTCACCCGCATCACGCAGGTTCTGGAAGTTGACACCCTTGACTACCCGGCCGTCAGCGACGTCGAGACAGGGGATGACACGTCGCGCCAGGCTCATCGTCGTCCTGACCTAGAGCCGAGCCGCGTGGATGGCACTCACCAGGATGGCGCGCGCGCCGATCTCGTAGAGTGCGTCCATGATCTGGTTGGTGCGCTCACGCGGAACCATCACCCGAACGGCCACCCACTCCTTGTCGCGAAGCGGAGACACCGTCGGCGATTCGATTCCGCCGGCAATGGCCGTGGCCTGGTCGAGGAGGCGCTCAGGCAGGTCGTAATCCATGATCACGTACTTGCGTGCGACGAGAACTCCCTGCAGCCGGCGCAGCAGCGTCGTGAGTCCCGGCTTCTCCTCCGGTGCACCGATGAGAACGGCCGTCGATTCGAGGATGACCGGGCCGAAGATGTCGAGTTCAGCCTTGCGCAGGGTGGTGCCGGTCGAAACGACGTCGGCGACGGCATCCGCGACGCCAAGCCGGACAGCCGATTCAACAGCCCCGTCGAGCGGAACGAGCTTCACCGTGACGTTGTGCTCGGCGAGAAACGCACCGACGAGGCCGGGGTAGCTCGTCGCGACCCGCAGCCCGGAAAGGTCTGACAGTTCGGTGAAGCGACCGATAGGTCCCGCAAAGCGGAACGTCGAGTCGGCGAAGCCGAGGCTTTCGATCTCGGTTGCGTCTGAACCTGAGTCGAGCAGCAGGTCACGGCCGGTGATGCCGACGTCGAGCGCGCCTGAGCCGACGTAGGTGGCGATGTCGCGGGGGCGGAGGAAGAAGAACTCGACACCGTTGCGTGCGTCGATGAGGTGGAGTTCCTTGGGGTCCCTGCGGCCGGCGTATCCGGCTTCTGACAGCATCTGGGCTGCGGTGTCGGCGAGCGAGCCCTTATTGGGCACTGCGATTCTCAACATCTGGTTTTCTCTCGTTCGGAGCGGTTCTGATCGACGGTGTGACTGGGGATTATCCCGGCATCACAGATGTCGATAGACGTCCTCCGGGGAGAGGCCCTTGGCGATCATGAGCACCTGGAGGTGGTAGATCAGCTGGGAGATCTCTTCGGCGGTCTCGGTGTCGCTCTGGTATTCAGCGGCCATCCAGACCTCGGCGGCTTCCTCGACGATCTTCTTGCCGATGGCGTGCACGCCCGCGTCGAGCTCGCGAACGGTGCCGCTGCCCTCTGGCCTGGTTTCGGCCTTCGAGCTGAGTTCCGCGAACAGGTCGTCGAATGTCTTCACAGTATTCAGGGTACTAGCGTTTCGGGCCCCGGGCGTGCGTGTGCGCTGAGGCTGCCCTGCGAAGCAGGTCGATCTGCAGGCCGGGATTGTCGGCAGCGAACACGCTCGAGCCGGCAACGAAGGTGTTGGCGCCTGCTTCAGCCGCGATCCCTATGGTGTCCTCACTGATTCCGCCGTCGACCTGCAGCCAGATATCTGAGCCGACCTTGCCCGCCGCCTCGGCGAGCAGCCTCAGCTTCGGCATCGTCTCCGGCATGAACTTCTGCCCGCCGAAGCCGGGCTCGACAGTCATCACGAGGACGAGGTCGAACTCGTCGAGGATGTCGAGGTATGGCTCGATCGCGGTGCCGGGTTTCACGGCGATTCCCGCGCGGGCACCGATGTCACGAAGCCGCCTGGCTACGGCAACGGGGCTGTCGGTTGCCTCCGCGTGGAAGGTGACGGAGTATGCGCCGAGTTCGGCATAGCCGGGCGCCCAGCGCTCGGGGTCGTCGATCATGAGGTGCACGTCGAGGGGAACCGGTGAGACCTGCTGGATCCGCTCGACCATCTGTGGACCGAAGGTGAGGTTCGGGACGAAGTGGTTGTCCATCACGTCGACGTGGACGAGGTCGGCTGAACTGATCGAGTTGAGCGCACTCTCGACGTTGACAAAGTCAGCGGCGAGGATGCTCGGGTTGATCCGGATCGACATGGGGAGAGCCTAACCGAGCCCGTCAGGCTTTGCTGATCAGGGCGATGAACATGGCGTCGGTGTCGTGGCGGTGTGGCCAGAGCTGGACTGTCGTTCCGTCGCGGTCGGGCTGCTGCTCGCCGAGCTCCACCGGTTCGAGCACGAACGAGTTCACGACGGATGCGGTGTCGAGGAGTGTTGCGCTCTCCCCGAGGCGCCTGAGCGCGTCGAGGACGACGCCACGCGACTCCGCGAGGTGGGGCGAGCAGGTGACGTACGCGAGGACTCCACCCGGCTTGAGGGCGGCGAACGCCGAGAGCAGCAGTGACTGCTGCAACCTGGTCAGGTCGCCGACGTCCCTGGCGGTCTTGCGCCAGCGCGCTTCCGGCCGACGCCGCAGGGCGCCGAGGCCGGTGCACGGTGCGTCGACGAGGATCCTGTCGTAGGTGGCGGGGTGCAGGTCGCCGATCGTGGTCCCGTCAATTTCCGTCACGTCGATGTCGCCAGGTACCGGCGCTACAGCGCGGCGAACCAGCTCCGCACGAGCCGGCACGACCTCGTTTGCCGTCAGTCGCGCTCCGCCGATGGCGGCTTCGGCGCCGAGCAGGGCGGTCTTGCCACCCGGTCCAGCACAGAGGTCGAGCCACAGTTCCCCCTCCGTGACCGGCATCGCCCTGCTGAGCGCGAGTGCGGCGATTTGCGAGCCTTCGTCCTGTACGCGAATCCGACCGGCTTCGGAGCGGATGGCGGTATCCGGGTCGCCGCCGTCGAGGACGAACCCGAACGGGGAGAACGTGTCGGGCTCCGCGCCGTCGGGGATCTGTGCGAGACCGGGAAGCGCAATGAGGTTCACCCGTGGCGCCACGTTGTCAGCGGCGAGCAACTGTTCGAGCTCGTCGCTCCTGCCCTCGGCAGCGAGTGCCTGCCGGAACGCGCGCACGATCCACGCCGGGTGGGCGAACTCGGCAGCGAGCCTCTCATCGTTGGTCTTCGTGGTCGCGAGCACCCGCTCGCGCCACTCGTCTGCCGATGACCGGGAGATGGTGCGGAGCACGCCATTCGTGAACCCGACCGCCGATCGCGACCCGACGCTCCTCGCAAGGGCGACCGACTCGTTCACCGCCGCGTGGGGCGCCACGCGAGTGGCGAGCAGCTGGTGTGCGCCGAGCCTGAGGACATCGAGGATGTCCTCGTCGATCTGCGCGACCGGACGGTTGGCGGCGAGCTCGATCACGCGGTCGTAGTATCCGCGCATCCGGAGCGTGCCGTACGTCAGCTCGGTGGCCAGTCCGGCATCCGCTGTGCCGAGGGCCTGTCGTTTGATGAGGGTCGGCAGCAGGAGGTTGGCGTACGCGTCGTCGCGGCTGACCGCGTTGATGACGTCGAACGCGACGCGGCGTGCTGGCTGGATTGAGGCTGGGGATTCGGGTGCGGCATTCATTGTGTGGTTCTACTCTGCCACGATCTGGGGATCGGGCCCGAGTCCCCGCCACCAGTCGGCCGCGCGCATTGCCGATTTTCCGGCCGGCTGGACCGTGTCGAGCTGCAGTGCCGTCGACCCGGTGCCGATGAGCACCTCCCGCTCGGAGCGGGCGAGTACGCCGGGAGGAAGTGTGACGTCCGGGCGAGGCGTCATGCCGAGGATTTTGAACCTCGCACCGCCGATCGTCGTGTGCGCGCCGGGTTCGGGCGTGACACCCCGGAATCGGTTGTAGAGAGTTTCGGCGTCCTGAGTCCAATCGAGTCGGCCATCCTCAATTTTCAGTTTGGGCGCGAGGGTCACCTGACCGGTCTGCGGAACCGCGCTGGCGCGTCCGCCGGCGATGTCGTCGACGACCCTGACGAGCAGTTCGCTCCCGGTGACGGCGAGTTCCGAGAGGAGGTCTGCCGCCGTGGCGTCGGATGCTATCGGGTGATCAACGGTGCCGAAGATGTCGCCGGCGTCGAGCTCAGGCACGAGCTGGAAGACGCTCGCGCCGGTGACGGTGTCACCGGCGATGAGCGATCGCTGGACCGGTGCTGCTCCGCGCCACGCCGGCAGCAGGGAGAAGTGCAGGTTGATCCAGCCGAGCCTGGGCGTCGAGAGCAACGGCTCCCGTAGCAGTCCCCCGTAAGCGACGATCACGCCGAGGTCGGCGTCAAGGGCCCGGATGCGCTCGGTCACGGCGTCGGTGAGGCGGTTGGCCTTGAGAACGGGAATCGAGTGTTCCTCCGCCACCAGGGCAACGGGCGACGGGGTGAGAACGCGCTTGCGGCCGAGCGGGGCATCCTCGCGCGTCAGTACAGCGACGACATCGTGTTCGCTGTCGATCAGGGCGGTGAGGCTGGAAACAGCGACGGAGGGCGTGCCGGCGAAGATCAGCCTCATGCGGAAAAGTGCGTGGAGGCGGAGGGGCGGGAAAGGCTCATGACAGGATCTCCGGGTCGTCGAATCGTACTCTCAGTGTAGGCATCTGCCGGTACGCGGCCTTGCCCGCCGGCGGCTTGCGCCTCATCGTCGCGTTCTTCACCACCGCCGCCCTGAGCTCGCGAGCGGCGGCCTGCGCCTTGCCGTAGTCGAGCCGCAGAATGGTGCGAACGCCGTCTGACGTCGGCACGGGACCGAGCACATCAGCCGGGACGAGCGACGTGACGGCAGCGACGGCATCCCGAACCGCCGTCTCGTCTCCCGTCACGGATGCCACACGCACCGCCGGCGGGAATCGGAGGGTTCGCCTGTCAGCGAGCTCAGCCGACGCGAACGCCGGCTGGTTCCAGGTTGCGACGGCCGTGGCGAGGGTGCCGGCGACCCCGGTGAGGATGACAGGGGCGCCCGGCGCAGACAGGGCAGCGGCGTTGGACCACCAGCGCAGGCAGTCCTCGGCGATGCGCAGCGATTCGGCAGCGAGCATCCGATCGCCGTCGAGCAGCAGGACGGCAGCATAACCGCCGTCGGCGACCGGCTCCGCTCCCCTCGTTGCGACGACGAGGGCTGGTGACCCGGAAACCCCGGTGACCTGCCGTTCGCCGTCTGACACCACAACGCGAACGCCGGGAAACGCGCGACCGAGTTCCTCGGCGGTGCGTCCCGTCCCGCGGGTGACGAGCCTGAGCTTCGTGCCTTCACAGTTGTCGCACGCCCAGTTGCCCGCGATCGCACCGCACAGTGTGCACGCGGGCAATGCGCCGGCACGAGGAATACCGAGCGGCCCGTGGCACGCTGTGCAGCGCGCGGCCTGTGAACATCTGGCGCAGGCGATGACCGGCGCGTAGCCCGGCCTGGCGACCTGGACGAGCACGGGTCCGGTCTGGATCGCCTCCTTGGCCTGCCGCCACGCCATTGAGGGAATGCGCGCGGTCACCGCTCCCGGCTCCGCTTCGTTCGAGGTGGCCGTGAGCATCACCCGTGGCGTGTACACGCGGCTTGGCCCGACCGGGGTGACAAAGCCGATCTCCACCAGCCGCTGCACATCTGTGCTCCGAGTGTGCCCGGCAAAGACGAGTGCAGCGCCGGATTCCTCCTGGCGCACCAGGGCGGCGTCCCGGGCGTGCACGTAGGGAGACAGTGGCTCCGCGTGTAGTGGATCTCCGTCGTCCCACACCACGATCAGCCCGAGGCGCGCGGCGGGTGCGTACACGGCCGACCGGTTGCCGATGATCACGCGGGGCTGGGCGGTGAGGCAGTCCAGAAACGAACGGTATCGCTCGGCGTTGGACTGCCTGGCGTCGACCCTCGTGAGTTGTTCCGGCGGAATGATCCGTTCGAGCGCGGCCTGGAGCTGGTCCTGGTCGCGGTAGTCAGGGAGCGCGACAATGACCGACGAGCCGTTGGCGACGACCCGTGCGCTGAGTTCGGCGATGGTGAGAGCCCAGCGGCCTACCCAGGCGGTCCCAAGGTCGGTCACCGTGGGGATCGCGGCAAGCGCGATCCGGCTCCCCGCATCAATGGCGTCGCCGAGGGACTCCGGGTAGTCGTGAATCGGCAGCGGGTGCCCGGACCCCGAGTCCGGCCCGTTGGCCGGAGCATCGTTGGCCGGAGCAGTGTTGGCCGGTGCATCGTTGGCCGGAGTATCCGTCGTCGAATCGGCGTGCTGATCGTTAGCGCCGACCGTTGCGGCCTGTTCCGCCACCCAGGTCTTCTCCACCCGAACCTGGCGCGGCGGAATGGCGAGCCGCAGGATGTCTGTCGCTGAACCCGCCGCCCTGTCCGCGAGCCGGCGTGCCAGGGTCCACAGTTCCGGCGTGAGAACCGGGACCGGCGAGACGACGGACTCGAGCGGGCTGAGCGTCCCGTCGAAGCCATCTGCCTTCGCCACGACATCGACGATGTACCCCCGCGACAGTCGGCCAGCCGAGCGGAACGGCACAGCGACCCGGACACCGGGCACCGCCGTCTCGGCGAGCTCAGGCGGGATGCTGTAGTCGAAGAGGTGATCCAGTTGCGGAAGGGGCGAGTCGATGGCGACTCGGGCGACGTGACCAGGCGCTGGGCTCACCGGCGCGCTGTCGGCCGGTGCGCTCATGGTTACAGCCCGGCCGCGCTCTGCAGCTCGGCGACCCGGTCGAGGCGCTCCCAGGTGAAGTCGGGGAGCTCACGGCCGAAGTGTCCGTATGCCGCAGTCGCAGCGTAGATCGGACGGAGGAGGTCGAGCGAAGACACGATGGCGGCTGGACGGAGGTCGAAGACCTCGCGGATGGCGTCGACAATGGTCTCCTCCGAGACCTTGGCCGTTCCGAACGTCTCGACATAGAGGCCGACCGGAGCCGCCTTGCCGATCGCGTATGCGACCTGCACCTCAAGCTTGTCGGCGAAACCGGCAGCGACGGCGTTCTTCGCCACCCAGCGCATCGCGTATGCAGCGGAACGGTCGACCTTCGACGGGTCCTTTCCGCTGAACGCTCCCCCGCCGTGCCGTGCGGCTCCGCCGTAGGTGTCGATGATGATCTTGCGGCCAGTCAGGCCGGCGTCGCCCTGTGGGCCACCGATGACGAAGCGCCCGGTCGGGTTGATGAGAAATTTGACGTTCTCGGAATCCAGATCGACCGAGTCGAGAACCGGCTTGATGACGAGCTCGGCGACATCGGCACGGAGCTGCTCGACATCGATGCCGTCCTGGTGCTGGGTCGAGAGCACGATCGTCTCGACCGTGCGGGGCGTGATCCCGTCGTACCCGATGGTCGCCTGGGTCTTGCCATCGGGGCGCAGGTAGTCGAGCTCGCCTGACTTCCGGACCTCTGCGAGACGCTCGGCCAGTCGGTGCGCGATCCAGCCGGGAACGGGCATGAGCTGCGGCGTCTCGGTGGTGGCGTAGCCGAACATGATGCCCTGGTCGCCGGCACCCTGTGCATCGAGAGCGTCGGAGCTGGACTCCTCGCGTGCCTCGAATGCCGCATCGACGCCCTGGGCGATGTCGGGCGACTGCTGCCCGATTGACACGGACACTCCGCATGACTTGCCGTCGAACCCGACGTCGGAGTGGTCGTAGCCGATGTTGGTGACGAGCTCGCGGATCAGTGCGGGAATCTCGACGTAGGCCTCGGTGGTGACCTCGCCCGCTACGTGGACGAGGCCGGTGGTGACGAGGGTCTCAACGGCGACGCGGCTCTGCGGGTCTTGTTCGAGCATGGCATCGAGGATGCTGTCTGAGATTTGGTCGCATACTTTGTCTGGATGCCCTTCGGTCACAGATTCCGAGGTAAACAGGCGCAGTTGCGTCATACCAACTCCAAGTGGGACAGGGTGAGTGCGGGGCTAAACGAGCGAGTTCAGGATGCTGTGAGCAACGTCGAGTTTCTCGCCTGAGGCCTTCATCACTATATCTCCGCCCCGTGACAGCATCACGACACTGTTACGGTCGGTGGAGAATCCCTCGGACCAGCTGACCCGGTTGAGGACGAGAAAATCGCAGCCCTTTCGGGCGAGCTTGGCGCGCCCCAGGTCAATCAGTTCGTCCTCCGAATTCGCGGTTTCGGCTGCAAAGCCGACAACGATGCCCCGAGGCTTTGAGGCGGAGAGACCGGCGAGGATATCGGGGTTTTTGACGAGCGTGAGCGTGAGTTCGTCTCCCGTCGATTCCTTCTTGATCTTCTCGTGCCTGACCTCGGCTGAACGGTAGTCGGCGATCGCGGCAGCCATGATCGTGATGTCCGCTGTCTCTGCGGCGTCCGTGACCGCACGCGCGACATCCGCCGCTGTCGGCGCATCGATGACGTCGACACCGGCTGGCGCTGGCACGTCGAGGTGCGCAGCGATGAGAGTCACTGACGCTCCGCGACTCACCGCTGCCTCTGCGAGGGCAACGCCCTGCTTGCCGCTCGACCGGTTGCCGATGTAGCGAACGGGGTCGAGGGGTTCACGGGTGCCGCCGGCGGTGATGACGACGCGCTTTCCCGCGAGGTCACGCACGGGAGGCGAGACCACCGCGAGCGCGGCAGCGACGATGATCTCCGGCTCTTCCATCCGGCCGGGGCCGGAGTCGGTGCCCGTGAGCTGGCCGGAGGCGGGGCCGACGACCGTCACGCCACGGGCGCGCAGCGTGTGGATGTTGGCGACCGTCGCCGGGTTCTGCCACATCTCGGTGTGCATGGCCGGGGCGATGACGAGGGGTGCTGTGCTCGCGAGGACCGTGTTCCCGAGCAGATCGTCCGCAAGTCCTGCAGCGAGCTTGGCGATGGTGTTTGCGGTCGCCGGGGCGATCACGATCAGGTCGGCTGCCTGGCCGATGGCGACGTGCCGCACCTCGGCGACGCCCTCATAGAGTTCGGTGTGCACCGGGTTGCGTGAGATGGCCTCGAGCGTCGGGCGTCCGACGAACTTCAGGGCGCCGGCGGTGGCGACGACCTGGACGCTGTGGCCCTGCTTAACGAGTAAACGGATGACACCGACCGCTTTGTACGCGGCGATGCCACCCGTTATGCCGACAACAACGTTCAATGAGCCTGTCATCGGGTACTGCAGAGACTATTCGGCGATGGGACGCAGAACGAGCTTGTCTTCGTTGATCTCGTGGAGTGCAACGGAGAGCGGCTTGTCCTCGACCTGCGAGTCGACGAGCGGACCCACGTTGTCAAACAGGCTGCCTTCATGAAGGTCAGCGTAGTAGTCGTTGATCTGGCGGGCGCGCTTCGACGCGAAAATGACGAGAGCGTATTTCGAGTCGACCTTGCTGAGCAGGTCGTCGATCGGCGGGTCAATGATTCCCTTGGGTTTTTCAGCCATAACTGAAGTTCACACTCCTCGTGCGTCGCGGATTTTGCGGAAGAAAGGTCTTTTGGCGGCTGCATCGCTACAGTGAATGCACAGCCTGGTGCTGTGCATTCGCCCGATTCGGCGCTGTTTTCACACAGCGCGTCGGGGTCGTGCGCCGCGAGTCTTAATCAAGTCTACGACCTCCTGGGCTGCGTCAGCCACTGTGCCGTTCACGACGCGGTAATCGAACTCGTCCTGTGCGGCCAATTCGTGCCGCGCGGTCTCCAGTCTGCGCTCGCGTTCCTCGGCATCCTCTGTGCCCCGTCCGACCAGCCGTCTGACCAGTTCGTCCCAGCTGGGCGGAAGCAAAAACACGAGGGTGGCCTCGGGCATTGCGGCCCTAACCTGGCGTGCGCCCTGGATGTCGATCTCCAGCAGGACACTGTCGCCACGGGCGAGGGCCTCGTCGATCGGCCCGCGTGGGGTGCCGTACCTCGAGGCGTTGTGCACCGTGGCGTGCTCGAGCAGTTCGTTGTTCTCGATTAGCCGGTCGAACTCGGCGTCATCGACGAAGAAGTAGTTGACGCCCTCGATCTCGCCCGGCCGCGGCTTCCTGGTCGTCGCCGACACCGAGAGGAGGACATCCGGATAATTCTCACGGATGTAACTGGCGACGGTTCCCTTGCCGACCGCGGTCGGCCCGGCGAGCACGATCAGTCGTGAACGCTTGTGCTGGCGGTTCTTGGATTCCCGGTCTGCGATGAAGTCGTGGAGCCGGGTGCGCTGGTTGGGGCCGAGGCCGCCGAGCCGCTTGGCCGGTGAAATCTTCAGATCATCGAGGATCCTGGTCAGCTTGGTGCGGCCGATCGCGGGCACGCTCAGCAGGAAATCGGTCACGCGCATGCGACCGGCAACACCGTCGGGGTCGGCAAAGGCGTCGTCGAGCACGGTCAGCGCCGATATGGCGCCGGAGGACACCCGGTTTTTGAGTTCTGCTCGAGCGCGTCGAGCCTCGACAGCGGCGCGGGATGCCGCGACGCGGTCGACCTCCGGTGGGGTTCGGACTGTCTGCTCAGGCACTGGCCTGCCTCACTATTTCTGCTCGGGTGGTGACGGCGCTACGGATCCCATCGGGACCGGCGCCGAGCACGCTTCGTGATTCGGAGACGATGACACCGCTCGTGAGTGCACCGTAGATTGACCGCATAGCCTCGGCTTCTGCGCCCTGGTGGCCGAAGCCGGGAGCGAGCACCGGCGGTGCCGGCAGCGGTGCGAGTTCCAGGTCGAAGTCGGCGAGTTGGAGTGTCGCTCCGATGACGACGCCGATGGATCCGAGAGCGCCGCTGGCGTGCTCGGCGTTCCAGGCGTTGACCTCGTTCACGATCGATCGCGCGACCGTCTCGCCCGCCGGCATCCGTGCCTGCTGCAGCGCCATTCCTTCGGGGTTGGACGTCGCAGCCAGCACGAACAGGCCCTTGCCGGTCGATTCGGCGAGAGCACCTGGCGCGGCGAGTGAGCCGACGCCCTGGTATGCGCTCACCGTGAGCGCATCGGCCTCGAGCGGCGAACCGGGCGTAAGCCAGGCCTGCCCGTACGCCTCGACGCTCGAGCCGACATCCCCCCGCTTGGCATCGGCGATGACCAGGAGGCCGCGTGAACGAGCGGCGGCGAGGACCTCTTCGAGCGCGGCATATCCGGCGGAGCCGAACCGCTCGAAGAAGGCCACCTGCGGTTTCACGATTCCGGCATTGCCCTCGACGGCGTCGAGGACCCGGAGGCCAAACTCGCGCGCGCCGGCTGCCGTGTCGGCGAGCCCCCAGTCCCTGAGGAGCCAGGCGTGCGGGTCGATGCCGACACAAAGGCGACCGCGTTCGCTGAAGACGCGCTCGAGTCGTTCCCCGAAGGATGCCGTCATGCGCGAGACGCCCTGTCCTGGGCGTACTCCTGCAGTGAGCGGACGTCGAAGCCGTTGCGGACGGCCTCGATGGAGGCGACAGCGGCGGTCAGCTCGGCAATCGTCGTGAAGAGCGGCTTGTCTTCGGCAACCGCGGCGGCACGGATCTCGTAGCCATCGGCACGACCACTGCGGCCGGACGGGGTGTTGATGACGATGTCCACCTCGTGGCGGTTGATCAGCTCGACGATCGACGGTTCGCCGAGTGTCGATTCGTCGCCCTCGGAGTACTTGCGGACCGTGCGAGCCGAGATGCCGTTGCGGTTGAGGATCTCTGCGGTTCCCTCGGTCGCGAGGATCTCGTAGCCGAGCTCCTGGAACCGGAGGATCGGGAGCACGATCGAGCGCTTGTCGCGGTCGGACACCGAGACGAAGACTGTGCCAGACAGTGGGATGCCGCCATAGGCTGCGGTCTGGCTCTTGGCGAACGCGCGCGGGAAGTCCTTATCGATACCCATGACCTCACCCGTCGATCGCATCTCGGGGCCGAGGATCGAGTCGACGATGCGGCCGTCGGCGGTGCGGAACCGCTTGAACGGGAGCACAGCTTCCTTGACCGAGACCGGTGAGTCGATCGGGATGCGCGAGCCGTCGACGGGAGGGAGGAGTCCCGATCCCTTGAGGTCGGCGATGGTCGCGCCGGTCATGACGAGAGACGCCGCCTTGGCGAGCGGGATGCCGAGCGCCTTCGACACGAACGGAACCGTGCGTGATGCACGAGGGTTCGCCTCGAGGACGTAGAGGATGCCGGCGCCGATGGCGAACTGGACGTTGATCAGTCCCTGGACACCGATCCCCTGCGCGATGGCCAGGGTCGCATCGCGGACCCTGTCGATCTGTGCGCGTCCGAGCGAGATGGGAGGCAGGGTGCAGCTCGAGTCACCCGAGTGGATACCGGCCTCTTCGATGTGCTCCATGACGCCACCGATGTACAGCTCGGTCCCGTCGTAGATCGCGTCGACATCGATCTCGATGGCGTCGTCGAGGAACCGGTCGACGAGCAGCGGGTGCTGGGGTCCGATGATGCCCTGGTCGGCCATCCGCAGGAAGTAGTCCTCGAGGGATGCCGTGTCGTAGACGATTTCCATGCCGCGGCCGCCGAGGACGAAGCTGGGGCGAACCAGAACGGGGTAGCCGATTTCCTCCGCGATGGTGATCGCACCGGTGATCTCGGTCGCTGTGCCGTTCTTCGGAGCGAGCAGTCCGGCATCCGCGAGGATCTGTGAGAACGCGCCGCGTTCCTCGGCCAGGTCGATCGCTTCAGGTGTGGTGCCGAGGATCGGCACGCCAGCGGCCTTGAGGCCCGTGGCGAGGCCAAGCGCGGTCTGTCCGCCGAGCTGGACGACCACACCGACGAGTTCGCCCGACTTGCTCTCGGCGTCGATGACCTCGAGGACGTCTTCGAGGGTCAGCGGCTCGAAGTACAACCGGTCGCTGGTGTCGTAGTCGGTCGACACGGTCTCCGGGTTGCAGTTGATCATGATCGTCTCGAAGCCCGCTTCACTGAGCGCGAACGACGCGTGGACACAGGAGTAGTCGAACTCGACACCCTGGCCGATCCGGTTCGGGCCTGAGCCGAGAATGACGACCTTCCGGCGGTCTGACGGAGCGACCTCGGTCTCGGTGTCGTAGCTCGAGTAGTGGTACGGCGTCAGCGCGGGGAATTCGCCGGCGCAGGTGTCGACCGTCTTGTAGACGGGGCGAACGTCGAGGATGTGGCGGACCTCGCGGACCTGGGCCTCACCGAAACCGCGGAGCTGGCCGATCTGAACGTCGGAGAAGCCGTGGTTCTTCGCCGTGACGAGGACCTCGGTGTCGAGCACCGAAGCGTCGCGGATGTAATCCGCGACCTCGTTGATCAGGGAGATCTGGTCGAGGAACCACGGGTCGATCTTGGTGGCCTCGAAGAGCTGCTCGGGCGTCGCGCCGAGGCGGAGGGCCTGCTGCACGACGACGATGCGTCCGTCTGTCGGCACCTTGGCAATCTCGATGAGTTCCTCGACCGAGCGAAGCTCCTCGCCCCAGTGAAAGCTCGATCCGCGCTTCTCGAGTGAACGCAGCGCCTTCTGCAGCGCCGTCGAGAAGTTCCGGCCAATCGCCATGGCCTCACCGACGGACTTCATGGTTGTCGTGAGCGTGGCATCCGCCGCCGGGAATTTCTCGAACGCGAACCGGGGAACCTTGACGACGACATAGTCGAGGGTGGGCTCGAAGCTCGCCGGCGTCACCTTGGTGATGTCGTTCGGGATCTCGTCGAGGCGGTAGCCGATGGCGAGCTTCGCGGCGATCTTGGCGATGGGGAATCCCGTTGCCTTCGAGGCGAGAGCGCTCGACCGGGAGACGCGGGGGTTCATCTCGATGACGATGATGCGGCCGTCAGCCGGGTCGATCGCGAACTGGATGTTGCAGCCACCGGTGTCGACGCCGACGGCACGGATGATGTCGATGCCGATGTCACGGAGCTTCTGGTACTCACGGTCGGTGAGGGTGAGCGCCGGTGCGACGGTGATCGAGTCGCCGGTGTGAACGCCGACGGGGTCGACGTTCTCGATCGAGCAGACGACGACCGTGTTGTCCGCGGTGTCGCGCATGAGTTCGAGTTCGTATTCCTTCCAGCCGAGGATGGACTCCTCGAGGAGGACCTCGGTGGTGGGGCTCTGGTGCAGGCCGTCGCCGACGATGCGGCGGAGTTCGGTCTCGTTGTAGGCAAAACCCGATCCGAGTCCACCCATGGTGAACGAGGGGCGGACGACGAGCGGGTAGCCCAGGTCCTCGGCGAAACCGACAGCCTCTTCGACGGTGTGCGCGATGTGCGACCGTGCAACGTCTGCGCCGGCGTCGAGCACGAGCTGCTTGAAGATCTGGCGGTCTTCACCCTTGTTGATCGCCTCGAAGTTGGCACCGATCAGCTCGACGTCGTACTTCTCGAGGATCCCGTTCTCGTGCAGCTGGATGGCCGCATTGAGCGCCGTCTGGCCGCCGAGGGTCGGCAGGATGGCATCCGGGCGTTCCTTGGCGATGATGGTCTCGATGACCTGCCAGGTGATCGGCTCGATGTACGTCGCGTCGGCGAAGTCCGGGTCGGTCATGATCGTCGCCGGGTTGGAGTTCACCAGGATGACGCGGACGCCTTCTTCCCGGAGCACGCGGCAGGCCTGGGTTCCCGAGTAATCGAACTCGACGGCCTGGCCGATGACAATCGGGCCCGAACCGATGACGAGGACGCTCTGGATGTCGTCGCGTTTTGGCATTAGTTGTCGTCTCCTGCTGAGGTGTGGTTGTTCGCGATCACGAGGTCGCGGAAGCGATCGAAGAGGTGGTTGGCGTCGTGCGGGCCTGCAGCCGATTCCGGGTGGTACTGGACGCTGAACGCGGGGATGTCGAGGCAGGCAAGTCCCTCGACCACCTGGTCGTTGAGGCTGTAGTGGCTCACTTCGACGCGACCGAATCCCTCGGGTGACTGGTGGTCGCCCTCGATCGGCAGGTCGACGGCGAAGCCGTGGTTCTGCGAGGTGATCTCAACCCGGCCCGTGGACTTGTCGAGCACCGGCTGGTTGATGCCGCGGTGGCCGAACGGGAGCTTGTAGGTATCGAAGCCGAGTGCCCGACCGAGCAGCTGGTTACCGAAGCAGATCCCGAAGTACGGCACGTTCTCGCGGAGGACCTCGCGGAGCAGGGTGACGTGTGCGTCACTCGCGGCCGGGTCACCCGGGCCGTTGGAGAAGAACAGGGCGTCCGGCTTGAGGCTCAGAACGTGGTCTGCCGTGACGTTCTGCGGGAGCACCATGACGTCGAAGCCGCGCTCGGACAGGTAGTTGACCGTCGACTTCTTGATGCCGAGGTCGAGGACCGCCACCCGGCCGATGCGCTCGCCCTGGGCGGGAACCTCGTAGGGGTCGATCGTCGACACGTCGCCGGAGAGGTTGCGGCCCTTCATCTCTGGACCCTGGCGGACCTGGTCGAGCTGGTCGCCCTCCGAGAGGTTGAAGTCGGCGCCGGAGAAGATCCCGGCGCGCATCGAGCCGCTTGACCGAATGCGCCGAGTGACGGCGCGGGTGTCGATGTCGCTGATACCGACGATGCCGTCGCGTGAGAGCTCGCTGTCGAGGCTGTGCTCCGACCGGAAGTTCGACACCATGCGGGATGGGTCGCGCACGACGTAGCCGGCGACCCAGACGCGGGACGACTCCATGTCTTCGGCGTTCATTCCGGTGTTGCCGATGTGCGGGGCCGTCATGAGCACAATCTGGCCCGCGTACGACGGGTCGGTGAGGGTCTCCTGGTACCCGGTCATACCCGTCGAGAAGACAACCTCGCCCAGTGTCTTGCCCGTCGCGCCGTATGCGCGACCGACGTAGCGGGAGCCGTCTTCCAGAACGAGGACGGCGGGTTCTGCTGAGCCAAATCGTGAATTGCTCATGGTTTCTCACTCTCGGTTGACGATGCGGGACCGGACGATGCCGGACCCGTCGAGTTCAGTGACGCCAGTGCGTCGAGTACTGGGGCGTGCCTGGTCGGATCGATGACGCGAACGTAGCTGTCGGCATCCGTGTCGCCTGTACGCCAGGTGATGCTGACGAGTCCGTCGGATTCGACGACCCGGTCGATGGTCCAGGTGGCTGGCTGGGACGAGCGGATGCTGTCGGCCGGCAGGAAGATCGGGTCCTGTCCCGGGACGGACAGCACGACTCCCTCCTCAGCCACGATGAGTTCGGCGCGAGCCCTGAAGGCCAGCCCGCTGATCGCCAGTCGTTCGAGCGGCTGGCCGGCCCTTGTCGTCGCCACGTAGAGGACGTCTGTCGTCAGCAGCGGGTGGACACCGCCGGCGGGAAGAGGTGCACTCGCGGAGACGCCGCTGTCGCGTCGACCCCTGGCGCGCCACGCGAGCCACATGCCGGCGAGCAGGATCGCGAGGAGTCCGAGAACGAGGGCTGCGGGAAGGAGCCGGTCAGGCATTCGCGCCCGCCCGTCCGGTGAGCGCCTGGCGCGCGATCTCATCGACCGGGCGCAGGGCCCCGTCGAGGACCGTTGGGTAGCCGTCGTGGAAGGTCGCAACGACTCGACCGGGCAGGGCCAGCTCGAGGTAGGGCGAGTTCATGCCCTTGCCGCGGAGGTCGCCGGTGCTGAAGGTGCGCGACGCCTGGGGGTCGTAGAGCAGCACCTGGGCTGGCGCACCGACGGCGATGCCCTGGCCGTGCCGCGTGATGCGTCCGATCCGGGCGGGGGCCGATGACAGGACCCGCGCGACGTCTGACCAGTTCAACAGGCCGGTATCGACAACGGATGCCTGCACAACGCTGAGAGCGGACTCGAGGCCGACCATGCCGTTCGCGGCGGCATCCCACTCGCAGTCCTTGTGCTCGGTCGGGTGCGGTGCGTGGTCCGTTGCGACGATGTCGATGGTGCCGTCAGCGAGGGCTTCACGGAGCGCGAGGACGTCTTCCTGCCGGCGAAGCGGCGGGTTGACCTTGTACCTGGCGTCGTAGCTTCGGACGAGTTCTTCGGTGAGCAGGAGGTGGTGGGGGGTGACTTCAGCCGTCACGTGGATGCCACGCGCTTTGGCCCAGCGGATGACGTCGACGCTTCCCGCGGTCGACACGTGACAGATGTGAAGCCGGGACCCGACGTGTTCGGCGAGCAGGACGTCACGGGCGATGATCGATTCTTCGGCGACCGCAGGCCAGCCCTGCAATCCCAGTTCGCCCGACACGGCGCCCTCGTTCATCTGGGCGCCGACGGTGAGCCTGGGGTCCTGGGCGTGTTGCGCGATGACACCGTCGAATGACTTGACGTACTCGAGGGCGCGGCGCATCAGCAGCGGATCGGAGACGCAGAAACCGTCGTCGGAGAACACCCGCACCTGGGCACGGGATGCTGCCATCGCGCCGAGTTCGGCGAGCTGTTCGCCCGCCAGCCCGACGGTGACGGCGCCGATCGGCTGGACCGTCGCGTAGCCGGCTTCCTGCCCGAGGGCCAGTTCCTGCTCGACGACACCGGCGGTGTCTGCGACGGGTGAGGTGTTCGCCATGGCGAAGACGGCGGTGAATCCCCCGGCGGCTGCGGCCTGCGTACCGGTGAGCACGGTTTCGCTCTGCTCGTAGCCGGGTTCACGGAGGTGGGTGTGCAGGTCGACGAGACCAGGGAGCGCGAGCAGTCCGTCCGCGTCAACAACGGAGGCGCCGTCGGCGGAGAGGGATCCACCGAGTTCGGCGATGATGCCGTTGGCGATGCGGATGTCTGTGGTGCTGCCGTCTGCGAGGGTCGCCTGGCGGAGGACGTAGGTTTCTGTAGTCATGGTTATGCGTCCTCCCGATCGCCCGACAGCAGCAGGTAAAGTGCGGCCATCCGCACGGAAACTCCGTTGGCCACCTGTTCGCGAACCGTGGACTGGGGCGAGTCAGCTGCTGCAGCGGAGATTTCCAGACCCCGGTTCATCGGTCCGGGGTGCATGACAATGGTAGTCGCCCGAAGCTGGTGCAATCGTCCATCGTCGAGGCCCCACCGCCTCGAATACTCCCGGCTGTTGGGGAAAAACGCGTTTCGCATCCGCTCGGCCTGGATGCGGAGCATGATGATGACGTCGGGCTCTGAGGCGATGGCCTCGTCGAGGTCGTAGCCAACGGTCACCGGCCAGCCCGAGGTGTTCACCGGCACGAGGGTGGGCGGTGACACGATGCTGACGGTGGCGCCGAGCGTCGTGAGCAGCCAGACATTCGACCGGGCGACGCGGGAGTGGAGCACGTCGCCGACGATCGTGACCGTGAGCCCGTCGAGGTCTTTCCCTCGCGAGGCTGCGCCGTGGACGCGCTTCCGGATCGTGTACGCGTCGAGGAGCGCCTGCGTCGGGTGTTCGTGTGTTCCGTCTCCCGCGTTCAGGATTCCCGCGTCGATCCATCCGCTGGTCGCCAGGGTTTGCGGTGCGCCGGATGCGGGGTGACGGATGACGACGGCATCCGCCCCCATGGCCTGAAGCGTTTGTGCTGTGTCTTTGAGGCTCTCCCCCTTCGAGACGCTCGACCCTTTGGCGCTGAAGTTGATGACGTCCGCGCTCAGGCGTTTGGCGGCAGCCTCGAACGAGATGCGCGTTCGGGTGGAGTCTTCGAAGAAGAGGTTGACGACGGTTTTGCCGCGGAGGGTCGGGAGCTTCTTGACCTCGCGCAACTGGGTGTCGGCCATGTCTTCGGCAACGTCGAGCAGTTCGATGGCTGTGTCGCGGCTGAAGTCCCGCGTCGAGAGGAGGTGGCGCATCAGGACTCCATCCCATCGATCGAGACCAGGTCGGCGCCATCGAGCTCGGCAAGGCGCACGTTGATGCGTTCGGTTTGCGCGCTCGGCAGGTTCTTGCCGACGAAGTCGGGTCGGATGGGCAGCTCACGGTGCCCACGGTCGATGAGGGTGGCCAGGCGGACGGCGCGGGGCCTGCCGATGTCGCCGATGGCGTCGAGAGCGGCGCGGATGGTGCGACCCGAGTACAGGACGTCATCGACGAGCACCACGGTCTTGCCATCGATACCGGATGCCGGGATGTGCGTTGGCGCCGGCGTGCGGGTGGGGTGTTTTGCGAGGTCGTCGCGATACATGGTCACGTCGAGGGACCCCGCGTCGATCGGTGTGTCGGCAATTTCCGAGATCAGAGCGGCGATGCGGTCGGCGAGAATGACCCCGCGGGTCGGAATGCCGAGGAGGACGAGGTTGTCTGCGCCTCGATTGGACTCAAGGATCTCGTGGGAGATCCGGGTCAACGCTCGGGCGATGTCAGCCTGCTGAAGTACGACGCGCGCACTCATGCCGACTCCCTTCTCCGTCTCTCGGACGGCGTTAAAGGTTGTCAATTATTTTTCACTCTAGCAGTCGCCGGGCTCTGATCTCGTTTGTGACGCCGGGCGGGCGCGGGCTCCCCGTCGTGTACCGCGGCGTCTCGGGAGGCGAATCGGAGGGGGCGCTGCCTGGAGGGCGCCGCACACCCGGTACTCCCTCCGGAACACCTCCCCCCGCTGCGAACGCATCAGTTGCAGTCGAGAACATCCCGCGTAACTGATGCGCTCGACCACACGTGATGCGCTCGCGCGTGGGACTGCACACCCGGGTGCGCACGCCCCGCCATTCGCGAACACCGCCCCATGCCCAATCTCCCGTTCGCCGTGCATAATGGGCATCAGGTGGTGCCCGCGTCGACCCCGGGAGGCATCGTGGCACGGATTCTGGTTGCGGTAATGCCGTTCGCAGGACACGTCGCGCCGATGCTCGCCGTCGTCAGCGAGTTCCTGGCCCGTGGCCACGCGGTGCGGGTGTACTCCGGCGCCGCCTGGGCCGACCGGTTCGCCTCCGTCGGCGCCACCGTCGTGGCCTGGCAGGATGCGCCCGACTTCGACGAACACAACCTGGCTGCACGTTTCCCCAGCTGGTCGGACGCGAGGGCCCACGGCAGACGATCGCCAACCTCGAGCACCTTTTCATCCGCACCGGCGCCGCCCAGCACGGCGATCTGACCCGCGCCTGGCGAACAGATCCGTGGGACCTCATCCTCGCCGACAGCCTCAGCTGTGGTGCCGCACTCATCGCCGAAACCACGCCGGCACCGTGGGCAACGCTCTCCCTCGTCCCGCTCACCACCCCGAGCCGGGACCTTCCCCCTGCCGGGTTCGCCCTCCACCCCGGGCGTGGCCGAATCGGACGGCTCAGGGATGCCATCCTCCGGCATGCGGCCCGGCTCCTGACACGAGGCCTGCACCGGGCGTGGAACGACACCCGGCAACGGGTCGGGCTCCCGCCAACGGCAACGCGATTCGACACCGCATGGGTCTCACCCACACTCACCTGCGTCACCGGAACAGCGTCCCTCGACTATCCCCGCACCGACCTGCCGCCGACCACCCACTACATCGGCGCCATCCGCACGACTCCCCCGGCGGCACCAGACAGCCCTGACTGGTGGCCCGACATCGTCTCCGCCACGGTCCCCGTTGTGCACGTGACCCAGGGCACTCTGAATGTCGACCCGGCCGACCTTCTGCACCCGGCGATGGTTGCACTTGCGGATGCCCCGGTGCTCGTCGTCGCAGCCACCGGGTCCGCCGTCGAAACGGCTCCCGCCTTCCCGGTGCCACACAACGCCCGCGTCGCCAGCGTCCTCGATTACGACAAACTGCTTCCGCTGACGAGCGTCGTTATTACCAACGGTGGCTGGGGCGGCGTCCTTGCCGCACTGCGCTACGGAGTTCCGCTGATCGTGGCAGGCGGAGACATCGACAAACCCGAGATCGCCGCACGCGTGGCATACAGCGGCGCAGGCATCGACCTCCGCACCGGCACTCCATCGGCGACGGCGATCGCCGCCGCGTACCGGCGGGTCGCCACCGACCCCGCCTTCCGGAATGCTGCTCAGCGACTGGCGCGCGAGCTCAACCGATCACGCGGCCAGACGGACGTCGTCGACCGTTGTGAAGCGTTGATTCGATGAGACCAGTGCACGCGACCCTCGGCTGAGAACCCGCACGAAAGACGCCCGCCACAGCGCGAGCGGTGACGGGGGTTCTACGACACGACCCTGGCCACTGACCCGGGCGATTTGTTCCGAGCAGTTGGCGGGCGGTCTCCCGGTGGCGCACGCCATTCGGTGCCGAACGCGGCCTTCTCCGTACGGCCTCCGCCTGCTGAGTTATGTTCGCCGCGCTGTCCTCCCTCGCCATGCTGGGCGGCGCCAGGCTGCCCAACGGAGTCCGCCATCGTGCTCGGCAGAAGCAGGGTTTGGCAGTTCAGCGGAAGTACTGTTGCCCAGTTCAGCGGAAGTATGGCTTGCGGCGGATCCACTCGGCGATGGTGACCTTGGGTTTGCCGTTCACCATCGTGACCGTGAAAACCCCGGTATCGACCATCCGGTGGTGGAACCAGCAGAACAGCGCACCGTTATCAATATGTGTGGGCCCACCTTCGGAGTGCGGGATGATGTGGTGGGCTTCGCACCCGGTGCCAGGGATCTGACAGTCCGGCATCGCACAGGTCGGACCGTCGCGGGCGATCATGCCCATTCGTTGGGTCCGGTTGAATCCGCGTTGGTCGTTGCCGAGGGCAACGACGGTGCCGTCGGGGTCGATGAATACCGGGATGATGCTCGCATCACACAGAATCTGGGTGATCGTTGACGCCGCCACTGGGGCGTTCACTCCCACGATCTGGCCGGTACCGGTCTTGGAGTCGATCACGTCCGCGTTCACGGTGACAACCACGGTGGGTGCCGCACCGGTGACCGATGGTGCGTCGGTGGAGCGGGCGAGGGCGTCGATCATCGCGGCGAACACGTCAGCGCGTTGCTGTCCCGCGGTCCGCCGGGCCCGGACCGGTTCGCTGAATTCCGCACCGGGACTGACGTTGGTGCCTTGTACCGCGTCACCGGTGGCTGGGTTGGCGCCGGTCACCGGCGACGCACAGGATCCGAAGGCCCCCGCGTCATCGGTTCCGGTGCCACCAGCACCACCGCCAGTTCCCTCGCCAGCATCAGTGGCCGTGGGGCCGTACCGGTCCGCGGTTTTTGGACTCAACACCGCATCGAGTAACGCGTGGAGTTTCGCGCCGACATCGACAGTGACCTGGCCACCGAACTTCACCAACCCGTCCTTCGCGGTGCGTGCGATCCAGAAGTCACGTTTCTGGAACGCTTTGTCGGAAAGGGGTTCAATCCCGTCTTCATCCAACCGGTCCCGCCACTGCCGAGCCTGAATACCCACCAGATCGGCGGACATGGGTAACCCGTCGCGCCAGCCCGCACCGACCGCCTCACTGATCAGGGTGCGTTCGGCGATCGCGAGGTGTTCCACCTCGGCGCGGGGTGCGGCCAACGAGAGTTCCCGCGTGATTACTTCAGCGGTTTCCACCCCGATCAAACCCTGCCGGAACGCCTCCCCGACCACCGGGAACAACGGCGGCAACGGGAACCCAGCATCGGTGAGCCTCCGGCAGGTGCGCTGCCCCACCCGGATGAGCCGGGATGCGGCCGCAGACGACACCCCGGTGATCACCTCGATCAGGTGCGACGGACGCTGGTAGTTATGCTTCACCGCCAAACCCTCGTTGCCGCGGGCGGGATCTGACCGGTCCGCGACCTCAGCACTCAACGCCGCGAGGACCGCCTCCCCGGCTCGCACCACCCCGGCGACCTGACCCAACTGGGTCAGCAACTGTTCGCCGGTCAACCGGTCGAGGTGATCCAGGTCGAGAACATCAACCACCTGCCCCAGGTGTTGCAAGAGCCCGGTGAGCGCACTCTCCCCCTCCGGAACACCGGCCGGGAGAAAGTCGCTCACCGCGAGGCTCATGACACCCGCACACCCCCACCAGTCGAGGCGAGGACATGATGCACGGCCAGACCGGAGTCTGCCACACCAGAACGGTGGCGGCTCGGGCTACTGACCGGGATATTCATGACTTCAGTACACACCCAACCACTGACATTGAAACCGAGCCCCGAGGGCATCGCTCCCGGGCCTTTGCAGGCGTCCGAACGCCACACCAGTACGGGTGCGAATCGGGCTACTGACCGGGATATTCATGACTTCAGTACACACCCAACCACTGAGATTGAAACCGGGCCCCAGACGCACCGCACTCCGGTCTTTACAGGCATCCGCAGACCGCACCGGAAATGGTGATGATACGAGCAACCGACCACGTCCAACCCACCCCGAACGCCAGGGCGCACGAAAAACGCCCGCCATCGGCATCCGATGACGGGCGTTTCGACGAAAGAAGTACTAGCCGTTGGCCTGGGCGATCTTCCCGAGCAGTCCGTTGACAAATCCGGGCGAGTCATCAGTCGACAGCGTCTTGGCCGATTCGACAGCCTCGTCGATGGCAACCGCGGCGGGCACCTCGGAGTTGAACATGATCTCCCACACACCGATGCGCAGGATCGCACGATCAACAGCCGGCATCCGCGCGAGGGACCAGCCCTGGGCGTACGTCTCGATCTGCTCGTCGATCTCCTCGGCGTTGTCGGCGATACCGTCGACAATGTCGCGCGCGTAGAGCCAGCTCGCTTCACGGTCGGGCTCGCTCGCGGCACGCTTCGCTTCAACCGTGAGGGCCTCGCTCAACGCCATGTCCCGAAGGTCTGCGCCGTACAGGATGTCGATGGCCCGCTTACGGGCCTTGCTACGGGCGCTCACTAGTCGTTGACGCGTCCCATGTAGTCGCCCGTGCGGGTGTCGACCTTGACCTTGGTGCCCTGCTCGAGGAACAACGGCACCTGGATCTCGTATCCGGTCTCAACGGTTGCGGGCTTCGTGCCACCGGTCGAGCGGTCGCCCTGGAGGCCCGGCTCGGTGTAGGTGATCTCGAGAACGACGGATGCCGGCAGTTCGACATACAGCGGGTTGCCGTTGTTGAGTGCAACGGTCACGGCCTGGTTCTCGAGCATGAAGTTGGCGGCGTCTCCGACAACGGATGCCGGCACAGTCAACTGGTCGTAGTCAGCGGTGTCCATGAACACGAAAGCTTCACCGTCGTTGTAGAGGTAGGTGAAGTCGCGGCGGTCGACGTTCTCGATGTCGATCTTCGCGCCGGCGTTGTACGTGCGGTCGACGGTCTTGCCCGACACGACGTTCTTCAGCTTGGTGCGCACGAACGCGCCACCCTTGCCGGGCTTGACGTGCTGGAACTCGATGACGTTCCAGAGCTGTCCGTCGATGTTGAGGACAATTCCGTTCTTGATGTCGGCGGTAGATGCCATGAAGAGGGGGTTCCGTTCAGTGGGAGAAAAATGTGGTCTGAGGCGACCGATGTGACGAGTTTACCGCAGGAGCCTGTTTACTCGGTCCCAGCCGCTGTCAGGCGGAGTACGGCATCGAGTGCCAGGCGGTACGAATCGAAGCCGAAACCAGCGATCACACCCGTCGCAACACCCGAGATCACGCTCGAGTGCCGGAAGGTCTCCCGCGCGTGCGGGTTCGAGATGTGGACCTCGACCAGCGGAATACCCGCCTTCGTGACGAGCGCGGCGGCATCCCGAAGCGCGTAGCTGTAATGGGTGAACGCTGCCGGATTCAGGATCACGGGAACGGAACCGTCAGTTGCCTCGTAGAGCCAGCCGATGAGCTCACCCTCATCGTTGGTCTGACGGAGATCGATCGAGACGCCTTCCGGGGCGGATGCCTGGAGCAGCGTCCAAAGGTCGTCGAGGTTGCCGCTGCCGTAGACATCGGGCTCGCGCGAACCGAGCCTGCCCAGGTTGGGGCCGTTGAGCACGAGCACACGAGTCATGGCTATGAACCTATCTCCTGGTACGCCGCGAAGAGCAACGCTGTCTCGGGCCCTGCGAGCACCGTCGGTTTGGCGATGTCATCGAGGACGATGAACCGAAGCATGCCGGCTCGGGCCTTCTTGTCACGCTGCATCGTCGCGAGAAGCGTGCTCCAGCGTCCGACGGGGTACTCGGTGGGCAGTGACAGCGAGTCGAGGATGCTGCGGTGCCGGTCAGCGACCGCGTCCGGCAGCCGTCCGGCCAGCCGTGAGAGCTCGGCGGCGAACATCATCCCGACGGCGACGGCCGCGCCGTGACGCCACTGGTACCGCTCGGCGTGCTCGATGGCGTGGCCGAGAGTGTGTCCGTAGTTGAGGATCTCGCGGACCCCGCCCTCCTTGAAGTCCTCGCTGACGACGCGGGCCTTGAGCGCGATGGACAGCTCGACGACGCGGCGGAACTCCGCGGTGGTCGGGTCGGTCACCCGATCCACGTCCGCCTCGATGATGTCGAGGATCTCCGGTTCCGCGATGAAACCGCACTTCACGATCTCCGCGAACCCGGCGAGGATCTCGTTCTTCGGCAGCGTGTCGAGCAGGTCGAAGTCGACGATGACTCCGGCGGGAGCGTAGAAAGCGCCAACGAGGTTCTTGCCCTCGTTGGTGTTGATCCCGGTCTTACCGCCGATGGCGGCATCCACCATGCCGGCCACTGTCGTCGGCACCTGCACAAGTCGAACGCCGCGCAGCCAGGTTGCGGCCACAAACCCGGCGAGGTCAGTGGTCGCTCCCCCGCCGAAACCAATCACGCCATCGGTTCTCGTGAAGTCGGCCTGGCCCATGATCTGCCAGCAGAACGCCGCAACCTCGACACGTTTGCCGGTTTCGGCATCCGGAATCTCGGCCAGCAGCACCTGGTACCGGTCGGCCAGTGACTCACGCAGCTGCTCGGCCTTCGCGGCGAGAGTCGGCGGGTGGACGAGCAGGACCTTCTGGACGCCGTCACCGAGGGCGACAGCAATGCGATCGAGGATGCCGCGGCCGACGTGAATCGCGTAGCCGTCTGTTCCCGTCACCTCGATCGTGGTGATCCCGTGGTCATCTCCGGTGGCGCCCCGATTGCCTGTCGTACCGATGTGGTCTGTCATGCTCGTCCTTTCGCCCACGTGGCGATGTCTGCAGCGATTCTCTCGATCGGCTGGGTGGAGGTGTCGAAGGTGATCGTGGCGAGTTCGTCGTAGATCGCGCGCCGTTCGTCGTAGATACGCTGCCAGTCCGCAGTCCCGTTTGCCAGCAGCGGCCGTTTGTCGGTCTTGATGCGTGCGGCGACGGCATCCGCTGACACGGTCAGCAGGACGACCGTCTTGTCGGCAAGCGCTGCCCGCGTCTCCGGATCCAGAACGGCGCCACCCCCGAGGGACACGACGGCGTGTTCGGCCAGCGCGGCAGCGACGGCATCCTTCTCCAGAGCGCGGAAGGCAGCCTCGCCCCTGGATTCGAAGATGGCCGCTATCGGTCCGTGCTCGGCGACAATGATCTTGTCAGTGTCAAGAAAGGGTACCTCGAGTGCTTTTGCCACCCGGCGACCGATGCGCGTCTTTCCCGCTCCCATTGGCCCAATGAAGACGAGCGGGTAAAGGGGGCGGCGATCGTCGCTCACGCCAGGTGATCCTGGGTGGACGCGGTGGCGGTGCGAAGCCCCGCTGGAATAGCAGCGAGGTAGGACTGGAGGTTGCGACGGGTCTCTTCGACCGAGTCTCCCCCGAACTTCTCGAGGACGCTGTTGGCCAGAACGAGGGCGACCATTGCCTCAGCGACGACGCCAGCGGCGGGCACCGCACAGACATCCGAGCGCTGGTGGTGCGCACCAGCGGCTTCGCCTGTCGCGACGTCGACCGTCCGAAGCGAGTGCGGGACTGTGGCGATGGGCTTCATTCCGGCTCGGACGCGGAGAACGGTTCCGGTGCTCATGCCGCCCTCGGTGCCGCCGGCCTTGTCACTCGAGCGTACGATCTGGTCGTCGATCGAGAAGAGCTCATCGTGCGCCTCGGAGCCGCGGCGCGTGGTGGTGAGGAAGCCATCGCCAACCTCGACACCTTTGATCGCCTGGATGCCCATGAGCGCCTGGGCGAGCTGGCCATCGAGGCGACGGTCCCAGTGCACGTGAGAACCGAGTCCGGGCGGCAGGCCGTATGCGAGTACCTCGACGACTCCGCCGAGCGTGTCGCCGTCCTTCTTCGCCGCGTCGACCTCGGCGACCATCAGTTCGGATGTTGCCGCGTCGAAGCAGCGCAATGGGTCGGCATCGAGCGTGCCCACGTCAGCGGGGGTGGGAAGTGCGGCGTTCTCGGGAACGCGCACAGGTCCGATCGACAGCGTGTGGCTGACCAGGGTGATGCCGAGTTCGGCGAGAAAGCCCCGCGCGACGGCACCGAGGGCAACGCGTGCCGCGGTTTCCCTGGCGCTGGCGCGTTCGAGGATCGGACGCGCTTCGTCGAAGTTGTACTTCTGCATGCCGACGAGATCCGCGTGCCCCGGGCGGGGACGCGTGAGCGGGGCGCTCCTGCCGCGGGACTTCTCGGTCTCCGGTACGGGTTCCGGGTTCATCACCTCGACCCATTTGGGCCATTCCGTGTTGCCGATGCGCAGGGCGACGGGACTGCCGAGGCTGAATCCGTGGCGAACACCGCCGGAGATGTTGAGCTCGTCCTCCTCGAACTTCATCCGTGAACCACGGCCATAGCCGAGTTTCCGCCGAGCAAGGTCAGCGCGAATGGAATCGAGCGAGACAGGGACGCCGGCGGGAAGACCCTCGACGATTGCAATGAGTTCCGGGCCGTGAGACTCTCCGGCTGTGAGCCAACGAAGCATGGCTCTATCCTTCCACAGCGCCCGAGGTCGGCCTGACCCTGTGACGGTCTGCGTCTCCCCCGCGGTCGTGAGGCGTACTCGTCAGGCGTACTCGTCGGGCGTGCTGGTCAGGCGGCGATCGGGATGCCGTGCGCGTCGAGACCAACGGACTCGAGCATTGCGGTGAGCACCGCGTCCTCCCTGTCGAGGGGCTGGAACGGGTCGTTCGAGACGAAGATCCGCACCTGGATGAGCGCCTGATGCGCGAGCATGGACAATCCATTCGCGACGACGCCCCCGGCATCCGCCCAGCGGGACGCGAGTTCACTCGGCCACGGATCGTACGCGACGTCGAGCAGCGCCGACGACGAGAGCACCTGGGTCGGGTAGTTCACCGGCAGCGGCGTCCGGCCAGGCAGGGTGCTCACGACGAGCTCGGGACGTGGCACGTCGTCGAGCTCGCCGAACGTGCGAATGTCCACGGCGAGGCCGGCCCGCTTACCGAGGTCGATCAGCGGCCGGGACTTGGCCGGGTTCCTGGCCAGGATGGTCACCGAGAGCGCACCAAGCTCGGCAGCAGCGACAACAGCACTGGCCGCTGTGGCGCCGCCACCCAGAATGTGGACGTGGGGTGCCTCCGCGATGCCGACGGATGCCAGTGCGCGCGTAATGCCCGAAACATCGGTGTTGTACCCGAACGAGGTTCTCGCCCCGCCATCACCCACGAACCGGAGTGTGTTGACAGCGCCGGTCAGCGTGGCCATCGCGTCTCGAGTGTCGGCAAATTCGAATGCTGCCTGTTTGAGCGGCATGGTCAGGGAGAGTCCGCGCCATCCGGCATCCGGACCGGCGACGGTCGCGGCGAACTCCGTTACCGGAACGTCGCGTGAGCTGTACTCCCAGTCCAGCCCGAGAAGCTCGTAGGCCGTCCGGTGCAGCGAAGGCGACTTCGAATGCGCGATGGGCGACCCGAATACCGCGAGCCGTTCCGGCATCAGCAGCCCTTGTCCGGGTTCTCCGCGCACCAGGCACGGAGTTGCTTGACGGCGGCACCGTGCTCATCGACGGTGTTCGTGAACACCGTCTCGCCTGTGTCGAGGTTGACGGTGACGAAGAAGAGCCAGGACCCCTCGGCCGGCGCCATGGCAGCGGCGATGGCGGTATCACCCGGGCTCGCGATCGGTCCGATCGGCAGCCCCGTCATTTGGTAGGTGTTCCACGGGTTCTGCGATTCGAGCGCCTCCTGCGTCGACCAGACCGAGTCGGTCTTCGTCGTGTCGCCATACTGCGCGGTCGAGTCCATCTCGAGCTTCATGTCGACCGCGAGCCGGTTCTGAATGACCCGGCTGACTTTGTAGAAGTCTTCCTCCAGTCGCGCTTCGCGCTGGACAACGGAGGCGATGGTCAGGATGCGTTCCCGTTCCTCGACCGGGACGCCCGCAGCGTCGAGCGCGGTGATCGTCCGGTCAACGAGTACCTGGATCACCTCCTGCGCGGAGAGGTCAGGGTCGAAGGTGTACATGGCAGGAAAGAGCCAGCCCTCGATCGATGGCGCGGTTGCCGGGATGCCGAAGACGGTGGGATCGGCGACGGCAGCCTCGAACTCAGCGAGAGGAATCTCTGTGCTCGCGGACAGCTCCTCGAGAATCGTGGCTCCGGTATCGCCCTCGCGCACGAGAACGGTCCGCTCGACCTTATTGGCCGGGTCGAGGAGAGCGTCAAGCGCAGCCTTCGCGCTCATTTGCTTCTTCAGCTGGTAAACACCGGGGTGGAAGACAGGCTCAGGCTTCTCCTCGATCAGAGTTTCGTAGAACGCGTCGACGGTCTTGGTCACGCCACGCGCCTTGAGGGTCTTCGCGATGTCCTGGCCCGTGTCGCCCTCCGCGATGGAGACCATGACCTCACCGCTGCCGGCGCCCTCGAAGTCGGTGGGCTCTTCCCAGCCCATGACCGAGCGGATCTGCGGTTCGAAGGTGTTCCAGGCGTACAGGCCACCCCCGGCAACACCGGCGAGCAGCACGAGCGTGACAATTGCCGCGATGAGTCCCTTGCGGCTGCGCTTCTCTCGCGGCGGATACGCGGACTCGGTTGACGAGGCAGACCGGCGTTCAGAACGCGTGGACGCTATCGCGGCGCGCTCAGCCTGTTCCCGGGCCTCGCGTCGAGACGACGGCGGTGTACTCGAAGCCGGGGCTTCTGGCGCTTTCGACGCGAGAATGGCGTCAAAATCGCTGGTGCCTTTGGGTCGCTCGGTTGTCACGGCCTAGGATCCTTCACTCGGGTTGACGAGGGAACCAGGAGGGTGTGAACTGCCGCGCTCCGCGTCGAGGGCGTGCTGCAGAATGATGACCGCAGCAACTTGATCGACAATATTACGTGATCTGCTTGATTTCTTGCCCGAGGTGCGTAGCGCCGAGTGGGCGGAAACCGTGGACAGCCGCTCATCGACCAGTCGGACGGGAACAGCGGATGCCTTTGCGAGCTTGCCCGCGAAGGCGACAGCATCGTCCGTTGATGCTGTGTGCGATCCGGAGAGCGCCAGCGGAAGGCCGACAACGAGTTCGATCGGGTCGAGCTCGTCGGCGATCGCGATGATTCTCTTCACGTCTTCACCGCTGTCGGTCGACCGCTGGACGGTCTCGATCGGTGTCGCCAGCATTCCGTGGTAATCGGAACGGGCGACACCGATGCGGACCTTCCCGACATCGATACCGAGGCGGACTCCCGCACGCATGGCATCCGTCACCGGCTACCTCGTCGCAGCGTCTGTTATCGCGGCGAGTGCGCCGGGGATCATTGCTGCGTCAGTACCGCCACCCTGTGCCATGTCGTCCTTGCCGCCTCCGCCTCCACCGAGGACGCCAGCGGCGGTCCTGGCGAGCATGCCTGCCTTTGCCCCGGCAGCGCGTGCCTCGGCGTTGGTCGCGACGATGACGATCGGTCGGTCCTTGACGGTCGCGGCGAGAGCGGTGATGCTCGGCACTGACCCGAGCCGCTCGCGCACTGTCGTGACGAGAAGACGCAGGTCGTCCGCGGAGTTCAACACTCCGACGTTCTCAGCGACCAGGGTGTACGTACCGGCGGTGTGCTTCGTGGCGACGAGTGCTGGGACGCGCTCGGTGAGCGCCCGCGCTTCAAACGCCTGAATTTTCTTCTCGGCCTGTTTGAGGTTTGCGACCAGGTCGGCAATGCGCTCCGGGAGTTGCTCGCGTGGCGTCTTGAGCGATGAGGTGAGCTCGTTCACGATGGCACGTTCGGCAGCGAGGTCACGGAACGCCTCGAGGCCGACGAGGGACTCAACACGGCGGTTCGTCGAGCCAACGCTCGATTCACTGACGAGGTTGATCATGCCGATCTCCGCACTGGTCGACACGTGGGTGCCCGCACAGAGTTCGCGGGACCATGGGCCGCCGATGTCGACGACGCGAACGACGTTGCCGTACTTCTCGCCGAACAGGGCCATGGCGCCGAGCGCCTTGGCTTCGTCGAGCGGCAGTTCACGCGTGACGACCTCGAGGTTGTCGCGAATCGCGTTGTTCGAGACTTCCTCGATCTCACTCCGTGTCTCAGCCGAGAGGCCTGCGTTCCAGGAGAAGTCGAGACGCAGATAGCCGGCCTTGTTGTACGAGCCGGACTGGTGAGCGTTCGGGCCGAGGACCTGGCGAAGCGCGGCGTGGATGATGTGGGTACCGGAGTGTGCCTGCCTGGCGCCCCTGCGGTATTCGCGGTCGACAACGCTCGTTGCGCTGTCACCGACGCCGACTTCACCCTTGGCGACCTGCACCTTGTGGCTGATGAGTCCCTTGATCGGCTTCTGAACGTCGAGCACCTCGAGTTCATAGCCGGGGCCGACGATGAGGCCCTGGTCGGCTTCCTGACCGCCGGACTCTGCGTACAGCGAGGTCTCGACGAGGATCACTTCGGCGATGTCGCCCGCCGACGCCTTCGAGACGGACTGGCCGTTCACGATGAGGCCGAGGATCTTCGACTCGGTGGTGAGATCGGTGTACCCGGTGAAGGTCGTCTCGCCGAAAGCCCTGAACGCGCTGTAGACGCTGAGGTCAGCCAACGCTGTCTTCTTGGCCTTGGCATCCGCTTTCGCGAGTGCACGCTGGTTGGCCATGAGGGCATCGAACCCCGTGCGGTCGACGCTCAAGCCGGCTTCCTCAGCGATTTCGAGGGTGAGGTCGATCGGGAAACCGTAGGTGTCGTGCAGGAGGAATGCGGTGTCGCCCGGGAGCTTCTGGGCGTTGTCCTTCCTGGTCTTCTCGACGGCAAGGTCGAGGATCGTCGTTCCGCCGGCCAGAGTGCGCAGGAAGGTCTCTTCCTCGCCGTATGCCGACTGGGAGATGCGGCTGTAGTCGTGCTCCACCTCGGGGTAGGCGGCTTTCATCGCGTCGCGGGACGCGGCGAACAGTTCGGGGAAGGTGGCTGTATCCACACCGAGCAGTCGCATCGAACGGACGGTCCTCCGCATGAGTCGACGCAGGATGTAGCCCCTGCCCTCGTTGGACGGCGTGACACCGTCGCTGAGGAGCATGAGCGACGAGCGAACGTGGTCAGCGATGATCCGCATGCGAACGTCGTCCGTGTGGTCTGCACCGTAGCGGCGCCCTGACAGTTCGGCAGCGCGGTCGAGCACAGGGCGGACCTGGTCGATCTCGTACATGTTCTCGACACCCTGCTTGAGGAAGGCGACGCGCTCGAGGCCCATGCCGGTGTCGATGTTCTTCTTCGGCAGGTCGCCGAGAATCTCGAAGTCGTTCTTGCCGCGGCCCTCGCCACGGAGGTACTGCATGAAGACGAGGTTCCAGATCTCCACATACCGGTCGTCGTCGGTCTCCGGACCACCGTCTCGACCGTAGGAAGGTCCCCGGTCGAAGAAGATCTCGGAGCAGGGACCGGCAGGACCGGGCTGACCCGTCGACCAGTAGTTCGTGTCCATGTCGAGTCGCTGGATGCGGTCGTCGGGAATCCCGGCAATGGACTTCCAGAGACGGATGGCCTCGTCGTCGTCCTTGTAGACCGTGACCCAGAGATCTTTCTCATCGAATCCGTAGCCGCCGGCGTTCTCAGGCGAGGTCAGCAGCTCCCAGGCGTACCCGATCGCGCCTTCCTTGAAGTAGTCGCCGAACGAGAAGTTTCCGTTCATCTGGAAGAACGTCCCGTGGCGAGGCGTCTTACCGACCTCTTCGATGTCGTTGGTCCTGATGCACTTCTGCACGCTGGTCGCGCGCGGGTATGGTGCGGGGACCAGTCCGCTCAGGTACGGCACGAACGGCACCATTCCCGCGACGGTGAACAGCAGGGACGGGTCGTCTGATACCAGCGACGCGGATGGAACTACGGTGTGGCCGCGCTCGGCGAAAAAATCGAGCCAGCGCGAGCGGATGTCAGCGGTCTTCATGGGTCCGTTCGGAGAGAGGTCTCTGCGGGGGGCAGAGGGAGATTTATTTCTGAGAAGAGCCGGCGCCAAGGTCGCCGATTGCGTCCTCGGCGTCCTTCGCTAGTTCGTCGATCTTCTCCCGCAGTTCAGCTTCACGTTCTCTGTACGCGTCGGCGACTGTGTCGCTGAACTCGCGGAGCTTTCCATCGAGGTCCGAGAAGAACTCCTTGCCCTTCTGGGTCTTGTTGATCTCGTGCGCGACGAAAAAACCGGCGGCAATGCCGGTAAGTAGCCAGAAAATATTCTTCACAGGGGCTCCTCCTGGGGTGTGGGACGGATGCTTCCAACCAGAATTTCATCCTACCGGTTATGCCTGACCGGCCGCTTTATGGCTCGGCGACAAGAAAAACGGGGCCGCGGCGTAAGCCGCGACCCCGTCGGTAATGCTGTGTTTAGCGTGCTGCGTAGTACTCAACGACGAGCTGGACTTCACAGGTCACGGGGACCTCTGCACGCTGCGGAGCGCGCACGAGGCGTGCCTGCAGCTTGTCGAGCTCGACCTCGAGGTACGGAGGAAGCTTCGGGAGGACATCAACGTGTCCGCCTGCTGCTGCAACCTGGAAGGGCTCGGTGCCCTCGCTGCGTGCCTTGACGTGGATGAGCTGTCCCGGCTTCACGCGGAAGGAGGGACGGTCAACGATCTGGCCGTCGACGAGGATGTGACGGTGCACAACCATCTGACGAGCCTGAGCGGTGGTGCGGGCGATGGCCGAGCGCACGAGGAGAGCGTCAAGACGCGTCTCGAGGATCTCGACGAGGTTTTCACCCGTCAGGCCCTTGACGCGACGAGCCTCTTCGAAGGCAATCTTCAGCTGCTTCTCGCGGATGCCGTACTGGGCACGCAGACGCTGCTTCTCGCGAAGACGCACAGCGTAGTCGGAGTCGGTCTTGCGCTTGGTGCGGCCGTGCTCGCCCGGAGCGTAAGGACGCTTCTCGAGGTACTTGGCTGCCTTCGGGGTCAGGGCGATGCCCAGTGACCGCGACAGGCGGGTCTTGCTACGGGTACGTGACTTGGTAGACACGGGTTCCTTTCGATGGAATCTCTGACGATGTGATGCCGGCGCGCACGAATGCGAACCGGAAAGTTAGAGGGGTGAGCCGGAACAGTTCGGCTAAAGAACATGTCCGTCAACCCGATTCAGTGCAGCCATACAAATAAATCGGGCCTAGGCCAGCAATAAGCCTAACACGGCACCGGGTCAGCCGCGCCCGCCCCGCACGATGCGCATCAGCTTGGCGAGGCGAGACGACACATCTCGTTCGTTGCCGTGCTGGGTCGGCTGGTAGTACCGCACCCCGCGGAGCTCGTCGGGAAGGTATTGCTGTTCGACCACCCCGATGTCGGCGTCGTGCGGGTACTTGTATCCCTTGCCGTGCCCGAGCCGTTTGGCGCCGGCATAGTGGGCGTCGCGCATCGGCTTGGGCACCCGGCCAAAGTTGCCCGCGCGCACATCAGCGATCGCGCTGTTGATGGCGTTGTACGAGGCGTTCGACTTCGCGGCCGTTGCGAGGTAGACGACCGCTTCGGCGAGAGGAATGCGTCCCTCTGGCATCCCGATGAACTGCACAGCGTCTGCCGCGGCCACGGCAATCACCAGGGCATTGGGATCGGCGAGCCCGATGTCTTCTGAGGCACTCACGATGATTCGGCGGGAGATGAACCGGGGGTCCTCCCCCGCTTCGATCATCCTGGCCAGGTAGTGCAGCGCCGCGTCGACGTCTGATCCGCGGATCGACTTGATGAACGCGCTGATGACGTCGTAGTGCTCGTCGCCGTTCCTGTCGTAGCGCAGCAGTGCACGGTCGACCGCGTTGGCAACGACGTCAGCGGTGATTACCGGGCGTTGCGCCTCAGCGACGGGAGCCCCGCCCGCACCTTCGTCATCGTCATCGTCATCGTCAGCGCTCGAGGCGCGATCGACGGTCCCGTCCTCGTTGTCGGTACCGTCCTCGTTGTCGGTGCCGTCTTCGTTGTGGGTGCCGTCCTCGTTGCGGATACCGGCAGCATCCGTTTCGATCGACAGCGAATCAGCGCTGACGGATGCCGCTTCGAGCGCCGTCAGCGCACGGCGGGCATCGCCGGACGCAAGCCTGATGATGGTGTCGCGGGCGTCGGCGGTGACGTCGAACCGGCCACCGAGTCCGCGCTTGTCTTCGATCGCCCGGTCGAGAACAACACGGAGGTCATCGTCGCTCAGCTGCTCGAGAGTGAGCAGGAGTGAACGGGAGAGCAGGGGCGAGATCACCGAGAACGACGGGTTCTCGGTGGTCGCGGCGACGAGGATCACCCAGCCGTTTTCGACCCCGGGGAGGAGGGCGTCTTGCTGCGCTTTGCTGAAGCGGTGGATCTCGTCGAGAAAGAGCACGGTGGACAGCCCGTAGAGATCGCGACTCGTCATCGCTTCGTCCATGACCTGGCGGACGTCACGAACTCCGGCCGAGACGGCGGAGAGTTCGACGAAACGACGACCAGAACTGTGGGCGATGGACTGGGCGATCGTTGTCTTGCCGGTACCGGGTGGGCCCCAGAGGATCACCGAAACGCTGCCTTTGTCACCGGACTTGCCGTGCGCGAGACTGACGAGCGGCGACCCCGGCTTCAGAAGGTGCCGTTGTCCGGCGACCTCGTCGAGACTCTTGGGTCGCATGCGCACCGCGAGCGGGACACTGCCCGAGTGCAGTGCCGCTGTCGTGTTTGCCATGATGCAAGGCTAGCCGCACCCGCTGACAACTTCCGCTGTCGTCGCTTCACCCTGTCGAGAGTGCCCGTTCGGGGCACGTGGACGGCTGACGTTGCCCGCATTTGGTCAGTGGAAGCCGGTAACCGTAAAGTCATCGAAGACAGCACCCGGGGTGCTGGCCTTGAGAACCGGCGCACGAGCGCCCATCCGATGGAGGATCCACGTGGCACCCAGCAAGACCGAAGAGCGCCTGGCACGCGAGAATCGTGAACGTCTCAAGGCCTATAAAGCCCGTCGGACGCTGCACGAGTACCGCGTCAAGCGCCGGGTGCGCGACAACTGGATCGCCGGCATCGCGCTCGTGGTCGTCGCGGCTGCGGTGACGGCCGGCCAGGTCGTGTACTTCTCCAACGGCCCAGGCGCGCCGAGCGCGACCTCGACACCGGCACCGACTGAAACGGCACCGTCGGAGACCGCCCCGGCCGGTACGAACACCGGAGACGTGCCAGACCCCGGCCTCGCCGAGGGCAGGGTCTGGACCGGATCGATGACCATCAATGGCATTCCGCTCGGCATCGAGGTCGACGGCGCGGCAGCACCGCAGGCGGTCTCGTCGTTCGTCTCGCTCTCGCAGAACGGCTTCTACGACGGCATCAGCTGCCACCGCCTCACAAACGAAGGCCTCTTCGTCCTCCAGTGCGGCGACCCTGAGGGCACGGGATCGGGCGGGCCTGGTTACAGCTACGGACCCGTCGAGAATGCCCCGGCAGACAACGTCTACCCTGCGGGCACGCTCGCGATGGCCCGACAGTCAAACAACGGCTACAGCATGGGTAGCCAGTTCTTCATCGTTTACGAAGACACCACGCTCGGAGCAGACGAGGCTGGCGGGTACACGGTGCTCGGAAAGGTGACCAGTGGACTCGACGAACTCAGGGCGGATGTCGTCGACGCCGGAATCACTGACGGGCTGACCGACGGCACACCAGCCATCCCCGTCACCATCGAGAACGTTACGGTTCAGTAGCCGGTGTCTGTGACCTTCCCCCGCCGGGAGGGGTCAACGTAATAGGCTGGACCAGAGTTTCCGGTCGCGCAGTTGCGCGACAACCAAGCAAGGTGAGGCACGTGTCTAATTCTGAGCAGCAACCATGGGGTCGCGTTGACGAGTCCGGCGCCGTTTTCGTGCGCGAGGGCGACGATAACTGGCGTGAGGTCGGGCAATTCCCCGATGGCACCCCGGAAGAGGCACTTGCCTACTTCACCCGTAAGTTCACGGAGCTGGCCGGCCAGGTGACGCTCCTTGAGCAGCGCGTTAAGCGTGGCGCCCCGGCCGCGGACGTGGCCAAGGCCGTCTCACACCTCGCCTCCAACCTGGAGAACGCGAACGCCGTCGGCGACCTGGCGAGCCTCAAGGCCCGCGTCGCTGCACTCGACTCGACGGTGGGCGAACTCACCGAGCAGCAGAGCGAAGAAGCCCGCGCCGCCGTTGCCGAGGCGATCGCCGTTCGAACGGCCATCGTCGACGAGGCAGAAAAGCTCGCAGCGCAGGACCCGGCCAAGGCGCAGTGGAAGCAGACCACTGAGCAGATCACCGCCCTCTTCGGCCAGTGGCAGACACACCAGCAGGAGGGCCCGAAGCTGCCGAAGGGCGAGGCGAACGAACTCTGGAAGCGATTCCGAACCGCCAAGTCGACGATCGAGCAGAACCGCAGGGCGTTCTTCGCCGAACTTGACTCGGTGCACCGCGACGCGAAGTCCCGCAAGCAGGAACTCATCGACCAGGCTGAGGCTCTGATCCCCAAGGGTGCAGACGGCATCCCCGGATACCGAGCGCTGCTCGAGGAGTGGAAGAAGTCAGGCCGCGCAGGAAAGCGTCACGACGACGCGCTCTGGGCTCGGTTCAAGGCTGCCGGTGACGCGATCTACGCCGCGAAGTCCGAGGTCGACGCCATCGACAACGCCCAGTTCTCGGAGAACCTTGAGGCCAAGCTCGCCCTCCTTGAGGAGGCTGAGCCGCTGCTCGCCGAGACCGACCGGGACAAGCTTCGGTCCGCGCTCGCCTCGATCCAGCGACGCTGGGACGAGATCGGAAAGGTCCCCCGCGATCAGGTTCGCACGGTGGAGGACCGGCTTCGCAAGGTGGAGAACCACCTCAAGAAGCTCGACGAGGACCACTGGACGAAGAACAACCCGGAGACCAAGGCCCGCACCGAAGGACTCGCCGGTCAGCTCAACGCAGCGATCGCCAAACTCGAAGCCGAGCTCGACGAGGCGAAGGCCACCGGAGACAAAGCCAAGATCGAGGCTGCGACAGAGGCACTCGAAGCGCGCAAGGTGTGGCTCAACGCACTGTCCTGACCACGCGTCGTCCACAGCCAAACGGCGGGAGCGAATTCTTCACAGATTTGCTCCCGCCGTTTCTCGTCGGTCAGAGCGGTTCACCCTTGGACCATGCCTCGGTTTCTGCCCTCGGTCCTCAGCACCGGGTTCCTTCCCGTTGCCGAGCTTTACGCTGCAGCGCGCGATGGCGACCTGATGAAGTTCGACGACGTTTTCATCTGCGTCGACGAGCCCGATCGCCGAGAGTTGCGTGCGAGCACGCTCGCGAGTGAGCTGCCACGGCTTCCTGCGGCCAGGCACCTCGTGGCAATGGGCTGGAGCGCGGCCTGGGTATACGGCGCCATCGACGACCCGCCGTGGCAGCACGAGGTGTGCGTTCGGGCAGACGAGCGCGCAACGCTCCGGCTTCCGCCCCGGTTCCATCAACGGGAGCTGCGCCTCTCGGACTCCGACGAGACGCGGATAGCGGGGCTGAGGGTGACAACGCCCGCGCGCACCGCTCGCGATCTGGAACGGAAACGCCCCTGCTCCCCGGAATCCGTTGCGGCCATCGCCAGGCTCGAGTTGCTCACCGGAGCGGCAGTCCGCGCGGATCAGCCGCCGTTGACGCGGTAGACGTCGTAAACCGCGTCGATGCGCCTCACCGCGTTGAGGACACGCTCCAGGTGGGTGGTATCCCCCATTTCAAAGACAAAGCGAGAGATGGCCAGACGGTTGTTCGATGTCGATACGGTGGCGGAGAGGATGTTGACGTGGTGCTCACTGAGTACTCGCGTGACATCGCTCAGCAGGCCGGCGCGATCAAGAGCCTCGACCTGAATGTGGACGAGGAACAGGCTCTTGGAGCTCGGTGCCCACTCGACGTCGATCATGCGCTCAGGCTCCTTGAGCAGCTCCTGAACGTTGTGGCAGTCGCTCCTGTGTACAGAAACGCCCGAACCGCGGGTCACGAAACCGACGATATCGTCGCCGGGAACGGGCGTGCAGCACTTCGAGAGCTTCACGAGAATGTCGGGCGCACCCCGAACCAAAACTCCGGAGTCGCTGTGCGTCATCGTGCGGGTGCGACCGCGAACCGGGAAGTCGATCGTGGCCTGCTCAGCCTCGGTGTCTCCCTGAAGGAGGGCAGCGACCTTTTCGAGCACGGACTGGGTCGAGACGTGCCCCTCACCGACCGCGGCGTACAGCGCGGAGACGTCCTCGTACCGCATCTGGGCCGACACCTCGGCGAAGGTGTCCTGGCTCATCAGTTTCTGCAGCGGCAGGTTCTGTTTGCGCATCGCGCGTGCGATGGCATCCTTACCCTGCTCAATGGCTTCGTCGCGACGTTCCTTGGTGAACCACTGACGGATCTTGTTGCGCGCCCGCGTGCTCTTGACGAAGCTCAGCCAGTCCTGGCTGGGACCTGAGTCCGGGTTCTTCGACGTGAAGACCTCGACAACATCGCCGCTGTTGAGCTCTGATTCGAGCGGAACGAGCCTGCCGTTGACCTTCGCACCCATCGTGCGGTGGCCGATCTCGGTGTGCACGGCGTAAGCGAAGTCAACCGGTGTCGCCCCGGCGGGAAGGCCGATGACGCGACCCTTCGGTGTGAAGACGTAGACCTCTTTGGCGCCGATCTCGAACCGGAGCGAGTCGAGGAACTCGCCTGGGTCACTGGTCTCCGCCTGCCAGTCGGAGATGTGCGCGAGCCACACCATGTCGTTCTCTGTCGTCTTCGACGCACCCTTGCCGCCGTTGACGTTCTCTTTGTACTTCCAGTGCGCTGCGACACCGTACTCGGCGTGCTGGTGCATTTCGTGCGTTCGGATCTGGATCTCGACGCTCTTGCCCTGCGGGCCGATCACTGTCGTGTGCAGTGACTGGTAGAGGTTGTACTTCGGGGTCGCTATGTAGTCCTTGAACCGCCCGGGGATCGGAGTCCACCGCGCGTGGATCGCGCCGAGCACCGCATAACAGTCGCGAACCGAATTGACGAGAACCCTGATGCCGACGAGGTCGTAGATCTCGTCGAAGTCACGACCGCGCACGATCATCTTCTGGTAGATCGAGTAGTACTGCTTGGGCCTGCCGACGACCTTGCCACGGATCTTCGCGGCCTTGAGGTCCTCGTTGACCGAGTCGATGACCGTCTGGACGAGTTCTTCCCGCTGCGGGGTACGCTGCCTGACCAGGCTTTCGATCTCGGCGTACAGCTTGGGGTACAGCACGGCGAACGAGAGGTCTTCCAGTTCCCATTTGATGGTCTGGATTCCGAGCCTGTGTGCGAGCGGAGCGTAGATCTCGAGCGTCTCCGTCGCCTTCTTGGCGGCCTTCTCGGCGGGAACGAAGCCCCAGGTACGCGCATTGTGCAGGCGGTCGGCGAGCTTGATCACGAGAACGCGGATGTCCTTGGACATCGCAACGATCATCTTGCGGACGGTCTCCGCCTGGGCGCTCTCGCCGTACTTGACCTTGTCCAGCTTGGTGACGCCGTCGACGAGCATGGCGACTTCGTCGCCGAATTCTGCGCGAAGCTCGTCGAGGCCGTAGTCGGTATCCTCGACCGTGTCGTGCAGGAGAGCCGCTGCGAGGGTCTTCGGTCCGATCCCCAGGTCGGCGAGAATCTGGGCGACCGCGACAGGATGGGTGATGTATGGCTCACCGCTCTGGCGCTTCTGCCCGCGGTGGGCGCGCTCCGCGACGGTATAGGCCCGCTCGATGACCGTGATGTCGGCCTTGGGGTGGTGCAGCCGTGCCGTGCGCACAAGACGATCGACAGCGCCGGCTGGCTGCGCCTTCGAAAAGATCCGAGGGACGAGCCGTCGGAGGGACGCGCTTGACGACTGGGTCTCTGTCATGGCGTCACCTCCGAACCTCTATTATCCCGTACCGCGGCGGTCTAGCGCGCCGCAGCGACAGCGGGCTCGGCGACCGCGCGTGAGCGACCGGCGAGCACTCGGGTGTCGCGCTTTTTGATCTCCGGCTCATTCTGCCTGAACAGCGCATACAGCGGCGCCGCGACGAAGATCGTGGAGTACGTGGCCACGAGGATGCCGACGAAGAGCGACAGGGAGATGTCGCGCAGCGTTTCAGCACCGAGGAGGAAGTCACCGATGAGGAGGATTGACGCAACCGGAAGCGCCGCGACGACCGAGGTGTTGATCGACCGAACGAGCGTCTGGTTGACCGCGAGGTTCACCGATTCAGCGAACGTCCGTGGTGCATTCTCGCCGTCCTCCGTGGTGTTCTCCCGAATCTTGTCGAAGACCACGACAGTGTCATAGAGCGAGTACCCGAGGATCGTGAGGAAGCCGATCACGGCGGCCGGGCTGATCTCGAAGCCACTGAGCGCGTACACACCGAGGGTGATGACGAGAACATCGAGGAGCGCGATCATCGCGGCCGCGGACATCTTCCAGGTGCGGAAGTACAGCGCCATGGTGATGAACGCCAGCGCGAGGAAGATGACGAGTCCCGTGATCGCCTGTCGTGTGACGTCCTGTCCCCACGACGCACCGATGAAGGATGTCGTGACTTCAGACTCGGGGACGTCGAACGCCTTCGCGAGTGCGGTCGTGACGTCGTTTGTGTCCGCCGACGTCAGCTGGTTCGTCTGCACACGAATGGCAGAGTCACCGACCGTTGTGACCTTCGACGCGGCGTCAGGAACGACGCTCTCGACGGCATCCGTCGCCTTGTTCTGATCTGTGCTCTCAACCGAGTTGATGGTGAACTGCGATCCACCGGTGAACTCGATGCTGAGGTTGAAGCCGCCCTTGACGATCGGGACGAGTATCGACGCGAGGACGAGCACAATCGCGACGCTGAACCATACCTTGCGGTTACCGACGAAGTTGAACGAACGCTTCCCTGTGAACAGGTCGTTACCGAATGTGGTGAGGCTGGGCATTAGGAATTCTTCTCCTCAGACTTCTTGCCGGCGCCCGCGGCGACGAGCTCAGCCTGCTTGCGTTCTGCGATTGTTTGCCGTTTCGCTGCCTCACGGCTGGACTTCGTTGACTTGCCTGCGACGCCGGGCTGCGGCGCACGGAACTGTGCCCTGCCCCGGTACACAGCGCCGAGGGCGTTCGGATCGAGTCCGGAGAGCGGGTGACCGCTCGAGAAGAACCGCGTCTGCGCCAGGACCTGCAGGGCCGGGTGTGTGAACAGCAGAACGACGAGGACGTCGATGATCGTCGTGATCCCGAGGGTGAACGCGAATCCCTTCACGTTTCCGACGGCAACCGCGTACAACACAACGGCGGCGAGGAGGTTGACACCCTTCGATGCGTAGATGGTGCGCTTGGCGCGCTTCCATCCCGCCTCGACAGCGGACTCGAGCCCTCGTCCGTCGCGAAGCTCATCCCGGATTCTCTCGAAGTAGACGATAAAAGAGTCCGCGGTGAATCCGATGGCCACGATGAGTCCGGCGACACCGGCGAGTGAGAGCCGGTAACCGTTGCGCCAGGACAGGATCGCGATCACAAGGTAGGTGAGGACACCGGCGACGACGAGAGAGGCGATCGTCACGAAGCCGAGCAGCCGGTACTGGAAGAGCGTGTAGATGGCGACCAGGACGAGGCCGATGAGCCCGGCGATGATGCCGATCTGCAACTGAGCGGCACCCAGAGTGGCCGAGATGGCCTCTGAACTCAACACGGTGAAGCTGATGGGAAGAGCGCCGTACTTCAGCTGGTCTGCGAGCGACTTCGACGACTCCTGGGTGAAGTTACCCGAGATCTCCGCGTTGCCGTCGGTGATGACGCTGTTGGTCTGCGGCGCCGAGATGACCTGGTTGTCGAGCACGATGGCGAACTGGTTCTGGGGGCTCTGCAGGGCGGTGAGCCGCTGCGTCACGTCCGCGAACTGCTCGGTGCCTTTGCCGTCGAACTCCAGGTTGACGACCCACTGGCCGGTGGTTGCACCGGTCTGGGTGGTCTGCATGCCGTTCGTGGCGTCTTCGATCGTCGATCCCTCGACCTCGACGGGGCCGAGGATGTACTTGACGCTGCCGTCGACCTCACACGCGATGATGGGCTTGTCAGCCGGCTGTACAACCCCGGCTTCGACGGGTTGCGCGCAGTCGAAGGCCTGGAACTCGGCCTGCAGCTTTTCGGTGATCTGCGCGAGATCGCTCGCGTTGGTCGGCTCCGTCGCCGGAGTGTCGGGAAGCGCTGGATCGGGCGTTGGGTACGGCGTCTCAACGCCGTCTTCGCCGACGAAAGTGTTTGTGGGGCCGCTTGCGACGAGGACCGGGCGGAACTCGAGCTTCGCCGATGCCTCGATCCGGTTGCGGGTCTCTTCGTCTGCTTCACCGGGGATGGAAACGACGACGTTGTTTCCCTCGGTGTTGATCTCAGCCTCGGAGACACCAGACGCGTCGACGCGCTGCCTGATGATCGAGACGGCCTGGTTGAGCTGCTCCGCGGAGACCGACTCTCCCTCCTCGACGTTGGGCTGCAGAATGATCTGCGTTCCACCTTCGAGGTCAAGCGCGAGCTTGGGTCCCCAGGAGGCGTTACCCCAGACGACACTTCCGGCGAGGATGCCGAAGAGTGCAAGGGTGATAACGCCAAGCCAGATCAGTGAGCGACTCGCTCTACGGATGGGCGTCGACTTCGACTGTGCCAACTACGTACTCAGCTTTCTCTGGCCGTCTCGCACCGCCACTGATGGCGGCACGAGACGCTTCTGGTTTACCTGTGCGGTGACTACCTGCTCAGTGAGACTACTGGTCAGCCTTCTTATCACGTGAATCGGTGACGTCTGTGGACGCATCGAATTCCGTGCGCTGGCCGATTTCAGTGTCGACGGACGGCGCGACCGCTGCGTCTTCTGTCTCTGCGACAAGAGTGTCATCTGCGACAACCGGCTCGTCTTCGACAACCTTCGCGATGGCCTGACGGTGAACCGTGAGGACGGTTCCCGGGGTGGATTCGAGGAGCACCTTGTTGGTGTCTTCATCCATTTCGAGGATGGTCCCGAAGAGCCCGAACGTGGTCATGACTTCGGCACCCGGCACAACCTTCGAGAGCAATGCTTCCTGGTCCTGCTTGCGCTTCTGTCCGTTGCGGAACATGAAGAAGATGAGGACGGCCAGGATGACCAGCATTCCGATGGTTAATGGATCCATAAGAGGTAAAGACCTTTCGCAGCATCACGGCCGCATGGGAGGGAAAAATGGCCGACAGGCCAGCTTGAATTATAGAACACCGGGCAGTAAAGAACCCTGAGGATGCTGAATCCCGAAGTGTTCGAAGGCCTGCTGGGTGGCGACGCGGCCGCGCGGGGTGCGCGTGATGAGGCCGATCCGCACGAGGAACGGCTCAACGACGCTTTCGATGGTCTCCGCCTCTTCGCCGACGGACACGGCGAGGGTGTTGAGTCCGACCGGACCCCCGCCGAAGCGGGTGAGCATAATCTCCATGACAGCGCGGTCGAGGCGGTCGAGGCCGAGTTCGTCGACGTCGTAGAGGGCGAGGGCGGCCCTCACCGCAGAGAGGTCGGCGTCACCCCCGTGCACCAGGACGTAGTCGCGCACCCGGCGAAGCAGTCGGTTCGCGATACGCGGGGTGCCCCTGCACCGCCCGGCGATCTCGGCGAGCCCCCTGCGGTCGATGCTGAAGTTGAGCATGTCCGCGGCACGGAACAGGACCTGCTCGAGCTCCGGCTCGTCATAGAACTCGAGGTGGGCCGTGAAACCGAACCTGTCACGGAGAGGATTCGGCAGCATCCCTGACCGTGTGGTGGCGCCGACGAGCGTGAACGGGGCCAGATCGAGCGGCACGCTGGTCGCCCCGGCACCCTTGCCAACCATGATGTCGATCCGGAAATCTTCCATCGCGAGGTACAGCATCTCCTCGGCCGACCGCGCCATGCGGTGGATCTCATCGATGAACAAGACCTCACCGGGCACGAGGCTCGAGAGCACAGCGGCCAGGTCGCCGGCATGCTGGATCGCCGGGCCGCTCGACATCCGGAGCGGCTTGTTGCTCTCGTGCGCGACAATCATGGCGAGTGTTGTCTTACCGAGGCCTGGCGGGCCGGCCAGGAGGATGTGGTCGGCGGTGCGCCCCTGAATCGCTGCCGCCTGGAGCAGGAGCTGCAGTTGGCCGCGGACCTTCGTCTGGCCGACAAACTCGTCGAGGCTCTTCGGACGCAACGCGCCCTCGAAGACGAGCTCCGCCTCGGAGATCGGCTCTGGAGTTGTGATGTCGAGGTCGCTCACGGGCGGGCCCCTGACGGCCGTGCTGACGTGCTGTGCTGGGCAGGGCCGAGCTGCGCCAGTGCGAGTCGGAGGATCGTCTGCACCGGGGCGGATGCGACATCCGGGTTCGCGCTGAGCACGTCACTGACCACCTGTGCGGCGGTGCGTTCGTTCCAACCGAGCCCGACGAGGGCGACGACGACACTGTCTCCCGCCGCGGGAACAGCCACCGGTGCCTCCGGCGGCGTTGTCACGATGAGCTTGCCGGTGAGGGAGAGAACGATGAGCTTGGCGGTCTTGGGGCCGATGCCGGAAACCTTGCGGAACGCGGCGTCATCTTCGGCGGCAACGGCCGCGGCGATCTGTCCTGGCCCGAGGGCAGACAGCACGCCGAGCGCGGACTTGGGCCCAACCCCGGTGACGCCGGTAAGCAGCTCAAAGACGTGGAGCTGCTCAGTGGTCTCAAAGCCGAACAGCGACAGCGAGTCCTCACGGACGATGAGGCTCGTGTGGATCAGTGTCTGGTCGCCGGCGCGTAGAGCGAGCGAGTGCTCGGGCGTAACCTGCACGGCATAGCCGATGCCCCCGACGTCGATGATGACGCTGCTGCCGACGGCAGACAGCACGGTTCCGCGCAGACTTGAGATCACGCGACAAGCCTACGGTGGGCGTCGGACACAGCGGGCACCGCCACGCGCCTCGCTGGTTTACGCGCGACCCCTGGCTGTCTTCTCTGCCCGTGCCCACGCCGCCTGGGCTGGCGTGAGAGCGGCGGCGCCTGACGCGCCTGCCGCGGTCGACGGAGCGCGCAGGCCGCCGCGCCAGGCGTGGCAAATCGCCAGGGCAAGCGCGTCGGCGGCATCAGCGGGCTGGGGCGGCTCAGCGAGGCTCAGAACACGGGCAACCATCGTCTGTACCTGCTTCTTGTCCGCGCTACCGTACCCGGTGATCGCGGCCTTCACCTCTGACGGCGTGTGCAGCCCAACCTGAAGCCCGCGTCGTGCCGCGGCGTGCAGCGCCAGGCCGGATACCTGCGCCGTCCCCATCACGGTGCGCAGGTTGTGCTGCGCGAAGACCCGCTCGACAGCGACTGCGTTCGGCGCGAACTCGTCGAGCGCGGCGTCGATCCCCCGCCCGATCACGAGCAGTCGCTGGTCGATTTCGGCCAGGATATCGCTGCGCACCACGGAGTAGTGCACGAGCACAGCCTTACGGTTTGGCTCGACATCGACCACACCGATTCCGCAGCGGGTGAGGCCGGGATCGATGCCGAGCACCCGAAGGGTCATCGCTCTTAGTCGTCTTCTGACTGGAGTTCGGCCTGTACCTCAGGAGTGAGGTCGTAGTTGCTGTAGATGTTCTGCACGTCGTCAGAGTCTTCGAGCGCGTCGATCAGTTTAAAGATCTTTCGGGCTGTTTCAGCATCGACCTCGACCTTGAGATTCGGGACGAACGCGGCATCCGCGGAGTCGTAGTCGATCCCCGCGTCCTGCAGGGCAGTTCGCGTCGCCACCAGATCTGACGGGTCGGTGATGATCTCGAAGGTCTCGCCCTCGTTGACGACCTCTTCGGCACCCGCGTCGAGAACCGCAGCGAGAATGTCATCCTCTGTGGTGTTTGCAGCGGGAACCACGATGATGCCCTTGCGGGCAAAGTTATACGCGACGCTTCCCGGGTCACCCATCGTGCCGCCGTTGCGGCTCATCAGGGTACGAACGTCAGCCGCCGCGCGGTTCTTGTTGTCGGTGAGACACTCGATCAGCAACGCGACGCCGTTCTGTGCGTAGCCCTCGTACATGATCGTGGTGTAGTCGACGGCGTCTCCGGAGAGCCCGGCGCCGCGCTTGACGGCGCGATCGATGTTGTCGTTGGGGACCGAAGTCTTCTTGGCCTTCTGGATCGCGTCAACCAGGGTCGGGTTACCGGAGAGATCCGCGCCGCCCATCTTCGCGGCGACTTCAATATTCTTGATGAGCTTTGCGAACGATTTGGCACGGCGCGAGTCGGTGATCGCCTTCTTGTGCTTCGTCGTTGCCCACTTGGAGTGACCGGACATGTGCTCCCTTACTGGTTCTGTAACCGCACCATTCTAAATCACCCGGGCGTTTGGCGCTGGATTTCGATTATGCGGCGCGGATCTTGGCGAGAAAGTATTCGTGAAAGCGCGTGTCACCCGTCACTTCGGGGTGGAACGAGGTGCCGAGCAGGTTGCCCTGCTCGACGGCGACGACCCGTCCGTCGGCGAGGGCGGCAAGAGGGGTCGACAGAGGCCCCACTGACTCGACCACCGGTGCCCGGATGAACACGGCGTGAAGCGGATGTGCACCGATGGCGGGAATATCAAGATCGGTCTCGAACGACTCGGTCTGCGATCCGAACGCGTTCCTGCGCACTGCGACGTCGAGTCCGCCGAGCGACTGCTGGCCCCGGATACCGTCGACGATGGAATCCGCCAGCATGATGAGGCCCGCGCACGTGCCATAGACCGGCAGCCCGGCGCCAATGGCTTCTTTCAGGGGCTCAGCAAGACCGAACGCGCGCGACAGCTTGTCCATGACGCTGGACTCTCCGCCGGGGATCACGAGCCCGTCGACAGCGCTGAGTTCCTCTGGCCTCCGGACGAGTGAGACATCGGCACCCAGACCGCGGAGAACGTTCGCGTGTTCGCGGAAATCGCCCTGGAGGGCGAGGACGCCTACCGTCGGAGCGGGGCTACCAGCCACGCTCAGCGAGGCGGTGAGGTGCCGCGAGGTCGGAAACGTTGATGCCGACCATGGCCTCACCGAGTCCACGCGAGACCTCGGCGATGACCGTCGGGTCGTCGTAGAAGGTTGTCGCCTTCACGACGGCGGCAGCGCGCTTCTCGGGGTTGCCCGACTTGAAGATTCCCGAGCCGACGAAGACACCGTCTGCACCGAGTTGCATCATCATCGCAGCGTCCGCTGGTGTCGCCACACCGCCCGCTGTGAACAGGACAACGGGCAGCTTGCCGGTCTCTGCGATCTCGGCAACGAGTTCGTACGGAGCCTGCAGTTCCTTGGCTGCGACGTACAGTTCGTCCTTGGACATCGACGTCAGCTGCGCAATCTCGCTCTTGATCTTGCGGATGTGTTTGGTTGCCTCTGAAACGTCGCCGGTTCCGGCCTCACCCTTCGAGCGGATCATCGCCGCACCCTCGTTGATGCGGCGAAGCGCCTCACCGAGGTTGGTTGCACCACACACGAACGGAACGTTGAAGTCCCACTTGTCGATGTGATTGACGTAATCAGCCGGGCTCAGCACCTCGGACTCATCGATGTAGTCGACGTTGAGCGCCTGGAGCACCTGCGCCTCGACGAAGTGGCCGATGCGCGCCTTCGCCATCACGGGAATGGACACCTCAGCGATGATCGCCTCGATGAGGTCGGGGTCGCTCATGCGCGCAACGCCGCCCTGTGAACGGATGTCAGCGGGAACCCGCTCGAGCGCCATCACGGCGACGGCGCCGGCGTCTTCAGCAATGCGTGCCTGTTCCGGTGTGACGACGTCCATGATGACGCCACCCTTCAGCATTTCTGCGAGGCCGCGCTTGACGCGATTTGAGCCCTGTTCACCGGTGCTGGTGCTGTTCGTCATAGTGCTCAATCCTAGTTCGCTCTGGCACGGGGAAACCAGGTTGCCTGTTCCGGCAGTGTCAGCCTGTGGTTGTTGCCGGCCAGGCGTCGGCGATGGCTTTGCGCACGTCGCCGAGCAACTGCGGAAGGGCCTTCGTCTTCGCGATGATCGGCAGGAAGTTGGCGTCCTGCGCCCACCGCGGGACGACGTGCTGGTGCAGATGACCGGCAATGCCGGCCCCGGCAACAACACCCTGATTCATTCCAATGTTGAAGCCGTCGTTGCGGGAAACAGTCCTGACTACCCGCATCGCTGTCTGTGTCAGTTCTCCAATCTCAGCGACTTCTTCCGGCGTAGCCAAATCGTACGTCGAAATGTGACGGTAGGGACAGACGAGAAGATGTCCGCTGTTGTACGGGAACAGGTTCAGCAGGACGAACGCGTGTGTGCCCCTCGCGACGATGAGGCCATCTTCGTCTGACAGCGTCGGCGCGTGGCAAAACGGGCACTCGTGTTCGTCGGGCTGCTGCCCGTTCTGGATATAGACAAGACGGTGCGGTGTCCACAGGCGCTGGAACTCGTCGGGCACCCCGGCGAGATGTGCGGCCGACTCCACTGTCGCCCCGGGTCCGATCAACGGGTTACCCGCTGTCGGTTCCTGATCGGCGTAGTCGTCGAGACCTAGTCGAGCCATGCCGTGGAGACCTGCTCGTGTGACGCGATCGCTGAGACGATTTTCTCGATTGCGTCATCGACGGGGATGCCGTTCTGCTGCGTTCCGTCACGGAACCTGAAGCTCACAGCACCTGCGGCACGGTCGTCCTCTCCAGCGATGAGCTGGAACGGGATCTTGGCCTTGGTGTGGGTGCGGATCTTCTTCGGCATACGGTCGTCGCTGTGGTCGACCTGTACGCGGACGCCGCGCTTCTTGAGCCTGGCGGCGATCTCATCGAGGTACGGTGCGTACTCGTCTGCCACAGGGATGCCGATGACCTGGATCGGGCTCAACCACACCGGGAACGCACCGGCGTAGTGCTCGAGCAGGATGGCGAAGAACCGCTCGACCGAGCCGAGGAGCGCGCGGTGGATCATCGCAGGTCGCTGGCGTGTTCCGTCTGCGGCCGTGTACTCGAGTTCGAACAGCTCGGGCTGGTTGAAGTCGAGCTGCACCGTCGAGAGCTGCCAGGTGCGGCCGATGGCGTCGCGCGCCTGCACGGAGATCTTCGGGCCGTAGAACGCGGCTCCGCCTGGATCGTCGACGAGCTCGAGGCCCGAGTCGATGGCGACTTCGCGCAGAGTCTGTGTTGCTGTCTCCCAGACGTCGTCCTCACCGACGAACTTCTCCGGGTCCTTCGTGGAGAGTTCGAGGTAGAAGTCGTCGAGACCGTAGCCGCGGAGGGTCTCGAGAACGAACTGAAGCTGGCGACCCACCTCATCCTTGATCTGGTCCTGCGTGACGTAGATGTGGGCGTCGTCCTGGGTGAGGCCGCGCACGCGGGTCAGGCCCGAGAGCGTTCCGCTCTTCTCGTAGCGGTACACGGTCCCGAACTCGGCGAGACGGAGCGGGAGCTCACGGTAGCTGCGGCCACGCGAACGGAAGATCAGGTTGTGCATCGGGCAGTTCATGGGCTTCAGGTAGTAGTCCTGGCCCTGCCTCGTGACGTTGCCGTCGGCATCCGTCTCTTCGTCAAGGTGCATGGGCGGGAACATGCCGTCGCGGTACCAGTTGAGGTGCTGGCTGGTCTCGAACAGGTGCGCCTTGGTGATGTGCGGGGTGTTGACCAGCTCGTAGTCGTTCTGGATCAGCTGCTCGCGCAGGTAGTTCTCGATCTCAGACCTGATGATCCCGCCTTTGGGGTGGAATACGGCGAGGCCCGAACCGATCTCATCCGGGAAGCTGAACAGGTCGAGTTCGGCGCCGAGCTTGCGGTGGTCGCGCTTGGCGGCCTCTTCGAGCCGCGACTGGTAGGCACGCAGCTCGTCCTTCGTCGGCCATGCCGTCCCGTAGATGCGCTGCAGCTGCGGGTTCTTCTCCGAACCGCGCCAGTATGCGGCGGCAACCCGGGTCAGGGCGTAGCCATTGCCGATCATGCGGGTGTTAGGCAGGTGCGGGCCGCGGCAGAGATCTTTCCACTCGGTCTCCCCCGTCTTCGGGTTGACGTTGTCGTAGATGGTGAGCTCTGCTCCCCCGACCTCGACGTTCTCGTCGTTCTGGTCATCGCCTGCTCCACCCTTGAGGCCGATCAGTTCGAGCTTGTACGGCTCGTTCGCCAGCTCTTCCCGTGCCTCGGCGTCGGTCACGACCCGGCGAACGAAACGCTGGCCCTGCCGGATGATGCGGTCCATCTCCTTCGAGAGCGCCTTCAGGTCTTCGGGCGTGAACGAGTCGCGCACATCGAAGTCGTAGTAGAAGCCGTCGGTCACGGGCGGGCCGATACCCAGCCTGGCGTCGGGGTTCACCTTCTGCACGGCCTGCGCTAGAACGTGCGCGGCCGAGTGCCGGAGGATGCTGAGGCCGTCAGGCGAGTCGATGGTGACCGCTTCAACCTCATCGGTGTCGGTGATCGTGGTCGCGAGATCCTTCAGCTCGCCGTTGACGCGCATGGCGACAACAGACCGATCGGTGAATCTCTCGAATCCGTCAGACACGTGGTTTGCTCCTCTGAGTAGTAAGACCCTTCAACTTTAGCGCCGCCGAGACCGCCTGCCGCGCGCGGCGGAAGGTCGTGATTCGCTCTAGAGTGAAGCCATCCAACCCGAATCGGAGTGAATGCCAGTGCCTGCCACGCCAACCCGCCGGACGATTGCAGCGGTCGGGGCGTTCGTCGCCCTGAGCATCGTTCACCTCGTCGCACTGATCGGCGGCCTGCAGCCGCTCGCCGATGGAACCAAGCCGTTCCTGATGCCCGCTCTCGCTGTTGCCGTTCTGTCCGCCGGGGTGCTCAGGTTCGGCCGCGGGGCCTGGCTGCTGCTCGCGGCGCTCGCCCTGAGCTGCGCCGGTGACGTCGCACTGCTGTGGGATTCCAGTACCGCGTTCGTCATTGGCCTCTCCGCGTTCCTCCTGGCGCACCTCGCCTACATCGTGATCTTTGCCGGTTCCACCGGGACCGGAAGGCCGCGAGTGTGGAGCCTGGTCTACGTTGCCTGGCTGGTGGCACTGATGATCGTTCTGGTTCCCCATCTCGGCGCGCTGCTGGTTCCGGTCGTCGGTTACGGCCTGATCATCGCGGGCATGGCCATCACGGCGACCCGGTGCGCACCGAAAGTCATCGTCGGCGCGACACTCTTCCTGCTGTCCGACTCCGTACTGGCCATCAACCGATTCGTTCCCGATGCGAACCTGTGGCAGCCCGGCTTCCTGATCATGCTGACGTACATCGCGGGTCAGGCCCTGATCTCCTGGGGACTCGTCGAATCCTGGCGGGCGGGGACATCCCGGTTCGTGAACCGTGACTCCGGAAAGGTATCCGCATGACGCGCAACGACGAGGCCGTTGAACACTTCACGCGGGACGACCTGACGATGCGCGTTCGACGTCGCGAGGCCCAATCCGCCGCGGCCGGCGAGAACGTCGTCGTCCTCGTGCACGGCATCGGGACCTCGTCGAGATACTTCACCCGGCTCGCCGAGGACCTCTCGGGGTCAGCGACCGTCATCTCGGTCGACCTGCCCGGCTTCGGCCCGAATCGACGGCCGCGCCGCCAACTCGCTGTGGAAGATTTCGGCACGCTCCTCGCCGACTACTTCAGCCATGCCGGCCTGGTCTCCCCCGTGCTCGTCGGTCACTCGATGGGCGCGGAGATCGTCGTCGACGCCGCACTGCGTCACCCGGTTTCAGGCGTGACGCTGATCGGGCCGGTCGTCGACGAGCGCGCCAGGAGCGCGTGGCGGCAGGGTATGCGTCTTTTTCGCGACACCTTCCACGAGACCCCGGGAGCCAACTGGATTGTGTTCTCCGACTACCTGCGGAGTGGCATCCGCTGGTTCTTCACTGAACTGCCTGCCATGCTCGCGTATCGCACCGAGGAGCATCTGCCTCGCGTCCAGGCGCCGGTGCTGATCATTCGCGGAGACCAGGATCCGGTCGCCCCCCAGGGCTGGGTCGATTCACTCGGACGCCAGGGGCGCTTTACGCGCGTTGTCTCGGTGCCCGGAGGCGGCCACGTCGTGCAGCACACTCAGTCGGCTGCGGTTGCCGCGGAGATACGCCTGTTGATCTCGGGCGACTCCCGCCTCACTCAGCAGGAAGTGCAGCCTGCTTACCCCAGCGCTTTCGAGGACGAGGCTGCGGAGCGATAGGCACCGGGCGGGGGTCCCGCCACACCTTGATGATGGCCCACGTCACCGCAGCGATCGGGACAGCGAGAACCGCTCCGATGATGCCGGCGACGATGGTGCCTGCGGTCAGGGCTACGAGGATGACGAGTGGGTGCAGCTTGAGCGACTGCGCCATCACGACGGGCTGCAGGAAGTTGCCCTCGAGCTGGTTCACGCCGACGGCGATGGCGATCACGATGAGGGCGATCACCGGGCCATTGTCGGTTCCGACGAGAGCGACGAGAGCGGCAAGAACGCTCGCGACAGTCGCTCCGACGAGCGGCACGAAGCTCGCGACGAAGACGATCACGGCGAGCGGGAGGGCAAGCGGCACCCCGAGGATGACGAGGCCGAGCCCAATGAAGAACGCGTCGACGAACGCGATGATCGCTGTTCCACGAACGTAACCGCCGAGCACGCGAACCGCGGTGTGGCCGATGCGGTGTCCTCGCTCGAGGGCCGCTCCCTTGAACGGACGGAGGAAGAACTCCCAGATCGTGTCGCCGTCCTTGAGGAAGAAGAACAGGATCACCAGAACGAGCACAGCCCCGGTGATGATGTTCGCCGCGGCGGAAACGCCAGCGAGCGCTCCTGAGCCGAACTGGGCGCTCGTGACGAAATCGATGACGGCATCCCGTGCCTCTTCGATCTGTTTCTGATCAATCGGGAGAGGGCCGGTGAGCAGGTAGTCATAAAGGCGTTCGATGCCCTCGACCGCTGAGTCGGCGAGTTCGCCCCACTGGTTCCTCACGGCGAAGACGATGAGCGTGACCACGCCGCCGAAAATCAGGATGCCGCTGAGCAACGCGACCCACGCGGCGAGAATGGGCGGCATGAAGCGACGCAGCCAGCTGATCACGGGTGCAGCAGCCGCGGCAATGACGATTGCGATCAGCAAGGGGATGACCACGAGCTTGAGCTGCATCATGCCGAGGACGACGACGGCTGCGAGAGCAATGATCGCGAGGATCTGGATGCTCCTGACTCCGACAGTCCCCAGCCGGTCGGTCCACAGCGTGCGGAGGGAGGGTCGTTCGCCATCGATGTCTGTGCTCATGGCCCCAGCCTAGTTAGTGCGCACACCCGCGCACGGTACTTGCGGTGGGACCTGTCGTCAAGGTATGGACTCGGCTGCTCGGCGGCGCGTACAAAGGAGGGATGAAGGCACTTACCTGGCAAGCAAAACGTTCAGTTTCTGTTGAAACAGTCCCCGATCCCGTGATTCAGGAACCGACGGATGTCGTCATCCGCGTCACATCCGCCGCGATCTGCGGCTCGGATCTGCACCTCTACGAAACGTTCGGACCATTCCTGCACAAGGGCGACGTTCTCGGACACGAGACCATGGGCGTCGTTGAAGAAGTGGGCTCGGCTGTCACCCGCCTCTCCCCCGGTGACCGCGTGGTCATTCCGTTCGTCATCGCCTGCGGCCACTGCTACATGTGCTCCCGGGGGCTCCACTCGCAGTGCGAGACAACGCAGAACACTGACCAGGGCACCGGCGCATCCCTCTACGGTTACACCGAGCTCTACGGTTCAGTGCCGGGAGGGCAGGCCGAGCGTCTGCGTGTACCGCTCGCGGACTTCAATGCCACGAAGGTCGGACACGATCTGCCCGACGACCGCTACCTCTTCCTGAGCGACATTCTGCCAACGGCCTGGCAGGGAGTGAAGTACGCGAACCTGCCCGATGACGGCATCCTGACGGTGATGGGCCTCGGGCCCGTCGGTCAGTTCGCTGCACGTATCGGCAAATACCTCGGCCACCGCGTGCTCGCGGTCGAGCCGGTTCCCGAGCGGCGCGCGATGGCGGAGCGCTACGGCGTCGAGACCTTCGACCTCACCGATGATGTGGTCGAGCGCCTGCGTGACGCAACCGACGGCCGGGGCGCCGACAGCGTGGTTGAAGCCGTCGGCATGGAGGCGCACGGCAGCCCCGGCGCTGCTTTCGCCCAGGGGGCAGTCGGCCTCCTGCCCGATGGAATCGCCAAGAAGCTGATGGACACCGTCGGCCTCGACCGGACGGCGGCGCTCTACGCGTCGTTCGATTCCGTTCGCCGCGGCGGCACTGTGTCGCTCAGCGGCGTCTACGCGGGAGAGGCTGACCCGTTCCCGATGAAGACCCTCTTCGACAAGCAGGTCGGGATCCGGATGGGCCAGTGCAATGTGCAGCACTGGCGCGACGAGTTGATCCCGCTCGTCGAGGACCCCTCCGATCCGCTCGGTGTCGAAGACCTCGTGACGCACCGGGTTCCCCTCGACAAGGCACCGGAGATGTACGAGATGTTCCAGAAGAAGGAAAACGGCTGCATCAAGGTGGTGCTGAAGCCGTAACCCCGCCGAACGCATCACTTCCGGTCGAGCACATCAGTTCCGCCTGGTGTTCTCGACCGGAACTGATGCTTTCGCACTAGGAGTGGCCGAGGCCAAATGGTCGCTCGCGGAACGCACAGCAGGACACACGGATGCCGACGTCGCCTTCCTCCGGATGCCGGTCGCGCGGGTCACCGCAACCCTCTAGAAGAGCAGAGCCACGAGTGCCACGAGCGGTGGCACGGTCTCGGAGATCGCACCCCCGATGCCCGTGCCGCGCTCACGACCGAGCGCCATGCGGTCGGCGGCGAACAACACGACACCGCTCAGCACCATGAACAGGCAGATGTAGACGACGAGTGTCATGCCGACCGTGACGCCTCCCGTTGCCCACAGAACGACCCCGGTGATCAGGCCAAGCGCGAGGAAGAGGTTGTAGAAGCCGACACAGAATGCCCACAGGTGCACGGCGGGAACATCCGTCGTGGCGACGGCAAACACCTTCTGGTGAACGCCGGGCCGGGTGAACAGCACTGACTCCCAGGCGAAGACGAGGATGTGGATGCCCGCAGCGAGTAGCGCGAACACCCACACCACGATTGTCATGTCACAGCCTCCGTTTCCATGGAGACGTCGTGCCGGCCAAGGACGGCGAGGACGTCAGTCATTGATTCCTCGAGCGGCCGGTCGTGGGGCACCGAGGCGTCGAGGTCGGCGTGGAACCGGCCCATCCCGCCGGTGAGGGCGAAGACGAGGAACCGCGCCGTCGGAGTCAGCACGGTGAATGTGTGCAAAGCGCCGGGTGGGATGGCGACGGATGCTCCCGGGCCGAGTTCATAACCCTGCTGTTCGATCTGAACCAGGATTCTGCCCGAGAGCATGTAGTACGTCTTGCCCCACCCCGTGCGGTGCAGCGGGGTCGCAGCGTTCCGGTCTGAGGACGTTGACGCGCCGTTGGGCGCATCGATCTCGAAGAGCTCGTAGGCGTCTTCGGTGTGACGACTGTCCACCTTGACGGTAAGGGTGGCGTCTGGCGCGTACAGCCGGGCACCATCGCCCGCGTCGGTGAATTGCGGTAAGGAGTTCATGCCGCAACGCTAGGCAGCCCTCAAGCCGCCGACCATCCCAGAAATCGGGGAATGACGGGCCAGCGCCCAGGTGCGATACTGGGCGCATGTGGGAGGAACGTGCCTACCGCGCCCGTCGGGACATCACAGCGCTGGCCACAGCGGGGCTGAGCGTGAGTGACCTGCACGCCGAGGCGATCCGCATTATCGGTCGTGATGTGAAGGCTGAGCTGACCTGCTGGGCGACGATCGATCCCGAAACGCTCGTGATCAGCACGATGACGAGCGGCGAGACACGGGTTCCTGCCCGGTTCGAACCGTTGCTTGCCGACGCCGAGTACTCCGGGAGCGAACCACACACCTTCGCCTCGATGGCGAAGCGCAAGGAGGCGCTCACGCGGATGTCCGACCTCCCCCTGCGTGAACACGGCGCGAGCGCGCGCTACCGCAACGTCTGGCGCCCGCTGGGGGTGAAGGAAGAGGTCCGGGTGCTGTTCGACTGCGGTGGTGCCTGCTGGGGCGGGGCCGGCCTCGTGCGTGCCGGCATGGACTTCACGAACCGTGAACTGGAATACCTCGCCGCCCTCGCGCCGGTGATCGCCGGAGCGACTCGGTCAGCGGTGCGCTCAGAGCTGGCTGGAAGCGGACCCGGTGTGGCGCCGGCAATCGTGCTTCTTGACGCCAGCGGTGAGCTTCGTTCGGCGACCCCGGAGGCGAAACTCTGGGAGGCCCAGGTCAACGAGGGCGAACCCGGCCGGTTCATGCTGATGATGCGGATCATGGCGCTGGGCGCGAGGGGCACGACAACCGGTGCGTTCCGCGCCACTGTGCGTGACGGCCACGGCGGCTGGGCGCTCCTGCAATCCAGCCTGCTCGTCGGCGACGACACCGACGACGTGGCCATCTCGATCGCGTCAGCAGGTGGTGAGCAGCTCACCTCGATGCTTCTCGTCGCTTACGGACTGTCTCCGCGGGAGTGCGAGGTGTGTCGTGAGGTGATGTCCGGGCATCCCACCGCGGTCATCGCGCGTCGACTGTTTGTCTCCCAAAACACGGTGCAGGATCACCTCAAGTCAATATTTCTCAAGACCGGTGTTCGCAGTCGTGGCGAACTCGTGGCCCGGCTTCGGCCGCGGCAGGAATCGGCGGACGAGGAACTGCTGCAGAAATAGTCGTGGGTTAACGACAGAAGCCCGGACATTTCTGTCCGGGCTTCTTCTGTGTGAGCGATACTGGGATCGAACCAGCTGAACCGCGTCGCATGCGGTTCAGAGGGCGCTGGCTCGATCCTCGGGTTAACGACAGAAGCCCGGACATTTCTGTCCGGGCTTCTTCTGTGTGAGCGATACTGGGATCGAACCAGCGACCTCTTCCGTGTCAGGGAAGCGCGCTACCGCTGCGCCAATCGCTCAAGGTCATTCAATTTTACTTCATTCGAGTGGTGAGGTGGCGACGGGATTCGAACCCGTGTGGACGGCTTTGCAGGCCGCTGCCTCGCCTCTCGGCCACGCCACCGCGTGTGGGGTTGCCCACATGCCGTGGTCAGTCGAAAGACTGACCCCAAACACTCGAGCGGATGACGAGATTCGAACTCGCGACCCTCACCTTGGCAAGGTGATGCGCTACCACTGCGCCACATCCGCATTGCCGGTATCTCTCCGGCTTTGCTACTCGCATTTCTGCGTGCGTTGAAGACTCTACTTGATGTTTCCCCGAGAAACCAAATCGAGTCGCTCGGGTCTTTTTCGTGTCGTTGTGAGAACGGATGCCACGGCCAAATGGTCTGCGAGACGCCTCTCGGTCGGCTAACATAAGACGGCGTTGTGAACTTCTTGCGAGTTCATTACGGGCGATTGGCGCAGTTGGTAGCGCGCTTCCTTCACACGGAAGAGGTCATCGGTTCGAGTCCGGTATCGCCCACCACCAAGGCTCGCGGATTCCGCGGGCCTTTCTTCGTTTTACGAGGTTGTCCTGCTCCGGACCGTGTGTCCGCTGCCCGGGGCTCCCCACTCGCCTCTCGCGTCCCCCTGAGCATTCCTGTGCCGGTCTTCCTGGGAAAGCCCACCGGGAGCTATCCGTCGATCTGGGCGGTCTACGAGTGGATCGACGGTTCGCCATACACCGACGATTCCGTTGAGGACGAGGCTGCCGACGCCGGGGCCCTCGCGGACTTCGTCACCCACCTGCGTCGCATCGACGTCGCTGATGCGCCCAGTGCGGGACGGAGGCCCCTCGCCGAGCTCGATGCGATGACTCGGGAGGCCCTCACCGCATCGGGTGACCTCATCGACGCAGGAAAGGCACTGACGGCGTGGAGTCATGCGCTCACGGCACGGTGTGGGACGGCACTCCCGTGTGGATTCACACCGACCTGTTGCGACCCAACCTGCTCGTACGCGACGGGCGGATTACGGCGGTCATCGACTGGGGTGGCGCCGGAGATCCGGCAGCCGATGTGATTGCCGCGTGGACCGTCTTCGGCTCGACCGGCCGCGCGGCGTTCAGAGCGGCTCTCGATGTCGACCAACAAACACTGGACCGCGCGCGCGGATTCGCCCTCCATCAGGCGGCGATGATCATTCCTTACTACCGAACCTCGAACCCGGCCTTCGTCTCGAGTGCAGTCCGCACCGTCGAGCAGGTCATCGCCGACTTTTCCTAGTCGCGAGACGGCTCCGCGGTGGGGATGATGCGCAGGACCACCGATTTGTCCGCCACCGACCGTCGAAGTTTTCCCGCTGCCCGGATGGCCCTGTATCGCGCGCCGTACTTCCGCTCAAGCGCGGCGTCGATCACCGCGCGGCTCTCGGCGTCCTCGAGGACGCTGGCCGTCCCGGTGAGCGCCGTGGCTCCTGGCCGAACGCTCCCCCGTACGTCGCACGGCAGAAGGTGTACCGACGGGTTGTTGCGGATTCGTTTCACTTTGCCGGATTCGCCTGAGGTGGTCACGAGCAGGCCACCGAGACCCTCAACCACCCACACAGGCGTCGAAACAGGCGCACCCGTTGACCGGAAGGTCGTCAGCAGTACATAGGGCTCAACTGACAGGTCGTTGGTTACCGGCGGGCCAGCGGAGTGCGTGTTGGTCATGGGTGACGAGCCTAGCCCGATGAACCCGGGCCGGTGCCGACCCCAACAGGTTCGACACCGGCCCGAGCGATCGACACAAAAGTGTCAGCCCAGGTACTTGTTCAGCAGCGGACTGGTCACCGTCACCCTGGTGAGCTTGCCAAGGGACATCGGAGGATTCGAATTATCCATCGCCAGTGCATCACGCGTCACATAGATGCTGGTGCCGACGATTTCGATAGCCGCTGGCGCGGCGACAGGCAATGCCGCGACCGGCCTTCCGCCCCACGGCAACACGAGCGAAACCTGGCCGGTTCCACGCGGCCCACCGAACAACTCAGTCACGAGGATCACCCCGGTGCTCTGCGACACCGCGAGGCCGGTGGTGCCCACGAATCCGGTTGCAACCGTCACGATCTGCCCGGATGCCGGATTCACCTTGATGACGGAACCGCGCATACCCAGACTCGCGTCCTCAGGTCCGCCGGGGAGCGACGTCACGTACAACCAGCCGTCAGGCCCGACCTCAACGTCGGTGGGAACACCCTCGAACCTGTATGAACCGCCAACGGAGCAGGCAGGGAATCCGAACTGCCCTGCAATCTCGGCGGTGACGACGACGGGAGCGGTAGCGGGAAGAACCGCGACCGTCGAGACCGAACCGTCGTAGCCCACCCTGAGAATGGCGTTTGCCCCGGCATCCGCGACGTACACGCCGTCGGCCGTGGCGGCCGAAGCGTACGGGTGCGTATCGACGATTCCCGTGTACGCGGGCGGACCAGCTGGCCCCGCCGGGTCGAACTGGTCGAGGCAGGACTGCGGAAGATCGACGAAGCCGTAACTGTTCGACTGGTCTGGATTCGTCTCATTCTCGTGGGCGAAGAGGTCAGCAACCTGAACCGGCGCACCCTGGCCGGTCACGCTCATGAGATACGCACTCGAGTGGGTCTGTGGCTCGAGCTGGGCGTAATAAATCGTGCCGCCCCGGCTCGACACCGCGCTGATCTCCAGCCCGGGGGCGCTTGCGACGGTCGAGGTCGATTTGTCGGGGTTCACTCGCGTCAGTACGCCAGCGAAGTTCTGCGTGACATAGGCCACCCCGGTGCTGTCGACCTCGAGTGAAAGCGGCGTTGTCAGCCCCGTCGCAAGTGTGGTTTGGGAAACACTGACCGGTGGCGCTGAGAGGGCGGTCGCCGGGGAGGCAATCGCCACGGTGGCAAGGGCCGCGGCAGCGGTCGCCGCGGTCACTCTCAATAATCTCACTTCGATACTCCCTTTGCTTGGAAACAAAACAGAGAAGCCACGAGGTCATCGCTGGGTTTCGGCGCTGGGCAGGAGTCTGGGGCAGGAGTTCGGGGCAGAGAGACTAACGCATCATTGCGAGTCCATCATGAAGCACTCTCACATTTGGGAAGCGTACTCACGATCCGGACAGTTGTCGAGGCTCCGAATCGGCAGAAACGTAACTGGTCGTCACGAGAATCGGGCGGTGGTCGGAAGCGCCGCGCGGCAGTGTCTTCACGTCGTCGATGCCCATGTTGACGGAGGTCACGAAGTCGAAGTGCCCGCGGAAGATCTTGTACCTGGAGTACGTCCTGGCGTTGCTGAGCGAGAGCTCGTACCCCATTTCCTGGATCCGGCGACGCAGGTTGTTCTTGAAGATCGGGTAGTTGAAATCTCCGACCATCACGGTGGGGATGCCAGCGGCCAGCGAGCCAAGCTCCCGGTGAGCCGTGGAAATCTGCTTCCGCCGCAACGAGTTGGGGGCGGTCAGCGGTGCAGCGTGGAACGACGCAACCAGGATCTCGCGCTCGGCCTCCCTGTCGTAGAGGCGTGACGCGATCAGTCGCTCGTTCGCCGGTGAAAACAACTTGTCGTGCATCGACTTCTTGAGCTCGAACGCCGTAGTATCCCCGATGGTAAATCGGTCTTCGTTCGCATAAATGGCGAGGCCGAGCCGATTCGCCTTTGTCGCGTCGGCGAGGCGCAGGTGCCCCACCTTCTCGGGCAGAAGAACCGCATCCGCTTCCTGAAGGCAAAGCACGTCGACGTCATAGAGGCGTTCGATGTCGACGAGCTCTGCGCTGGCGGCGTGCTTGCGAAGGTTATAACTGACGATTCTGATGAGCTGTCCCCCGGTATGGCGAAAGTGCTATTGCACAAATTGTAGTAAGGCAGGATGTGGATTTAGTGCCAGCTGTAGCGGTCCCTGAGAGCGGCCGCAACGCCGACGTAGGAACTCTTGTCGATGGCGGCTGCCTCTCGTCGCATTCCGGCCGGGGATACGCGGAACACCCGTCCGACGTTGACCCAGCTGGGCCGGCCTTGCTGGTCCCACGGCCCGCTCCCGATGGACACGAAGTCGCGTGAACCGTCGTGGGGTTTCGAGGTGAGCTGCACGGCAAGGCGAGTGCCCGCCCGCTCTTCGGCGACGATCAGCACCGGGCGGTCCTTTCCTCTGCCGTCGCGTTCCTCGTACGGCACCCACGTCCACACGATCTCGCCGGGGTCCGGATCCCCGTCGGTTGACGGCACGTAGGTCATCCGCACCCTGCCGATCGACGTTGGGTCCACCTCGACGGTGGCGAACTCGCCGGACCTGCCCTGCTCGTCCAGGCCGCGCTGCTGCCGCTGCACCGGGGTCGATCGGGCATCCGACCCCGCCACTTTCGCCGTTTGCCGTTTCAGCGAGCCGACCAGCGAGCGAAGAACGCTCCCGAATGAACTCATGGCACTCTCTTCCCGACGTGATCCGGCGCCATCCAGCGCCGCCGACCGACCATCCTAATCACCCGCACGTCTGAACGGCCGCACGTCCGCACGATCCGCACGCCTGGGCATCCGCACGCCTGGGCATCCGCAGATTCGTCTCAGCACAGCAGAACGGGATGCCGCCGTCAGGCGACACCCCGTTCTGTCATGGACGCTCTGCGCGTCAGACCACTTCGAGCGTCAGACCACTTCGAGGGCGTAGCCCTCTTCGCCGTGAACGCTCGTGTCGACGCCTGCGATTTCGTCTTCGTTCTTCACCCGGAAGCCCAGCGTCTTCTGGATCGCGAAGCCGATGGCGAGTGCCACGATGAACGAGTAGGCGAGGACCGCGAATGCTGCGATCGCCTGGACGATCAGCTGCTCGAAGCCGCCACCGAGGAACAGGCCGGTGTTGGTAGCGAAGAACCCGAGGTACAGGGTTCCCACGAGACCACCGACGAGGTGGATGCCGACAACATCGAGCGAGTCATCGAATCCGAACTTGAACTTCAGTTCGATGGCGAGGGCACACACGGCACCGGTGATGACACCGAGGAGGAGGGCCCAGCCCGGCGTGAGGTTCGCACAGGCCGGTGTGATGGCGACGAGGCCGGCGACGGCTCCCGATGCAGCTCCAACGCTCGTTGCCTTGCCGTCCTTGAGTTTCTCGACAATGAGCCAGCCGATGATGGCCGCTGCGGTCGCACCGAGGGTGTTGATCACGATCAGTCCGACGTTCTCGAGACCGTTCAGCCACTCGGCACCGGCGTTGAACCCGAACCAGCCGAACCAGAGGATCGATGCACCGAGGAGAGTGAGGGGAACGTTGTGCGGCTTCTGGATTCCCTTCTGGAAACCGACACGCTTGCCGAGAACGAGGGCGAGTGCGAGCGCCGCAGCACCAGCGTTGATGTGAACAGCCGTTCCACCCGCGTAGTCGATGACCCCGATTCCTGCGTCTTCACCGAAGAGCGTTGTGCCGAGGTTCATGATCCAGCCACCGCCCCAGACCCACGCGGCGATCGGGAAGTACCCGATAGTCGCGAAGATGCCGGCGAAGATCATCCAGGCACCGAACTTTGCGCGGTCTGCGATGGCTCCGGAGATGAGCGCGATAGTGATGATGGCGAAGGTCGCACCGTATGCGGCGCCAACCAGGTCAGTGTTGCCCGACTCGCCCTGCGCGAGGGCGGTGAGTCCGAAGTCGGCGAAGGGGTTGCCGGCAAAATCGGTGGGGTTTGCCACAGCGCTCATGTTGAATCCGTAGAGGATCCACAGCACGCTGATCAGGCCGAGCGCCCCAAAGCTCATCATCATCATGCTGATGACGCTCTTCGCTTTGACGAGGCCGCCGTAGAAGAATGCGACGCCGGGGGTCATCACCAGTACGAGTGCTGTCGCGGTGATCCCCCAGGCAATGCTGCCGGTGTCCATATCGTGTCCTTAGTTCTCTCGAGTGCATCGGGCTGACCGAGACTGACGCGCTGGGCGCTTGTCGGTGTGGGTTCAGCTTGCGCTCCGGAGGTTTCGGACGCGGTGCATTCGATGTTTCGGGACTGTTACGGAGGTCCTGCCTGTGTAAAACCCGTGTTACGCGCCCCTACGAACCTCTCGTCAGTGCGATCATCCGCGACATGGAACGCAGGTACTTCTTGCGGTAGCCACCGGAGAGCATGTCTCCCCCGAACACCTCATCAAGGGGAACACCCGTCGCGTGGATCGGGATCTGTGCGTCATAGACCCGGTCGATGAAGGCGACGAGGCGAAGCGCCTCCGTCTGCGACTGGAGTTCGTGGACGTCCCGCAACCCGATCTCGTCGAGACCGGAGATGAGCTTGATGTACCGCGACGGGTGCACGCCGGCGAGATGACCGATCACCGTGTCGAAGCTGTCGTCTGAGACCGTCTTTCCGGATTCCATCGCCGCGGTGAGTCGTGACTCATACTCGTTGCTGTCGACGGCTGCCGCGTGACCCTCGATGGACCGTCGGCGGTAGTCCTCCCCGTCGATCCTGAGCGTGGTGAAGTGATCGGACATCGCGTGGATCTCGCGCAGGAAGTCAGCGGCGGCGAAGCGCCCCTCGCCGAGCGCGTTCGGCGGGGTGTTCGAGGTGGCGGCGATCCGTGTTCCGGATGCCACGAGCTCGGTGAGCAGTCGCGTCATCATCATCGTGTCGCCCGGGTCGTCGAGTTCGAACTCGTCGATGCAGATGAGCGTCGAGCCGCGAAGCGATTCGACCGCATTGGCGTAGCCAAGGGCACCGACGAGCGCCGTGTACTCGATGAACGTGCCGAAATACTTGCGCGGGCCGGGAGCCGCGTGCCAGAGCGCCGCAAGGAGGTGCGTCTTACCGACGCCGAAACCACCGTCGAGGTACACACCTGGCTTCACATCCGGCGTCTTCTTCTTCCGGCCGAAGAACCCGCCGGATGACTTCGCGGCGCCCCAGCTGCCGGCGAACGCGCCGAGCAGGTCGACAGCCTCCTGCTGTGATGCGAACGCGGCATCCGGGCGGTAGCTCTCGAAGCTGGCATCCGCGAACTGAGGTGGCGGCGTCAGACTCGCCGCAATCTCAGCCCCTGTGGTCTCGGGATTGCGATCCGCGATGCTGACGCGGACGGAGGACGAAAGGTTTGTCATGGGAGAATACCTCGTGTGTCGAAGTCTTACGGCGGGGTATGACTTCAGCCGCAATCGTGCGTAATTCCGCTCATCAAGCGGAGTTTCCAGCCTAATCCCCCGCGTGCCGCCCACGGAACGCTCGCGAGATACAACCTCCGGAGGTAGCCCATGTCTGTCGAACGCGACTCATCGACCGAAAAGTTCGACGAATACGCGCACCCGGAACGCCTGGTCTCGACCGGGTGGCTTCAGGAACGCCTCGGCCAGCCAGGACTCGTCGTCGTCGAATCGGATGAGGACGTGCTTCTGTACGAAACCGGCCACATTCCCGGCTCGGTCAAGATCGACTGGCACACAGACCTCAACGACCCGGTGCAGCGCGACTACATCAACGGTGAAGCGTTCGCCGAACTGATGTCTGCCAAAGGCATCGCCAGGGATGACACGGTCGTCATCTACGGTGACAAGAACAACTGGTGGGCCGCGTACACGCTGTGGGTGTTCACCCTGTTCGGGCACAACGACGTCCGACTCCTCGATGGCGGGCGCGACAAGTGGATCGCTGAGGGGCGAGACTTCACGACGGATGCCACCACAAGAGAGCCCGTCGAATACCCGATCGTCGAGCGCGATGACTCGGTGATCCGGGCGTATAAAGACGACGTCCTCGCCCACCTCGGCAATCCCCTGATCGATGTCAGGTCGCCTGAGGAGTACAGCGGCCAGCGGACAACCGCTCCCGCGTACCCGGAAGAGGGCGCACTCAGGGCCGGTCACATCCCGACCGCGAAGAACGTGCCATGGGGCCAGGCCGTGGCACCAGACGGCACGTTCAAGCCGCTCGCCGAGTTGACCGCCGTCTACAAGGACGGTGCCGGCCTGTCCGATGGGGACTCGGTTGTCGCGTACTGCCGGATCGGTGAGCGCTCGAGCCACACCTGGTTCGTGCTGCACCACCTGCTCGGCTTCTCCGACGTTCGCAACTACGACGGTTCGTGGACCGAGTGGGGCAGCGCCGTTCGCGTTCCCATCGCCGTCGGTTCAGAGCCGGGTGACAGGCTCTGATGGCAGAATCGAACCGATGACCGAGATTACGCTCCCCGCCCAGCTCGCCGAGATTCGCGACGACTTCCTCGAACTCGACGAGAAATCGCGCCTGCAGCTCCTGCTCGAGTTCTCGCAGGAACTCCCGGAGCTGCCTCCGCACTATGCCGATCACGAGGACCTGCTCGAACGGGTCATCGAGTGCCAGTCTCCCGTCTACATCTTTGTGGACGTCACTGACGGTGCCGTCCACCTGCACGCGACCGCACCACGTGAGTCACCGACGACGCGGGGATTCGCCAGTATTCTTGCGCAGGCCATCGAGGGACTGAGCCCGGAAGAGGTCCTCGCGATTCCGGACGACTTCCCCCAGATGCTCGGCCTCACCCGGATCGTGTCACCGCTTCGCCTCAACGGGATGAACGGAATGCTGCGGCGCATCAAACGCCAGTTGTCGGAGCGGGTCGCCGCTTAGGAGCACAAGACTGGAGTTGCCGCGCGGATCAGTGCTCGGCGAGCCATTCCCTGATGGACCGGTTCCACCGATCGGCGTCGAAGTTCCAGAGCTTCGTGTGCCGAGCGGTAGAGAACGGCACAAAGGTAGCAAGGTCCGAGCGCTTCTCAGCGAGCCGTCGCGCACCGTCCGCCGGGACGAAGCCGTCGTCGTCGCTGTGCAGCACGAGCATCGGCGTGGTGAGTTCATCCGCCCTGTCGACCATATTGAGCGCGGGAAAGTTGAGGGCGGAGTGCTGGCCGGTCAGCGCTCTGCCCCAGTCGTTACTGATCGCCGCGATCGCTGCTCGCCGAACCGCGACCGGGATGCGCCCGGCGTCAGCCTGGTAGTCGAGCACGTTGCCCCAGTCGACAACGGCCGACTCGAGGATCAGCCCGGAGATGAGGTCGGCTCGGTCTGCCCTGAGGGATGCCTGGAGCGAGATGACCCCGCCCATCGACCAGCCCATGAGGACGACGGTTTTCGCGCCGTGCGTCGCAGCGAACTCGAGAGCGGCCTCGACGTCCTGCCATTCGGTATCGCCGAGCCCGTAAAGCCCGTCGCTGCTCCTGGGCGCATCCCCGTCGTTGCGGTAGGAGATGAGCAGCGCCGTGCACCCTGACTCGTGCAGCACCGGCACAGCGCGAAGGCACTCGCTGCGAGTCGTGCCCCTGCCGTGCACGGCGATGACCCAGCGATCAGAATCCGGATCGGCGGGAAACAGCCAGGCGGGTGCCGGTCCGACCTCGGTCTGAATAATCTCCTCGCTCCACGGAAGTCCGAGCTCGTCCGGGCGGGAGTAATACCAGCCACTGAAAGTCGCGGGTCCCGACGTCGGCAGGTCGTCGAGTTCTTCTCTGTCATTGAGCAGCGCGCGGGTGACGGTGGATGCGTCCTGCGTCAGGATCGGGCCGAGCTTCAGATAACGCCCGGCCGGCCCGAACCACAGGCCATACCTGCCCGGCAGGTCGGTATCCGGATTGCGGACGAGGGTGATGGTCGCCGCACCGGGATCAAGGGACGTGACTACCGTCTCCTGCGCTCGCTTCGTCGCTGGGGTCACCACGCGCCTCGCGACGGCCGATACCAGGAGAACGGATGCCGTTGCGGCTGTCGCGATGAACCCGCCGACAGTGAGCGAGATTTTCAGTGCCGCTCTTCGCGGACGGGTGGCCGGCTCGACGGCGTGGCTGTGACGATTCATTGGCAAGTAACTCTAGTCTGCAATCGTGGCAGACAGACTCACAGGCGCCGAGGTTCCGGCGGCGTTCGCCCGTGCACTCGAATCGGTGCGCGGCGCCCAGGCGCGCTCAGAACTCAGCGTGCACGAAATTCCTGCCCCCGGCAACCTGGCGCCGTTCGCTGTCGCCCTCGCGGCGGATGTCACCCCCACCAGGCACGGTGCCGATTCCGAGCTTGGCACCGGGCGGTTCATCCTGCTCTACGACCCGGAAGAGCCTGAGGCGTGGGGCGGCCCGTTCAGGGTCGTCTGCTTTGCCCAGGCCCCCCTCGAAACGGAAATCGGGCTTGATCCTTTCCTCGCCGATGTGGCGTGGTCCTGGCTCGTGGATGCCCTCAATGCCAGGGGCGCCCGGTACGCTTCGGCGTCAGGAACGGCCACAAAAATTCTGTCGACCGGGTTCGGCGAACTTAGCCTCCAGCCCGACGGCGCCCAGATAGAGTTGAGGGCGTCCTGGACGCCGCTCGAAGACGATGTGTCCTCCCACGTGGAAGGCTGGGGCGAGCTGCTGTGCATGCTCGCCGGGCTTCCGCCAACAACCGAAGGTGTAACCCTGTTGTCTAGCCGCAGGACGGCACGTGACTGACCGTCACGTCATCGATAGCGAGGACGAGTACCTCGACGCAATCACGAAGATCGAAGCGGGTCACGGGCCCATCGCTGTCGACGCTGAGCGAGCGAGCGGATACCGCTACTCCCAGCGCGCATACCTGATCCAGGTCTTCCGCCGCGGCGCAGGAGTGTTCCTCTTCGACCCACCCGCCATCGGCCGCTTCGACGCACTCAACGACGCCATTCGCGACGAAGAGTGGATCATCCACGCGGCAAGCCAGGATCTGGCCTGCCTCCGCGAGGTCGGTCTCGACCCCAGCCGGATCTTCGACACCGAGCTCGCCAGTCGGCTTCTCGGCCTCGATCGCGTCGGCCTCGGCTCCGTCGTCGAAGAACTTCTCGGCATTCACCTTGCGAAGGAGCACTCCGCCGCCGATTGGTCGACCCGGCCGCTCCCCGAATCCTGGCTCGAGTACGCGGCCCTCGACGTCGAACTTCTCGTCGACGTGCGCGACAAGCTCGATGCCATGCTGACCGAGTCAGGGAAGCAGGAGATCGCGGCACAGGAGTTCGAGGCGACGAGGCTTCGCCAGCCGAAGCTCGTTCGCCAGGATCCGTGGCGCCGGTTGTCCGGCCTGCACGGCGTCCGCGGCGCCAGGAGCCTCGCCGTCGCGCGGGAGTTGTGGACGGCGCGGGACACCCTCGCGCGCGAGCGCGACGTCGCTCCCGGCCGTCTGGTCCCGGATGCCTCACTCGTCGCGGTGGTCAAGGCACAGCCTCGCTCGAGCGCAGCGCTCGCCGCCATGCGTGATTTCAAGGGTCGCGCGAGCCGTACCGAACTTCCGGTGTGGTGGGCCGCTCTCGAGCGCGGCCTCACCACTGATGACCTCCCGCCACTCAGGCCCGCGTCGAGTGATGTCCTCCCTCCTGCCCGCAGCTGGTCCGAGCGGAACCCCGAAGCTGACGCGAGGCTCAAAGCCGCGCGAACAGCTCTCGCCCTCGTCGCGGAGTCGCTCTCGATCCCGCTCGAGAACGTCCTCACCCCCGAGATGCTCCGCCGACTCGCGTGGACTCCCCCGGTACCTCTTGACGCTGGGGCGGTGGGCGACGCCCTTCGCGAACTCGGCGCTCGCGAGTGGCAAATTGAAGCTACTGCACAGACGATCGCCCTTGCCTTTGTAGAAGGTAACCAAACGGCATCCGAACCGCAGAAAAGCGAGTCGTAGGAAGGGTCAAAGGATGCGGCGGAGATTTTGGCCGCTTCTAGGATCGAATCCGAATCCGATAATTGGGAGGCAAAGTGGCCGAAATAGCTGACGTCTTTTTTGTTGATGGAGTGCGGACCCCCTTTGGTCGCGCCGGACAAAAAGGAATGTACTGGAACACCCGTGCAGACGACCTGGTCGTCAAGGCGATGATCGGGTTGCTCGAACGCAACCCCGACGTTCCCAAAGACCGAATCGACGAGGTCGCCATTGCCGCGACCACCCAGCAGGGTGACCAGGGCTTGACCCTCGGCCGCACGACGGCACTTCTCGCGGGGCTGCCGCAGTCGGTTCCCGGCTACGCGATCGACCGTATGTGTGCCGGTGCAATGACGGCAGTAACCCAGGTTGGCAGCGCCATCGGGTTTGGCGCGTACGATTTCGCCATCGCCGGTGGAGTCGAACACATGGGCCGGCACCCGCTCGGGGCTGACGCCGACCCGAACCCTCGGTTCATGACCGAGAAGCTGGTCTCAGCGGATGCACTCGACATGGGAAAGACGGCCGAGCGTATTCATGACCGCTTCCCGCACCTGACCAAGGAGCGGGCTGACCGCTTCGGCATGCGCAGCCAGCACAAGCTCCAGGCCGCATACGAGGCCGGCAAAATCCAGCCGGACCTCATTCCCGTCGCCATCCGCAGCGAGTCGGGCTGGGGCCTGGCAACACGCGACGAGGGTGCGCGACCCGAGACCACCATGGAGGGGCTGGCTAACCTCAAGACGCCGTTCCGCCCGCACGGCCGCGTCACAGCAGGAACCGCATCACCGCTCACCGACGGCGCGACGGTGAGCCTCCTCGCCGGTGGATCCGCTGTCAAGGAGTTCCGCCTGAAGCCCAAAATGCGCATGGTGAGCTTCGCCTTCGCCGGCGTTGAGCCGGAGATCATGGGCCTCGGTCCTGTGCCGTCCACCGAGAAGGCACTGAGGAAAGCCGGGCTGACGATCGACGACATCGGCCTGTTCGAGCTCAACGAGGCATTTGCCATCCAGGTACTCGCTCTCCTCGACCACTTCGGCATCGATGACGACGATCCCCGCGTCAACCAGTGGGGCGGCGCTATCGCCGTCGGCCACCCGCTCGCGGCATCCGGTGTCCGGCTCATGAACCAGCTGGCAGCGCAGTTCGCCGAGCGTCCCGATGTGCGTTACGGCCTGACGGCGATGTGCGTCGGGCTTGGCCAGGGTGGCAGCGTCATCTGGGAGAACCCGAACTGGAAGGGAAAGAAGTAACCGCGATGACCGATTACTCCACAATCGACTTTTCCCCTCTCGTCGCGCTGAGCGCCGATGAGGTCGTCACCCACTCCTTCGTCCAGGACGTCACCCTCCCGGGCGGTCGGGTGATCGCACTGATCACCCTGGACAACGGCCGCGACCACACCCGCCCGAATACGCTCGGCCCGATCACCCTCATGGAGCTCGGCCGGGTGCTCGACGAGCAGAAGGAGCGGGCCGGCCGCGGTGAGATTCACGCCGTGGCGATCACGGGCAAGCCGTTCATTCTTGCCGCGGGCGCAGACCTCAGCAAGGTGAGCGAGGTCGACTCTCGTGAGTCCGCGTTGCTCCTCGGCCAGCTCGGGCACTTCACCTTCGGCAAGCTCGACTCGCTCGGTGTGCCGTCGTTCGTGTTCATCAACGGACTCGCTCTCGGCGGTGGCCTCGAAATCGGGCTCAACGCGAACTACCGCACCGTCGACGCATCGGCACCGGCCATCGCACTCCCCGAGGTGTTCCTCGGTCTGATCCCCGGCTGGGGTGGGGCATACCTGCTGCCGAACCTCATCGGTATCGAGAACGCGCTCAAGGTCGTCGTCGAGAACCCGCTGAAGACGAACCGCATGCTCAAGGCTCAGGATGCCTTCGAGCTCGGTATCGCCGATGCCATCTTCCCCGCCGCGACTTTCCTCGAGGACTCGCTGCGCTGGGCTGGCGGCGTCCTCGACGGTACCGTCAAGGTGACCAGGAAGAACCAGCCCGGCAAGGTTGAACGGCTCGTCAAGTGGGACGCAGCGGTCGGCATCGCCAGGAAGATGCTCGAGTCGAAGATCGGCACGGTGCCGAAGTCCCCGTACGTCGCTCTCGACCTGCTCAAGGCAGCGAAGAGCGGAACCCGTGCAGAGGGGTTCGCGCGTGAAGATGAGGCCCTCGCGGATCTCGCCACTGGCGACCAGTTCCAGGCGAGCAACTACGCCTTCAACCTCGTGCAGAAGCGTGCCAAGCGGCCCGCCGGTGCCCCGGACAAGGCCCTCGCCCAGAAGGTCACCAAGGTCGGTGTCATCGGTGCCGGTCTCATGGCCAGCCAGTTCGCCCTGCTCTTCGTGCGTCGCCTTCAGGTCCCCGTCGTTATCACCGACCTCGACCAGGGGCGTGTGGACAAGGGGCTCGATTACATCCGCGGCGAGATAGCTTCCCTTCTCGCCAAGGGCCGCATCTCTCCCGATGAGGCCAACCGGCTCAATGCCCTCGTGTCAGGAACGACGAACAAGAGCGACTTCGCCGACTGTGACTGGGTCATTGAAGCTGTCTTCGAAGAGCTCGGTGTGAAGCAGGATGTCTTCGCCGATGTCGAGCAGTACATTTCGGAAACCGCGATCCTCGCCACCAACACCTCGTCGCTGTCTGTCGAGCAGATTGGTGCAAAGCTCGCGCACCCCGAACGCCTCGTCGGCTTCCACTTCTTCAACCCGGTGGCCGTGATGCCGCTGATCGAGGTCGTCAAGACGCCAAAAACGACGGACGAGACGCTCGCGACGGCCATGGCGACCGCGAAGGCGCTTCGGAAGAACGCGGTCATCACCCGCGACACCCCGGGGTTCGTCGTCAACCGCGTGCTCGCCAAGGTGCTCGGTGAGGCCATGTATGCCGTGGACTCCGGTACGAGCTTCGCGACGGTTGACGAGGCGCTCGCTCCCCTGGGGCTGCCGATGCCGCCGTCGCAGTTGCTCGACCTCGTCGGACTCAAGGTGGGCGCTCACGTGCTCGACACCCACCACGAGGCGTTCCCCGACCGGTTCTACCGGAGCGAGAACCTCCACAAGCTTGCCGAGTACGGCACGCTGCTCGAGAAGGATTCGAAGGGCAAGGTCAAGGGATTCGACAAGGGTGCCCTCAAGATCGTCTCTGGGGGCAAAGAGCCCCTTCAGGCGGATGCCATCCTGCGTCGTCTCGAGGACGGCCTCGCTGATGAGATCCACCGGATGCTCGAGGACCACGTCGTCGAAGGACCGGAAGACATCGATCTCTGCATGATTCTCGGCGCGGGCTGGCCGTTCCAGATGGGCGGGATCACTCCGTACCTCGACCGAACCGGTGCCAGCCAGCGCGTCTTCGGCGGAACGTTCCACGATCCCGAGATTCGCGGCATCCGCTAGATCACCCGGTTCAACGCGAAACGCCCGGCCATACGGCCGGGCGTTTTTCGTGCCGGCACGGGGCCGCGTGGTGCCGGCACCCGATGTGCTGCCAGCGGGAGCCGGCCTCCCACCGGCCTACGGATGCGGTCACGCGCACGGAAGAAACGGCATCCGTTCACTCCCGCGCTACCCCGAGCGCTGCACAAACTCGACCGGCGCTACATAAACTTGTGCAGCGCAGCGCAGGAACTGCAGCGCTCGATGCCCACGCGCGGGAACCGGCCTCGCACCCGCAAACTGATGCGGTCACGCGCACGGAAGAAACGGCAACCGCTCAACCCCGCGCTACCCCCAAGCGCTGCACAAACTCGACCGGCGCTACATAAACTTCTGCAGCGCGCCGCAGGAACTGCAGCGCTCACGCTGGGAGGACGAGCGAACGCCTACGCCTGTTCGCTCGTGTGTTCGGACGGTTCGCTGATACTGGAAGGCTCTGGCCTCGCCACCGGAATCCGGCTGCCGAGGACCTGCGCGACAACGTCACGCGCGATCTGCTGGCCGGTGAGGCCCGCGTCGACCATGATCTGCTCGCGCGTTGCGTGGTCGATGAACGTGTCGGGCAGGCCGAGCTCGTCGACGGCCGTATCGACTCCGGCGCTCCGCAGGTCCTGGCGGATTCGGGTGCCTACTCCCCCGACGCGGATTCCGTCCTCGATCGTGATGACGAGTCGGTGATCCCGCGCAAATTCGATGACACTCGTCGGAACCGGAACCACCCAGCGGGGGTCGATCACCGTCGCACCGATGCCCTGTGCTTCGAGGCGACGTGCGACATCGAGACCGATGTCGGCCATCGGGCCGACCGTGACGATGAGCACATCCGGTTTGTGGCTCTCGTAGAGCACGTCAACGTTGTCTTCGGTGCGGCGGACCGCCGGTATCGGCTCCTGCACACTGCCCTTCGGGAACCTGATCACCGTTGGCGCATCGTCCACTCCGATGGCCTCGGCCAGTTCTTCGCGCAGTCGCTCGGCATCGCGCGGCGCCGCCAGCCGGATGCCAGGGACGAGCTGGAGGATTGCCAGGTCCCAGATCCCGTGGTGCGAGGGGCCGTCCGGCCCCGTCACTCCGGCCCGGTCAAGCACGAACGTGACCCCGGCCTTGTGGAGCGCGATGTCCATGAGGATCTGGTCGAACGCGCGGTTGATGAAGGTGGCGTAGATCGCAACGACGGGGTGAAGGCCACCGAATGCGAGGCCTGCGGCGCTCGTGGCGGCGTGCTGCTCGGCGATCCCGACGTCGTGAACCCGGTCAGGGAAACGCTCGGCGAGTTTGTGCAGCCCGGTTGGACGCAGCATCGCTGCCGTGACCCCGACGATCCTGTCGTTCTGCTCGGCCAGTTCGACGAGCGTGTCACTGAAGACGCCCGTCCAGGTTTCGGCGCTGCTCGACGACATCGATTCACCGGTGAGGGGATCGATCTTCCCGACCGCATGGAACTGGTCGGCTTCGTCATCGACGGCGGGCGCGAATCCCTTGCCTTTCTGGGTGATGGCGTGAACGATCACCGGAGTGCCGTAGTTCTTGGCCTGCGCGAGGGCTTCCTGCATGGCGTTGAGGTCGTGACCGTCGACGGGACCGATGTACTTGATGTCGAGGTTCGAGTAGAGCGCCTCGTTGTTGCTGAAGCGGCTCAGGAAGCCGTGGGTGCCGCCGCGGACACCGCGGTAGAAGGCGCGACCCGGGCCGCCGAGCCGGTCGAACATACGCTGGCTGGTGATGTAGAGATCCTTGTAGGTCCTCCGCGTGCGCACCGTGTTGAGGAACCGCGCCATTCCGCCGATCGTGGGGGCGTACGACCGGCCGTTGTCGTTGACGACGATAACAAGGCGACGGGTGTTGTCGTCGCTGATGTTGTTGAGCGCTTCCCAGGTCATTCCGCCGGTCAGCGCACCGTCGCCGACAACGGCGACGACGCTTCTCTCGGTCTGCCCGGTCATTTCGAACGCACGGGAGATGCCGTCAGCCCAGCTCAGGGAACTCGACGCGTGGGAACTCTCGACGATGTCGTGCGGAGATTCACTGCGCTGGGGATACCCGGCGAGTCCGCCGCGTTCCCGCAGGTTCTCGAAGTCCTGACGCCCGGTGAGCAACTTGTGCACGTAGGACTGGTGCCCCGTGTCAAAGACGATGGCGTCCGAGGGCGAATCGAAGACGCGGTGTATTGCGAGCGTCAGCTCGACGACGCCAAGGTTGGGGCCGAGGTGTCCGCCGGTTCGGGAGACCTCGCTCACCAGGAAAGTGCGGATCTCAGCAGCCAGTTGTTTCAGCTGATCCTTCGAGAGGGCGTCAAGGTCACGCGGACCCCGTATCGACTCAAGAAGACCCATTCGAACTCCCTCACTACCATCCTGACCGGGAGGTGTGCCCCGGCCGTTCCACTCTACGCGCCGCCCCTGAGCGTTTCCGGTTGGAATCACTCAGGGGCGGCGTCGAGAATGGGTCAATCTGTGTGCTTAGACGAGGCTCCGCAGCACGTACTGAAGGATTCCACCGTTGCGGTAGTAGTCAGCTTCACCCGGCGTATCGATGCGGACCACAGCGTCGAACTCAACCGGCTGCTTGCCCTCGGGCGAGTGCGCGGTGGGCTCGGCGACGACGTGCACCGTCTTCGGGGTCGTGCCGTTGTTCAGCGCATCCAGACCGATGATGCTGATCGACTCGGTACCGTCGAGGCCCAGGCTCTCCCAGCTCTCGCCAGCGGGGAACTGCAGCGGGACAACGCCCATTCCGATGAGGTTCGAGCGGTGAATGCGCTCGAAGCTCTCGGTGATGACGGCCTTGACGCCGAGCAGGCTCGTACCCTTCGCCGCCCAGTCGCGAGAGGAACCGGAGCCGTATTCCTTGCCACCGAGGATGACCAGCGGGATGCCGGCTTCCTGGTAGTGCTGCGACGCGTCGTAGATGAACGACTCTGGCGCGTCTGCCTGGGTGAAGTCGCGGGTGTATCCACCCTCGACGCCGTCGAGCAGCTGGTTCTTCAGGCGGATGTTCGCGAAGGTTCCGCGAATCATCACCTCGTGGTTTCCACGACGGGAACCGTACGAGTTGAAGTCCTTGCGGGAAATGCCGTGCTCGGTCAGGTAACGGCCGGCAGGGCTGTCCGCCTTGATCGATCCGGCCGGGCTGATGTGGTCGGTCGTGACCGAGTCGCCGAGCTTGGCGAGCACACGGGCGCCGGTGATGTCGGTGACCGGGGTGGTCTCCATCGTCATGCCGTCGAAGTACGGTGGCTTCCGGACGTAGGTCGACTCGGGGTTCCAGTCGAACGTGCTTCCTGCCGGGGTCGGAAGTGAACGCCAGCGCTCATCACCCTCGAAGACCGACGCGTACTCGTGCGTGAACATCTCGGTGTCGATTGAGCTGTCGATCGTCTTCTGGACCTCGGCGGAGTCGGGCCAGATGTCCTTGAGGAACACGTCGTTGCCTTCGGTGTCCTTGCCGAGGGCATCCGTTTCGAAGTCGAAGTTCATCGACCCGGCGAGGGCGTACGCGATCACGAGTGGCGGGCTCGCCAGGTAGTTCATCTTCACGTCCGGGTTGATCCGGCCTTCGAAGTTGCGGTTACCCGAGAGCACTGCGGTCACGGCGAGGTCGCTCTCGTTGATCGCAGCAGAGATTTCCTCTGCGAGCGGTCCGGAGTTTCCGATGCACGTGGTGCAGCCGTAGCCGACGGTGTAGAAGCCGAGGGCTTCGAGATCGTCGGTGAGGCCGGCCTTGGCGTAGTAGTCGGTGACGACCTTGGAACCCGGTGCGAGGGTGGTCTTGACCCACGGCTTGGCCTTGAGCCCCTTCTTTGCCGCGTTGCGGGCGAGGAGGCCTGCAGCGAGCATGACGGACGGGTTCGACGTGTTGGTGCACGACGTGATCGCGGCGATGGTGACGGCGCCGTGGTCAATGGTGAACGTGGAACCGTCGTCGAGGGTCACGCTGGTTGGCTTCGACGCCGTTGATGGCGCTGAACTCGTGTGCGAGTGAACGTGGTTGTTGTGCTCGCTCTCCGGCGTGTTCGCTGGCGGGTCTGACGCGGGGAACGATTCGCTGACCTCGAGGTCGACGAGATCGTGCTCGACGTCCGCGTAGTTGTTCAGGTCGACCTCGAACTGGTTCTTCGCTGCGCTGAGCTCGATCCGGTCCTGCGGGCGCTTCGGACCGGCGATCGATGGAACCACTGTCGACAGGTCGAGTTCGAGGTACTCGCTGAAGGCCGGCTCGACCGACGGGTCGTGCCACAGGCCCTGGACTTTCGAGTACTCCTCGACGAGCTTGACCTGCTCTTCGCTGCGGCCGGTGAGGCGCAGGTAGTCGAGCGTGACATCGTCGATGGGGAACATCGCTGCCGTCGAACCGAACTCGGGGCTCATGTTTCCGATGGTGGCGCGGTTGGCGAGGGGGACCTCGGCGACGCCCTCTCCGTAGAATTCGACGAACTTGCCGACAACGCCGTGCTTCCGGAGCTGCTGGGTAATGGTGAGGACGACGTCTGTCGCCGTGACACCGGTGGGGATCGAGCCGGAGAGCTTGAATCCGACCACCTTGGGGATGAGCATGGAGACGGGCTGGCCGAGCATCGCTGCCTCGGCTTCGATTCCGCCCACGCCCCAGCCCAGTACGCCAAGGCCGTTGACCATCGTGGTGTGCGAGTCGGTGCCGACGAGCGTGTCAGGGTACGCCTGGAGCGCGCCGTTGACCTCGCGGGTGTACGTCACGCGGGCGAGGTACTCGATGTTGACCTGGTGCACGATGCCGGTTCCCGGCGGTACAACCTTGAAGTCTTCGAACGCGGTCTGGCCCCAGCGGAGGAACTGGTAGCGCTCACCGTTTCGCTCGTACTCGATCTCGACGTTGCGCTCGAGGGCGTCTTCGGTGCCGAAGAGGTCAGCGATCACTGAGTGGTCGATGACGAGCTCTGCGGGGGCAAGCGGGTTGATTTTGGTGGGATCGCCACCGAGCTCGGCGACGGCCTCACGCATGGTGGCGAGGTCGACGATGCAGGGAACACCGGTGAAGTCCTGCATGACGACGCGGGCGGGCGTGAACTGGATCTCGGTGTCAGGCTCCGCTGAGGGGTCCCAGTTACCGAGTGTGCGGATCTGCTCAGCCGTGACGTTCTTGCCGTCTTCGGTGCGGAGCAGGTTCTCCAGAAGGACCTTGAGGCTGAACGGCAGCTTCTCGTAGCCCTGGACGGTGTCGAGACGGAAGATCTCGTAGTCGGTACCGCCGACTGTGAGTGTGTTCTTCGCCCCGAAGCTATTAACTGTAGACACGTAGCCTTCTCCTTCGTTGGCACAGGCACTGACACGCTGCCTGCCTTGGGTCAATCTTGGGTTCCCCTTGGCCAGTTTTTCTAGCAAGGTTTGCCTAACAACCGCCCAATGCCTCAGGGAGCACCTGCATCAATTTATCTTGATGTCGAGATAACTCTATCAGGGGCGAACGGGACTGGTGCGGTACAACGCGCGGACGACCAGCCAGGTCAGAATAAGAAGAGGGGCGTAGAGCGGCAATCCCATGAGGAGCTTTGTCGCCGCGAGCCATTCAACGTTGCCCGCAGCGTAGAGCGGCAGCTGGACAGCGAGCCTCGCGATGAACATCCCCGCCCAGCACAGGGTGAGGATGATGAACGTCCGTCGCTTGACGGCATCCTTCTTCCACGCTGTCGAATCGCTCATCAGGTAGCCGGCGACCAGCCCGATGAGCGGCCACCCGACGAGTACCGAGATGAGCAGGGCTGCACCATACGCGCCATTGGTCACGAACCCGAGAACGAAGTTGTCCTCCGGCCGGTTGGTGACGAGCGCGAAGACAGCGGATGCCACTGCCCCGATGAGACCGCCGACCGCGCTGGCCACCGGCGTCTTCTGGACCAGACGTGCAACGGTCAGGATGGCCGCTATGCCGACGGACACGCCCAGGGACAGCGGCAGGTTCTTCGAAACGGTGTAGACAACGAGGAAGAGCAGGCCGGGCACGACGGCCTCGATGATCCCCCGGATGCCGCCCATCGCCTCGAGCAGCACGTGCCCGTTGGGTCGGTCGGCACGCGCCAGCGACTCAAGCCCTGCTTTCCTCGCGGCGTCAGCGAGGGCAGCGCCGACGACGGCGGCTGTTTCGCCGGTGTCGGCCCTGGCCCTGTCGCTGTCGCTGTCGGGGTCAGCGGAGGGCGTGGCCTGCCTGGCCGTTGCGCCGTCCTCGTCGAAGCCTGGCATCAGTCCGTCCGGGCCGCCGTCGGCGGCATCACGAGCGGGATCAGGTCGCGCGGAGGCATCGGTGCCGAACCGCGGACAACGACAACGCTGCGGAAGAGATCCTCGACGAGGGCCGCAGCCTCATCCTGGGTTGCTGCGTCACCGGCGATGACACCGCGGAGGAACCAGCGAGGACCGTCAACGCCGACGAACCGGGCGATTCGCGTCCCCGGTGCTCCACCGGCGCTGGCGACGACGGGAACCTCGGCGAGCAGTTCCGGACCGAGAGCACCTTCGCGCTCCGTGACCGTTCCGCCCTGCCTGGCGATCTGTTCCTGAATCTGTTCCCGCGTCTCGTGCCACAGTCCGGTGCTGCGGGGAGCGGCGAACGGCTGGATCTGGAGGGTTGAACCTGCGTAGTCGAGTCCGACCGCGACAATGCGCTTCGTGCTCTCCTCGACCTCGAGCCGGAGGTTGAGGCCGTCGCGGGGAAGGATTTTCACTCCGCCGAGATCGATGTACGGCCTGACCGGGTTGGCCTCTGACTCGTCGAACGGGCCGTCGCTTGCCCGGTTCTCGGGTGCAGACTTCGAGATATCGAGCGCGTCCGGCTCCTCGGCGGCTTCGGACTCCGCGAGTTCTGCCGACTGGGTGGAGTCGTCGACGTCGGTGACATCCACCTCGGTCGACTCTGACTCGTCCTGTGCGTTGACGTCAGGATTGGCCGTCGCTTCGATGTTCTTTTTCTTCTTGCTCATGACTGGGCTCCTGTCTGGATCGTGTCGTAGCCGGTGGAACCGAAACCCCTGTCCCCGCGGAGGCTGCCTGGCAGCGTCTCGACCGGCACGAATCTGGCCTGTGAGACCGGCATGACGATCATCTGTGCGATCCTGTCCCCCGCCTTAATCGTGTACGGCTCGCTGCTGTCGGTGTTCAGCAGCGTCACACGGATTTCGCCACGGTATCCGGCGTCGACGGTGCCGGGTGAATTGACGACGGTGATGCCGTGCTTGGATGCCAGCCCTGAGCGGGGAACCACAAAGGCTGCATAGCCGTCGGGAAGGGCGATTGATACGCCGGTACCGACGACCCGTCGTTCCCCCGGCTCGAGGGTCAGGTCTTCAGTAGACTTGAGATCAGCGCCCGCATCGCCCGGGTGGGCGTAGTTGGGCAGTTCCGGGGCGACAATGAGTACGTCTACGCTTTCGGTCACGTGTCGAGGGTAGTGCAGAAGTCTGGATGAGAAGAGACATGGCCGAATATCGAGAACGTTTATGGCCTGCCGTGTGGATCGTCGGGGTGACGGCACTTGTGATTCCGGCAAGCCTGCTCGTGCTTGCCCCGATCAGTGTCCCTGTCGGCGCTCTCACCGGAGTCGTCCTTTACGTGGGCTGCCTTCTCCTCTTTATTTACGGTGCACCGGTCATCGAGGTGAAAAACGGCATCCTCAGTGTGGGGCGCGCGTCGATTCCCGTTGAGCTGATCGGAGACGCCACGGCGTTCGAGGGTGATGAAGCGACCCTCGAGCGCGGCCAGCGCCTCGACGTCAGAGCGTTCCTCGTCATCCGTGGCGGCATCCGTGGGGTTGTCCGGCTGCAGATCGTCGACCCGCTTGACCCGACCCCCTACTGGTTGTTGTCGTCGCGCCACCCAACAAAACTGGCCGCTGCGATCTTGCGATCACAACGGCCAGATGTTCCCATCGAGACTTAGGCTGCACACTCCAGGCAGACCGGTCCGAGCTTTGACTCGTGATCGATCTGTGAGCGGTGCTTCACGAGGAAGCACTCAACGCAGGTGAACTCGTCAGCCTGCGGAGGCAACACAACAACGTCCAGGTCCAGGTCCGAAAGGTCGGCGCCCGGCAGATCGAAACCACCAGGATTGTCGGCATCTTCGTCGCCGACCGATCCTGACAGTTTGTCTGGCACGCGCTCCTTGAGGGCCTCAATCGACTCTGAATCGTCGTCGGTCTTCCTTGGGGCGTCGTAATCCGTTGCCATTTCCATCCACTTCTTGTTGTCTTCCGATCGCTTCGGCGGCCACAGTTTGCATCAATCTGGATCGAATAGCAAACCGGCTTTGGCCTCTGAGAAGCGACACGGTGTGGAACCCACGGCACGCCCACTGTATTCCCACGTAAATGGCACATGCCGTGACACCATTTGGATAACAAATCACAGCCTGAGAGGCAGTTGATCATGCACGATTTGAAGGTCATTGGCGTTGAAGACGGCGCCCTCATCGCCGCGACAGAGAGCGGCGAGCGTTTTCGTCTCGTTATCGACGAGGTTTTGCAGTCCCATGTGCGCCGCAGCCGCAAGGAGCCGACACAGGGTCCAAAGCCGAGCCCGCGTGAGGTTCAGGCCCACATCAGGTCAGGACTGTCGGCCGAGGAAGTCGCCGACATCACCGGCGCCGACCTCGAGTACGTTCAGCGCTTCGAGGGTCCGGTTCTCGCTGAGCGAGAACACATCGTCGGCGCCGCGCTGAGCGTGCACGTTCTGACCACCATCGACCCGACGCGCGAGGACGACGACGACACCTTTGGCTCCGCCATCAGGGCTCGTCTCGAGTCACTGGGTGCGTCTGAGGAGCGGTGGACCAGCTGGAAGGAGCCGTCAGGCGGCTGGGTGGTGAAGCTGTCGTTCACGGCCAGCGAGATCGACCACGATGCGCGGTGGAGCTTCGAGCCGAAGAAGCAGGCGCTCGCACCGATGAACAGCGAAGCTGTGACCCTGTCGAAGCAGGGCGAGCTCCCGCAGCAGGGCCTCATCCCCCGCCTTCGCGCCGTTGAGCGCGACGACTCACGTCCCGATGACAGTCGGTTCGACAGCGGAGCATTCAACTTCCGCGACAGCTCCGATGAGAGCCTTGACCTGTCACCGACCATTGACATCTCCGCGCTCGGGCGCCCGCAGGCATCCTCGAAGGCAGCCGCTGCGGCCGCGATCAACCGGGCGGAAGACCCGGGCTCACAGTCAAACCAGACCGCTGACCTCCTCGAGGCCCTGCGTAAGCGCAGGGGCGAACGCGAGTCAGCGCACACCGACGAAGCGCAGCTGGACACAGCGAAGGCTCCGAGGGTTGACGCCCCTCTCCCCGACAAGCCGCAGGCTGTTCCGGCCCCGGCCGAGACACCGGTTACTCCGGCGCGCGGCAGCGGCAAGCGTGGCCGCACGGCCATGCCGTCGTGGGACGAGATCGTCTTCGGGGCCCGCACCGACGAAGACTGATCAGGTCGGGCTCGTCGTCAGCGTGTAAAAGCGCCGAGCCTGATCAGCGGTATCGACCGCTCCTCGTGGGTCAGTGACCCGTGCTGACCGATCATCTTGCGCGCTGACTGGTCGGCCGGCCTGGAGTCGTAATACACGATCCGTTTGCGAGCTGCAACGACCACGTCTCCGATCCGCGGGAGGACCTCGTCAGAGACCGGTCCCATGAGACCTGATTCCACGAGCTCCTCGCGGGTGGAGACCCAGGCGCGCTGAGACTCGCTCTCTTCCCAGATCCGAGCGAGGGTTGCGCGGTCGGATGCCGTTGCGCCCGGCTCCAGGTACAGGTGCAGGCAGCGCGGTTCTCCCCCGGCGTGCCGTACGCCGTCGATCAGCTCTGGTGCCGTGTCGAACAACACGTGCGAGGACGGCGGAACGTCAACTGACCCGTGGTCGGCCGTCACGAGCAGTCCCGTGCGGGCCGGGAGCTCCGAACTCAGGGTTGAGACCTCAGCGTCAACCGCTTCGAGCACGGAGAGCCACTGGTCCGATTCCCACCCGTACTGGTGCGAGGCCCTGTCGAGCTCGGGGATATAGAGGTAGATCAGTGAACCCGGGTGATCCCGGGCCACCCGCACAGCGGCCGCGCGTCGCTCTGCGATGGTGTTTGCCGACACATAACTCGCGCCACGCAGGATGGCCCGGGTGAATCCTGACGCTGCGTACTTGGCCTGTCCGATCGCGAAGGTACGGATGCCGTCATCGCCCGCCTTTTCGAAGACGGTACGTTCGCGCTGCCAGGTCTCGGGGACCATTCGCTCATCCCAGCCGTTCAACTGGTTCACCAGCCGATCGTTGGCGGCGTCCAGGGTGCGGTAGCCGACCAGCCCGTGTGCACCGGGGAGCACACCCGTCGCGAAGGTGGCCAGTGCGGCCGCTGTCGTCGAGGGAAAGACGCTCACGATGGCGTCACTCTTGGTGGACGTCAGGAAGCGTGCGTGCCCGGCGCGGGCCTGGAGCTGTGCCCGCCCGAGCCCGTCGACCACAACAACGACGACGGATTCCGCGGCGGGGAGCGACAGTTCGTTCGGAATCCCCCTGAGCGCGGCGAGGGAATTCGGCAGAACATCGGCAAGGCTGCGGGCGCCTGCTTTGTCGGTGGGTAGCATTGTGGCCATCGGGCCAAGTCTGGCACAGAGTCGCCGACGCGGCTCGCTTGCCCGACCGGCATCCGCCATCCTCCCTTTTCCTGCCCGAGAAACGCCGAATGACCCCGAAGAAAACCCCCGCAGCTCCCGAGTCCTTCACCGAGCGCATCCAGGACGTCGACGTCTCCACAGAAATGCAGGGCTCGTTCCTCGAGTACGCATACTCGGTGATCTACTCGCGCGCGCTTCCTGATGCTCGCGACGGCCTCAAGCCCGTCCAGCGGCGCATTCTTTACATGATGACCGAGATGGGGCTCCGCCCGGAGCGCGGGCACGTGAAGAGCGCTCGAGTGACCGGTGAAGTCATGGGAAAGCTGCACCCGCACGGCGACAGCGCGATCTACGACGCCCTCGTGCGTCTCGCCCAGCCATTCACCATGCGCGTACCCCTCATCGACGGTCACGGTAACTTCGGTTCACTCGACGACGGCCCGGCCGCTGCACGGTACACGGAGGCCCGCCTCGACGCCGCCGCACTCGCCATGACCGACGGCCTCGACGAAGACGTCGTGAACTTCATCCCGAACTACGACAACCAGCTCACGCAGCCCGAAGTTCTCCCCGCCGCGTTCCCGAACCTGCTCGTGAACGGTGCGAGCGGTATCGCCGTCGGTATGGCAACGAACATGGTGCCGCACAACCTTGTCGAGGTCGTCGGCGCAGCCAGGCACCTGCTCGCCCACCCCGACGCGACCCTCGACGAACTGATGGAGTTCGTGCCGGGCCCTGACCTCCCCACCGGCGGCACCATCGTCGGACTCGCCGGAATCAAAGACGCATACGCGACCGGCCGTGGAAGTTTCAAGACTCGCGCCAAGGTCTCGGTCGAGAGCCTCTCGGCGAGGAAGACCGGGCTCGTCTTCACCGAACTGCCGTACCTCGTCGGCCCCGAGCGCGTGATCGAGAAGATCAAGGACGGCGTCACCAACAAGAAGCTCAGCGGCATCTCGGACGTCACCGACCTCACCGACCGCACACACGGCCTCCGCCTCGTCGTCGGCATCAAGACCGGCTTCAGCCCCGAGGCAGTGCTCGAGCAGCTCTATCGGTACACACCGCTCGAAGACGGCTTCAGCATCAACAACGTGGCGCTCGTCGATGGCGGCCCGCAGACACTCGGTCTCCGCGAACTGCTCCAGGTCTATGTGGATCACCGGATCGAGGTCGTCACACGTCGCTCCTCCTACCGGCTCGCGCGCCGTCGTGAGCGGCTGCACCTCGTCGAGGGCATGCTCATCGCCATCGTCGACATCGACGAGGTCATCCAGGTGATCCGGGCGAGCAATGACACCGACCAGGCCCGCACGCGCCTCATCGAGGTGTTCGATCTGTCGCAACTGCAGGCCGAATACATCCTCGAACTGCGCCTGCGCAGGCTCACCCGGTTCTCCCGGATCGAGCTCGAGGCCGAACGCGACAAGCTCAAGGCCGAGATCGCCGAACTCGAACTGCTGCTCTCGAGCGAAGCGCTCATCCGCAATCAGGTGTCTGTCGAACTCGCCGACGTCGCGGAGCGCTTCGGCACCCCGCGCCGCACCCTCCTCACGGAGGCGCGGCCCAGCATCGCAACCGCCGCGGCGAAACGCCAGTCTGCGCAGCTCGAAGTGGCCGACGTGCCCTGCAGGGTCTACCTGTCAGCGACAGGGCGCGCGCTCCGCATCGACCTGACCGAGCGTGCCGAGGGTGAGGCACCCGCCGGAAGCGCCCGCGTTCGGAGACGCACGAAACACGACGCCATCCTGTCGACGCTCGAGACGACATCCCGGTCTGAAATCGGCGCTGTGACGTCACTCGGCCGCCTGGTGAAGTTCAGCCCGGTCGACCTGCCCGTCGTACCCGTCAACTCGCTGCAGCTGGGGGCTGGAGTGAAGATCGGTGACTACCTGGCATTGCCGAACAAGGCCGAGCGCGTGCTCGCCCTGGTCTCGCTCGAGAGCACTGATGCGATAGCTCTCGGCACCCGGCAGGGCGTGGTCAAGCGCGTGAGTCCCGGAGACTGGCCGAACAAGCCGGACTTCGAGGTCATCGGCCTCAAGCCCAAGGATGAGGTCGTCGGAGCCGTTCAGGCCCCTGAGTCGACCGATCTGGTCTTCGTCAGTTCAGCGGCGCAACTGCTTCACTTCCCGGCGTCAGCGGTTCGACCGCAGGGCCGGCCGGCCGGAGGCATGGCGGGCATGACCCTGCCGGCGGACAGCCACATCATCTTCTTCGGCGCCGTCGACCCCGGCGCAGACATCTCTGTGGCAACGGTGTCGGTCAGCAGCGAGACGATACCCGGCACAGACCCTGGCAGGGCCAAGGTGTCGGCTTTCTCCGAGTACCCCGCGAAGGGCCGCGCAACCGGTGGAGTTCGCACCCACACGTTCCTGAGGGGTGAGGACATCCTCGCCCTGGCCTGGGTGGGACCGACACCGGCGATGGCAGTGGGACCCGATGGGTCCGCAAGGACTCTGCCGGAGGTCGGCGCGAAGCGTGACGCGTCCGGCACGATGATCGACTCGGTGATCGGCTTCATCGGCAGCGAGATCGCAGTCTAAGACCGATCGCCGATCGCCGTAGCCGAGAACACCCGTTCCGGTCGAGACCACCCGCTACAACGGATGATCTCGACCGCTTCGGGTGATCTCGGCGAACCGCGCCGCTAAACGTCGATGCGGTCGCGGTTGAGCCGGTCGGAGCTGTCGATGATGAACTCCTTGCGCGGTGCGACGTCGTTCCCCATCAGCAGCTCGAACACCTGTGCCGCCTGCTCGGCGTCAGGCACCTGCACCCGGCGAAGCGTACGGTGGCGCCGGTCCATCGTGGTGGTCGCCAGCTGGTCGGCATCCATCTCGCCGAGGCCCTTATAACGCTGAATCGGTTCGAGGTAGCGCTTGTTCGTCTTCTTGAGGTTAGCGAGCACGGCGTGCAACTCCTGCTCGGAGTAGGTGTAGATCGTGTCGTTCGGCTTTGAGCCGGGGTTCACGACGATGACCCTGTGGAGCGGCGGGACGGCAGCGAATACCCTGCCCTCCGCGATCATGGGTCGCATGTACCGGAAGAACAGCGTCAGGAGCAGCGTGCGGATGTGCGCGCCGTCGACGTCGGCGTCACTCATGATGATGACTTTGCCGTAGCGCGCGGCGGAGAGATCGAAGCTGCGCCCGGAGCCTGCACCGATCACCTGGATGATCGAAGCGCACTCGCTGTTCGACAACATGTCAGACACGGATGCCTTCTGCACGTTGAGAATCTTGCCCCGGATCGGGAGGAGTGCCTGGTACTCGCTGTCCCGCGCGTTCTTTGCCGTGCCGAGCGCCGAGTCACCCTCGACGATCAGGAGTTCGCTGTTGGCGACGTCGTTTGACCGGCAGTCAACGAGCTTCGCCGGAAGGGTCGAACTTTCGAGGGCGTTCTTGCGCCTCTGGGTCTCCTTGTGCGCTCGCGCGGAAATCCGGGACTTCATCTCGGAGACAACCTTGTCGAGCACGAGTGCGGTCTGTGCCTTGTCGTCGCGCTTCGGCGACGAGAATCGTTCCTTGAGAGCCTTCGTGACGACGGCGGACACGATATTGCGTGCCGCGGGGGTACCGAGGACCTCTTTGGTCTGCCCCTCGAATTGTGGCTCGGGCAGGCGCACGGTCAGCACGGCCGTGAGGCCGGCGAGCACGTCGTCCTTCTCGAGCTTGTCGTTGCCGACCTTGAGCCTGCGGGAATTGAGTTCAACCTGCTGGCGAAGGAACTTGAGCAGTCCCTGGTCGAACCCGAGCTGGTGCGAACCGCCCTTGGGCGTCGCGATGATGTTGACGAAGCTCTTCGTGACCGTGTCGTACCCGGTCCCCCAGCGCAGGGCGATGTCCACTTCACAGGTGCGTTCGAGTTCGGTCGGCACCATGGCACCGCTGTCGTTCAGCACCGGAACGGTCTCGGTGAACGTGCCAGATCCCTGGAGTCGCCAGACATCGGTGACCGGGGTGTCTGTAGCGAGGTGCTCGACGAATTCCGAGATTCCTCCCTCGTACTGGAAGAGGTGTGAACCCGCGTCGGGCGAGCGCCGGTCATCGATGGTGAGGGCAAGTCCAGGGATGAGGAACGCGGTCTGCCTGGCGCGGGCAACCAGGTCGTCCATCTGGAACGCTGCGCCCTTCGTGAAGATCTGCCGGTCAGCCCAGTAGCGGACCCGCGAGCCGGTTACGCCCTTCTTGACCTTGCCGACCACCCGCAGTTCGCTCCCGAACTCGAACGGCGTGAACGGGGCATCCGGGCTCGGCTCGCGGCCTTTATCGTCGAAGATTCCCGGCTCGCCGCGGTGGAACGACATGGCCCATGTCTTCCCGTCACGATCGACCTCGACGTCGAGTCGCTCGCTCAGCGCGTTGACGACAGAGGCGCCAACGCCGTGGAGTCCACCAGACGCGGCGTACGATCCAGACCCGAACTTTCCACCGGCGTGAAGCTTCGTGAAGACGACCTCGACACCGCTCAGACCGGTCTTCGGTTCGATGTCGACAGGGATGCCGCGTGCGCGGTCCCGAACTTCGACGCTTCCGTCTTCGTGCAGCACAACATCGATGTGGTCACCGTGGCCGCCGAGCGCCTCATCAACGGAGTTGTCGATGATTTCCCAGAGACAGTGCATGAGACCGCGCGAGTCAGTGGACCCGATATACATTCCGGGACGCTTGCGTACGGCCTCGAGACCCTCGAGGACAGACAGGTGGCGGGCGGAATAGTCAGAACTCACCTCACAAGCCTATAGACGGTAAGACGGGAAACGCCCCAAGACACGAGAGGCATTCGCCTCCGCCTGCCCCGGTCTACGCGCACAGCGAAATACCCGCGCGAGTGGGCCGATTCCCGGGTTCGCGTGGTTTCATTGGGTTACAAGGCATTTAGGTCAAAACGCGAGGTCAGGAGGAGCTCATGTCAGAGGGAGAAAACGGTACGGTCGGAAAAGAGACCGGCGCCGTTGACACGCTTGAGCCAAAGCTGACGGCGGCTGACCGCTGCGACAGCTGCGGTGCCCAGGCCTACATTCGTGTTGTCGTCAAGAGCGGCGAACTGCTGTTCTGCGCACACCACGGCAAGAAGTACCAGGAGAAGCTCAGTGCGATCGCACACAGCTGGCACGACGAGTCTTCGAGGCTTCTCGAAGACCAGCGCGCCTGACTGCCGCCGTCTCGTACACATCAGCACACACCCCACACAAAAAACGCCGCCCGGAGCCGGGCGGCGTTTTTTCGTGCACCCGGCTGGCGGGCTCACAGGTTAGTCCCTGGGCTTCAGAGCCGCAGGCAGCTTATTGATGAGAATGGCCCTCGCCAGCTCGACGGTCTTGTCGAGCGCGACGTGCTGGTCGTTCTTCACGTAATCCTCGCCGGCGCGTGACGCCGCGAGCGTGATCAGGTGATCAGCCAGCGCAGGGTTCAGGACCAGCGCGGGGCCGTGCAGGTGCGTACCGTAGCTGTTACCGACGACAGCGCCGTCGGTACCATCGCCGTTGCCGACGCCGTTCCGCACACGCCCGAGTGGTTTCTGGTCAGGACGGCCGACGAAAACCGACGTGTGGTTCTCCGTTCCGACCAGCAGACCGAATTCGCTCTCAACGGCGAACGCTTCGGTGATCGTGCGCGGCCGCGACGAGTCCACCGAGCCGGCGAAAACGCCAGCGCCCGGAATGACTTCGTCGGCGCCGAACCGGACCGAACCACTGAGCAGGTGGAAACCCGCCCCGGCGGCGAAGATCACAACACCGTTGGCAGACCACTCGGCGAGCCGCGGCGCGAGTCGAGCGATGTCGGAGGCCAGTGAACGCTGGGCGCTCGATGTCCCCGTCCCGATGGTGACAATGTCGGGGGTTTCCGGCAGTTCGTCACCCGGGTTGTACGCGTGTTCAGCGACGTCCAGGCCGGCGAGGCGCATCCGCCGGACAAGCGCAGTGCGGTTGCCGACGTCACCGTTCAGCGAGAGGTGGGCCGGGTAGAGTTCCAGAACCGAGATCGTCATGCTGCACCCGCTTCCAGGTCCTTGTAGCCGAGGTAACGACGGGTCGCCATCATCTGGTCATAGTCGAGGAAGAACGTGTGACGCCCGCTCTTCGGCCGTGGGCCGTCGAGCATCCGCTGCACTGCCTTCGTGATGTCGGGTTCGATGATCCCGTAGTCCTTGCCCTCGTAGGCCAGTCGAAGTGCCACGAAGGCACCCTTCGGCCCGGAGATGACGTCGACATGGTCGAGCCGGCTCAGGTCTGCCGCGTAGAGCCAGGACGGGTCCTTGCTCGACTCGTCGTAGGCGAACAGCACGGAGTCCGGCGTCTCCTGCAGGTAGTCCAGGTTCAGCTGGAGGCTCGCAAGGTTCTTGAGCATGAGGATTTCGACCTCAACGCCGTTGACCTGCAGGATCTCCCCACGACCGTAGACGGTCTTCGTGGTCTGGACGGCGGTAATTGCCCGGTGAATGTCGAACTTGTCGCCGAGGTTGCGTGCGGCAAGGGTGAATGCCGCTGCGATGTCCACCGCGTAGTGCAGGCCGCGTGACGGCATCCGGATGTCGTGCACAGTCCCCGCGAACGAGATCTGCGCGTCGTAACCGTCGGCGCGAACGACCTCAGCAACAGCGGGACGCGTGAGCGTTGCTGCGGCGTCGGTAAAGTCTCGGGCTGAAACCTGGCCGTGTGGAGCAGCAGCCTGTACCTCCGGCGTTGCGCCGAAGTAGTCGACGGCCAGTCGGCCCTCGGCCTCAAGCTCGCTGCCGAGCTTGCCCAGGAAGTTGTCATCGCGGTTGAGCACGATCGACGATCCGATTTCCGCGGCGATACCGCGGAACATCTGAGCGACTTTATCCGGCTCACCGAAGCGGTAGATCTGGTCGACGAGCAGATTGAGGATCACTGCAGTTTCAGGCTTCAGCTGCCTCGCAATGGCGGCGCCGTAGCCCTCGTCGATCTCGAGGATGGCGATGTCGGCATCCATGCGACCGGTGAGGCTCGTCTCAGCGAGGATCGCCGATGCGATGCCCTGCGGCATGTTTGCGCCGGAGGGATTCGTGAAGACGCGGAGGCCGTGCTCGCGCATGATCGCGGAAAGCAGGTTGGTCGTTGTCGACTTGCCATTGGAGCCGAGGACGAACACGACCCCGTAGGGCAGCTGTGAGGCGACGTCCCGCATGATGTGCGGGGCAAGCTTCTGCACCACGACGCCGGGCATCGCGCTTCCGCCTCCGCGCAGTCGCGTGACAAAGCGCGTCACGCGACCGGCGAAGATGGGAAGGACGTAGTGCAGGCCTGTCGGTTTACTCAAGGTAGTCACGAAGCGACTGCGACCGGGACGGGTGGCGCAGTTTGGCCATCGTCTTCGACTCGATCTGGCGGATCCGCTCACGCGTGACACCGAAGGTGTCGCCGATCTGGTCGAGGGTCTTGGGCATACCGTCACCGAGGCCGAAGCGCATCCGGATGACTCCGGCTTCGCGCTCGCTCAGTGAGTCGAGCAGGCTTTCGAGCTGCTTCTGCAGCATGGTGAAGCCGACCGCGTCGGCGGGAACGACAGCCTCGGTGTCCTCGATGAGGTCACCGAACTCGCTGTCTCCGTCTTCACCGAGTGGCGTGTGAAGCGAGATCGGTTCGCGACCGTACTTCTGCACCTCGATGACCTTCTCCGGCGTCATGTCGAGTTCACGGCTGAGCTCTTCAGGCGTTGGCTCGCGACCGAGGTCCTGCAGCATCTGCCGCTGGACGCGGGCGAGCTTATTGATGACCTCGACCATGTGCACCGGAATACGGATGGTGCGCGCCTGGTCGGCCATCGCGCGGGTGATCGCCTGACGAATCCACCAGGTGGCGTAGGTCGAGAACTTGAAGCCCTTGGTGTAGTCGAACTTCTCGACCGCACGGATGAGGCCGAGGTTCCCCTCCTGGATGAGGTCGAGGAACTGCATTCCGCGACCTGTGTACCGCTTCGCGAGAGACACCACGAGGCGGAGGTTCGCTCCGAGCAGGTGACTCTTCGCCCGTGCGCCATCTTTGGCTACCCACGTCAGTTCGCGGCCGAGCTGGGTACGCTTTGCAGCGTCATCCATCTGCGACAGCTTGTCCTCGGCGAACAGGCCCGCCTCGATGCGCATCGCGAGCTCGACCTCTTCGGCCGCGTTGAGAAGCGCGACCTTTCCGATCTGCTTCAGGTAGTCCTTGACCGGGTCGGCTGTGGCACCGGTGATGGCCGAGGAGTAGACGGGGAGTTCGTCTTCGTCGTCGGTGGCGGACAGAACGAGCGCACCCTGCGGAAGAGCTTCCGTCGCGATCGTGCTCGGCTTGCTGTCGTCGTCGTCGTGATCGTCGTCGGCGATGTCAGGAGCGGCGGCGGCCTCGTCGACGACGTCGGCCGTCTTCTTCTTTGCCCCGCGCTTCACGGGCGCCTTAGCGGGCGCGTCGTCTGCGGCTGCTGCCTTCGCGGCTTTCGCCGCTGCAGCTGCTGTCATCTTCTTCGCTGCCGGAGCCTTCACGGCTGCGGCTGTCGCTGTCGTCTGTTCTTCTTCTGCCGAAGTTTGTGCGGCCTTGGTGGCCATAAGAGCACCTTTCAGTCCCCGAGCGAAGGAGTCGCCAGAACTCGCTCGCGGGTCCATATTGTTTTCGGACATTACGAGGACCCATGTCAAGTCCGGGCGCTTCACTGCTCGCTTCACGACGTGCATGCCTCGGGAACCTGAACGGGTCCTTATGAGCATTATGCCACGTTTTCACCAGCTACCCCGCCATGGGTCCTGTTCCCCGGCGCCCGCCCTGCGGCGACCTCAGCGGCGGCGTCGGAATCTCTCTATAGCTGCAACCCACAATGGCCCCACTTCAATTCCCTCATCCATGACAATTCTGCGACGCGTCCGCCTGCGAGCACCGATCAGCATGACCACTCCGAAACCGATCACGAGGTACTGCACGAGGAACGCGAGCTTGAACGAAGAGATGCTGTACAGCTCTGCGGTACCCGCACCCGGAGAGGCCTGGAAATCGAGGATCACGCCGATCAGGAACATCATGACGAAGCTGGCGAGGAACCCTCCGACATTGACGACCCCGTTGGCTGCGCCGAGCACGCGCACGGGATTGAAGGTCCTGGCAAAGTCGAATCCGATCAGGGATCCGGGACCGCCAGCGCCGAGAACGACGAGGAGAAGGATGAGCAGCCAGAGCGGAGGCACCCCCGGCCAGCTCAGGAAGAGCGCCCACGCCCCGCCGATCACGAACACGATCGCGAGAACGAGATTGCTTCGCCTGTACGGGAACCTCGCCGAGAGCAGGCCGAGAACGGGACCGATGACGACACCGGATGCCACGACAACGAGAAGCATTGAGGCGGCGAGCGGCTCGTCGAGTCCCATCGCGTAGACCATGAACGGGTAGCCCCACAGCAGCGAGAACACGGTTCCGGATGACTGCGTCGAATAGTGGGCCCAGAAGCCCAGCTGGGTGCCGGGACGGGTGAAGCTCGCCCGCAGTTCCCTGAGTGCCTCGCCGAGCGTCGCCACCCGCGGCTGCTCCGTCGAGCTGGCGGGCCGGTCACGAATCACCGCGAGGGAGAGGACGAGGGCAAGCGCGACGAAGGACGCGGCGGCGAGAAACGCGGACGTCCACCCTGCCTCGTGAAGAACCCATGCGAATGGGATCGCCGAGAGGATCTGCCCGGCCTGACCGAGGTTGCCCATCCACTGTGACAGTTGCGGAACCGTCCGCCCGGAGAACCACGACGTCACCAGTCGCATCACCGAGACGAAAATTGCCGCGTCACCGGCGCCAACCAGAACCCGCCCGAGAACGGCGACACCGATCGACGGGGCAAAGGCCAGGACGGCCTGCCCGGCAACCATGAGCGACAGTCCGCAGATGATGAGAATGCGCGGGCCAAGCCTGTCGATGAGAACACCGATAGGGACCTGGAGCGCAGCGTAAACGATGAGCTGGACGACCGCGAGCGTACTGAGGGCTGACGCCGTCGCGTCGAACCTCTCGACTGCGGACACTCCCGCTACGCCGAGCGTCGACCGCTGCATGACCGCGGCGATGTACGCAATGACACCAACCCAGAAGACGAACCAGGATCTGCGGGAATTCACCCGTCAACCCTATGCCAGCCGGCGATCAGGGTCGTGAGTCCTGGCTACCGGACGGTCCGTCGTCGTGACCCTTCCGTGCGGCCAGGAATTTCTCCAGTTCGTCCGCGATCTCGTCGGCACTCGGGAGCTCGCCATCCGAGTCCATCAGTGGCGACTTCAGGGAGTTGTTCTCCATGTAGGCGTCGTAGCGCTGCTCCAGGGTACCGACGAGGCGCTGAAGCTCCTCGTTGCCCTGCACCTGCTCGTCGATGCGAGAGACGAAGTCCCTGCCCTCTTCCCTGAGCTCGTCGGTCGGGAGGATGAGCCCGGTCGCCGCGCTGATGCTGTCGATCGTCGCGAGTGCCGCCGCTGGGAACTCGGTGTCTGCGAGGTAGTGCGGAATCAGCAACGCGAATCCAGCGACATCCGACCCGCGTTCGGTGAGGCGGTACTCGAGCAGGTGAAGAACGTTGGCCGGCACCTGGGTGTGTGGACGCCATACACTCATCGCGTCGATCAGGTCTTCCCGCGTACCGCTCACCGTGACTCCGATCGGGCGGGTGTGCGGAACCGGCATCGGGATCGCGTGGACCCACATCGTGCGGGCGACGCCGAAACGGTCGATCAACGCGATGACCTCGCGGACGAAACGCTCCCAGAGGAAGTCGGGCTCGTATCCGGTCAGCATGAGGAAGGGCCTGTGCATGTCGTCCTCGGCCAGCGAGAGCTGGAGCGCAGGAGGCGAGTACTCGGTGAGGCGGTCTTCATTGAAGTAGATGATCGGCCGCCGTGCGCGGTAGTCGAGCAGCAGATCGTTGTCAAAGACGGCGATCGGTTCGCTCGACACCGCCTCGCGGGAGTACTCGTTGAACTGGCCAGCCGCACCACCGGCATCGGAGAACCCGGTCAGCGCGATCACGAGGTCAAGCCCCTGGGGCACAGCGGATGCCGTTGGGGTCAGCTCGAACAGATCGCCGGAAACGCTCATGCATCCACTCTAAGCGGCGCAGAGGAGCGAACCTCCCCCGACGCGACCGTGGACGCGCGCCCAGAGCGAACAGGCCGGCAACTGCCGCTCGGGCGCCACGGGCTAGCATGAAGCAATGGCCGTTCCCGAACTCTCCGTCTCCCGCTCCGCCTCCGATCTGAACGCCGACGTCCTCGTCGTCGGCGCAACTGCCGAGGGGAAGAGTCCCCGGCTGCACGCCCCTGACGGTTTCGAATTCCTTTCCGCCTCGCTGGGCGCCGTTGGCGTCACAGGCGCGGTGGACCAGCTCGTTCGCGTGCCAGGGACCGCTGAGTTTCCGACCATCGCGATCATTGGTCTTGGGGCAACCATCTCCCCGGACGCCCTTCGCCTCGCCGCGGGCTCCGCGGTCAGGCAGCTCGCTGGCGCGACGTCGGTCGCCATCGCCCTCCCCCTCGGCGATGCAGCTGCCCTGGCCGCCGTGCTTGAGGGGTCTGCGCTCGGCGCGTACTCCTTTACCGCATACAAGGGAACATCCATCGACAGCCAGAAGACCCCCGTCGCGCGCGTGACCGTGGTCGCTGACGACGCACTGGCCGGCAGTGACGAAGTCGCCGCTCTCACCACGCGGGCGCTCGTCATCGCCAGCGCTGTCGCCGAGGTCAAGGACCTCGCAGCGACGCCCGCGAACGATCTGTACCCGGAGACGCTCGCCAAGGCGGCGGAGACATCCGTTCGCGACCTGCCCATCGACGTCACCGTGTGGGACGAAGACGCCCTGGAGCGTGACGGGTTCGGCGGAATCCTCGGTGTCGGCCAGGGCTCAAGCCGCGGGCCGCGTCTCGTCAAACTGGCGTACGCTCCGGAAGGCGCTCCTCGCCACCTCGCACTCGTCGGCAAGGGCATCACCTTCGACACCGGCGGACTGAGCCTCAAGCCTGCGGCGTCCATGCTCGGCATGAAAGACGACATGACCGGCGCGGCAACGGTCCTCGCCGTCGTTCGCGCGGCAGCCGAGCTGAACCTCAACGTGCGGGTCACTGCGTGGCTCTGCATCGCGGAGAACATGCCGTCAGGGACAGCGATTCGCCCCGGCGACGTTCTGCGGATCAAGAACGGTACAACCGTCGAGGTCACGAACACGGATGCCGAAGGCCGACTGGTCATGGCGGATGGTCTCGTTGCCGCGAGTGCCGAGATGCCGGATGCCATCGTCGACGTCGCCACGCTGACCGGCGCCGCCGTCGTGGCACTGGGCAACCGGTACTCGGGTGTCATGGGAGATGACGCGTTTGTCGCGCAGGTCCTCGACGCCGCGAAGGCCACGGGTGAAACCATGTGGCCGATGCCGTTCGCCGAAGAACTCAGGGGCCTGCTTCGCTCCGATGTCGCTGACCTCGTGAACGCCAAGGTCGGAAACCGGGCGGGCGGAATGCTCCTCGCTGGCCTGTTCCTGCGCGAGTTCATCGGAAAGACGAGCGATGCACCCGACGCTCCGTCCATTCCGTGGGCGCACCTCGACATCGCCGGTTCAGGTACCAACGGTGAATCCGCGTATGGATTCACCGGGACAGGGCCGACCGGAGTGGCCGTTCGATCGCTGCTCAGGATGGCCGAAGACTTTTCCCGCCCGTAGTAAGGTCGTATGGGCAGTAAAACGCCTATCGCGTTACCACCCCGACCCAGGGACGGTGACTTACGCATGAACCCAGATGCACGAGGGAGCAACTCAGTGTCGGAGCAGAATTTTGACATCGTCATTCTCGGTGGTGGAAGCGGCGGCTACGCAGCAGCATTGCGCGCTAGCGAGCTCGGCTTTACCGTCGGACTTGTAGAGAAAGACAAGCTCGGTGGCACCTGTCTCCACCGCGGCTGCATTCCAACCAAAGCACTTCTGCACTCGGCCGAGGTTGCCGACGTCTCGCGTGACTCGGAGAAGTACGGCGTGAAGGCCACGTTCGACAGCATCGATATCTCGGGCGTCACCGCGTACCGCGAAGGAATCGTCGCGAAGAAGTACAAGGGACTCCAGGGCCTGATCAAGGCGCGCGGAATTACGGTCATCGAGGGTGAAGGCCGGTTGACATCGCCGACGACGGTACAGGTTGGCGACACGACGGTCACGGGCAAGAACGTGATCCTTGCCACGGGCTCGTACAGCCGCTCCCTCCCCGGTCTCGACATCGGCGGACGCGTCATCACGAGCGAACACGCACTCGAACTCGACTTCGTGCCCAAGAAGGTTGCCGTACTCGGCGGAGGCGTCATCGGCGTCGAATTCGCGAGCGTGTGGAAGTCGTTCGGTTCAGATGTCACGATCATCGAGGCTCTCCCGCACCTCGTTCCCAATGAAGACGAGTCCATCAGCAAGGGACTCGAGCGCGCGTTCCGCAAGCGCGGCATCAACTACTCGCTCGGCGTGCGCTTCCAGGGTGTGACCCAGGACGAGAACGGCGTGGTCATCACGCTCGAGAACGGAACGACCATCGAGGCCGAGCTTCTCCTCGTCGCGGTCGGTCGTGGCCCGTCGACGGCCAACCTCGGTTACGAAGAGGTCGGCGTCACGATGGACCGTGGGTTCGTCATCACGAACGAGCGCCTCGAAACCAACATCCCGGGCCTCTACGCCGTCGGCGACATCGTCCCTGGACTCCAGCTTGCACACCGTGGTTTCCAGCAGGGCATCTTCGCCGTCGAGGAGATCGCCGGACTCAAGCCGGTGCTTATCCCCGACGTCAACATCCCCAAGGTCACCTACTGCGACCCTGAGGTCGCATCAGTCGGTCTCAGCGAAGCGAAGGCTGCTGAGCAGTACGGCGCAGACAAGATCAAGGCGTACGACTTCAACCTCGCCGGCAACGGCAAGAGCGAGATCATCGGAACCGCCGGAAACGTCAAGGTCGTTCGTGTCATCGACGGCCCCGTTGTCGGAGTCCACATGATCGGTGCCCGGGTTGGCGAACTCATCACTGAAGGCCAGCTCGCTGTGAACTGGGAAGCGTACCCGGAGGACCTCGCTCCTCTGATCCACGCTCACCCCACACAGAGCGAAGCGCTCGGCGAGGCTTTCCTCGCCCTCGCGGGAAAGCCCCTGCACGCACTCTAGTTCTCGCCCGCCGCGGGCGCGTTCGTCACTAAGCTCATACAGCAAGAATTGGTTTCAAAGGAGACAAGGTCATGTCAGAATCCGTAAGCCTTCCGGCACTCGGCGAGAGTGTCACCGAGGGTACGGTCACCCGCTGGCTGAAGAACGTCGGGGATCGGGTTGAGGTCGACGAACCGCTGCTCGAGGTATCGACAGATAAGGTCGACACCGAAATCCCGTCGCCCGTCGCCGGAGTGATCGAAGAGATCCTCGTGCAGGAAGACGAAACGGTTGAGGTTGGCACCGCCCTGGTCAAGATCGGTGACGGGTCCTCCGCACCGGCAGGTGACGCAGAGCCCGCCGCCGAGGCAGAGCCTGCCGCTGAACCCGCTGCCGAGCAGCCGGCGGAATCCGCGGAGGCGGAGTCCAACGAAGCCGAGGCACCGTCGGTCCAGCCGTCGACCGAGGTCCCCGAGGAGGCCCAGGCCGCACCGGCCGAGGCCCCCGCAGACGCACCTGCTCCCCCGGCGCCTGCCGCACCGGAACCCGCGCCCGCCGCGGCAGCACCCGCTCCAGCTGCGCCCGCTCCGGCGGCTGCAGCTCCTGCTGCTCCCGCAGCGCCTTCCGCTCCGGCAGCAGCCCCGGCTCCGGCAGCTCCTGCTCCGGCGAAGGCTCCCGTCGGCGGCGAATCGCTCGGTAGCGGATACGTCACTCCGCTGGTCCGGCGCCTCGCCAACCAGCAGGGTGTCGACCTGTCGACAATCACCGGTACCGGTGTCGGCGGTCGCATCCGCAAGGAAGACGTTCTGCAGGCCAGCCAGGCAGCATCCGTCTCTCCGGCCGCCGAGAAGGCCAAGCCGCTCGACATCTCCCCGCTCCGTGGCACCACGCAACCGATGTCGCGCCTCCGCAAGGTCGTCGCCGAGCGCGCCGTCCAGTCGATGCAGACCTCAGCCCAGCTCACCACGGTGATCGAGGTCGACGTCACCAACATTGCGACGCTCCGCGACAAGGTGAAGGGCGAGTTCCTGTCGAAGACAGGCAACAAGCTCTCCTTCCTTCCGTTCTTCGTCAAGGCAGCAGCCGAGGCACTCACCGCGTACCCGGTCGTCAACGCGACCATCGACGGTGACTCGATCGTCTACCCCGACCACGAGAACATCTCGATCGCCGTTGAGACCGAGCGCGGGCTGCTCACCCCGGTGGTGCGCAGCGCAACCGACCTCAACATCGCCGAGACCGCCGCGCAGATCGCTGATCTCGCCGACCGGACCCGTGCCAACAAGCTCAAGCCTGACGAGCTTTCCGGTGGTACGTTCACGGTGACCAACACCGGTTCGCGTGGCGCGCTCTTCGACACCCCTGTTGTGTTCCTCCCGCAGTCCGCGATCCTCGGAACCGGCATCGTCGTGAAGCGTCCCGTCGTCGTCAAGGCTGCGGGCCAGGAAGCCATCGCGATCCGCTCTATGGTCTACCTCGCCCTGTCGTACGACCACCGCATCGTTGACGGTGCGGATGCTGCCGGCTACCTCGTCGCGGTCAAGAACCGTCTCGAAGCAGGCGCTTTCGAGGCCGACCTCGGCATCTAGTCAGGAAAGTCCGTCGGGCTCCGCAAGGTCCCGCAACAGCCAGCCGGTGTTCGTCTTCATCACGAGGACGAGCACCGGCTGGTTTGTTGTGTCGGGCGTCCCGCCGACGCGAAACAACACGGCGTTGCCCGTGCGCTGGATGAGCTCGATCTGCAGCCCGGCAACGCCGGTTGCGGGCAAGGCGCTCAGCGGGGCGGTGCCTTTCGTCTCCTGGGCGTGCAGGTCGGTGGCCTCCGCAGCGGATCCGGGCTCATCGACGACCGCTACGCACTCGGCGCTGCCGCTCGCGAGGCATCGCGCACGGAACCCGAGAAGCGCTCGGACCGCCGCGTCCGGATCCTCGGCACCGATGGCGATGCGCTCGGCGCCGCTGAGCGCAACAGCCGGTGGCGATGATGCGGAGTGTGTCGGCTTCGGGGCCGCTGTCGAACCGGGGAGCACGCTCAACCCTCCCCAGACCGTCACAATCGCGACCACCGTCGCGACGACGACCAGGGCAGCCCTCCCGCTGAGGGCTCGCCGGACCCAGCCTCCCAATCCGGCGGTTCTCTCCGTAATCACTTCCACGATCGCTGTCGTCGGCGAGAAGCGATCGGCGAGGTCGGCCACCAGGTCGAGCCCGGTGCCGGTGAGTATCGCCGACAGCCAGCCCCCGCTCCCCTGGATGTCGGGTGGCTCGGGGCGGCCCGGCCCTGTGAGCGAACCGGCCGGGAGGTCCGGTGCATCCGCTGCCGTATTTTCCCGGTCGAGGTCGACGGGAAGGGGGTCAGCGAGGGCGAAGAGCCGCAGCTCCAGCTGGCTGAAGAACACGGCGTCGGGAGAGTCACCGACGGTCCGGTCGAACCATCGCAGGAGCGATGGCACGGCATCGCCGACAGAGTCCTCACACCTGTCGAGTACGCAGCGGAGGATTGCACCGAGGGACAGGCGATCCTGACGCCACAGGGTGGCAGCTGTCGCGTCGTCGGGTACGTGGGCACCCCGGACGCCGAGCCGGGTAATGAGGGGGCGGCCGTGCGGGGTGAATGCGACAGCGTCTGGTGTGAGAGCGCCGTGAGCAATCCCCGCCGTGTGCAGGGCGGCGAGGCCGGAAGCCACCGGCGCGAGGATGGTGACCGCCTCCCCCAGCAGCAGTGTCCTGCGCTCGGCCAGTAGCCCGGCGAGCGTGCCCTGCGTGCGCTCGGCGATGAGGATGAGGGCACCTGTGTCATCGGTGGCTACGTCGAGCGCAGCGTGAACGTAGGGTGAGAGTCCGGCGGCCGCTGCTGCGAGTGCCGATGGAGCCTGACCGGCGAGTCGCGTGAGCTCGATCGCACTGGACGCTGACCCGCCGTCCGGTTCGGCGGCGGGTACGACTGCCTGGGCGGGCACCGCGAGCCACGTCGTTGCGTCTGGGGTGTGTTCGATGACGCGAACGAGGCGATAGCCACACAGCACACTGTCGAGGCCTGACCCGACCGCGTCCGCACCCGATGCGTCACCGGCCACCTTGTCGGAGGAGGTGACAGCATGCGGCGCTGCACCGGCGGTGCGGCGTGGTGAAGGCCCGCGCCGGAACAGGGCTGGTCTCATCCGCCGATTCTCCCCGCCGCGAGCCGGTCCGGACTGGGCCGGCCCGACCGGTGGAGCGGATCTCCGCAGCCTGCGGGTGTGAGGGGGCCGGGTGCACCACCCCCGCACGAGGCGTTGCCCGGCCCTGCAAAATCAGGAGCGACCGGGCACATCGGACCCTCCCGGATGCCGGTATCCTTGATCCCATGGCACGCAAAGAAAAGCCAGCTAAGGCTGCGAAGGAACCAGGCCGTTTGAAGCAAATGTGGCAGGTGTTCCAGATGACCCGCCGCTACGACAAGACCGCCGTCTGGTGGATCCTCCTCGCGTTCTTCGGGAGCATCGCTGTTTCCGTCGTTCTCGCGATCCTCATCTCGGGCGGCAGCGTCTTCGGCCTTGTCCTCTGGATCATCGCCGGCGTGCTCGCCGGCATCCTCGCCGCAATGATCGTCCTCGGCCGTAAAGCCGAGAAAGCGGCGTACGGTCAGATCTCCGGCCAGCCCGGTGCCGTCGGCGCCGTCTTCCGCAGTTCACTCCCCCGCGGCTGGCAGGGTAGCGAAATGCCCGTCAACGCGAATGCGAAAACCCAGGACGCGGTCTACCGCGCCGTCGGGCGGGGTGGAGTCGTCCTCGTCGGCGAAGGCCCGCGCTCGCGCGTCACACGCCTTGTCGAAGACGAGAAGCGCAAGGTGAAGCGCGTGCTTCCCAACGTTCCTGTCACCGTTTTCTATGTCGGACCAGACGCTGATTCGGTCCCGCTGCACAAGCTGCCCAGGACCGTTCGCAAGGTCAAGTCGACGCTGACCAAGCCGGAGGTGCTCGCCATCGTCAACCGGCTGTCGTCGCTCAGTTCGAACGGACTGCCGATCCCGAAGGGCGTCGACCCGTTCAAGGTCAAGCCGCAGCGCGCGCGGTAATCGCCTCGCCGCGAACGGTCCTCAGGCTCGGATGAGGACCGTTCCAGCAACCTTGTCGTGGAACCCGCGCTGGTCTGAGTCCCAGACGAGGGCGGGAACGACGATGACGAGCAGCGCGGTTCGAACGATAGGCCGCCAGACACCGGCCCAGCCGCCTGTCACCCGGATCAGCCGGAGTCCAAAGACCCGGTGTCCGATGCTCGCACCGATCGTTGGCAGAAAAACGATCTGCAATACCGCGAAAACCAGCAGGTTTGCCCACGCGTCCGCGTTGAAGAACATCGCCGACACGAGCATGGCGATGATCCAGTCCACGGTGAGTGCGCCGAGTCTCCTGCCGAGCCGTGCCACGCTGTGCGGGCCGCTCTCGGGAAGCCCGAGGCGCTCTCCGGGGTATCGACTCGGGGCGATGTCGCCGGATGATGCGGGATGGCGGCTGTCTGCAGGCATTGTTAAATCCTACGTCGGCTTCAGACGTGTAACATGCCAGAAACATGGGTGTCACTGTCGGGTAACCCCGGGTGCATACCCTTCAAGAGGTTGCACGTTGCATCCTTCTCGGTTCCAACCCTATTTGGAGTTTTCCATATGTTCAGCGATTCTTCCGAGGTGCTCAAGTTCATCAAGGACACGGACGTCAAGTTCGTCGACATTCGGTTTACCGACCTCCCTGGTGTGCAGCAGCACTTCAACATCCCGGCGTCGACAGTAGACGAGGAATTCTTCACTGTCGGGCAGCTGTTTGACGGCTCATCGATCCGGGGATTCGCCAGCATTCACGAGTCGGACATGCAGCTCATCCCCGACGTGACGACGGCGTACATCGACCCGTTCCGCATTGAGCGCACGCTCATCATCGTCTTCGACATCTACAACCCGCGCAACGGCGAGATTTACTCGAAGGACCCGCGCCAGGTCGCGAAGAAGGCCGAGAAGTACCTCGCGTCCACCGGCATCGCCGACACCGCGTTCTTCGCCCCGGAGGCGGAGTTCTACATCTTCGACGACGTGCGCTACGAGATCAACCAGCACTCCAGCTCGTACTCCGTCGACTCCAGCGAAGGCGCCTGGAACTCGGGCCGCGAAGAGCCCGGCGGAAACCTCGCCAACAAGACCCCGTACAAGGGCGGCTACTTCCCGGTCAGCCCCGTTGACCAGCACGCTGACCTGCGCGACGACATCTGCCTCAAGCTCATCGACGCTGGCCTGATCCTCGAGCGCAGCCACCACGAGGTCGGCACCGCCGGCCAGGGTGAGATCAACTACCGGTTCGACACGATGGTGCACTCGGCGGATGACATCCTCAAGTTCAAGTACATCGTCAAGAACACGGCACAGCAGTGGGGCAAGACCGCGACGTTCATGCCCAAGCCACTCTTCGGTGACAACGGATCGGGAATGCACACCCACCAGTCGCTGTGGAACGGCGACACCCCGTTGTTCTACGACGAGGCAGGCTACGGCGGACTCTCGGATGTCGCACGCTGGTACATCGGTGGCCTGCTCAAGCACGCGCCGGCCGTCCTCGCGTTCACGAACCCGACGGTCAACAGCTACCACCGCCTCGTTCCCGGCTTCGAAGCACCGGTCAACCTCGTCTACTCGGCGGGAAACCGTTCGGCATCGATTCGTATCCCCATCACGGGAACGAACCCGAAGGCCAAGCGCATCGAGTTCCGCGCGCCAGACGCATCGGGTAACCCGTACCTCGCGTTCGCCGCGCAGCTGATGGCAGGCCTCGACGGCATCAAGAACCGCATCGAGCCGCACGAGCCGGTCGACAAGGACCTCTACGAACTTCCCCCGGAAGAAGCGAAGAGCATCCCACAGGTTCCGTCCTCGCTCGAGGGTGCCCTTCAGGCGCTCGAGGCAGACCACGAGTTCCTCCTTCAGGGCAACGTGTTCACGCGTGAACTGATCGAGACCTGGATCGACTTCAAGCGCGAGCACGAGATCAAGCCTCTCGCTCAGCGTCCGCACCCGTTCGAGTTCGAGCTCTACTACGGCGTGTAACCCACGTGTGCCTCTGCGGGCCGTCCACCTCTCGGGGTGGGCGGCCCGCAGTCGTTTGTGCCTTCACGCCGGGCCCCTGACGCTGCTCCCCAGCGGCAGCCCTGTCTGGCCGAGCGGACGCTGGATATCGGAATAGCGGGATGTCGGGATATCTCCCCGAGAGTGCGGTCGGGCGCCCATGGGCGCCGGGGGGATATCCCGCAGCAGCGAACCCTACGGCGTTCCGTAGAACTGCTTCTCGAAGACGCTGCGTGCGCGGCGGGTCACCGCGAGGTAATCCTCCTCGAGCCGGGCCGCAGACGCCGGCGGGTAGCCGAGGATCCGTGCGATGCCGTTCAACTGCATCCGGTCACTCGGCAGGACATCGGTCGTGCGGTTCAGCCACAGCGTCATCGCGGACCTGAGCCGGGACGCGAAGATCCACGCTGCCCGAAGGCGTTCGGCGCTCTCCGGCGTGACGAGGTCGTTCTCCACGGCCACCTGCAGCGCCCCCAGGGTGCTCGTCGTCCGCAGGCCTGGGATCGCAGCCCCGTGCTCGAGCTGGAGCAGCTGTACGAACCATTCAACGTCGCTCAACGACCCGCGCCCCAGTTTGACGTGCCGAGACGGGTCAGCACCCTGCGGCAGTCGCTCATTCTCGACCCTCGCCTTGATGCGCTTGACCTCGCGCACCGCGGCATCCGAGATCTCCGCTGGATAACGGATGGCGTCCGCGAGCGACTCGAAGTCGGTGATCAGTGATTCGTCACCCGCGACGCCGTCCGCGCGGAGCAAGGCCTGTGCCTCCCAGGTGAGCGACCACCGCTCGTAATAGGCCCGGTAGGAGTCGAGGGAGCGGGTGACAGCCCCATTCTTTCCCTCGGGGCGGAGCCCGACGTCGAGGTCGAGCGGCAAGCGGTGATCCTCGCTCAGCCGGTTGAGCTCCGCCACTATTCGGTTTGCTGCCCGGTGTGACTGCTCGTTGTCCATGGCCGTCGCCCGGTAGACGTACATGACGTCAGCGTCGGATCCGAACCCGAGTTCAGCGCCGCCGTACCTGCCCATCCCGATCACGGCGAACTCGAGGCTGTCCTCGCCGAGTCCCTCGGTGCGTCGGATCAGGCGCACCAGCGCCCTGATGGTTCCCGTGGTGATGTCGGTGAGCCCCCGGCTGAGTTCCGGCAGTTCGATGACACCGAGCACGGAGCCGAGTGCGAGGCGGAGGATCTCCCTGCGACGAACGCGGCGAATCGCCTTCGCGGCCGCGGCATCCGTGTCGTGCCTCGCAAGAATCGCCGACATCTCGTCTTCGATAGCCGCGAGCGACCTGCCGTGAAGGTCGTTGTTGTCGGCGAGCCAGGCAGCGGCCTCGGGGATCTGGTCGAGGAGTTCACCGATGTAACGGGAGCCGCTGAGCACCCGCGTGAGGCGCTCAGCCACCCCGGAGGAATCCCGGAGGGTGCGGAGGAACCAGTGTGTTCCGCCGAGCGATTCGCTGAGCCGACGGAACGCGATGAGCCCGTAGTCAGGGTCTGCGCCCTCGGCGAGCCAGCGAAGCATTACCGGCAGCAGGTGACGTTGGATCGTCGCGCGCCTGGACACACCGGCGGTGAGCGCCGCGATGTGCGACAGCGCCCCCTTCGGATCCCTGAAACCGATCGCGGCGAGGCGCGCCTCCGCCTGTGCGGGGCTCAGCGCAACTTCCTCGTCGGGAAGGGCGGCAACGGCGGCGAGCAACGGACGGTAGAACAGCCGCTCGTGGAGGCTCCTCACCTCGTGCTTGGTGCTCTCCCAGCGGGTGACGAGCGCATCGGCGTTGGGCGCGAGCGTCGACGCGCGTGCGAGCACGCGAAGCTCTTCCTTGTCACGGGGCATCAGGTGGGTGCGGCGAAGGCCGCCAAGCTGCAACCGGTGTTCGAGCACCCGCAGGAAACGGTAGTCGGCGGCGAAGGCCGCGGCCTCCTCGCGCCCAATGTAACTGTTGGCGCTCAGCGCGTCGAGCGCGAGCAGGGTCGAACGTTCCCGCACGTCGGCGTCAACAGCGCCGTGCACCAGCTGGAGGAGCTGCACGGTGAACTCGATATCCCGGAGCCCGCCAGGCCCCAGCTTGAGTTGATAGTGCACCTCATCGGCGGGAATGTGCTCGGTCACCCTCTCGCGCATCCGCTGCACCGAGTCGACGAAGCCCTCCCTGCCCGCGCTTGACCAGACAAACGGCGCTATCGCGCCGACATACTGCTCGCCCAGTTCGGCGTCACCAGCGAACGCCCGTGCCTTGAGCAGCGCCTGGAACTCCCAGCTCTTCGCCCACCGCTCGTAGTACGCCAGGTGGGACTCGAGGGTGCGCACGAGCGCTCCCTGCTTGCCCTCGGGCCGCAGGTTGGGATCCACCTCCCAGAGCTCGGGCTCGATCCCGGCCTGGCCGAGCCCGCGCATCGTCAGCATCGCGAGTCGCGTGGCTACATCGATGGCGCGCTGGTTCGACAGCCCGGCGGACTCGTCGCCTTCCGCCACGAAGATCACGTCGACATCGCTGACGTAGTTGAGTTCGCCTGCTCCTGCCTTGCCCATCCCGATCACCGCGAACCGCGTTGCGCGCACCTCATCGACGGAAAACAGCATCGGGCCGTTCCCCGGCTGGGTGACCTGCGTCCTGGCGACGGCGATGGATGCTTCAAACGCTGCGGATGCCGCATCAGACAGCGCTTTGGCGATGGAGTCGAACACCGAGACCGGGTCATCCGCGCGCAGGTCGTGTGCGGCGATCCGTGCCAGCCAGCGCCGGTAACGCACCCGGAGACGGGTCCACGCCTCATCGTCGGTGACCTCGGCAAACCCGTCATGCGCGCCGACGGAGTCGAGCATGCTCTCGGTCAGCTCCGCGCGCGTCGGAAGCCGACGGGGCCGGTCAGGGATCCGTTCGAGCTCGGCGGGATGCCGCTGGAAGAATTCAGCGAGGCCCGTTGAAGCGCCAAGCAGCCTGATCAGAGTCTCCGTGCGGCCCGGGTTCGCAAAGACGCCGTTCAGTTCCGTCGGGTGCATCCGCCCGAGCCTGACGAGGCAGTTGAGCGCCTGGTCAGGGTCAGCAGCCAGGCCGAACTGAGGTAGCAGGCCGGCCACGTCGACGGTAACGACACCGTCGAGCTCGTCGAGAAGCGCCCTGACCCCGCTCAGCCCGGCGAAGCCGAGCCGAGCGAGTTCGCTCAGCGCTGTTTGCTCGCGTCGCATCGAGTGTCCCCGTCGCCCAACCGCTTAGAGAATCTCGAGGTTCTTCTCGAGCTCGTACGGGGTCACCTGCGCACGGTACTCGTGCCATTCCTGTCGCTTGTTGGCCAGAACATAGTTGAAGACCTGCTCACCGAGCGTCTCCGCGACGAGTTCCGACTCCTCCATCAACTGGATGGCGTGGTCGAGGCTCGCGGGCAACGCGGAGTAACCCAGAGCCCTGCGCTCAGAATCGCTCAGGCTCCAGACGTTGTCCTCCGCTTCGGGTGGGAGGTCGTAACCTTCCTCGATGCCCTTGAGTCCGGCGGCGAGGAGCAGCGAGTACGCGAGGTACGGGTTCGCGGCCGAGTCGATCGCACGGTACTCGACCCGCGCACTCCCGCCCTTGTTGGGCTTGTACAGCGGCACGCGAACGAGAGCCGACCGGTTGTTGTGCCCCCAGGTGACGAAGCTCGGAGCTTCGGCAAGCCCGTTACGACCGACGGTGCCCCAGAGACGCTTGTATGAGTTGACGAACTGGTTGGTCACCGCGGTGATCTCCGGCGCGTGGCGGAGCAACCCGGCGATGAACTGCCGGCCGACCTTGGAGAGCTGGTACTGGGCACCCGCCTCGTAGAACGCGTTGCTGTCGCCCTCGAACAGTGACATGTGCGTGTGCATGCCTGAGCCCGGCTGGTCAGACAGCGGCTTCGGCATGAACGTCGCGTAAACGCCCTGCTCGATGGCGACCTCTTTGATCACCGTGCGGAACGTCATGATGTTGTCCGCTGTGGTGAGCGCATCCGCGTATCGCAGGTCGATTTCGTTCTGACCGGGTCCGGCCTCGTGGTGGCTGAACTCGACGGAAATGCCGAGGTCCTCCAGCATCCGGACGCTGCGGCGACGGAAGTCGTGTGCCGTGCCACCGGGGACGTTGTCGAAGTAGCCCGCCGAGTCGACAGGAACCGGGCCCTCCTTGCCGAGCTTCGCCGACTTGAGCAGATAGAACTCGATCTCGGGGTGGGTGTAGAAGGTGAAGCCCCTGTCGGCTGCCTTCTCGAGGGTCCGCTTGAGGACGTTGCGTGGGTCAGACACCGCCGGAAGACCGTCAGGCGTCGTGATGTCGCAGAACATCCGGGCGGTCGGGTCGATCTCGCCGCGCCAGGGCAGAAGCTGGAACGTTGTCGGGTCAGGGACAGCGAGCAGGTCAGATTCGTACGAACGGCTCAGGCCCTCAATGGCTGACCCGTCGAAACCGAGACCCTCGGCAAACGCACCCTCGACCTCGGCAGGGGCGATGGCCACCGACTTCAGCGTGCCGACGACGTCTGTGAACCACAGCCGGACGAACTTGACTCCCCGCTCCTCGATAGTACGAAGAACGAAGTCGCGCTGCTTATCCATCCACTCCCCTTAGGTGTCGTGCGTTGCCTGCTCATAGGCTATCCGTTCCTTGCGCCGTGTGCTGGCAGGTACGGCACCTGAATTGACGCAACGGATCGATAGACTGGCGGGCATGAGCGAGCCAATGAAGAGCGCACCGTCGTCCAGCCCCGCCCGAGTTCGCACACGCCACTTCCAGCGCGCGAAAGAACAGGGCATCAAGATCACCGGGCTCACCAGCTACGACATGCTGACCGCCCGGATCTTCGACGAGGCGGGCATCGACTTTCTCCTCGTCGGCGACTCGGCCGGAAACAACGTGCTCGGCTACGACACGACGCTTCCCGTCACCGTCGACGAGCTCATTCCCCTCACCCGAGCCGTCGCCGGCGCCGCCAAGCGTGCTCTCGTCGTCGCCGACATGCCCTTCGGATCCTATGAAAATGGTCCGGAGGATGCCCTCAAAACCGCGTTGCGGTTCATGAAGGAAACCGGATCGCAGGCCGTCAAGCTTGAAGGCGGTGAACGCAGCCACGACCAGATCCGTCGCATCGTGTCCGCTGGCATCCCGGTCATGGGTCACATCGGGTTCACACCGCAGAGCGAGCACGGGCTTGGCGGCCACATCATCCAGGGCCGCGGGGACGCGGTTGAGCAGCTGCTGCGCGACGCGCGGTCGGTTCAGGATGCCGGAGCTTTTGCGGTCGTCCTGGAGATGGTGCCGGCCGAGAGCGCGGAACTCGTCACGGCCGAGCTCGATATTCCGACGATCGGTGTCGGCGCCGGACCCCACGTTTCAGGGCAGTTGCTGGTCTGGACCGACTTCGCCGGGCTCACCACGGGGCGCATCCCGTCGTTCGTCAAGAAATACGCCGACGTGCGCGGCGCGTTGACCGATGCGGTCTCTGCCTTCCGCACGGAGGTGGCCGACGGCATCTACCCCGGCGACGAGTACAGCTACCACTAACGCCGGCGGGTATCCCCGACGGCACCTGCCCCGGTTCAGCGGTCTTCCGCTGCCTCTTCTTCGGCCCACTTGCGGCTGTTCTCGCGGAGCCGTTCAGGGGCTCGTGCCGCTTCGGCCTCCGTTGCGAACGGTCCGGCGCGGTCGACAGACGGCGACTGGTATCCCCGTTCGACCTGACCGGTCTTGAGGTTGTACCAGAACTGCGTGGATGGATCTTGTGCCACGGGAGGCCCCTCTCTGGATCGCTAAGCTTGATCCTATGCCTAAGGACCCGAACGGCCACCTGATCGCCGGTGTGAGATCCCCCGAGCGCCAGGTGCCGCCGCCGATCCGCCGGCCCGAGTATGTCGGCCGGAAATCTCCCACGAAATACACGGGCTCCAACGTGTATTCACCAGCGGAGATCGAGCGAATCCGCACAGCCGGACGAATCGCTGCGGATGCGATCGCCCTCGTTGGCGAGAACGTCCGGCCGGGCATCACCACCGATGAACTCGACGCCATCGGGCACCGCTACCTCATCGAGCACGGTGCGTACCCGTCGACGCTCGGCTACCGGGGCTTTCCGAAGTCAGTGTGCAGTTCGGTCAACGAGGTCGTCTGCCACGGCATCCCCGACAATACGGTGCTCGAAGACGGCGACATCGTCAACATCGACATCACCGCGTACCTCGATGGGATGCACGGCGACAGCAACAGGACCTTCATCGCCGGTACAGCCGCCGATGACGTCCGTCTGCTGGTGGAACGCACTGAAGAATCCCTCAGGCGGGGCATCAAGGCAATCGCGCCCGGGCGACAGGTCAACGTGATCGGCCGGGCGATCGAGTCGTACGCGAAGCGATTCGGCTACGGCGTGATTCGCGACTTCACGGGGCACGGAGTGGGGAGCGCATTCCATTCGGGACTGATCATCCCCCACTACGACTCAGCACCCCAGTACGACACGGTGATGGAAGTCGGCATGGTTTTTACCATCGAGCCCATGCTCACCCTCGGCAGCCACGAGTGGGACCTGTGGGCCGATGACTGGACAGTGACAACAAAGGACAAGAGCATGACAGCGCAATTCGAGCACACCCTGGTCGTCACTGAAACCGGTGCGGACATCCTGACACTGCCATCCGGAGCAGCAGCATGACCGCCCCGACGACCGCCGTCGGCATCGACATCGGTGGAACGGGCATCAAGGGGGCCGTCGTCGACCTGTCGACAGGCACCCTGCTGAGCGATCGGATCAAGGTTCCGACACCCGCGGGCGGCACACCGGAAGACATCATCGCGCAGACGGTGAAGCTGGTCGACCAGCTCCAGGTGCACGACCCGGACGCACCGGTCGGTGTTTGTTTCCCCGCCGTCGTCAAGCACGGCGTCACTCTGTCGGCGGCGAACATTTCGAAGCTGTGGATCGGGCTCAAGGCCGAGGATTATTTCGAGGATGCCCTCGGCAGGGACATCACGTTCGTCAATGACGCGGATGCCGCCGGTTACGCCGAGGCGCGGTTCGGCGCGGCGAAGGGCATTGAGGGTGTCGCGCTCATGACAACGCTCGGAACCGGGATCGGCACCGCGGTCCTTCACAACGGCGTTCTCGTCCCCAACGCGGAGTTCGGGCATATCGAGATCGACGGGGTCGACGCTGAGACGCGTGCCTCGAACTCGGCGCGCGAGCGGGAAGGCCTGTCCTGGAAGGAATGGGCGAAGCGGCTCCAGACCTACTACTCCCGGCTGGAGGCGTACTTCTCCCCCGACCTCTTCATCGTGGGCGGTGGCGTGTCAAAACACCACGAGCTGTTCCTGCCCCGGCTCACACTGACGGCGCCGATCGTCCCGGCCGTCCACCGCAACAACGCGGGGATCCTTGGCGCCGCGTCGCTCGCGGTCCGCACGATTCCACCGCTCAGCTGAGCCGGAACCTGGCTGAGCGCGCTGCGCGGCATCCGTCGTACAAAGGTGAATGGGCCGGCTGATACGCCGGGTTCTGTTCAGGCGCAGTTGCGCCCTGGACGACCATCTCTCTAGAGACTGCGTTACCGCAGCCTTCAAGCGGCCTACCCGAGGACGGGACGAGCAGCCCCATAGTCCTCTGTCTGACCTTGCTCCGGGCGAGGTTTACCGAGCCGGCCGGGTCACCCCGGTCGCTGGTGGTCTCTTACACCACCGTTTCACCCTTACCTGGCGCTTGCGCGCCCGGCGGTCTACTTTCTGTTGCACTGTCTCGCGGGTTACCCCGGGTGGGTGTTACCCACCGCCCTGCTCTGTGGAGCCCGGACGTTCCTCGGCACCATTACTGGTGACGCGGCCGTCTTGCCGACCCATTCACACTTCGAGCTTACCGGGCGGTGGGGAGCATCGCTGCTACCAGAGGCCCGACTCCTCGGTGCGCACCATGATGGCGCCGCACTCCGGGCACTCGAGAACCTCGTCGATGTCGGCGGCGCGCACCTTGACGAGTTCGTTGCCGGTGAGCGACATCGTGCACGCTCCACAGGTCCCGGCACGGAACAGGGCGGCGCCGGTGCCGGTCTTCGACCGCAGCTTCTCATAGAGAGCGAGAAGGTCGGGTGCCACCGAGTCCTCGAGGAGGTGGCGCTGCGCGGTGAGCGTCGCGCGTTCCTGAGCGAGTTCGTCGAGCGCGGCACGGCGCCTCGTTCCGATCTCGTGAAGCTTCGCCCCGAGGTCGCTGTCGAGGTCGCGAGTAGCGGAGAGCTGCGCCTCGGCGACCTCGACGCGTTCCATCACGACGAGTTCCATGTCCTCGAGGTTTGACTTGCGCCGGTAGAGCGACTCGAGTTCAGACTCGAACGCGGCCACGTCTTTCGTGCTCGATGTCGAGTTCATGCGCTCGGTGTCCCTGGCGATCCGAGCGTCGACCACACCAGCGTCGCTTTCCAGCCGACCGAGCTCAGTCTTCGCGTCCTCGAGCTCACCGAGTTCTGCGGCGATCCGGCCGCTGAGTTCCGTCCGCTCCCTGGACACTGCCGTGTACTCGGCGATCTCGGGCAGGCTCTTCTCCCGGTGGGCGATGCGGGCGAGCCCGGAATCGATGGTGTGCAATTCGAGCAGTTTTTTCTGCTCTGCGAGGCTGGATTTCACGTCGGGTCCCTTGTGATTCTGGTTTGGAGTTGTCTTGAGCCTGGTTGTCACTGCGTGACGACGAAGTCCCATGGGTCTGTGCGGATGTCGCTCACGGCAATGGAGAGGTCAGGCAGGCGTTCGGCCAGTTGTGCGGCAGCGACGTCGAGCCACAGCCACTCGCTTGCCCAGTGTGAGACATCGATGAGCGCCGGTCCTCCGCCGACGATGGCCTGCTCACGCGCTTCGGATGCCGGATGGTGGCGAAGGTCGCTCGTGATGTACACGTCTGCGCTCGTCACAGCATCCTCGCGAAGCAGCGAGTCACCTGCTCCACCGCAGAGGGCCACGGTCCGGATTTCCGAGTCGTAGTCGCCGGACGCACGGATGCCCGTCGCGGTGGCTGGAAGAATTTTCGCGAGCGTGTGTGCGAGGTGACCGAGCGAGGTTGGAGCTGGCAATCGGCCCACCCGCCCGATGCCACTGACGCCGTCGGCGGAGGGAACGAGTGGGGCGACATCCGTCAGTCCGAGCAGCTTCGCGAGGACTCCCGAGGTTCCGTCGGCGACGACATCCGCGTTGGTGTGCGCAGCGAGAAGCGCACAGTGGCCGCGAATCAGCCGGGTGAGGACTGAGCCCTTGTACGTGTCGCCCGCAACGGTCGTAACACCGCGGAGGAGAAGCGGGTGGTGCACGAGCAGAAGGTCGGTCTTCGACTCGACGGCTTGCGTCGCGGTCTCAGACACGGCGTCGACGGCGAAGAGGACCCGGGAAATCTGGTCATCGGGGTCACCGGCGATCAGGCCGGATGCATCCCAGGATTCAGCGCCGGCGATCGGCCACAGCGACTCGACAGTGTCGCGGACCTCGCGGAGTGAATATGGCACAGAGCCAGCCTACAGAAAGCGTTTCGCTTTCTGGGCCGGGTCTCTGTGCAGGATGCCGTTACGCGAGGATCAGTACCAGTTGACGGCCTGCGAGTGCGACCACGCTGAACACGGCGTGCCATAGGCACGGTCGATGTAGTCGAGACCCCACGCAACCTGGGTGGACGCGTTGGTCGCCCAGTCACTGCCGGCGGTCGCCATCTTGCTTCCGGGGAGAGCCTGCGGGATGCCGGTAGCGCCGCTCGAGGCGTTGAACGCGTTCACGGACCAGCCGGACTCCTTCTGCCACAGCTTGTTCAGGCATGAGAACTGGTCTTCGCCCCAGCCGTGCCTGGACTGGGCGAGGGCGCGAGCCGTTGCACGGGCACCGTCGGGGGTGTTGGCGGCTGCCTGGGCCGAGGCGGCTGCCGCTGCTGCGGCTGCCTGCGCTTCGGCTGCCAGACGGTCGGCCTCTGCCGCTTGCGCGCGCAGTTGAGCCGACGTCGCCTGCGTTGTCGATGCGAGTTCCATCACGGTGGCCTCGTCCTGGCTGGCGTAGGAGGCGAGCGAGGCGATTGAGGTGGTCAGCGGAGCCGTGTCGACTTTCGCCTGCACCTCAACGACGACCTGGTTCGCTTCGGCCAGCACCGCCTCAGCGTGATTGTCGGCCTTGGCCTTCGATACGAGGGCTGATGTACCGGTGAGGGCTGTGGCGAGCTTGCTCGACGAGCTCCCAATCTTGTCGCCCGTTGCAACGCTCTGCGCGCGGATGACAGTGGACTGGATGGTGAGGAAGGAGGCGATGAGCACACCGACGAGAACGACTGATGCGATGAGAATTTGGGCGCGGGTAAATTTTTTGAGTAAGAGCATATTTTCCGGGATTGGGCCGGCGCGCGTCAGTTCACGCCCAGCGTGAGCCTCGACACGGTGAAGCCGCACTGAACGGGGCTTCAACCGAATCGTGGAGCGAGGGCCGGGGGTACGGCTGCTCTGAGGCTTCGGGGATGACGGTCGATGTCGGGCTGACGCGAATCCTGTTCACGTCACGCCTGGCGATTCGGGCGCGCAGGCGACTGATTGGTCAAGTGTGCGCGGTCCAACTGGGAAACTCCGCTCCGAACCCTGTACAAACAGTGTGTACCGGCAGTCCCTGCGGATGCTAGCGGCGATTCGGCCGTGCGTCCACCCACTGTTTCGACCCCGTTTCGAGGTGCAGAGTCGAAGACACGTAGATCACGAGATAACCCCAGGAGGTAGCAGTGTTTTTTCACGTGCAACGACTGATTAATGAGATCGTCCCCGACGAGCCGGATCCGGCAGCGGCCAACGCCCTCCAGGAAGGTCTCGGCGGCCAGTTCGGCGAGATGCGGACGATGATGCAGTATCTCTTCCAGGCGATGAACTTCCGCGGACCGAGTGCAAAGCCGTACCGCGACCTCATGCAGGGAATCGGAACCGAGGAGATCAGCCACGTCGAACTCATCGGAACCACGATCTCGCGACTGCTTGACGGTTCTCCCGAGTATTCAGGGAAGCCGACCGATCCGCTCGACAAGCCGGGTTCTGGGGGCGCGACGCCGCTCAACATTGCCATGCACGAAAGCAACATCCACCACTACCTCGTCGGCGCCCAGGGAGCTCTCCCGGTAGATGCCGCGGGTAACCCGTGGAACGGAAGCTGGGTGTACAACTCGGGCAACCTGGTGCTCGACCTGCTGTACAACCTCATGCTCGAGTCGACGGGGCGGCTGCAGAAGTGCCGCATCTATGAGATGACCGACAACAAGACAGCTCGCTCGACGATCTCGTACCTGATCGTTCGCGACCAGGCACACGAGAACGCCTATGCAAAGGCGTTGGAGACCCTCGGTGTGAACTGGAAGTCGGCACTGCCGATTCCCAAGACGAACGCCGAGAAGTTCCCCGAGGTCAAGAAGCTCGTCGACCTGGGCCTTCAGAGCAAGCAGTACACCTTCGACCTCACCGGGCAGTCCGAAGCGGGGAAGATCTTCCAGGGCATGTCGCCCTCGAACGACGGAACCGAACTCATCGCCAACGAGCAGGCGCCGGCCGGGGTTCCCTCGACCATCGCTGCGGAGCGCTTCGAGGAGTTCTCCCCCGGGCTGGACACCGACCTGATGGCGCTCATCCAGGCAACCGCCGAGATGGAACTCGCCGACATCGAGGCGCTGTACGCGCCGGTGCCGCCGACGAAGTAGTCACGGATGCCGCGACGGTGATCTTCTGAGAACCTCACCGTCACGACTGAGAAAGGGAGGGTTGGCCACACTTGGCCAGCCCTCCCTTTGTTGTGTCGCGCCGGGTAACACAAGCGCCGCTCCGCCCGTCAGATGCCGACTATGAACGTGAGTGCGGCCCAGGCGGAGACCGTGGCTACGGTCGTCCACAGCGCGATCGCGACGGCCTGCCAGAGCAGGACCCAGCCGCGCGAGGCACCGCCAGCAACGAAGATCGCGGAGGTGAACTGTGTCGGGATGGCCAACGGGCCGAGGATACTGGCTCCGGGTACGCCAAATCGGAGCAGCCACCCCTTGACGCGCTGCTGGCCCTTCGACTCAGGTTTGGCCGGGACCTCTTCGAGCGTCCCGACGTACCCTCCTTCCGTCGCGGCCGCTCCCCCCGCACCAACGCTCACGAGCTGGCGGCGTGCTGCTCGGCGATCCACCACGGCGCCACGCGCCCGAGAGCTGACAACGACGACCAGAAGGACGCTGAGGAAATTGCCGGCCGCCGCCGCGACGCCGACGAGAATCGGGTTAAGTCCACCGACCATACCGACGAGCGCACCGCCCTCACCCTCGACGAATGGGATTGCCGACGCGAGCATCACGACGAACGGTTGAACGATCTCGGGCACCTGGGCCACAAGCTCCTGGAAATTGCGGACGAGTTCCTCTATGGGGTTCATTTCTGTGGTTCCTCTCTGTTGTCAGGCGTCGAATATGTCGACGTTCCGACCATTAGAGGCTGTGTTCCCAGAACACAGTCAAGCCCCGAGAGGCAGCGGTCGCCGGACTCGGGGAGAGAGCGGATGTTCCGCGTGGCGGCGGCTTGACACAGCAATTTTGTCGCGGGCTGGGACGTCAGCCTGCCGCTGCCGCGCGAGGGCGCCCGCGCGCGCGAACACATCGAGCTGGGCTGGGTTGTACAGCTCCGTAAGCGCTTCGACAAACGTCAGTCGCGTGACCCGCTCCCCTTTCGCGAGGTGCTCGGCCGGGTTCCTCAGCCAGGGGTAATCGACCAGATTGCGCGCCAGGATCGGCGCCAGACCTGCTGCGAGCCGTGCCCGCGTGGCCTCATTCGCGGCGGGCGGGAGCGCATCAATCTCTTTCCCAAGCGCGCTGGCATCCGAATCCAGCTCCACCATCCGCCGCAGATCAGCCATCGCATCCTCGTCGTAGAGCCGGTTCCAGATGTGGAGGATCGACCGGTCAGACTCAGACAATCGAGATGCCACGGAGACGAAACCGAAAGGAGCGTCCGGTGGGGCGTCGTCACGAAGGACTGCGGCGATGTCGGCACGAGCCTGCTTCAGCCGCTTGATACGCACGACAAGTTCGTCGTCCACTTCTTCCAGGGCAGTTTTCGCAGCCTGCCCACCCGCCCCGACATGAGCGATCTTCGCCAGCGGCACACCAAGCCCAGCCAGCCGGAGGATCCGCAACAGGCACACCAGCTCCCGAACGCCGTACTGCTTGTATCCGTTGTACGTCCGTTCCGGCTCGTCCAGCAGGCCGATCCGGTGATAGTGCCGGATCGTGTTGACCGTCGTCCCGGCGAGCTCCGCGAGCTCGCGTGTACTCCATGCCACGGTCTATCCCCCTGATCCGCGAGTCCGCGCACCGGCAGAGCCGAGGCTCAGCATGATCGAGGCAAGCGCCACAGCCAGGCTCACGGAGTCGTCCAGCGAAGTCTCCGAGCCGTCCGGCGGCCAGCGGGAAGCTTCGCGCTGATCGGATTTGCAACGTGCGGTCTGCGCACCTGCACCGCAGACGCCTGTTCGAGATATATCGCTTCCCACGGTCTCTCTCCCTTGTTCGAACGATGTGTCACGAAGGGCAACTCGTCACCGAACCTGCCCAGGTCTTCAGCGTCGTCCGTACGCGGTGGCCTCGCGTCGGTAGAAAGCACTGAGATGTGCGCAATATCACCGATCCGGGTCCTACACCGCCCTCGTCGGCCATAATGCTGTGGTAACTACAGGGTTGGTTGCAGAAGCAGTCGGCCCCTGAACGGAGCAAACCTGTCGAAACTTCTGGGTAGGCGCCTGGAGCGCCGTGAGGTCGAGCAGCTGCTGATCGAGGCACAAGCCGGCGGCAGCGCGGTCCTCGTGGTGCGCGGCGGCGCGGGAATCGGGAAGACGGCGCTGCTGGCACACCTGGGCGATGTCGCCGCCGCCTCTGGATTCCGTGTGGAATCATCGACCGGTATCGAAACGGAGACGCAGTTCGCGTTCGCGGGTCTTCATCAATTCTGCGCCCCGTTCCTCGATCATCTCAGCGCGCTACCCGAGCCGCAGCAGGTAGCGCTCGGGGTGGCCCTGGGACTGAGAAGCGGTCCAGCACCGGACCGGTTCCTCATTGGACTGGCTACTCTCAACCTGATTGCAGAGGTCGCCGAGCAGGGTCCGCTGCTCTGTCTGGTCGATGACGCACAGTGGCTCGATCCGGCTTCCGCCGAAGTGCTGGCATTCGTCTCTCGCCGGGTCGATGCTGACCGGCTCGTCATGGTCTTCGGTGAGCGGGATGTCAGCGGGCAGCGAACCCTCTTCCCCGGCTTGCCGGAGCTGAGGTTGACGGGACTCGACGGTGTCTCTGCGCGAAAGCTGTTGGACGCCGCTGTTCGCGTTCCGCTGGACGACGACGTACGCGAGCGCATCATCGCGGAGGCACGTGGCAATCCTCTTGCGCTCCTTGAGCTCCCCGCGAGTGCGCCAGCAGTTCGACTCGCTGGCGGATTCCAGCTTCCTGACGTGTCGGATGTTCCAGGCCGAGTCGAGAGTGGATTCCGACGACGCTCGAGTGAGTTACCCGAGACGACGCAGTTGCTGCTGCTCACCGCGGCGGCTGAGCCCACCGGAGACCCGGCACTGCTGTGCCGTGCGACCACCGAACTCGGCATGGCGTCGGAGTCCGCCGCTCCGGCGGAAGCCGCCGGACTTATTGAGATCGATTCCGTAGTGCGATTTCGCCATCCTCTGGTGCGATCGGCGGTGTACCGGGCGGCGGACCCGGCGGCCCGCCGCCGCGTGCACGGCGCGTTGGCCGCGGCCACCGATGCAACCCTCGACCCTGACCGGCGCGCCTGGCACTGCGCTCAGGCGGTGCTGGGCGTTGATGAGGAGGTTGCCGCACAGCTAGAGCGCTCGGCAGTGCGGGCGCGTTCGCGCGGCGGCCACGCCGCCGCAGGTGCGTTCCTGAGACGTGCGTCAGAGCTCAGCCCCGACGTCGTGGATCGCACCAGGCGCGCGCTGGAAGCGGCGCGCTCGCTGGCCAACGCTGGCGCATTTGAGAACGCGGTGGACCTGCTCGCGATCGCCGAGGGTGGGCCGGCCGATTCGCTGCAAAGCGCTCGAGTCGCACTGCTCCGCGCCCGGATCGCGTTTCAGCTCACCCGCGGTGCTGACGTTCCGGACATGCTGCTGGATGCCGCCGCGACGCTTGCCCCGTTCGACCCCGACCTGTCGCGCGAGACCTATCTGCACGCGCTGGACGCGGCAATCATCAGCGGCGCCTCTCAGGCGACGGCCATCGCGCAAACGGCTCTCACCGCACCGCCAGCCCAGGCCATTCGGCCTGTGGACCTGCTTCTGGACGCGCTCGCGGTGACGATGGTCCACGGCTATTCGCCGGGCGTCCCGGCTTTGCGGCTCGCGCTCGACGCGCTGGGCGAGGCGACGCGCCCAGACACCGTACAGGAGGAGGATGTCAGCCAGTCGTGGCTCTGGCTGGCGGGCCGACTCGCGGTCGGTATCCTCGACGACGAACGCGCCCATCACCTCGCCGAATGCGCTGTCGCCGTGTCGCGCAGCACGGGCGCTCTGGCCGGGCTCCCCGCCGCTCTGAAACTCCACGCCAACATCCTGACGATAAGCGGGCAACTTACCCGTGCGCGGGAGCTGACTTCTGAGGCGGAGGCGATCGCGGAATCGATTGGAGGAGTGAAACTGCGCCACACCCAGGCCATCCTCGCCGCATGGGGCGGTGACCGGACAGCGGTAGAAGAGCTGAACAGCCTCACCTTCCTGAGACCCGGCAACATCGATGGGAGTTCGGAAGCAACGATGGCGCACTACGCAAGCGCCGTGCTTTACAACGGACTCGGCGAGTACTCGGCGGCCCAGGGAGCCGCCGTAAAGGCTTCCGACGCAACCGAACTCTCCCTCAGCACGATCGGTCTGCCCGAGTTGATCGAGGCAGCTGTCCGTGGTGGCGACCCCGAGAGTGCAGCGGACGCACTCGAGCGCTTATCTGTGCGTGCGCGTGCCAGTGGCACGGATTGGGCGCTCGGTCTTGAGGCACGATCCAGAGCCTTGACGATCGCCGGCCCTGCGGCGGAGGAATGGTATCTCGGAGCGATCGCACACCTCAGTAAGTCACGCATTGCTGGCGAGGCCGCCCGTGCCCAGCTGCTCTACGGCGAATGGTTACGCCGAGAGGGACGTCGCCAGGAGGCACGTGGTCAGTTGCGGACGGCCCACGAACTCTTCTCAGAGATGGGCGCGGAAGCCTTCGCCGCCCGAGCTGCGCGCGAGTTGCACGCCACCGGCGAGCACCCGAGAAAACGCACCGCCCGACGAACCGACGAACTCACGGCCCAGGAGCTGCACATTGCACGACTGGTAGCCACCGGCGCGACCTCACGGGAGGTCGGCTCGCAGCTTTTCCTGAGCCCGCGAACTGTTGAATCCCACCTGCGCAACATCTTCCAGAAACTCGATATCTCGTCACGCAGGCAGCTCAAGGATTTGCAGCTCGCCTGACGACGCTGTCAGGGCGCGGAATTCTCCTCGCCCATGTCGCCCGTCGCCGGGACAGAACCCGTCGATCGGTAACGCAGGAGAACCGCGCCCTTTTCGGACGCCCCCTCCGCAGCGAGAAGTTCGAGGGCCAATGGCGGGCCGTCGTCGGGAAACAGGCGTTTGCCGGCACCGACGACGATCGGGTATACCCACAGGTTCAACTGGTCGAACAGGTTCTCGGCGACGAGGGTGCGGGAAAGGTCGATGCTGCCGATGACGTGGATCTCCCGGTGCCGCTCGCGCAGCACTGACACCTCCGTGCTGAGATCGCCACCGATCAGGTGCGAGTCGCGCCAGTCGAGCTCCGGCGTGCCCCGCGACACGACGTACTTGGGGATCGCGTCAAACTTGCGGGCGATGTCGGCATCGGGCCCGTCGAGGTGGAGTGGCCAGTACGCGGCGAAAATGTCGTAGGTGCGACGGCCCAGAAGCAGGGCGTCCATGCTCCGTATCCCCTCGTCGACCTGAGCTCCCACTGTGCTGTCGATGAGGGGCGCCTGCCAGCCCCCGAACGCGAATCCGCCGCCGACGTCTTCGTCGGGACCCCCCGGCGCCTGGGCGACGCCATCGAGTGTGGTGAAGTGGTCAATGTGAATGCGGCCGGACATGGCGAGCTCCTTTCGTCACTGTCCGGGGCTCTCAACGAGGCGACACGCGCCGTGCCGCAGCTGCCCCGGTGCCGGTGCTGACGATACGCCGAACGTCGCGGCTACACCACGGGTGTTGTTGTCAGCGGCTGTCGCGCCTCGCGAACGCAAAAACCGCGGCCTGTCGAAGACAGACCGCGGTTCGCGGGTTCAGACCCGAAATGGGCTGAACGAGTGTGGGCCCTACCGGGATCGAACCGATGACATCCACGGTGTAAACGTGGCGCTCTACCAGCTGAGCTAAAGGCCCCTCACTGCCGATGGCAGCGTGATCATGTTACACACTTTCCGGCCACGACCTGAAACCGGATGCCCACTCACGCGGGCTGGCGCTGCAGGTTCTCGACAGCTGTGCGGTACGCCTCGAGCGAGCGGGCTTCCCCTGGAGCAGTGATGAAGCTCGCCCGGATGATTCCGTCCACGTCGATCACGAACGTCGCCCGGTTGGCGAATCCCTTCGAGTCGAGGAACACGCCGTATTCTTTGCTGACCTGACCGTGTGGCCAGAAATCTGAGAGCAGGGTGAACTCGTAGCCCTCCTGCTCGGCCCACGCCCGGAGCGCGGACTTCGAGTCAACGGAGATGCCGATGAGTTCGACCCCGGCATCCTGGAACAGCGAGAGGTTGTCGCGGAGTTCACACAGCTCGCTCGTGCACCTGCCAGAGAAAGCGAGCGGGAAAAAGACCAGTGCGACGGCCCGCTTTCCACGGAAGCTGCCGAGCTGTACGGTCTCACCGAACTGGTTGCCGAGCGCGAAGTCGGGAGCCCTGGTGTCGTTCTCGAGAGCCATCGGATTGAGTCCTTTCCGGAATGGTCCTGCCTCGACTGCGCGAGGATCCGGTTCCAAACCAGTGACACACACTAGACCCGCGCTTCTCCAACACCAAACGATCGAGCGGGAGATAGCGCACACCTCCAGCCTTAAGTCGCCCTTTGCTGTGGAAGTCGCCAGTTGCCCGCGTAAGTCGCTAGGCTGATCTGAGGTGCCTGCGCGCGTCGTAACCCGACCCTGTCTGACATTTGCACCTCGGAAAACCAGGCACGATCTGCCCATACAGAAAGGTCGACGGTGACTGTAAACGACCAGGACCCATACTCGGTTGACAACTTCGATGCTGACCCCGAAGAAACCGCGGAATGGCAAGAGTCGCTCGACCAGCTCGTCGCTACCCACGGTCACGGCCGTGCTCGCGAAATCATGCTGAGCCTGCTGAAGCGCTCCCGTGAACTTCACCTCGGCGTTCCGATGGTGCCGACGACGGACTACATCAACACGATCGCGCCGGAGAACGAACCGGAGTTCCCCGGAAACGAGGACATCGAGCGTCGTTACCGCGCCTGGATCCGCTGGAACGCGGCGATCACCGTGCACCGCGCACAGCGCCCCGGTATCGGTGTCGGCGGACACATTTCGACGTACGCATCATCCGCCGCGCTCTACGAGGTCGGATTCAACCACTTCTTCCGCGGCCAGGACCACCCGGGCGGTGGCGACCAGATCTTCATCCAGGGTCACGCCTCCCCCGGAACTTACGCTCGCGCATTCCTCGAGGGTCGCCTGTCAACGGACCAGCTCGACGGGTTCCGTCAGGAGAAGTCCCGTGCGCCACACGGCATCTCGTCGTACCCGCACCCGCGACTCATGCCCGAGTTCTGGCAGTTCCCGACGGTATCGATGGGTCTCGGCCCGATCAACGCCATCTACCAGGCACAGGCCAACAAGTACCTGACCAACCGGGGGATCAAGGATGCGAGTGACCAGCAGGTCTGGGCGTTCCTCGGCGATGGCGAAATGGACGAGGTCGAAAGCCGTGGCCAGCTCCAGGTTGCCGCCAACGAGGGCCTCGACAACCTCAACTTCGTCATCAACTGCAACCTGCAGCGCCTCGATGGCCCCGTGCGCGGAAACGGCAAAATCATCCAGGAGCTCGAGAGCTTCTTCCGCGGTGCCGGCTGGAACGTCATCAAGGTGGTCTGGGGTCGCGAGTGGGACGACCTGCTCGCGAAGGACTCGAGCGGTGCTCTCCTCAACCTCATGAACGCCACCCCCGACGGCGACTACCAGACCTACAAGGCCGAGAGCGGAGCCTTCGTCCGTGAGAACTTCTTCGGTCGCGACGAGCGCACGCTCAAGCTCGTCGAGGACTACTCCGACGAGCAGATCTGGAACCTCAAGCGCGGTGGCCACGACTACCGCAAGGTGTACGCCGCCTTCAAGGCCGCATCAGAGCACAAGGGCCAGCCGACCGTCATCCTCGCCAAGACCGTCAAGGGTTACGGTCTCGGCCCGTCATTCGAGGGGCGCAACGCGACCCACCAGATGAAGAAGATGACGCTCGACAACCTCAAGATGTTCCGCGACGAAATGCGCGTGCCGATCACGGACGCCCAGCTCGAGGAGAACCCGTACCTGCCGCCGTACTACCACCCGGGTGTCGAGGATGAGGCCATCCAGTACCTGCACGAACGTCGCACGGCGCTCGGCGGATACGTCCCCGAACGCAGGTCGAAGTACACCGACATCAAGCTGCCTGAGGACTCCACCTACGCGATCTCGAAGAAGGGCTCAGGCACTCAGGAGATCGCCACAACCATGGCGTTTGTCCGACTGCTCAAGGACCTGATCCGCTCGAAGGACTTCGGCAACCGGATCGTCCCGATCATCCCGGACGAGGCTCGAACCTTCGGTATCGACGCGTTCTTCCCGACCGCGAAGATCTACAACCCGAACGGACAGCACTACACCTCCGTCGACCGCGAACTCCTCCTCGCATACAAGGAGAGCCCGCAGGGCCAGATCCTCCACGTCGGCATCAACGAGGCGGGTGGCGCTGCCGCGTTCACCAACATCGGAACCACGTACTCCACCCAGGGCGAGCCCCTGATCCCGATCTACGTCTTCTACTCGATGTTCGGATACCAGCGCACGGGCGACGCACTGTGGGCCGCGGGCGACCAGATGGCCCGAGGCTTCATCATCGGTGCGACAGCGGGCCGCACGACGCTCACGGGCGAGGGACTTCAGCACGCTGACGGCCACTCCCCCCTCCTCGCGTCGACCAACCCGGCCACGGTCACCTACGACCCGGCATATGGCTATGAAATCGGCCACATCGTGCGCGCCGGTCTCGACCGGATGTACGGCGGAAAGCACGAAGACCCCAACGTGATGTACTACATCACGGTGTACAACGAGCCGATCGTGCAGCCCGCCGAACCTGAGAACCTCGACGTCGACGGACTGCTCCGCGGCATCTACAAGGTGAAGGGCTCCGAGACCGAGGGACCGAGGGCCCAGCTCCTCGCTTCGGGCGTTTCGGTGCCGTGGGCCATCGAAGCCCAGCACCTGCTGGCTGAGGACTGGGGCGTGTCTGCCGACGTCTGGTCGGTTACCTCCTGGTCTGAATTGCGCCGTGACGGCATCCGTGCTGAGGAGCACAACTTCCTCAACCCCGATGCGGAACCGCAGGTCCCGTACGTGACCGAGCGACTGAAGGATGAGCAGGGACCGTTCATCGCGGTTACCGACTACATGCACGCGGTGCCCGATCAGATCCGCCAGTTCGTGCCGGGCGACTTCGCCACACTCGGTGCAGACAACTTCGGATTCTCGGATACCCGTGCGGCTGCCCGTCGATACTTCAAGATCGATGGACCGTCGATGGTCGTTCGTGCACTCGAGTTGCTTGCCGCCCGCGGCGAGGTCGACGCCTCGCTGCCCGGCCGCGCCATCGACAAGTACAAGCTTCTCGACGTCAACGCTGGAACCACCGGCAATGCCGGTGGTGAAAGCTAGACCATCACACCGCCGGCCGTGCCGCGCTCGAAGGGTGAAACGCTCGCCTGGCTTCGACGACTGTCGGGCGAGCTCGCCACCACAACGCTGAAACAGCTCGAAGACACGCTGCCCTGGTATGCAGAAATGCCGCCAGGGCGGCGGTCTGCGGTCGGGTTGGTTGCCCAGGCGGGCATCACCTCGTTCATCGCCTGGTTCGACGACCCGAAGTCCACTCCGTGGATCGCGGCGGATGTCTTCGGCGCTGCCCCGAGGGAACTCCTGCGTTCGGTGAGCCTGCAGCAAACGCTTCAGCTCATTCGCGTCACGGTCGAAGTCGTTGAAGAACGGATCAAGGACGGCGGCGAGGACCTTCGCGAAGCGATCCTGCTGTACTCGCGGGAGATCGCGTTCGCCGCGGCCGACGTCTACGCCAGGGCAGCGGAGGCACGCGGGCTCTGGGACGCCAGGCTCGAAGCGCTCGTCGTCGACTCCATCCTCTCCGGTGAGGCCGATGACGAGCTGCCCAGTCGGATTGCTGCCCTCGGCTGGCATGGACACGGTGAAGTAGCCGTTCTCGTCGGCACAACGCCCCCGCAGCTCGACGTCGATCAGTTGCGACGAACGGCGCGTCACATGGCGGCGGATGTGCTCATCGGCGTGCAGGGCGGCCGGCTTGTCCTCGTCATCGGACGCGCCGAGACCAGCCACGGTGTCGACGACGAAGAGATCGGCACAGCCGCATCCCTGAGTTTCGTCGAGATCGCCACGCACCTCGAGCCGGGTTTCGGCCCGGGCTATCTCGTGCTCGGTCACGCGGTGCCCACCCTCGTTGAAGCGTCCAGGAGCGCACGCGCGGCCCTCGCCGGATTCGCCGTCGCGCGGGCCTGGCGCCACGCCCCAAGGCCGGTACAGGCAGACGATCTGCTGCCGGAACGCGCGCTGGCCGGCGATTCGCTCGCTCGAACCACGCTCATTGAACGCATCTACAAGCCGCTTCACGCGCACTCGACCGAGCTGGTCACGACGCTGTGGTGCTATCTCGACAACGGCAGGTCGCTCGAGGCCACCGCACGCGAGCTCTTCGTGCACCCCAATACCGTCCGGTACCGCCTCAAGCGGGTGTCCGACGTGATCGGGTGGGACGCGACCGGCGCTCGGGAGGCGCTCATCCTCCAGGCCGCGCTGATCCTCGGTTCGATCGCAGAACCCGACGGATTCAAACGCCGACGGTAGAGACAACCTCCGTGGCTATGTGGAACATACACAAGCGATTGGCGGATTCTTGTGACGTGTTCAACACAGCCGCCGCACACTCTGTTGGCAGACTAGGACCGTGATCGTTCTCGTTTGCCCCGGACAGGGCTCCCAGACCCCCGGCTTCCTCTCCCCCTGGCTTGAAAACAGCGACTACCTGCGACTGGTCGAGCAGTACTCGGAAGCCGCAGGACTCGACCTGGTGAAGCACGGTACCGAATCCGACCAGGAGACGATCCGCGACACCGCCGTGGCGCAGCCCCTGATCGTTGCCGCCGGGCTGCTCACCCTGCACGCACTCGCCGACGTCGGCCACCCCGCCACGGTCCCCGGCATCGCCGGTCACTCCGTTGGGGAGATCACCGCGGCCGTCGGCGCCGGCGTGCTCACCGAGGATGCCGCCATGCGCTTCGTTGCCGCCCGTGCGACAGCGATGGCCGCTGCGGCCAGAGCGACGCCAACAGGAATGAGCGCCGTGATCGGTGGAGACGTCGATGCGTTGCTCGCGCGGCTGAACGAACTCGGACTTGAGCCAGCGAACTTCAACGGCGGCGGCCAGATCGTGGTTGCCGGTGCTCTCGACGCGCTCGCCCGGCTGGCGGCCGATCCGGTCCCAGGCACGCGCGTGATCCCGTTGCAGGTCGCAGGCGCATTCCACACCAGGTACATGGCACCAGCCCGCGACGCGCTCGCGACCGTCGCCGCCGGCCTGACGGCATCCGACCCCGAACTTCGCCTGTGGACGAACCGCGACGGCAGCGTCGTTGACTCCGGTTCGCGATTCGTCGAACTCCTCGTCGGACAGGTGGCGTCGCCGGTACGCTGGGACCTCTGCATGGACGCGTTCGCGGCCGATGGGGTCACCGGCATCGTCGAGGTCGCCCCGGCGGGCGCCCTCACGGGCCTCGCGAAACGCGGGCTGAAGGGAACGCCGTCAGTGGCGATCAAGACTCCCGACGACATTCCTGCAGCGCTCGAACTGCTTCACGCTTAGACAATCTCCGCTACCCGAGAGAGACGAATGACCAGACCTACCCTCAACCAATCCCAGGGGCCGGCGTTCACGCGCATCCTGGGCATGGGTGCCGCTCGCGGCGACCTGTCAGTGCCGAACGATGACCTCGTCGGACCGATCAACTCCTCAGACGAGTGGATCCGCCAGCGCACCGGCATCATCGAACGCAAACGTGCGAGCCAGGATGTGCTCGCCGTCGACCTCGCAACGGACGCCGCTCGAGAGGCGATCGAAGCGTCGGGGGTGGACCCGGCCGAGGTCGACGCCGTCATCATCGCGACCATCAGTAACATCCAGCAGACCCCGTCCATGGCGGCGGTCGTGGCCGACCGTGTCGGGGCGAACCCCGCTGCAGCCTACGACGTCAACGCCGCGTGCGCCGGGTACCCGTACGCCATCGCTCAGGCCGACTCACTCATCCGCACCGGTGTCGCCAAGTACGTGCTCGTGATCGGCGCCGAGAAGCTGTCGGATGTCGTCGATCCCGAGGACAGGTCGATCTCCTTCCTGCTCGGTGACGGTGCGGGCGCCGCCCTCATCGGGCCGAGCGACTTCCCCGGCATCTCCCCCACCGTGTGGGGCTCCGACGGTTCCAAGGCTGGTGCAGTTGGCATGAACGCGACGCTCCAGGAGTACCGCAGGGGCGAAGCGCCGTGGCCCACCCTCCGTCAGGAAGGGCAGACCGTCTTCCGCTGGGCCGTGTGGGACATGGCCAAGGTGGCCAAGGAAGCGCTGGAAAAGGCAGGCATCACCGCCGACCAGCTGTCGGCGTTCATCCCGCACCAGGCCAACATGCGCATCATCGACGAGTTCGCCAAGCAGTTGCGGCTCCCCGAGAGCGTCGTCATCGCCCGTGACATCGCCACCACCGGCAACACCAGTGCCGCTTCGATCCCTCTTGCGACGCACCGGCTGCTGCAGGAGCACCCCGAGGTGTCCGGCGGGCTCGCACTGCAGATCGGCTTCGGGGCCGGCCTCGTGTTTGCCGCCCAGGTCGTCGTACTTCCCTAGCCACACCCCTCGCGTGCCAGTACCGGGCGCAACCACCCCCATAGACTGTTTCACGGTCAATCGATACTCAAGGAGATAACACCATGGCACTGTCCACTGAAGAAGTCCTCGCCGGCCTGGCCGAGCTCGTCAACGACGAGACCGGAATCGCTGCAGACACCGTCGAGCTCGACAAGTCTTTCACCGACGACCTCGACATCGACTCGATCTCGATGATGACCATCGTTGTCAACGCAGAAGAGAAGTTCGACGTCAAGATCCCGGACGAGGAAGTCAAGAACCTCAAGACAGTCGGCGACGCCGTCGACTTCATCGTCAAAGCACAGGGCTAACACCCTGCGTCGATGAGGACCGGGTCGCGGCCCAAACCCACACCCGGTCCCTCATCACGCCTCACGAGCCATCCCTGAGATCGCTTCAAATCGTGACCAGCACCAAGAGAGTTTCATCGAATGACCAAAAGAATTGTCGTTACAGGGATTGGTGCAACGTCACCGATCGGTGGCACAGCCCAGGAATCCTGGGATAACCTCCTCGCGGGCGCATCGGGCGTTCGCACTCTCGAGCAGGACTGGGTAGCCAAGTACGAGCTCCCCATCACCATCGCCGGCCAGGCTGCCGTGCCTGCCACCGACGTGCTCCCCCGCATGGAGACCAAGCGTCTCGACCCGTCCAGCCAGTTCGCGCTCATCGCTGCACGCGAGGCGTGGGCGGATGCCGGAACGCCCGGCGTCGATCCCGAGCGACTCGGTGTCGACTGGGCGACCGGAATCGGCGGAGTCTGGACGTTGCTCGACGCATGGGACACCCTGCGCGAGCGCGGTCCACGCCGGGTACTGCCCATGACCGTGCCGATGCTGATGCCCAACGGTCCTGCCGCGGCCATCGGCATGGACCTCGGCGCGCGCGCCGGGGAACGCACCGTTGTGTCGGCCTGCGCATCGAGCACCGAATCAATTGCGAACGCGTTTGCGCACCTGCAGGCGGGCCTGGCGGATGTCATCATCGCCGGCGGCTCCGAGGCGGCAATTCACCCACTGCCCATCGCATCGTTCGCAGCGATGCAGGCACTCTCAAAGCGCAGCGACAACCCGGCGACCGCGTCACGCCCCTACGATGTCAGCCGCGATGGATTCGTCCTCGGTGAGGGAGCCGCCGCACTGGTCCTGGAAACGCTCGAGCACGCCGAGGCCCGTGGCGCCCGGATCTACGCCGAGGTTCTGGGCGGCGCCGTGACCAGCGACGCGTACCACATCACCGCTCCGGACCCGGAAGGATCGGCAGCGGCCCGTGCGATGATCGCCGCCGTCGAGAACGCCGGCCTGGCACTCACCGATGTTGTGCACGTGAACGCTCACGCGACGAGCACTCCGGTCGGTGACATCGCCGAGTACTACGCGCTCAGGCGCGTCTTCGGCGACCACCTCGAGTCGATTGCCGTCAGCGCGACAAAGGCGTCCACCGGTCATCTGCTCGGCGGTGCAGGTGCGATCGAGGCGCTGTTCACGGTCAAGGCCCTGCACGAGCGCGTCGCTCCCCCGACGATCAACCTCGAGAACCAGGACCCGGCGATCCCGCTCGACGTCGTGACGACGCCCCGCGACCTCGGAACCGGTGACCTGCTCGCGATCAGCAACTCCTTCGGGTTCGGCGGCCACAACGCCGTCGCTGCGTTCCGGAGCTTCTGAGTTCGCCGCAACACTCGAAAACCCCGCACGCCGAAAGGTGTGCGGGGTTTTCTTCGTAGCAGGGCCTGTCGGTTTCACGGTCCGCGCCAGCCGGGAGGAGTCACCGACCTGCGCAGCATGCCACCGGGATGGCCCTGGGATCACACAGGCAAGCGCCTAGCCGACCTTGTGCAGCCAGATCACGCTCGAGTCATCTGACGCGTAGCGGAACGGCTCGAGCTCGTCATCCCAGGCCTGGCCGAGGGCGATCCGGAGTTCGCGCTGCAGTTCGGCCGGGTTCGCGCCCGCGGTATCCATGGCGTAGCGGATGCGATCCTCCGGCACCACGACATTGCCCGCGGAGTCGGTCTGTGCGTAGAAAATACCGAGGTCGGGGGTATGCAGCCAGCGTCCGCCATCCGCGCCGGGCGACGCGTCTTCGGTCACCTCGAAACGGAGGTGCTCCCAGCCGCGAAGCGAGGAAGCGATGGCCGCCCCCATGCCCTGGTGACCTTCCCAGTAGTACTCAGCGCGCTGGGCGCCCTTCAGCACCGGCTGCTCTACCCAGGCGAAGTTCACAGCACGACCAAGAGCGCGACCTGCAGCCCACTCGACATGCGGGCACAGAGCGCGCGGTGAGGAGTGAACCAAAATCACTCCGCGTGCGACAGATGCCACCATTTTCTCCTCCTTGTTCACCGTGGTACGTCTTCCCCAACGACCCGTGAAAAAAGTGAGATGCAGCATCCGGTATTCAGTTGTCCGGCAGACCGCCGTCCTCGTCATTATGCCCCAAATAGCACAGGAATCACAACGATGTGATTATGCTGACCCGGCGTGTCGCCGAATCTCTATACTGGGTAGAGATTCGCAAACGCCGGATCGTCGTTACCGGAAGGAACCCCATGGCGGTGAAGGATGCGATCCTCGCGATCCTCACTCTCGGTTCCGCTTACGGCCTCCAGCTCCGCGACGAGCTCGCCGCCCGCGCCCCTCACCGTGCGGGGGTGAACGTCGGCCAGGTCTACTCCACGCTCGACCGGCTCGTTCGCGACGGCCTGATCAGGTCAGACACCGCGACCGACGACAACCTGCCGCTCTACACGCTCACGCCGACAGGCCACGCGGCCGCAATCGACTGGCTCGGCGCACCGACAGCACCCGACGTCCGCAACTGGGCCGACATGGCCGACCAGGTTCTCGTGGCGTCGAGCCTGCCCGGTTCCGGATGGCGGAAGGTCATCGCCAGGCAGCTCGCTTCGTGGACGGCAGCGGATGCCGTGCCGGCTGGCGACGACAGCGGTCCGCCTTCTCTGCGGGTCGAGCTTGCCCGCTCGGCCGAGCAGCGCGTCGCTCGCGCCGCCATCGACTGGCTCGGCGATGTCGAGGCCCGCCTCAGCGCGGTTGGCGATCCGAGCATCCCGCTCCGCAGCATCCGCCCACTTCGCGGTCGCAGGCCGGGACCGATGCTGCACGATCGGGCCTGAGGGTGCCGGAGGGAAGGACCGGGTAATGGCGAAGTCAGGCTCCCGCCAGACCGTCGACGTCGACGGCCGGCGGATCACACTCACCAACCTGGACAAGGTGCTCTACCCGGAAACCGGAACGACCAAGGCCGACGTCCTGCGCTACTACGCCGAGATCGCCAACGTCATGGTGCCATACACGGCGGGCCGACCCGCGACGCGCAAACGCTGGGTCCACGGCGTCGGCACACCGGACAAACCGGGCGAGGTGTTCTACCAGAAGAACCTCGACGACTCGACGCCGGAGTGGGTTGCCCGCCGCTCGATCGAGCACAGCAGCAGGAATAATGACTACCCGCTCGTCAACGACAGGGCGACGCTGGCCTGGCTCGCGCAAATCGCCGCCCTCGAGATCCACGTACCGCAGTGGCAGTTCGAGCGCACCGGTGGCGCACGTAACCCCGACCGCCTGGTGCTCGATCTCGACCCGGGCGAGGGACTCACGCTGGCGGACTGTGCCGCTGTCGCGTTCCTCGCGCGGGACATCCTCTCCGATATGGGCCTGAATCCGCTGCCGGTGACCAGCGGGAGCAAGGGAATCCACCTGTACGCGGCGCTCGACGGCTCACTGCCAAGCGACACGGTGTCGAGTGTCGCGCATGAACTGGCGCGGGCGCTCGAAGCGGATCATCCGGATCTCATAGTGAGTGACATGAAGAAGTCGCTTCGCGTCGGGAAAGTTCTCATCGACTGGAGCCAGAACAACAGCGCCAAGACGACGATCGCGCCCTATTCGCTCAGGGGGCGCTTCACTCCGACGGTGGCGGCACCGCGTTCGTGGGAGGAGCTGGAATCGCCGACCCTCGCCCAGCTCGATTTTGAGGAGGTTCTCGAGCGCGTCGCTCGCGACGGCGACCTCCTCGCGCCGCTGGCATCCGCGCGTACCGCTGGACTTGAGCCGACACCGGATCACATGGCGCGGTTCGAGAGCACGGCGGAGAGTACGGACCGGCTTGCCAAGTACCGCAGCATGCGCGACGGTACGAAGACCCCTGAACCGGTACCCGAAGCGGTCGCTGCTCTGACCTCGGGCAATTCGTTCGTCATCCAGGAGCACCACGCCCGCCGCCTGCACTACGACTTCCGCCTCGAGCACGACGGGGTCCTCGTGTCATGGGCGGTGCCCAAGGGCCCGCCACTCACGAGCGACGAGAACCACCTCGCGGTGCAGACCGAAGACCACCCGCTCGAGTACGGAACGTTCGAGGGGCGCATCCCCAAGGGCGAATACGGTGCTGGAGAGGTGACCATCTGGGACTCGGGCACATTCGAGCTGGAGAAGTGGCGCGAAGACAAGGAAGTCATCGTGACGCTCTCCGGCCAGGACGACGGTGGGCTCGGCGGGGTCCCCCGCAAGTACGCGCTGATTCACACCAAACGCCCGGGTGCCGAGAACAACTGGCTCATCCACCTCATGGACCCCGCGGCAAAGAAGACCGGCAGCAGGCATTCGCCGACGCGCGAACCAGCGCACGACGCTGCGCCCCATCCGCAGGGCGAAACGGAAGCACCGTCGGCACCGCCGCCCGCGGCGGAGCGTCGCTCGTCCATCACCGCACCAGCGACGCCGCTGGGACGCGAGGTCATCCGGCCGATGCTCGCGGCCAACGGGAACGCGACAGACATCGACGATGAGCACGAGTGGGCATTCGAGATGAAGTGGGACGGTTATCGAGCCGTCGTGTACATCGACGACGGCGCCGTTCGCCTCCTGAGCCGCAACGGCAACGACCTCACCGACACGTTCCCCGAACTGGCCGCCCCGCTCCGCGAGTCACTGGGAGCGACGTCTGCTGTGCTTGACGGTGAGGTCGTCGCGATGGACAAGATGGGCAAGCCGAACTTCCACCTCCTGCAGTCGCGCGCCGGGCTGAGCGACGACGAGGCCGCTGCTCGATCCGCGAGCATCGAGCTCATGCTCTTCGACCTGCTCGAACTCGAGGGCCACGACATCACCGGCGAAGAGTATGACGTGCGACGCGCGGCCCTCGACAGGACGGTGACCCCGACCGGGCCGGTCCGGGTTCCGCCCGAGTTCGACGGCGATTTCGAGGCTGCGATCTCCTCGAGCCTCGAACTCGGGCTTGAGGGCATCGTCGCGAAGGAACGCGACAGCCAGTACCTCCCCGGCAAGAGGTCCAGGTCGTGGATCAAGGTCAAGCACGCGAAGACGCAGGAAGTGGTCGTCGTCGGCTGGCGGCCCGGCGCGGGAAACGCGGCAAACGCCGTCGGTTCGCTCGTGCTCGGGATCCCCGATGAGGACGGCATCCGCTATGCCGGCAGGGTCGGCACAGGATTCACCGATAAGGACCGGCGATCCTTCCTGAAGACGTTCGCATCGATGGGCGTCGACTCTCCACCGGTGCATGACGCGCCGAACGACGAACTGAGGCATGCGAAGTGGATCCGACCCGATCTCGTCGGCGAGGTCACGTTCCTCCAGTGGACATCGACGGGTGCGCTGCGGCATTCGTCGTGGCGTGGCTGGCGGCCAGACAAATCGCCGGAGGACGTCGTCATCGAATAAGACCCGCACGCTGCGCGTTGCAGAGTCGCGCGCTCCACGCCGAGCGCTAGACGTCGAGCAAGCGCTCGCAAGCCGCCTCGGTGCGTCGACACGCCTCAGCGCACACCCTGCAGTGCCTGTGCGCCTCGGCGAACCGCTCACATTGTTCGGCGCACAAAGCACTGGCGGCACGACAGGCCGCGAGGAGCGCACGACGGAGGTTGGCGTCGTACCCCGGATGCCTGGCCAGTACTTTCGCCGTGGTGCCGGCGACATCGGAGCAGTCGAGTGATGCCCTGATGCACCCGGCGAGATCCGGTAGATCCGGCTCGGACAGGCAAGCTTCAGCGCACGCGGTCGCGATCTGGGCTGACTCCATACACGCCTCGATGCACTCCGTAAGCGCGATCCTGTCGACGTGCGGCAGCGGCCGGGGGTAGGCGAGAAGCATTGACTCTGCAAAACTCATGTCGCCTACCCCTTAGCTCGCGGTGCGACGGGCCGAATTCGCCGGACATCAGGGGTGTCGCACGTGGCCCCGTGACCACAAGAGTAGGTTCAGGATGCCGTGTGCGCCAGTCTCTTGAGGCACGAAGTACCCCAGGATGTCAGACCTGAACCGTCAGTTCGGTCAGGGGTACCGCTCGCGGACGCTCGCACGTGCTCTCGACCGTCACCGCCTGCCCCGTGTGCGCAGAGCTGAGCACCGACTCCATCACCTCGAGGGCGTGGAAGGCGAGGGTCGCGCTCGCCCGCGGCGCGGCATCCGTACCTGACATGGCCAGGTCCTGGAGGCCGATCCCCCGGCTCGCCTCGACATAACCGGCCGACACCGGCAGCGTCTCCCACTCCGTGGACCCCAGGGTGCGCAGTTTCACGTCGCCATCGAACCGGTTCGGGTCGGGGACGATGAGTGAACCTGTCTCGCCGTGGATCTCGATGTTGGCCGCTTGCGTTGCGACCGCGTCGAAGCTCATGACGAGCGTTGACAGGGCACCCGATTCGTGGACGAGAACGCCGGTGACATGGGTGTCGGTTGAGACGGGAATCGACTCTCCCTCCCGCGCTCCCGAACCGATCGTGCGCGACGCACGAGTGTGGCTTGCCGCGCCGATCACCGACGCGACCGGGCCGAGAAGGGTGATGAGCGCGGAGATGTAGTACGGACCCATGTCGAGCAGTGGACCGCCGCCCGGCAGGTAGTAGAAGTCGGGGTTGGGGTGCCACCGCTCGTGGCCGGGTGTCATCATCGTCGCAGTCGCGGAGACCGGTGTGCCGATGACTCCATCGTCGATGGCGCGGCGAGCGGTCTGCGTTCCGGTACCGAGCACGGTGTCCGGGGCGCACGCGACCGTCACGCCTGCCTCCTTCGCTGCCTCGAGGACGGCGGATGCCTGCTCGGTGTTGGCTGCCAGCGGCTTCTCCCCGTACACCTGCTTGCCAGCGGCGATTGCCTGAAGCGCGACCTGCGCGTGAGCAGCGGGGATTGTCAGGTTGAGCACCAGCTCGACCTCATCGTCGGCCATCAACTCGTCGACGCTGAGCGACCGAACGCCGGGGTGAGCGTCGGCGATGGCGTCCGCACGGGAGCGGTCGAGATCGGCCACGGCGACGAGTCGAACCGCATCGAGCTTGGGGAACGTCTCGAGGTACGCGGCGATGATGTTTCCCGCGCCGACGATACCGACCTTGAGTGGTTCTAGCGGCTTGCCCACAGCATGCCCCTTTCAATGATTGTCCTGACGTTATCGTTCTGGAGGACGTCAACCGAGTGGCCCGGCGTCGCGACGAAGATCCTGCCTGCACCCCACTGCCTGGTCCAGACCGCGGGCGAGGTGACCGGGCGGTTCCACGCGTCCCACTCGCGCGCGGCGAGGGTCGTCGTGGCGAGAACATCGATGTAGTCGTCGTTGAGCACCCAGTACTGCTCTGTGGTCAGGTCGAAGTCCGAAATGCCCTCGGTGATCGGGTGCGTGGCAGCGGCATCCGTCATTTCGATCCGGTAATCAATGAAGTTGTCCGATGCGTCGCCGATGCGCTCGTCGGGGTGCTTGCCGGGGTGGCACGCGAACTGGCCGCCGATAAGGTGCAGGTAGTCGGAGTTGTTGCGGTACGAGTCAGCGATTCCGCCGTGCCAGCCTGCCATTCCTGTGCCGGACTCGATCGCGGCCCTCAGGCCGGCGAATTCCTCTTTTTCGATGGTGTTCATCGTGTTGCACTGAACAATCAGGTCGACCGTTGCCATGTAGTCGGCATCGGCGTAGACCGCCGGGCTCTCGTCGACCCTCACGGTGAAACCGTTGGCTTCGAGGTGAGGGATGAAGAGGTTGGTCGCCTCGACGGGCTGATGACCGTCCCAACCTCCACGGACTACGAGAGCGGTGCGGGCATTCGTCATGTGTTACTTCCTTACTTGGTTGTTACTTGCTGAAGCCGGCGGTCAGCCCGGCGAGGAGCTGGCGACGGCCGATGATATACAGGACAAGAATAGGGAGCGTCGTCAGCACAACGCAGGCGAGCACCGCAGGAATGTTCACGCTGAATTCGCCCTGGAAGTTCCAGAGCGCGAGCGGCAGGACCCGCAGGTCCGGGCTCTGCGTGAGAACCAGCGGCAGCAGGAAGCCGTTCCACACACCGAGGCCGTTGTAGATGGCGACGGTGACGATGGCCGGCTTGGTGAGTGGGAGCGCCAGTCGCCACAGGGTCTGCCACTCGCTGCAGCCGTCGAGCCTCATCGATTCGAAGAGCTCTTTCGGGACATCGCGGATGAAGTTCGACAGGATCAGCACGCTGAGCGGGATGGCAAACGCGATCGACGGCAGGATGATGGCGAGCAGGCTGTCATAGAGGCTGAGCCGGATGATAATGAGGTAGACCGGGATGATCGTGGCCTGCAGCGGGATGGCGAGCCCCATCAGGAACAGCCCGTTGACGCCCTTGAGGAACTTCCCGTTACCCCGCACTATCGCAAATGCCGCCATGAACGACACGGCGAGTGTCGGAACGACAGCTCCGATGGTGATGATGGCGCTGTTCAGGAAGTAGCGGGCGAAGTCCGCTTCGAGCACCATGACGTAGTTCTCGAGGGTCGGCGACAGTGGCGGCAGCAGTGGGTTCTGACCGAAGTACCCTGCCTGGGTCTTGAGGCTCGTGATCACCACGTAGTAGATCGGGATGATGATGATCGCGAGCCAGATCCAGCCGGCGAGTCCGCCGGGGATATTCAGTTGGCGGAACCGGCGTCTTGAGCGAGCGGATGCCTGCGGTTGCGTGATGACGGAAGATTCTGCGTCCACGGTGCTGGTCATTTCATCACATCCCTTCGAGCTGTGACGCCGAGTTGTCCTTGCCACCGAGCCTTTGAAGGAACAGGGCGAGTGCCAGGCCCAGGACAACGAGGATGACCGCGATCACACTCGCCGGCCCCATGAGGTTGGCCCGGAACCCGAGCAGGTACATGTCGAGCGGCAGGATCCGGGTCGCATTTGCCGGGCCGCCGCCGGTGAGCACGAAGATCAGGTCGAAATACGTCAGCGCCCCGACAGTCATCAGGGTCGACGACGTGATGATCGTGTACTTCAACTGGGGAATGGTGATCAGGAAGAACTGCTTGACGCGCCCCGCTCCGTCGATCTCCGCGGCCTCGTAGATTGACCGCGGAATCTGTCGAACGCCGCCCTGGTAGATCAGGGTGTGAAACGGGATGAACTGCCAGGCGATGACGAAGATGACGACACCGAAGGCGAGTTGTGGGTTGCCGAGCCAGTCCTGGGAGAGGAACGGCAGTCCGAGCCCGGCGCCGAGCCCGAAGTTCGGATCGAGCAGTGCTTTGTAGGCGACAGCGATGGCCGCTGACGACAAGAGGAGCGGCAGGAAGTACAGCACGGCGAGAACCGTGCGGTACTTCTGGGTTCCGGCGGTGAAGACACCGAGCAACAGGCTCATGGGTGTCTGCACGAGCCACGAGAGCACCATGACCAGCAGGGTGAGCCCGAGCGAGTGCAGCATGTCCGGATCGACGAGCACCGACGCCCAGTTCGCGAAGCCGGCCGGCGTGATGGCGCCGATACCGTCCCAGTTCGTGAAGCTGAGGATCAGCACGCCGACAAGCGGAACGACGGCAAAGGCGACGAAGAAGACGAGAGCGGGGAGCGCGAGCCAGGCGATCCTGCCGGTACTGCCCCCGGCGACGGGCGCCGCGCGCTGGCGTTGCGCCCGTCGCGGGGTGATCGTTGCGGTCATTTCCCGAGAGTCTCGTTCATGTTCGTTGCGAACTGCTCCGGGGTGATCGAGAGCACGAACAGCTGGTCGATGTTGTTGAGCAATGCTTCAGCGGCGGTCGGGCTCAGCGCCTGGTCCCATGACTGCTGGAACGCGGGAGCGTTTGCGCCGAGTTCGTAGACGTGGCTCAGGAAGTCGCTCTCTTCGGTCTCCTTGATCTTGTCCTGGATGCCGTTCACCACGGGAACCGCACCGGTCTCGATGAAGGCGGCAACTTCGTCGTCGTTGGAGAGTGATTCGGCAAAATATTTCTTCGCCGTCTCCTTCTCCTCATCGGATGCTTTCGACGAGATGGAGAGGAAGTTGCAGGGGTTCCCGACGGCGTTCTTCGGGTCACCGAGTCCGCCATCAACGGTCGGGAAGGGCACCCAGCCGAGCTTGCCGTCCTGGACGAAGCTGCCGCCGTCGTTCTTCATCCCGCCGTACGTCCACGAACCGTGCAGCATCATGGCCGCCTTGCCGGTGTACAGGAGCGCCTGGTCAGCATTGCTGTCTGCTGTGATCGAGTTGAAGCCCTTGATGAATCCATCGGCCTTCACGAGCTCCTGGATTTTGGTGAGCGCTTCGATGGCGGCCGGGTGCGACCAGGCATCCGTTTTGCCATTGAAGATGTCGGTGAAGACCTGGGGGCCGCCCACCCGATCGAACATGTACTGCAGCCACATCATCGACGTCCAGCGAGACTGGCCGCCGAGCGAGAATGGGGCGATGCCGCGCTCGTTGAACGTGGTGACGAGGCTCATCACATCCGACCAGGTCTGGGGAGGTTCGGCTCCGGCCTGCTCGAAGAGGTCCTTGTTGTAGAAGAAGACGATGGGCTGGACCGTCTGGATGGGAATGGCGTAAATTCTGCCGTCGATCGTGCCTGCGCCGAACGCTCCGGCAAACAGGCGCTCCTTGACGTCGGGGTTCTCCTCGAACCAGCTGGTCAGGTCGTCCACCTGGCCGCCGTCAACGTAGGACTTCAGCGTTCCACCACCCCAGCCGTAGATCATCGTCGGCGCCTGCCCGGCGCCGATGGCCGTTTTGATCTTGGTTTTGTACGCGTCGTTCTGAAAGAAGGTGAGTCCGAGCGGCGTTTTGGGATTCGCCTTGTTGAAGGCGTCCACTGAGTTCTTGCGGATCGTTTCGTTGGGATCGCCCGAGAGCGCCCAGAGCGACGCACCTCCCGCGGAGCCGCCGCCGGGTCCGGTGGTACCGCACGAGGTGAGACCCCATGTCAGCAGCGGGGCCGCGATCGCGAGCGAGATGAAGGTGCGACGTGACGGTGTGGCCTTGGTTTCCATTTCTATCTCCATTGATAAATGGGGCAGTACCTGTCGGCGATGCCACGTTCTTTCGATATGTTTCGAAAAAATCTCGTGGCGATGCCTCAAATGTAGCTAGCCACAACAAATAATGTCAAGTATTCAGAGCCTTCTGTTGCCCGGCAGGCGCGGTGTGGTGCAGACTAAACGCACCGAAACATTTCGGTGCCCTGACCGCAAGGTGACAGACATGACTTCACGATCCACCCCGGTTCTCGCGACAGTCGCAGAGCTCGCCGGAGTATCGGCGCCGACGGTCTCCAAGGTAATCAATGGCAGGGACGACGTCGCCGAGGGAACCCGGGTGCGGGTTCAGGCCGCTCTCGACCAACTCGGGTACCGCTCGCCCTCGCAGCGTCGCATCCGTTCGACTGGACCGGCAATGGTCGACCTGGTGATCGGTGTGCACGATGGCGCCTATTCCATGGAAGTGCTTCGCGGCATCCTCGATTACGCCGTGACTGTCGACGTGGACGTCGTCGTGAGCAGCCACACCCCGAACAAGCTGTCGCGGGTCGACCACGAGGAGTGGGCGCAACGGATGAAAGAGTCGGGCCGCACCGGCATCATCTTTGTCACCTCGCAGGTGTCCAGCGATCAGGTCCACGCCTTCAGCCAGCGGGGCATCGCCGTTGTGGTCATCGATCCACTCAACCCTCCCCCGCCGGGTGGGTATGCGAGCGTCGGCGCCACGAACTGGGCAGGGGGCAAAGCCGCGACCGAGCACTTGCTCTCACTGGGCCACGAACGGGTGGCGTTCCTCGGTGGGCCGGCGGCTGCCGAGTGCAGCATCGCCCGGCTGCACGGTTATCTGGCTGCTCTGATGAGCCGCGGGATTGCCTCGCGCGCCGATTACGTCTTCGACGGCGGGTTCAACCGGGAGACGGGAGTTGCGGCAACCCGCGCTGTCCTCGATCTCGCTGAGCCACCAACGGCGATCTTCGCCGCGAGTGACACGATTGCCCTCGGCGTGCTCGAGGTGGCACGGGAACGGGGCGTGCGGGTACCGGAGGACCTCAGCCTCGTCGGCTTCGACAGCACCCCGCTCGCGGAGCAAACGCTCCCCCGGCTGACGTCGGTGGCCCAGCCGCTGCAGGAAATGGGTCGTGCCGCGCTTCGCGGTGTTCTGCGGCTGGCGCGCGGCGAGCGACTTGACTCAGAGCACATGGAACTGGCCACCGAGCTCGTCGTTCGGGATTCGACGGCCCGCCTGGTGAGTACGCCGTAGGTCGGCTTACGTGAAGCGCAACTCATCCATCAGGTGAAAAACCCGGTCCAGTCCGTTGAGCCGACCCGTCACATCAAACGCTCGACAGTTGCGCCTACGCACACCCCCAGGCAGCTGAAATAGACAACGCCGCTGAAGACAGCATGGAAGGTGACTCGTGGAGGCATTTTTCCGGCGAACGTGTCGGCAACGGCACCCACGTACCCCTTCCAAAACGTCGACGGCCCTCGAAGTTTCCGCGATCGGGAGAGGAGAATCGCGTCGCCAAAGCCGTTTCCCACCGTGATGACAGCAAATGCCAGCCATGCCGCCAACACACCGCCGTCCGCTAGGAAGACACCCCACAGAGCGAGCCCGATAAGTCCGGCTCCCACATGGGGAATGACGGTCGGCGCGGCACGGCGCTTCCCCCTCAGCCAACTCACGAAGAGGGCGCCCCCTACCGCCGCCTGGATCAACCACGCGGCGAGGACGAAATACTCCATCGCCATGGCGCCATGATAGACGGCCCGTCGCGGATCGTCACTATATAAGTAGTGTAAATTCTTGACCGTGATGAACACGAAAGAACGAGCGCTTCGCGCCGCAGTCGAGGAAGTGGGCGACTACGGCATCCGGGCCCTCACCCATGCCCGCGTTGACGCGCGCGCCGGGCTCGCTAAAGGATCGACGTCGAATTGGTTCCGGACCCGAGCCGCCCTCCTCGCGGGACTCATTGACCATATCGCCGACGCGGAGCGATCGGATGCGCCGCCCCTGCCGACTATGGACATGGCGACCGAGGAAGACCTCGTCGAACTTGTCTGCTCGCTCATTGAAATCGAGTCGGGCCCTCGGGCAGCTCGCACACGCGTGCGCCTCGCCCTCTCGCTTGAAGCCGTCCACGACCCCGATCTTCTCGCTCCCCTGCTGCGCCAACGCGCCGTCATGATCGAGTGGGCCGCAGCACTTCTCTCGCACTTCGGTGCTGAAGATTCCGAGGAAGCGGCCCGCACCCTTCTGGCGTGCGCCAATGGGCTCCTTTTCCACCGCCTGACCGTCGATCCCGCCGGCGAAATTCGACCCGTCGTCGCGCGCTGCGTTCATGGTTGCCTCCGCTAAGTCGCGTGCGCGCCGGGCAAGAACTGTCCATAAAACGGCCTGCCTGGCCCACACTCAGGCCGAGGCAAAAAAGTCCACAATAACGTCTCGCGTCGCGTCTGGCGCTTCGTCGATGACATAGTGGCCAGCGCCCTCGATGAGAACGAGCCGCGCGTCGACGCCGACGGCGCTCGGGTCACTGAACACTTTGCGGCTGACATTCGGAGGAAACCCGATGTCATTGGTGCCGAAGACAAACAGAGACGGCATAGCGAATCGCTCGTGCCTGTACGCCCCCAGGACGATTCGCCCGAGTTCGGGGAGGACCATTCGGCGGCACAAGAGCGCCGCGGCCTGCGCGAGCTCGGGATCCCGCAGCAACGCGACGTAAAACGCCACAACCTCGGGGTCCAACGGTTGCGCAAGAAAATGGGAATAGAGCTGGTTCGGCAGGCGTCCCGCCCGCAGGAGTGCGGGGCCGAGACCAGGGATCGCCAGGACTTCCTGGTGCCAGAGGTGCCGCATGCCTGGCATCAGGTCAAACGAGAACCGCATCTGAGGCGGCGGCACCGCCAGCATTACCTGGGCAGAGATCCTGTCAGGGAAATCCAGCGCGAGCTGGAACGCACTGATTGCGCCCATGTCGTGGCTCACAAGTCGCACCCGCTCGATCCCGAGCGTGTCGAGTAACGCCATGACGTCCTCGGCGCGGCGCGTCCGGGTGACCGACTGAGCTGGCAGGTCGCTCCACCCTTCTCCCCGCAGATCCGGCGCGATAGCTCGATATCCGACTGCGGCAAGCGCCGGCATCAAACCGCGCCATTCCCACCATGTCTGTGCGAACCCCGAAAGCAGCACGACGACGTCTCCCGACCCCGCCGACGCGACGTGCATGTGACCGTCCGGTAGCGGGACGAACGTGTGATCAACCCCAGTGACGACCGGCATCGCTGGCTTGGCTGCTGTTGCGATTGACACGTCGCACCTCCATTAGCACTACGTTGATAGTGCGCCAAGCCTACAACTTAAAGCACTACATTGATAGTGCGCGCAGCCACGCGATCACCACTGGCTATTGACGGAGGCGCACGCCGGAACTCTTCAGCTCAAGATGGGCGAGTGCGCGCACGACGCCCTCGTCACCGCGCCTCCACGCGCCCATTGCGTCCGGATGAATTTTCGCGAGGCTCGACATTTCGTGGGTCGCGAGGGCACGCAGGGCGAGAAGGTCGATTCCGGCGCCGGAGTTCAACACAGCCTTAGCCTGCCTGGCCTTCCATACAAATCGGGCCCGAGGAATCAGCCACAGCACGACGATCACGATGATCGGCAGAGCGGCGACACCGATGCCGAGGCCCGTGGCAAGCTGGCTGACTGCAATCTGCTGGCTCTGCCCCGCCGCCTCGAGAGCTCCACCGGCTCCGCTCGCGCCGTCGAAGGGCACTCGTATCTCACGGCCGATCAGCGGAACTCCTCCCAGAGTGTCGCCGGCTTCGGTCATGGCTTCTTCGAAGCCCGCGCCGGCGTCCTCCATCTGCTCCCCGAAGGAAGCGAGGTTCGCGACGACCGCATACACAGTGATTCCGAGCCAGACCGAGACGCCTATCAGGAAGAGGGCGAGCACATCGCCAATAATTTGGCGTGCCTTGCGGGCACCGAAGTCGGAATACAGAGTCATAACCTCATGATGGCAGCGGCACCACCTCCGGGCTGACTCGGGGGGCCGCTCGAAGAAGCTAATACGCCGAAGTAGTGCGAACTTCGAATTCGTAGCCGTCCGGATCGCGGAGAACCGTCTCACCCGCCTGGTCAACGCGGCGGCCCGATGCGCCGAGGTCCAGCAGCCTCCGCACCTCGTGATCGAGCTCATTACCGGGGACCGTGAGCACGAAATACTGGCGAGCTCGCGCGGCATCCGGCATCACGCTTTCACCGTTCCACGCGATCTTTGTTCCACCGGCAGGCGACTGGATGGCAGTCTCTCCGCCTTCATCCCACACGAGAGGCCAGGCAAGAACGTTGCTCCAAAACAGTCCAACCGTTCGCGTGCCCTCGCACGTCACTTCCGCCAACGGACCACACCCGGCCAGGTAACCGTTATGGTCCTCGATAACACAGAACTCGTCTCCAGCAACATCGGCCATACCCGCGTAGCTGTTCTCCGGTATACGTCCGCTGCCGAGAAGCCGCGCCCCGAGTTCCAGGCACATCGCGATTGTTCCGCTCTGGTCGAGGGGCCCATCGGCCAGATGAAGGTGAAGACGGTTGCTTCTGTTTTCCTCATGAGCAGGGCCGGAGGCGAACCGGATACCAACCTGCCCGGCCTCTCCCCTGAGAAGGCTCTCTCCGCCGTCGCTCTCAACGGGACGGTTCAGAACAGCTCCCCAGAAGTTTGCATCCCGCTGGGGATTTTCAGACTGGAACGCAACCGACTGCAACGTAATAGACACACCAGAAGTCAACACCTGTTCCCCGTCAGAAAACACCTCTCCCCTGCGGTACCCCGCATGGTTGGGTCCGGCACTTACCAGCCGCTCCGCGTCGGTGTGTGGCCTTCTCGTGACTTGAGAGGCATCGGCATCTCCGCACGGAACCCGAGGAGCCGAATGGGGCGATCCGCCTCGATCCTGCCCACGAGCTCCATCGCGCGGGCCAGGACCACCTCACGATCCGTGGTCTCCGGGATCTTCTTCGTGAAGATCCGCGTCGTAAACGGCGCGTAACGCACCTTCAGGGTGACGCCGACCACCGGCCGGCCCTCGTCTTCGACGTCCTGCAGCACGCGGTCGACCAGTTCTCGCACCCCCGCTTCTACATCAGCGCGAGACACGAGGTCCTGCTGGTAGGTCGTCTCACGACTGTGCCCACGCGCCACCCAGGGCGTGTCATCGACCTCCCTGGCACCCTCGCCGCGACCGAGCTGCCGGTACCAGGGGCCCATCTTCGGGCCGAACTCCGTGATGAGGTCCGCGGGTTCGGAGGCGGCCAGCTCTGCAACGGTGGTGATACCCAGCCCGGTGAGGCGACGGGAGACCTTCGAGCCGACACCCCAGAGGTCGATGGTCGGGCGTGCACCCATGACCTCCAGCCAGTTGTCGGCCGTCAGCCGGAAGACGCCGCGCGGTTTGCCGAAGCCGGTGGCAACCTTCGCCCGAACGAGTGTGTCGCCGATACCAACACTGCAGTGCAGCTGCGTCCGGTCGAGAACGGCCCGCTGGATCGTTCTGGCGTAGGACTCGGGATCATCAGTGACGATCCCGACGAAGGCCTCGTCCCAGCCGAGCACCTGCACCGTTGCACCCGATTGCTCCTTGAGGGTCGCCATGACCTCGTGCGATGCGGCGGTGTACGTTTCCGCGTCGACGGGCAGGATGACGGCATCCGGAATCTTCCTGGCAGCGATTCGGAGCGGCATCCCCGAACCGACACCGAACTCGCGTGCCTCGTAGGACGCGGTCGAGACGACGGCGCGCTCGGTGGGATCCCCGCGTCCGCCGACGATCACCGGCTTACCGGCCAGCTCCGGACGACGAAGCACTTCAACGGCCGCGATGAACTGGTCGAGGTCGACGTGTAACACCCACGGAGTGTCTGCTGCACTCATCCGACCACCCTTTGCTTGAGTCGGTTCAGCGCGCGCCTGGCTCGCCGCCGATGCTCAACCAGGCGTCGGGCTCGTCAGACTGTGGAGTGGCCGCCAGTTCGGCATCGGGTGCCCCAGCGTTCTTCATCGATCGCAATTGCTGCTCCACTTCCGCGTCGAGCGCGAGCGACGCCAGGGCGCGTTCGAGATCAGCGTCGGGCGCCGCGGTGAGGTCACCGAGCGCGCCACTCGACAACAGTTCGTCCGTTGCCGCTGCCCGCGCCCGCATCTGCGCGACACGGTCGCGTGCCCGATCCAGGCTCTCGCCCACGTCGCTCATTTGCGAACCGACGCCGCCCAACGTCTCGTTCACCCTGACCTGGGCCTCGGAGGCGGTGTAGGTGGCCTTGATCGTTTCCTTCTCGATCCGGAAAGCGGCGACGCGCTCCGCGAGCCGGCGCTCCTTGTCCTGCAAGCCCGCCGTCTGTCGTTGCAGCGCGGTGAACTGCGTGCGGATCGACGCGACCTGGCCCTCGAGGAACACCCGCCGTTCCAACGCAATGCGGGCGAGGTCTTCCCGGCCGTGAGCCATCGCTTCCTGCGCCTGACGGGTCAACCGCCTGTGGCGCGTGCCCATCTCCTGTCCCTGGAGTTCGATGCGCTTCTTCGCGGTCGCTACCTCGGCCAGGCCCTGCCGCACCTGTTGCAGCATCCTGACCAGCTGGTCGTAGCTGTCATCGAGCACATCGCGCGGGTCCTCCAGCTTGTCGAGTCCCTTGGACGCCTTGCTCCGAAGAATGTTGCGTATCCGCGATGTGTTGCTCATGGCTGGTTCCCTCGCTCACCCTTGGGGGTACGGATTGTTTGCTGGTGTTGAAGAGTGTCGTAGAGCCTGCCCTGCACATTGAGTTCGTGCAGTTCGTCGAGTCCGGCACGCACGGCCGTGACCTCGCGGTCGACATCGGAGCGCAGTGCCGTCAGGCTGTCGTCGGAGATGCCGCCAAGACCCGATCCGACAGCGGAGCGGAGCCGGCGAACGAGGCCGGTCACCTCGTCGACCCGTGCATGCGCGGTTTCCAGCGCTTCGGCGAGCACGACGCCGTCATTCTCACTTTCGAGGAGGCGTAACTGCGACTCCAGGCCGGCACCCTCAAGTTCGAGGCGACGGAAGAGGCGAGGGAGTTCACCGCGTGGGCCGTCACTGCGGGTGGCCAGATCCATCGCTGCCCGTCCGCTGTCCAGAGTCTCTTTCAGCTGCACCCGGAGTTTCAGGACTTCGCGCTGTCTGCCCCGGCTGAGCCGCGACCGTACCCGCAGTGCGGCACCGTTGAGAGCGAGGTTCCGTTTGACCCTGCGGTAGAACGCCCGAACCGCGACGACCACTGCGACGTTGGCGGCGACGATGGCGGATGCCAGGCTGACCAGGATCCAACCGAGCTCACTCACGACGGCATCCCGACGCTCACGGACACGCCACAGCAGCGCCCTCCACGGAGGACCCCGTGCGGAGTCATCGACCTGTCCAGATTCGCGTGTTGACCTTCACCGGATCGCCTTCACCAAGCAGCGTCGTGATGCCCGATCACACCACGTATCACCGGCAAGGCTACCCTCCTCCGCCCGCCGCTTCCAGAGCGACCGGCGAGTAGCGCTGGTCGTGAGGGTCCGGCGGCCCGGCGGAAAAACGCTAGGCGGGGTTTTCGCTGTGATCCTCGACATCGGGTGTCGCCCGGAGCACGTCAGCAATCTCTTCCTCGGGCCGCGGCGCGATCGTCTCATCGGCCTCGAGTTCCGGAATTGTTGACTCGTCCGGCGCGGGAACGTGCTGGTGAGGGGTGTTGTCACTGGTGTCGGTCACGGCGAATCCTTCGGTCGGCATGGCTCACAGTGTACGACAGAGCGGTCATCGTCCCCGGCCGGGCTGACGCTAGCCTCGTCCTCTTCCAGCATGGCCATTCACCACCTTTCGGCACCATAAAGTGGAAGCATGCCGCACATTCCACGGAGGGGCCTGCTTTCGAAGCCCGAACTGGCGCTTGTTCTGATCACCGTGGTCTGGGGAGCGACGTTCCTGATCGTGCACATCGCCGTCCGGTACAGCGGGCCGTGGTTCTTTGTCGGGATGCGGTTCCTCGCCGCTGGCATCATCAGCGCCGTCATCTTCGCGAAGGCCCTCTCCGGTTTGACCTGGAAGGAGATCGGAGCGGGGTCCGCGATCGGCGTCATGATCTACCTCGGCTACGGCCTACAAACTGTCGGGCTGCAAACCGTCAGCAGCAGTACCTCCGCCTTCATCACGGCCCTCTATGTGCCGCTCGTTCCGATCCTGCAGTGGGTGGTGTTCCGGAAGGCACCTCAGCTGCTCACGTGGATCGGCGTGGCACTCGCGTTCATCGGCCTGATCCTGCTGGCTGATCCTGGAAGCGTCGGATTCACGTTCGGAGCCGGTGAGATCGTGACGCTGGTCAGTACCTTGCCGATTGCGTTGGAGATCATCCTGATCAGCGTGTTCGCAGGCAAGGTACACCTTGGCCGGGTCACCGTTGTCCAGTTACTCGTCGCCGGGCTTCTGGCGCTCGCCACGATGCCGGTGGTCGGTGAACAGGTGCCGGAGTTCTCCTGGGTCTGGCTCGGTGCTGCAGTGGCGCTGGGGGCCGCGAGTTGCATCATCCAGCTCACTATGAACTGGGCACAGCGGTCGGTGTCGCCAACCCGCGCGACGATTATTTACGCGGCCGAGCCGGTGTGGGCAGGAATCATCGGCCGGGTGGCGGGCGACCGGCTTCCCGCCATCGCGATTCTCGGCGCTGTCTTTATCGTCGCCGGTGCTGTGGTGAGCGAACTCAACCCGCGCAAACGGGCCGCCGTCGGCAGCACCGAAACCACTGTCGCTCCCGAGGACGAGCCGGAGCCGTCGCTCGAGGACCGGCAGGGCTGAAGGCAGCACATCCGACCATGGGCGAGCCCCGAAGTCAGGTCCGCCAGATGAGTTCGTCCCGGCGGTTGAGAACTTCCTGGTGCAACGCCAGGCGAACCGCCTGCACATCGACCCGGTTCCCGGCCTCGGGGCGCGTTATAACTGACACGGGCACTCTCGCTGGTTGCAGCGGAGCGGCAACTCGCTGAAGTTCGGGAACGGTCTCGGCCATGAACTTAGGAATCAACCCGACCCCGCCGCCCTGCCGGGTCGCCTCAAGCAAGGCGAAGATATTCGTCGACGCAAAGCCAACAGTCGCGCCCCGAACGTAGGCACTGAGTTGGTGCTCTCTCACGTGCTCAAGCGAATCGACCAGATAAATGAGCGCGTGATGCCGCAGCTCTTCGGCCGACTCCGGGTCACCATTTTCCGCCAGGTACGCTTCGCTCGCGTAGAAGGCCGAATCATATTCACAGAGTCTTTCCACAAACAGGCGACTCTTGGGTGGTTCGCCGATCGTGAGGGCGATGTCGAAGTTCGTCTGGCGCACATTCAGGCGCTGGGCTCCCGTCAGCAGCTCGATGTTGAGACTCGGATGCTGGACGCGAAGCCGTGTCAGAGCCGGAGTGACGAACCGAGTTCCGAACCCATCGGCTGCCGTGACCCGGATCGTGCCCGTGATGGAGTCCGCCGCCGCTCGGGCAACGGATTGTGCTGCTCGTTCAACCGCGTCTTCGATCGTGCGCGCGTGCTCCGCAACCATGCGACCCTCGCCGGTCAATACCCAGCCGTCATTGCCTCGCCCGATAAGCCGGGTTCCCAGGGTCGCCTCGAGCGCCTGAAGACGCCGTGAAACCGTGCTGTGGTCGACACCGAGACACCGTGCCGCGGCAACCGGCCCGCCGGTGTCCGCCACCGCGGCGAGGTAACGCAGGTCGTCGGCGCGAACGTTCCGGATATCGACTCTGTGCCCCACGATGAACTCCCGTCAGTCGGTGCAGATTTGCACACTGGCTGTGCAGATTCACTTCTTTATCTGCGGGAGACCATACTCCTAAAGTGAGTGTTTCTCAGGCGATCTGCCGAGACTGTCAACACGATTTGGAGCTACCGCCATGAACAAACCCACCATCGTCCTGGTTCACGGAGCGTTCGCCGATGCAGCGAGCTGGGCACCCGTTACCCGGGCGCTTCTCGACCAGGGTTACCCGGTCATTGTCCCTCCGAACCACCTCCGCACGCTCTCGAGTGATGCGGCGAGCGTTCGCCGTGTCGTTGAGGCCGTCGACGGCCCTGTTGTGCTTGCCGGTCACTCCTACGGTGGCGCCGTCATCACCGTTGCGGGCGCGGCCGAGAACGTTGTCGGCCTGGTCTACGTCGCCGCATACGCTCCGGACGAGGGCGAAAGCCCCGCCGACCTGGATGCCCGTTACCCCGCTACTGCGCTCCGCGACCACATCGTGACCCTGCCGAACCCAACACCAGGACGCGAAGAAGGGATCGAACTGTCCGTGGCACCAGGCGCATTCCTGCCGGTGTTTGCTGCCGGTCTCGACCCGCGCACAGCGGAAGTACTCGCGGTATCCCAACGTTCCTTCGCGGATGCCGCTTACACCGAAGCTGCGTCAACGGCGGCATGGAAGACCACGCCGAGCTGGGGTCTCGTCGCCGCCGCTGACGAAACCGTACAGCCCGACGTCCAGCGGTTTGGCTACGAGCGAGCGGGTTTCAAGCAGATCATCGAGGTCGATTCCCCGCACCTCATGATGCTGACCCACCCGACGGATGTCGTCAACGTGATCGAGGCGGCGGTGGGAGCTGTGAGCGTCCCTGCGTGAGGCTCCGGCCTGGCGGTTCAGCGCCACCGTCGTGTCAACGAGCTGAAGACGGTGGATTCGCCGCGATAGATCACGATCGAGGCGAACGCCGAAGCAGACGGTCAACCAAGACGGCGACGGAAACGAGTGAGCCACCTATGTTTTCAACCTCCAGACCCGTCAGGAGGATGCCGGTCGTATGCGCAAACTGCGGTCGCCCAGTCAGGACACAGGGCCCTTCCGCCGCTGACCAGCGCGGTTTACTCTCCCGGCATGAACCACGCAGTGAGTGTAATTTTTCGCGCGATCCCGCTCGCGATGATGGCAGTGTGCCTCGGTTTTGGCCTGTACGTGGCAACTGCAGGAGCGGCACCCGCGAATTTTGTTGCCGGCCGGGTGGTCATGTCCCTCGGCGTAATCTGCCTGTGCCTCTTTTGCACCGCCGCAACCATCATCCGCCAGTTGATCAACCGCTTCACGACGATCGATCGAATCGCGTACCCGACCATCGGCTATCTTGCCGCCGCGGCAACGGTCGTATACGGCATATCGCTCTTTCTTGGTGAACCGAGTACCGGCGTGAACGAGCGATTCATCGCCGGTCATGTTGTGTTCGGAGTCGGGCTCATCAGCGGCTGTATCGCAACCGTCGCGACGGCATCCACTAAGTTCTCGCTCATCCCGGTGAACTCACATGCGGCAGAAGACAGCACCGACGTTCCGCCAGCCGCGTTCCCGAAAGCCGCGGTCGTGGCGCTCGGCGCCATTCCGATCGTCCTGGCGGTAGTCGCATGGATCTTCTCGATCACGAACCTCATTCTCCCAACCACTCCCAGTCGGTTCACTGTCGGCCACGTGGTCGGCGGGCTCGCTTTGGTTTGCACGTGCCTGATCACTTTGGTCTTCAGCATCCTTCGCCAGGTCGAGAACTCGTACGCCCGCCGAGAGCGAATCGTCTGGCCCTCGATCGTCATAATCATGGGCTCCGTCAACCTCATCTGGGGAATTGTGTTGGTCGGGCTCCACAGCGAGCCCTACTTCTGGACACCCGGCTTCGTAATGATCGGCCTTGGCCTCGTCTGTTTCAGCATCCTCAGCAAGGTAGGCCTGCTTGCGCTCGTGTGGCGGCGGACGTTTGCACTCGCCAATCGGGTGCCCTTGATCCCGGTCGTCACGGCGCTGACGTGTCTCTTCCTGGCGGCGTTCCTGTTCCAGGCCGCCCTCGTCAACGCGAACGTCTTCATTGCAGCGCACGTCCTCGTCGGTTTGGGAGCAATCTGCTTCTCGCTCTACTCAATCGTCAGTATTTTGGAGAGCGGCACATCGTCCAGCAAGTGAGCCACAGGAGTCGGACAAGAGTCCCCACCTAACGCACGGTACGAGGTCCCCCGCCAGAACGGACCCGGCCAGGCGACCGCAGTCCCGGCACTGAAGAAGATGGGTGCCTGTGCTTGAATTGCTGAGCCGGAGCACTGCGCGCTGAGGACGCCTCAGCGTGAATCCGTTTCTGGGCTCTGAATAGTCAAATAGCGCGCATGCGCGCTGGAGGGACTGCATGACTATGCGTTCGCGACGGGTTCCGTCGGACGGCGTCGACGTGGGGAAGCTGCCGGAGGGCACCCGCGAGGCGGTGTCAGGTAAATCGAGCGCAGAGGAGACTCTTGATCTCGAAAAGCTCGACGTCAGCCCGGGACCGGGAGGCCCCGAGCCCCATCGGCGACTGTTCACGGCGTTCGCCGGGGCGATACTCTGCATCACCTTGATAGCCGGCACTGTTGCTGTCTACTCGGTGAGAAACACGATCGGGGCACTGATTGAAAACATCCCCGAGAGCACCGAGAGACCGCTCGTTGCACCTTCGCCAGTGGTGTCACCTGAGAACGCCCAACACGCTCCACTCGCCCCCGGACACGAGATGGAGGGAGCAACCTGGGTCAACCCTGCAGCAACCGACTACGTCGCCTGGGCGTTGAGCGCATACGACTTATCGCTTCCGGAACCTCACGGAATTGTGCTCGAGGAAGCCGCCACTCAACATGCGCAGGGGTGGCACGACACGATCCTGCGCGACTACGGCACCGAGGGAATCGTCGTGGAGGCGTCCGCCCAGAAGGGGTCCTGGGAACAAGCCGTTCAGTGCCTCTGGATTGAGGAATGGTTGGACGCAGACAAAGACTCGCAGCGGCGGTCAGACGCGGGCACAACTCTTATAGGCTCTCTGGAGTGGCCCAATCTGAGGTTCGGTGATGACCCTCAAGATCGCGGCCAAGCCGATTACTGGAAAAACGCGGCCGAAGTGTTCTCGCGCGCGGATCGCTCAGGAATCGAGCAGTTCGGATCCTCACGCCAGTGCGCCACGAGCCTGCAGCACATCGAAAGGTGAGCGCTGGCAACACTCCAGTCGTCCACGCCGACGAATATCGCAATTGCCACTGATCCCCGTTTTCTAGAGTGCGCACTCCACAGGCGTTAACGCCTTGAGAGCAGTGGTGTCGTTTCGGGCTAATGGCAGGACGACGTCCGCGTACCAAACATCGTAATCCGGAAAGTGAGCCTTGGTCCAAGGCAGCGAACCATAGGCTGCCAGCATCGCGATCCCCTCTGATGCAGCCTCACCGTCCCCACTTTCATATGCGTCGAGAATCGCCACCGACCAAGTGCACGCCCAGTAACTGACCGCCCTGCCTTCCACATAGCCTGCTTCGAACAGGGCAGTGGGATCGACCAGTTCCGAGGGCAGCGATTCCGGCCATGTATGGCCGTGGGCTAACTGATACGGGAGACTCGCTATAGCCTTGCGATAGGCAGACTCGCTCTCGCTTCCGTCGCTGAAGCGGGGGGTGGACCCAGCCGACAAGCCCGCCGCCCGGTCAACGATGGGCCCCGGTGCTTTTTCCGGAATACCCGCAGCCACCGCACCGACCGCGAGCCCGCCGAACAGCACGGCGAGAACTCCTGTGAGCGCGGCACGTGTCTTTTTGATGATCTCGTTATCCCTAGATGTGCAGCGTGCCGAACCAACGGTAGGAATGGTAGCCACATTTGCTGCCACCAGCGTTACCGGCAACCAACTGATAGGTGCCAGCAGGCATATGAATGATGTCGTTCAACGTCCGGGTGAACGTGCGCTTGGCGGGACCGGACAAGAAGGTGAGCGTATTTGTGTATTGGGTGCTCCCTCCTTGCAGTCGGAGGCCGATCTCATGTGCCCCTCCGCATGTGTCTCCGGTGTCTGTCCCGCTATAACTGAACTGAATGGGACCAGCGATGGCGTGGTAATGAGTTTCGCTGTACCACACCCTCGAGTCGTTCACCCGGACTGTGCCATCCACGGACTTGTCGAGAGCTTGGACAGATGACGGCACGAGCACAAGAGCGCCTGCGATCGCGACTGCCGTTGCCGTCCCGACCACCCTTGCCTCAGCCCTCGCCATCGGATGTGTATTCAAGAATTCTGCGGCACCATGAATACTCCACCGGAATCCACGAGGCTCCTTGGGACCCGTCACGTTTCGGTCATCCTCCTTCTTCGTCCCTGCTGTCGCAATCCGCTCACGCCGAGATCAGCGTAAGAACTATCAACACTGGACGGTATTCGACGAAGCGATTCCGCCGAGACTCAAGCTACCGGAACCGAGTCCGCGCCGTTCGCCCCTTACCCGCCCGGTTTCCGGAGTTCACCCGTGTTGCGAGCTAACCAATGATCGCTGTCGGCGGTCGACGGCCTAACGGGCGCACCCCACAGGCGGCGGGTCCTCCCCCCACGCGCCAGATTGCCTCGGAGTGCGGGAGTTGCACCTCACGTAGCGTTATGTGATTTGGTGTATTCACATCCCGCCCCACCGAGGAAAGCCCCGCTCATGCATTCGTCCTTTATCCCGCCGCGTCAGGTCATGATCGGTGACGCGGCTTCGTTCGTCGGCACCACGCCGCGGGCGATCCGTCACTACCACGAGATCGGCCTGCTCCCCGAGCCCGAGCGGGGCAATGACGACCGCCGCCGCTACGGTTACGAAGAAATGATCCGGCTCCTGTGGATCCGGAAGATGGCCGACGCCGGTATCGCCCTGGCCGACATCCGTGACGCCTTCGCTCACTCGGCTCCTGCTGGTGCCGGCAGCGACCTCGACGTCGGCAGTGTGCTTGAACGGTTGGAGAAAACCCTCGCTGCCCAGGAAGCGGAAGTGAAGCGGCAGCGGACTGCGGTGCAGCGCATGCGTACCCAAGGCGGCAGGATGGGGCTGCTCTCTGACTTCGTCGCCAGCCGCCTCACGAGCCTGCCCGATGGCTCCCTGCGGGAGGCGGACCTGGATAACCTGCTGGTCATGGAGCGGATCTTCGGCCCGCTCGGTGCGGCCGTCAACGCCGGGCGTTACATTGCACTGGCCACCCATCAGGGTCTGCGGGACGAATCCGACCGCGTGGATGCCGCCGAGGAGGCCCTCGACGACACGATCGCTGTCGACGACCCCCGCGTGGCACAGGTGGCTGCCGAGCGGCACGCCTTCGAACTGATGCTGGATGGCGTCATCGAGGAGTCCGGGCTGGCGCAGGAAAATGACGCACTCTTCGATTCCTGGGAGGCCTTGCACCACGCTACCGCTGATGAAGTTGAGGACGAGGCCGGCCAGGGCTCGGGCAGGGGGCAAGAGTCCATGAGCATAGTCGAAGCCATCGGAAAAATGCCATACGATTTCTCCCCGGCCCGCTTGCGTTGCATGGAACTGGCCGCAGAACTCGCCGCCCGCGAGTCTGCCGCTTCTTAGATCCTTCCCGTTGCGGAGCCCTCTAGTCACTCCAGACGCGCCAACACCTGCTCCTCGTGCTTTGACCCCACGGTCTCGTATCCGACGACGCCGACAAGCGGTGCGACCATGACGATCATCAGGCCCGTCCCTATGCTTGCCCCGGCCCAAACAACGATGAGTGATAACGCGAGAGTTATGACCATTCCCGCGAGAAGCACAAGGTGGAACGGGTCGAGAGCTCGCACTAAAAAGGCGTTGAGTGCGAAGATGACCAGGAGAAACACCAGCACGGGCACCGCCACCGACGCTACTGCGCCAACGGCGCTGATCCGCGCGTGTCCCTCGATGACATACGCGGCAACATGCAGCCCTGCACCGACCGCGGCGATTGACGTGAAGACCAGGATGTGTGCGTAACCCCACAGCGCCGCACGGGAGCGCTGTACGGCGAGCACCTGGGCTGAGGGAAGGGTGAAGTATGACCACCAGAGGCCGAAGGTCAAGCCGGTGCCGGCGACCACGATGAGCACGGCCTCCGACGTCCACTCGTCGTGCTGCACGATGGCCGATACCGAAGCGATCGTACCGAAAATCGCCTCGCCAAGAGCGATGATCACGAGCAGCCCGTGGCGCTCCGCGATATGAGCCGCGTGCCAGCCTTTGCCGCCGAACCTCCTGTCGACGGCAAAGGGGCCGCCGAAGTCTGTCACTACCGCGACGACCAGCACCAGGGCGACAATGGACGAAGGCATGGTGCGCAGGAGGTAGAACATTACCCACGCCAGTGACGAGACGAGGACCACTGCGGCGTTCGCGATGTTCGCGGCGCGGTGAGCGGCGTCCTGCCATGCCGCGCGCACCCACTGGGCGACCATGGCAATGCGCATGACCACATAACCGGCCACCATGATGCCGCTCTCCAGCGGCTCGCCCTCATCGATGGAGACGAAGAAGGCCGGAATACCCAGCGCGAGTACGAGCACGCCGACCATCTGCACCATGGTCATGATCCTGAAAAACCAGTCGTCGGTATCGTAGCCCGACGCCATCCAGCTGAACCCGATCCACGCCCAGCACACGGCGAGCATCGACAACACGAAGCCGGTGAGCGCGGACAACACATGGCCCTCTGCGAGGTAGTGTGCCAACTGGTCGGCGGCCTGGCCGAATGCCACAACAAAGGTGAGGTCGAACAGAAGCTCAAGCGGAGTGGCCCCGCGGTGCACCTGGTCGGGGTCGCGCGCCGTCATGCGGCGCAGACGGTGGTTCAGTGGACCTGACGACTGGGGCCGGGCGGTAGTCATGCGAGATACTGTGGCACAGCTGGGGTTACCGTCCTAGCAAAATCTACCCGGCTGGACCGAACACATCGGCGGCAAGAGAGGGTTCTCACGCTGTGCCAGCCTCGGTCACCACCGAGCTCAGGTAGAACCTCGTCCGAGCGTCATGGGAACTAATCGCCGCACGCGAACGGCCGATTGGGTCAGGAACAGCCAACACGTTCTCCTTCACTGGACGGCCCGCCAATGCATCACTCCGGCCGGCCGCGTTGTCCGATCAGTGCTGCCATCGCCGCCGCCGACGTTACTCGCGTGCCGTTCCGGCAACCAGACCCTCCCGAGCCCGGGCACCAACAGGACCCCCTCTGTCGCGTCGGTCGGAGTTAGAATCCGGTCGTGTTCGCGACGACAGATTCCGGCAGGGATCGTTTCGACCTCGCCGAGAGCCTGGACCGGAGGTTGCGTCGCGGGTGCGCCCCGAGGACAACGATCAGCGAGGTAGATCGCCGATCAGCGCGTGATAGTAGGGCGGACGGGACTTGAACCCGTGACCGACGGATTATGAGTCCGCTGCTCTAACCAGCTGAGCTACCGCCCCTGATGGTGTCTAGTTGTCTGACACCTGGATGGGAATCGCCTCGGTGACCGGGTCGGTCACCGACTGTCCACGATACATGCTCTCGAACGTCGAGAGCGTGCGCTGGATGTCGTGCGCCTTGATCATGCGCAACGATTCGCGCTTCATCGATGTCATCTTCTCGGGTGACGCGGTGAGGACATCCGTCAACCGCGCAGCGAGCTCCGAAACGTTACCCGGTTCGAACAGGTAGCCGTTGACATCGTTGTGCACGAGGTGCGGCAGCGCCATCGCATTCGCCGCGACAACCGGAAGCGCGGATGCCATGGCCTCCATCGTCACGATGCTCTGCAGTTCCGCAATCGACGGCATCGCGAGCAACGTTGCGCGGGTGTAGGTTTCGCGCAGTTCTTCGTCACTCACATAACCGGTGAAGATGACCCGGTCATCGAGCCCCAGCGATGTTGTCAGCGTCTCGAGGTTGCGCTTCTGGTCTCCCCCGCCGACGATCTCGAGTTTCGCATCGAGTGCGGGGTCGAGGGTCGCGAACGCTTTGATCAGGACGTCGATCTGCTTCTCGCCGGTGACCCGGCCGACGAACACAATGCGGTTCTCGGTCCGTGGCTCGAAGCTCGGCGTGTACATCTGCGCGTCGATTCCACAGGAGATCGCGTGAACCCCGGTCAGGCCGGTGTACTTCTCCAGGAAGTCCGCCGCCCGGCGCGTTGGCGTTGTGACCTCTTCAGCCAGGAGGAGGTTGCCGCGGGCCAGCTTCCAGGCCCAGCGCACGAGCGACTCACGGAAGCGATGAGGCAACAACGTGAACTCGAGAGCGTTCTCGGGCATCAGGTGGTTGGTGGCGATGATCCGGATGCCACGCTTGGCGCCCTGGTTCGACAACCCGCGCCCGACGAGGGCGTAGGACTGAGAGTGAATGACATCGGGCTTAACGGCGTCGATGATCTGTGCGGCGTCTTTGTTCAGACGCCACGGGAGGGCGAACCGCAGCCAGTCGTGCGGATACCAACGCCAGCTCTTGACCCGGTGGACGACCATCTGCTGACCCTCGTGGGTCTCCGTCCACGTGCCGTGCTTCCTGGACGCGGCTGGAGCAACCACGTGGACCTCGTGTCCGCGCGCAACCATGCCGGCGGCGAGGCGCTCAGAGAACCGGGCAGCGCCGTTGACGTCGGGAGCAAAGGTGTCCGCGCCGATGATGATTCGGAGCGGACGGCTATCCTCGTGGGGCTGGTCGGTTGACCCGGCGTTTGTCGAGTGAACTGATTCTGGCACTGTGGGGATTCCTCCGTCATCGGCCGGAGATGATCACCCCGACCACATCCTCTGGCGGGGGCCGCCGGGGATCAATCGCTCTCATACTATCGGGCACCCAGCGCGTGTTGCCGGACAAGGCTGGCGTGCCGCTGGGCATGCCGCCGACACCGGGAGTGTATTCCTGTCGATTGGCGCCCCGCTGGATCGTCATCTCTGTAGCGGCGCGCCAGCTGCGGCGTTAGCCTGACCACCCAGCAGAAAGGTAAGACCATGCGATACGCACTTCTCCTGAACAACCCTGAGCCGGCCGACGTCGGCATCACCGAGGCGGACATGGAACCGGCAATGGCCGCATTCGACGCATACGCAAAGTCCCTCTCGGATGCCGGCGCGCTCATCGGCGTCGACATCCTCCAGCCGGTCGCGTCCTCCACGACTGTCACCCTCCGCAACGGTGCGCTGCAGGTGCAGGACGGACCGTTTGCGGATACGCGCGAAAAGCTCAACGGCGTTTTCGTCATCGATGTCGCCGACCTGGATGCCGCCATCGCCTGGGCCGAAAAGTGCCCGGCCGCCCAGTACGGTGTGATCGAGGTCCGACCCACCGCCCTGTACTTCGCGGAGGGGCAGTGGCAGAACGCGGCCTGATGGTCGCGGAGGTGGCCGAGCAGGTCGCCCGGGATTCCCACGGGCGACTGCTCGCACTCCTCGCGGCACGAAGCGGGGACATCTTCGCCGCGGAAGACGCGCTCGCCGACGCACTGGAGAGGGCGCTACTCAACTGGCCGGATACCGGGGTGCCGAGGAACCCCGAGGGCTGGATCTTCCAGGTGGCACGCAACAGGCTGCGGGACCACTTTCACTCAGCCGCCCAGCGGAGGTCTGTCCCGCTTGAGAACGCCGACACTGCCGAGGACAGTTCGGACGACGTTGACCTCGACGCGATCCCGGACAAACGACTGGCGCTCCTCTTTACCTGTGCGCATCCGGCCATCGACCGCGCCATCCGCACACCGCTCATGCTTCAGACGGTTCTCGGCCTCGACGCCGAGCGTGTTGCGGGCGCATACGCCACCCCGCGCCACACAATGGCTCAGCGCCTCGTTCGTGCCAAACGTCGCATCCGGGATGCCGGGATCCCGTTTCGTGTACCCGATCGCTCGGAGATGGCCGGGCGGCTTCCCGCGGTGCTCGAGGCCATTTACGGTGCCTACGCGATCGACTGGCAGGTCGTCTCGGGAACCACCATCAGGGGTTCGCTCTCGACCGAGGCGGTGAACCTCGCGGAGATCCTCGCCGAGCTCCTCCCGGACGAACCGGAGGCGCTCGGCCTCGCAGCCCTGCTCTGGTTGAGCATCTCGCGCACGGGAGCGCGGACCCTCCCGGACGGGACCCTGGTGCCGCTTGACGAGCAGGACACCGCGGTGTGGGATGCCGCCGCAATCGCCCGTGGTGAGGCATACCTGTCGCGGGCGCACAGGCTCGGCGCACCCGGGCGCTTCCAGATTGAAGTGGCGATCCAGTCGGTGCACTGCGCGAGGGCCAGCACGGGCACGACCGACCTGCGCGCACTTCGCACCCTCTCCGAAGCCCTCGTGACCGTCGCGCCAACGCTCGGAGCCCGGGTCGCACTCGCCGCGGTCATCGGCCAGGATGACGGACCGACGGCGGGCCTCGACGCTCTCGACGCGATCGCGGAGGCTGGCGTTTCGCGGTTCCAGCCCGCGTGGGCCGTTCGGGCCCACCTTCTCGCCCAGGCCGGTCGGGGTTCGGAAGCGATCGCCGCCTACGAGAGGGCGATCTCACTCACGACGGACGCACCCACCCGTGCGTGGCTTCGCGACCGCGCTGATGCGGTCCGCGCCGATGCGGTCCGCGCCGATGCGGTCCGCGCCGATGCGGTCCGCGCCGATGAGGCATCCGGTGACTGAAATCTACGCCTGCACCTGCGGGTGGTGCCTGGCCAGCTGGAACACTCCCCAGACCGCGATTGCACCGGCGACGGCAAACCCGATAACGGCCCAGAGCGGCGCGCCGCTTGCCTCGTCGAGGACGACGATGCCGATCGCGACTGCGACCATTGGGTCGACGACGGTGAGCCCGGCGATGACGAGGTCAGGCGGCCCAGAAGAGTACGCGGTCTGCACGAAGTACGCGCCGAGGCCAGCGGCAACGAGAAGGCCGACGACACACAGGACGGTCAGCCAGTCGAAGTTCTCGTGAACTATGCGGTTGATGACGACTTTCGCGAGCGTCGCGACGAAACCGTAGATGATTCCCGCGGCGAGGATGTAGAACAGCGCCTTGGCGCGCTTGCGGAAGAACAGGAACCCGAGCGTCAGGAGGATGAGCACCACACCGAGCATGATGAGGATCGTGATGAGATCGACGTTGGACACCGGCTTCTCACCGCCGACGAGCGCCGCGATCGTCACAAACAGAGCGACGCCGGCCACACAGGCGGAGATCGCAATCACACTCGGGCGGTTGAGGCTCATTTTGTAAATGCGCGCGTTGAGAATCGCGGTGATCACGAGGGCGATGGCGCCGAGCGGCTGAACGAGAATCAGCGGCGAAAAGGCAAGAGCGCTGAGCTGGAACGCAATGGCGAACCCGAGCATGAGTGTGCCGAGAACCCATGACGGTCGGGTGAGCAGAAGCTTCAGCTGGCTGAAGTTGAGTCCGGTAGTCGCATCGACACCGCTCGACGATTCGACCTTGGTCACACCGCGGTGCTGGAACTGCGCGCCGAGCGACATGAAGACTGCGCCGACGATGGCGAGCGGGATGCCGATGAGCTGGCTCGGGTTGCGAACAAACTCGCTCGTCAGGTCGCTGAAGTCGTTGTTCGCAAACATCACGTTGTGAGCCTACAACGGGCGGCTCTTGGTTAGGCTCAACGAATGGCCATTCTCCCCATCCGTATCACCGGTGACCCCGCCCTGCACTCCCCCGCCGAACCCGTGACGGTTTTCGATGACTCACTTCGGCAGCTCGTCAGCGACATGTTCGAGACGATGGATGCCGCTCCCGGCGTCGGACTCGCGGCGCCGCAGGTCGGTGTTCCCCTGCGTCTGTTCGTGTACGGCTACGACACCGACGAGGTCGGGCCCTGGCGTGGTGTCGTGATCAATCCCGAGTTGTGGATCACTCCCCCTCCTGCGGGAGAGCCCGACGAGGACGAAGAGTCAGAGGGATGCCTGTCGTTCCCCGGCGAGAGATTCCCCCTCCGGCGCGGCGAGGAAGCGATCCTCACCGGAGTCGACCTCGAGCAGAACCCGGTTGAGTTGAGGGTCAGCGGCTGGCACGCGAGGATCCTCCAGCACGAGTACGACCATCTCGACGGATACCTGTATGTCGACCGCCTCGGCCGTCACGACCGCAAGATCGTGGCGAAGATCACGAAAAAGATGGGCTGGGGCGTACCCGGCGTGAGCTGGATGCCGGGCGTGGACGACCTCGACGCCTGAACCAGCACTTCCGACAAAGGCGCCGCTCGCAGGAACTCTGCGGACGGCGCCTTTTTTGTGCCCCGACGAGGATCGCGACCGATACGACAGCCGGTCGACCGCCATCCGGGATCCCGCATCCGGCATCCGGCATCCGCGATCCGGCATCCGGGCAAGAAAAAAGGCCACAGGGGTGGAGCCCTTGTGGCCTTTTCGCTCCTCGACTTGGACTCGAACCAAGAACCTACCGGTTAACAGCCGATTGCTCTGCCAATTGAGCTATCGAGGATCATTGCGTTGCGTAGCTACTTTACCAAAGCTTTGCGAAACACAAAATCGAGACGGTCACCTCGGGCGAGTCTTGTCGCCGTCGCGCTGCCCGGTTGCCTCGGCGAAGCCCGCCAGGAACGGGTGCGCGCCTTCGCCCAACAGCTCATCGATGGGCGCGAGACCAACGATTCGACCCGCGTGCAACGCAGCGACCCGCCGTGTGGTGTGCCTGAGCAGGGCGAGATCGTGGCTGACGAGGATCGCGGAAAAGCTTCCCTCAACCCGGAGCCGTTCAATGAGTTCGCTGATCGAACCGCGTACCGTCACATCAATGCCGGCGGTCGGCTCGTCGGCGATCAACACGCGTGGGGCGAGCACGAGCGACCTCGCTATCGCGACCCGCTGCCGCTGGCCGCTGGAGAGCTCGAACGGGTACTTGTCGAGCACAGCGAGGGGCAACTGCACCTGGTCGAGCATCGTGGCGACCCGGAGGCCCACCGCCTTGGCGTCGTACCGGCGGTCGCGAGCCAGGATCGGCGCTCCGACGAGCTCGGCGACGGTCAGCTCCGGCGCAAGCCGCGCGGCGGCATCCTGGGGCAGGTACGCGACGTTGAAGGTCAGCCGAGCCAGCTCCCTGCGACGGATGCCGCGAAGCGCGTGACCGAGGACGCGTGCCTCTCCCCCGGAGATCACCGGGGCCGGATCGGTTCCGCGCGCACTGGTCAGGTCACCGGCGAGCACCCGGGCGAGTGTCGACTTGCCCGACCCCGATTCGCCGATGATTCCGATGACCTCATCATTGGCAACAGTGAGGCTGACTCCGTCGACCGCGCGGTGCGCCACGCTTGCCCGGTGCGCCGGATAGTCGACGGTCAGATCGTCGACGATGACTGCCGCATCGCCTGTGTTTGCCGGGGAACTCATGGTTACATCCTGCCTTAAGGCGTGTGGATCGCGAACCCGCTAGCCCTCGCGGAGGCTCCGTCGTTCGCCCTCGATGGCCATCAGTTGCGCCTGGAGGGCGCGGTAGCCTTCGCGCTCCTTCGGGTCGACGCGCTGCAGTCGTCCGAGCAGTTCGTGGGACTGCCTGAGCAGTTCCCGGTCGATGAGGGCGACGGTGATTTCACGAACGTACGCGGTCAGGTCGCGCTCCGATCGCTCCGGAATCGGTGCGACGGCAAGCTGCTGCACGATGCCCGTCATCGGGGTCGGCGCCATCTCGGTGACGCGGGTGAACCAGGCATCCGTGCCGAAGGCATCCATGCTCGCCGCAATCGCATCCCGGACGATTGCGAGCGTCGGGTTCACAAAGGTTGTGAGCATTGCCCGCTGGACGAGCTCGCGCCCGGCGAGGGCCGGATGCTGCAGGATCGCCATCAGCGCATCCCGCTCAAGTCGTGTGGCCGGGTCGCGGGGCAGATCGCGGATCGACGCGGGGCGTTCGGCGACGACTCCGTCGGCTCCGGCCTGGCGCGATCCGTTGTCCTGTGACGTGCCGAGGGCGCCGCGCGATGCGCGGGAGACGGCGGCCTGCACCTCGGGCAGGTCGACGCCGAGGTGCCGGGCCAGCACACGGGTGTACCCGGGCCGAAGTGACGGGTCGCGGATGTCGGCGATGACAGGGGCGGATGCCCGCAGCGCGCCGACCCTGCCCTCAACGGTTTCGAGGTCGAAGCTCGCGAGGGTCTGCCGAATCACGAACTCGAACATCGGCTCTTTATTGTCGACGAGCCTCCGCACCGCGTCGTCGCCGCGGTTGAGCCGCAGGTCGCACGGGTCGAGCCCGTCGGGTGCGACAGCGACATAGGTCTGGGCAGAGAAGCGGCGCTCTTCGGCGAACGCGCGCATTGCGGCCTTCTGGCCGGCGGCATCCGGGTCGAAGGTGAAGATCACTTCGCCGTTCGCTGTGTCGTCGCCCATCACGCGCCGGAGCGTCTTGATGTGGTCGACGCCGAACGAGGTGCCACAGGTCGCGACGGCAGTGGTGATTCCCGCGAGGTGGCACGCCATGACGTCGGTGTATCCCTCGACGACCACGACGCGGTGGCTGCGGGACACGTCACGCTTGGCGAGATCGAGCCCGTAGAGCACCTGGGCCTTGTGGTAGACGGGTGTCTCAGGCGTGTTGAGGTACTTGGGTCCTTTGTCGTCGTCGAGCAGCTTGCGCGCACCGAAGCCGACGGTCTGGCCGGTGACATCGCGAATGGGCCAGATCAGCCGACCACGGAACCTGTCGTACACGCCGCGGTCGCCCTGGGAGACGAGCCCGGCCGTCGTGATCTCCTCGACGCTGAAACCCTTGGAACGAAGGTGTTTGGTCAGGGCGTCCCAGCTCTTCGGCGCGAAACCGACGCCGAACCGCGCTGCGGCGATGTGGTCGAAGCCGCGTTCGCCGAGGAACCGGCGGCCGGGATCTGCTCCTGGCGTCGTGAGCTGCTCCTGGAAGAACGCCTCCGCCGCCGCGTTTGCGGCGAGCAGCCGTGCCCGGTTGGTGGAGTCGCTCGGTGCGCCGTCGCCATCTTCGTAGGTGAGGGTGAAGCCGACCCGCTGTGCCAGCCGCTCGACGGCATCCGCGAAGCTGACGTGGTCCATCTTCTGCAGGAACGAGATGGCGTCGCCGGACTCACCACAGCCGAAGCAGTGGTAGAAACCGAGCTGCGGGCGCACGTGGAAGCTGGGGCTGCGCTCATCGTGGAACGGGCAGAGGCCCTTGAGCGAGCCGACGCCGGCTGACTTGAGGCTGACGTGATCACCGACGATATCGGCGATGTTCGTGCGCGACTTGACCTCTTCGATGTCGCTTGAACGAATACGGCCGGCCATCCGTCTATCCTACCGATCGGGCCTGGCCGAAACGCTCCTCAACAGGCACGGTTCAGTGCCTGCCAACGGTGAGTCGTTCGTGCCACGCGAGGGCGGACTGGTCGGTGAGGCTCGCCACCTGGTCGACGATGACCCTCTTGCGGGCAGCATCGTCGGATGCCGCGGCCCAGTCATCGGCGAACCCGCGGTCGAGCGATTCGGGTCCAGCCGCATAGAGCTGGTCGGCGAGGTCGGTGAGCAGGCCGCGCTGCTTGCGGTAGATCGGCTGGCGCGAGTCGCTCGACATCACGAACGCCGCGACGACGCCCTTGAGCACGGCGATCTCGGCCTGCACGTCGTGCGGGACGACGACGGACGCGCTGAACCGGATGACGCTCTCCTGCGGGTACGCCTCGCGGGTTGCCTTGGTCGCCGACTGCGCGAAGTGGCCGATCATCTGGCTCGTGAAGTTCTTGAGCTTGCCGAGGTCGCGCCGCGACCCGTCCCAGCTCGACACCCAGAGCGGGTGGGCAGCCAGGCGATCGAAGGCCTGAGCCATGTCGTCGAGGGTGAAGTCGGCGCCCGCCCACTCCTGCACAGCGGCGATGAGCGAGTCGTGTCCGGCCCTCGCGCTGAGAAACGCCGGGTCGATGTACTCGTTCACAATGGCGTCTTCGAAGTCGTGCACCGAGTAGGCGATGTCGTCGGAGAGGTCCATCACTTCGCTCTCAATGCAGCGCTGGCGCGGCGGCGCACCCTGGCGCAGCCAGACGAAGGCGTCGCTGTCGTCGTCGAAGAAACCGTACTTCGCGCGTCCGCCCGGATCGATAACCGCCTGGGCGGCGGGCCACGGGTACTTGCAGCTCGCGTCGAGGCTCGCCCGGGTGAGGTTCAGCCCGTAGGAGTGCCCGTCGGGTCCGAAGACCTTCGGTTCGAGCCTGGTGAGTATCCGCAGGGTCTGGGCGTTGCCCTCGAAGCCGCCGATGTCTTCGGCCCAGATGTTGAGCGCACGTTCACCGTTGTGGCCGAACGGCGGGTGGCCGAGGTCGTGGGCGAGGCAGGCGGTGTCCACGACGTCGGGTTCGAGACCGAGGCTGGTGGCGAGTTCGCGGCCGACCTGGGCCACCTCGAGCGAGTGGGTGAGTCGGTTGCGGGCGAAGTCGAGTCCGGCCGCCGGGCTCAGCACCTGGGTCTTCGCGGCGAGGCGCCGGAGTCCGCTCGAGTGCAGCAGGCGCGCGCGGTCGCGGGCGAAGTCGCTGCGCCTCGAGGAGTGCTCTTCGGGCAGCGCCCGTTCGGTGTCGTGTTCCGAGTACTGACCCGGCGTCGGCGCGCTATCCGCCACTGGTGTCGCTCTCGGTCTCGGTCAGCGTGCCACGTCCGACGCTGTCCAGCGTCCGCGAGTTGAGCCAGCCGTCGGGCAGCACCGTGCGCTTCGGTGAGCCGGCGCGACCGCGCTGGCCCTCGGCGTCGGCACCCGGGTACGGCAGTGTCCAGTCGAGCGTCGCGAGCAGTTCGTCGAGTTGCTCGAGCGACTCGACAGTGGCGAGGCGGGCACGGAGGTCGCCGCCAACCGGGTACCCCTTGAAGTACCAGGCGACGTGCTTACGGATGTCGCGGCATCCGCGTTCTTCACTCTCAAAGAATTCGGCGAGCAGCTCGGCGTGGCGACGGAAAGTGGACGCCACCTGGCCGAGGCTGGGCGTGAACCGCTGGTCGCTGCCGCTGAACGCCGCGGCGAGGTCGCCGAAGAGCCAGGGCCTGCCGAGGCAGCCGCGACCGACGACGACGCCATCGCAGCCGGTCTCTGCCATCATCCGCAGGGCGTCTTCGCCCGACCAGATGTCGCCGTTGCCGAGGACGGGGACGCTCGTCACCGTCTCCTTGAGCTTGGTAATCGCAGACCAGTCAGCGTGACCGGAGTAGAACTCGCTCGCCGTGCGGGCGTGGAGGGCGATGCTTGCCACTCCGGCGCCCTCGGCGGCTTTGCCCGCCTCGAGGTAGGTGAGGTGGTCGGCGTCGATGCCCTTCCGCATCTTCACCGTGAGCGGGATGTCGCCGGCCGCCTTCACGGCGCCCTCGACGATGTCACGGAACAGGTCCTGCTTCCACGGCAGCGCGCTTCCGCCGCCCTTGCGGGTGACCTTGGGCACCGGGCAGCCGAAGTTGAGGTCGATGTGGTCGGCGCGGTCTTCGGCGACGAGGATCGTGACGGCCTCCGAGACGGTCTTCGGGTCGACGCCGTAAAGCTGGATGCTGCGCGTCGTCTCCGACTCGTGGTGGTTGATCAGCCGCATGGTCTCCTTATTGCGCTCGACGAGCGCGCGGGAGGTGATCATCTCGCTGACGTACAACCCGGCGCCGAACTCGCGGCAGAGCCGGCGGAACGCGGTGTTGGTGATCCCGGCCATGGGCGCGAGAACGACCGGCACGTCGAGCTCGAGAGAGCCGATCGACAGTGCCGGGGTGTGGCTTATCGTTGGGGAAACAGACATGTCCTTCAATTCTCCCAGAAAGCTGGCGAATACATGACCGTCGAGCAGTTGCCGTCAGGATCGGATCGAGTGAGGGCGGATGCCGTCGGTCGTGACCTCGAGGTTGAGATCGTCCCGCGCCCCGACGCATCGAGCCTTGAGGAGGCGGCGGCGCTCCTGGGCATCGAACCTCGTGGCATCGTCAAGACGCTCGTCGTGAAGCGCCACGACGGTGATTTCCTGTTCGCTCTGGTGCCGGGCGGGCGGAAGATCTCGTGGCCCAAGCTGCGCGCCCTCGTCGGCGTGAACAAGCTGTCGCTGCCATCGGCGGACACGGCATTCGACGCGACGGGATACGCCCGCGGCACGATCACACCGCTCGGCAGCACGACCCCGTGGCCCGTGTATCTCGACGAGTCCGTCGCCGGCACTCGCGTCGCTCTCGGCGCCGGAGCGCCGGGGCTGAGCGCGTTCGTGGACGCGGACGCGCTCGCGCGGGCGTTCGACGCCGTGGTGGCAGACATCACCGATCCGGAGTGAGCCGACGGGCGCGACCGCTCGCGGTGGTTAGAGACCCGAGCGAAACGCCTTCTCCACAGCCGAGGTGACCTCGGCGAGGGACGGAATCACGCAGGCGTCGCCCTCGCAGCTGACGGCATCCGTGTCACCAAGCAGGGTCAGGCGTGGCCGTGTGCTGTTCTCACTCATGCTGTCGCTCCTTCATCTTCCATCTGTCGTTCCATCCAGACCTGGTCGAGGATCTGGGCGAAGGCCGCAGCCTCCTGGGCTCCCGAGATGCCGTACTTGCCGTCGATGACGAAGAACGGCACGCCCTGGATGCCGTACTCGTGGCCCTGGGCCTGGTCGGCCCGCACGTCGCCGAGGTACTCGTCGGCGGAGAGCGATCGAACCACATCGTCGCGGTCCAGCCCGATCTCCGCGGCGAGGTCGGCGAGATCTTCGATCCGGCCGACGTGCCTGCCCTCGGTGAAGTACGCCTTGAGCAGACGCTCCTTGGCCTCGAGCTGCTTGCCGTGCGCCTTCGCGTAGTGCAGCAGCTGGTGGGCCTTGACCGTGTTGGTGTGCTTGAGGATGTCGTAGTTGTAGTCGAGGCCCGTCGCCTTGGCGATGCCACTGACGTTGTCGAGCAGGCCGCGAACCTGCTCGGCAGGCATGCCCTTGTGGGTCGAGAGGAATTCAACCTCATCGCCGTCGAAATCGACGGGGGTATCCGGCGCGAGTTCGAAGCTGTGATATTCGACGGTCACCGCGGGTGCGTTGGCGCCAGCCTGTTCGGCGAACGCGGCGGCTCCCGTCTCGAACTTGCGCTTGCCGATGTAGCACCAGGGGCACGCGATGTCTGACCAGATGTCGATCTTGATTGATTCACTCACACTCACGCCAACCGGGGTGCTCGCGGTTGTATTCCCGCCGGCGTATGGCTCGATTAACGGATGCCGTCGCCGTCATCCGTCGCGAATGCACGTTACCCATCCTCCACAGCCACTCAACTGTCGCGAATGCACGTTTTCGTGGGCTGTAACCCGCATTTGCGACAGCTGAAGCCGCGGGGCCCGCCCTTCTGCCACTCAGCTGTCACGAGTGCACGGTTCCGCGGGTCGTAACGTGCATTTGCGACAGTTGAGGCCGCGGCCCATGCGGCGGGCGACGCGACCGACCGGCGGATGCCGTCGCGGACGGCCCAGCGCGGGCATCCGTCACGGCACCACTCAACCGTCCAAAAGCACGTCACCCCTGCTCCGGCACCACTCAACTGTCACGAATGCTCGCTTCCGTCGGTCATAACGTGCGATTGCGACAGTTGAAGCCGCGGGCCCCGCACCCTCTGCCACTCAAATGTCACGAGTGCACGTCACGCGGCGCCTTTACGTGCATTTGCGACAGCTGAAGCCGCGGTGCATGCGGCGGGCGACGCGAACGACCGGCGGATGCCGTCGCGGACGGCCCAGAGCGGGCATCCGCCGCGGCGCCACTCAACCGTCCAAAAGCACGTCACCCCTGCTGCGGCACCACTCAACTGTCACGAATGCACGTTTCCGTCGGTCATAACGTGCGTTTGTGACAGCTGAAGCGGCGGGCCCCCGCCCTTCTGCCACTCAACTGTCGCGAATGCACGGTTCCGCGGGGTGTTACGTGCATTTGCGACCACCGAAGCGGCGCGCGCAGGCCCGTCAGGTTCCGGGCTTGTCGACGGCCCCGCCGAAGCGCCGGTCGCGGTCCACATACAGCCCAACCGCTTCCCACAGGTCCTCGCGGGTGAAGTCCGGCCAGAGCGTGTCGAGGAACACCATCTCGGCATACGCCGACTGCCACAGCATGAAGTTGCTCGTGCGCTGCTCCCCCGAGCTGCGCACGAACAGGTCGACGTCGGGGAGATCCGGCACGTACAGCTGGCGCTGGATCGACTTCTCGGTGATGCCGGACGGCTTGAGGGTGCCCGCAGCGACCTGCTCTGCCAGCTGGCGCATGGCATCCGTGATCTCAGTCCTGCCGCCGTAGTTGACGCACATCGTCAACGTCAGCACGTCGTTGTCCTGCGTGAGCTTCTCGGCGTATTGAAGTTCGTTGATCACGGATGCCCACAGCCTCGGCTTGCGCCCCGCCCAGCGAACACGAACCCCCCACTCGTTGAGCTGGTCACGGCGGCGGTGCAGCACATCGCGGTTGAAGCCCATGAGGAACCGGACCTCGTCGGGTGACCTGCGCCAGTTCTCGGTGGAGAAGGCATACACGGAGAGGTGCTTCACGCCCATCTGGATGGCGCCGGCGACGACGTCGAGCAGCGCCGCCTCCCCCGCCCGGTGGCCCTCGACGCGGGGCAGCCCCTTGCGGTTGGCCCAGCGCCCATTGCCGTCCATGACGATCGCGACGTGCTTCGGGACTGCCGCAGCCGGAACCTGTGGCGGGTAGATACCCGTCCAGTCGAGGGGACGGAACGGAACGGCATCCCTGTGCGTGAATGGCTTGGGCAAAGTTACTGTGCTCGCTCTCGTGACACGTGGACAAGGGATTTCAGACCGCGCTCGAGGTGCCACTGCGTATACGCGGCGACAACACCGCTCGCGCGCGACCGGAGCTGGTCGCCCGAGGCGTCTGCCGCGTCCCAGTCGCCGGTGAGCAGTGCGGCCAGGAGGGTGATGGTGTCTTCGTCGAGTCTCGGGCTGCCGGGCGGGCTGCAGTTGTCACACACGACGCCGCCGAGTTGCACCACCATGTGGCGGTGGGGTCCAGGCGCCTGGCACCTGGCGCAGTCGAAGAAGCTCGGTGCCCAGCCCGCGAGCGACAACGAACGGAGGAGATACGAGTCGAGGATGAGCGTGGCATCGTGGTCGTGGCGCGACAGGGCGCGCAGCGCGCCAACGAGCAGGAGGTACTGCTGGAGGGAGCCCTCTGACTCGGTGAGCTTGTCCGCCGTTTCGACCATCACCGTCGCTGCGGTGTAGCTCGAGTAGTCGGCGGCGATCAGTGCACCGTAGGAGGCGAGGGTCTCGGCCTGGTTGATGACGTCGAGCGTTCTGCCCTCGTAGAGCTGCAGGTCCGCGACCATGAACGGCTCGAGCCGAGCGCCGAACTTGGAGCCGGTGCGTCGAACACCCTTCGCTACCGCGCGAACCTTGCCGCGACCGCGGGTGAGGAGCGTGACGATCCGATCGGCTTCGCCCAGCTTGTGGGTGCGAAGCACGACTCCTTCTTCACGGTAAACGGGCACAGTCCAGTATCTCGCGTCCCGCTGGGCACTCGGTCAGATCGCGGGGCGTGGCATCCGCAATTATCACGCTGCCCGCGAACCGTCGCAGGCAGAGCGGACAGAGAAAGGCCCCGCAGGCGCCTCACGGCGGTGCGGGGCCTTGCTGGCAGTGGCGGGCAGAACCCGCCGAAGCTGGCCGAACCCAGAGAGTCGGCCTAAAGACCGCCCCCGGGTCAGACCCCGGCGAGCTCGCGGTCGGGAGTCGAGGTGCGGATGGCGCGGTTGACCGCTGACACGACGGCCTTGAGCGACGCCGTCGAAATGTCAGCATCGATACCGACGCCCCAGAGCCGGCGGTCGCCGACCTGCAGGTCGACGTAAGCCGCGGCGAGTGCGTCTCCCGACGCGCTCAGTGCGTGCTCGACGTAGTCGTAGAGCGTCACATCGATTCCACGGTCCCGCATCACGGTGAGGAACGCAGCGATCGGCCCATTGCCCGTCGCGGTTGCCTCGGAGACCGTGTCGCGGTCGCGCAGGTCGATGGTGAGCTCGACGGACCCCGCCATGCGGCTCGACGTGCGAGTCGACTGCAGCTCGAACCGGCCCCACTTCTCGGCCTCGGTGTCGCTCGGCAGGTACTCGTCCTGGAAGACTCCCCAGATCGCGTCGCTCGTGAACTCGCCACCCTCTTCGTCGGTCTTCGCCTGGACGACACCGGAGAACTCGATCTGCAGCTTGCGCGGCAGGTCGAGCGCGTGGTCCGTCTTGAGCAGGTAGGCCACTCCGCCCTTGCCCGACTGCGAGTTCACCCGGATGACCGCCTCATAGTTGCGACCGAGATCCTTGGGATCGACCGGGAGGTACGGCACAGCCCACTTGAGCTCGTTGACATCCTTGCCCTGCGCGGCCGCGTCGGCAGCCATCGCCTCGAAGCCCTTCTTGATGGCATCCTGGTGCGACCCGCTGAAAGCGGTGAAGACCAGGTCGCCCGCCCACGGGCTGCGCTCGTGCACCGGGAGCTGGTTGCAGTACTCGGCGGTGCGCTTGACCTCGTCGATGTCGCTGAAGTCGATCTGGGGATCGATGCCCTGCGTGAACAGGTTGATCCCGAGGGCGACAAGGTCGACGTTTCCGGTGCGCTCGCCGTTGCCGAAGAGGCAGCCCTCGATGCGGTCAGCGCCGGCGAGGTAGCCGAGCTCCGCGGCGGCAACGGCTGTGCCGCGGTCGTTGTGCGGGTGGAGCGAGATCAGGACGTTCTCGCGGTGGTTGAGGTGGCGGCCCATCCACTCGATCGAGTCGGCGTAGACGTTCGGACTCGCCATCTCGACGGTCGACGGGAGGTTGATGATCACCTTGCGGTCGGGCGTCGGCTGGAACACCTCGAGCACCTGGTTGCAGACATCGACGGCGTACTCGAGCTCGGTTCCGGTGTAGCTCTCGGGCGAGTACTCGTAGTAGACGGTAGTCTCCGGGATCGACTTCTCCATCTCGCGGCACTTGCGCGCGCCAGCGAGGGCGATATCGATGATGCCCTGCTTGTCCGTGCGGAAAACGACCTCGCGCTGCAACACACTCGTCGAGTTGTAGAGGTGCACGATCGCCTGCTTGGCGCCGGCGATCGACTCGTAGGTACGCTCGATCAGGTGGTCGCGCGCCTGAGTCAGGACCTGGATGGTGACGTCGTCCGGGATCGCGTTCTCGTCGATGAGACTGCGAACGAAGTCGAAGTCCGTCTGGCTCGCGCTCGGGAAACCGACCTCGATCTCCTTGTAGCCCATCTTGACCAGCAGGTCGAACATGATGCGCTTACGTTCGGGACTCATCGGATCGATGAGAGCCTGGTTTCCGTCTCGAAGGTCGACAGCACACCAACGCGGTGCTGCAGTGACGCGCTTGTCGGGCCAGGTGCGGTCGGGAAGGCTGACGTCGAAGGTGTCCTGGTACTGGCTGTACTTGTGGATCGGCATACCCGACGGGGTCTGGTTGTTTTGCATAATCTCTTCTCCTCGCGTGTGATGTTCAGCCAACGATGAACTCCGCGACGAGAGGGCTATGAGCTAAGCCTCGCCGCGGCAGCTAAGAAGGAAGGCACCGAACAACACAGAAACAGGCTAACACCACGGGCGTCGCCCCCGCATCGCTTCTGGGCATTTTGATCCCCGAATGGTGCCTCACACGAAAATCTGCTCGGTTCTGCACTCCGCGCGTGGGGCGGACCCGAGCGAGATGCCAGTCCCCGGCTGCCGCGGTCAGGGCACAGGCGATTCCGGGGTGATGAGTCCGTGCTCGTAGGCGAAGATGACGAGCTGGACCCGGTCACGCAGAGCGAGCTTGCCGAGCACCCTCGAGATGTGGGTCTTCACCGTCGCTTCGCTGAGGAACTCGCCCGCGGCGATCTCGGAGTTGCTCATTCCTCGCGCCGCGAGAGCGAAGATGCCCTTCTCCCTAGCCGTGAGGCTTTCGAACTGGTCGGGTACGGGACGGGTCGGCGAACCCCCACCGAAGTGGCTGAACAGCGCCTGGGTCGCACCGGGCGCGATCACCGCATTTCCGGCGTGCACGGTGCGGATGGCGGCGAGGAGAAAACCGGGATGGGTGTCCTTGAGCAGGAATCCGCTGGCGCCGTTGCGCAGGGCGTGCGCAGCGCCCTCGTCGAGATCGAACGTTGTGAGAACGATGATGCGGGGCGGCACCGTGCCGGCGGCATCCGCTTGTTCGAGGATCGCGATGGTGGACTGGATGCCATCCATCACCGGCATCCTGACGTCCATCAGGATGACATCGGGCTGGGTCTCCCGCGCGAGCGCGAGGGCCGCTCTCCCGTCGCCGGCCTCGCCGACGAACTCGAAGTCGGCTTGCGAGCTGACCAGCATGCGGATGCCGGCACGGAAGAGCTCCTGGTCGTCAACGAGGGCGACACGAATGGTCTCACCGGTCATCGGATTGCTCCCATCTGAGCGAGGTTGGGGACGGGGACATAGGCCGAGACGACGAACCGGGAGTCCTCGGTGCGTTCAGCGGTAAACCAGCCGCCGACGAGGGCGGCGCGCTCGTGCATTCCCGGTAGTCCGTGCCCGACACCGTCCGGCGACGAGGGAACCGGGGCGATGAGGTTGTCCACGCGGACGGCAACTCCCGTGCTCTGCCAATGCAGGTCGACACGCACCGGTTCGCTTCGGTTGCCGTGTCTCAGCGCGTTCGTGAGCGCTTCCTGAAGGATCCGGTAGATCGCGATCTGGTGGCCGGTCGGTAGCGGAGGCTGGGCACCCGAGATATTCACACGCACGTCGAGGCCCGCGCCCCTCATCTGTTCAAACAGAGCGTCGAGGTCGGTGAGCAGTGGCTGGGGGCCATCGCCCTGCCGGTGCCTCAACTCTGCCAGCAGCAACCTCACGTCCCCGAGCGCGCCCCGTGCCGTCTCGGCGATCGTTTCCAGCGTCGAGTCCATGGCCTCCGGGTCACCCTTCTGCGCGTACCGCGCCCCATCTGCCTGCGCGATGACGACCGCGAGGGAATGCGCGACGACGTCGTGCATGTCACGGGCAATCCGGTTGCGCTCCTGCTCAACGACGACGTTCTGCTCCGCCAGCCGCTGCTCCTCCTGCGCCTGTCGACGGCGCACACTCTCCGCCTTCGCCGCCTGCGACGTGCGCACGAGCAGGCCGATCGTCCACGCCAGCGTGAAGACGAAAATGGCGGCGATGGAGCCGAAGACCGAGGCGATGACGACCCCGGGAAAATCCGCCATCTGCGTCAGGTCGTATCCCGTGGAGAAAAAGATAAGCGACGTGTATGTTGCCGCGACCACTCCGCCGACGATCGCCGAGGCGAGCCCGGCCCACCGGACCCAGGTGCCTCCGTAGCACCCTGTCGCGTACAGCACGGCGAGGATCGCCAGGTTCGAGGGAACGGGCTGCATGGCGCCGGTGAGCTGAACGACAACCGCGAGCCAGGCAACGGCAAGCGCGAGGCCGGGCGACAGGCGTCGAAGCGCGAGCGATGCAGTCATGCCGAGTGCGACGATCACGGGCGCCATGCCGTCGCTGAACGGCAGTTCTACCGACGCAACGACGAGTCCGAACAGTGCCGCGACAACGATGTCGACGGTGATTTGCGGCGGCGAGAGACGACGGAACATATCTCCACGCTAGTTCCCGTCGGAGCCGTGACGTGGCTATCCGGTACATCGGGAGGTGAAGATCATCCTCCCGATGTACGAATTGCTAGAACCCGAGGCGTCCGAGGAGCTTGGGGTCCCGCTGCCAGTCCTTCGCGACCTTGACGCGCAGCGACAGGAACACCTGCTTGCCGACGAGCTTCTCGATCGGGATGCGGGCCTGCTGGCCGACATCGCGCAGCCTGGAGCCGCCCTTGCCGATGATGATGGCCTTCTGGCTGTCACGCTCGACGAAGATGTTGGCGTAAATGTCGAGGATGTCCTTGTCCTCACGGTCGATCATGTCGTCGATGGTGACGGCGATCGAGTGCGGCAGCTCATCGTGGACGCCCTCGAGGGAGGCCTCTCGGATGTACTCAGAGATGCGGTCTTCGATGCTCTCGTCGGTGACGGCATCCTCGGGATAGAGAGCCTCCGATGTCGGCATGAGCGCGATCAGCTCCCGGACCAGAATGTCGAGCTGGATGCTGCTTGTCGCTGACACAGGAATGATCAGGTCCCAGTCGCGCAGCTCCTGTACCGCGGCAAGCTGCTCCGCGGTTGTGGGTCGCGGCGCGGCGTCGATCTTGGTGACGATGGCCACCTTCTTTGCCCGGGGGTACTGGTCGAGCTGCTCATTGATGAACTTGTCGCCTGGGCCGATCTTCTCGTTGGCGGGGACGCACAGGGCGATCACATCGACGTCGCTGAGCGTCGACTGCACGAGGTCGTTGAGGCGCTGCCCGAGAAGAGTTCGCGGGCGGTGGATGCCGGGGGTATCGACGATGATGAGCTGGCCGGATTCGTCGTGCAGGATGCCACGGATCGCTTTTCTCGTTGTCTGCGGCTTCGAGCTGGTGATCGCGACTTTCTGCCCGACGAGTGCGTTGGTCAGTGTCGACTTGCCGACGTTGGGCCTGCCGACGAACGAGACGAAGCCCGCGCGGTATCCGTTGTCGGGAAGGATCTCCCGTTCCGGCTGGACGTGCTCCGGCTGCTCCTGCTCCTGCTCCAACTCCTGCTTCTGCTCCTGCTCTGCATCGGGCTGGTCATTCTGCTGATCGTCATGGGTCATGACTACTTCTCCTCTGATTGTTCGAAAGATTCCTGCACGTCCTTGAGAGCTTCTGTTCGCTCCACGAGGATCGTGCTGACGCCCTTGCGGCGCCCTTCTGTGCGCTCGGCGGTGAGCACGAGTCCGTCGGTCTCGACCGCGGAGCCGGCGACCGGCAAGCGGCCGAGCAGTTTCGCGAGCAACCCGCCGACCGAGTCCACCTCGTCGTCGTCGAGTTCGAGGTCGAACAGTTCACCGAGTTCGTCGACGGGAAGCCTGGCGTTGACGCGATACCTGCCGTCGCCGAGGTCCTCGACATCGCGGCTGTCCGCGTCGTACTCGTCGGAGATGTCGCCGACGAGTTCTTCGAGCAGGTCCTCGAGGGTCACCAGGCCGGCGATCCCGCCGTACTCGTCGACGACCATGGCGAGGTGGTTCGACTCGAGTTGCATCTGCTGGAGCAGCGAGTCGGCCTTCTTCGACTCTGGCACGAAGAGCGCCTCGCGGGCGAGGCTCCGTACCGTGACGCTGTTGGCTTTGGCGTCACCCTCGTGAACCAGCCGGACGACATCCTTGAGGTACAGGACCCCGACGACGTCGTCGACCTCGCCGTCGGTGACGGGCACCCGCGATACCCCGGTGCGCAGGAAGAGGCTCATCGCCTGCTGCACGGTCACCGACGCGTCGACGGTGACCATGTCCGTGCGGGGGATCATCACCTCGCGCACTACCGTCTCGTTGAACTCGAAGATGCTGTGGATGAGTTCGCGGTCGTCCTCCTCCAGCACGTCGAGTTCGGTGGCCTCGTCGACCATGCTCAGGAGCTGCTCTTCGCTCGAGAATGACGCGTTTCGAGCGACGCCGGGGGTGACGCGGTTACCGAGCGCGACCAGGGCGTCGGCGAGCGGGCCGAGAAGCACCCGGATGAAGCGCACGAGCGGGCCGGCGAGTCGCAGGATGGCGTCGGCGTGCGTGCGGCCGTAGCTCCGCGGGCTGGCCCCGACGAGCACGAACGAGACGGCAGTCATGATGAGCGCGGACAGGAGCAGGACGAGCCACTGCTCCTCGAGGCTGAACGCGAAGGCCAGTGTGACGAGTACCGCCGCGGTCGTTTCGGCGAGGATACGGATGAAGTTGACGGCGTTGAGGTGCGCGTTCGGGTCATCCGCGATGCCCTGCAGTGCCGCCGAGTGTCGTGAGTGGGAGGCGAGTTCGGCGATGTCCGCGCGTGACTTGACGCCGATCGCGGCATCGACGGATGCCATCAGTCCGCCGAATGCGACGAGGACTATCGCGACGGCTATGAACCAGAAAAGTGTCATGGCCTAGGAACGGCGCTCCTCAATGCTGAAGCCAAGCAGGATGTCACGCTGGATGCCGAACATCTCCCGCTCCTCGTCCGGTTCGGCGTGATCGAATCCGAGCAGGTGCAGGATGCCGTGCGTCGTGAGCAGCAGCAACTCCTGCATTGTCGAGTGCCCGGCCGTCTCAGCCTGCGCCTCTGCGACCTGCGGGCACAACACGATGTCGCCCAACAGTCCGGGCGGAGTAGGCGCATCCTCTGTCCCAGGCCGCAGCTCGTCCATGGGAAAGCTGAGCACGTCGGTTGGACCCGGTTCGTCCATCCACTGCACGTGCAACTGCTCCATGGCCGCTTCGTCGACGAGCACGATGTTGAGGTCGGCCTCGCTCGAGACGTGCATGACACCGAGGGCATAGTCAGCCAACCGGAGAATCACCGACTCATCGACGGGAATCGCTGATTCGTTGTTGATCTCGATACTCACGAGCTGGTTCCTCTTCTCTTGGCACGGTCGCGGGGTGTTGATCCCCTGCGGTCGGCCCGGTTGGCAAATTCCTGAGCCTGGCCACGCTCGAAGCGTTCGGCCTGCTTCACCTGGTCGTACTCGCTGTAGGCGTCGACGATCCGGCCGACCAGTGTGTGCCGGACGACGTCATCGCTGGTGAGGCGCGCGAAGTGGATGTCGTCGATGCCGTCGAGCACCCGGGTGACCAGGCGGAGCCCGGAGGCACCGACCGGGAGGTCGACCTGGGTGATGTCGCCGGTGACGATCATCTTGGAGCCGAAGCCCAACCGCGTAAGGAACATCTTCATCTGCTCCGGCGTGGTGTTCTGGGCCTCATCGAGGACGATGAACGCGTTGTTCAGCGTGCGGCCGCGCATGTAGGCCAGCGGCGCCACCTCGACGGTGCCGGCGGCCAGGAGCTTGGGGACCAGTTCCGGGTCCATCATCTCGTTGAGCGCGTCGTACAGCGGGCGCAGGTACGGATCGATCTTGTCGGTGAGGGTCCCTGGGAGGAAGCCGAGCCGCTCCCCCGCCTCGACGGCCGGCCGGGTGAGGATGATGCGTTCGACTTCCTTGCGCTGAAGGGCCTGCACGGCCTTCGCCATGGCGAGGTAGGTCTTTCCGGTTCCGGCTGGGCCGATCCCGAACACAATGGTGTTCTCGTCGACGGCGTCGACGTACTCCTTTTGCCCCAGGGTCTTGGGCCTGATCGTCTTGCCGCGCGAGGTCAGTATCGCCTGGCCGAGCAGCTCAGAGGGACGGCCAGACGCGTCGTCGAGAATCCGGGCGGACGAGCGCACCTCGAGCGGGTCGAGGTCCTGGCCCTGCTTCACCAGCTCGATGAGCTCCTGGATCAGTGTTCGCGCTGCCTGCACCTGCTGGGGGTCGCCGGACAGGTTGATCTCGTTGCCGCGGACGTGCAGCGATACACCGGGGTACTGGGTCTCGATCGTGGTGAGCAAACGATCCTGTGCACCGAGGAGCCTGACCATGGCGACGCCGTCGACGTGGAGGCTTGCTTCGGACGATTCGGATGCCGACGGCGCCGCTGCGTCGCGGTCCTGGGCCGCCCGGTTGGGCGTCACCGGCTCGCTCGAGCCGGAAAGGTCGTCAGAATCAGGCAAGTGTTCCCTCTCCAAGAGTCCCCGCGAGGACGTGTGCGTGAACATGAAAAACTGTTTGACCGGCCGAAGGACCGGTGTTGAAGACGAGGCGGAATTCTCCGCCAGCGCGCTCGTTCGCGAGTTGCTGGGCGAGAGCCACCATCTCGGCCATCAGGCCGGGGTCGCCCGCGGCGAGCTCTGCCACGTTCCGGTAACTCTCCGTCTTCGGAACGACGAGCAGGTGGACGGGTGCCTGCGGTGCGATGTCCTCGATGGCGATCAGGGAATCGGTCTCCGCGACGATCGTTGCCGGGATCTCGCGCGCGATGATGCGGCTGAAAATGCTTCGCTCAGTATCGGACATGGTTCTATCCTACGAACCGGGAGCCGGTTGTGGACCGGCTTGACAGGTCACCAGCGGCCGAGAGCAACGTTGAGGACGGCGAGTGCCGCCGGGCCGGCGGACGACGTTCGCAGAACTGTGTCTCCGAGCCGCACCGCCCGGGCTCCCGCAGTGGTCAGAGCGGCGAGTTCTTCCTTGCTGATTCCGCCCTCGGGCCCGACGACGAGAACAATGTCCCCACCGGATCCGTCGGACGCAGGGTCGAAGTCGGAGAGCTTGTCTGTTGCGGTCGGCTCGAGCAGGAGGACGCGGTGCTCAGCCGCCACCGAGGCCAGTGCCGCCGTGCTGACGATCTCGTCAACGGACGGGACGAACGAACGGATGCTCTGCTTCGACGCTTCGCGGACGATGGTTTCCCAGCGCGCCCTGCCCTTCTCTTTCTTCTGCCCTTCCCACCGGGAGACACTGCGTGCCGCGGCCCACGGGATGATCCGCGAGACGCCCAGCTCTGTTGCCGCCTGGATCGCCAGTTCGTCGCGGTCACCCTTGGCGAGTGCCTGCACGAGAACCAGGCCAGGGGCCACCGGCGCGTCCTCCCGAACGGAGGAGACACGAACGCCCACCCGGCCGGCCTCGATGGTCTCGATGACACCCCAGGCGAGCAGCCCCCTGCCGTTGCCGACGAGAAGGTCGTCGCCGACCTTCGCCCGACTCACCGTCGTCACGTGCTTCGCCTCGGGACCGGAGAGCTCGATGAGCTCTCCGGCCCGCGATTCAGAGAGCGCCTCGTTCAGGTAAAGGTTGGCCACGCGCTAGCCCAGGAACTTATCGCGAAGCTTCGAGAACAGGCCCTGCTGGAAGTGACCCAGCTGGGTGTCCTGCTGCTTGCGCCCGGCCGCGAAGGCCTTGATGAGTTCCTTCTCTCGGTGGTCGAGTTTGGTCGGCGTGACGACCTGGATGCCGATGCGCAGGTCACCCCTGCCGTTACCGCGCAGTTTCGTCACACCGCGGCCCTTGATGGTGAGGACCTCGGAGCTCTGGATTCCCGGCTTGAGATCGAGATCGACATCACCGTCGAGCGCGTGGATTGTGGTCTCCACGCCGAGGATGGCATCCGTCATCTGCACGTCGAGCGTGCAGAGCAGGTCATCACCGTTGCGGCTGAAGATCTCGTGGTTGCGGACCTTGATCTCGAGGTACAGGTCACCGTGGGGTCCACCGGCCTGGCCGATTTCTCCGCTGCCCGGCATCTGCAGCCGCAGTCCGGTGTCGACACCGGCTGGGATGTCGACGGGCACCGTGCGGCGGGCGCGAACCCGGCCCTGGCCCTGGCAGGTGACGCACGGCGAAACGATGATCGTTCCGTAGCCGCGGCAGCTTCCGCAGGGGCTCGACGTCATCACGTTGCCGAGGAGCGAGCGAACGGCGCGCTGGATCTGGCCGGAGCCGTGGCAGATGTCGCAGGTGATGGGAGAGGTTCCCGGCTGGCAGCACGAGCCCTGGCAGGTCTCACACAGCACTGCAGTGTCGACCTCGAGGTCGCGGTGCGTGCCGAAGATGACCTCGTCGAGGTCGATCTCCACGCGGAGCAGCGCGTCCTGGCCGCGTTCGCGGCGGGACTTGGGGCCGCGCTGCTGGGTTTGGCCGCCGAAGAAGGTGTCGAAGATGTCGCCGAAGCCGCCGAAGCCACCGGCCGCTCCCTGGCCGGAGCCGCCCATGTCGTACTGCTGGCGCTGCTTGGCGTCGCTGAGCACGTCGTAGGCGTGCGTGACCTGCTTGAACCGCTCAGAGGCATCCGCCCCGGGATTGACGTCGGGGTGCAATTCTCGTGCGAGCCTGCGGTAAGCCTTTTTGATCTCGTCGGTTGTCGCCTCGCGGGACACTCCGAGTACTTCGTAGTGGTCAGCCACTCATGGCCTTTCGTTGTCTGGGAAGCACATGTGCTCGACGAGCTTCCTGGGTATTTCGCGCCGAGCCGCGCGCAAGTGTGACTAGTTGTCGCCGATCTGGCGAGAGAGGTAGCGGGCTACCGCGCGAACGGCGGCAAGGTTGTTCGAATAGTCCATTCTCGTCGGTCCGAGGACCCCGAGCCTGGCAAGTTCGCCAGCAGAGGAACGATAGTTGCTTGTGATGATCGACGTCTCACCGAGTCCGAAGGACGCGTTCTCACGGCCGATGCTCGCCGAGACGCCGTTGGCATCCGTGTCCATCTCGCTGAACAGCCGAAGGAGAACCACCTGCTGTTCCAGTGCCTCGAGGACCGGGTAGATGCTCCCGGAGAAGTCGTCTTCGGTTCTGGCGAGGTTTGCGGCGCCAGCCATGATCAGCTTGTCGTGGCGGTACTCGCCGAACTGCTCAGCGAGCGCGGACGTGATCCGCGCCATCAGTTCCTTGTCGAGCTGCGGGCTCGACTCGACGAGCGAGTCGAGCGTCGACGACGCCTCCTCGACCGGGAGTCCGACGAGCGACGAGTTCACGCGGGTCTTGATGGACTCGAGCAGTTCCTGTTCCACAGGATCGCGGATCTCCACGACCCTCTGCTCGACACGACCGGTGTCCGTGATCAGCACGGTCAGCAGCCGGTGATCGCTCAGAGCCACGATCTCGACGTGCCTGACCGTCGCACGGGCAAACGACGGGTACTGCACGATCGCGACCTGGTTGGTGATCTGCGAGAGCAGCCTGACCGTGCGGACGAGCACATCATCGAGGTCGACTGACTGGCCGAGGAACGCCTCAATCGCCTGCTTCTGGGCTGCGGACAACGGCCGCCGCTCAACGAGCTGATCGACGAAGAGCCGGTAACCCTTGTCTGTCGGGATCCGCCCTGACGACGTATGGGGCGCACTGATGAGGTCTTCCTCTTCGAGCTGGGCCATGTCGTTGCGAATGGTGGCGGCACTCACACCGAAAGAGTGACGATCGACGATCCCCTTCGAACCGACGGGCTCACGGCTTGCGACGTAATCCTCGACGATCACGCGAAGCACTTCGAGGCTTCGTTCGGAGACCATGTCCGTCTTCTCCTTCGCTGGTTTCGGGCGTTGATTCTGGGCGTTGATTGTGGGCACTGACTCGCGGATGCCGCACGCGGAGTTGGCGTTGGCACTCCATACTCCTGAGTGCTAATTCTAGCGCGGAGACACGCCGCGTCGTAATTGCGCTCAGCGTTGCCTGTATGGGGGCAACGGCAGTACCGTTGGGTACCACAAGGCGCACACCCCCGCGGACGTTCGTCGACGCGGCTGATACCCAGCGTCCCCCTCATCGAAAGGCCATGCCATGACCGACCCCAACACGCCTTCCCAGCCCGATCCGTCACACGGACAGGGCCAGGACGGCGGACAGGTGCCACCCAGCTACCAGGGAGGGCCGGTTCCACCGCAGCAGCCATACGGTGCACCGCAGCAGCCCCCGTACGGCGCACCGCAGCAGCCGCCATACGGCGCACCACAGCAGCCATACGGCCAGCAGCAGTACGGCCAGCAGCAGTATGGGCAGCAGCAGTACGGCGGCCCCACCCCGCTGACGCAGGCCGATGACAAGCTGTGGGCGTCGCTCGCTCACTTCGGCGGCGCGCTCGGAGCCTTCCTCGGCGCGGGAACCGCCGGGTGGATCGCCCCGCTGGTGATCTACCTGGTCTTCAAGGACCGCGGACCTTTCGCTCGCCAGGAAGCCAAGGAAGCGCTGAACTTCCAGCTCACCGTGACGATCTTCGTCATCGGCCTGTACATCCTCGGCGCGCTGCTCACGGTCGTGCTTATCGGGCTGCTGCTGTTCCCCGCCGCCTGGATCGTCGGCGTGCTCGGCATCATCTTCGGCATCATCGGCGGTGTGAAGGTCAACAACGGTGAGGCATACCGCTACTTCTTCGCGTTCCGCATGGTGAAGTAGCCCACCCACTCGTCAGGCGGTCAGCCGCCGAACGACAACGTCGGCCAGGAGCCGCCCCCGCAGGGTCAACTCGATTGTCCCGGCGAGGGCGGCTCTGGCGTTAACCAGGTCGTCGGCGATCAGGCCGGCCACGGCGACCCGGGCCTCGCTCGGGAGCGACCGCACGGCGATGCCCTCACGGATCCGGGCCCCGAGGAGAACACGCTCGAGCTCGCGGGCCTCCGGATCGAGCGTTTCCCTGCCTACCGCGGGAGACACGCCCTCGGCGATCCGGCCGGCGTACGCCGCAGGATGCTTGACGTTCCACCAGCGCACCCCGCCGACGTGGCTGTGTGCGCCAGGCCCGATCCCCCACCAGTCCTGGCTCTGCCAGTAGGCGAGGTTGTGCCGTGAGCGCGATGACGGCGAGGTCGACCAGTTGCTGACCTCGTACCAGGAGAAACCCGCGTCGGCCAGCCGGGAGTCGATCAACTCGTACATGTCGGCCTGGAGATCCTCGTCCGGCAGCGCGAGGAGTCCTGACCTGATCTGCCTGGCCAGCTTGGTTCCCTGCTCGACGATCAGCGAATACGCCGAGATGTGATCCGGCTGCGTCGCGAGCGCGGCATCCACTGACACGCTCCAGTCGTCGATGGTCTCACCGGGAGTGCCGTAAATCAGGTCGACGCTCACCTGGAGGCCGGCCTCTTTGGCCCAGTCGACCACGAGGGGTACGCGCTCGGGGTCGTGGGTCCGCTCCAGGGTGGCGAGCACCCGCGGAACCGCTGACTGCATGCCGAACGACACACGAGTGAACCCTGCGTCGGCGAGCTGGCGGAGGTACTCGGCATCGACAGAGTCAGGGTTCGCTTCGGTCGTGATCTCTGCGCCAGGCGCAATGCCGTGGTGAGCGCGAACAGCATTCAGCATGCGTACGAGGTCGGCGGCCGGGAGCAGGGTCGGCGTTCCGCCGCCGAAGAACACGGTGCTCACCTCGCGGCGTGGAACGCCGGAGTCCCGAAGAACCCGTGCGGCGAACGCGACCTCGGCGGCCGCCTCGTCGGCGTAGTCGGACTGTTTGGCGCCGCGCAGCTCCGTCGCGGTGTAGGTGTTGAAGTCGCAGTAACCACAGCGCACGCGGCAGAACGGCACGTGGAGGTAGAACGCGAGCGACCGCGACTGAGCGCCGTCAGCAACGGATGCCGGAAGGCATCCGTCTGGCGGAGCGGGATCACCGAGCGGAAGCGGGCCGGCCATCAGTGTGCCCCGGGTGTGTGACGAATCACCTAGCTGGCCGGGCCTGTCCACAACGGCGAGAGTGCGCGGAGGTACGCGGTCGTCAGTCGTTTGTGGCGCAGGGCCATCAGCGGCCGGAGGATCCGGTAACGCAGTGCGAGCGGCCGTTTGAACGACCGGACCTGGAACCAGACCGAGTCGTCCTCGCGGCGTTCGATGCGGAACGCATCTTCACCGCTCACGCGCTTGCCACCGACGGTTCCGTATGCGAACGCGACGACGTTGGGCTCGTCGATGAGGTAGACAACCCTGATCTGCTCATCGACCGTGAACGAGCCGATCCTGCCGTGCAACCGGGCGGTGGTGCCCGACGTGATGTACGGCGTTCCGTCAGCGCCGAATCGCTGCTCGGTGGAGACATGGATCGCTTCGAGCGGCGAGCCGTCTTCGGCGTAGCGGATTCCGCCGTAGCTCTCACCCGAGCTGGCCTGGACGTCGTCGACGCGAAGGCCGGCGCCGCGCTGCACAGCCCAGGTCAGAAGCGAGGTGGACGCCGCCTCAAACCGTTCAGCTCCGCTGCCCAGACGAATGGATGCCTCGTAGGGCACGAATCCCTGCGGCGGGTACTGCATGAGGTCGTGCGCCTGGGTGGCGCCGACCGCGGCGTAGTCGACGGGCTGGTCTTGAAAGTTACTCCGGCGCACTTACTTCTTTTCTTTCGCGACCTCGGTGTCACCGCTCAGTGCGGCGATGAACGCTTCCTGAGGCACTTCGACACGACCGACCATTTTCATCCGCTTCTTGCCCTCTTTCTGCTTTTCGAGGAGCTTGCGCTTGCGGCTGATGTCTCCGCCGTAGCACTTGGCGAGAACATCCTTGCGCATGGCCCTGACCGACTCCCTCGCAATGATACGAGCGCCGATGGCGGCCTGGATAGGCACCTCGAACTGCTGGCGAGGGATGAGCTTCTTCAGCCGTTCGGCCATCAGCAAGCCGTAGGCGTACGCCTTGTCACGGTGCACGATGGCGCTGAACGCGTCGACCTGCTCGCCCTGCAACAGGATGTCGACCTTCACGAGGTCTGCGGTCTGAGAACCGGACGGCTCGTAGTCCAGCGACGCGTACCCCTGCGTGCGGCTCTTGAGGTGATCGAAGAAGTCGAACACGATCTCACCGAGCGGCATCGTGTAGCGCAGTTCAACGCGGTCTTCTCCGAAGTACTCCATGCCGAGGAGCGAACCCCGTCGGCCCTGGCACAGCTCCATGATCGTGCCGACATAGTCCTTCGGCGCGAGGATGCCGACCTTCACCATCGGTTCCTCAACCGAGACGATCTTCCCGCTGGGGAACTCACTCGGGTTGGTGACGGTCACGGTCTTCTTGTCGTCGGTCGTCACTTCGTAGGTCACGCTCGGCGCCGTAGCGATGAGGTCGAGGTTGAACTCGCGCTCGAGGCGCTCGGTGACGATCTCGAGGTGCAGCAGGCCGAGGAAGCCGCAGCGGAAGCCGAAGCCGAGAGCGACGGATGTCTCCGGTTCGTAGTTGAGCGACGCATCGGAGAGCTTGAGCTTGTCGAGAGCGTCACGGAGAACCGGGTAGTCACTGCCGTCGATCGGGTACAGACCCGAGAAGACCATGGGCTTGGGATCGGTGTAGCCGGGAAGCGGGTTTGTGGACGGCTTCAGCGCGGTGGTGACCGTGTCACCGACCTTCGACTGGCGGACGTCCTTCACACCGGTGATGAGGTAGCCGACCTCGCCGACGCCGAGTCCCTGGGTAGGAACGGGCTCGGGTGAGCTGACGCCGATCTCCAGCAGTTCGTGGACGGCGCGCGTCGACATCATCTGGATGCGTTCGCGCGGGCTGAGGTGCCCGTCGATCATTCGCACGTAGGTGATGACGCCGCGGTAGGTGTCGTAGACGGAGTCGAAGATCATGGCGCGGGTCGGAGCGTTCGGGTCACCGACGGGGTGCGGGATCCGCGCGACGACACGGTCGAGCAGCTCTTCGACGCCGACACCGGTCTTGCCTGACACCTTGAGCACGTCATCGGGCGAGCCGCCGATGAGGTTCGCGATTTCCTTGGCGTACTTGTCGGGGTCAGCGGCCGGAAGGTCGATCTTGTTGAGGACCGGAATGATCTCGAGGTCGTTCTCCATCGCGAGGTACAGGTTCGCAAGCGTCTGTGCTTCGATGCCCTGTGCGGCGTCGACGAGCAGAATGGCACCCTCGCACGCGGCGAGAGAACGGGACACCTCGTAGGTGAAGTCGACGTGGCCGGGAGTGTCGATCATGTTGAGTGCGTAGGCCTGGCCGTCAACCTCCCACGGCATCCGCACTGCCTGGCTCTTAATGGTGATGCCGCGCTCGCGCTCGATGTCCATGCGGTCCAGGTACTGGGCTCGCATGTCACGGTCGCTCACAGCGCCGGTGACCGACAGCATCCGGTCTGCCAGCGTCGACTTGCCGTGGTCGATGTGCGCGATGATGCAGAAGTTGCGGATGAACGACGGGTCGGTAGCGGCAGGCTCGAGTGCCTTCGCAGCTTTGGGGCTCACGCGTTCCTCAGTGTCTCGTTGTGGAGTGGACTAACTCCCTATTGTCCCATGCCCCGGCCTCGCGTCGAGCCGCGACCGCGACGAAGCTCCCCGGCCGAGGTGTCAGCCTCTGGCATCGCCATTCGGGAGGGTGCAGGATGTGGGAATGGCCGCGTCCCCTCCGATCGTCCTCGTCCATGGCATCCGTACGTCCGGAACCATGTGGCGCGCGCAGGTCGAACAGTTGCGCGCCTCGGGGTTCGAGGTGACCGCGATCGACCTGCCCGGTCACGGCACACGCATGGCAGAGCCTTTCAGCATCGAGGCCGCCCACGCCGCCATCGACGACGCCATTGACGCGTTTGGGCGGCCGGCGCTCCTCGTCGGGTTGTCGCTCGGAGGCTATATCGCCATCGACTACGCAGGAAGCCACCCCGACCGGGTTGCCGGGCTGGTCGCGGCGAGCTGCCTCACCCTCCCCCGTGGGCCGGGCCTCTGGGGTTACCGGGCGCTTGCCCGGCTCATCCACCGCCTGCCCGACCGCGGCGCGTGGCTCAACGACACGATGGCACGGCTGTTCCTCCCGCCAGCGGGGTTCGCCGACATGGCCGCCGGCGGCGTGGCGCTCGACGTCATGGATACCGCCCTCGGGGCGGTCGGCCGGCTCGACCCGATCGGAAGCCTCGCCCGCTACCCGGGTCCTGTGTGGTTCGTCACGGGGAGCCTCGACCATTTCCGGCTCAACCAGAGAGCGTTCGCTGCCGCCAAGCCGCAGGCATCCGTCGTCGTCATCCGCGGGGCCACCCACCTCGTGAGCCTCATCAAACCGGAGGATTTCACGCGGGCGATCACGGATGCCGCTGCGACGCTGGGCGCGCAACCGTCGGAGATTTCCGGTAACAGCTGACGACTGGTAGAGTGACGTGTTGACTTGCGTGTGGATTACTCCGCACGATTTTCGTCGGAATGCGCCCTCTCTCGCTGACCGGCACTTCCATTCAGAACACAACGAAAGCGTATAAACGTGGCAAATATTAAGTCGCAGATCAAGCGAATCGGAACCAACAAGAAGGCAACCGAGCGCAACAAGGCGGTCAAGAGCCAGCTCCGTACCGTCGTGCGCCAGGCCCGCGAAGCCATCGTTGCCGGTGACAAAGTCAAGGCTGAGGCAACCGTGAAGGCCGCCGCCAAGAAGCTTGACAAGGCCGTGAGCAAGGGCGTCATCCACAAGAACCAGGCTGCGAACCGCAAGTCGGCTCTCGCCAAGAAGGTCGCGTCGCTCTAAGCGTCCCTCCGCTTCGGTCCAGGGTTTCGACCCGGTCCAATAGAAAAGGCCCCGCTTCGGCGGGGCCTTTTCTATTGGCTTCGGTCCGCGCTTCTATCGTCGGGGTCGACGCGGGCGGGGTCAGCGCTGGTGGGGTCAGCGCTGGTGGGGGTCAGCGCGGCAACCGGCCGCGTCCGGAAACGGTGTGCACCATGCGCTCGAGCGCGTAGACCGGGTCGCGGCCCTCGCCTTTGACGCCGGCGTCGGTGTCTGCGAGCACCTGAAGGCACCTGCCGAGGCCCTCGTCGGTCCAGCCGGAGAGATCGCGGCGTGCGCGGTCGACCTGCCACGGTGCGAGTCCGAACTGACGGGCGAGGTCAGCGGACGAACCACGACCGCCCTGAATCTTCGCCATGGTGCGCAGTTTGCTCGCGAAAGCAGCGACGATCGGCACGGGATCTGCGCCGGAGGCAAGCGCGTGCCGCAGCCCGACGAGCGCCTCGGCGTAACGGCCCGCGATCGCGGCGTCTGCCACCGCGAACGCGTTGGTCTCGACCCGGCCGCCGTAATAGCGGGTCACCGTCGCCTCGGTGACCTCCGATCCACTGTCGGCAATGAGCTGGGCGCACGCGCCTGCGAGTTCGGCCAGGTCATCCGAGAACGCGGCGACGATCGCCCGCAGCGCTGCCGGGCGGATGGACTTGCCCGCTGCCTTGAACTCGGCCGCGGCGAAGTCGAACTTGTCGGTGTCTTTTTTCAGCTCGGCGCAGACCACCTCGATGGCATTCGCCTTGTTGGCACGAACGGCATCGAGAAGCTTCTTTCCCCGCACCCCTCCCCCGTGCCTGAGTACGACGTAGGCACCCTCGGCGGGCGATTCCAGGTATGAGAGCGCGTCGAGAAGAAACGCGTCTGAGCATTTCTCGACGTTCGAAACGCGAATGAGCCGCGGCTCGCCGAAGAGTGACGGACTGGCGAGGGTGATCAGTTCACCGGGCGCGTAGCTATCTGCCTGGATGTCGTTGATCTCCAGGCTCGGGTCTTCGGCCTTGAGGAAGTCCCGGAGGATCCTCGTCGCACGCTCCGCCAGGAAACCCTGGGTCCCCGAAACGAGGACGACGGGCGCCGGGCGGACCTGGCTCCAGCTCAGCTGGGGAATCGCGACCTTCGTCGCCGTTCGAGCGGATGACCCGCCTCGTGCAGCTGCCACAATTCACCGTCCTCAATCACTCCAAGCTTACCCGCGCGCACCGACAGACTCAGTGGCAGCCGGGCTCCCCGCGCTCGGTCCAGACCGTAAGGGTGTCGCCAGACGGCGCGACGACGACGAGGCCGCACTCATCGGTGCGCAAAAGCGCGGTGCCCGCTGCCCGCAACATACCCAGGAGCGTCGGGGCCGGATGGCCGTAGTCGTTGTCAGCACCGACGGAGACCAGCCCGACCCTCGCGGCGATCACCCGGTACAGCCGCCCGCTCTGGTCGGCTGACCCGTGGTGGGCAACCTTGACGAGGTCAACGGTGCCGCGAACAGTCCGCGTCGCGAGCAATGCCTCCTGCGCGCTCTCCGACAGGTCGCCGAGTAACAGCGACCGGATGCCGTCACCGTCGAATTCCAGGACCACACTTCCGTCGTTTCCCGAGGGCGGCTGCCTGGTTGCGCCCGGAGGCCAGAGCACCTGCCAGTCGAGAGCGCCGAGCCTGCCGGAGTCGCCGGCCGCCACCTCGATGACCGTCGCCCCTCCCTCTGTGAGGTCGCGGAGCATCCGTTCGTCTGCCGCGTTCTCGGGCGGTGGCGTGAGAACCCTGTCGCTTCGGGACATCACTGCGGCGAGGCCTCCGACGTGGTCGAGGTCGAAGTGGCTCAGAACCAGCAGGTCGATCCGACCAATGCCGAGCCGGTCGAGGCAGCGCCCGAGAGACGCGGGATCCGGTCCGGTGTCGACGAGAGCCGTGGCTCCCCCGCTGCGGATCACGACGGCGTCGCCCTGACCAATGTCGCACGCTGCGTAACTCCACTCCCGCGGGAGCGCCAGCTGTGGTCCAACCCGATCGGCCAGCAGAGCGCCGGCGTATGCGCCCCCGACGACGACCAGCAGTGCGGCCAGCGCTGTGGCGGCGATCCGTTTCTTCCGCGCCACGGCGATCATCGCCCCGATCAGCACAACGGTGACCGCCACGAGTGCGAGGGCACCGCCGACCCCGGTCAGCCACGGCACACGTGACGCGGGAAGCGACGACACCGTCGTTGCGATCCCGGCGATCCACGACGCGGGCACCCAGCCGAGCCAGAGCGCCAGCCAGGACAGCGGCGGCAGGATGCCAGCGCACAGGCACGCGAGCAAGCCGAGCAGGGTCGCCAGTGGCGCCGCGGGGGCAGCAAGCAGGTTGGCCGGTACGCCGTAGAGAGGCAGAGACGCGTCGAGGGTGATGACCACCGGCTGGCAGGCGAGCTGCGCGGCGAGCGGTATGGCGATGCCAGCGGCCACGGGTCGGGGCAGCCACGTCGAGAGGAACACGGCAATCGGCCGCGTGAGCGTCAGGAGTCCAGCGGTCGCGAGCACAGAGAGCACGAACCCGTAGCTCCGTGAGATCCATGGGTCGCTGATCACGATCACGACCACGACGAGGCTGAGCACGGGCAAACCCGCTGCCGGCCGACCGCCGCCGAGCGACAACAGCACCGCGACGGCCATGAGCGCCGCCCGGACGACGCTCGGCTCGGGCGTCACGAGGATCACGAACAAGCCAAGCCCCACGAGTCCCCCGCCGATCCTGAGCCACCGTGGCGCGCCAACGCCGGACAGGACAAGGACGATCACGGCGACGATCACGACACAGTTCGCGCCCGATACCGCGGTGAGGTGACTCAGCGAACTGGTCATCATGTCACTGTCAAGATCCTCTGACACCCCCGTGGTGTCGCCGATCGCGAGCCCTGGCAGGAGTTCTCCCCCACGACCGGGCAACTGCCCGGCTTGCTCGGCAAATGCTGCGCGCATGCCCGGCGCCCAACTCAACCAGGCGGGCGGCGGGGTCACCGGCGCGACCGCACCACGGGCGAAGATCAGCGCTGCCGCCTGCTCTCCCGGCTCCGTCCATCTGGCCTGCCCGACCAGCGACACTCGCTCACCGATCGAGGTCAGTCCGTTCGACCCCGCCTCCGCGAACACGACGACGGGAACCGCCACCGACGCCGTCCGACCTCCCGCCGTCAGTTCGGTCACCGTCCCCCGGATCCGTTGTTCCGTTCGACGCTGTGCACCGGTCTGGGTCGACCGGTCCCACGGGGTCGCCGAATTTCGACTCTGCAGTTCCGTCTTGTCGGTTACCGTGAGAGTGACGCTGACTGGCCGTCCGGAGTCGATGGCGTCGCTCAACAGGGGCGGCGAGCGTGATGCGTCGCGGACGGCGATGACGGATGCCACGAGCGCAACACCGAGGAGAGCGACCGCGAGCAACCCCAGCCAGCTCCTTGCCTCGGCCAGCCGTCGTCCTCCGATCCGTCGGCACGCCCGCGGAGGCCGCCGGCGAGGTGCGCGACTTTGACCGCATCGTTGCTGCCGCGCTACGAGCCCGATACAAAGCAGAGTGAGCAGCATCCCGGCTGCTGCGACACCATCGGCGGCTGCGGGAACGCCGACCATCACGGCGGCCCCAATCCACGTTGCCGCTGCGGGCAGGACGAGCCGGTGCTCAGAGGCCAGCACTGTCATCATGGCTACACGACAGGGTCATGCCGTCCAGCCAACCTGCTCTCGGAACCGGTGGCTCGGGCGCGACCTCACTGTGCACAACCGTTGAACACGCCGCCGTGTGAAGGAACCCGCCTCGCCTGTCCACAGCCCTTCGCCCTTCCGCCGCAGCAGAAGGAACTTCGCCAGTCGGATGTCGAGGGCAGGTTGGGAATTCTATGGAGACATCGACGGCGTGTGCCGGAAAGGACTGCTCGGCTCCCCGTTCGTCGTCGTATTCCGGCGGCCGCCCTTACTGTTCCGCTGATGTGTGGCTGACCACCCGTTCCCGCGCAGTATCGGCGAACCGGTGCGGGAGTGAGGGTGGAGACCGAGGCGGGTTATGGTGCCCAACCCCGAACGGTGAGTATGGTGGCGGCATGACACATCTGCTCGTTGTCTTGGCCATCGTGGCGTTGTTCACCGCGGTCGCCGCCGCCGTGGTGTGGGGCATCGTGTGGATCAGTCGAAGGCGTTGACACAACGCCGGACCCCGGCCCAATGAGGAGACCGAGGCCCTCGGACAAAACCTAGTACTCGAAGACCAGCCGGGCTGGAACCTTCCCGGCAAGAACCTCGGCGATCGCGTCGTTGACGCCTTCGAGCGGTCGCGTCTCCGCAATTATTCGCGTGTGTCCGGCGGCGTGCAGCGCGAAGACCTCGGCGAGGTCCTGTCTGGTGCCGACAATCGAGCCGATGATCGAGAGGCCCTTGATCACCGTCTCGAAGATTGACACCGACATTTCCTGGTCAGCGGGCAGGCCGACGCAGATCAGACGTCCGCCGCGGTTAAGCGACGCGAACGCCTGCTCGAACACGCGCGGAGACGCGGCAAGAACAAGCGCAACATCCGCGCCGCCGATCTCACGGATGGCCTCAACGGGATCGCTTTTCGCGGCGTTCACGACGTGCTCGGCGCCCAGGTCCTTCGCCAGGTCCAGCTTCGCATCCTCGACATCTACGGCGATGACGGATCCGCCCATGATCCTGCCGTACTGCACAGCGAGGTGTCCAAGACCGCCGATCCCGAAGATCGCTACCCGCTCGGTTGGGACGATGTGGGCGACCTTGAGCGCTTTGTACGTGGTCACACCGGCGCAGGTGAGCGGTGCTGCCTCGATCGGAGAGATGCCCTCGGGAACGCTGACAACAAATCGTGCCGAAGCGACGGCGTACTCGGCAAATGCCCCGTCGACGGAGTAGCCGCTGTTGCGCTGGTTCTCACACAGGGTCTCGCGCCCGTCGATGCAGTATCGACACTCTCCACACGCGTAACCCAGCCACGGGATCGCCACCCGGTCGCCGACGGCCCTGCTGGTCACTCCGTCACCGAGCTTTTCGACGATACCGACGCCCTCGTGCCCTGGAACGAAGGGCGGACTCGGTTTGACCGGCCAGTCGCCGTGGGCGGCATGGATGTCGGTGTGACACAGGCCACACGTTTCCAGGCGGATAAGCACCTCGCCCGGTCCTGGCTCCGGAACGTCCCGTTGCTGGATTTCCAACGGCTCTGTGAATGAGGTGACAACGGCGGCTTTCATGATGACTCCTTTGGAGGATACGAGGATGACGGAGTACGAGCGACGCGATGTTCAGACCACTGTCGACTCCGTGATGACCATCGCGCACGGGGCACATCCCCATCAGGGGCGAAAGGCCCGACGGCGCCCCGGTTCGACCATCGGATCCGGCGCCGGGAAACTCTCTCGTGCCTCAGACCGTCACCAGCTGCCTGAGCGCTTCGAACGTTTTCTCCCCGATTCCGGTGATGCTCATCAGCTCGTCGACGGCGGTGAACGGCCCGTTCGTGTCGCGCCAGGCGATGATCCGTGACGCCATTTCCGGTCCGACCCTCGGCAGTTCCTCGAGCTCATGGCTCGTCGCGGTGTTGAGGTTCACTTTTCCCCGCTCACTGCCCGGTGCCCCTGTGCCCGGCGCGACGGCATCCGCAGAGCTCTGGGCCCCGATCTCCGGCACGTGGATCTGCTCGCCGTCGACCACGAACCGCGCGAGGTTTACGCCGCGCTGGTCGGCGGTTGGGGTGAACCCTCCCGCTGACGCGACGGCATCAAGAACCCGGTCCCCCTCCCGCAGCCGGTAGACGCCCGGTGACGCAACCGCGCCGAGGATATGGACGTACGCGACAGCCCCGGCGCTGTCCGGTTGCGCGGTTGATCGTTCGGCCGAGGGCACCGCGAGTGTCGACGTCGTTCCCGCCGATCCGATGAGCGAGACGACCACGGCGACCGCGAGTCCCGCGATGAGGAGCACGATCACGGCTCCAGCACCGAGCCGAACGTGAGCCGGTTTCCTCGACCGCAGCTCTGCCCGCCTTACCCCGGTGGCCCCACGCTCAGAATGCCCCTCCGACTGCATGGCCATGCCTGAAGCCAACCAGCTCCTGTCCGGAACCATGCTCTCGGCAGGCACCGTGGGGAAAACAAGGAGCCCGCCGCCCCTGTGAAGGGACGGCGGGCTCGTGTGTCGCTTGAGCCCTACTTCCGGGTGGCGATGCTCACCACGCGAGGGGCACGCACGACGACGTTGACGATCTCACGATCACCGATCGCGCGGATGACACCAGCGGATGCCCGCGCCTGCTTCTCGAGGTCGTCCGAGGCGATCTGCGGCGAGACCTCGAGCCGGTCGCGGACTTTACCATCCACCTGGACGACACACGTGACGCTCTCTTCAACAAGCAGCGATGCGTCGGGCTTGCGCCAGAGCACCTGCGCGACGGTGGGCTCGTAACCGAGCTTCTCCCACATGTCTTCCGCCGTGTACGGAGCGAACAGGTTGAGGGCGACGGCGGTGACTTCCGCTGCTTCCCGCACCGCGGGATCCGCTGGTCCCTTGCCGGTGTCGATGACCTTGCGGGTCGCGTTGACGAGCTCCATCAGTCGGGCGATCACGACGTTGAACTTGAATGACTCAACGAGTCCTGGTGCGTCGGCGAGGAACCTGTGCGTCTGGCGCCGGAGAGCGGCGTCACCCTTCTTCCACACCACATCGGGTGCGCTCGTGACGTCCTGCGCGACACGCCAGGCGCGGGCGAGGAACTTTGCGGAACCGGCTGGAGAAACATCCGCCCAGTCGATGTCGTCTTCGGGCGGGCTCGCGAACGCGAGGGTGACGCGAAGCGCGTCTGCGCCGTAGAGAGACAGTTCACTGGCGAACTCGACCAGATTGCCGCGGCTCTTCGACATCTTCGCGCCATCCATGAGCACCATGCCCTGGTTGAGCAGCGAGGTGAACGGTTCGGTGAAGGTCAGGTAGTCGAGGTCGTAGAGCACCTTGGTCATGAACCGCGAGTACAGCAGGTGCAGGATCGCGTGCTCGACGCCACCGACGTACTGGTCGACCGGCGCCCACTTCTCGGCTTCGGCCGGGTCGAATGCCACGGTGTCGGATGTCGCGTTGAGGTAACGCAGGTAGTACCAGGAGCTGTCGACGAACGTGTCCATCGTGTCTGAGTCGCGCTGGGCGGGTCCACCACACGTCGGGCAGGCCACGTTGATCCAGTCCTCGGCCGCGCCGAGCGGGCTGGTGCCCTTGGGCTGAAGGTCGAGTCCATCGGCCGAGGGAAGCTCGATCGGCAGCTGGTCCTCGGGAACCGGCACTTCGCCGCACTTCTCGCAGTGGATGATCGGGATCGGGGTACCCCAGTAACGCTGCCGAGAGATCAGCCAGTCGCGCAGGCGGTAGTTCTTGGCGGTGTGGCCGAGCCCGGACGAGGTGAGCGCCTCGGTGACCTTCGCCATGGCGGCGTTCTTTGACAGCCCGTTGAACGGACCTGAGTTGATCAGTCGCCCGGGACCGGTGAGGGCCTCCCCCGTGGCCTTGGGGTCTGTCGGAGGAAGATCGTCCGGCAGCTCACCATCGATGAGCACCGGGATCGCTCCGGTGACAGGCTGGTTGGTGTCAACGACGACGCGGACAGGCAGATCGAAGGCGCGGGCGAAGTCGAGGTCGCGCTGGTCGTGAGCGGGAACGGCCATGATCGCGCCGTGCCCGTAGTCCGCGAGGACGTAGTCTGATGCCCAGATCGGGATGCGCTCCCCGTTGATCGGGTTGACGGCGTAACGCTCGAGGAAGACACCGGTCTTCTCACGCTCGGTGCTGAGGCGATCGATGTCGCTCTCGCCCTTGACGCGCTCGAGGTACTCGGCGAACGCCTGCTGCGTCTCGGCGGGAGCATCGGCAACGAGCTCGGCAGCGAGTTCGGAATCGACGGCCACGACCATGAAGGTGACGCCGAACAGGGTGTCTGGACGGGTGGTGTAGACGGGAACCGCGGCATCCCTGCCCTCGATGGTGAAGTCGACGTCGGCACCGGTCGACCTGCCGACCCAGTTGCGCTGCATGCTGAGCACCTTGGCCGGCCACGCGCCCTCGAGCTGCTTGAGGTCGTCAACGAGCCGGTCGGCGTAATCGGTGATGCGGAAGTACCACTGGTTGAGCTTCTTCTTGGTGACGAGGTTGCCGCAGCGCTCACACCTGCCGTCGACGACCTGCTCGTTCGCGAGCACGGTCTGGTCGAACGGGCACCAGTTGACCGCGCTGTCCTTGCGGTAGGCGAGCCCCTTCTTGTACAGCTGGAGGAACAGCCACTGCGTCCAGCGGTAGTACTCGGGGTCAGACGTGTGCAGTTCGCGGTCCCAGTCGAAGGACGGCGCGTAGGTGCGGAAGCTCTTCTTCTGCTGGGCGATGTTCTCGTAGGTCCAGCCGCGAGGGTCGACGCCCCGTTTGATGGCGGCGTTCTCCGCCGGCAGCCCGAACGAGTCCCAGCCGATCGGGTGCAGCACGTTGAAACCCTGCTGGCGCCAGTACCGTGCAACGATGTCGCCGAAACCGAACGCCTCAGCGTGCCCCATGTGGAGGTCACCGGAGGGGTAGGGGAACATGTCGAGCACGTACTTGCGCGGGCGCCGGTCGGTGGCGTCATCCGTCGCAAACGGCTTCATCTCATCCCAGACCGGAAGCCACTTCTTCTGGATCGCGGCAAAGTCGTACCTGTTGCTGGCCTGATTCAGTTCGTCGTGTGACACGTGGCTCTCATTCATAAGCGGGAAATGACCGTTGCAGGAGCAGGGCGGGCTCACTCACAGTCCAGCCAACTAGCCTACTTCCTGTTGGCTTGCGCCGAGCGCATCGAGAAGTGCGGCAGCCTTCAGCCTGGTCTCCTCGACCTCATCATCTGCGACCGAGAGCGCCGTGATACCGCCGCCTGTTCCGATGGCTGCTCCGTCATGATCGATCAGGATGCTCCGGATCACCATGGCGAGGTCGACGGCGCCATCGGCCCCGAAGTAACCGAACGCTCCCGAGTACACACCTCTCGGACCCCGTTCGAGGTCATCGAGCAGGGTCATCGCTGAGAGTTTTGGGGCGCCGGTCATGGACCCTGCCGGGAACGCCGCGGCAACGGCCGCCACCGGCGTCACGCCCTCCGCCAGCCGGGCGGTCACCGTACTGACGAGCTGGTGCACCTGGGCATAACTCTCGACGGTCAACAGATCGCTCACCCGCACGCTCCCCAGTGCCGCGATACGGCCGAGGTCGTTGCGCATGAGGTCGACGATCATGAGGTTCTCAGCACGCTCCTTCACGCTCGCCAGCAGGCCATCGCGCTGGGCGGCATCCGTCGCGGGTCCATCACCGCGAGGACGCGTCCCCTTGATCGGTCGCGTGGTAATCGTTCGTTCGGGAGTGATCCGGAGGAACTGCTCCGGCGATGAACTGACGAGCGCAACGCCACCGATCCGGATGAGCCCGCCGTGGTGGCTCGGGCTTGACCGTCTCAGCCGACGGTAGACGGTGGTCGCGTCGAAGCTGCCGTCGATGCGCAGCTCGTTGGTGAGACAGAGGAGGTAGGCGTCACCCGCGCGGATGTGGTCCTGCGCGCGGGCGATGAGCGTGCCGTATTCGCCGGGATCGTGGCGCCAGCGGACCGGTCCGGCCGGGACCGGCTCGGCGGGCTCGGTGCTCTCCCCCGTGATGCCGCGCCGCGTCAGCGGCTCGAGCCAGGAGAAGTCAGGCTCCGCCGCCACCTGCCCCGCCACCTCACCAGTCACCTGAGCGGCGGCGACGACAGCGGTCACGGTGCGCGCCGCGTGATCGAAGACGAGCACGCGCTCGGCACGCACCAGGGCCGCGTCCGGGTACCGCGACTGGTGATGTCTGTTTCCGACATGGGCCGCGCCAGCCTCGTACCCCAGCCAGCCGACCCAGCCGGCCGTGAACTCGCCGACCGTCACGTCGTGGTGAGCCCGGACCGCGTCTTCAGCGAGGACATCGGCCAGAGCATCGAAAACGGTGGCGGCGCGAACCCGCGGCGTTTCGTTCCCACTAGCGCTGTACGTGACGGTGCCGTCGGCGACCGACGCGGTGAGCGTTGCGGATCCGTCGCCGAGATAGCTGAACCCGGTCGCGGCGGACCTGCCGCTGTCGAGCCAGAACGCGTGCTCGGATTCCGAGAACAGGGCGAGGAACGCCTCTTCCGGGTCGACCCAGATGTCCAGCGCTCGAGTCGTCGTTCCGGATTGCACAGTTCATACCCTAGATGCCCGCGCGTGACGTGTTGGGCCCTAATCGTCCAATACACCCGTCATCGGAGTACCAGCCACCGCGCTGCGGTCAACCGCACCGGGAGTCCGGACCGCGGCAACGTACACTCGCGACCATGAGCCTGAAAGCAGCCATCACCGACGCGGGAATGCGCGCCATGAACATCCTCCACCGGGGCATACTTGCCGTGACGGGTGGCCGGCTCGGTTCACGGCTCGGGACGATGGATGTGGTGGAACTCCACACGATCGGTAGGTCATCCGGACGTCCTCGGGCGACGATGCTGACAACGCCGATCTCTGACCCCGAAAAACTCGTCCTCGTCGCGTCGAAGGGCGGAAGCGATACCCACCCGGACTGGTACCTCAACCTGCGCAGCAATCCTGAGGTGACGGTGACCGTGTCGGGTAAGACACGCAAGATGCGCGCTCGCACAGCCTCCCCGGCAGAGAAGAACGAACTCTGGCCACGAATCGTCGCCGCATACCCCGGGTACGCTCGCTACCAGCGCAAGACCAGCCGCGACATCCCCGTGGTGATCTGTGAGCCCCGCGAGGCGGAGTGACCGCTCGGTGTCACTCGGCGGCGATGCGCCTGATCAGGGCGGATGCCTGCGTGAGAATTGCCTCGACAGACTCGGCGCCTGGACCGACGAACATCTTCTGCAGCGTGTAACGCAGCACGGTGAACGCGAGGGCCACCACCATCGCCGCCTCATCGCGGAGGTCGCCATCCGAGCGGCCCGAGGCGGCAAAACGAGCGAGCACCAGATCCACGAGTTCGTTCTCCTGCGCGACCATCCAGTCCATTTGCCTGCCGAGAAGCTCCGGTGTGGCGGTGATGATGAAAAACCGTGACCGCAGAAGTTCGGCATCGACCGATTCGTCGGTGAGGGCGGATGCCATGATCCGGACGAGGTCATGCACGATGTCGTTACCCGGCTCTGAGATGAACCGCTTGCCGTCAAGGTCGTCGAGTGTCGGCGCCGGGCCCAAAATCACGCCTTCTTTGGAACCGAAGTAGTTGAAGAACGTGCGCTGCGACACCTCGCTGGCCGCGCAAATCATCTCGACGGTGACGTGATCGTATCCGTGCTCAAGGACGAGTGCGATCGCCGCGTGTTCGATCGCGGACCTGGTTTTCGCTCGCTTGCGAGCCCGTAACCCGACGGCCGGTGCAACATCGTCATTCATGGTCCATCATTTCTACAGCACGGAGGTCAGGATGCCTGACTCGATCCGGAACCGCCGGTGCACGAGTCCGTCCGGCAGGTCGGCATGGGAGATCAGGATGATGGTCCTGTCGTCACCCTGGCCCGCGCGCAGCAGGTCGACGAGAAGCGATTCGGCAAGATCTGCCTCCACGTTCGCCGTCGGTTCGTCGAAAACGATGACGGGGAATTCCCGGAGCAGGGCTCGCGCGAGGGCGATCCGCTGCGCCTGTCCGCCTGAGACGAGCGCGCCGCGCTCACCGACCCTGGCGTCAAGACCCCCGCGGGCGACGAGCCATTCGCCGAGGCCGACCCGCTCGAGCACGTCGATGAGGTCAGCATCCGTTGCGGTGTCCCTCGCGAACAGGAGATTTTGTCTGATGCTCTCGTCGAACAGGTAGGGAACCTGCTCGCACAGCCCGACCACACCGCGCACGGCGGCGAAGGGGAGGTCGCGCACCTGCTGCCCGGCAAGCTCGTAGCTCCCCTCGTAGTCGAGGAATCTCACGAGCACGTGGGCCAGCGTTGTCTTCCCTGCGCCGCTTGGCCCTTCGATGAGCACTCGCTCACCGCGCTGGATCGCGAGGGAGGCAATGCTGAGAGCCGGTGCCGTCGCCCCCGGCCAGCGTGCGGTCACGTTCGAGAGCGCGATGACGGGTGCCGTCGGGTTGGGAGCCACTTCGGCGGTGCCGACATCCGAGGGAAGTTCGCTCGGCACGTCGGTGGGTGCCACCCGGGCAATCCGTTCAGCGCTCGCTCGCACCTGCCTCCACGCACTCGCCGCGAGGGGAACGCTCGCCACGATCTCGAAGACCGCGAGCGGAACGAGGACGATGACCGCGAGTGCAGGCCCGGTGAGACCACTTTCAGCCGACAGGCCGGGAATCCCCGCTACCAGCGACCACGCGACGGCCAGCCCGGCGCACAGCGACAGCGCTGCCGCAGCGATCCCCACGCCAGCGGATCGCGCGGTGAGGGCTCGGGTGAGCGCGCTGTCGGCGGCTTCGACCCTGCGGCGCCCCTCCGCCTCGGCACCGTACGCGATGAGAACGTCGAGGCTGCCGAGGTAGTCGAGGAGGGCGTCCACGAGCGCAGCGCGGCGCGGAGCGAGGGACCGTTCAGCGGATGCCGCGACACGGCCGGAGACCACGGTTCCGATGACAAATGCGGCGACGAGGGCCAGTGCGAGTCCCGCGGCGGCCGCCGGCGAGATCAGTGCGACGACCCAGACGGCGATGGCGGCAACGCCGAGGGACGTAACCAGGGGCTGGAGCACCCGGAGCGGCAGGTTCTGGAGTTCGTCGACGTCGGAGACCAGCGAGGACAGCAGCGAACCACGGCGGGTCCGGCCGAGCCCATCGGGCGCGAGCGGGATGAGTCTCCGCAGAAGATCCACGCGGACGGTCTCCAGCTGCCGGAAAGCGGCGTCGTGGCTGGCGAGGCGCTCGAGGTAGCGGAAGAACGCACGCCCGAGGGCGAATGCGCGCACACCGACGACAGCCATCGACAGGTAGAGAATGGGCGGCTGCTCCGCAGCGCGGGTGATGAGGTATGCGCTCGTTGCGAGCAGCGCCACGGTGCACAGGGCGGCGAGGATCCCGAACAGGACACCGAGGATCGCTCCCTTTGTCCTGGGCAGCGCGGTGGTGAGAACCGCGCGAACCTGGCCGGCACTCACCGTGTTTGAGCCATGGGGTACCGCACTCATGATGCCGACACCCCCGCGAGTGAGCTGACGTGAAGCAGAGCGTCAGCGCGTTCGATCACGGCGGCCCGGTGGCTCACGACGACCACAGCGGTTCCCGAGCGCGCGATGCTCGCGAGGCCGTCGAGCAGCCGACTTTCGGTCTCGTGGTCGAGTGCAGAACTCGGCTCGTCGAGCAGAAGAACAGAACAGGAGTTCTCCAGCGTGCGATAGATCGCCCGTGCGACACCAACGCGCTGCGCCTGGCCGCCGGAGAGCCCGGAGCCCGCGACGCCGACGGGAAGGTCGGGCGACAGTTCACCGGCCGCGGCGAGGGCGAGTGCGGTCCTGATGCGTTGGGGGTCTGGATGCCCGGACCCGAGTGCCACGTTGTCGGCAACGGTCCCGAGGAACAGCGACGGCCGCTGCCCGGTCCAGGCGAGCCACGGGCGGTCCTGGGCGAGCACGGGCTCTCCACCAAGCGAGATGTCGCCTGAGCGCGGCACGAAGCCGAGAATCGCGGCGACGAGGCTGGACTTGCCCGATCCGCTCGGCCCGGCGATGACCGTCAGCCGACCTGGAGTGAACTCGGTCGACACGGGGGCGAACACCGGACCCGACCCGTAGTCGACGCTGACGTTTCGCAACTGGAGGACGCCGGAACCGCGCTCCTCACCCGCTGGCACCGCGGCATCCGCAGGCAGTTCCCGCGCCTCATCGAGGACGACAAACGCGTCTTCGGCGGCCGCGACGCCCTCGGCTGCGGCGTGGAAGTTCGCGCCGACCTGGCGAAGCGGGAGGAAAGCCTCCGGTGCGAGGAGAAGGACGAACAAGCCGACACCGAGCACGAGCGACCCGTCAACGAGGCGAAGGCCGATCGACACAGCGACGAGCGCGACCGACAGGCTCGCGGCGAGTTCCAGCGCAAAGCTCGACAGGAAGGAGACGCGGAGGACCTTCATTGTCTGCACGCGATAATCCGTCGTGATCGCGCGCATCCGTGTGACCTGCCGCGATTCGCGGCCAAAGATCTTGAGCGTCGCCAGGCCGCCCAGAGTGTCGACGAAACCGGACGACAGGGTTCCGAGTACCGACCACTGCCGTCGCTGCACCGCCTGGGTCGCCCAGCCGATCAGAACCATGAAGAGCGGAATGAGGGGCAGCGTCACAAGGATGAAAAGCGCGGATACCGGATCCTGAATCAGAATCACGACGACAATCACCGGTGTGACGATCACCGTCAGGATCAGCTGGGGCAGGTACTTCGAGAAGTAGTCATCGAGCGCATCCATCCCCCTGCCGAGCAGGGTCGCGACTCGAGCCGTGTTGTGTTCGGCGAGCCACGCTGGCCCGAGCAGCCGGACAGCGTCAAGAACACGGAGCCGGAGCTCGCTCTTGACCCTCGCGGCACCCCTCGCAGCGATGAGGTCCTGCGCGTACACGAGCGAGGCACGGATGACCGCGACGCCGGCGAGTGCGCCGATGTACGGCATCAGTTCATCGAGACCGCGCCCGTCGATTGCGCCGGTGACGCACTCGGTGATGAGCCAGGCGAAAGCGACGATGCAGGCGGTGGTGGCGATGCCGACGAGAGCTCCTGCGAGCAGGAACCACCGTGCACTGACCGCGTATCGAAGGAGCCGGGGATCGAGGGGACGCACACTCAAAGGCTAGTCTGCCGCGGGGACGTGGGAGTCTTCGACGGCCTCGATGTGACCGCGAGTGACCCGCTTGCGGAACACCCAGTAGGTCCAGGCCTGATACGCGAGGATGAGCGGGAGTGCGATAAGCGCGGTCCAGCTCATGACCTGGAGCGTGTACGGGCTCGACGACGCATTCTCGATGGTCAGGCTGTTGGCCGGGTCGTTGCTCGCCGGCATCACGTCGGGGAACAGCGATGCAAAGAGCGTGAGCACCGCGAAGGTGATCGTGAGCGCCATGAGCGTGAAAGCCTGGCCCTCCCTGCCCTTGATGTTCGCGAACACCGAGGCGATCAGGGTCACGGCGGCCGCAGCGGCGAGAATGAATGCCGGCAGGGTGCCGTAAGACAACACGGTCCAGACCAGGAACGACGCGGCGACGAGAACCGTGAGGACGCCAGCGCGGATTGCGAGGGCACGGGACCTGACCCGGAGGTCGCCCTCGGTCTTGAGCGTGAGGAACACGGCTCCGTGGGTGAAGAACAGGAGGAGCGTGGTGACGCCGCCCAGAAGCGCGTACGGGTTCAGCAGGTCAAAGACGGTTCCTGTGTAGTTGTGGCCGGAGTCAAGCGCCACACCGCGGACGATGTTGGCGAAGGCAACACCCCAGAGGAAGGCGGGAATGGCGCTGCCGGTGATGATCATCCGGTCGAAGCGACGTTTCCACTCCTTCTCCGGCCGCTGGTGGCGGTATTCAAATGACACTCCGCGGATGATGAGCGCGATAAGGATGATCAGCAGCGGGAGGTAGAACCCGCTGAACAGCGTCGCGTACCACTCGGGGAATGCCGCGAAGAGCGACGCACCGGCAACGATGAGCCAGGTCTCGTTGAGGTCCCACACGGGGCCGATGGTGTTGATGACGACGCGACGGTCGGTGTCGTCCTTCGAGACGAACGGGAGGCTCATCCCCACGCCGAAGTCGAACCCCTCGAGCACGAAGTACCCGACGAAGAGGAAGGCGATGATGCCGAACCAGAGAACTGTGAGATCCATTTGTCTTCCTAGTAGACCGTGGTGTGGATGAGTGGTTTTCCGGGTTCTTCCTCTGACTCGCCGATGGCCGCGGGGCCCTCCTGGGCGGTCTTCTTGATCAGCCGGAACTCGACGACGGCGAGCGAACCGTAGACGAGAGTGAAAGCAACGAGCGAGATGAGCACCTCGATACCGGTCACCCCGGGAGAGACGCCGTCGGCGGTCTCCAGCAACCCGAACACGAGCCAGGGCTGCCGTCCCATCTCCGTAAAGACCCAGCCGACAATCATCGCGCCGAGTGACAGCGGGAACGACCAGACCGCGGCCTTCCAGACCCACTTGTTGGTTGGCATCCGCCCCTTGCGGGTCAGCCACAGACCGACGACCGCGACGATGACGTGCAGGATGCCCATGCCGATCATCCAGCGGAACGACCAGTAGGTGACCCAGATGATCGGCGCGTAGTCGCCGGGTCCGTACAGGGTCTGGTACTGCTCCTGAAGGTTGTTGATGCCCTCGACGGTGCCGTCGAACGTGTGGGTCGACAGGAACGACAGCAGGTATGGGATCCGGATGGAGAAGAGCTCGTGTACGCCGTCGGGTGTGCCGAGCGTGAAGATGGAGAACGACGCGTCGGCGCCGGTCGAGGTCTCGTACATCGCTTCGGCTGCTGCCATTTTCATCGGCTGGGTCGCGACCATGGCGAGGCTGAGCTGGTCTCCCGCGAGAGTGGTGAGTGCACCGGAGACGACCATTCCCCAGAGACCGAACTTGAGCGCCGGCCGCATGGTTTCCAGGTGCTGGTTCTTGGAGAGGTGCCAGGCCGCAACCGTGATGATGAGGCCGGCCGAGACCATGAAGCAGGCAAAGATCGTGTGCGGGAACGCCGCGAGAGCGACCGGGTTGGTGAGCAGCTCCCAGATACTGGTGAGCTCCGCCCTGCCCTTTTCCTCGTTGATCGTGAACGCGACAGGGTTCTGCATGAACGCGTTGGCGGCGATGATGAAGTACGCCGAGAGGATGCTGGCGATCGACACCAGCCAGATGGTTGCGAGGTGCAGCTTGGCCGGCAGTTTGTCCCAGCCGAAAATCCACAGGCCGATGAACGTGGCCTCGAGGAAGAACGCGAGGAGTCCCTCAAACGCGAGTGGTGCGCCGAAGACGTCTCCGACGAAGCGTGAGTAGTCGGACCAGTTCATGCCGAACTGGAACTCCTGAACGATTCCTGTCACGACGCCCATGGCGAAGTTGATGAGGAAGATCTTGCCGAAGAACTGGGTGAGCTGGAGGTAGTGCACCTTGCCGGTTCGCACCCACGCTGTCTGGAAGATCGCGACCGTCAGTGCCATCCCGATCGTGAGCGGCACGAAGAGGAAATGGTAGATCGTCGTGAGTCCGAACTGCCAGCGCGACAGTAGCAGCGGATCGAGCAGGTCGTTCACGTCACCTCCACAGAGTTTTCTACACCGCGTAGAAAAGCTTTCGGTCTGAGCCTAGACCCATTTCTACGACCTGTAGAACTCTTTTCTACGAAATGTAGAAATTCGCGCGAACTGGGGTATTCTTGAGCAATGGCAACCCTGGGTGAACTCGAACGATCGGTGATGGATGTGCTGTGGAGCACAAACGGCTCACTCAGCGCGAACGACCTCCGCGACAGCCTCGACTCCGGGACAGGCGCACGGGAAGTCGCGGTGACGACGGTACTGACCGTGCTGTCACGACTTGAGAACAAGGGGTTCGTCGAGCGCGACCGTTCGACCCGACCTCACCTCTATCGATCGGTCACGTCGAGGGCTGAGCACACCGCCGACCTCATGCACGAGGTGCTCGGCACGGCCAACGACCGCGAAGCCGCCCTCGCACGCTTCGTCGGCCAGGTCACCCCGGAAGAGGCCGAGACGCTGCGCGCGCTTCTCGGTGGGGCTCGCACGTCCTGACACTAAACTCGGTCGACGTGATGCTCACCGCCTCCGTCGTGCTCGCCGCACTGGCCCTCACTCTCGCGTGGCCGGTACCCCTGGCGCTCTCACGGGCGCGGTGGACTGCCCGCGCCCCCGGCACCGCCCTCGTGCTCTGGCAATCCATCGCCCTCGCCGGAGGCCTGTCCATGATCGGGTCGCTGGTCACGTACGGTCTCATCCCGTTCGGCGACAATCTCATCGATGGCGGCATCCGCCTCATCAACCATCTGTTCGCCGGGACCCTGCCGACAGGTGCGACGCTCCCCCAGATGTTCGCCCTGTGCCTCGCCGTTCTCCTCACCGGGCACCTGCTCCTGAGCCTCGTGCTCACCACGGTGAGGAGCGAGCGCCAGCGCAAGCGCCACCTCTCGCTCGTGAACCTGCTGAGCGCACCTCTGGAGGGAAACCCCGGCACCCGGGTGATCGACCACCCCTCTCCCGTTGCGTACTGCCTGGCCGGGACAAGCAGCTCCGTCACCGTACTGTCCGAGGGCCTGCTCGCCCTGCTGGATCACGACCAGCTGCGGGCTGTCATCGCGCACGAACGAGCTCACCTCGCGCAGCAGCACCACCTGGTCCTCATCGCCTTCAAGTCGTGGCACAGCGCACTCCCATGGTTCCCCATCGCCAATCGTGCGGAGAACGCCGTCGCACTTCTCATTGAAATGCTCGCCGACGACCAGGCCCGCAGGGCCACGGACGACCGCACACTTGCCACCGCCATCGCGCTCGTTGGGTCAGGGGCGGTGAGCGATCCCCTCGCTCCCGAACTCGCCTGGGCGAATCGCGGCGAGATCGAACCTGGCCTGATCGGCCCGCGGGTCGCGAGGCTCGTGCACCCGCAGCCGCCGCTGCGGCTCGGCGCGCGGGTCTGCGTCCTCACCGGAGCCATCGCCCTTCTCGTAATTCCGACCGTGCTGCTGGTACTCATCTAGGTCCCATAGGCTCAGCATCGTGAATGAGTTCCTCACCTGGCTGCTCGACCTCGTGCAAAGCGTTGACCCTGTCCTTCGGACGGTTCTCGCGGGCACCGCGATCATGCTCGAAACCAGTGTTCTCGTCGGTCTCATTGTTCCCGGCGACACCGTCGTCATTGTGGCGAGCACAGGGGTGGCGAGCCCTGCTCAGTTCGTTGGACTGATCGCCGCGGTACTGATCGGCTCCATCATCGGGGAGTCCATCGGCTTCGCGCTCGGACGCTTCTTCGGACCCCGAATCCGGGCGAGCCGTCTCGGCAGGAAGATCGGCGATCGCCAGTGGGTCCGGGCGGAGAATTACCTCGACAGGCGAGGGGGCATCGCCGTCTTTATTTCACGCTTTCTTCCCGTGCTGCACTCGCTCATCCCCCTCACGGTCGGGATGAGTGCCATGTCGTATCGCCGATTCATCAGCTGGACCATTCCCGCCTGCCTGGTGTGGTCGATCGCATACGTGTCGGTCGGCTCGGCGGCGGCCGGCACCTACAGACAGCTCGCCGACCAGCTGCACTACGCCGGCTACATCTTCGTGGCGATCATCGCCGCGTTCCTGGTTGTCGCATACATCGTCAAGCGCCTCCTGAAACGCTCGGAGGAACGCCACATGAGCCGCCCGGGTGACGGCGACCCCGCAACGCGCGAAAGCGACTGAACCGACATGCGCACCAACGATCGTCACCGGACATGCCAGACTGATCGGGTGCACTCACTCGAACAGCCCGGCAGGGCCACCCCAATGTCGGCTCTGAGGCTGCACCGGGCAGCGCGAATTGACGACGCATTCCTGGACTGGCGTGCCCGCAGGGGCCGCCGGAATGGGCTGCAGGCCACCGTGATCCCATACACCGGCTACGGCTCAACCACCTGGGTCCGTGTTCTCGCGCGCGTTCTGCTGACCAAGCCTGAGCTTGCCCAGACCGCAGCACCCGCACAGCGTGTTCGTGGCTGGCGGAGCTTCACGAGTATTCCGGTGGTGGCTGCACAGGTCACTGTTACCGTCGGCGACCAGACACACGTCGTGCAGGCAGACAGGGGCGGCGTCGTCGACGCGAGGATCCCCGTCGAGCTTGAACCAGGGTGGCAGCAGATCACGTTGCAGACAGAGGACTCCCGGCCGGTTATCGAAAACGTGTTTGTGGTGGCGCCGACTATCCGATTCGGGGTCATCTCCGACATCGACGATACGGTCATGGTCACGGCACTCCCCCGCCCCTTCGTCGCGGCCTGGAACACGTTCGTCCTCGACGAGCACGCGCGTACTCCCGTTCCCGGAATGGCCGTCTTCCTCGAGCGCCTGTTGCGCGACCACGAGGGCGCCCCCATCATCTACCTGTCGACCGGCGCGTGGAACGTGGCTCCCACACTCTCCCGCTTCCTCACCAGGCACCTGTACCCGACCGGAGCATTGCTCCTCACGGACTGGGGTCCGACGGCCGACCGCATCTTCAGGAGCGGGCGGGCCCATAAGGCGGACAATCTCCGCCGGCTCGCCGATGAATTCCCCGACATCAGGTGGCTCCTCGTCGGAGACGACGGACAGCACGACGAAGTTATCTACGGCGAGTTCTCCACTGAGCACCCGGAGAACGTCACTGCCGTCGCCATCCGTCAGCTGTCACCAAGCCAGGCTGTTCTCGCCGGTGGTCGTTCCAAGCCAGAGGAACATGAGTCGCGTGCCCCCTGGGTGTACGCACCGGATGGCGCGGGGCTTCTCGGGCAGCTCGAGGAACGCGGGCTGGCCTAGCCAGCGCAGCCCTCCGGCACTCTCCGTTCGGCGAGACTAGAGTTCGACGGAATCCAGTTCGATGGGTTCGACCAGTTCGGGACCGTCGTTCCTGACACTGTTGACGGCCTTCGAGACCGGGTGGTACCCCAGCTCGTGCGCCACGTCGAACGATGATTCGTCGAGAAGCGTGAGCAGCTCGCCCGGCGCGAGTTCGCTGCCGAGCCAGGCGTCGAACCGGTCGGGCGTCAGGCACGCGGGCATACGATCGTGCACCTCACCCGGAGCGACGTGCGCGTCCCGGGTAATGATCGCCATCGACAACCGCCAGTAATCGGGGTCGCCCTGGTCTTTCGACCGATCGGGCCATGCCCGGATGATGCCGGCCATCGCAAGGTCGGATTTCTCGCCCGAGATGAAGTACGGCTGCTTGCCACCGTTCTGAAGCTGCCATTCGTAGTAACCGGATGCCGGCACGATGCATCGGTGAGCCGCGAACGCGCCCTTGAACAGACCATTGGTGGCGACCGTTTCGATGCGAGCGTTGATGATCGGCTTTCCGCCCCCAAAAGTGGGAGACGACGGCGAGACGATTCCCCACCTGACGAGGTCGAGTTCTCTCTCCCCACTCCGCTCACGGACGACGGGAACCGAGTCGGTGGGAGCGACGTTCCAGGAGGGGCGCCACTCGGGCGCGGGCCTGCCCGTCGTTGTCATGAACTCCCGAATGAGATCATCGGTGTCTTTGTTCATCGCAAATCGTCCGCACATGATCCCATTGTCACCCAGTCGACCGACAGCGTGGCCGTGTCCGGGCACGACCTGTGCCTGGGTAGCGCCCGGGTGGGCGAGAATCGGAGTATGGGACGTTCGTGGAAGCAGTCGGATATCGCGCCGCTGCGGCTGCGTGCCCAGGAGATCCTCGCCGCACCCGAACGGAAACCAGCTGCCGCTGTCGAGGCCATGACGGCGATGCAGGGGCAGGATCTGCCTGGCACCCTCTGGGCGATCGGCCTTCGCACCGCCGGCAGCACGGAGGCGGATGTGCGGGATGCCTTTGACACGGGGGCCATCATCCGGAGCTGGCCCATGCGCGGAACCCTTCACGCACTCACCCCTGGCACCCTCCGGATGCTCCTCCCCCTGTCCCGTGACCGGCTCGTGACCTCACTCCGTGCCCGCCACCGCGAACTCGGCATCGATGCCATCGACATCACGGATGCCGCCAGGGCTGCAGAGGCCGCGCTGTCCACCGGGTCTGGGCGGCTTTCCCGCACAGAACTCTTTGCCGCTTTCGAGGCTGCCGGCCAGTCGACCGCTGGCCAGCGCGGCAGCCACCTCGCGTTCATGCTCGCTCAGTCCGGATTGCTCTGTCTCGGCCCGTTCCTCGGTAAGGAACAGGCGTTCGTCCTGCTCGACGATTGGGCACCGATGACCGCAGCGCTGCCGGACCGTGATGAGGCACTCGCCACCGTGGCTCTCCGTTACTTCCGGTCGCACGGACCGGCGACGGTCGCCGATTTCGCCTGGTGGGCCCGGCTGACGCTGGCGGACGCGCGCGCAGCCGCGGCAGCCATCACCGACCAGCTCAGCGTCCTCGATGTCGACGACACAGACTATTTCATGGCGCCCGAGGTCATGGAACACAGCGCACCGGCGGAGCGGTCGGTGCGCGTGCTCCCTGGCTTCGACGAGCTCCTGCTCGGCTATACCGATCGCTCCGCCGTCCTTGATGCGCGCTATTCCGCGCTCATCGTCCCCGGCAACAACGGTGTTTTCAAGGCCACTGTTGTCGTCAACGGTCACGTCGTCGGCACCTGGCTGCGTCGCGACAAAGCGAAGGAAATCGATGTCACCGCGCAGCTCTTCCGACAGCTGTCGCCGACCCAGGAACGCGGCATGACTACGGCGTTCGAGCAATACGGACGCTTCCGGGGCAAACCGATCGAGCTGAAAGTGGTCTCGCTCGAGACCAGCGGTGCACACTGATGCGTTTCTTCCGACTGCCGGCGGCTCTCTCCTCGAGCCGATTGCGCACCGCGAGCCGGGTTCCGCTGCTGCAGGTCGTGAAGACTTCGGTGGCAACGGTGGCCGCGTGGTTCGTGGCCATCCTGGTTCTGCCGTCCGAACTGCCGATCTTCGCGGCGATTGCCGCATTGCTCGTCGTACAGCCGAGCGTCAACCAGTCATTCGGTAAAGCGATTGAGCGGAGCGTCGGCGTGATCGCCGGCGTCATCATCGCCTCGCTCATCGGCCTGCTCTTCAGCGGCCAGAACTGGGTGATCCTCATCGCGATCGTGGTTTCCATCTTCTTCGGCTGGGTCTTCCGCCTCACCCCGGGCTCGGCGAACCAGATTCCAATCAGCGCAATGCTTGTCCTCGCGATCGGCGCCGCCACTCCGGGGTATGCCATCGACCGGATCATCGAAACGCTCATTGGCGCAGCGCTCGGCGTCATCATCAACGTCCTCATCGTTCCTCCCGTTGTACTCGCGCCAGCCGAGCGGGATGTGACACTACTCGCCGGTGAACTGGCGTCGAGTCTCGAGCGCCTCGCCGCAGCGCTCGGCACGCCGCAGACGCAGCAGCAACTCGACTCGCTCATGATCCAGGCCAGGCTCCTGCGTCCGATGCGGGAATCCGCGGAGGCATCCGTTCGCCAGGGTGAAGAGTCGCTCACGCTCAACCCGCGGCAAACTGCTCACCGCACCCGCCTCGAAGATATCCATCGCCTTCTTGACAGGCTCTCGCCGATCGTGACGCGAGTGATCGGGATGACGCGGGCGTTCCACGATCACTATGACGCGTCTCTCGTCGAAGAGCCGTCATTGCAGTCAATCGCCATCCAACTCCGCAGGGCAGCACACGATCTCCGACTGCTCACGCGAACCGCCGAAGCGCCGGATGCCGAACCGTCGGTGGACGAGGTCCCCGCATTGACAGCGCCGCTTCGTATCAGCCGCCCCGAACCTGAACACTGGATGCTGTTCGGTTCGCTGATGGAGGACCTGCGTCGGATCCGTGAGGAGATCGTCGGCGCCGAGTGAAACGCGCCCTGGCTTAGCTGATATCGCCAGCCGTCGCGAGCCGAGCCCGCAGCGTGAGAAGTTTCAACGCCGCAGCATCGATGTGCTCCATCTCGAGTCTTCCGGCGTCCACGGCGGCGCTGACCACCCGCACCAGGCGCGCGGCGTCGATACCGACTTGTTCATGGTCACCGCGAAGCACATAGAGCAGCATCGTCGCCCCGGCAGCGAGGGCACGAACGGCGTTCTCGGCGGCGTCTCGGTACTCCGGCACTCCGCTGTCCCTCAGCATGAGCATGTCGTCGGTGATGATGACCCCCTCGAAGCCCAGCCTGTCCCGGAGTATCGAGTGCCACGTGCGGGACAGCGTGGCGGGCTGGTCATCCACCGTCGAATACCTGAGGTGACCCATCATGACGAATTCCGCACCCGCGCAGACGCCGGACCGGAACGGAACGGCATCCGTCTCCTCCCAGGTCGCGAGATCGACCGCGGTCTCGGGGATCGAGGAGTGGGAGTCGCCCGGCGTTCTGCCGTGGCCGGGGAAATGCTTGAGGGTGGAGAACACTCGCCCGCTCTCCCCCGTGACCGCCGCGCTCACGCGCTCGGCGGCCTCAGTGGCGGTGGTTCCGAGCACCCTGTCATACATGAACGACCCGGGCTCGCCGGTGACATCAGCCACGACGCCGAAGTTGACGGAGATACCGGCTTCGGCGAGCAGCGCTGAACGGCCGGCGAACGCCTCCCTCGACTCCCCCGCATCGCGGTGCCTGAGAGTGACCGCCGAGGCGAAGCGGTCGTTGGCGATGCGCCGAACCCGTCCACCCTCCTGGTCGATGCCGATGATCGGGGGAAAGTCCTCGTCCTCTCGCGCCGCCCGGGCGAGTGACGCAACGTCCGTCAGGCTCGCTCCAATATTGTCCGGCATGAAGATCATGCCGCCCGGCTGGGTGTCGGCGACGAACGAGCGCAGTGCGCCCTCGTCCGTTCCGGGCAGGTGCAACATGAACAGGCTCGCGATCTTGCGGTCACGCGACATCCCGGCCAGCCGCTGTTCCGCGGCTTTTACCGCGCCGGACTCCGCACTCATCGGGCGTCAGGCCGGATGATCGTCACACCGGCGGGACTCTGCCCATGACTCATCGCGAGCATCGCCGCAGGCGCCTCGTCGAAGCCGATGGTCCGCGTGACGAGGTCCTGTGGTCGGAGCCGACCTGACGCGACCAGGTCCAGCATCCCGGGATACTCCGCCGCGCTCATCCCGTGGCTGCCCATGATCGTGAGCTCACCGGCGATCACGTCGGCCATCGGGATTCGGGGTGGCTGTGCGAAGAGCCCCACCTGCACGTGTCGACCGCGCCGCGCGAGCGACCGGATCGCGATGCCCGTCGTGAGTTCGCGGCCGATGGCCTCGAGCGACACCTGCGCGCCGTCACCCGTCAACTCCTTCACTCGCGCAATCACCTCCGCGTCGCTGAGTCCGGCACTGTTCACCGTGTGTTCGGCGCCCGCTGCCTCCGCGACATCGAGAGCCGCACCGGAGACGTCGACGGCCACCACCCGAGCTCCCAGGGCGGCGCCGATCATGACGGCGCTCAGACCGACCCCGCCGCAACCGACGACAACGACCCACTCGCCCTCACGCACGGAGGCCTGCGTCGCGAGGGCGCGATACGATGTCGCGAAACGGCAGCCCAGAATCGCAGCAGCACCGGCGTCGAGTGTCTCGGGGACCTCGATCAGGTTGACGTCAGCCGACGTGATGGCGACGAGTTCGGCATACGAGCCCCAGTGCGTGAATCCCGGCTGGGTCTGATTCCGGCACACCTGCGCATGGCCGGCACGGCATTCCGCGCAGGCGCCGCACGCGCAGACGAACGGAACAGTGACGCGCTGGCCCGGCCTGAACCGCGAGACGGAATTGCCGACGCTCACGATCCTGCCGACGAACTCGTGACCGGGCACATGAGGAAGCGAGACGCCGCCGTCGTGTCCTTCCCACGCGTGGATGTCGCTCCGGCAGAGCCCTGTCGCCTCAACGGCAATGACAGCGCCGTCAGGGGTCGGCACCGGGTCCGACACCTCCTCGACCGTCGGTTCGCCAAGAAAGGAGTCGTAGTACACGGCGCGCATCAGGCAAGTATCCCCCACCCGTGCTCGGCTACGCTTGAACGAGCCGGATCAGGAGAGCGGGTTGCGGCTTGGCCGGAAGGATGGCATGGACACGACGACTGAGACCGTCAACGAGATTATGCGGTTCGTCGATCTGGGCGGCGTGCTCGCCAACGCGATCCTCGGTGGGATTGCCGCACGATCGGCCAGGCTCGACATCGTCGGCTTCGTGATCCTCGCTGTGATGAGCGGGCTCGGCGGCGGAATCATTCGCGACACGCTGCTGCAGCAGGGACCGCCGGTAGCCCTCACTGATCCCGCCTACCTGGTGATCGCCATCGCCGGTGCCGTCATCGCCTTCTTCGTCCCCTTCCGCGGACAATGGTCCAATCGCACGCTTGTCCTCGTCGATGCACTTGCTGTCGGATTCTGGGCCGCCGCGGGCGCCCAAAAAACGCTCGACGCGGGTCTCGGCTGGCTGCCCGCCGTCGTGATGGGCATCATCACAGCGGTCGGCGGCGGTGCCGTTCGCGACATCCTGCTGCTCCGCATCCCTCGGATCTTCGGCGGGAACACCCTGTATGCGACGAGCGCACTTGTATCGAGCGTTGAGATGGTCGTGCTCTCGAAGCTCGGCATGCCGACCCTCGGTTCCGCGGTTGCGCTCACCAGCGGAGCCGTGCTCTCCCTCCTCGCCAGGCGATTTGGCTGGACGCTCCCCACCGAGGCCCGCGTACCGACTCCGCGACTGGTGACCGAGTTCCGTCGGCGCCGGCGCGCCGCCCGTGAACGGCACAATCCCGATACCACGGGCGCTGGGCCCGACCAGGGACAGGACGGCGAAGGGACTCTGGACAGCCCACCGGCGCGGTCATAGCCTGAGGGGGTCCGGGCGGGTGCCGTGAGACACGCGCCAGAGAATCCCCGGGAAAGAGTTTAATCATGGCCACGATCCACGAGCACGAACCGCCCTATTCAGTGGGCTATCTGATCGGAAGTCTGGCGACGGCGTCCATCAACAGGAAACTCGCCGGTGCGCTTGTCGCCCTCGCTCCCCCCGAGCTTGAGATGCGGGAGATCCCGATCGGAAATCTGCCCCTGTACAGCTATGACCACGATGCGGATTACCCGCAGGTGGCGCTCGACTTCAAAGCCGCCATCGCGAGTGTCGATGCTGTGCTCTTCGTCACTCCCGAGTACAACCGGTCGATTCCCGGTGCGCTCAAGAATGCGATCGACTGGGCGAGCCGTCCGTGGGGTGACAACTCGTTCACGCACAAGCCCTCAGCGGTGATCGGCGGTTCGATCGGCGCGATCGGAACCGCCGTGGCGCAGCAGCATCTCCGCAGCGTGCTCAGCTTCTGCAATTCGCCGCAGATGAACGCGCCAGAGGCCTACCTCCAGATCACGCCGGGGCTCATCGCTGAGGACGGTTCAATCACCAACGATGGCACCACCCAGTTCCTGACCGAATGGATGCACGACTTTTACGAGTTCATCACCCGGGTGCTGACCGTCGTGCCGAGGAGCTGAATCCGGATCAGTTGACGGCGTCCACGTAGAACCAGCGCCGGTTGTCCCTGACGAAGCGACTCACCTCGTGTTGCTCGCTCCGGCCGTCTTCTCCCTTGCAGAAGGCCCGGAATTCGACGGTACCTTCCGCGTCGAGGGGCCCGCCCCGACGACGGTCCAGAATGTCGAGCCGATACCAGGTCAGGCCGGCATCGAGTTCGAGTTCGGCGGGGCGGGTCGACGGATGCCATGTCGCGCGCAAGTAGTCGGCGTCGCCAACCGCGAAGGCCGAGAACCGGGACCGCATCAGTGCCTCGGCTGTTGGCGCGGCGGCGGTGCCGGAGTGGTACCGGCCGCAGCACGCGCCGTAGGTGTCGCCGCTCAGGCAGGGACAGCGCTGGTCGGCGGCAAGCGGGCTGGTTCCGGAAGAAGTCACCCCACAATTATCCGGCCCCAGTCTGCAAGACACCGGCGGGGTGCTGGGCCAGGCCCGGTTTAGATCGCGAAGCGAGCCCCCGCGGCGACCGCAAAGACACGGTCCGTGAACCTCCGGAGCAACCCACACGCGAGCCGGCCGGTGTTACCCCACCCCGCATTAAGGAAAGCTAACAGCGGCGGCGTGCGATGATCGCGGCATGCGGACGCTGGCCAGGATCGGCTCGTGTATGTGGCTCGACTATCTCGAAGCCCGCAGCGGCCAGCTCATCATGCATCAGCGGGACCGGCCAGTGCTGGGTGGGTCAGCTCAAAGACCGACGGCAGCCATGCCGGCGTCGTCGTACCGGTTGCCGGCGACGCCGATCCGATCCACAAGCCGGTTGAGGTCGGCAAGATCGTCAGCTGACAACGCAACCGATGTCGCTCCGGCATTCTCGTCGAGACGCTCGCGTCGCCGCGTGCCAGGGATGGGAACGATGAACGGATGCTGCGCCAACAGCCAGGCCAAGGCGACCTGGGCTGGTGTCGCGTCTCGGTTCACGGCCAGCTCGCGAACATGATCGACGATGGACTGATTTGCACGCAGGTTCTCGGCCTCGAATCGCGGCACCCGGGCGCGGATCTCGTCAGCGGCGAACGTGGCATCCGCTGCAACCGTTCCGGTAAGGAACCCCTTCCCAAGCGGACTGAACGGGACGAATCCGATGCCGAGCTCGCTGCAGACGGGCAGGACCTCCGGCTCAGGGTCGCGCGTCCACAGGGAGTACTCGCTCTGCACCGCGGTGACCGGGGTCACGGCGTGGGCGCGGCGAATCGTTGCAGCGCTGGCTTCCGAAAGCCCAAAGTGCTTGACCTTACCCTCTCGGATAAGTTCGCCGACCGTGCCGGCGACGTCTTCGATGGGCACGTTCGGATCAACGCGGTGCTGGTAGAGCAGATCGAGGGAATCGACGCCGAGCCGCTTCAGAGACCCTTCGGCGGCACGACGAATGTTTTCCGGTCTTGAGTCCACGCCCTGTGAGCGACCGTCGACCAGGTTGAACCCAAACTTGGTGGCGATGGTGACGCGATCGCGGATCGGCGCGATTGCTTCGCCAACGAGCTCCTCGTTGTCGTACGGGCCGTAGACCTCTGCAGTGTCGATGAACGTGACTCCGTGCTCGACGGCGTAACGGAGAACGTCGATCATGTCGTCGCGGTCGCCAGGATTGGGGCCGTAGCTCTGCGACATCCCCATCGCTCCGAAACCGATGGCGGATACTTCCAGGCCCTGTCCGAGAATTCTGTTGTGCATGATCACTCCTTCGTGTCAGCGGTATTCAGATGAACGTCGATCGGTGGTCGCGCTGACAGCGCCCCGCGCCCATACTTGGCGCGCAAGGCAAAGTCGTTCTCAGCCTTGTCGTCGTCAGTGCGCGTGAACGAGTCGTCCTTCGTTACTCCTCCAGCGACCATACGTCCTTCACCGCGAATCTGTGTTCCGCGGTGGTGATCACGTGTTGGGGAGCCGATCGGTGGAGCCGGCGCTGATGGAAGAGACGCACGCCGTCTTCGACTCGATCGAGTTGACACCTCCCTTGACGAGCACGCGTCGGAGGGCACAAGATGAGGATCACTCGCGCTACGCCACCCCCCGGGAAGGACCGCTCGAAGACCCCGGAACCCCGGCACCGCGCCACAAAGGAGTGCGCATGTTCCGCAAGCTTGCCGTCGCCACCAGCGCCGCATTGATCGTCACGATGCTCGTCTCCACGCCAAGCATGGCGAGCCCTCCGCCTCCGCAGGCAGACCAGGACCGCATGGCGGTGTACACCGGCACGGTGAGCGTCGAGGATCTGGCCGCCATCGTCGAGCTGGGTGTCGACCGTCAGGAGCTGGTGACGACGCCCAACGGCGCGGCACCCGGCCAAGTGGACGTGCAGGTCATCCTGAGCGGCGATCAGGCCGCGCAGCTTGCCGAGGGAGGCACGACGCTCGAGGTGAAGACGCCGTCGGCGAAGCGTCGGTCCTTGGATGCAGCCGACGGCGTGTTCCGCACCTACAGCGGCGAGGGCGGCATCCTCGAGGAGCTCATGACACTGGCGGCAGCCAACCCGAAGATTGCCGAGTTCCGTGTGATCGGGCAGACCGTGAACGGCCAGGACATCGGCGCGGTGCGCCTCACGAAGAACGTCGCGAAGACCAAGGACGGCAAGCGCCCCGCCACGGTGTACGTCGGCGCGCAGCACGCGCGCGAATGGATCACGCCCGAGATGGTCCGGCGATTGCTCAACTACTATGTCGATTCCTACGGGAGCGACCCGCGCATCAAGGGCATCGTCGACGACACAGAGCTGTGGTTCGTGCCTGTCGCCAACCCCGACGGCTACGACTTCACCTTCACCGAGGGCCAGCGACTCTGGCGCAAGAACCTTCGCGATAACAACGGAGACGGCCAGATCACGGTCGGCGATGGGGTGGACCTCAACCGCAACTACCCCACCCGCTGGGGTTACGACAACGAGGGCTCCTCACCCGACCCGGCAAGCGAGACCTACCGTGGGACCGCGCCCGCATCGGAACCCGAGACGCAGGCGCTCGACGCGCTGTTCGCGAAGGTCACACCGCAGTTCCTCGTGAATTACCACTCGGCCGCGGAGCTGCTGCTGCACGGTATCGGCTGGCAGGTCTCGACGCCGTCGCCGGATGACGTGATCTACGAAGCGATGGTGGGCGACGACGCGACGCCCGCGATCGCCGGCTACGACCCCGACATCTCCGCGGAGCTGTACACGACCAACGGCGATACCGATTCGCACGCCCAGGAGGCGTACGGAGTTCTCGGCTTCACACCCGAGATGGGCACTTGTGAGTCCGTATCCGACTTGTATGACGATGACGAGTGGAACTCCGAAGACTGCGAGAGCGGCTTCAACTTCCCCGACGACGAGGGGCTCATCCAGGCCGAATTCGAGAAGAATATCCCCTTCGCACTGGCCGTGGCGGAATCTGCCAAGGACCCGAACGACCCCGTCTCGGTTGTAGGCCGTGATGCTGAGGACTTCCGCGTCGACAGCTTCTCGGTCTCTTACGGCGACCCGCAGACCGTGGCCGTCTGGGCAAAACGGGACTTGCTCGCGAAGGTGATGACCTACCGCATAAACGGCGGACCCCTGCGGATCTCGCCGGTGAAGGAGTGGAAGGGCGGCGAGCGGTACGGCGACGAGAACGTCGACTACTACGGCGAGTATCGCGGAACCGTGAAGGGCGCGAAGGCGGGCGACAGCGTCGAGGTCTGGTTCTCGGGGCTGCCGTCGGCGCGCGACATCATCAAGAACCGCGCGCTGAAGAAGATCAGCAGTGAGCACTTCACCTACCAGGTGGCGCACGACACTGGCAATTCGGTGCTGATCATCGCCAACGAGGACTACACCGGTGTGAACCCCGAAGCCACTCCAAGCGGTGCCGGCCCGAAATACCTCGACGCACATGTCGCGGCATTCGAGGCGAACGGCGTCACGCCGGATGTATGGGACGTCGACGCGAACGGCGTGCCGCACGACCTCGGTGTGCTGAGCCACTACGACGCGGTGTTCTGGTACCTCGGCGACAACCGGCTCACCCAGGACCCGGAGGACGCGATAACCCAGACGTACTTCGGAGACCTCGAGGACGCCTCCGTGGCGGAGCGGCAGCAATACCTGACACTCGCTGTGCGGGACTACCTCAACGAAGGGGGCAAGCTCGCTCTGGCGGGTGAGACGGCCGCCTACTACGGGCAGTTCGGCGGAGCGCTGGGTGGGATTTACTACGGTCTGGACGGTGCGCCGGATCAGGATTGCGTCGTCACGTCGGACCCATACTCGGATTGCCTGCTGCTGGCCGACGACTTCACCCAGTATTGGCTGGGAGCGTACAACCGCACTCCCGTCGGAGCCGACGGCGTGACGGGGACGGCTGAACCGCTCGATGGGATCGAGGCACTCTTCGGGGGACCGGCGACGGAGGACAATCCGGTCGATGAGGCCGGCGCGTTCACCGTGACGAGCGACGTGCTCCCCGTTGAGCAGTTCCCGCAGTTCGAGAGCTGGGCGGTCGCGCAGTACCAGAACCCATCGGGGCCGTTCATCCCCATCGAAGGACTCTGGTCCATGTTCGCCGCGCACATCGATGACGGCTATCAGCGACTGAGCCGGACATTCTCAGTGCCGGAACTGGGGGTCGGTGAAACAGCGACCTTCGACGCGCAGTTCTCGTACGCGACGGAGTTCGGCTACGACAACGTCATCGTCGAGGCTCGACCGGCAGGCACTGAGGACTGGACGACGCTTCCCGATCTGGGCGGCGCCACCACCACCGATGTTCCGGCGGAGTGCGAGGCGGAGTTCTACGTCGAAGAACACCCGCAGCTGGAGCACTACCTCACTGTTGGGGACCCGTGCGAGCCGACCGGAACCACCGGCGAATGGAACGCCTTCACGGGTTCGTCCGGCGGCTGGATTCCGGTGTCCTTCGACCTCAGCGCATACGCGGGGCAGGACGTCGAGGTCGTGATCAGCTACGTCACCGACGGCTTCACTGGCGACACGGGGCTCATGGTGGACGACACGAAGTTCGTGCTGAACGGCGAGGCGACGGAACCGGAAGGCTTCGAAGAGGAGGACGTCTCACCCTGGAGTGTCCTCGCCGCCCCGGAGGGGAGTCCCGACAACAGCGGTCAGTTCGAACGGTATACGGGAGAGGGTCCGTTCATCAGCTCGACAGCCACGTCCGACTCGCTGCTGTTCGGATTCGGCCTCGAACAGCTGGAGTCGGACACCGCCCGATCGGAGGTCGTCGCGCGGATACTCACCCACCTGGGCCGTGCTGAATAAAAAAGAAACACTCTAAAGCCCACGCCAAAGAAAAGAACCCCTGAGAACTTATTGTTCTCAGGGGTTTTGGTGGATCTGAGGGGATTCGAACCCCTGACCCCCTGCATGCCATGCAGGTGCGCTACCAGCTGCGCCACAGACCCATTTCGGCCGCTTCGATCGCTCGAAGCAACCTGTTTAGATTACTACACAATCCGAAATGTTCCGAATCGAGCGGTAACCCGGGCGCTACTCAGCCGAGGCTCGCACCGGCTCAGCGATAGGAATGACCGGGCAGTCCTTCCAGAGGCGCTCGAGCGAGTAGTACAGTCGCTCTTCCTCGTGGAAGACGTGCACGACGAGGTCGCCGAAGTCGATGAGGATCCAGCGGCCTTCGGAGCGGCCCTCACGCCGAAGCGTCTTGTGGCCTGCTGCGTTGAGCTGGTCTTCGATCTCGCCCGCAACAGCCATGACGTTGCGCTCATTGCGACCCGTCGCGATGAAGAAGATGTCGACAAACGGCAACGGCTCGGAGACGTCAAGGGCGACGAGGTCCTCGGCACCCTTGTCCTGCGCTGCCGCTACGGCGATGTTCAGTTGTTCGATGGTTGATTCACGTGCTGTCACTGGGAAGTGGCCTTTCTGGGGGCTATCGCGACTGGAAAGCGCCGGCCGCGATACCGACGATGATGACCGACAGCACGGCGACAGCCAGCACACCGGCGGTTATCGCCAGGATGAGGAGGAGTCGATTGCTGCGGGCAGGAGCTGGAGGGGTAATCACATCGCGCGTAGCGGTGTGTGTCGACACAGCGCGGCTGGCGGAGACCGGTGTCCCCGCAGTGGCCGGCCGTGCTTCGTCTTCTTCGTCGAACATCGAATCGATGTCGGACCTGTCGAAGCCACTCGGGTGTTTGCCCGTGGAGCCTGTGCCGGTCGAGATGTCGATCGAGCCAGTGATAACGACGCCGCCCTGTGCCGTGAGCGGTCCGGTGAACGGGTCCCCCGTCGGCATGGATGGCAGAATCAGCGAGCTGGTCCCGACGCCGTTGCCGGCTTCCTCGAGCCCGCGGGCGATGATCTGGTCAAAGGGCTGCTCGAGTTCGGTGTCGATCTCGCTGAGGACGGGAGCCGGGCGTTCGCTAACCGCTTCACCGAAGTTACTCGCGAGCTGCGGCTCGTCGTCATCGTTGGTGTCCGACGCCGAGCTGTCTTCCGAGTCATCATCGACGATCGGGAGGCCGAACGACGTGCGCTTCTTTGCCGGGGCCTCGTCGTCACTCTCACTGACAACGACAATGCCCGGAGTCTCGTGGTCGACGACACCGGCCCGGGCAGCGGATGCCGGAACGAACGACGGCAGGCGAGACGACTTTGGCGCTCCCCCCGACTGGTCTGACGCTGCGGCCTTGCGAGCCCGAGGTTTCCGGTCCGGTCTGGCATCCGCATCGTCGTCGACCGCATCGTCGTCGACTGGAGCGCTGTCTACTGGAGCACTCTCTACTGGAGCACTCTCTACTGGAGCACTGCCTACTGCCTCGTCGTCTACCTGCTCGTTGTCGACCGCGTCATTCTCGACGTGCTCGTGCTCGGCAGGCTTGTTGCTCGCGGGCGCTTTCCCACCAGGCCGGGCATCGCCGGGTTCGACGAGTGGCGGAATGATGGTGACGGATGCCGTCCGCACGCGTTCGAGGTCACGCGCCTGGCGCCGGGTCAGCTGCGACCCTTCGGCTGCGGCGCGCTCAAGCGCTGCAACTTCCTCCGTCGTCAACGACGGTTCGGCGCGGGCCTCGGGCTGCGAGCCGGACACGTCGGGTATCGCCCCACCTGACACGGGAGTCGTGGTGGAGACGCGACGTGATTTCGTTTCGGGGGTCACGTCTGTCGTTCGCTGCTGCTCACGCAGCTGGCGACGAGAGAGCGGTTGCTCGTCGGGCAGCGGGGTCATGCAATACTCCGATACAGGTGGTGTTTGGTGATGTACTGAACGACACCGTCGGGAACCAAATACCAGACCGGGAATCCCCGGCTCACCCGGCTCCGACAGTCGGTCGACGATATCGCCAGGGCCGGAACTTCCAACAAGCTTACGTCTTGAGGCGGTAATCCCGAAACGCTGAGCGGATGTCCCGGTCGACTCACAGCCACGAAGTGGGCGAGAGACCAGAGCTCCTCGACGTCTTTCCAGTTAAAAATCTGGGCAACGGCATCCGCACCGGTGATGAAGAACAGTTCAGCATCGGGGCGGTTCCGGTGGATGTCGCGAAGCGTGTCGATCGTGTAGGTCGTGCCTTCGCGGTCGACATCGACCCGGCTGACGGTGAACCTGGGGTTCGACGCAGTCGCGATGACCGTCATGAGATAACGGTGCTCGGGCGGGGTGACGACGTTCTTGTGCCACGGCCTGCCCGTCGGCACGAAGATGACCTCGTCGAGGTCGAACGACTGGGCAACCTCACTGGCGGCGACCAGGTGGCCGTTGTGGATGGGATCGAATGTTCCACCCATGACGCCTACTCGTGGCCGGCGCGACGCGACTGCCATTGTGGGGCTAGTGACCGTGTCCGGGTTCTGCCGCGGCTTGTCCCGAGGCCTTCGCGCTGTGGCGGTTTGCGACATCGCGGTAGCTGAACGTCGCGACGCCGAGGAAGATGAAAACAATGAGAGCAATGACGCCGTACATCCAGGTGGGCATAGGCAGCTCCACGTGTGATACTGCTTCGGCGAGAAGGGTCGTCGCATACGACATGTGTGCTCCATTCAGTTCCGGCGGGGTGGCCACGCCACCATTCAGTCTAACGACTATCCGCGCACCTGACCGGTACCCCGGACCGTCCACTTCGTGCTTGTCAGTTCGGAGACACCCATCGGGCCCCTGGCGTGGAGCTTCTGCGTTGAAATTCCCACCTCTGCGCCGAAGCCGAACTCACCACCGTCGGTAAACCGCGTCGACGCGTTCACCATCACCACAGCTGAGTCCACTTCAGCCAGGAACCGCTCGGCGTTCGACACACTCTCGGTGATGATCGATTCGGTGTGCCCTGTGGAGTACTGGCTGATGTGGTCGATTGCCTCGTCGAGGTCGTCCACGACCCTGACAGAGATGTCGAGGCTCATGTGCTCCGTTGCCCAGTCCTCCTCCGTCGCAACGAGGGCATCCGGCCAGATGGCACGCGTCGCATCGTCGGCGTGGATGGTGACCCCGGATTCCGTCAACCTGGCGAGAACGCCGGGCAGCAGCCGGTCAGCGGCTGCAGCGTGCACCAGAACGGTCTCGACGGCGTTGCACACGCTCGGCCGCTGCACCTTGGCGTTGTGCACGATGTCCGTTGCCCAGTCCTCCCGAGCCGACTCGTCGAGGTAGATGTGGACGACGCCAGCCCCGGTTTCGATCACAGGAACCCGCGACTCGGTCACGACCGCCTGGATGAGTGATGCACTCCCCCGCGGAACGAGAACGTCGACGAGGCCGCGCGCCTGCATCAGCCGCGTCGCGCCGTCCCGACCGAACTCATCGATGGTCTGCGCGGCGCCCGACGGCAGACCGACCGAGCCGAGGGCATCCTGAATGACCTCAACGAGCCTTCCGTTCGTGTTCTCCGCAGCGGAACCGCCGCGCAGAACCACAGCGTTACCGCTCTTGATCGCGAGTGCAGCGATGTCGATAGTGACGTTGGGCCGCGCCTCGTAAATCGCCCCGACGACACCGAACGGCACCCGGATCTGATCGATGCGCACACCGTTGGGCAGGCGTGATCCTCGCACGCTCTGTCCGATCGGGTCGGTCAGTGCCATGATTTCGCGGATCGCCACAGCGAGGGCATCCAGTCGGCTCTCGTCCAGGCGCAGCCTGTCCAGCAGCCCGACGGCGAGACCGTTTGCGCGTCCGTTCTCGAGGTCCTTCGCGTTCGCGGCGAGGATCTTCTCGCTTGCCTGGGAGAGCCCGACGGCCATCGCTTCGAGGGCGGCGTTTTTCAGATCACCGGATGCCGTTGCCAGCACGCGGGATGCGTCGCGTGCTCGGAGGAGGCGCTCGTCGAACGACACCCCGTGGCCGGGATCGGCGAGTGAGCTCGCGGTGGGCGAAGCAATGTCTACGGCAGCGGTGTCGGTCATAAGACCGATATTAGCCAGCCGCGGGCGTACGTTCGACCCGTTCGGCCGGCACGAACCACGTTCCGACGGCTTCACCGTTCAAAGCGCGAGCAACATTGCCCGCCGACGTGATGAGAACACCGGCTCCCGCATCGGCGGCGAGCCGGGCCGCTGACACCTTGGTGGAGGCTCCCCCGGTCCCGACGCCGACAGCGCCGGCGCCCCCGAACGTGACACCGGTGAGGGCGTCTCCGCGCTCCACCCGGCTGATCGGTTCGGCGCCGGCCTCAGCTGGCGGCTTCGTGTAGAGCGCATCCACGTCGCTGAGCAGCACCAGCGCGTCGGCGTGAATGAGGATCGACACGAGCGCGGCGAGCCGATCGTTGTCACCGAAACGGATCTCGTGGGTTGCCACTGTGTCGTTTTCGTTGACGATGGGAAGGATCCGGAGCGCGAGCAACCGCTCCATGGCGCGCTGGGCGTTCGACCGGTGAGCATCGTTCTCGAGGTCACCAGCGGTGAGCAGCACCTGCCCGGCCACGATGTCATAGCGGTCGAGGCTGTCCTGGTAGCGGTAGATGAGCACGTTCTGCCCCACCGCAGCGGCGGCCTGCTGGGTGGCGAGGTCGACCGGCCGGTTGGTGAGCGCCAGGTACGGCATCCCGGTCGCTATTGCGCCGCTCGAGACGAGGACAATCTCGGCACCCCGCCCGTGGGCAGTAGCGAGCGCGTCGACGAGCGGCGCAATCTGGTCGGCGTTGTCACCGCTGATCGACGATGAGCCCACCTTGACGACTACCCGCCTGGCCGAAGCCAGGTCGGACCGATCAGCTACCGCCATGACCTATTTTTCTCCCTCGGCACTGGCTGCTTCTGCGGCCGCACGTTCTTCTTCTTCGTACTGGTCACGCCACAGCCCGGCTTCCCGTTCGCGGACCATCTCGGCACGCGCTTCGGTTTTCGCGTCCATCCGCTCGAAGTACTCCTCGCGGCGCTGGTTGCGGGTCGGGCGGTTGTTCGCGTCGAGCCTGGCATCGAGTCCACGAGGGGTCGTGATCATCTCGGCGGACGAGGTCAGCGTCGGCTCCCAGTCGAAGACCACACCATTGTCTGAACCGATGATGACCGTGGATCCACCGACGGCGCCGGCCTTGAACAGGCCGTCTTCGACGCCGAGCTTCGCGAGGCGGTCGGCGAGGTAACCCACTGCTTCGTCGTTCGTGAAGTCGGTCTGCTGCACCCAGCGCTCGGGCTTGGCGCCGCGCACACGGTAGATGTTGCCGAAGCTGCCACCCTCGACGGTGACCGTGAACTTCGACTCGTCCACGGGACGGGGGCGGATGACGATGCGGGGGTGAGCCGCTTCGTGCTCGGCCTTGGCCTTGCGTTCGGCCTCGACGAGGTCGCCGAGCGCGTAGGAGAGCTGGCGCAGCCCTTCGTGGCTGACCGTCGAGATCTCGAAGACGCGGTATCCGCGGGCTTCGAGCTCCGGCTTGACCAGCTCGGCGAGCTCCTTGCCCTCTGGCACGTCGACCTTGTTGAGCGCGATGAGCTGCGGACGCTCGAGAAGCGGCGTCTGGCCCTCGGGTACCGGGTACGCGCCGAGCTCACCGAGGATGATGTCGAGGTCACTGATCGGGTCACGGCCCGGTTCGAGGGTCGCGCAGTCGAGGACGTGCACGAGGGCTGAGCAGCGCTCAACGTGGCGGAGGAATTCGAGCCCGAGGCCCCTGCCCTCACTCGCGCCCTCGATGAGTCCCGGGACGTCGGCGACGGTGTACCGGATGTCGCCAGCCTGGACAACGCCGAGGTTCGGGTGCAGTGTCGTGAACGGGTAGTCCGCGATCTTGGGCTTGGCCGCGCTCATCGCGGCGATGAGGCTCGACTTTCCGGCTGAGGGGTAACCGACGAGCGCAACGTCAGCGACGACCTTGAGCTCGAGGGTGAACGACCCCTCCTGGCCGAGCGTGCCGAGCAGAGCGAACCCGGGAGCCTTCCGCTTGGTGGTCGAGAGAGCCGCGTTGCCGAGGCCGCCCTGTCCACCCTGCGCGATGACGTAACGGATGCCCGGCTCGGCGAAGTCGATCAGTTCGTTGCCATCGGCGTCCTTGACGACGGTTCCGACCGGGACGGGCAGTTCGAGTTCTTCACCCGTCGTCCCCGCGCGGTGGTCGCCCATGCCTGGGCCACCGTTCGGTGAGCTCCGGTGCGGTGACCGGTGGTAGTTGAGAAGCGTCGTGACCTGCGGGTCAGAAACGAGGACGATGTCGCCACCGTTACCGCCGTTTCCACCATCGGGTCCGGCTAACGGCTTGAACTTCTCCCGACGCACAGACACGCATCCGTTACCGCCGTTTCCAGCACGCAGGTGCAGTGTCACCTGATCGACGAATGTGGCCACGAGAGCCCTCCAAATTAGTTTGTTCTTCTACATAAAAAACTCAGGGGCGAGCCGAAGCTCGCCCCTGAGACACATCGAACTGATGCCTATTCGGCAGCTGCCGTCACGATGTTGATGACCTTACGGCCGCCCTTGGCGCCGAATTCGACAGCTCCTGCCTCGAGGGCGAAGAGCGTGTCGTCACCGCCGCGTCCGACGTTGACGCCGGGGTGGAAGTGCGTGCCGCGCTGGCGAACGATGATCTCGCCTGCTGAGACAACCTGACCGCCAAAGCGCTTCACGCCGAGGCGCTGTGCGTTGGAGTCGCGACCGTTGCGAGTGGAACTCGCGCCCTTTTTGTGTGCCATCTCTGTTCTCCCTCAGGCTTACTTGATGCCGGTGATCTTGACGCGTGTGAGCTCCTGGCGGTGCCCCTGACGCTTCTTGTAACCGGTCTTGTTCTTGAACTTCTGGATGTGAATCTTGGGGCCGCGGAGGTTCTCGATGAACTCAGCCGTGACTGTGACCTTCGCGAGCGACTCGGCGTCAGTGGTGATCTTGTCACCGTCGACGAGAAGAACAGCGGCCAGTTCGACCTTGCCGTCCTTGATGCTCTTGACGCGGTCCATCGTCACAATGGTGCCGACCTCTACCTTTTCCTGCCGACCACCGGCGCGCACTACTGCGTAAACCACTTCTCGTACCTACTTCTCTTGGGAGCTTGTGCTCCGAGTTGAATCTGTCAAGGAATATTCACTGTGCGGTAGACCCCAGCGGGAAGGGAGGTCAAGCTGACAGAAAACCATGGGCAAAACGCGGGATAAGCCAACGTGCACCAACAGGAAACTTTACTTGATCACACCCGATCTCACAAATGCACGCCCAGCCGTGTCGCAATTCGTAGACTTCAGGTCATGACCGTGCTCATCGACACTCCGTTATGGCCGGCCCACAACACACTCTGGTCCCACCTCATCAGCGACGTTTCTCTCGACGAGTTGCACGCGTTCGCCGCTCGTCACTCACTCCCCCGGCGCAGCTTCGACCTGGACCATTACGACGTGCCACAGGAACGCTTCGACGAACTGGTCGCCGGTGGTGCGGTACCCGTAAGCGCGAATGTTCTCGTCCGTCGGCTGATCGAGAGCAACCTCAGGGTGACGGCGAAAGAACGCAAACGGCGGTCGGCCCTCGGGTGAGGGGCGACCGCCGTTCGTCGTTACTGGCTACTCAGCGGCCGGCGCGGATGTTCCGGCGTCTGCGTCGTGAGCGACGGGAGTCCCGGTCAGGCCGGCGGTCGTCACCCGACGGCGGCGTGCACGGCCGGTACCGGGCAGCTTGGGCTCCGGAAGCGCGTCGAGCACTGAGCCGAGGAGGTCCTCAGCGTCGCGCGGGTCGACTCTCTTCGCCTTGCGTGCGGGCTCGAGAGGGATGTCGAGGATCGACAGGGCATCCCGGGCTTCCGTGCGGGAAGCGGCACCCTGAGGCTCGGGGTCGGGCCTGCCGGAATCCGGCCTGCTCGTCTCCGGCCTGCTCGTCTCTGGCCGGCTGGCAGGAGCCAAGCTCTCGGCACGCGCGTCAGGCGCAATGTCCTCGGTCTGGCCGGCTGAGCCGCCACCCGAGTTCCCCTGCGCCGACCCGGCGCCGCGGTTCTGGCCCTTCTGGTTCTTCCGGCGTTCGTTGCGTCGCTCGCTGCGTGACTCATTGCGTCGCTCGCTCGCGGCGGGCTGTTCCGTCACCTGATCGGCCGACGGCGCGTCGTCCGCGTGAGCAACGATCGTCGATGCGGCGATCTTCGCGAGGGCGTTCTTGGCGTCATCGGTGATGGCGTGTGTCGGGGCCTTCGGTGCCTGGCCGACGTTGTTCCCTCCACCGTTGCCGTTGGTGTTGCCACCGTTGCTGTTGCCGTTCGAAGTGCCGCCCTTGCCGCGACGCTTGGTCTCCGGCTGAGGGGTCTGGCGGTGCTTGACGATCGGGTCGTGGTGCACGATGACACCGCGGCCGGCACACACCTCGCATGGCTCACTGAACGACTCAAGCAGGCCAAGGCCCAGCTTCTTGCGCGTCATCTGAACGAGACCGAGCGAGGTCACCTCGGCGACCTGGTGCTTGGTCCGGTCACGGCTGAGGCACTCGATCAGTCGGCGCAAAACGAGATCCCGGTTGGATTCGAGCACCATGTCGATGAAGTCGACGACGATGATTCCACCGATGTCGCGCAGCCGAAGCTGGCGGACAATCTCCTCGGCGGATTCGAGGTTGTTCTTCGTTACCGTCTCCTCGAGGTTTCCGCCTGAACCGACGAACTTTCCCGTGTTGACGTCGACGACAGTCATTGCCTCGGTTCGGTCGATGACGAGCGATCCACCGGAGGGCAGCCAGACCTTGCGGTCGAGGGCCTTCTCGATCTGCTCGGTGATGCGGTACTCGTCGAAGACGTCCCGGGTGCCCTCGTAGCGCTCGACGCGCTCGAGCAGGTCGGGAGCGACACCACGCAGGTAGCTTTCGATGACTTCCTGCGCGTCATCGCCGGCGATGAGCATCTTCTGGAAGTCCTCGTTGAACACATCGCGGACGATCTTGATCAACAGGTCAGGCTCAGAGTGCAGCAAAGCTGGCGCCTGAACGCTCTCCATCTGCCGTGAGATCTCTGCCCACTGGTTGATCAGGCGATTGACGTCGAGCGTGAGCTGTTCCTCGGTCGCGCCCTCTGCAGCGGTCCGCACGATGACGCCGACGTTGTCAGGAAGCACCTCTTTGAGGATCTTCTTGAGGCGAGCACGTTCGGTGTCGGGCAGCTTGCGTGAGATGCCGTTCATCGAGCCGTTGGGCACGTAGACGAGGTACCGGCCTGGAAGCGAGACCTGGCTGGTCAGTCGAGCACCCTTGTGTCCGACCGGGTCCTTGGTGACCTGGACGAGAACACGATCGCCTGGCTTGAGCGCCAGCTCGATGCGGCGCGGCTGGTTTCCGGTCTCTGCGGCGTCCCAGTCGACTTCGCCCGAGTACAGCACGGCGTTGCGTCCGCGTCCGATGTCCACGAAGGCTGCTTCCATGCTTGGCAGCACGTTCTGCACGCGCCCGAGGTAGACGTTTCCGATGAGGGATGCCTCTTCGTTACGCGCGACGTAGTGCTCGACGAGCACGCCGTCCTCGAGTACACCGATCTGAATCTTGTTGCTCTTCGAGCGGACGATCATCGTGCGGTCGACTGACTCACGACGGGCGAGGAACTCTGCCTCGGTGACAACCGGGCGGCGGCGGCCGGCATCGCGGCCGTCGCGTCGTCGCTGCTTCTTCGCTTCGAGGCGCGTCGAGCCCTTGATGCGCTGCGGCTCGGTGATCTGCTCGACCTCACGCGGCTGTTCCCTGGGCTGCCTGACCTTGACTACCGTGTTGGCCGGGTCGTTCTGTCCCGACCGGCGTTCGTCGCCCGAGCGGCGGCGTGCGCGACGGCGGACCGTCGACGGCTCGTCAACCTCGTCGTCGTCATCGTCGATCGCGTCGTCGCGATAGTCGCGCGCGGGGAGCGGTTTGACGTCGGGTGCCTGGAAGAACAGCGCTGTCGTCGGCGCTGTTGAGTATGCGGCGAAGATTCCGGGCGCCGTGATCTCCGCGGTCTTCGCGGGCTCGGCCGCGTCTGCCGCTGGCTCCTCGGCAGCAGACTCGTCACCGGCCTGAGTCGGTTCCGCGACAGTAGCGGAACCGTCTGGGGCTGCGGACGGGGCTGCGGACTCCGTATCGCCTGCAGCATCCTCGGCGGCCACAGGCGCTGCGTCGGATGACGCCGCGTCCTCAGAGTCAGGACGTTGCGGTGCGTCTTCGGCGACCGGTTCGCTCGCTGCGGCATCCGGTGCCTGCGTGTTGGCAGTCGGCGCCTCGAACGCCTGCGCCTCGAAGGCCTGGGTCTCGGAGCTTTCCGGCGCTACGCCCTCGCTGTTGGTTGATGTGTCGGCCGTGTTATCAAAATTTTCATTCACCATTCCTGGTGCACTCCTCATCCGGCACGGCAGCCGCGCTGCCCATCCGGGAACTCTCGAGCGGTTTCTCGCTTTCGCGTACTCCCCGCAAATCCTGTACGTCCACGACCGGCCCTGTGGCTCTGGTCGCGTACCTTCTTTGTCGGCCGTACCCCTTCGAGTTGTGACCGACGAACACTTTTGTCTCAAACACTGGGCGAACGCTGTTTCATTACGAGCGCCGTGCCCAATAAGCCTTCTGTTGTACGACCCTAGAGCGCGGCCCTATGGTCGTGCTCTCATTATCGCACGGCAGGCGCGTTCAGAGCGATTCTCCGGCTCGCGCCGCACCGCACTGTGTCGTTCTCTCGAAAGGTGTGTCGCGAAGAGCCGTGCTCCGACACAAACGGTCACTCGCGCCGCCCGCGGGCGTGCGCCGACACAAACGGTCACACTCCTCTCGAAAGTGCAGCCCTCCCTGTCCGAGCGGCGACTGAACAGCAATTTGTGGCCGAGCATGCGGATGCCGCCACGGCCAGCCTCAGTGTCGTACCCTCGAACCGTGAGCCGCGACGAGACCAACACCCGACCGACTGTCCTCGCTGTCTTTCTCATCCTCGCGGGCATCATCGGTGAGATTGCTGCCTTCGCCCTCACCGTCGAAAAGATCCACACCCTGTCATCGCCCGGCGAATCGCTCTCGTGCGACTTCAGCGTCCTCGTGCAGTGCGGCGCCAATCTCGAGTCATGGCAGGGCTCTGTCTTCGGGTTCCCCAACCCGCTGATCGGGCTCGTCGGCTGGGCCGCACCGATCGTTGTCGGCGTCGGCATACTCGCCGGAGCTCGTTTTGCGCGCTGGTACTGGGCGCTGTTCAACCTGGGGCTGGCCGGCGCCCTCGCCTTCGTGATCTGGCTGATCTCCCAGAGCATCTTCGTGCTCGGCACCCTCTGCCCGTGGTGCATGGTCACCTGGTCGGTGACCATCCCCGCGTTCCTCGCCGTCACCCTCTACAACCTCAAAGACGGGAATCTCCCTGCGCCCACCGGCGTGCGCCGGGTAGCCACGGCTCTGTACGGCTGGCTCGTGCCGCTCACCCTGGCCTGCTACCTGATCGTCGCCGTGATCGCCCAGGTGCGCCTCGACGTCCTGCAGCACCTCTAAGCCGCCCTCTCCCCCGTGGCTACCGGCCGGTCGCAGAACCCGGTGACAGCGCCGTGACACAAAAACAGCGAGGCGCCCGTTTCCGGGTCGCCTCGCTGTTTGAGGTAATCGGGTTACTTGAACCAGAGCGCGAGTTCGCGCGCCGCCGACTCGGGGCTGTCTGACCCGTGAACCAGGTTCTGCTGAACCTTCAGGCCCCAGTCGCGACCGAAGTCGCCACGGATGGTGCCGGGAGCCGCCGTCGTCGGGTCCGTCGTGCCCGCGAGGCTGCGGAAGCCCTCGATCACGCGGTCACCGGCGACGCGAATGGCGACGATCGGACCTGACAGCATGAACTCCACGAGCGGCTCGTAGAACGGCTTGCCCTCGTGCTCGGCGTAGTGCGCGGCGAGAACCGATCGGTCGGGCTGAACGAGACGGATGTCGACGAGCGAGTAGCCCTTCGCCTCAATACGCGCGAGGATCGCTCCGGTCAGGTTGCGTGCGACACCGTCCGGCTTGACCAAAACGAGTGTTTCTTCAACTGCCATGTGTTTCGTCTCCCAATTGCGCTGCGGCGGCTTTTTCGCGGTCAATCCGACCGCCAGCCACCATGGAGTAAACCCACATGCCGGCAAAAAGCGCACCAATAATGAACATGATCGGCACCAGGATGCCGGTAGCAACGATAACGCCTTGCAGCACCCAGCCCGCAATGATGCCCCAGCGGTAGCGGAGGCCGGCAAGTGCCACCAGGATCGCGACACAGATCGCGGCGCCGCCCCCGAGGGCGACCGGCGCCGGAAGGACCTTGAGCCCGAAGGCCACCAGCGCGGCGAGGAACATCACAATGAGTTCAAAGCCGAGGACGATCGACGCGAGGGACTGCCTCACGCTCTGTCGCTGTCTTTTCATGACTTCTTCCACTCTCCGGCTTCGGCCAGCTCGATGACCTCTCCGGCGAGAACGACGGAGCCGGTGACGACGACGAGCCTCGACGGGCCGTCATTCGCCCATTCGCGTGCGGCGAAGACCGCGTCTTCCACGGTGTCGTAAGCGTGAACGAGTCCAGGATCCGCGACAGCCGCCGCACGCCGGGCGAGCGAAGCGACCGGGATGGACCGTTCGGACGACGGTTCGGTCACGTGGATGCGTGCCGCGATCGGCGCAAGCACGGAGAGGATTCCCTCGGCGTCCTTGTCTCCGAGCACACCGACGACGAAGACGGTCTCGGCGAAGTCGAAGTACTTCCCCAGCGCAGCGGCGAGCGACCGTGCGCCGTGCGGGTTGTGCGCCGCATCGATGAGAACCGTCGGCTCGATGCCGACGAGCTGGAGCCGACCGGGTGTAGTGATCTCCGAGAGTCCCTCCACGAGTGGGTCCATCGAGAGCGGCTGGCTGCCGTCACCGAGGAACGTCTCGACCGCGGCGATGGCGACTGCCGCGTTCTGACCCTGGTGGTCGCCGTAGAGCGGCAGGAAGAGATCGTTGTACTCCCCCGCCCGTCCGCGCACACTGATCACCTGGCCGCCGACGGCGACATGATCTGCCGTCAGCGCGAAGTCGACGTCCTGGACGATGACGGGGGCCTCGTCCCGTTCCGCCGCCTTCAGGATTTCTGCCATGGCATCGGGATGCTGCGCGGCGGTGACGACCGTCGCGGCCGGCTTGATGATGCCCGCCTTGGTTCGCGCGATCTCGGCAATGGTCGAACCGAGTCGGGCAACGTGGTCGAGATCGATCGGGGTGAACACGGCGATCTGCGCATCCGCGACGTTGGTGGAATCCCACTCGCCGCCCATCCCGACCTCGATCACACCGACGTCGATCGGCGCGTCAGCGAAGCTCGCGTAGGCGAGCACGGTGAGTACCTCGAAGAAGGTCAGCGGCACGTCACCCGCGTTTTCGAGCTCGAGGTCGACCATCTCGACGTACGTCCGAATGTCTTCCCAGTTCCGGGCGAGGGCCTCGTTCGAGATCGGCTCACCGTCGATGACGATGCGCTCGTTGAAACTCACGAGGTGCGGACTCGTGAAGAGTCCGGTCCGAAGCCCGTAGGAACGGAGAATCCCCTCGATCAGGCGGCTCGTGCTCGTCTTGCCGTTGGTTCCAGTGAGCTGGATGATCGGGAACGCGCGTTGCGGGTCGCCGAGCAGGTCGAGCACCCGGCGGGTCGGCTCCAGCCGCGGTTGAGGAGCCTGTTCGCCCGTGCGGGCGAGCAGGTCCTCGTAGACGGCCTGTCCTTCATCGGCAAATTCGTCGTCAATCTCAGACATTGATGCTCCTGGTTGCTCGGCGAACGGCCACGATGAACGATCCCGCGTTGGCGAACTGTCCCTTGGCGAACTCCTGGTAGAACTCCGGCTCGTCGTCGAGCAGCTCGGGGAGCCACTCCGCCGGCGTACCGGCGCGGCGGGCCTCGTCGACCTCGGCGAACGCGTGGATCGAGGTGGTCGTCGCGAGCGTCTCCGCGGCGATGTCGACCTCGGTGACGAAGGTCACGGCATCCGCGTCTTCGGGGCTCTCGAAGACGAGACCGAGGCGGATGCGGTCGCTCACGTCGAATCCGGCGGCCTTGCGGGTGTCCTGCACGGCACGAACGACATCCCGAGCGAGACCCTCGGCCTCGAGTTCGGGGGTCGTGTGCGTGTCGAGCAGCACGAATCCCCCGCCGGGCAGCAGAGCGAGCGCCTGCTCGGCGCCACCCTCAACGGCGGCGGTTTCGAGAACGAGCTCGAATTCGCCGTCCTGGAGTTCGATACCGCCGGCGGTGACGACACCGTCGGTCTCGGACCAGTCCCCGGCGCGGGCAGCCTTGATCACGGTCTGCACGTTCTTGCCGAGACGCGGTCCGGCGGCGCGCGCGTTGACGGTGAGCTTCGACGTGATGCCGTAGTCGCCTGCGCTGGAGTCGGTGAGGGTAACGAACTCGACGTTCTTGACGTTGACCTCATCGCGGAGGATGTCGCCGAACCGTTCCAGGTGGTCCGGGTCCGGTGAGACAACGGTGAGCGTCGCGAGCGGGAGACGCACGCGTCGACCCGCCTGCTTCCGGAGGGAGAGCACGGTTGAGCTGATGGCGCGGATGGCGTCCATCGACGCGACCAGCACATCGTCCTCGTCGAAGGCGTTCAGGTCCGGCCAGTCCTCGAGGTGCACGCTGCGGCCACCGGTGAGGTCCTTCCAGATCCGCTCGGAAACCAGCGGGAGGAGAGGTGCGGACGCGCGCGTGATCGTCTCGAGCACCGTGTACAGCGTGTCGAACGCCTCGGTTCCGTTGCCGTTCTCGTCGACTCCGGTCCAGAATCGCTCGCGTGACCGGCGCACGTACCAGTTGGTGAGCACGTCGGCGAAGTCCCGGAGCGTCGCCGCTGCCAGGGTCGAGTCGAGGTTCTCGAGGTGAGTGCCGACCTCCTCCACGACGAGGCGGGTCTTCGCGAGAATGTACCGGTCGAGGACGTCGGTGGAGTCGGTGCGCCACGAGGCGTCGTATCCACCGTCGCGAGCCGTGTTGGCGTAGAGGCTGAAGAAGTACCACGTGCTCCACAACGGAAGCAGCATCTGCCTGACACCCTCGCGGATGCCCTCCTCGGTGACGATGAGGTTGCCGCCGCGCAGGACGGAACTCGACATCAGGAACCAGCGCATGGCATCCGAGCCGTCACGATCGAAGACCTCGTTGACGTCCGGGTAATTGCGGAGCGATTTGGACATCTTCTGGCCGTCGCTGCCGAGCACGATGCCGTGGCTGAGCACGTTCTTGTACGCCGGCCGGTCGAACAGCGCGGTCGAGAGCACGTGGAGGGTGTAGAACCAGCCGCGGGTCTGCCCGATGTACTCGACGATGAAGTCGGCGGGGTTGTGCGAGTCGAACCACTCACGGTTCTCGAACGGGTAATGCACCTGGGCGAACGGCATCGAGCCGGAGTCGAACCAGACGTCGAGGACGTCGGTGATGCGCCGCATGGTCGACTGCCCGGTGGGGTCGTCGGGGTTCGGGCGCGTCAGCTCGTCGATGTACGGCCGGTGCAGGTCGGTCGGGCGAACGCCGAAGTCCTGCTCGAGCTCGTCGAGCGACCCGTACACGTCGATGCGGGGATACTCGGGGTTATCGCTCTTCCACACGGGGATCGGTGATCCCCAGTAGCGGTTGCGGCTGATCGACCAGTCACGGGCGTTGCCGATCCACTTGCCGAACTGGCCGTGCTTGACGTTGTCAGGCACCCAGTTGATGTCTTCGTTGAGGTCGACCATCCGGTCGCGGAATTCGGGCACGCGGATGAACCAGCTCGACACCGCCTTGTAGATGAGTGGGTTGCGGCAGCGCCAGCAGTGCGGGTACGAGTGCTCGTAGCTCGCCTGGCGGAGCAGGCGTCCCTCCGACTTGATCAGCTGGGTGAGCGGCTTGTTGGCGTCCGACCACAGCAGCCCCGCGACATCCGTCACCGCGGGCAGGAACTTTCCGCCGTCATCGACAGAGATGATGACGGGGATGCCTGCTGCCTCGCAGATCTTCTGGTCTTCTTCACCGTATGCCGGCGACTGGTGCACGATGCCGGTGCCGTCTTCGAGGGTGACGTAGTCGGCCACGAGGATCCGCCACGCGTTCTGCATGCCGTACTCCTCGACATCCGAGTAGTAGTCGAAGAGACGGTCGTACGTGACGTCTTCGAGCTCGGACCCGATCAGCGTCCGCGACACGGCCGCGAGGGCGTCCTCGGCGGAGTCGTAGCCGAGTTCCTTCGCGTAGTTACCGACGAGCGCCGTTGCGAGCAGGTACTGCCCGCCAAGCACCTCGGTGAGGCCGGCGTCGTCTCCCGCTTTCTCGCGCAGCACAGTGGCATCCGGTGTTCCGTGCGGACCGGCGGGCACAACCGCATATTCGATGTCGGGCCCGACGGCCAGCGCGGCGTTGGTCGGCAGGGTCCACGGCGTCGTCGTCCAGGCCAGCGCGCGCACGCCGGTCAGGCCGAGCGACTCGGCCTTGATGCCGACGAGCGGGAAGGTGACGGTGACCGTCTGGTCCTGGCGCATCTTGTAGACGTCGTCGTCCATGCGCAGCTCGTGGTTCGACAACGGAGTCTGGTCGCGCCAGCAGTACGGCAGCACGCGGTAGCCCTCGTAGGCGAGCCCCTTGTCGTGCAGCTGCTTGAACGCCCAGATGACACTCTCCATGAAGGTGATGTCGAGCGTCTTGTAGTCGTTGTCGAAATCGACCCAGCGAGCCTGGCGGGTGACGTACCGCTCCCAGTCCTCGGTGTACTTGAGCACCGCGTCCTTCGCGGCGGCGTTGAACGCGGCGATGCCCATCTCTTCGATCTGGGCCTTGTCGGTGATGCCGAGCTGGCGCTCCGCCTCGAGTTCGGCGGGCAGTCCGTGGGTGTCCCAGCCGAAGCGGCGGTGCACCTGCTTGCCACGCATCGTCTGGAAGCGCGGGAAGAGGTCCTTCGCGTATCCGGTGAGCAGGTGGCCGTAGTGCGGCAGGCCGTTCGCGAACGGCGGACCGTCGTAGAAGACCCACTCATCGGCGCCCTCACGCTGAGCGACGGATGCCTCGAAGGTTCCGTCGTTCTTCCAGAACTCGAGGATCTGGTTCTCGATGTCGGGGAACTTCGGCGAGGGGGTCACGCCGAAGGCGGACCCGGCGTTCGGCGAATCGTCGTTCGACTTGGGGTAAGGCATTTTTCTCCCGGCAGGTTCAGTGTTCACCTGCGAGGGCGGATCGTTTCCGATCCGCGGTACCACCTCGCTTGCCGCTTGTGACGGCCGCTCGTTCATTGGCTGTGACGGGCCAGCCCCGTTCGGTTCTACTGGGCTCCGCAGGTGCACGGTGCTGTTCTTCCGAAGACTCCCCGGTGATGGCCGGTTCACAGTCGCTTCCTCAAGGATAGCGGGGAATTCCGGTCGCCGGGGAGTCAGGGCCTTTCGGCGTGGTGCGGATGCCGTCAGACGGCAGAGCGCGACACGAGCGTCTGCATCACACGGGCGGCCGTCTCGGCGTCATCAACGGTCACGACGAGTCGTTTGCCGTTGCGTCTGGTGACCTCGATCGCCTCACCGGCGCGAAGGATGATTCCCGTTCGCCTGCCAGGGGCCACGCGCCAGCCCCAGCCACCGAAATCGGCTGTCGGGTTGACCTGGACGACCCGGACCTCGGCGACGTCACTCGCAGGAATGCTGACCTGAGGCCAGCCCAGGATCCCGCGGACGGTGAAACCGCGTCGGTCTGCGCGCACTCGCCAGAACGACATCCCGACCGACAGGAGCAGTACGAACACGGCGAGAGCGAGAGGGTAGGTGGCGTCGGATGGGGAGCTGAACGCCGTCGCGAGAGCGATACCGACGGTGAGCACAACGACTGCTCCCAGCAACACGACGACGCCGCCGGAGATCCGGACGGTTCGCGACCAGTAGACGCTCTCCGCGGGTGCAAGATCGAGCGGCTCGACCGCTGTCTCCTCGTCGAAGTCCGCCGGTACTGCCCTCGGCAGGATGAACCAGGCGATGGCAGCGGCAAGGACGCCGCCGAGGGCGCCGATGATCATCGGCGTCGCGATGTTCGGGGCGGCAGCCGCATCGTTCAGTCCGCGCTGGACGGCGAGCGAACCGATCACGCCGCTGGTCAGCAGGACGCTCAGGAAGACTCGCGTGACAACAACGATCTTTTCGGTGCTGGTCAGGCCGCCGCGCCGGGGTGCGCCGCGGAGTGACAACCCGCTCGCCACAGTGACCCCGGTGACGATGGCCAGCGGCATCAGGATCATGATCCATACGCTCCCGAATCCGTCGGCACCGTTGCTGTCCCAGTGGATAGCAACGGGATCGGGGAGGTCCGGCAGCCAGGTCAGAGCGACGATTGCTCCGACCAGGGCGATGAGGATCGGGAGGATCACGCCGATAACCAGGTATCGGCGTCGGCCTGGCATCGTCTGGGGTGCGGTGGTCATCGAAGGGCCTCTCGGAGTAGTGCGGTTACGGTATCTGGACTGAGTTCGAGGATGCGAGCTTCAGCGACGACGGCGTCGATCGCGGCGCTGAGCTGTGAGTAGCGGGCGGCACAGTCGGTGACAACGGCGCCGCGCCCCCTCCGGAGGTCGACGAGACCTTCGTCGCGGAGCACCTGGTACGCCCTGAGGACGGTGTGCACGTTGATCTCGAGCGACTCAGCGAGCTCTCGAGCGGCCGGGAGCCGCTCCCCCGCTTTCACATCACCGGAGATGGCGGCGGCGCGGATGCTCGCGGCGAGCTGGTCAAACAGCGGTGTGGTCGACGACTGGTCGATTCGAAGGAGCATGTGTCCATCCTATAGTTCTAATTCAACTAGAACAAGTGGCAACCTGGCTGGTGTCAGAACCTGCCTGCGACAATGGCCGGATGACCCGCGCAGATCCGTTCGCCGACACCCGCCTCGTACGAGACATTCGCCGCATCACCGACGTCGCAGTCCCCGACGACCAGTGGCCGGCAACCATCCCCGCGATCGCTGCGGTCCTCGAGTCCGGGCTCCCGCTCGGAGACGGCGTCACGTTCCTCGTCGGCGAGAACGGCAGTGGCAAGTCCACCCTGATCGAGGCGGCGGCAGCGGCGTACGGCCTCGGACCGGAGGGCGGCACCATCAACTCGGCGCATGAGACCAGGCGCACGGAGTCGCCACTCGGCGACTGGATCACCCTCGCCAGGCGCCCCGGAGCAGCAAAGTGGGGCTTCTTCCTTCGCGCCGAGACGATGCACGGCTACTACACCTTCCAGGATTCACTCGAGGGCGGCCACGACTTCCACAGCATGAGCCACGGAGAGTCCTTCCTCGCCGTGGCCGAGACCTACCTGACACGACCCGGTTTCTACTGCCTCGACGAACCCGAGGCAGCCCTGAGTTTCAGTTCGACCCTCGCGATGATCGGGGTGCTTGCCGATCTCGTTGCTAACGGCTCCCAGGTGCTGTGCGCGACGCACTCCCCCGTGCTCGCGTCACTTCCCGGCGCGACGATCTACGAACTCGGCGATCACGGCATCCGCCGCGCCAACTGGGAAGACCTCGATCTCGTCACCCACTGGAAGTCCTACCTCGATGCGCCGGGACGTTACCTGCGGCACATCCTCGACTGACCGCCAGACTCCGTCAGACCGCGTCGGCGAAACCCGCGCAGACCGGACCGACGGCCTCGTCGACGTAATCGGCGAGTGGGCGCCTGGCGACACCGGCGTTCGCCCAGACGCCGGCTGCAGCCGCTGCCGCACCGAGCACCGCGAAGGCGATGGCCTGAGGCAGCAACACTCCGGCGGAACCTTCCGTCCGGCGCAGAATGAAGTCACGGATGACGGCGCTCTGCTTCATCAGGCGACGGAGCCCGGATGCCTCGAGGTCCTCGCGGGTGCCCATGAGGTCGACCTGGGTCAGGGCCCACGGCACGCGGTCGCCGGGATGCGACCGCGCGACACGCACGACCGCGTTGCGCACGGCATCCATCACCGGCTCGGTTGCATCCGCCGCCGCAAGCTCATCGGCGAGCCGAGCGAGCGTCTCGTCGAAGTCGATCCAGAGCACGTCGGACTTGGAGCCGAAGTAGTTGAAGAAGGTGTTGCGACTGACGCCGGCTCGCTGTGCGATCTGGTCGACTGTCGTCCCGGCGTAGGTCTGCTCGAGGAACAGCTCGGCGGCGGCCTCCTCAAGCGTGCGCTTCGATGATCGCCTCGGGCGCCCGACCTGCACAGTGTTCTCGGCCAATAGGTTCCTCCTCCCGAAAGCGTATCGACCCCGATGGCATATCATCTCCACCGCCCGTCGATCGGGATGGATCCAGCCGGGCGTCGACACCGGCTGCCACGTCAGGGCAATCGGGAAGAAATCTGGTACTAGGGTCGTTATTAGACCGCGTCCAATAAATCTGGGCGCCACGCTCGGGCCACCCGCATCGCGGCTTTGCCCTCGTCAAGGAACAGGCAATGCACTCACTCACCATCACCCGCGCGCGGCGCGGACTTGCGGCGGTCGGCTCGGCAGCCGTTCTCGCCCTTCTCATCACCGCCTGCCAGTCACCCGCGGCCGAACAGTCATCGACCCCGGTCGCCGGCGGAACCCTCACCTACGCCAGCGGAGACGCCGAACCCACCTGCCTCGACCCCCACGTCGGTGGCAACTACCCGCAGGCACTCATCGCCGGCCAGTTCCTCGACTCGCTCGTCTCGCGCGACTCGGATGGAACCGTCATCCCCTGGCTGGCCACCGAATGGTCGGCCTCAGACGACGGCCTCAGCTGGGACTTCACTCTTCGTGATGACGTCAGCTTCACCGACGGCACCCCGTTCAACGCCGAGGCCGTCAAGGTCAACGTCGAGCACCTCAAGGATCCGGCCACTGAGTCGTCGACGGGCTACCTCGCCCTCGGCAAGGTGGAGAGCGTCGAAGCGGTCTCCGACACCGTCGCGCGATTCACCTTGAGCGCGCCGGACAGCGCACTGCTCGAGTCCCTCTCGATGCCGTGGCTCGCCATCGAGTCGCCCGCGGGAATCGCCCGCGGCATGGAGGAGAACTGCCAGGCGCCGATCGGCACTGGGCCGTTCATCGTCGACGAGTGGGTCAAGCAGGACCACATCTCGCTCGTTCGCAACGACGACTACAACTCACCGCCGGCCGACGCGAAGCACGAGGGCAAGGCATACCTCGAGGCGATCGAATGGCGCTTCATCCCCGACTCCGCATCGCGCTACGCCGCTCTGCAGGCCGGACAGGTCGATGTTCTCGACAATGCGCAGCCGGACACGATCTCCGCAGCCGAGAAGACCACGACGCTCGCGCACATCGACGCGCCCCGCCCCGGTGCCGCCAACCGCATCGAGCTGAACGCCGGTGCTGCACCATTCAGCGAACCCGCTGTCCGTGAGGCATTCATCCGCGCGGTTGACGTCAATGACGGCATCGAGTCACTGTTCTTCGGCTCGGCGGAACGCTCATACTCGCCGCTGTCGAGCGCTGAGCCCGAAGGCTTCTCCGACGAGTCACTGTTCGACACCGACCTCGACGAGGCCAACGAATTGCTCGACTCCGCTGGCTGGACTGAAAGGGATGCCGACGGCTACCGGGTCAAAGGCGGCGAGCGCCTCACTCTCGACTTCCCCGTCTCAACGAACCAGTCGATCCCCGCCGAGCAGTCGCTCTTCGAGCAGATCCAGGCAACGGCGAAGGACGCAGGGTTCGAGGTCAAGCTCTCGCTCCTCGATCTGTCGAGCTGGTACGGCGTCCTCGCCGAGAACAACTACGACCTCGTGAGCGCCCCGTACACGAAGGTCGGCCCTGACGTGCTGCGGATCCTGTACCACTCCGACGGAATCGTCCCGGCGCCGAGCGGATACTTCGCGAATCTCTCGCAGGTCAGCAACCCTGAGCTGGACGATCTGCTGACCACAGCGAGTGAGACCTCCGATGACGGCGAGCGCGCCGCGCTCTACGACCAGGCGCAGGAGATCATCCTCGGTGGCTTCCATATCCTCCCTCTCTACGACCAGCAGAACCACTTCCTGCTCGGCACACAGGTGAAGGATGCCCGCGCCATGCCGACGGTGTCGACACCCACGTTCTATGACGCCTGGCTTGCCGGACAGTAACCCGGCTGAGCGATCGAGGAGCCGGCGCTCAGTGCGCTGGCTCCTCGTCCGACTCGGCGGTGCTGCGTTCGTGCTCTGGGCGGTCGCGACGCTGACCTTCTTCGCGATCCGCCTGATTCCGGGAGACCCGGCGGAGGCGGTCCTCGGCGGGCCCGGGTCACAGGCATCACAGGAGACCCTCGACCAGGTTCGACGCGACTACGGTCTCGATCTCCCCCTCGGCATCCAGTACCTCAACGCACTGGGCCGCTTGCTCAGGGGCGACCTCGGCACCTCCTACGCCCTTAAGGTCCCCGTCACCGAACTTCTCGGCGCCCAGCTCGGCGGTACGCTCCTCCTCGCTCTCGCGGCCCTCGCCCTCGCCTGGTTCGCCGCACTCGGCCTCTCGCTCTGGTCAACCGGTGGCGGCCGCGTTGCGGCATCCCTCGGGCAGGGCATCGAACTCACGAGCGCTGCTCTCCCCCACTTCTGGCTCGCCACTGTCCTCATCGCCGTGTTCAGCACGAGCCTCGGCTGGCTCCCACCGGTATCGACGGGAGGGGCGACGGGACTCGTCCTCCCGACCGTGACGCTCGCCATTCCCCTCGCCGGGTTCCTCGCCCAGGTGATGCGCGAGACGCTGCTCGACACCCTCGACGCACCCTTCATCGTTTCGGCAAGGGCCAGGGGCGAATCGGAGCGGGGCATCCGTCTACGCCATGCACTCCGCCACGCGAGCCTGCCGGCGATCAGCCTCTCCGGCTGGGCGCTCGGCTACCTCATCTCGGGCGCCGTGGTGGTCGAGACCATCTTTGCCAGGCCGGGGCTCGGCCGCACCCTGCTGCAGGCGGTGACGCTCCGTGATGTGCCGGTGGTCACCGGTGTGGTCCTGCTCGTCGCCCTGGTCTACATCCTCATGACGATTCTGACGGATGCCGCCTCCCGGCTGGCAGATCCACGCCTGGCCAGTACGGAGGCAACGCGATGAGCGAGCTCGACCTGCGGACCGCTGCGGCGAGCGTGGCACCCGCCCGTCGCGCCCGCCCGAGTGTCGGCGAAGTACTCGCCTGTCTCTTCGTTCTCTTCCTCATCGTGGCCACCGTCGCGCCCGGGCTGCTCTCGTCATTCGACCCCAACGCCATCTCGGCACGCGACGCGTTCCAGGGCCCGTCACTGACTCACTGGTTCGGCACCGACGAGTCCGGTCGCGACATCTACAGCCGGGTCGTGACCGGAACGGCGACCTCCCTGTTGATCGGCGTATCAGCGACAGCGATCGGTCTCATTCTGGGGCTGGTCCTCGGTGTACTCGCCGGGTTCGGCGGTCGCGTACTCGACTTCACGGTGAACCGCACGATCGAGGTTCTCTTCGCGTTCCCCGGACTCCTCCTCGCTCTCCTCGTCATTGTGATCGCCGGGCCCGGCCCGGTGACCGCGACCATCGCGGTCGGCCTCTCCACCGCGCCCGGCTACGCGAGGATCATCCGCGGCCAGCTCGTCAGCATCCGTTCGTCTGCGTACGTCGAATCGGCACGGGTGCTCGGTCACGGGCCATGGCGAATCCTCACCAGGCACATCCTGCCGAACGCCCTTGCTCCCCTCGCGGTGCTCGCCACCCTCGGTGTCGGGCAGGCTGTGGTGTGGGCCGCCGCCCTCAGCTACCTGGGCCTCGGCGCACAACCGCCGGAGCCGGAATGGGGCGCCATGCTGTCCGCCGGGCGCACCTACATCGGTACCGCGTGGTGGCTGACCGTGTTCCCCGGCCTCATGATCGTGCTCACCACCATCGCGACAACGGTGCTCGGCCGGAGCCTCACCCGACGAACGGCGGACAACCGATGAACGACAGGCAACCGATGAACGCTTCGACAGGCTCCGCGTCACAACTCCTCGAGGTAGAGGGTCTCTCCGTCTCCTTCGGCGGCGTCCCGGTGGTCAGGGACATCTCCCTCAGCATCGGCCGGGGCGAGTGCGTTGCCATCGTCGGCGAATCCGGGTCGGGCAAGAGCGTCACCGCGAGGGCTCTGCTCGGCCTCGCCGGTCGCGGCTCCGAAGTCACGGCGTCGACGCTCACCCTCGCCGGGCGTGACCTCACCGCGGCGAGCGAACGGGACTGGCGTGGCATCCGCGGGTCACAGGTCGGGCTCGTCCTGCAGGACGCGCTGGTCTCCCTCGACCCGTTGCGTCCGATCGGTCGCGAGATCGGCGATGCGCTCCGGCTGCACTCGAACCTGTCCGCAACGGATGCCCGCAGTCGCGTGATCGAGGTCCTCGCCCGGGTCGGAATGCCGGATCCCGAGCGGGCGGTCTCCCAGCGTGCGGGTGAACTGAGCGGTGGTCTCCGCCAGCGCGCACTGATCGCCGCGGCTATCGCTTTGGATCCGCCGTTCGTGATCGCCGACGAGCCGACGACCGCTCTCGACGTCACCATCCAGGCGCGCATTCTCGATCTGCTCGCCGAACTGCGGTCACGGGGAACCGGCATCCTGCTGATCAGTCACGACCTCGCCGTCGTGAGTGCAATCGCTGATCGCGTGCTCGTGCTGAAGGACGGCAGCGTTGTGGAGTCGGGAACGACCAGGGAGCTGCTGACCCGGCCGCGGGAGGACTACACCCGACGACTCATCGCCGCGGTGCCCACCGATAAGCCGCGCCACACCCCGCTCGTCCCGGTTCAGGAGCCGGGCGCGACCGTTGTCGGCATGTTCCGGGATCGCATCGACGCCACGGTCTCTGTCCCTGGACCCACAACACCTGAGACACCGGATGCCGCTCCCGCTGTTCTCGAGGCACGGTCGCTCGTGAAGACCTATCGATCGCCGGCGGGCCGGTTCCGCGCCGTCGACGGGGTGTCGTTCAGCCTGGGCAGGGGCGAGACGCTCGGCCTCGTCGGCGAATCCGGGTCCGGCAAGACGACGGTGGCCAGGTTGGTTCTCGCGCTCACCCCGGCGGACGAGGGCGAGGTGCTGCTCGACGGTGCTCCGTTCTCCACGCTGAGGGAGCGGGATCGGCGTCCACTCCGGCCCCGCATCGGTGCTATCTACCAGGACAGCCTCAGCTCGTTCGATCCCCGACTCTCGGTGAGACGCATTCTCGACGACGCCATCGGCACGGCGCCTGCCACCGACCGGTCGACCGTCGATGAACTGCTCGACGCCGTCGGTCTGTCGAGGGGCGTCGCCGACGTGCGACCGTTGCTGCTCTCGGGTGGTCAGCGGCAGCGGGTGTCAATCGCCCGAGCACTCGCGGCCCGGCCTGACGTCATCGTCTGTGATGAACCGGTTTCTGCGCTTGATGTCACGGTTCAGGCCCAGGTGCTTGACCTTCTCGACCGGCTGCAGGTCGAACGCGGGCTCAGCTACCTGTTCATCTCCCACGACCTTGGCGTTGTCCGGCACATGAGCGACCGGGTCGCCGTGATGAAGGATGGGCAGATTGTCGAGACCGGCGACGCGGCGACCGTGTTTGCCGACCCGCAGCATCCGTACACGGCACGCCTCGTCGCCGATGTGCCCCGGCTTCTGCCGTCGCACTGAGTCGCGCATTGCATTCCGGCCGGCTCTCCCGGCCGCTACGGTGTCGGTATGAAACCTCAGGCAGTCACCATCGGCATCCCCGTCCGCGATCTCCGGGCGGCTACCGCCTGGTACCAGACGGCGTTTGAGTTGGGTGAGCCCGACCTCGAACCAATGGATGGGCTCGTCGAGTTCGACCTCGACGCCTTCTGGCTGCAACTCGCGCTGTCGGCTGAGCTCGCCGGGAACGAGGGCATCTCGGTCAACATCAGCGTCGCTGACGCCTCGGCACAGCGAGAATCGTTCGTCTCCCGGGGGCTTGAGGTGACCCCGCTGCAGCACATTGAGGGCGTCGTTGATTTCTTTGAACTGACAGACCTCGACGGCAACAAGATTGGGTTTGTCACCGAGCTCGCCTGAGGTTCCGTACCGCTCGCAGCGCCGCCGCTTCGCTCTGACGACCGCCCGTTTCCCTCGCTGGCGGGGTGGCCATCGGGTCACCCTCGGGGTGGCGTCGCGGTTCGCGCTGCCCCGGCTCCGCTACCATGGATAGTCCCCGACACTCAGGCACGTACACACGGTGCCGCCCATATTGAACCGGAGTTACCCATGACCTCGCACGTTCCAGACAAGCCCGCACTCGAGGGCCTCGAAGCGAAATGGGGTCCGGAGTGGGAGTCCCGCGGAACCTACAGCTTCAACCGTTCAGCTGCTCTCGACGGTGGCCGCGAGTGCGTGTACTCGATCGACACGCCCCCGCCGACGGCGTCCGGTTCACTGCACATCGGGCACGTGTTCAGCTACACCCACACCGACGTTGTGGCCCGGTTCCAGCGCATGCGCGGCAAGCAGGTCTTCTACCCGATGGGCTGGGACGACAACGGTCTCCCCACCGAGCGCCGCGTGCAGAACTACTACGGTGTGCGCTGTGACCCGACGCTCCCCTACGACGCCGACTTCGTGCCGCCCTTCGAGGGTGGCGACAACAAGAGCTCCAAGGCCGCCGACCAGAAGCCGATCTCGCGCCGTAACTTCATTGAGCTGTGCGAGACGCTGACGATCGAGGACGAGAAGCAGTTCGAGGCCCTCTGGCGCACGCTCGGCCTTTCGGTGGACTGGACCCAGTCGTACCGCACGATCGGCGCGGACTCGATCCGTTCCAGCCAGCTCGCGTTTGTGCGCAACGTTGCGCGCGGCGAGGCGTACCAGGCCATGGCGCCCACACTGTGGGATGTCACCTTCCGTACCGCGGTCGCCCAGGCCGAGCTCGAAGACAAAGAGCAGCCTGCGGCGTACCACCGCCTCGCCTTCGCCAAGCCCGACGGCGGAACAATCGAGATCGAGACCACGAGGCCCGAACTGCTCCCCGCGTGTGTCGCCCTCGTCGCGCACCCCGATGACGAGCGCTACCAGCAGTACTTCGGAACGACGGTGAAGACGCCGTTGTTCGGCGTCGACGTCCCCGTGCTCGCGCACCACCTTGCCCAGCCGGACAAGGGTGCGGGTATCGCGATGATCTGTACGTTCGGTGACGTCACCGACGTGGTCTGGTGGCGTGAACTCGACCTGCCGAACCGCACCATCATGGGTCGCGACGGTCGCATCATCAGCGAAGCACCGGATGTCATCACGAGCGAAGAAGGACAGGCCGCGTATCGCGAACTGGCCGGCAAGACGGTCTTCAGCGCCAAGCAGGCCGTTGTTGCCCTGCTCAAGGAGTCCGGTGAGCTCATCGGAGACCCGAAGCCGATCACGCACCAGGTGAAGTTCTTCGAGAAGGGCGACAAGCCGCTCGAGATCGTCTCCACCCGTCAGTGGTACATCAAGAACGGTGCCCGCGATGAGGAGCTTCGTGCCCGCCTGATCGAACTCGGCAACGAGCTCGAGTGGCACCCCGACTTCATGCGCGTGCGCTACGAGAACTGGGTCGGTGGACTCACCGGCGACTGGCTGATCTCGCGCCAGCGTTTCTTCGGTGTCTCCATCCCGATCTGGTACCCGCTGGACGCCGACGGCAACCCGGTCTACGACTCCCCGATCGTTGCATCGGAAGAGTCGCTGCCCGTCGACCCGTCGAGCGACACCGCCCCCGGCTACGACGAATCACAGCGCAATGCTCCCGGTGGCTTCATCGGCGAGCTCGACGTGATGGACACCTGGGCGACCTCCTCGCTCACCCCGCAGCTCGCCGGTGGCTGGGAGCGTGACCCGGAGCTCTGGAACCTCGTCTTCCCGTATTCGGTGCGCCCGCAGGGCCAGGACATCATCCGGACCTGGTTGTTCTCGACCATGCTCCGTTCGGTTCTCGAGTACGGCGAAAAGCCCTGGGAGCACGCTGCCCTGTCCGGCTGGATCCTCGACCCCGACCGCAAGAAGATGTCGAAGTCGAAGGGCAACGTCGTGACGCCCGCCGACATTCTGGAGAAGCACGGTTCGGATGCTGTGCGGTACTGGGCAGCATCGTCTCGCCTCGGTACGGATGCCGGCTTCGACCCGCAGAACCCGACCCAGATCAAAATCGGTCGTCGTCTCGCGATCAAGGTGCTCAATGCGTCCAAGTTCATCCTGAGCTTCGAATCAGCGGCCGATGCGGCCGTGACCGAGCCTCTGGACCTGAGCATGCTCGCGACTCTGCGTACGGTTGTCGCTGACGCGACCACGGCGTTCGAGTCCTACGACCACGCCCGTGCGCTTGAGACCGCCGAGTCGTTCTTCTGGACGTTCTGCGACGACTACCTCGAGCTGGTCAAGGAGCGTGCGTACGACGCTGAGCACCCGGGCCAGGCCTCTGCTGTGGCGGCGCTCCGTGAAGCACTGAGCGTTTTGCTTCGTCTGTTCGCCCCGTTCATCCCGTTTGCCGTCGATGAGGCATGGTCCTGGTGGAATGAGGGCTCGGTGCACTCCGCTTCCTGGCCGACCGCCGATGAGCTGACAGCGACCGGTGAGCCTGAACTGCTGGCGCTTGCGGGACAGGCGCTCACGAGCATCCGTCGTGCTAAAACGGACGCCAAGGCCTCGCAGAAGGCGACGTTGAACGAAGCCACCATCACCGGCACACCGGACCAGATAGGCCTTTTGGCTGGTGCGGAGGGCGACCTTAAAGCGGTAGGACGTATCGTTAGACTCACATTCACCCCGGCCGACGAGTTGTCGGTGACCGGGGTGGAGTTTGCCCCGGTCGACGCCCCGACGTCGAACCACAGTTAGAGGAGAAACAATGACGATCGAAATCCGTCCGGTCCGCGACCGCGACTTCTTTGACTGGCTGCCACTGTTTGCAAGCTATGGCGAGTTTTATGGCACCCAGGTGCCTGACGAGAAGGCCCTCCTTGTCTGGAGCTGGATCTCGGAGAAAGTGCACGGCGTTTCTGCCCTCGTGGCGCAGGATGACGACGGCAAGCTCGTTGGCCTTGCCCACTACCGGCCGTTCCCAAGGCCGCTCGAGGGTGGAACCGGCATCTTTATCGATGACCTGTTCGTCGCTCCCGAGTCGCGCGGCAACGGCATTGGGACGGCGCTGCTCGACCGGGTCACTGAGATCGCCCGTTCTGAGCGCGCCGGTATCGTGCGGTGGACAACAGCTCCCGACAACGACGCGGCTCAGAGCCTCGGCGGCAAGGTTGCGAACCGCACCGACTGGATCACGTACGACCGCAACGTCAACGGCTAGCGTCATGCAGCTCGGGACACGCTGGTCGATCGGTGATACCCCGCCCGCGGGGCTTCCCGAGGTGATTGTCGCCGCGGTCAGGACGGTTGAGGACGAGCTCCGTGCGGAGGATGTCACCACCACCGGGTGGAGATGGACTCTAACGTGGCTTGAGCGAAAGCCGGTTGTCGAACTCGATGATGGAACGGTGATCACGTACAACTCGACAACCGACTCAGCAACGATCCGGCAGTATGACGAGCCGACCCTCGACGACGACGAGGATGACGCCTAGGGCCCGACCAGGCTCCCGCTCCTCGACTCTGTGCGTCCTGCACTGGCCGCACGGCCAGTGGGGTGCCTGTACGACAGGTGCATCCCCGTCGCCAGGCTGGACGTAGACGGTACCGCCACCTATGCGGTGCGGGTGTGTCGCATCGGCGGGTGGGCGGAATTCTCTCCTGGCCCCGACTACGCGGTGCGGGTCTGCTGAGTCGGCGGGAGGGCGGACTTCTCCCCTGAGCCCTGGCCACCCGGTCTGCTCTCCCCGTCACCGCCACCGCCACCATCGGCACCGGCCGGGCCATGCACGCGGCCACCACCATCGTTTCCGGCTGCTGCTCGTGCTGCGGCGTCTGCGGCGTCAGTCGCGGCCTTGATCCCGGCCAGGCGGAGGCGTTCCTTCTCCAACGGTGACTTCGATGGCATCCGGATCGGGATCCGTTCCCCGTTCTCCCCCGGTGGTGGGATCAGGTAGTACTCGCCCTCGATCCGGACCACCCGATACCCGAAGGTGTGCACCAGAGTGTGGTGATACGGACACAACAGGATCCCGTCCGCGAGGTCGGTGCAGCCCTCGTGTGCGGCCCATTCGTTGATGTGGTGAGCCTCGGTCATCGACGGCGGACACTCACACCCCTCGATCCGACAGCCACCGTCACGAACCGCCATCGCCACCCGCTGTTTCCGGGTGTGCAAGCGTTGTTCCCGGCCCACGTCGAGGATCGTTCCGGAGGTGTCCATCAGGATCGGGGAGATCCCGGAGATACAGATCTGCTTCTCGATCACACTGCCGGGAACCGCGTCCTTGCTGTCTTCGAGATACCCGGTACCGACCAGGTGTTCCGCACCCTCACCGTCGGTGGCGCGGTTGTCGAGGTTGGTTTCGGTCATCACCACCCGGATCCCGGGTTGCCGAGACCCGTACGTTGTGGTCGGGTCGGCCTGCACCCCGGTCCGCATCGAACCCATCAGAATGTCATACACGATCTGATCGTTACTGCGCTCATCCACCCGGAGTTTCTCGGCCCGTTCCGCCTCAACCGGGTCCACCATCCGCGGCCCACCCCGGCGCGGTCGCAACGCCGCCCCGACGATGGATTCCACCCACGCTGCGCCTTCCTCATCGAAGGCCACATACGCGGTTTTCGTGCCGTCTTCGTTGCGGCCGAACCGCCACTTCCGGTTCGCGTACCGCTCATCCCACCGCAACTGCACCCCGGCCGGATCAATCCGGTCCCGCAAATGCCGCGCCCTAACACCCAACTCGTCAGCGTTCACCCCGGCAGCATCGGCGATGATCTCCATCGCCGCGGCCCGCAACATCTCCACATCCACCCGGTCGTTCGGTTGCCCGAGTCCGCGCATGATGATCGTCACCGCCTCGGACCGGATCACACCTTCCCGCGCTGCCCGCGAGATCGGTTCATGCCAGGGCACGACCGGCACCGGCCGCAACACCGACACCCGCGCATCAGGGTCAGGGTCGGCGTCGGGATCAACCAGCAGGTTGCCATCCACATCGACCAGCGGATCGTCAGCACCATCGCCACCCGGCCCAGCAGAACCATCAGGACCGCCGGCACCGGGTGCGAACGCTGTCGGGTGGGTGGCGGCATCCGCCTCACCCATCGCTTCACCCAAACGCACCTGCCGGAACGCCTCGGACTTCGTCGACCCGGTCAACCGCTGCACCAGGTTCACCGCCGTGCGATCCCCCGTCGACTGAGCCCACCCCGAGTAACCGAGATCACGGCTCGACCGTTTCGCAGCCACCCCAGCCCCGGCCGCGATCACCGCGTCCAGCTCGGACTTCGCTCGCGCCGCGTTGCGGAGCAATTCCTCCAGCTCGGCGTTCGCCGCCCGCTCCAACACCATCGACAACGGGAGCGCCGCGTCCACGGCAGAACCTGCAGGTGCTGCGCCCGCGCCCGTACTCATACGCGTACTCACGCCCGTACCAGCGGCCGCACCATCGTCACCAACACCACGCCCAGTGCTCAACGGCTCCGGCTCCGGCTCCACCGGCACGAACCGCGGCCGCTTAAACGACGAACCGGCACCACCGAACTCGGTGATGCCGGTCGAAACCTCAGCAGACGAAGACCTGCCCCTGCCAGAACCCCTGAGAGATCCTGACGCAGGTTCGGGACCAGACGCTGGCTCCGGCCCCGCGGCATCCCCCGCCGCACGACCAACCGCCTCGATGGCGTCCTCATACCGGGCGATCTGGTCGCACACCCGAAGGGCGACCTCTCGAATCTGCTCGGACACCTTTGCCATACTTCATGATACCAAGACATTCGATATTAGAGAAGGCTCTTCTCTAGGTTTTTCGTAGATATCTTCGAGTGCGTATCTGAAGCTACGCCGAGCCTCACCGCGCTGCAGATGCGGTCAGGTGCTCAGTGGGGTGCACCAGTTGTTCCGTCGTGACTATCGAGGCGAATCCGCGACTGCCGAGGATGCTCGCGGTCCGGCTGATGAGATCGTCAGCGGAGACCCCCGCATAACCGGGGCCCGGCTCGATGTCGCTGGTCGTGGTGGCGTCGGTCACGAAATCCACCTCGAAGCCCAGGTCGCTTGCCACGCGTGCCGTGGTCTCGCAGCACTGTTCAGTCCTGATCCCGCAGATGACTACCCTGCGAACGTCGTGCTGCACCAATTGCTGATGCAGGTTCGACGTCGTGAACGCGTTAACCGAGGTCTTGGTCACGCGTAATTCGCTGTCGAGCGGATCGAGTTCCGCCACGACCCGAACGAACCCAAGCTCAGGATCAAACACGCCCCCTGTGCCCGGCTCGGCATGGGTTACCCATACAACGAGCTGACCGGCGGAGCGTGCGTGCGCCACAAGCCGGGCGATGTTGTCGAACACGAATGGGTTTGCCATCCTTGCCCAGTCGTCCGGCCGTTGGCGAAAAGACTCCTGAGCGTCGATGACGAGCAGTGCGGTGGGGGTTTCTCGATTCATGGACCCATCCTGCGTGCCCGGAGTGCCAACGCGAAACCGCTCATCGGTCAACATATGACGGATTCCGGACACGTCCAGTTGTCAACGCGCTCACTACGCAGACCGCGCGGTGTGCCAGACGGTCAGTTCGACTCACCCGCCTGGGCGGTCTCCGTGCCGCTGGCACGGTGTGCAGAGGTGGGACCGGCAGAGGTGGGACCGGCAGAGGACGAACCCGCGGTGAATGCCCCAGCGGAGCTGTCACCTGCTGCCGGCCTGATCCGCAGGCTCGTGATCAGCCCGACCACCAGAGCACCCGCGGCGATCCAGCCAGCGAGTGACGCACCGTCCGTCATCGCCGCACGCGCGGCATCCGCAATGAACGCCGTCTGCTCGTTTGCAGCGAGTGATGCGATACTTCCCCCTGAACTCGCATTCACCGAGTCAACGAGAGACTGCAGCATCGGGTTACCCGCAACGGCATCCGCCACCCGATTCTCCGTACCCGTCTTGAGCGTCGTAAAGAACGCTGTACCAAGCACGGCGATCCCGAGCGCAGACCCGGTCTGCCGCGCGGTGCTCTGGGTCGCGGATCCCTGGCCGCTCCTCGCTACGGGAACATCGGCCAGCACCACACTGGTCAGCTGAGCCGTCGCAAGGCCGACGCCCATCCCATAAACCAGGAGGATCGGGGAGGTCAGCCAGGCCGTGCTGTCCGGTCGGATCAGGAGCGCAAGCACCGCGATCGCGAGGATCTCAAGGCCAAGACCGATTCGCACCACGACAATCGGCGAGAGACGCTTCGACAACCCCGCCACCGCACCGCTCGCGAGGAAAGACCCCGCCGCGAGGGGCACGAGAGCAAGTCCGGCCTCAAACGCCGTGTACCCCAGCACGTTCTGGAACCAGAGGGGCAGCGAAAGGATGAGCCCGAATTCACCGAAACTGACGATCAGCGCTGTCACATTGCCGTTGGCGAATGACGGGATGCTGAACAGCGACAAATCGAGGATGACTCCCTTCCCTGCGTTGGTCCTGGCGCGCTCCCAGAGCACGAAGGCGGTCAGGGCGACCACGGCAAGCAGGAACGCGAATGGCACCGGCGAGATATCACCGACGGCGAATGGCGCATCGTCTGTGGCCGTCCACCAGCCATAGTTGCGCCCCTCGATCAGACCGAAGACGAGCGCACCGAAACCGAGAATGGAGAGCAGCGCTCCCCCGATATCGAGCCGCTGCAGCGCCCCGGTCACCGCCTCGGATGACTCGGCCACGAAGAGGATCAACCCAGCGATGATCAACGCACCAACGGGCACGTTGATGCCGAACGCCCAGCGCCAGCTCGCGTTCTCGGTGAGCCAGCCGCCCAGCAGCGGACCGATGGCGGCCATTCCACCGATGGTCGACCCCCAGACTGCGAAGGCGATACCGCGCTCCCTGCCCTGGAAGTTGGCGTTGAGCAGCGCAAGCGTCGTTGGCAGGATCATCGATCCGCCGAGCCCCTGCAGGGCGCGCCCGGCGATGAGCACAGCCCCGTTGTCTGCGAGGGCACAGAGCACACTGGCCGCAACGAAGATCACGACACCGATCAGCATGATCCGACGTCGCCCGACCCGGTCTGCAATGCGGCCCCAGGTCAGGAGCAGCGCGGCGAACAGCAGCGTGTAGATCTCCTGCACCCACTGGATCTCCGTACTGGAAATACCGAGGTCATCGACGATCGACGGGATCGCGACCGAGACAATTGTCGCGTCCATGATGATGATGGCGACGCCGAGGCTGATGGCAAGCAAGCCCCACCAGCGGTACCGCACGTAGCGGTCGGCAGTCGAACCCGTCGATTTCTGACTCATGGATAACCCCTTCGGCACAGGGGGCCACCCTAGACCCGCCAGCTCAAAGCGCGGAGGGCTGGCGCCCCGGGCATCCCCCTGCTACTTCCGCGCGAGTATCTCCCCGTGAGGCATCGCGTACCAGCCGCGATCGTCGGCAACCCATTCTCTCCAAGCGGCCGAGATCTGCTCGAGCTCGGCTTCGGTTGCAGCACCGGTTTCGATCGACTGCGCGGCGAAGCTCGACTCGACCGCACGATCCGCCCATGCACTCCCCCACCAATCGCGGTCGGCATCCGTCGAGAAGCACCAGATCGACGCGGTGCTCTCCACCTCGGTGAAACCGGCCTCCATCGCCCATGCCTTGAGTGAACGTCCGGCGTTCGGCTCTCCCGCGTTCGACCTGGCCAGTGCCTGATACACCCGCATCCAGGTATCGAGACCGGGCAGAAGCGGATACCAGGATGCCGCTCCATAGACAACGTCGCGGGCGGCGACGATGCCGCCGGGCTTCACAACCCGACGCATCTCGCGCAGCACGGCAACCGGGTCCCCGACGTGCTGCAGCACCTGGTGGGCGTGAACAATATCGAAGCTGTCGTCGGGGAAATCCAGGGAGTATGCGTCACCGACCACGAAGTCGACGTTCATCACGCCGCTGTCCCGAGCGAGCGTTGAGGCCTGAATACACACCTCAGCGGATGCATCCATACCGATAACGGATCCTGGCGTGATCCTCTCGGCGATATCGAGGGTGATCGTGCCGGGTCCGCTGCCAACGTCGAGCACCCTGACCCCGGGGACGAGGTAGGGCACAAGATATGAAGCGGAATTGTCAACGGTGCGCCAGCTGTGCGTGCGGAGCACGCTTTCGTGGTGCCCCAGCGTGTAGCGCTCGGAAATTGCCATAGCCCAAGCCTATGACCGGTTCACGGGCGTCCTCGCCCACATGACGGGCCCTAGGGTTGGTTCATGTCTGACTCGAACAATCCGTTCCTCGCCCCGAGCACTCTCCCGTACCAATTGCCGCCGTTCGCGGATATCAGGGACGAGCATTTCCTGCCGGCGTTCGAAGCCGGCATGGCCGAGCAGCTCGCTGAGATCGACGCGATTGTGACAGAAACGGATGCTCCGACGTTCGAGAACACCATGCTTCCGCTGGAACGATCCGGCCAGACCCTCGCCCGCGTCAGCAACGTCTTCTTCAACAAGAGTTCGGCGGATTCCAGCGCTGAGACAACCGCGCTCGAAGAGCACATGGCTCCCCGGCTCGCCGCACATTCAGACGCGATTCGCCTGAACGCCGGGCTCTACGGCAGGATCAGCGCCCTGTACGCCAGCATCCATGATCTCGGCCTGGACGACGAGTCCCGCTACCTCCTCGAGCGATACCACACGGAGTTCACCCTGGCAGGGGCTGCCCTGAGCGACGCCGACAAGGAGCGTCTCCGAGCGCTCAACACCACTCTGTCGACTCTCACCACCAGGTTCGAGAAGAAACTTCTCGCCGACACCAACGAACTCGCCGTTGTCATCACCGACGTTGCCGAACTCGACGGCCTCAGCGACGGGCAGATCTCCGCAGCGGCTGAAGCAGGCCGTGAACGCGGCCTGACGGACAGCTACCTACTCACGCTCGTGCTGCCAACGGGTCACCCTGCCCTGGCGAGCCTTACCCGCCGTGACGTTCGAGAGCGCATCATGCGCGCCTCCAGGGCCCGCGGCATCCGGGGTGGCGATCACGACAACCGGTCACTGGTGCTCGACATCACGCGGCTGCGCGCCGAACGCGCGGCACTCCTTGGCTTCGACTCACACGCCGCATTCGTCACCGCGGACGAGACGGCGAAAACGCCGGAGAACGTCGCCTCCCTGCTGGAGTCACTCGCTCCCGCCGCCGCGCGGAACGCAAGGGCTGAACAGGCCGACCTGGAGGCGCTCATCCGCTCCGATGGCGACGCGCACCCTGTCGAGAGCTGGGACTGGGCGTTCTACACCGAGCGCGTGCGCGCCGACCGCTTCGCCATCGATACCGCCGCTCTCCGCCACTACTTCGAGGCGGATCGCGTGCTCATTCACGGCATCTTCTTCGCGGCCGAAAAGCTCTACGGGGTGCGGTTCACCGAACGTCACGATCTCGTCGCCTACCACCCCGACGTCAGGATCTTCGAGGTGACCGACGAAGACGGCACCGCCGTCGGCCTGTACCTCCTCGACCTCTACACCAGGGATTCCAAGCGAGGCGGCGCCTGGATGAACCCGCTCATCTCGCAGAGCACCCTCCTCGGCTCACCGACGGTCGTCGTCAACAACCTCAACGTCCCCAAACCCGCTGCGGGCGAACCCACGTTCCTGAGCCTCGACGAGGTGACCACGTTCTTCCACGAGTTCGGTCACGCACTCCACGGCCTTTTCGCGACGGTGACCTATCCCAGGTTCGCAGGCACCAACGTCTTCCGCGACTTCGTCGAGTTCCCGAGTCAGGTCAACGAGATGTGGATGCTCTGGCCCGAGGTGCTGGAGAACTATGCGGTCCACGCCGAAACCGGCGAGCGGATGCCATCAGCGCTCGTTTCGCAGCTCACCGAGGCTGCAGCTTTCAACGAGGGGTTCCTCACGAGCGAATACCTCGCTGCCGCGATGCTCGACCAGGCCTGGCACCGCATCGCCGCGACCGACAGTATTGCCGATGTCGCGGTCTTCGAGAAGGCAGCGCTCGAGGCGGCCGGGCTCGACAACCCGGCGGTACCACCCCGATACTCAAGTACCTACTTCGCGCACACGTTCTCGGGCGGGTATGACGCCGGCTACTACTCCTACATCTGGAGCGAAGTTCTCGACGCGGATGCCGTCGGCTGGTTCACCGAGAACGGAGGGCTCACGCGCGCCAACGGCGATCACTTCCGCAGCACGCTGCTCGGCGTCGGCGGTCGCATGGACCCGCTGGCGGCGTACCGCGCATTCCGCGGTCGCGACGCCGCGATAGAGCCGCTGCTTGTCCGGCGCGCACTGGCCTGAGCTCGCTAGCGCCAGGGCGCCGTCCTGAGGTCACCGGGGCGGGGCGGCGCCCGCCGACCGGGCTCCCCGGATTGCCAAAAGTGGCTCCCCCAACCCGGTCTCGGCGGGGTTAGCGAGCCACTTGTGGCAAACGGATGTTGCGGTTGACGCTCGCGAGAACGCCGACGAGGATCAGGCCGACTTCTCCTGGCGACGCTGCTTGTGAGGCACAATCGTCGGCGCCGCGTTCTCGAGAACGGACTCGCGAGTGATGATCACCCGCGCCACCTCCTCGGTGGACGGAACCTCGAACATGACGGGGCCAAGCACCTCTTCGAGAATCGCTCGGAGCCCTCTGGCACCGGTCTTGCGCAGCACGGCGAGGTCAGCGATTGCCTCGAGGGCGCTTCGCTCGAACTCGAGCTCGACGCCATCGATCTCGAACATGCGCTGGTACTGCCGAACGAGAGCGTTCTTGGGCACTGTCAGGATCTGCATCAGCGCGTCCTGATCGAGCGGCGTGACGGTCGTGACGACCGGCAGACGGCCGATGAACTCAGGAATGAGCCCGAACTTGTGCAGGTCTTCGGGGAGAACCTCGCTGAACAGGTTCATGTCGTCGCCCTTGGAGTGCAGGGGGGCGCCGAAACCGATGCCCTTCTTCCCTGCTCGTGACGAGATGATCTCCTCGAGTCCGGCGAACGCTCCAGCGACGATGAACAACACGTTCGTGGTGTCGATCTGGATGAACTCCTGGTGCGGGTGCTTGCGGCCGCCCTGCGGCGGAACCGAAGCGACGGTACCCTCGAGGATCTTCAGCAGGGCCTGCTGAACGCCCTCGCCCGATACGTCGCGGGTGATCGACGGGTTCTCGGCCTTGCGGGCGATCTTGTCGACCTCATCGATGTAGATGATGCCGGTCTCGGCGCGCTTGACGTCGTAGTCGGCGGCCTGGATGAGCTTCAGGAGGATGTTCTCGACATCTTCACCGACGTAGCCAGCCTCGGTCAGCGCTGTGGCATCGGCGACGGCGAACGGCACGTTGAGCCGCTTTGCCAGGGTCTGCGCGAGGTACGTCTTGCCGCAGCCGGTCGGGCCGATGAGCAGGATGTTGCTCTTCGCGATCTCGATGTCGTCGTTGATCGAGTCGGCGCTGGTGAGCGTGGACCGAGCCCGTGTGCGCTTGTAGTGGTTGTACACCGCGACACTCAGCGCCTTCTTGGCCGGCTCCTGCCCGATGACGTACTCCTCGAGGAAGTTGAAGATCTCGCGGGGCTTCGGGAGTTCGAACTCCGTCGCCGCGACCTCGCCTGCCTCCGCGAGACGCTCTTCGATGATCTCGTTGCAGAGCTCGACACACTCGTCGCAGATGTAGACGCCTGGCCCAGCAATGAGCTGCTGTACCTGCTTCTGGCTCTTGCCACAGAAGGAGCACTTGAGCAGGTCGGCGCTCTCACCGATTCGTGCCATCAGCTTTTCTCCTCTTCTGGCTATCCGGTACTCGAGCCTAACCCGAACATATGACATCGGGGTGTATCCGGCGCGCGGTGGGTCACAATCGTGACTCCCCGCAGACCGAAGAAGGTGGGATCCAATGGTGTTCCATGGATCCCACCTTCGTGGTTGATCGGTGTTACGCGCCCTTGACGAGAGCCGGCAGGCTCTTGCGGCTCGTGAGCACCTGGTCGATGAGACCGTACTCGAGCGCCTCGGCGGCCGAGAGGATCTTGTCGCGGTCGATGTCCTTGTTGACCTGCTCGACCGAGCGGTTCGAGAGCTGCGACAGCGTCTCCTCGAGCCAGACCCGCATACGGAGGATTTCCGCGGCCTGGATCTCGATGTCGGATGCCTGCCCCTGGCCCGCCTGGCCGACAGCCGGCTGGTGGATGAGGATGCGGGCGTTCGGCAGCGCGAGTCGCTTGCCCGGCGTACCGGCAGCGGTGAGCACGGCGGCAGCTGACGCGGCCTGGCCGAGCACGACAGTCTGCACGTGCGGGCGGATGTACTGCATGGTGTCGTAGATCGCCGTCATCGCGGTGAAGGAACCACCGGGTGAGTTGATGTACATGACGATGTCGCGGTCAGGGTCCATGCTCTCGAGCACGAGCAGCTGGGCCATGACGTCATCCGCCGATGCGTCGTCGATCTGGACGCCGAGGAAGATGATGCGGTCCTCGAAGAGCTTCGCGTACGGGTCCTGGCGCTTGTAGCCGTATGCCGTGCGCTCCTCGAAGCTGGGGAGGATGTAGCGCGAGTTCGGCATCGCTGCCGCCTGCTGCGGAAGGTTGCCCGCTGCGCGGAATGTAGGGGTGTCCATAGTTTTTCCTTTGTCTCTCTGCGCTTAGCTCGCCTCGGTGCCGCCGCCGCCGGCGACGTCCGTTGCTGATTCGCGGATGTGATCGACGAAACCGTACTCGAGGGCTTCCTGTGCCGTGAACCAGCGGTCACGGTCACCGTCGGCATTGATCTGGTCGACGGTCTTGCCGGTCTGCGCCGCGGTGATTTCAGCGAGGCGCTTCTTCATGTCGAGGATGAGCTGAGCCTGCGTCTGGATGTCGCTCGCGGTTCCACCGAAGCCACCGTGCGGCTGGTGCAGGAGCACGCGGGCGTTCGGTGTGATGTAGCGCTTGCCCTTGGTTCCGGCCGTCAGGAGAAGCTGTCCCATCGATGCCGCCATGCCGATACCGACAGTGACGATGTCATTGGGGACGAACTGCATGGTGTCGTAGATCGCCATGCCTGCGGTGATGGAACCACCGGGTGAGTTGATGTAGAGGTAAATGTCACGCTTGGAGTCTTCAGCCGCGAGCAGCAACAGCTTCGCAGCGATCTCATTGGCGTTCTCATCGCGTACTTCTGCGCCGAGCCAGATGATGCGATCCTTCAGCAGTCGGTCAAAAACACTGTTCGGCAGTGCCAGTTCGGCCATGTCGCGCTCCATTTCAGTTGTTGCGTGTAATCGAATCTATCGGAGGTGCAAAGCCACTTCTGCCCTGTTCGCCGTGGGCAGATATCCCGCGGGGCCCGGCCCCGCGCACAGCGCACTTACGACAAAACGACGGATGCCCCGGAAAAAGTTCCGGGGCATCCGTCGTTATCGCACGGCGATACTACTTCTTGGCCTTCTTCGCCTTCTTGGCCGGAGCCTCTTCGGTCTCAGCGGCTGCGTCAGCGTCAGCGTCAGCTTCGACAGCGTCTGCCTCAACAGCGTCGTCGGCGTCGGTCTCGTCAGCGGGAGCGTCGTCTCCATCGGTCGGGATGAACCCGGTGAGGTCAACGGGCTTTCCAGCGGTGTCGACGACCTTGGTCTTGCCGAGGACAACAGCGAGGGCCTTGTTACGGGCGACCTCTCCGACCATGGCCGGGATCTGGTTGTTCTCGTCGAGGACCTTGATGAACTCGCCAGGCTCCATGCCGTACTGAGCGGCACCCTGGATGAGGTACTGGGTGAGCTCGTCCTGGCTGACCTGGACCTTCTCGGCCTCTGCGATGGTGTCGAGGAGCATCTGCTGCTTGAACGTTGCCTCGCTCGAGGTCTTGACCTCTGCGCGGTGCTCGTCGTCTTCGAGTCGGCCTTCGCCCTCGAGGTGACGGTGAACCTCGTCTTCGACGAGCTTCTCCGGAACGGGGATCTCAACCATTTCGACGAGCTTCTCGAGCAGCTTGGTGCGTGCCTCGGTGCCCTGGCCGAACGCCTTCTGGCGAGCCGCCTGCTCCTTGAGGCTCTCGGTCAGCTCTGCGATGGTGTCGAACTCGCTCGCGATCTGTGCGAAGTCGTCGTCGGCTGCAGGAAGCTCGCGCTCCTTGACGGCTCCAACGGTGACGGTGATCTCAGCGGTCTCGCCCTCGTGGTCTCCGCCGAGCAGCGGAGCGCTGAACGTGGTGACCTCGCCGGCGGTGAGTGACTCGAGAACCTCGTCGATGCCCTCGATGAGGTCACCAGAACCGACCTCGTATGAGATGCCTGAAGCGGTGTCGACCTCTTCGCCGTTGATCGTTGCAACGAGGTCGATCTGCACGAAGTCGCCGGTTGCCGCTGGGCGGTCAACGGTGACGAGCGTGCCGAACCGGGTGCGGAGCTTGTCGAGTTCTTCCTCAACGTCCTTGTCGGTGACCTCGGCCTCGTCGACCTCGATGGTGATGTCGTCGTATGCCGGGAGGGTGATCTCGGGACGAACGTCAACCTCGATGGCGAGCTTCAGGTCTCCGGAGAAGTCCTTGTCGCTCGGCCACTCGACGATGTCTGCCTCTGGGCGACCAAGAGTGCGGATGCCGTGCTCTTCGATAGCGGCGCGGTAGAACCCGTCGAGGCCTTCGTTGACGGCGTGCTCGAGCACAGCGCCCTTGCCCATGCGCTGGTCGATGATTGCCGGGGGAACCTTGCCCTTGCGGAATCCGGGGATGTTGACCTGTTCGGCGATGTGGCCGTAGGCGTGGGTGATGCTCGGCTTCAGGTCTTCGGGTGTCACCGAGATGGCAACCTTGACGCGAGTGGGGCTGAGCTGTTCGACCGTGGATTTCACGTTGGTGTGTTCTCCTGTGTTGTGGATTTTTCCTCGATCTGAGGAGTTTCGGATTGTCGGGGCGACAGGATTCGAACCTGCGACCTCCCGGTCCCAAACCGGGCGCTCTACCAAGCTGAGCTACGCCCCGGTATTACTACCGGTGATGGACAAGCCAATCGAGAACAAACTCGGTTGCAAGGCCTCGGACAGTCTAATGCACGGACGGCGGGCAATCCTGTCCACCGTGGGTGTGCACACACCACCCCCAAACGTGTACTACGATATTCGAGTGCCGGTTCGTCGGCTCGGTTCTCCAAACTGAATACCGTAATTCCGGCAGCAATCCGCCGGATTCGGGGCTGTAGCTTAGTGGTAAAGCCTCTGTCTTCCAAACAGATGATGCGAGTTCGATTCTCGTCAGCCCCTCCAATTATCAGTTCCGCCCGCAAGACAAAGGCGAAGCCATGAAGATGCTCCGCCCATACGCGCTGTGGACAGCAGCCGGCGTCGTGCTCTTCGTGATTGCCGGTCTTGCACTCGCCACCGGCCGCTTCGGCTCCGGAGTTCTTTTGATGGCCGCGTCGGCGCTCTGCCTCGGCACGGGAATGGCCTCGCAGAAGCGCTGGACGAAGAAAAACCCCGCACGCCAGCGCTGAGCGAGATTCACGCCAGTGCGTCGAGCGATTCCGCGTGGTGACGAGAGTGTTCGAGATAAATCTCCGCATTCTTTCGGATGCCATCGACCTCGTCATCGGTCAGCTCGCGTCGAACCTTTCCCGGCACCCCTGCAACGAGGGAACGGGGTGGAATAACCGCCCCTGACAGCACGACCGCTCCCCCGGCGATCAGACACTCGTCGCCGATCACCGCTCCACTGAGCACGACGGCACCCATTCCAATGAGCACCGTGTCTCCGATCGTGCAGCCGTGCACGACGGCATTGTGACCGACCGAAACACCCTTTCCGATCGAGACGGGCGATGCTGAGTCCACGTGCACGGCGACCCCGTCCTGGATGTTGCTTCCCTCGCCGACCTCGATCGACGCTGAGTCCCCGCGGAGAACCGCGTTGTACCAGACGCTCGACGCCCTCCCGAGCGTGACGTTACCGACGATGCGCGCACCGGGCGCGATGAAGGCCGTGTCGTCGATCGTCGGACCCTCGATACCGGTGAGCCGGAGGACTGTTGCGCTGCTGTCACTCGTCATGGGGTCACCCTATCGCTCCGGATTTCCTCCACATGGGCAGTTCTGTCCACCGATCGCAAATGTACCCACTCATCACGACAGCCTCTGCCACAATCGGGCCATGTCTTCGACTCAGGGCCATGTGCCCCAGCCGCACGCTTCGACTGAGCCCACTGTCCCGGGTGGAGGACCGAACGGCCGACCACCGGTGTGGCCGCAGCGCGCGGAATACCTGACGGACAGCTCTCGGTGCCCGTCCTGCTTCACCGCTCTCTCGGCATCCACCCCGGTGCCGGCAGGTTCCGCCGGTCCTGTGTGCCACCTGTGCGGTCTGGATCTCTCGGGCACTGACGCCGCTGGCGTGCTCGAAGCCGGCACAGCTGTTCGGGCCGCTGAGTCGAAGCGGCAGCGCCTTCTCGATCGCATGCGTGCCTCCCAGACTGAGCGCGAGGCGCTTCGGCTCGCGGCGAGCGCGCCCCTGCCGCGGGTGGCACAGGTGGCACAGGTGGCACAGCAGCAGCCAGTTACCGTCGGGCGATACCCCGGTGAGCACTTCCTGGGAGCGCAGTCCTCCCCCGCCGCGTCGGTTCCGTCCGCACCCGCGACAGAACCAGCTTCCCTGAGCGCGCTGCACGCGCAACTGCCGCCACAGGGTTTCCCACCGGCAGCGGGAGGGGCAGCGGCCGATGACCGACCGCGGCGTTCGGGCATCCAGATCCTCATGCTGACGGTTGGCGTCATCCTCGTCTCGATCATGGCGATCTTCTTCGTCCTTCTCGCCTACCTGGTCGCGAGCCTCGAGGTCCGGTCGGTACTGACCGGAGCGGCAAGCATTGCCGTCTTCGGCATTGCCTGGCTGCTGCACCGGCGGAGGCTCTCGGGTACAGCGCAGGGCATCGCCGTGCTCGCCATCGTGCTCCTCCTGCTCGACATCTGGATCGTCCGCGCCAACGACCTGTTCGGCTCGGCAACGCTCGACGGTTGGTTATACACGGGCATCGCAACCGGCCTGCTGGCTGTTGCACTCACCGCGGGATTCCGGATGCTGCCGCTCCGATCGCTGAGCATCTCCGCGGCGCTGCTCGGGCCGGTCGCCGTCTTCGCGCTCACCATCGGCATTCTCAACACGGTCGACGCCCTCGAGCACAGCTGGGCGGCGTTTGCGGCCGTGGGCGCTGCCGCCCTCGCCTGGCGCTGGGTTCCACTCGGCCAGCTCGAGCGCGGCCTGGTGCGGGCGCTCGGCTTCCTGGCGGCCGGGCTGGCGATCCTCCCTGCGTCGATCGCGTTCCCCGACCTTCGGGGTGGCGCCGTCATCGCCCTCGCTGTCATCGCGATCATCTGGTTCGGACATCTCGCACTGTCCGAGTTCCGGGTCGTCACGGCGCCGCCGCCTGGCGCTGACCCGGCCGGTGCTGACGCGATCGGCGTCAACTCGGCAACCGGAGCACCGGTCGGCCAGGAACCGCCCGGGGACGCACCCGGTTCAGAGCAGCCGTCTTCCCCGCCGCGTACGGGCGTCACCACCTCGCTCCGCAGCACCCCGTGGCAGGTCATCGCAGCGATCGGACTCGGCGTGAGCGTCGCGGCAGTTGGTCCTGCTCTCCTGTTCGACGCGAACACCCCCACCGACCTGTTCTGGCTTCCCGCGACCGCGACAGCGCTCGGTGCCGTCGTTCTCGCCATTGCCGCCCGCCTCGGTCGCGCATCAGACGGCGCACAGCTCATGCGGCTCGCAACGGCTGTCCCCCTGGCCACGACAGCTCTCGCGGCTGCACCCGCCGCTCTCAGTGCGCTCATCCAGCTCGTCTCTGTCCTCGCCGTCCGGCCGTTCAGCCTCGACGTTCTCGACCCCATCGCGCGCTTCCTGTCCGGGACCGACTGGGCGGTACCGGTCGCACTCATCGCGGTATCGCTGCTCACGGCATCCGCTCTCGCCCTCATTGGCCGCCTGTCCAGTATCGGCTGGGCATCCGCGGCCCTCGGCGCCATCGGCCTGCTGTCTGTGTGCGTCACCCTGGCCACACCGGCGCTCAGCGGGCCGGGTCTCCTCGTCGTCACCGCGGCGGCGCTTGTCGCGACGGCGTCACGGCGACTCGCCTGGCCATACCGGCTCGTCGCGGCAATCACCTCGGCTCTCGGCGCCTTCGGGGTGTTCGCTGTCGGCCTCACGAGTACCGTTTCGTTCCCCTTCGCTGTGCTCGTGACGCTGGCTGTCCTCGTTGTGCTCCACCGGATCGTTCAGCACACAGCCCCGCAGACCCTGGCCAACGCCACAACGCCGACCATCGTCGCCAGCGCGCTGGTGGTCCTGCTCGGCAGCGTCCTGCTCGCTCCCTCCTGGTATCAAGCGGTAACGGGAGTCACCAGCGGGCAGGCCGCTCCCGCCCTGGCCCTGGCCGTGTGCTCCGCTGTGATCCTGCTGATGGTGCCATTCACCCGCGGATTCTTCACCCGCGCAGAGTCTGCCGTGGCCGTGACCATCAGCGCATTCGGCGTGCTTGGCGGACTCTTCTTCCTCGCCTCGCGCGTGTCCGTCGACTCGACCGGCTTCCTCATCGCTTCAGGGATCGCCGCTGCCGTCACCATTCTCTGGCAGTTCCCGCGTGGCGTCGCCACCTGGCCGGAGCGGTATATGACCGCCGCCGCGGCCCCCCTCGTCAGCCTGTGGTTCGTTTCTGTCCTGTGGGACCGAATCGATGACACGGTGATACCGGTGGCCGTGTCCGCGGCCATCGTCATCCTCGCCGCTGGCGCACTCGCGATCTTCCGCCCGACGCATAACTCATGGGGACCACATCTCGCCGGTGTACTGACAGACCCGCCGCAGATCGCCCGGCTGTGTTGGGATGTCACGCTCATCCTCACCGCGGTACCTGTCGTCGCACTCGCCGTCGGCAGCGAGAGGCTCGGCTGGCTCGCGCTCCTTCTGCTCGCGGTCGCTGCAGTGATCGTCGCGAGTGGCGAAGGTGGCGTCTTCGCCGGTCGTTCGCTCCGCCGCCACGTGGCGTGGGCCGGCCTCCCGCTCGCTGTCGGATCGCTGTGGCTCGGCCTCGCGCGAAACGACGTGGACGTCGTCGAGTTCTACACCCTGCCGGTCTCGGGTCTCCTGCTCGCGATCCTGGCCCTCATCGTTATCCGTCGAGAGCCGCCCACCGACCGCGTCAGCTCACCCAGGACTGTCCTTCTCGGTGCGGCCCTCGCCGTTGCACTGCTCCCGAGCGCCGCAGCCTCTGGCAGCGATGAGCCCGTCCGCATGACCATCACCCTTGGCGCAGCCATCGTGTTGCTTCTCGCCGGTCCATTCCTGCCGCCTGTCTGGCACGCGACCCGCGTTGCAATCGTGGTGTGGCTCACCGGCGTGGTTACGATGCTGCTCCTCACCCTCGTTCTCCCGATCTTCGACTCGACACGCACCGTTGCCGGATGGGAGAACGAGGTTGCCGCAGCCGGCCTGCTGGCCGGAGGGGCGCTCTGGCTGTACCGCCGCCAGGTTCCCCACATCCTGGGCACCCTCGCCGTCGCGGCAGCCCCTGTCGCCATCGCCCTCCCACTCGCGGAATCGATCCTGGCCGGAGAGGCCGAGCTCTGGCGGTTCCTCCTCACGCTGCTGCTCGCCAGCGCCCTCTTCGTTGCCGCGTCTCTCGGTACCGCGCGCTCAGAGATCGTGCGGTGGACGGCGCTGGGAGCCGCGGTGGTCGTCGCAGCATCGGCTATCACCGTCGGCCTCGCCGACCCGTTCGAAACCGCGACGGTGCCGATCGCGATCGCCCTGATTGCCGTTGGCGCTGTGCGCCTGACCGCCGACCCGGCGGCCCGCTCGTGGCCGCACCTCGGTGCCGGCTTGATCCTTCTCCTGGTTCCGTCGCTGTTCGCCGATTTCGCGAGCAACGAACTGTGGCGCGTTGTTGCCCTCGGGGTTGCGGCGCTCGTCGTGTTCGGAATCGGCCTCGCTCTGAAGCTCAGTGCACCGACATTGATCGGGGCCGCCGTACTGGTCGTCCACGGCCTCGCCCAGCTCTGGCCGTGGATTTCGGGACTCTATGGCGCCATCCCCTGGTGGCTGTGGGCGGGCATCGGTGGCACAATCCTCATCGTCCTTGCGGCAACATACGAGAAACGGATTCGTGACCTTCGGGCCGTTGCCCGGAGCATCACCTCCCTGCGGTAGTGCGCTGCCGTCTCGTTCAACCGCCCGGCTGGTGTCAGGAACGCAGGTAGCGGAGTACGGCGAGAACCCGGCGATGGTCTGAGCCTGTCGCATCGAGTTCGAGCTTCGAGAAGATCGCGGTGACGTTCTTCTCGACAGCGCCGAGGCCGATGACCAGCCGGGTCGCGATGCCCTGGTTGGTGAGGCCTTCAGCCATGAGCTGGAGCACTTCGGTCTCCCGCGGCGTCAGCGAGGCGAGCGGATCCCTGCGATGAGCGAGGAGCTCACGCACCACCTCCGGATCAAGCACGGTTCCGCCCGAAGCGATGCGCAGGACCGCGTCCTTGAGTTCGTCGAGCGACGCCACCCGGTCCTTGAGGAGGTACCCGACCCCGCCCGCGGACGCACCGAGGAGTTCTTCCGCGTAGGTGGCCTCGACGTACTGGCTCAGCAGGAGGATCCCGACCCCCGGTCGCGACGCACGGATCTCGATCGCAGCCCGAACTCCCTCATCGCGGTAGGTGGGCGGCATCCGCACATCAAGGACAATGACATCCACCTCGAGAGTCCCGACGTCGGCCAGCAGGCTGCCAGCATCGCTGTATGAACCGACGGTCGCGAAGCCGGCCTCGTCGAAGAGCCGAACGAGTCCCTCGCGGAGTAACACCGAATCATCCGCCAGGGCCACGCGAATCGATGACGACGGGGCGCTGTTCTCGGTCACGAGAGAAGCATACGACCGCGGTCATCCATCGATAATGGGGACGGATGCGCTCACGCGCGTGCCATTACCCGCTGTGCTGTCGATCCACAGCGTCCCCCGCAACCCGGTGAGGCGATCGCGGAGTCCGCTCAGCCCGTGACCGTCGTCGAACCTGGCACCTCCCACCCCGTCGTCGGCGACGACAAGCTGCAGCCGGTAACCGGCGTGCGGCGTGCCGGTCGTGCCGATCTCGACGCTGATCGCCGTCGCCCCGGAGTGCTTGGACGCGTTGGTCACCAGTTCCGCGATCACGAAGTAGGCGTTCCTTTCAATCTCTGCGGGCAGGCGGGTACCGGCCTCGAGGGTGCTCCTCACCCTGACCGGGATGGGGCTCACCGCGGCGAACGACTCGACGGCGCTCACGAGCCCACGATCGGCGAGGATCGGCGGGGCAAACCCCCTGGACAGCGCGCGGAGTTCTTCGAGCGAGGATTGAGCCTGCTCACGCGCTTCGGCGATCAGCGCCCGCGCCGCCGCCGGGTCGTCCTCCAGCCTCCGTTCGGCCGCAGCGAGGTCCATCTGGAGTCGAACCAGCCGTTGTTGCGGCCCGTCGTGGATGTCGCGTTCGAGACGCCGTACGGACTGGTCCTCCGCCGAGACGGCGGCACCCCGTGAGGCGGCGAGCGCCGCTACCTCGGTTCTGAGGTCGTCGCTCGGCCACCGAGACAGCATCCCCCGGGCAATGACGTCGTGAAGGCTCACCATTCCCCTGGTGACGAAGGGCAGCGTCGCGAGAAACAGCAGGCCGGCGATGAAGACGAGGATGCCGTCAGCGACGTCGGCATCGACGGGAAGTTCCCGGCCTCCCGTGACGAACCGGTAGATGACACCGCTCAGCCAGAACTGCGAATCCCCCTCAGGAATGAACGAGTTCCAGAACCAGTACGAGATCCCGCCGAGCCCTGACGCGAGCCAGCTGAAAGCCAGCGACCAGGAGAACACCCCGACCACGAAGCCGACGAACCCGGTATGCAGCAGGTACATCCAGTAGTGCCCGTCGGCGAGTGGGCCGAGAGCCCTGCGCCACAAACCGGGGCGCTCGCCGGGTGCTCGCCACGCCGGACGCTGGATCGGCTTCCTTCCCGCCGCTTCAAGCCTGACCAGTTCCAGGGTGCCGAACGCACGCGCAACGTAGAGCGCACCAACGACGAGAAACAGTCCGATCACCACCGCGAGCAGTCCCAGCCCCGCGGAGAAAAGCACGGTAACGGCCACGAACCCGACCACGACGACGGGGAGCGTTGGCAGAAGGAAGCCGAGCTCCCGGGGAACGCCCCGCCAGAGCGCCCCGTAGCCCTTCGCCGGGACTTTGGCCTGGCCCGCGTCGCCCGCCATGGGATCAAGGGTGCCAGAATTCCGATCGCCCTGGCGGATGTTCCCTGGCGAGGTTTGCTCAATGGACATGCTGCGTCCCTTCCGTTTCGCGCGGCCCGAAGCCGTCCCGTGCTCTCTCGCGGGGAGTGTCCCCGCGAGAGGTCTCCCCGTCGGTCCTGTCAACTCCGGATGCCCCCGAGCCGTCGTCATGACGCGGCGGGGTTCCTGCCCGCTCTCCCGGCTTCACAACGACGAACTGGCCCATCATCCCGCTGTCCTCATGCGCGAGCAGGTGGCAGTGATACATGTACGGCAGGTCAGGATCCGAATAGTCCTCGAACCGGAGGGTGAGCCGGTATTCCACCTCCGGTTCGAGGTAGATCGTGTCCTTCCACCCGCCCAGCTCCTGGCCCGGTGGCTCACCGCCAACCGACTCCACCTGGAACTGCACGTCGTGAATGTGGAAGTTGTGCGGCATGCCCATGCCATTCGTGACCAGCCAGGACTCGGTGGTGCCGAGCGTGACGACCTCGTCGATGCGACCCATGTCCATCGGCTGGTTGTTGATCGAGAAACCGTTGAGTTCGAAGGTGCGCGTTGCCCGGGCATCCGTCGGTCTCAGTTCTTCGATTGCCGCGAGAGTGTCCGGCACGGCGGGCAACGGCTCGAGCGATGTGCCCGCTCGCAGTTCCAGGACGTCGAACTTGTCGACGCCGCCGTTCCCCGACGCGGTTACCGCAGGCATGCCGAGATCCGGCGCCCTCGAGCGCAGGATCACTCTCTCGCCAGGGGTCATCGTCACGACAATTTCTGCACGCTCACCCGGTGAGAGGCGGATGCCGTCGGTCACGAACGGTTCGCCGAGGAGGCCGCCATCGGAGGCGATCATCGCGAACTCGCGTTCGTCGCTGAGACCGAAGTTATAGGTGCGGGCCGTCGACGCGTTGACGAGCCGAAGGCGCACCTGTGTCGTGGACACGTCGAGGTATGGTGCGAGGGTTCCGTTCACGAGCAGGTCTGGTCCCAGCGCACCGACGAACGCGTCGCCTCCGCCGCTCGCGGCATCATCGCCGCCAAGCGTCGCGTCCTGGACGATCACGGGAACGTCGTCGACCCCGTATCGGCTCGGCAGGGAAAGTCGGCGCTGTTCATCGTCGTTAACCAGGAACAGTCCAGCGAGGCCCCTCGCCACCTGGCCTTCGGTCTCGCCGTGGGGGTGCGGGTGGTACCAGAGCGTCGCAGCGGGCTGGTCGATCGTCCAGCCGGGCGACGTCCGGGCGCCAGGGGCGATCAGCTGGTGCGGCCCACCGTCAACTCCCGGAGGCACGTGCATTCCGTGCCAGTGCACGGTTGTCGCCTCCGGCAGCGAGTTGCTGACGTCGACCCTGACCCGCTCACCCCGGTCGGCCATCAGGGTGGGCCCGAGGTACGCGCCGTTGTAGCCGAGGGTCTCGGTATTGACTCCCGCACGAAACTCGCTGGCTCCTCGCTGCGGGTTGAGGGTGAACACGCGCGTGCCATCGGGGTCGACCGTCGACGGCGCAGGGGCAGGGATGGCGAGAGGGTTCTCGAATTCGACGGCGCCAACGGTGTCGACCGGACTCGCCGAACCCAGGCCGTTCATGAGGGCACCGACACCGACCAGCGCCCCGCACCCCCCGACGAGGAGAACGGGCACGAGGATCGCAATGACAACGAGAGGGCGCCTGCGGCGTCGGCCCCGCCCGCCAGCCAGGACGACCGGATCCGAGGCCGCTGTGAAGGCGGCGGACTGAGTGGAGGCAGAAGACGGTGAAAGCATGAATCAAGCCTCGCGAGCACAACGAACGCCCGATATCAGGGAACCACCCGGATCCGTCAGGGGGAAAACCCCCGCACCGGCGCTCTCCGCTGGAGGACCGTCGGGGCCTTCGAGAACCCAGCCCTTGCCCAGGTAAGCAGAGCCTTGTCTTGCTTGCGGAATGCCTGAGCCTGAGTACCGTTGCATCCAGAGCGCACCACTTTCAGCGCACAAGCAAAGGGGAACCCCATGGCAGAAACCACCGCAACCGTCTCACAGACCTCCGTCAGCCCCGACGTCGCCGCAGGCGTCGCCCAGTTCCTGACCCCGGTCGTTATCGACCTCACCGCCCTCGTCGTCAACGGCAAGCAGGCGCACTGGCACGTTCGGGGAGCGAACTTCATCGGAGTCCACGAACTCCTCGACACCATCGTCGCGCACGCGCAGGACTGGGCAGACAGCGCAGCAGAGCGCATCGTCGCACTCGGCCTTCCGGTCGACGCACGCCTGTCCACCGTCGCTGCCAAGACCACGACCGGTGAACTGACCGCTGGTTTCCAGCAGTCAGAGACCACCATCGCCGAATTCGTCGCGCAGATCGACGCAACGCTCACCACGGTGAAGACAGCGGTTGACGAGCTCGACGCGATCGACCTCACCAGCCAGGACATCGCCGTCGAGGTGTCCCGCGGCCTTGAAAAGGACCGCTGGTTCCTCGTCGCCCACGTCGCCAAGTAGCACCGGTTCCCCGCTCTCTTCGAAAGAGGGTCGCCTTCGGGCGGCCCTCTTTTTTGATGCGCGGGCGGGTACAGCCGGATGGGTTCTAGATCACGGAGTGCGTGAACCGGCCGTTGAGGATCGTCGCAGCGACCGGCATCCGCCTCAATTCCTCCGGCGTCGACGTGAGCGGGTTCCTGTCGACGATCGCGAGGTCAGCGACCCGCCCGGCCGCTACCGCCTCATTCGGCGTGCGGGTCGTCGCCGCGAGCGCCTCGGCGACACCGATCGACTGTTCCGGATGCCACGGCTCGCGGTCGCCCCTCGATCGACCCACCGCGGCAGAAATGGCGACCCACGGATCGAGTGGCGCGACGGGCGCATCAGAACCCAGGGCGATTCTCGCCCCCTGGTCGAGCAGGGCACGGAGGACAAACGCGCGGCGCGTGCGTCCAGGCCACAGCTTCTCCGCAGCGTCGCGGTCGTCCATGGCGTGCTCGGGCTGAACACTCGCCGTGACGTCGAGCTCGGCGAACCTCGCAACATCGGTGTCGCGAAGCAGTTGAGCGTGTTCGATCGACCCCGTCGCCCCCGTCGCGGCAAAGGCGTCGAGCGCGAGCGAATTGGCGCGGTCACCGATCGCGTGAATCGCGCTGTGCAGTCCGCCGGCCGTTGCGCGACGCATCAGCTCGGTGAGTTCGGCTTCGGGCACCGTGAGCACACCGTGTGCGTCCGATAGACCAGCGAGTCCGTCGTAGTGATCGTCGCAGTACGCGGTCCTCGTGTTCAGGGATCCGTCGGTGATGACCTTGAGCGAGCCGACCTCGACGAGGCCGTGGGTGTGCGGCACGATCTGGCCGGTCGCGAGCCGCTCCGCGAGCGCACGGTCGAGGTCGCCGGGATAGATACCGAACCGCACCCGGAGCGCGGTTGCCCCGGCCTGGGCTCGACGTCTCCACACCTCGAGGTTCCACGCCATTTCGAAGTCCACCACCCCGACCACTCCGCGTGCAGCCGCCGCGGCGGCCGCATCGCGTGCCCACCCATCGACGACGCCGTCGTCTGCGCCGAGCCCCTGGCTCACCGCGAAGGCGTCCTCCTCGCGCAGCAGACCTGTCGGGTGACCCGCGTGCCCGAACTGCGCGAGGGCGGCGCTGTTGAGCCACACACCGTGGAGGTCTGCACCGATCAGTACAACCCGCCGCCCCCGGGAGATCCGGTCGAACGCATCGAGGTCGGCGGCATCCGGCCACATCGCGTCACGGAATCCGGTGCCGACGAGGATATCGTCCGGGTGCACCCTCGGCACGGCAGCGGCAACGTAGTCGTGAACGAGGTCGAGCACCGATGCGGCCGAGACGCTCGCCGTCAGGTCGAGCCGCCGGGAGGCGAGGGCCACCTGCGTGAAGTGAACGTGGTGATCCCAGAGGCCGGGCAGCACCCATCGGCCATCGAGATCGGTGGCTTCTCCCTCCGGGGCCATTGAACCGGCAGGACGGATGTCGGCGATCCGGGCGTCTTCGAGCAGTACGTCGACACCAGCGCCGTCGGAGCCGACGACACGGGCGTTTCTGAGGGTCGAGCGGATGCCTGAGCCCGGACTGGTTGCGCTCAGCCGGAATTCTGTCATCGCGCCCTCCCCGGGTGGGCCATATCGCCGCCGGTCACCGCTGGCAGTTGGGGCACCAGTACAGCTTTCTGGCACCCATCTCTTCGAGAACGATATTCGTCCCGCAGACCCGGCAAGGCAGGCCCTCGCGCTTGTAGACCCAGTGGCGATCGTCGCGACTCGCCATCGCCTTGCGATAGTCCTCGCCCCGGAGGTCGTCCATCGTCATCATCTGGCCGGTCTCCACCCCGATCGGGAGGAGCCTCGCCCAGTCCTTCCAGAGCCCGCGCACGAGTTCCTCGGGAATCAGCTTGCCCGGCGTGTGCGGGTTGATCCGCGAACGGAAGAGCAGCTCAGCACGGTAAACGTTTCCGATCCCGGAGACGACGGACTGGTCCATCAGGAGCAGGCCGATCGGTGTGGGCTTCTTGCGTACAACAGCGGTGAACCTGTCCTCCGCGGCCTGGCTCGGGTCGAGGAGCGGGTCTGGGCCGAGCTTCGCGATCACGGCGTTCACCCGTTCGCTGTCGAGGATCTCGCAGGCGGTCGGACCGCGCAGGTCGGCGACGGCGTGCTCGGTCAGCAGTCGGAGCCGGACCGCGCCGACGGGCGGGGGCGGGAACGTGTCCCATTCCTCGCCCGACAGGCCTTTGGTCTGCTCAGACATGCGCACGCGGGTCTTTCTCGGCGCACCGATCGAGTGCAGCGAATTCTCTCCGGCCTCGTCGAGGATCACCGCGGCGAGGTCGGTTCCGTGCTGGTTGGTCTGGCCCATCCTGCCGTTGGCACTCGCGATGGTGGCGTCGGAAGTGATCTCTCCGGCGAAGTCCCATGCGCCGTACATGCCGAGGTGGACGCGCAGCCACAGCTCGTCATCGAAGTCGAGGAACATCTGCTTGCCGACGGCTTTCACGTCGACGAGCGTGCGGCCGGACAGGATCGCGGCGCCCTCGGCGAACCTGCCCTGCGGGCTCGACGCCGTGACCTGATGTCCCTGGAAGTTGGAGCGGAACTGCCTGGCGATGCGATGAACGGAATGACCCTCTGGCACGCTAACCCCGCTCGGAGGATCCGGCGTCGACGCCCTTGCCGGCGATCGTCCCCGTGGTCTCGTACTCGGCGATCTGCGCGATGCGCCGGACGTGGCGCTCATCGCCCGAGAACGGTTCGGCGATAAATGCGTCGATAAACGTCTTCACCTCATCGAACGAGTGCTGACGCGCACCGATCGAGATCACGTTTGCGTCATTGTGTTCGCGTGCGAGCTTCGCTGTGCTCTCGTTCCAGACGAGGGCAGCACGGATGCCGTGCACCTTGTTCGCCGCGATCTGCTCACCGTTGCCTGAACCGCCGAAGACCACACCGAGTGCCTCGACACCCGCCTCACGGTCGCGCAGCACTCCGAGCGCGGCGTTGATGCAGAACGCCGGGTAGTCGTCGAGGGCGTCGTACTCCGTCGGCCCATGATCGACGACCTCGTGTCCGCTGCGTGCGAGGTATTCCTGCAGGTCGGTGCTGAAGTCGAGGCCGGCATGATCGGTGGCGATATGGATGCGCATGGTTCCATTCTGCCGTCCCCGACCGGCGTCCGCGCGACTCACGCGGCGCGATCAGGTGAAGATCGGTCCGACGGTCCGGCTGCGCTTGAGTTCGAAGAAACCGGGGTACGACGCCACAGCAACGACGCCGTCCCACAACCGGACCGCCTCCTCGCCCACTGGCGCCGGCGAAATCACCGGTCCGAAGAACGCAGTGCCGTTGACAGCGATGACCGGCGTTCCGACATCCTGGCCGACCCGTTCGATGCCGTCGAAGTGACTGGCACGCATCTGGGCGTCGTAGCTGTCGCTCTCGGAGTGCTCCGCGAATTCCGGCGGAAGGCCGACCTCGGCGAGCGCCTGCGAGATCACCGTGTCGGGGTCGGTGGAACCGCCGGGGTGAATCTGGGTTCCGAGGGCGTCGTAGAGGGGCTTCACGATGGCCTGACCGAATTCTTCCTTCGCCGCGGTGACGAGGCGGGTATACCGAAGCGCGCGCGGGAAGAAAGCGCGGTACTCATCCGACACGTCCTGATTCTCGTTGAGCACGGCGAGGCTCATCACGTGCCACGTCACCTCGAGGTTGCGGTGTCTCGCAACCTCGTCGACCCACCTCGAGGTCATCCACGCCCACGGGCAGGACGGGTCGAACCAGAAATCAACAGCGGTCGGGGTATCGGTGCTCATTCCCACAGCCAACCACGGATTTCGCTCGCGAGAGGCCGCCTCAGCCCATTGGCAGCGGAAGGCGGAGCACTACGCTGGAATCTCGGACACGATCCGCACCGATCGACAGCCACACCCTAAGGAGTCCCCGTTGCCCGGAGAAAACCTCACCCGCGCCGAAGCACAGGAACGAGCCTCGCTCGTCTCTCCCTCGAGCTACCAGATCGCCCTCGACCTCACCACCGGCCCTGAGACCTTCCGGTCGACGACGACGGTCCGGTTCAGCGCGACACCGGGCGCTTCGACCTTCATCGACGCCATTACCCGTACCGTGCACTCGGTGACCCTCAACGGCGTTGCCCTCGACCCGGCGGCCATCAGCGACGGCATCCGTATCGCCCTGGACAACCTGCAGGCCGACAACGAGCTCATCGTCGACGCCGACATGATCTACATGAACACCGGTGAGGGCCTGCACCGTTTTGTCGACCCCGTCGACGACGAGGTGTACCTCTACAGCCAGTTCGAGGTCCCGGACTCGCGCCGCATGTATGCGGTCTTCGAGCAGCCGGACCTCAAGGCGACGTTCCGGTTCACCGTGACCGCGCCCGCCCACTGGGACGTCATCTCCAACTCCCCCACCCCTGAGCCCGTCGATGCAGGCGAGAACAGCAAGACCTGGGCGTTCGAGCCGACACAGCGGATGTCGAGCTACATCACCGCGATCATCGCGGGACCGTACGTCGCCGTGCGCAGCGAGCTGACGTCGAGCGACGGACGCACGATTCCGCTCGGTGTGTTCTGCCGTCAGAGCCTGTCCGAGTATCTTGACGCTGACTACATCTTCGAGAAGACCCGCCAGGGCTTCGAATACTTCGAGAAGAACTTCGACTACCCGTACCCCTTCCCCAAGTACGACCAGCTGTTCGTCCCCGAGTACAACGCTGGCGCGATGGAGCACGCGGGGGCTGTCACGTTCACCGAGGCGTACGTCTTCCGCTCTAAGGTGACGGATGCCATCAAGGAACGCCGCGTCGTCACGATCCTCCACGAACTCGCGCACATGTGGTTCGGCGACCTCGTCACGATGAAGTGGTGGAACGACCTGTGGCTCAACGAGTCGTTCGCCGAGTGGGCGTCGACCATCGCCGTTGCAGAGGCCACCGAGTGGACCGGTGCCTGGACGACGTTCAACGCCATGGAGAAGAGCTGGGCATACAAGCAGGACCAGCTGCCGTCGACCCACCCCATCGTCGCGACGATCAACGACCTCGAGGACGTTCAGGTCAACTTCGACGGCATCACGTACGCCAAGGGTGGCTCGGTTCTCAAGCAACTCGTGGCCTGGGTCGGCATCGACGCGTTCTACGCCGGCGTGGCCGCCTACTTCAAGAAGCACGAGTACGGCAACACCGAACTCGTCGACCTGCTCAGCGAACTCGAGACCGCATCGGGCCGAGACCTCACCGACTGGGGCAAGCTCTGGCTCGAGACGGCCGGCGTCAACACGCTCCGCCCGGAGATCACGGTCGACGACTCCGGAGTTATCACCGGCTTCGCCGTGCTGCAGTCGGCGGTACCTGAGTACCCTACGATCCGCCCCCACCGCCTCGCCATCGGTTTCTACAACCTCGTCGACGGCAAGCTCCTCCGTGAGCACAGGATCGAACTCGACGTCGATGGTGAGCGCACCGAGGTCGCCGAACTCGTCGGCCTGAAGCGCCCAGACCTCGTGCTGCTCAACGACGACGACCTCGCCTACGCGAAGATCCGCCTCGACGAGGCGTCTCTCGCCGTCGCGACCGAGTCGCTGTCCGCCATCGAGGACCCGCTTGCACGGTCCCTCGTCTGGGCTGCCGCCTGGGACGCGACCCGCGACGCCGAAACCCCGGCTCGCGACTACGTCCGCCTCGTGCTCGGAAACATTGCGACCGAGACCGAGTCGACGACGATCCGCACGACGCTCAACCAGCTCGTGCTCGCGGCGACCCAGTACGTCGCTCCCGAGCGCCGGGAGAGCACGGTTCGGGACGTCGGCGACGCACTGTGGGCCCTCGCCCAGGGTGCTGAGGCCGGGAGCGACGCCCAGTTCCAGTTCGTGAAGTTCTTCGCGGCGGTTGCGTCCACCGATGAGCACTTCGACGCCATTCGCGCCCTCCGTTCGGGCGAGACCGCGCTCGACGGGCTCGAGATCGACACCGACCTCGACTGGGAACTCCTCGCCGCGCTCACGGCGGGTGGAGTCGCCGGAAACGACGAGGTCGACGCGGCCCTGGCCGCCGACAACACGGCCAATGGCGCGAAGGCTGCCGCGCTCGCCCGCGCGGCGATCCCGACGCTCGAAGCGAAGCGTGCCGCGTGGGCATCCGTCGTCGACATCGACACCGCCCCGAACGCCATCGTGCAGTGGACGGGCATCGGCTTCCAGCGCGCTCGCGACCGGGATGTCCTCGCGTCGTTCGTTCCCGACTACTTCGAGATGCTGCAGCGCATCTGGGCATCGCGCAGCTACAAGATCGCCGAGTACCTCGCGGTTGGGCTCTACCCCGCTCCGCTCGCCAGCGCAGAACTGCGCGACGCAACGGTGGCCTGGCTCGACCAGAACGCCGAGCCGCCGGCCCTTCGGCGCATCGTCGTCGAGAACCTCGCCGGCGTCGAGCGTGCGCTCAAGGCACAGGAGCGTGACGCCCGGGCATAGCCCGAGGTTCAGGGGCGCCATGCGCACGGATGCCGTCACCCGGCCCGTGCGCGTGGCGCCCCTGTCGTTAACGACACAGCGCATTTGCCCGCCGGACCTCCAGCGTCCGCCCAGTGGCCCGACGGTAGACTTGGCCCGATGACTGAATTCTGGCAAGGTGTTGACGCCTTCTTCCTTACCCCAATCGGCCGGCTCGTCATGATCGCGATCATCATCGTCGGAGCGTTTATCGCATCATGGCTCCTTCACTTCGCGATCCGACGGATCGTGAACCAGATCGTGTCCGGGGTGAAGAAGACCCAGGGTGCCGAAGACACCCAGGCGCTCAACGTGTCACCGCTCGCCGCGGTGAGGCTCGTGCAGCGAACACGCACGCTCGGCACCGTACTCGGCAACATCGTCAACGTCACGGTCGTTGTGGTCACGATCATCCTTGTGGTCAACCAGATCGACCCCAACATCATCGGCTCGCTCGCCCTGCTCACCGCCGCGCTCGGTGCCGGCCTCGGTTTCGGCGCCCAAAACATTGTCAAGGATGTGCTCAACGGCCTGTTCATGGTGATGGAAGACCAGCTCGGCGTCGGCGACGTCGTCGACCTCGGCCCTGCCACCGGTGTCGTCGAGCGCGTCGGCATCCGCATCACCCAGGTGCGAGACGTCAACGGAACCCTGTGGTTCGTGCGTAACGGCGAGATCCTGCGCGTCGGCAACATGTCCCAGGGCTGGGCGCGGGTCATCATCGACCTCGCCGTGCCGTACGACGCGGACATCGAGACTGTCCAGGACACCATGCTCACCACGGCGACAGCCCTTGCCCAGGACCCGAAGTGGCGCAGCCGGATCCTCGAGCGCCCCGAGCTGTGGGGAATCGAGTCGATCTCCGAGGAGGCGCTCATCATTCGCCTCGTCGTGAAGACCCGTCCCCCTGCCAAGGATGACGTTGCCCGTGAGCTGCGTGCGCGCCTGAAGTACGCCACAGACGAGCTGGGCGTCCAGCTGCCATCGCTCAAGAGCGTGGTCCTCGAGGGCTTCGACGGTGCGGCTTCCGTCACGGGTGCACGCCCGCCGCGCACCAAGCCGCTCAAGACCATCAACGAAGCTCCCCACGCCGTGAGGAAAGCAGCGAACAAGGGGCCGGCGCAGCCATGACCAACCTCAACTCCCCCAGCTTCTACGAGGAGGTCGGCGGCCGCGCTACCTTCGAAAAGCTGTCGCTCGAGTTCTACAAGGGTGTCGCCGCCGACCCGGTGCTCAAGCCGATGTACCCGGAGGAAGACCTCGCGGCAGCGACCGAACGCCTGACGATGTTCTTCGAGCAGTACTGGGGCGGTCCGTCGACGTACAGTGAGCAGCGCGGGCACCCGCGGCTCCGCATGCGACACATGCCGTTCAAGGTCAATCCGGATGCGCGAGACCGCTGGCTGCTGCACATGCGCGCCGCGGTCGATACCCTCGGCCTGTCACCGCTGCACGAGGCGACCCTCTGGGACTACCTCGAGCGCGCAGCGCAGGCGATGGTCAATACCTTCGACGAGTAACGCCCTGCGACTCGACGCGTAACGCCCCTCTCGTCCGACGGGGCGCGCATCTCCTACGCTGGGAGCATCGCGGGCGACGGAGCCCGCGGATCGAAGGAGATCCCGGATGCCAGCAGCACAGACCTCGACCGACGTGATCATTGTGGGCTCTGGGCTCGCCGGGCTCGTCGCTGCCGCTGAGCTGTCGGACGCCGGCAGGCGGGTGATCATCGTCGAGCAGGAGCCGGAGGCGTCGCGCGGCGGGCAGGCACACTGGTCGTTCGGCGGGCTGTTCCTCGTCGACACGCCCGAGCAGCGCCGGATGGGCATCCGCGACTCGCACTCCCTCGCGTGGCAGGACTGGCAGGGCTCCGCCGCCTTCGACCGACAGGACGACAATTGGGCGAGGCGATGGGCAGAAGCGTATGTCGACTTCGCCGCTGGCGACAAGCGATCGTGGCTGCGCGAACGTGGTGTCGGCTTCTTCCCCGTCGTCGGCTGGGCGGAGCGCGGCGGGTTCACAGCGAACGGGCACGGCAACTCGGTCCCGCGGTTCCATATCGTCTGGGGCACGGGCCCCGCGATCGTCGAACCCTTCCTCGAGCGCGTCCTGGCGGGGGTCGAGGCAGGGCGTGTGCAGTTCAGACATCGCCACCGCGTCGATGAGCTCGTGGTTCACGACGGTGCCGTGACCGGCGTGACCGGAAGCGTTCTCTCGCCGTCGACCGCCGGACGTGGCGAAGCGAGCCCACACGACGTCGTCGCCGATTTCGAGCTGTCGGCGCAGGCCGTTGTCGTGACGACGGGCGGGATCGGCGGCAACCTCGACCTGGTCAGGGCGAACTGGCCGGCACGACTCGGTACTCCACCCGAGTCGATGCTCTCCGGAGTCCCGGCCCACGTCGACGGCCGCGGCCTCGGTATCGCCGAACGCGCCGGCGCGCGACTGGTCAACGGTGACCGGATGTGGCACTACACGGAGGGCATTGCCAACTGGGATCCGGTCTGGGCCGCCCACGGCATCCGTATCCTCCCCGGGCCGTCATCGCTCTGGCTCGATGCCACGGGTGCACGCCTTCCCGCGCCGCTGTTCCCCGGCTTCGACACGCTGGGGACCCTGCAGCACATCCTCGGCACAGGACACGGTCACAGCTGGTTCGTGCTCACCCAGAAGATCATCGAGAAGGAGTTCGCCCTCTCCGGCAGCGAGCAAAACCCCGATCTCACCGACCGGGACCTCAGGCTTCTGCTCAAGCGGGTTGCTCCCGGCGCGCCAGGCCCGGTTGAGGCGTTCAAAGAGAAGGGCGACGACTTCGTGGTCGCGGACAACCTGCCGGAGCTGCTGGCGGGCATGCAGCGGCTCTCCGGCACTGCCCCGCTCGACACGGTGCGGGTGGAACGGGAGATCAGGTGGCGCGATGCCCAGCTGGACAACGAGTTCTCGAAGGACGCACAGATCACAGCGATCAGGGGTGCCCGCTCCTATCGGGGCGACAAGCTCATCCGTGTCGCACGCCCGCACAAACTGCTCGATCCGAAGGCTGGTCCGCTCATCGCCGTGAAACTGCACATCCTCACGCGGAAAAGCCTCGGCGGCATCCAGACCGACCTGTCCGCACGCGCGATTGGCGACGACGGCACACCGGTTCCCGGGCTTTACGCGGCCGGAGAGGCCAGCGGCTTCGGCGGTGGCGGCATGCACGGATACCGAGCGCTCGAGGGGACTTTTCTGGGCGGATGCCTGTTCACCGGTCGGACCGCCGGGCGCGCGATCGACGCTCAGCTGCCCTGAGCCATCGTTCTGCGTGCAAGCCGTTTCCGCGGTCGCACGTCAGGCAATTCCGGGAGAGGTCAGAGACCCCGTGACGAGCGAACGAGGACGTGGCCCCGCACAGGACTCGCCCTGACCCAGGCACCGGAGGCGTAGAGCGGGACCTCTTCCTCGCCGACGAGGAACCCGAGGCTCCCCGCCGCGAACGCGATTCCTGACGGAACGTCCGGGTGCCCGGCGAGCGGGCGCGACCAGACCTCGGCCCTGACCCGCTGCACGATGGCGTCACCCGCGTTGTCCGGCACCGTCCGAGCGACTTCTCCCGCGCCGTCCCTCGCTGCCAGTTCGAGCGCCAGAGAGCTGATCCCGCCGATCCGCTCCCACCCGCCACGTGGCGGCGCGATCCCTGACCAGCTCGTTCGTACGTCGGCCGGCGGAAGCGGGACCACGATCTCGCCGGACGCCCCGTCGGTGTGAGCGAGCCGGTCCGCGATCGCAGCCGGAGCGACCACGCGGTCGAAGACGGCGCCAGAAACCTCGGCGAAGGTCCGGAGGCCGAGGATCGTCGGGCTCGTGTCGAGCAGGCCGCGCGGATGCAGCACCGCCGAGTACACGGCAAGCACTCCCCCGCTGGCAATCAGGCGAACCGCCGTGTCATCGACGAGCCTCGCCCGGGCGAGGTACACCCGAAGGTCGGCGGCGGCGTGGGCGTCCTGGAGGGTGATCGCGTCATTCATCTGCTGTCTAAACTACCTAAGAAGCATTGGTGAAACCCACCAGTCCGCCAGCACCACCAATCGGAGAGCAATGACAGACCCCGTCGCATCCCTCTTGAACGCCCTGAACCTGACTGATACCGGAGCTCGAACGAGCGAGGACATCTTCACGGGGCCATCACTGTGGATGCCGGGTGGACGGGTTTACGGGGGGCAGGTTCTTGCGCAGGCCGTGATGGCGGCAAGCCGGACGACAGCGGAGGAGCGTATCGTGCACTCGATGCACGGGTATTTCCTGCGGCCCGGTGACGTCAACCAGGAAATCACGTTCAGCGTCGACCGGATCCACGACGGCCGTTCGTTCTCGACGAGACGCACACAGGCATACCAGTCCGGCGTTCCGATCCTCTCGATGATCGCTTCGTTCCAGGACCAGGACGAAGGCCTCGACCACCAGGCGCCAATGCCTGAGGGCTACCCCGATCCGGAGAGCCTGCCGACCGCAGCCGAGCTGCTCGGACACATTGATCATCCGGCTGCCAGGGCGTGGGCCAACGACCGGCCATTCGACATCCGCCACGTACCGTCGCCGATCTACCTCTCGGTCGAGGGCGAGCGCACCGCGACGAACGCGGTCTGGATCAAGGCGTTCGGCACCCTTCCCGACGACCCGAGCCTGCACAGGGCTGCGCTCGCGTACGCGAGCGACTACCCGCTGCTCGAGTCGATCCTGCGCAAGCACGGCCTGGCCTGGGTGACCCCGAATCTCAAGGTTGCGAGCCTCGACCACGCCATGTGGTGGCACCGGCCGGCCCGGGCTGACGAGTGGCTGCTCTACGTCCAGGAGTCCCCGAGCGCATCGGGCGGACGCGGACTCGCGCTCGGCCGGTTCTACTCCCGCGACGGCGTCCTGGTTGCGAGCGTCGCCCAGGAAGGCATGGTGCGGGTACCACCGGCACTGGCAACAGACGCCTAAGCCCGCCTGGCAGAAGATAACGATGAAGGCCATGCCGGTGACTGAGTCACCGGCATGGCCTTCATCGTTTCGCCAGAGCGCCCGCGTCAGTCGCGAGTGAGCTTGCGGTATGCGGAACGGTGCGGCTTCGCTGCATCCGGTCCGAGCCGCTCAATCTTGTTCTCCTCGTACGACTCGAAGTTGCCCTCGAACCAGTACCAGTTGCCCGGGTCTTCCTCTGTCCCCTCGTAGGAGAGGATGTGCGTTGCGATGCGGTCGAGGAACCACCGGTCGTGAGTGATGACCACGGCACAACCGGGGAACTCGAGAAGCGCGTTCTCGAGGCTTCCAAGGGTTTCCACGTCGAGGTCGTTAGTCGGTTCGTCGAGGAGCAGGAGGTTTCCGCCCTGCTTGAGGGTCAGTGCCAGGTTGAGGCGGTTGCGCTCTCCACCGGAGAGAACACCGGCCTTCTTCTGCTGGTCAGGTCCCTTGAACCCGAACTGGGAGACGTACGCCCGTGACGGAATCTCGGTCTTTCCGACCTGGATGTAATCCTGGCCGTCTGAGACGACCTCCCACAGGTTCTTGTTGGGGTCGATGCCACCGCGGCTCTGGTCGACGTAGGAGATGTCGACCGTCTCACCGATCTTGAGCTCTCCGCCGTCGAGCGGCTCGAGGCCGACGATGGTCTTGAAGAGCGTGGTCTTACCGACACCGTTGGGGCCGATGACTCCGACAATGCCGTTACGGGGCAATGTGAAGCTGAGGTCGTTGATGAGGATGCGCTCCCCGAAGCCCTTCTTCAGGTTCTTCGCGTCGATGACCTGCGCGCCGAGGCGCGGTCCGACGGGGATGACGATCTCTTCGAAGTCGAGCTTCCGCGTGCGCTCGGCCTCGGTCACCATCTCTTCGTAACGTGCGAGTCGAGCCTTCGACTTCGCCTGTCGTCCCTTGGCGTTCGACCGGACCCACTCGAGTTCCTCAGCGAGGCGCTTCGACAGCTTCTGGTCCTTCTTGCCCTGGACCTGCAGTCGTTCCTGCTTCTTCTCGAGGTAGGTCGAGTAGTTGCCCTCGTACGGGTAGAGGTGACCGCGGTCGACCTCAGCGATCCATTCGGCGACGTGGTCGAGGAAGTACCGGTCGTGAGTGACGGCGAGCACAGCACCCGCGTACTTGGCGAGGTGCTGCTCGAGCCAGAGAACGCTTTCGGCGTCGAGGTGGTTAGTGGGCTCATCGAGGAGCAGGAGGTCCGGCTTCTGCAGAAGAAGCTTGCAGAGCGCGACGCGACGCTTCTCTCCACCGGAGAGGTTCGCAACGGGCAGGTCGCCGGGCGGGGTCCGCAGCGCGTCCATCGCCTGTTCCAGCTGGGAATCGAGGTCCCACGCGTCAGCGTGGTCGATTTCTTCCTGGAGCGTGCCCATCTCGGCAAGCAGCGCGTCGAAGTCAGCATCCGGTTCGCCCATGGCGAGCGAGATTTCGTTGAAGCGGTCGACCTTGGCTTTGATCTCGCCGACGCCCTCCTGGACGTTCTCGAGCACGGTCTTCGACTCATCGAGTTCCGGTTCCTGCATGAGGATGCCGACGGTGTACCCGGGCGTGAGCTTCGCTTCACCGTTGCTCGGTGTGTCGAGGCCAGCCATGATCTTGAGGATCGTGGACTTTCCGGCCCCGTTGGGACCGACGACACCGATTTTGGCGCCGGGGAAGAACGACATGGTGACGTCGTCAAGAATTAGTTTGTCTCCGACAGCCTTGCGGGCGCGGACCATGGAATAGATATATTCGGCCATATTGCTACCAGTCTATTGTTCTTGTCTTCCCAATGAGACATGTCCCGGTGCCGAGCACCCGACCCACCGTCGAGTGATAGCCGCCGACGGCCGTGCCATTCTGACCGATGAGGCACGCTTCGCCCCATCGCACCGAGAACTGGATGGAGTCCGCCGCGTTCCCGATCGTCGTCGTATCGCTCGTCACTTCCATGGCCGCCTTGTCGAAACCGGCGGCAACAAGCCCGTCGATGAACGCACGACCGTCTGCGGCCGGGTTGGCGGCGAGGGTAGAAGCGTTGACCGAATCAAAGTATGGGAGGTTTTCCTCCGCGGTCCCGCCAGGCACCAGTTGCGGTGCCTGCGGCTCTGGCGCCGGCGATTCGACTGCAACGGGCGGCGCCGGTGTCGGAGTCGGAGGGCTTCCCGGCATCGAGCATCCGGCGAGCAATCCCCCAGCGAGAAGAACAGCGAACACACCAGTTCCAACCCGACCTCGCCACCGTGTATCGGGTTTCGCCACGCCATCTCCCTGTGCCTGTGCCTGTTGTGATCCGGGCCGGTTGTGATCTGGCCCGTTGTGATCGCGCCGTGTCGGAACGATCGGCTATCAGTCGAGTCTAGGACGGGAGCGCCCGAACCGTCAGAACGGAGTGTCCGGTTCGAACTCCGGTCGACCCTCGCTGGTTCCCCGGGTGCCGGGGTCGCCGACCGATACGGCCGTCCTGCCGAGTACCGGCGCTACCCAATCCGCCTGCTCGCGCGACGAGTCCGGTCGGGCGCTGGCGGGGTCGGGCTCCCGTGCCGCCAGCCCGGGGTAACCGGTGCCGTCATCACCCGCTGGCCTCGCGGGAGCGTAGCCCGGGTTCGCGGCGTCGACGGCGTCAGCCGCGGGTGTGCCTGAGTCGCGTGCTGGGTTCCTCGCGTACCTGGCGGTCCCCCAGGCCAAATCGTGACCAACACTGTCAGCGTCGACCTCAACAGTCGTGCCGTTCTTGTCTCCGCTCTCCCAGCGCCGAATGCGCAGCCGCCCCATCACCAGCACGCGGTCACCCTTGTGCACCGACTCGTGGACATTGCCGGCGAGTTGCCGGAACGAGGAGACCGTGTACCAGTTCGTCTCGCCAGCTACCCAGGCTCCTGCCGTCCTGTCGAAGTAGCGCTGGTTCGAGGCGAGCCTGAAGCTCGTGAGCTCCACGCCGTCGCGGATCGTCTTGTGCTCGGGAACTGTAGCAACAAGGCCGGTCAGGGTGATGCTGTCTGTCATGAGGGTTCTCCCAACTGGATTTCCACACGCAGGACCTCCGGTGTGGAGGTTCCGGAGACGACCTCGTGCCGGACTGCCGCCTCCGGAACCATGATTCGAGTGTGCGACCCTCCAGCGGGCGGGGTCCCTCCGGTACCTCCCCGGTGGACAGGGCATCCGGCCGCTGAAACTGGGGAGGGATACCCGGCGGCGTGCCCTGCACCCGACACCGCTACCCTGTCCTCATGACGTACTCAGCTGCCGAAAACCGATATGACGACATGCACTACGCCAGGACGGGCAGGAGCGGCCTCATGCTCCCCCGCGTTTCGCTGGGCTTCTGGCACAACTTCGGTGACGGACGGGACCTCGAGACCCAGCAGGCCATCGTGCGGCGAGCGTTCGACCTCGGTATTACCCACTTCGACCTGGCCAACAACTACGGTCCCCCTCCGGGATCTGCTGAACGCAACTTTGGTCGCATCCTTCACGACGATCTCGCCGCTCACCGCGATGAAATCGTCATCTCGACGAAGGCCGGTTACGACATGTGGGCTGGCCCGTACGGCCAGTGGGGCTCACGCAAGTCGCTCCTCTCCTCTCTCGACCAGAGCCTCGGGCGACTCGGCGTGAACTACGTCGACATCTTCTACTCCCACCGCCCGGACCCCGACACCCCCATCGAAGAAACGATGGGGGCACTCGCGACAGCTGTGCACTCAGGGAAAGCCCTCTATGCCGGAATCTCCAACTACTCGCCGGAGCAGACCAGAGCGGCCGCCGCGGCGCTCGCCGAGCACCGCGTCCCCCTCCTGATCCACCAGCCGAGCTACTCCATGTTCAACCGGCACGTCGAAAACGGGCTCCTCGACGTCCTCGACGAGGTCGGAGCGGGCTCCATCGTGTTCTCGCCCCTCGCCCAGGGACTCCTGACCGACCGCTACCTCGATGGAACGGTTCCCGACGGATCCCGTGCGGCGACGAGCAAATTCCTGCCGGCTGAGCGGATCTCGCCCACCTATCTCGAACGAGCCCGAGCCCTCAACACGCTGGCCGCCGACCGCGGGCAGTCGCTCGCGCAACTCGCCCTGACGTGGGTTCTCAGGCATCCGCAGGTCACCTCGGCGCTCATCGGTGCGAGCTCGGTGAAGCAGCTGGAACAGAACGTCGCCGCGCTTGGCGCTCCGCCGCTCACGGCAGACGAACTCGCGGCGATCGAACCGTTCGCCGTTGACGGCACCGGACTGAGCTAGCGCTCCTCTCGGCCGACCGGGCGGTGTCGGTGGTGTCTCCTATCGTGTGGGTAAGAGATCACCGACACCACCGGCCGGAGACAAGAGGCAGCATGCACATCGCAACACACCAGGCGACACTCTCGTCGAGCACGAGGGCGGGCATCGAACTCGTCAGCGTCCACGACGGGTTGTGGCGCGTTCGCCTCAGCGACGGACGCATACTCGGACACGTCGAGCGCCTCAGCTCGGCCACAGGAGACGTCTTCATCGCCAAGCGATTCTCGCCGGTCCGGGCGTCATTCCTGTCCCTCGGGCAGTTCTGGAACATGCAGGATGCCGTCGATTCGCTGCGTTGAGCGGTGGTAGCCCCGTGGGCGGTTTCGCTGTTTCCCGGTCATGACCGGTCGGGCGCTGCTCGGCCGAAAGCGCGACACGGCGGCGGCGTTGCGGGATTACGGGCGGGCCCGAAGGTAGCCTTCGGCACATGGAATGGTGGAATGAATTCGTAGACTGGCTCACCGCAACCGACACACGACCGGTGCTCTTCACCGCCGCCGTGATCTTTATCGCGATTATCGTTTCGGCGCTGCTCGCGGCGTCGATCACCAAGGCAGCGGTACGCCGGCTGATCGCCCAGCGCGACCGCGACCTCAAGACAGCGGCGATCGCCGCACTCGTCGACGCGTCGACCGAGGCCGCCGCCTGGAACTCACTGACCCCCCAGGAGCAGACACTCGCCGACCGGGCAGTCGCCCAGGCGGATATCCAGCTGCGCCTCCTGCCCATCAAGGGTGCGTCGACCGCGGCGAACTGGTCTGCGCACCAGCTCGCCGAGATGAAGCGCAACTCCGCCACGTTCGGTTATGAACTCGGGCCCGTCGTCGCCGAGTTCCGTGACCGTCTCGTCGAATGGCAGAACCGCCCGAACCGCGCGAAGCGCGTCTTCGAAACCGACCTGGAGCGCTGGCGGTTCGAAACCACGACTCACGAGAAGACCCTGCTCGCGGAGCAGGACGCCTGGGCGACACGCCAGCACCACGAGAAGTACACGGAAGCAGAGACCGCGGAGCAGCCCGCCGCGGTCGCCCCCGCTGCGTTCGCCCGTCAGGAGTCGGACATCCCCGACACCACGACGCAGAAGCTGATCGACGATGTCGCCGCGATGGATGTCGCCCGCGCCACAGCGGCTCGCGAGTCTGACGAGAAGAAGCTGGCCTAGAGCCCCCACTTCCACCACGAAGCCGGTACCGCGAACTCGCGGTACCGGCTTCGTCGTGTAAGGGGTCGGCGCCTGTGGGCCCGCGCGCAGCTCAGCGCCTATGCCTTCAGCGCGGCGGGGCGCTGCGCCCGGTCAGCGCCACCAGTTGTCTGCGGGCTCCACCGGTGTTGAGCGCTTGTGCCTGGTCGCGAGGAACCGCGCCTCAATGGCATCCGCAACCTCATCGGGAACGTCGTTCCCTTCGAGGTAGTCGTCGATGTGCGCGTAGGTCAGCCCCAGGTTCGCCTCGTCGGTCTGCCCGGGCTGGTCGTCGAGCAGGTCAGCCGTAGGGAGCTTTTCGTACAGTCGTGCGGGCGCCCCGAGGAACGTGAGCAGGGCCCGGCCCTGCCGCTTTGTCAATCCGGTGAGCGGGACGATGTCCGCGCCACCGTCACCGAACTTCGTGAAGAAACCGGTGACGGCCTCGGCGGCGTGGTCTGTCCCGACAACGAGCAGCCCCTCCTGCCCGGCAAGCGCGTACTGCGCAATCATCCGCGCCCGTGCCTTCACATTGCCCTTGTTGAAGTCGCTGATCGGCTCACCGGTCGCTGTCTCGAACTCCGTTTCAATGCCGTCGACGCCCGGCTTGACGTTGAACGTCACGACCCGCTGGGGCTGGATGAACTCCAGTGCCAGCTGCGCATCCTCCTCGTCACGCTGCACCCCGTACGGCAGCCGCACAGCGATAAACGACACCTTGACATCGTCCTCGGCGAGTTGCTCAACGGCAAGCTGGCACAGCCTCCCGGCGAGGGACGAGTCCTGGCCGCCACTGATACCGAGCACGAGGCCTTTCGCACCGGTCGCCGTGAGGTAATCGGCGAGGAAATCGACGCGCCGACGCGCCTCGGTTTCCGGGTCGATCTCAGGAAGAACGTGCAGTTCGGCAATGATCTGTTTTTGGAGTTCTCGCATGGGTAGTAATTTACCCACCCGCCGTTACGAACGGATGTCGCGCCGACAGAAATGTGCCCCCGGCAGGATTCGAACCTGCGACCAAGAGATTAGAAGGCTCCTGCTCTATCCCCTGAGCTACGGAGGCTGGCGTCTTTCAGAATACCGCAGCACGCTGGACCCCTGTCACCCGCAGCGCGGCAGCCGGCGTCACAGGTCACGGATAGCATGGACACCATGAGCACTGTGAGCGACCGACTTGTCTGGATCGACTGCGAAATGACGGGACTCGACATCGATGCCGACGAACTCGTCGAAATCGCCGTCGTGATCACCGACTATGACCTGAAGCCCGTCGACGACGGCCTCGACATCGTGATCAAACCCGATGACTCGGCGCTGGCGAACATGGGTGAGTTCGTCACCAACATGCACACCTCCTCCGGCCTCCTCGAGGAGATCCCCCTCGGAGTCAGTGTCGCCGAAGCGGAGTACCAGGTCCTCGAGTACGTGCTCAAGCACATTCCCGCAGAGCAGCGTGCTCCCCTCGCCGGAAACTCGATCGGCACAGACCGCGCCTTCCTCACCAAGTTCATGCCACGGCTCGATGCACAGTTGCACTACCGCAACGTCGATGTGTCGTCGATCAAGGAACTCGCCAGGCGCTGGTACCCCAGAGCGTACTTCAATGCCCCGGCCAAGGACGGCGGCCACCGCGCGCTCGCCGACATCCTCGAGTCGATCCGTGAACTGGCCTACTACAGGGAGGCCGTGTTCGTTCCGCAGCCCGGGCCGACATCCGACCAGGCAAAATCGGCTGCACAGGCCGTAGTGAACAATTACGCTCCAATCATGTAATACACTTTTAGGGTTGCCTCGTCCGGTTGAGAGATCGGGGGATGCGCATGGTGGGTATAGCTCAGTTGGTAGAGCGCCTGGTTGTGGTCCAGGAGGTCGCGGGTTCAAGCCCCGTTACTCACCCCAAGTAGACAGATCCTCTCGCGCGGGTCGCGAACCGGGTCGGATCGGCAGTCGTCAATGTTCACCCTCGACGCCGATGCATTCGAAGCCCTCGTCGGTGACGTATTCGACGCGCTGCCGGACGACATGGTCGACGGGCTGGATAATGTCGTCATCGTGATCGAGGATCTTCCCGAAGACGGCTCGCTCGACCTCCTCGGCCTGTACTCGGGCGTGGCGTTGACCGATCGCGGGCAGTACGGTTTCGGCGAGCTGCCCGACATGATCAGCATCTATCGCGAGCCTCTTCTCGCCATCGTCGACAACGAAGAGCAGCTCAGGGAACAGGTGCGCATCACACTGGTGCACGAAATCGCCCACTTCTACGGAATCGACGACGACGAATTGCACTCGCTCGGCTGGGGCTGACGGTCAAAGGACGCTCGGCCAGATAGCCTGATCCCGTGTCAGGAACAGGCGGTACACCATGGGCGTAGCACGAGGTCTCGGGATCTTCGCCGGAACTCTGGTCATTCTCGGAGCGGGCATCTATGGGCCCGCCACCCTCATCGGTCCGCTGCCAGCGGCATCCGTGACCGCCCTCCCGGCATCGGCGCCCGCTGCGGCGAGTGCGCCTCCCGTACTGCCGAGCACCGGCGCCAGCGCTGTCACTGAAGCTGCGGACGCCGCCCCCCTCGCGGTCGCTGGCATTCCGGACGCTGTCCCGATGGCCGGTATCACCAAGACGATCACGGCCCTGGTCGTCCTCGACGCCAAACCCCTCGCTGACGGCGCGCCCGGCGGGACCGTTCCCATCACGAGCGATGACTACCTGAAGTACGTCGGTTACCGCGACGCGGGCACCCGCACCGTCAGCGTGTACACCGAGGACCAGTGGACCCAGCGCGAAATGCTCCAGGCGGTGCTCCTCGGCTCGAGCAACAACCATGCCGACACGCTCGCAGGCTGGGCATTCGGATCGACCGAGGCGTACGTCGAGGCCGCGAACGCCTGGCTGGTCGAGAATGGCATGACCGAGACCACGGTGGTCGACGCCACAGGGCTTGACGAAGCAAGCGTCGGCACGGCGAAAGATCTCTCCCGCCTGGCCGCCCTCGCGCTCACCAACCCGGCAATATCCTCGGTGCTCGCCGAACCGGTCACCGGTCTTCCGAGCCGACGCGGCGTCACCAACACCACGACCTACCTGCCCGAACAACAGGTGGTCGGGATTTCACGGAGCTACACGGATGCCGCCGGCATCTGCCTCCTCTTCGCCGGCGACGTTTCCGTCGATGGCGAGTCGTACAGGTTCTACGGCGCATTCCTCAGGCAACCGGATTGGGACACCCTCGAGACGGCTGTCACCGCCGTGATGGAGAGCGCCAGGGGCGGCGTCACGCCGACGCCTGTCCTTGCCGAGGCCACGCCGGTCGTCTCGTTCACCACCGCGTGGGGCGATTCGGCGAACGGTGTTTCGGGAGCGTCACCCGCACGACTCCGCTGGAGCGCGGCTGCGCCCGAGATCGACGTGGTGACGGATCAGGTCACGTCGGCCGGGACCGGGGCAAAGGTCGGCAGCATCAGTGTCGTCGACGGATCGACGTCGGCCAGGACGTCGCTGACGCTCGACGGAGCCCTGACCGATCCCGGTGTGTTCTGGCGGCTCTCCCACCCGATCCCGGTTATCGGCGCGCTCATCGATTCGCTGAACGACTAGTCCAGCCTGAGCATCAGGTCCGCGAGGCTCTCGGGGTCCTCGCGGGCGACGAACCGCTCAAACTGTGCCTGCCATGAGTCCCAGTGCGCGTCGAAAGCACCCTCATCCCTCGCCAGCGCCCTCACCTTCCGCACGGTGTCGTCCGCATCCAGCCAGACGGCGAGCGTCGCGAATCGCCGGTTCGCCGCCGTGAGCGCGCCGCACCCCTCGATGACCAGAGGGCCGGAACCGGGCACCACGTTCCATTCCGCGTGCGCGTCCCGTGCCCAGTCATGCCTCCGCCAACGGGCCAGGTCACCCCGGGCTCGCGGCTCGAGCAGGTTCACTGCCACGTGCTCCCCCGCAGCGCTGAGCCCGTCCCAGCCCGGGTAGATGTCGTCCATCCGAACGAGCGTCGGGTACGCCGAACCCGGCCAGGATGCCACGAGGGCATCGGCGAGGGTGGATTTGCCAGCGCCACTCGGACCGTCGAGGATGACCACCTCGGTTGCTGGGTCCCCCAACCGCCCCACGATTGTGCTGACCGCCAGGGACAGTCCGAACTCAGGCAAGGATGAACTCCCAGGTCCCCGCCAGCACTGCCGCGGTGATCGCCGCCCCCGCGATGGACGCCCCGATGAGCAGCAGCACAAGTTCGGGCCTGCCGACCGTCGACGGCCGGGCCCACGTGCGCTCAATGGACGAGCCGAATCCTTTGGCCTCCATGGCTGTCGCGAGCTTGCTGCCCCGCCGGATCGCGAGGACCAGGAGTGCGAAGGCCTGGCTGGCGAACCGGACGAGCATCCTGGCGTCGCCAACACCCCTGGCGCGACGTGCCTGACCAAGCGCACGCCAGTCGTCGACGAACAATCCCACCATCCGCAGTCCAGCCAGCCCGCCGAGCACGAAGCGGGCGGGCAGGTGAAGCACCTGGCCGAGCCCGTCGGCGAGGTCTGTCGGGTCGGTCGTTGCGAACAGCACGATGCTCGGCAAACCGATCGCCAGGACACGAAGCATGATGGCGATACCCAGGGCGAGCGACCCCTCGGTGATGGAGACGAATCCCCACGAGGCCAGAAGCGCTCCGGAGTCCTCGCCGTAGAGCACAGTGGTCAGCCCGGCAAAGGGCGCGCCGAGCCACAGCGGTGCTGTCCTGAGCCAGAAGCCGCGGGCGTCGAGCCCCGACCAGAACAGCAGCACGCAGACGAGGATGAGGGCAACGGATGCCGAGACCACGTCGATCGACAGCAGGAGGGTCACACTGATCAGTACCGCAACGGCGAGCTTGGCGATCGGGTTCACTCGCCCGAGCGCGGAGTCTCCCGCTGCGGAAACCAGCCCGGTCACGACAGCACCGCGTGGCTGGAATCGATGACGAACTCCCGGTCGGACAGTGCACGCACGAGATCGTCGTCGTGCGTGACCGTCACGACGGAGCTTCCCGAGTCGACGAGTTCGCCGAGCAGCACCACGAGCTCACGCCAGGTGACAGCATCCTGACCGAAGGTGGGTTCGTCGAGGAACAGGATCTGCGGTTTTGTCGCGAGAATCGTCGCGACGCTCAGGCGTCGTTTCTCTCCGCCGGACAGCGTGAACGGATTGGCATCGGCCAGGGCGTCGAGCCGCAGCCTCGAGAGCAGTTCATCGACCCGCTCGCCGACCTCCCGATCCCCGAGTCGGAGTGCCGTCGGCCCGACGGCAAGCTCGCGCCTCACCGTCGTGGCGAGGAACTGGTGCTCAGGGTCCTGGAAGACGGTGCCCATTCGCGTCAGCAGCTCCTTCGACTTCCACCGCGCTGGGTCCGGCCCGAGTCCCCTGGCCAGTGGAGACCTCGCGTCGAGCGCGCCGCCGAGGCGAGCGAGCAGTCCCGCGAGCGTGAGGGCCAGCGTCGACTTCCCCGCGCCGTTGGGTCCGGTGATGGCGATACTCTCTGCTTCGAACAGCGACAGGTCGAGGGCGGATGCCGCCGTCAGTCGCGTCCGCGAGGCGAACGGCGTTCGACCGACCGAGAGGTCCCCCGCGACGAGGAGTTCAGCGCCCCTGCCTGAACGCGCCGGTCGCGTGGGCAGGACAGGTGGATGAGACGGCACCCACACCCCGGCCCGGGCGAGGCGCTGACCGTGGGTGTCGAGTACATCGGCCGGTGTCCCGTCCGCGAGTACTCCGCCCTCCGGGTCGAGGACGATGACCCGGTCGACGAGATCCTGCCAGACAGCGACCCGGTGCTCGACCACGATCAGGGTCGCGCCCGTGTCAGCGATCACGCGCGCGACAACATCCCTCACCTCGGTCACTCCCTCGGGATCGAGGTTGGCGGTCGGCTCGTCGAGCAACACGAGGCCAGGACGCATGGCGAGGACACCGGCGAGGGCCAGCCGCTGCTTTTGGCCGCCGGACAACCGTGACGACGGGTGGTCGAGGGGAAGGCGGAGCCCGACGGCATCGAGCGCCCACCGCACCCGCCGCCAGATCTCGTCCCGTGGAACCCCGAGGTTCTCGCACGCGAACGCAACATCGTCACCGACGCGCGCCAGGACGACCTGCGAGTCGGGGTCCTGAAGAACCAGTCCCGCCCTGCCGCGGACCTCAGCGGGCCTCGCGCCGTCGATGAGCAGCTGGCCCGTCTCGTCGCCCTCCTCATCGCCCCCGAGCACGCCAGCGAGGGCGGCGAGCAACGTGGATTTGCCCGCGCCCGACGCACCGAGGAGCAGGACGCGCTCACCCGGAGCGATGTCGAGCGTCAGCTCGGAGACCGCCGGAGTGCCCCGACCGGAGTGCCGCCAGCCCCACCCGGTTGCACGGATAGCCGCCCCGCGAACGGTACCGTCACGGGTCGTTCCCGACACTCAGTTGCCCCGGTCGGTCGCTCGAGCGGGAATCGCACGAGCCGAGTTGCCCGAGGCGAACCGTGACAGCGCACCCGTCGCGGCGAGGCCACGCACAGCAAACCAGGACAGCAGGCCGGCGAGGACGACCCCGGATGCCACGGCGCTCACGAAGTAGGTCAGCTTCGCCCCTGCATCGAGCGCCGCATAGCTCGTGAAGGTCGTGTCGAGGAGCCCGACGGCGACGCCGGCTCCCGCACCGGCGAGCAATGCCACCCCGATGCCGAACCGGCGGTAGAAGAACAGGGCGAAGATGAGTTCGGCGCCAGCGCCCTGGATCAGGCCCCAGATGAGGGTGTCGAAACCCCAGACGGTACCGATGAGTGCGGAGACCGCGGCGGCAACGAGTTCCGTGTAGATCGCTGCACCGGGTTTACGGATGATGAGCCCGCCGAGCACCCCGGCGAACAGCCAGCCTCCGGCGAGAAGTCCGCCGAGTCCCGGCGTGAGCGCAAGCGCCGTGCTGATCGGGCCCCAGGCGAGTCCCCACGCCCAGAAGATGACGCCGGCGGCAACGCCGATGACGCTGGCGGTGACGATGTCGACGACCCGCCAGCGGGACGGACGTCGTCCTCGCGCTGGCGTGCCGGCGGCATCCGTCGAGTGTTGTACCTGTGATGGTGATTCTGAAAATTGCACTTTCGCGCCCTCCGTGTAGGAAACAGGGCACGGGTAGCGAGATGAATGCCTCCCTGCGCTGGCATGACCCAGATCAGGTTCGACGGTCGAAGATTATGGAATCTTCCTCTCAGCCCGGTTCACCGGACTCCCGTGTTACTCAGGCGAGTATAGCCCGAACGCTACTTCTTCAGTGCTTTGATGACAAACGCAAGCGCTTTGCCGACGGCCCACACGAAGGGGATGCCGACGGCCATGAGCGAGACGACGTTCGGCTCGAAGCGCAGGCCGGTGCTCGTCTTGAGGTAGGCGCCGATCGGAAGCGCGAATCCGCCGCCTCCGCCACCGGAGCCTGTTCCCTTGCCCGACACGGTCGACGACGCTGTGTCGCCCTCACCCTCGCCCTCACCGACTCCGAAGCCGTACCAGGCGAGTGCGACGGGAACGAGCTTCGCTCCGTCGACCTCAACCGGGTCGCCGTAGACGGAGGTCACTCCGATTGACTTGAACCTGTCTGCCATTTCCAACGCGAGATTTGTCATGCCAACACGCTACCGGCCGCAGGAGAGACGCGCCAAGGGTTGCTTTCTGTGTGCGCGGGGGTCAGGTGCCGGCGTCAGGGCGCGGGCGCCCGGGTACCGCCCGCTGTGTCATTTCCCTTCCTGCCCAGGAGTGACGCGCGCCGAACGGCCTGTCCGCCAAACCTCGCGCGAAGCGAGTCGATGGTTGTCTCGGCCTCTCGCCACTCCTCGTCCGGGTCCCACAGCGCGGCGACGGCATCCTGTTCGTCGGTGAGCTGTTCCGCGCGAACCCCGATCAGGCGGATCGCCCTGCCGTCGATGCCGAGGACGGTGAGCAGCTCATTCGCGCCCTCGAAGAGACGCCGGCCGACGTTCGTGGGCTCGGCGAACGTGCGCGACCTGGTCACCGTCGTGAAATCCTCGAACCGCACCTTGATCGCGACGGTTCTGGCGGAAGCGCCGCTTTTCCTGAGCCGCACGGCCACCTGGTCGGCCAGCCGGAGCAACTCGAGCCTTACGCGTGCCGGGTCAGTGACATCGACGTCAAACGTGACCTCGTGCCCGATGCTCTTCTCCGACGTCGCTGTCACGATGCGGCGGGCGTCACGTCCGTGAGAGAGCTCGTGCAACTTGACGCCGGTGGCCTCCCCGATGGCCCTGGTCAGGGTTGCGAGAGGTGTATCGGCGACGTCGCCGACGGTCGAGAGGCCGAGCCGCTGCAGGGACTCCTCCGTTTTTGCTCCGACTCCCCACAGCGCCCGGATCGGGAGCGGATGCAGAAACGCAAGCGTCTCGGCCGGCGGAATCACGAGGAGTCCGTCCGGCTTGGCGCGCCCTGACGCGACCTTCGCCACGAACTTGGTCGCAGCGGCTCCGACCGAGCAGGTCAGACCGGTCTCGCGGTGCACCCGCTCACGAATGTGCTGACCGACGACGGCGGGCGACCCGATCAACCGTCTCGCCCCCGACACGTCGAGGAACGCCTCGTCGATACTCAGCGGCTCGACGAGCGGGGTCGCATCCCGGAATATCGCCATGACCTGGCGAGAGTATTCGGTGTACCGCTCGTGGTGCGGAGGAAGGATCGTTGCCTGCGGGCACAACCTGATCGCCTTCGAGACCGGCATCGCAGCGGTCACGCCGAATCGCCGGGCTTCGTAGGTGGCGCTTGTGACAACGCTCCGGCCCTCCGGATGCCCGATGATCACCGGCTTGCCGCGGAGTTCGGGGTGGTCCAGCAGCTCCACCGACGCGAAGAATGCGTCCATGTCAATGTGCAGGATGCTTGCGCCGGTGTCGTCGACGTCACCTCGCGTGACCTGTCGTGCGCTGCCGTCCTGCCTGCTCATGGGTTCTATTCTCCCAGCTTTGCGGCCACGCAAGGCGGGTCAGACCAGGGCGATCACGACAGGCTTGAGCCACTCCCGGAATGCCTCAGGATCGTCACGGAGCGACTCGGAAATGATCACGGTGTCCGGAGCAACCACCCAGGCCCCCGGCTCAGCGACGGGAATCACCTCGAGGTCGAGCCTGAAGGACGTGGTCTGCCTGCGGAGCTCGAATTGCCGCCTCTGCACGAGCTGGTACGCGTCCCCCAGCGGATGCTCCCGCGCCTTCACCGCCATCAGGTATTCGGCGTGGCGGGACTCGACCCAGGCCGTGACGGTGTCGTAACAGGCATACACGAGGTCCTGCAGTTCGAGAGCGCGATCGAACACCTCGAAATGCGGCGGGCGAACCTGGCTGATGAACGGCCGGGTCTCCCTGCGCACGATGCCGGCCCACCACCCGCGCCACTGCGCGGCAAGTGCGACCCTGTCGATATCGGGCAGGGCAACCCCGGCTGGCGGAGGGATGACTCGAGGCACCTGCGCCTCGCACTCACGCGAGAGACCCGCGAGGTCTCTCAGGGCAAGCGCGAGGAGCAGATCCCTCGGGCAATCCTCTGTAATCTGCCAGCGAATCGAACCCTCGACCAGCATGGGCTGATCGTACCTGAAGAGTTTTCAGGTTGACAGGTGACGAACGCCCTTAGCCCTGTGCGCGTTCGAGAACGAGTTCCCGCACCCTCGCCGCGTCCGCCTGGCCCTTCATGGCCTTCATCACAGCACCGATGACGGCGCCTGCCGCCTGGACCTTGCCGTCGCGGATCTTCGCGAGCACGTCGGGCTGCGACGCGAGCGCGTCGTCGATGGCCGCGATCAGGGCACCGTCGTCGGAGACGACAGCGAGCCCGCGGGCGTCGACGACCTCCTGGGGCGATCCCTCCCCCGCGATGACACCCTCGAGGACCTGGCGCGCAAGCTTGTCAGTGAGGGTGCCGTCCTCGACGAGCGCGGCGAGTGCGGCAACGTTCTCCGGTGAGACGAGGGCGGATGCCTCGGTGCCCTGTACGTTGGCGATCCGGCTGATCTCCCCTGTCCACCACTTGCGTGCCGCTGCTGGCTTCGCACCGGCGGCAACAGTCGCGGTGATCTCGACGAGGAGCCCGCCGTTCACGACGTCCTGGAACTCGAGGTCGGTGAAACCCCACTCGGCCTTGAGCCGACGGCGGCGCGCGGCAGGAGGCTCGGGGAGCGCTGCACGCAGTTCCTCGATGAGCTCGAGGCTCGGCTCGACCGGGAGAAGGTCGGGCTCGGGGAAGTACCTGTAGTCGTCGGCGTCGCTCTTGGGACGGCCGGCGCTCGTGCGGCCGGTGTCCTCGTGCCAGTGACGGGTCTCCTGGATGATGGTCCCGCCGTCGGCGAGCACCTGCGCCTGGCGCTGGATCTCGTAGCGGATCGCCCGTTCGACCGACCGAAGCGAGTTGACGTTCTTTGTCTCAGTGCGCGTTCCGAGCGGAGCGGGCGGCTGGCCCTCCGGCGTGCGGGGGCGCAGCGAGATGTTGGCGTCACAGCGCAGGTTGCCCCGCTCCATCTTCGCGTCGGAGATTCCGAGGCTCGTGACGATGTCACGGATTGTCGCAACGTACGCCTTGGCCAGCTCGGGGGCATCCGCTTCGGCGCCGTAAATGATGTCTGTGACGATCTCGACGAGCGGAACGCCGGCACGGTTGTAGTCGACGAGCGAGTACTCGGCACCCTGGATCCGGCCGGTCGACCCGCCGACGTGGGTCAGCTTGCCCGCGTCCTCTTCCATGTGCGCACGTTCGATCGACACGGTGACGAGGCGGCCGTTCGGCAACTCGACATCGACGGACCCGTCGAACGCGATGGGCTCGTCGTACTGCGAGATCTGGTAGTTCTTGGCCAGGTCGGGGTAGAAGTAGTTCTTCCGGGCGAACCGCGACGACGGCGCGATCGAGCAGCCCAGGGCGAGACCGAGGCTGATCGCGTAGCGGACGGCCTGTCCGTTGACGACGGGAAGCGAGCCGGGCAGCCCGAGACACACCGGCGAGACGTTCGTGTTCGGCAGAGAGCCGAACTCGTTCGGCGCTGACGAAAACATCTTCGTCTTGGTGTTCAGTTCGACGTGGACCTCGAAGCCGAGCACCGGCTCGAACAGCTCAAGCGCCTTCTCGTAGTCCATCAGGGCGTCTTTCGCCATTATTTTCCTCCCAGTGCCGGAGCCTGCGAGATCAACGTGTGACCCCACTGCTGCTCGAGCAAAGCTTCGATTGCCGCACCAACGCGGTAGAGACGGGCGTCTTCACGCTGCGGGGCCATGACCTGGATGCCAACCGGCAGTCCATCTTCCGGCGCGAGTCCGATCGGAACGCTGATGCCGGGGATTCCGGCCAGGTTTGCCGGGATGGTGGTGATGTCGTTGAGGTACATCGCCATCGGGTCCGCGAGCTTTTCGCCGAATTTGAAGGCAGTCGTCGGCGCACTCGGGGTGACGAGGACGTCGACCTGCTCGAACGCGGCGTTGAAGTCGCGCTGGATGAGCGTTCGGACCTTCTGGGCGCTGCCGTAGTAGGCGTCGTAGTAACCGGCGCTCAGGGCGTAGGTACCCAGGATGATGCGGCGCTTGACCTCTGGACCGAATCCGGCCTCGCGGGTGGCCGCCATGACCTGCTCGACGGTTCCGCCGCCCTCAGGCTGCACGCGCATGCCGAACCGGACGGAGTCGAACTTGGCGAGGTTGCTCGACGCCTCAGCGGGGAGGATGAGGTAGTACGCCGCAACGGCGTACTCGAAGTGTGGCGCACTCACCTCAACGACCTCGGCGCCCTGCTTCGTGAGCATGGCGACGGTTTCCTCGAACCGGCTCTGCACTCCGGCCTGGAAGCCGTCGCCGGAGAGCTCTTTGACGACACCGACCTTGAGACCGGCGAGGCCCTCCCCGCGTGCGCCCGACCGCGCGGCATCCGCCATCGACGGCCAGGCGTCGGTGAGGGACGTCGAGTCCTTGGGGTCGTGCTTGGCGATGACGTCGTGCAGGAGCCCGGCGTCGAGCACGGTGCGGGTGACGGGTCCGACCTGGTCGAGCGATGATGCGAGGGCGATGGCGCCGTACCGGCTGACGGCTCCGTAGGTCGGCTTGACGCCGACGGTGCCCGTGACGTGCGCGGGCTGACGGATGGAACCACCGGTGTCGCTGCCGAGCGCGAGCGGAGCCTCGAAAGCGGCGACGGCGGCAGCCGAGCCACCGCCAGACCCACCGGGAATGCGGTCGAGGTCCCAGGGGTTGCGGGTGGGCCCGTATGCGGAGTGCTCGGTCGACGAGCCCATGGCGAACTCGTCCATGTTGGTCTTGCCGATGGGGATCAGGCCGGCCTCGCGCGAGAGGCGGACGACTGTCGCGTCGAACGGCGACATGTACCCCTCGAGGATCTTGCTGCCGGAGGTCGACGGCATGTCGGTGGTGACGAGCACGTCCTTGACGGCGAGCGGAACCCCGGCAAGAGGGCCGAGTACTTCGCCGGCCGCGCGGCGTTCGTCGATGCGACGGGCAGTCGCCAGTGCGGTGTCGCTCACGGCGAGGAAGGCGTGCACGTCGGTGTCGACGGCCTCGATGCGATCGAGGTGCGCCTGGGTCGCGTCAACAGCGCTGATTGCGCCGCTCTGCAGGTTCTCGGCGAGGTTGGCAGCTGTCATTCTGATGATGTCGTTCATTACTGCTCCTCCCCGAGGATCGCTGAGACCTTGAACCGGTTGTCTGCCTGCTCCGGCGCGTTCTGCAGGGCCTGTTCGATGGTGAGCGTGTCACCGACGACGTCATCGCGGAAGACGTTGGAGAGCGGGACAGGGTGGCTCGTCGCCGGAACGTCGTCTGTGGCGACTTTCTGCACCTTTGCGATGCTGTCGACGATCTGGTCGAGCTCGGTCGTGAGACTCGAGATCTCTTCGGGAGTGAGGGCAATTCGGGCGAGGTTCGCCAGATGCGCCACCTGCTCCTCAGAAATTTCAGACATGGGTCTCCGTCATATAAGTACTGGGGTGTCCCTCCATTGTATTGGGAGCGTGCGCTGCGGCTCGTCGCCCGTGAGCCCGCGGGATTAGAATATGCCGAGTGACCGATACCACCGAACGTCCCTGGCTTGCCAACTACGCACCGGACGTCCCATTCGACATCCCGGTTCAGGACGGAAGCCTCGGCGACCTGGTCCGCCTCTCCGCCGAAAAGCACCCGTCCCTCGTCGCCCTTGAGTTCTTCGGCGCGACGACGACCTACCGCGAACTCCTGCAGTCCATCGAGCGTGTCGCAGAAGCGCTCCGTGGCCTCGGCGTGAAGAAGGGCGACCCTGTGGCCATCGTGCTGCCGAACTGCCCGGAACACATCGTGGCGTTCTACGCGATCCTGCGCCTCGGCGCGATAGTGGTCGAGCACAATCCGCTCTACACTCCACGCGAGCTGAGGCACCAGTTCGAGGATCACGGTGCGAAGGTCGCCATCGTGTGGAACAAAGTGGTCGCAACGGTTCAGGACTTCCCCGGCGACATCGCCGTCGACTCGCTCATCGACGTCGACATCACCCGGAGCATGCCATTCGGAATGCGCCTGGCGCTGACCCTGCCGATCGCGAAGGCCCGTGCGTCACGAGACGCCCTCACCGCGAAGACGAGCGGCACGATCAGCTGGTCGAGCCTGCTGTCCTCCCGTCCGATCGATCCGGAGCACCCGCGCCCGGAGTCCGGCGACGTCGCGATCATCCAGTACACCTCGGGAACGACGGGTCTCCCCAAGGGCGCCGTGCTCAGCCACGCGAACCTTCTCGCGAACGCCGTCCAGGCCAGGGCGTGGACCCCGACGATCACCCACGTCGGCTGCACGATCTACGCGGTCCTGCCGATGTTCCACGCTTACGGCCTGACGCTGTGCCTCACCTTCGCGATGAGCCTCGGCGCACGGCTGGTCCTGTTCCCCAAGTTCGACCCTGACCTTGTGCTGAAAGCCGCGAAGAAGCATCCGCCGACCTTCCTGCCCGCCGTCCCGCCGATCGCTGACCGCCTCCTCAAGCGAGCGATCGAGACCAATGTGTCGCTTGAGGGACTCGAGATCGGCATCACCGGCGCCATGGCCCTCCCCCACGACCTCGTCGTGCCGTTTGAAGCTGCAACCGGCGGATACCTCATCGAGGGCTATGGCCTGAGCGAGTGCTCGCCGGTGCTCATGGCGAACCCGGTCTCCGACGGCCGGAAGGCCGGGACCGTCGGTCTCCCCCTGCCGAGCACCGAGATCAGGATCGTCGACCCCGAGAACCCGACAGTCGACGTTGAACCGGGCATGCCCGGCGAGCTCATCGTTCGCGGACCACAGGTGTTCTCCGGTTACTACCGCAAGCCGGAGGAGACGAGTGCCGTCTTCGTGGGCAACTGGTTCCGCACGGGAGACATCGTCTCGATGGACAGCGACGGCTTCGTCACCGTCGTCGACAGGATCAAGGAACTCATCATCACCGGCGGGTTCAACGTCGCGCCGACCGAGGTGGAGAACACGTTGCGCCTGCACCCCTCCATTGCCGATGTTGCTGTCGTCGGTATGCCGAGCGCGCACTCGGGCGAGGACGTCGTCGCTGCGATCGTGCTCAAGGCTGGCGAAAAGCCCGACCGCGAGTCGATCCGCCAGTTCGCGAGGGACAACCTCACGCCGTACAAGGTGCCGCGGCGCATCATGTTCATCGACGAACTGCCCACCTCGCTCATCGGCAAGGTGCTGCGCAAACAGGTCAGGGAGCGCCTGCTCGAGAAGGAATCGGGCAAGACAGGGTCCTTCCCGACCGTTTAGGAAGCGCCCAGGCGACGACCCCGGTTACTCGTCGAGTGCGGCGGGTCCCTTCGACACCAGCAGGGCGAACTGCTCAGCGTCGATGATCCGGAGGCCTAGTTCCTCGGCCCTGCCGAGCTTCGACCCTGCGCCCGGTCCTGCAGCGACGAAGTCCGTCTTCTTCGACACACTCGATGCCGCTTTGCCACCGGCGGCGATGATCGCCTCCTGGGCGCCCTCTCGGGTGAAGCCCTCGAGCGACCCGGTCGCCACGACTGTGAGCCCGGCGAGGACGCCGTCTTCGTTGCCAGCGGCGCCGGGGCCGGGGTGCCCCGGTGTCGCGAACTGGACGCCTGCCCTTCGCCACTCCTCGACGATTTGCTTGTGCCAGTCGACCTCGAACCAGTCGATGACCGCGTCGGCGATGATGCCGCCAACACCCTCAGTCTCGGCCAGTTCATCGCGGGTCGCCGCGCGGATCGCGTCGAGCGACCCGAAGTAGTTCGCGAGAGCCCGGGCAGCGACAGGGCCGACGTGCCGGATGTTCAGGGCGACGAGGATCCGCCACAGCGGTTTGGTCCTGGACGCTGCAAGGTTCTCGAGCAACTCGAGTGCACCCTTGGACGGCACGGAGAACTCATCGCCGTTGAACACCTCGGAGTCGGGGTCGAACGGGCCGTCTTTCTTCGCCCTGCGGCGGCGGAACGGAGTAACCCGCTTCACAGCACCGTCGTCGGTCAGCTTCGGCAGTCCCGTCTCGATGTCGATCACGGTCACCTCGACTGGGAACAGGTCGGCGATGGTCATCGCGAACAATCGCGCTTCGGAGACGTCGCCGTTTTCATCGGCGAGCGGTGGTCGTGTCGGTTCGAGCGGCTGGGTCAGCGCGGCAGCCGCAACCTCTCCGAGTCCCTCGACGTCGAGGGCACCTCGGGAACCGACGTGTTCGACCCGACCCCTGACCTGCGCCGGGCACGACCTGGAGTTGGGGCAGCGGAGGTCTTTATCGCCCTCCTTCGCCGGACGGAGGGGGGTGTCGCACGATGGACAGCGCTCGGGCATCACGAACTCGCGCTCGGAGCCGTCGCGCAGTTCGACGACGGGGCCGAGGATCTCCGGGATCACGTCACCCGCCTTGCGCAGCACGACGGTGTCGCCGATGAGCACACCCTTCGCCTTGACCACGTCCTGGTTGTGCAGCGTCGCCTGGCTCACCGTCGAGCCGGCAACGCGCACGGGCTCGACCTGTGCAAACGGGGTGGCCCGCCCTGTTCTGCCGACGCTGACGACGATGTTGAGTAGCTTCGTGTTGACCTGCTCCGGCGGGTACTTGTACGCCGTCGCCCACCTCGGGGCCCTGCTCGTCGCACCGAGTTCGTCGTGCAGCGCGAGCTCGTCGACCTTGACGACGATGCCGTCGATCTCGTGCTCGACGCTCGACCGGTGCTCACCGAAATAGTCGATGAAGCCGACGGCCCCGTCGATGTCGTCGAAGACCCGGTAATGGGTCGAGGTCGGCAGTCCCCAGCCCGCGAGGAGGTCGTAGACCTCGCTCTGCGCGGCAACGGGCGGGTTCGGCCACGCCCCGACACCGTGAACGAGCATCCGCAGCCGGCCCAGCCGGTTCTTCATCAGCGTGAGCTGGGCGGCGTTCTTGCCCTCTGCCTTCTGCCGGAGGCTGCCGCTCGCTGCATTGCGGGGATTGGCGAAGACCTTCTCGCCAGCGGCGAGCTGCAGTTCATTGAGTTCACGGAACGATTCGACGGGAAAGAAGATCTCGCCGCGGATCTCGACCAGGTCTGGATGCCCGGTTCCGCTGAGGCGCTCGGGGATGGAGGAGATTGCGGCGACGTTCTCGGTGACGTCTTCGCCGACGACGCCGTCACCGCGGGTCGCGGCGCTCACGAGCCGACCGCGCTCGTAGCGCAGGTTGACGGCGAGGCCGTCGATCTTGAGCTCGGTGAGGTAGTGGACCTTCCGGCCTGACGCGCGCTCAACCCGCTCGCTCCACGCGCGGAGTTCATCGGCCGAGAAGACGTTGTCAAGGCTCAGCATCCGTTCCACGTGGGTGACCGGATCGAAGAGCGACGCCTGCGCGCGACCGCCGACGGTCTGGGTCGGGCTGTCCTGCGTTTGCAGCTCGGGGAAGAGATGCTCGAGCTGCTCGAGCCTGTGCATCATGGCGTCGTACTCGGCGTCGGACACGAGCGAGGTGTCTCGCTCATAGTAGGCGTCGCGGAGTTCGAGGATGCGTGTGGTCAGGTCGGCGGCTTCAGCCGCTGCCGTCTCAAGGTCGTCGCGTGTGCCCTGCGTCTCGATGCTTTCTGTCACCCAACCAGTCTAGGGACAGGCACAGACACCGGCGGAGGGGTTGCGCGCTACAGCGAGGCGCAGCCCGCACCTCGCTGCGCGACGGTTCAGGCGTCGGCCGGAACCGCGCTCACCGTGCGGTCGATGGTGCACTGCCCGAGCACGCGGGTACCCACATAGACGACAGCGGTCTGTCCTGGCGCGACACCGTCGAGCGGGGTGTGCGGGCGGATCATCAGCTCGGGCTCGCCGGTCTCGGCGTTCGGCTGCACGACGGCGACGGCTGGCACCGGGTCTGCGTGCGCGCGGATCTGCACGTCGCACTCGAATGCCAGGTCGGGGTGCTCGGGAGCGCGTCCTGCCCAGGTGAACCGCGACCCGGCGATCTCACCGATGGCCAGAGCCTCCTTCGGCCCGACGACAACCTCGTTGGTCTTCGGCCGAACCTCGAGCACGAAGCGCGGTCGACCGCCCGGGTCTGGTACGCCGAGGTTGAGTCCGCGACGCTGGCCGACGGTGAACGCCTGTGCGCCCTCGTGCGAGCCGACGACTGATCCGTTCCGGTCCAGGATCGCGCCCTTCTCGGCACCGACGCGATCGGCGAGCCAGCCACGGGTGTCGCCGTCGGGGATGAAGCAGATGTCGTGGCTGTCCGGCTTGTTCGCCACGCTGAATCCCCGCGCGGCAGCCTCGGCTCGAACCTCCGCCTTGGACGGCGTAGCGCCGAGGGGGAACATCGAGTGTGCGATCTGCTCGGCGGTAAGCACGCCGAGCACGTAGCTCTGGTCCTTCGCCCACGCGCTCGCGCGGTGAAGTTCAGGGTTGCCGTCGGCATCCATCACGATCGTGGCGTAGTGGCCGGTGCAGACCGCGTCGAAGCCCAGGTCGAGAGCCTTCTCCAGCAGGGCGGCGAACTTGATCTTCTCGTTGCACCGCATGCAGGGGTTCGGGGTCCGGCCTGCCGTGTACTCGGCGATGAAATCGTCGACGACATCGAGCTTGAACCGCTCGGAAAAGTCCCACACGTAGTACGGGATGCCAATGATGTTCGCGGCCCTCTGTGCGTCCATCGAGTCTTCGATGGTGCAGCACCCGCGGCTCCCGGTGCGCAGCGTACCGGGCATCCGGCTCAGTGCCAGGTGCACGCCGACGACCTCGTGACCCGCTTCGACCGCACGCGCTGCGGCGACCGCGGAGTCCACCCCGCCTGACATAGCTGCTAAAACCTTCACCGGAACAGTCTACGCGCCCTCGACTGGATAGGGCCTGTCGGGCTGCCCAGACGCGGTTCCCTGCAAGGCAGCGGGTCGGGCCTATGCGCCGAGCACGGTCTTCCGGTCGGCCAGTCCGGCGCGCGCGGCCTGGGCGTACGCCGCGGGGATGGCGGCGAGGAGGGCATCGACGTCCGCTTCGGTCGTCGAGTGCCCGAGCGTAACCCGGATTGCGCCCCGAGCCTCGAGTTCGTCGCGCCCCATGGCCCTCAGGACGTGTGACGGTTCGGGGATTCCCGCCTGGCACGCTGATCCGGTCGAGACCGAGACCCCGGCCATGTCGAGAAGGAAGAGCAGCGAGTCGCCCTCGCATCCCGGGAAGGCGAAGTGCGCGTTGCCCGGCAGCCGTCCTTGCCCGGTCGGCCCGTTGAGCTTCGCCGACGGGACAGCGTCGAGGATGCCGGCGATGAGCCGGTCGCGCAGCGCCGTAAGACGATCAGCTTCGCTGGCGAGACGCTCGCCGGCCGCGCGGGCCGCAACGGCAAACGACACAGCGCCCGCGACATCCTGGGTCCCGGAACGGACCTGGCGCTGCTGACCCCCGCCGTGCAGCAGCGGTTCAACGTGCGCCGAGCGCGAAACGACGAGGGCGCCAATGCCGACAGGGCCGCCGATCTTGTGCGCTGAGACACTCAGCGCCACGAGTCCGGTGTCGCCGGTGCTGCCTGACGCGCGCCGAACCGCTCCGAAGTCCACGGGCAGGTATCCGTATGCCGCGACGGCGTCGACGTGCATCGGCACTCCGGATGCCGCAGCGAGCGTCGCGATCTCGGTGACGGGCTGAATGGTCCCCACCTCGTTGTTCGCCCAGAGCAGGGTGAGGAGGGCGACCCGGTCACCGTGTTCGGCGAGCGCACGCTCGACGACGTCGGGTGAGAGCCAGCCGTTTTCGTCGAGCGGAAGCCACTCGATCGACGCACCCTCGTGCGCCTGGAGCCACTCCAGCGTGTCGATGGTGGCGTGGTGCTCGCCGCCGGGGGCGAGAATGACCGGGCGTTGCGCGTCGGCGTTGCGCTTCCAGTAAATGCCCTTGAGCGCGAGGTTGATGGACTCAGTGCCGCCCGAGGTCAGCACGACCTCGATCGGGTCGCAGCCCAGCGATCGCGCGATGACTTCCCTGGCTTCCTCGAGCATCTGTTTCGCGGACTGTCCCTGCGAGTGAATGGAGGCAGGATTACCGACCTGGCGCATGGCATCCGTGTATGCGTCGATGGCCTCGGGGAGCATCGGCGTCGTCGCCGCGTGGTCGAGGTAGACAACCATGGGTTCTCCCTCCCGGTGACGATTCACGTACGAAACCCGTACCCAACTACTCTAGATCGCATGACTTCTGCCGGCGCACCGCGCTCCCTCGGAGTGCACCTGACCTCGCACGGTGGAGAGCTCAGGGTGTGGTCCGCCTCCGCCCAGCAGCTCGAGCTCGTGCTGTTCGATCCCAAGGATCCCACCTGGGTCACGAAGACTCTGCCCCTCGAACGCGGAGACTCCGATGTGTGGTCGGTTCGGACGCGATCGCTGAAAGTCGGCACGCGATACGCGGTTCGCGCCGCAGGCCCAGAGGGTCCGACTCACGCCTTCGACCCCTCAACGCTTCTCATCGAGCCATACTCGAAGGGCCTCGTCCGGATCGCTCCCGGTCAATACCAGTCCGTCGTGGTTGACGGCACCTTCGACTGGGGCGGAGTCGAAAAACCGAAGGTCCCCCTCGACGCCACGGTGATCTACGAAGCGCACGCCCGGGGCATCTCCAAGCTCAACACCTCGATACCCGAGCACCTTCGCGGAAGCTATGCCGGCATCGCCCACCCGGCGACGATCGGGTACCTGAAGGACCTCGGCGTCACGAGTGTCGAGCTCCTCCCCGTCCACGCGTTCACCTCGGAGCAACGGCTCGTCAGGCAGGGCCTCGTCAACTACTGGGGCTACAACACCCTCAACTTCTTCACCCCGCATCCGCCATACGCGTCCAAGGCGGCACAGGCTGAAGGTCCGGATGCCATTCTCCGTGAGTTCAAGGGCATGGTCAGGCTTCTGCACGAGGCCGGTATCGAGGTCATCCTCGACGTTGTGTACAACCACACGGCTGAGGAGGGCAGGAAGGGTCCGACAACGAGCCTTCGCGGAATCGACAACGACGCGTACTACCGGCAGACCGCCGACGGCACCTATATCGATGTGACGGGCTGCGGCAACAGCGTGAACACCGCACATCCCGCCGCGCGCCAGCTGGTGCTCGACTCGCTCAAGTACTGGGCGAACGACCTCCAGATCGACGGCTTCCGGTTCGACCTCGCCGTGACACTCGGGCGGGAGGCGAACCACGAGTTCTCCGCTCACTCCGAACTGCTCAACGACATCATCACCGACCCGGCCCTCGCCGGGGTGAAGATGATCGCCGAGCCGTGGGATGTCGGCGCCGGCGGCTGGCAGACGGGGCACTTTCCCCGCGGCTGGAGCGAGTGGAACGACAGGTACCGTGACCGCGCCCGGAACTTCTGGCTCTCCGACATCGATTACGCACGGAGGGCGAGCCAGGCGCCGGTCGGCATCGGCGGCTTCGCGACGCGACTCGCGGGGTCAAGCAACACCTTCTCACCCGACCGCGGACCGCTCGCGTCCGTCAACTTCATCACCGCCCACGACGGGTTCACCCTCGCCGACCTCGTGTCGTACGACATCAAGCACAACATCGGCAACGGCGAATCGAACCGCGACGGGACGGACAACAACCGGTCGTTCAACCACGGCGCCGAGGGCCCGACGGCCGACGTGACGATTCTCTCCACCCGCAGGAAGGCCATGCGCAACCTGCTCGGCACCCTGCTGCTCTCGGCCGGCATCCCCATGATCACGGCCGGTGACGAATTCGGGCGTACCCAGCGGGGAAACAACAACGCGTACTGCCACGACTCCGAGCTGACCTGGCTCGGCTCTCCCGTCGACGGCTGGCAGCGCAACCTGTTCGCTCACTCGAAGAGACTCATCGAACTCAGGCGGCAGAATCCGGCCCTGCGGCCGACCCGATTCGGACGCTCAGGAGAGGTGATTCCGAGTGCGAACCAGATGGACTGGTACGACGCGTCCGGCAACACCATGAGCGCCGACGACTGGGAGAGCGCACGCAACCGCACCCTGCAGTACGTGGCGTCCTCCACGCCGGAGTTCGAAGACTTCAACCGGATTCTCCTGATCATCCACGGGGTCGAGGACGGCACGACGGTGACACTCCCCCGGCATCCGGAGGTCGCACGGTATGAACTTCTCTGGCGAAGCAACGATGAAACACCGGTGACGGATGCCGTCAGCTCGGCGCCAGGGGACAGAATCGAGATAGCCCCAACATCGATGCAACTGTTCCTGGCGGTCTCCGATGACGGCGGCGAAGTGAGCGACGAAAGACGCGACTGACGCAGACACTGGCGCCGGAGACAATGGCCGGGAGACACTGACACCCGGAGATGCTGACGCAAGGAGACACCGTGGCCCGCAAGGAGAAATCGGCACAGACGCCCGCGACCGCGACGCTCCTGGCCAGAGGCATCCCTTTCACGCCTCATCCGTACGCTCATGACCCCGCAGCCACCGGGTACGGCCTCGAAGCGGCCACCGCGCTCGGGGTTCCGCCGACGCGGGTTTTCAAGACGCTCCTCGCCGAGGTCGACGGTTCTCTCGTCGTCGCCGTCGTTCCCGTCGCTGCCCAGCTCGACCTCAAAGCACTCGCCGCGGCGGTCGGGGGCAAGAAAGCCGTGATGGCGGATCCCCGCCTCGCCGAACGCAAGACCGGTTACGTCGTCGGCGGAATCAGTCCGATCGGCCAGAAGTCGCGACTCGTCACGGTGATCGACACCGCGGCCGCCACCCACGAGACGGTTTTCGTCTCGGGTGGCAGGCGAGGCTTCGACATCGAGCTCACCCCGGGCGACCTCGTCGCGGTCACCGACGGTGAGCTCCGGGCGATCGCCAGGAGCTAGCTGGCGGTACTGATCAAGCCGAGTTCTGCGGGGCTGGCGAGCAGCTCGTTCTTCGGCACGATCCGGACACTGTACCCAAACCCGCCTGGCCGCCTGAGCTGCACCGAGCCCGTGAAGAGGCTGGTGCCGTCCGACTGGTCAGCGGGCCTGTCCGGGTCGATCTCGATCTCCAGGTCTCGCGTGCGGGTGTCGTGGAGCTCGTCGTCCCCCGTTTTGCTCTGCCCGTAGACGACCTGTACGGCGACGTCATCCGGTGAGAGCGTGCCGAGGCGAACCGTCGCACGAAGCCGCAGCTCATCGCCCACCTGGGGTGTCGCGTCGAGCCCACCGGATTCCACGTGAACGATGGCGACGTCGGGCCACGCCGCTCGAACGCGTCGTTTCCACTCGGCCAGCGCACGAGCGGCACGATAGCCGTCGTGGCGAAGAACGGCCTGGCTTGAATACGCGGGAACGTAGAGCTCGGTCACGTACTGTCGCACCATCCGGTCCGCGGTGAGTTGCGGAGACAGGGTGGCGAGGGTGTGCCTGACATGCCCGAGCCAGCGCTCGGGGTCTCCCGACTCGTTCCTCTCGTAGAACAGCGGGGCGATCTGGTGCTCGATCAATTCGTACATGGCGTTTGCCTCGAGCCGGTCCCGCTCGACCGGATCCGTTGTGGCGGCGGAAGGAATCGCCCAGCCGTTCTCCCCGTCGAAGAACTCATCCCACCAGCCGTCGAGGATCGACAGGTTGAGCGTTCCGTTGAGCGCCGCCTTCATCCCGCTCGTCCCGCATGCTTCGAAGGGCCGAAGCGGATTGTTGAGCCAGATGTCCGTGCCTGGATAGAGCTTTTGCGCCATCGAGATGTCGTAGTCGGGCAGGAATACTATGCGCTGGCGGACCTCGGGGTCGCTCGCAAATTCGACCACCTTCTGGATCAGCCGTTTTCCCTCTTCGTCTGCCGGGTGAGACTTGCCGGCGATGACGATCTGAACCGGGCGGTCGGGGTCGGTGAGGAGCCGCTTCAGCCTGTCGGTGTCGTGGAGCATGAGGGTGAGCCGCTTATAGGTCGGAACGCGCCGCGCAAAACCGATAGTGAGGACATCGGGGTTGAGGATCGTTGAGAGCCAGTTCGGTGCGAGCCCTCCCGGGTTCTGCTCGTTCCACGCCCTGATCACCCGGCGTCGGGCGTCGGCGACGAGTTCCGCTCTCATGACGTTGCGGGTTTCCCACAGGGCCGCGGTCGACAGCTGGGGACTGGTCCAGTCGGCGTGCGCGGTTTCCGGGTTACCCCAGGTGGCCTCGGCGAGCGCCGTGAGCTCGGGTGACGTCCAGCTGGGGGCGTGGACACCGTTGGTGATCGATGTGATCGGGACATCCTCCGGGTCGAATCCGGGCCAGAGCGACGAGAACATGCCGCGGCTCACCTTGCCGTGCAGCTTCGACACCCCGTTGGCGCGCTGCCCGAGGCGAAGACCCATGACGGCCATGTTGAACGCGCCGCCGGGAGCACCGGTTTCGCTTCCGAGCGCGAGGATGTCGTCGACCGATACGCCGGGGAGAAGATCGGCGTCGAAGTAGCGCCTCACCAGGTCGGCCGAGAACCTGTCGATGCCGGCAGGGACAGGGGTATGAGTGGTGAAGATGGTTCCGGCCCGAACGCTCTGGAGGGCTTCGTCGAAGCTGAGCCCGCCACGGATCAGGTCGCCGATGCGCTCGAGCCCGAGGAAACCGGCGTGCCCCTCGTTGCTGTGGAAGACATCGGGCTGACCGACTCCGGTCTGCTCCGTCCAGGCTCGAATAGCGCGCACCCCGCCGATACCCAGGAGGAGCTCCTGCTGCAGCCTGTGCTCTTCTGAACCGCCGTACAGGCGGTCGGTCACCCGGCTGAGGTCGTCGGTGTTCTCGGGAATGTCGGTGTCGAGCAGCAGCAGTGTCACCCGTCCGACCGCAGCGACCCAGACCCGAGCGCTCAGGACGCGATCGTCGGGGAGGCTCAGGGTGATCACGACGGGGCTCGAGTCTGGCTGGCGCAGCACCCGGAGCGGGAGTCCGTCCGGATCGAGAACCGGATACGTCTCCTGCTGCCAGCCGTCGGGCGACAGCGACTGGCTGAAGTAACCGGCGCGGTAAAAGAGTCCGACGGCAACGAGCGGGACGCCGAGGTCGGAGGCGCTCTTGAGGTGGTCACCCGCGAGGATGCCGAGTCCGCCCGAGTACTGCGGCAGCGCGGCGGCGATGCCGTACTCCGGTGAGAAGTATGCGATCAGCCCGGGCTTCTCTCCCTCGATGCCCTGGTACCAGCGCGGCTCGTGCAGGTACCGATCGAGGTCATCCCTGAGCGTGTTTGCCCGGTGCACGAACGCGTCGTCGGCAGCGAGTGCGTCGATTCGCTCCTGCCCGATCTCGCCGAACAGGCTCATCGGATCGTGCTGGTAGTCCCGCCACGCGCCGGGTGAAATTTCAGAGAACAGCTGTTGCGTCGGCAGATGCCACGCCCAGCGTAGATTCCCTACGAGCGCCTCGAGTGCGGCGAGCCGCTCAGGGAGTGCGGGGCGTACAGTAAATCGTCGAATGGCCTTCACGCGTTTCAGCCTAGGTGAGCGAGCACTTCGGGCGTTAGCAGTAGGCCGTATTAGCTTGTGACGGTTTGGTCAAGGCTCCTCGTCGATCGTGTATTCGCGGTACGGTCGGTGGGTGGCGAAGAAAGCATCCAGCGCGGCGGCGGCGACAGCCCCGACTGCAGCAGACATTAAATCCATAGCTCCCGTGTCCCGAATCGGTCGCATCCCCGTTCTCGGCATCTCACCCGTCGTCTCCTGTGGCCGGTGGCCCGCACGAGGCTTCGTCGGTGAGGTCATTCCGTTCCAGGCAACGGCATTCCGCGAGGGTCACGACAGCATCGGGGTGGAGCTGTTGCTCACCGATCCTTCCGGGCGCACGACACGGCATCCGATGCAGCTCATAACCGTCGGACTCGACGACTACTCCGCACTCGCGCAGGTCACCTCGCAGGGAACGTGGACGTTCCGCGTGCGTGCATACGCCGATGAGTGGGCAACATGGCAGCACAACGCTGAGATCAAGATTCCCGCAGGCATCGACGTCGAGCTCATGTACACCATGGGTGCCGAGCTCCTCGTCGGCGCCGCAAAGGACAAAAACCGCCCGGTACGTGAGCGCGATGCACTCGCCACGGCGGCTGAGCTCCTGCTCGACACCTCGATCGATGACGCCGCGCGGTTCGCCGTGCTCTCCGACCCCGAGATCGAGCGCATCGTCAGCGTTCGCCCGATCAGCGGCATCGCGAGCGAATCAGAGACCGCCGAGATCCGGGTGGAACGCGCCAGGGCCGGACTCGGCGCCTGGTACGAGTTCTTCCCCCGTTCGGAAGGCGCGAAGCAGCGCGCGGACGGCTCGTGGCAGTCGGGCACGTTCCGGACCGCCGCGAAACGCCTCGGACCCGTCGCAGACATGGGCTTCGACGTCGTATACCTGCCCCCGATCCACCCCATCGGCACGTCATTCCGCAAGGGCCCCAACAACTCCCTCACCCCCGGTGAGCACGACCCGGGTTCGCCATGGGCCATCGGATCGCCCGCGGGCGGACACGACGCCATCCACCCCGACCTCGGCACCGTCGACGACTTCACCTGGTTCATCAAGCAGGCAGCGCGGCACAAGCTCGAGATCGCTATTGACCTCGCCCTCCAGGCCTCGCCCGACCACCCCTGGGTGACCACTCACCCCGAGTGGTTCACGACCCTGCCGGACGGCTCCATCGCGTACGCGGAGAACCCGCCGAAGAAGTACCAGGACATCTACCCGGTCAACTTCGACAACGACCCCGAGGGCATCCGCGCCGAAGTCCTCCGCATCGTCCGTTACTGGATTTCGCTCGGCGTGAAAATCTTCCGCGTCGACAACCCCCACACCAAGCCCGTCGAGTTCTGGGAGTGGCTGATCGGGACCGTGAACGCAGAAAGCCCGGATGTCGTCTTCCTCGCGGAGGCCTTCACCCGCCCGGCGATGATGCAGGCTCTTGCCCGCGTCGGGTTCCAGCAGAGCTACACCTACTTCACCTGGCGCAACACGAAGGAAGAGCTCGAGGAATTCTTCACGAGCATCTCCAGCGAGACCGCCGACTTCCTCCGCCCCAACCTCTTCGTGAACACGCCCGACATCCTCACCGAGTACCTCCAGTTCGGCGGACCGGCCGCGTTCACCATCCGTGCCGCCCTCGCGGCGACCGCCGCTCCGACCTGGGGCGTCTACTCCGGATTCGAGCTGTTCGAGAACGTCGCCCGTCCCGGCTCAGAGGAGAACATCGACAACGAGAAGTACGAGTACAAGCCTCGTGACTTCGCCGCTGCCGACGCGGCCGGAAAGTCGCTCTCGGTCTACATCGGGATGCTGAACAAGATCCGCCGGGCGCACCCTGCGCTGCAGCAGCTGCGGAACCTCACCCTGCACGCGAGCAACGACGACTCCATCCTCGTGTACAGCAAGCACCTCGACGGTGCATTCACACCGACCGGTGCCCCTGACACGATCCTCGTCGTTGCCAACGTCGATCCGCACTCGGTGCGGGAGACCATGGTTCACCTCGACACGACGGCATTCGGCATCGCGCCGGGAACGCCGTACCGTGTCACGGACCTCATCACGGGCAACGCCTGGGAGTGGGGAACCGACAACTTCGTCCGGCTCGATGCCTTTGTCGAACCGGTACACATCTTCCACGTTGAGGAGCTCAACAAGTGACAGACCCAAATACGCCGACACCGAAGACGCCGGTACCCCCGGTAACACCCAGGACGCCGGCAGCGCCGGTCACGCCCGCAGCACCGGTAACGCCCGAGCGTTCGGCGTCGCCGGTCACGCCCGTCACCCCCGCGCGTCCGGCGACGGCGACCCCCGCCACCCCGGAGCCCGCGCCCCTGGAGGCTGCTCCCCGCGAGCCCGCGACCCAGAAGCCCGCGACCCAGGAGCCGGCGATCCAGAAGCCGCTGACCCAGGAGCCCGCGGACGCGGACACCCCGACGGATGCCGCCCCGAAGACGGATGCCGTTTCCGGCACTGTCACTCCCCCGGCCGCTGATGTCGTGCCGCCCAGGGCGGATGCCGTGACACCGGCTGCCACGCCGGTTCCGGTCCCCGAGACCGCTGTCCTCGAGGCTGTCGCCGCCGGTGCTTACCCCGACCCGCACGCGGTCCTCGGACAGCACACGTTCGGAGCCGAGTCGGTCATCCGCGTGCTCCGACCGTTCGCTTCGTCGGTCACCGCCATCCTCTCCGCCGGAGAAGAGGTGCAGCTCGAGCACCTCTACGGCGGCATCTGGTCAGGTACTCACGCTCACGGTTTCGTCGACTACCGCGTGCGCGCAACGTACGAGGACGGCGAACCCTGGACGTCAGACGACCCGTATCGTTTCCCGCCGACGATCGGTGAACTCGACCTTCACCTCATCGGTGAGGGCAGGCACGAGGAGCTGTGGCACGCGCTCGGCGCCCGCCTCACGACCCATTCCGCCTACGGCGACCCCGTCGAGGGAACAGCGTTCACCGTGTGGGCACCGCACGCTCGTGCGGTCCGTGTGATCGGCGAGTTCAACGGCTGGCACGGCCTGTCCCATGCCATGCGGACCATGGGGCCGACCGGCGTCTGGGAGCTTTTCGTTCCAGATGTGGCCGCCGGCGCGAAGTACAAGTTCGAGATCCTGACCGCGAATGGCGAGTGGGTGCAGCGCGCCGACCCGATGGCCAGGTTCACGGAGATCCCGCCGCTCACGGCATCCGTCGTCGGTGAATCCACGCACACCTGGAACGACTCAGCGTGGCTCGAGCGTCGCGCGGGCACCAACCCGCAGGACGGGCCGATGAGCATCTACGAGATGCACCTCGGATCGTGGCGCCCTGGCCTCGGCTACCGCGAGGTTGCCGAGCCGCTGATCGAGTACATCCGCGCGCTCGGCTACACGCACGTGGAGTTCATGCCGCTCGCTGAGCACCCGTACGGCGGCTCGTGGGGCTACCAGATCAGCGGGTACTACGCGCCGACGAGCCGCTTCGGCCACCCCGACGACCTCAAGTACCTGATCGACCAGCTGCACCAGGCCGGCATCGGCGTGCTCATGGACTGGGTTCCAGGGCACTTCGCCACCGACGAGTGGGCGCTCGGCCGTTTCGACGGCCAGGCCCTTTACGAGCACTCAGACCCGCGCCTCGGCGAGCACAAGGACTGGGGCACGTACATCTTCAACTTCGGCGACAGCCAGGTGCGCAACTTCCTTGTTGCCAACGCGCTGTACTGGCTGGAGGAGTTCCACGTCGACGGTCTTCGCGTCGACGCGGTTGCATCGATGCTCTACCTCGACTACTCGAGGGAAGAGGGCCAGTGGGTGCCCAATGAGCACGGCGGCCGGGAGAACCTCCACGCCATCAGCCTGCTCCAGGAGGCGAACGCGACAGCGTACAAGCGCAACCCAGGCATCGTGATGATCGCCGAGGAGTCGACGAGCTGGCCCGGAGTTACCAGGCCGACGTCGTCTGGCGGACTGGGCTTCGGCATCAAGTGGAACATGGGCTGGATGAACGACACCCTCCAGTACATGAAGGAAGACCCGATGTATCGCCAGTACCACCATGGCGAACTGACCTTCACCTTCGTCTACGCGTTCAGCGAGAACTTCCTCCTGCCGATCAGCCACGACGAGGTCGTGCACGGCAAGGGATCACTCCTGACACGGATGCCGGGAGACCACTGGCAGAAACTGGCCAACGTTCGCGTGTTCCTCGCCTTCATGTGGGCGCACCCCGGCAAGCAGCTGCTGTTCATGGGCCAGGAGTTCGGTCAGCCGTCCGAATGGTCTGAGGCACGCGGTCTCGACTGGTGGATCCTGGACCAGCCAGCCCACCAGGGCCTGTTCAACCTCGTCGGACAGCTCAACGCCGTCTACAAGGAGAACCCGGCCCTCTGGGCGCGCGACAGCGACCCGGAAGGGTTCGAGCTCATCGACGGGGGCGACGCCGAGCACAGCGTGCTGTCGTTCCTCCGCCGCGATCACGATGGCAACGCCATTGCCGTGCTGCTGAACTTCTCCGGCGCACCTGTCGGCCCGTACCGGGTCGGTCTGCCAGAAGCCGGCGAGTGGGAAGAACTGCTCAACACGGATGCCACAGTCTTCGGTGGCTCTGGAGTCGGCAACATGGGTTCCGTCACGGCCACGGACACACCGTGGGCCGGGCGTCCCGCCTCCGCCGAGGTGACTCTGCCCCCGCTGGGGAGCATCTGGCTGCGTCTTCGCCGCTAGGCCGCTCAGCACCCCTGCATCGCGCCTCGCGCTGGTCCCCGTGACCGGCGCGGGGCGCGTTCTCGTTGGGCCCGGCGTGCCACGCGGTCGTCGGGCCCGCCGTGCCGCGAGAGCATCACTTCCGGTCGAAAGCACCACTTCCGCGGGATGTTCTCGACCGGAACTGATGCGCTCGCGCTGAGGTCACACGTCTCGTCCGCCGGCCCGTGCGCTGCCCCGCGTGGTGTGCGGCCCCACGCCACAACCGCCGTCCCCTCGCGAAAACACCCGTTCCGGTCGAGAACACCCGTTATAACGGGTGTATTCGACCGGAACGGGTGTTCTCGGTGAAGCTGGCTCGGAGCCGGCTCAGTAGAGCAGGTTTGTCAGGCGCGCCCGCGCCCGTCCGACCCGGGGGTCCGTGACGCCGACGACCTCGAACAGGTCGAGCAACCGCGTACGAATGACCGTGCGATCCTCGGGTCCCGCTGCCTCGAAGAGGGTGAGGAGCCGGTCGAAGGCATCCTCGACGTGGCCTCCGGAGAGGTCAAGGTCGGCCACATCGAGCTGCGCGTCGAGGTCGTTGGGTTTCGCGGCGGCCGCGGAGCGGATCGACTCGATGGTCTTGCCGTTGAGCCGGTGGAGCAGGCTGACCTGAGCCAGTCCTGCCACCGCCATCTTGTCGAGGGGGTTCTGGGCGATCGCCTTCGAGTATGCGGCCATTGCGCGCGGGTAGTCCCCCGCCTCGATGGCGTCGTACGCTTCGGCGTGCAGAGGGGGAAGCGGCGGCTCAACGGGTTCGGCCTCTTCAACCGGTTCGCCGGCAGCAACAGCGACGGCGTTGACGCCCGTCTGTTCTGCCGCCTGGAGCACCTGCTCGAAGATGGCGCGGACCTGCTGTTCGGGAATGGCCCCGGTGAAGAGCTGCAACGGGCGGCCACCGATGAGGGCGACAACGGCCGGGATCGACTGCGCCTGGAACGCCTGCGCCAGCTGCGGGTTCGCGTCAACGTCAACCTTGACGAGAAGGAGTCGTCCTCCGTACTCGGCGGTGAGCTTCTCCAGCACCGGCGACAGCTGTTTGCACGGCCCGCACCATTCGGCCCACAGGTCGACGATTACGGGAACCTGCTGCGAGATCTCGAGGAACTGGGCGAAGTTCTCGTCGGTACCGTCGAGAACGAGAGCGGGTACGTTCACGCCGCCCCCGTCACCCTGTGCCGCGCCGGGAGCACCTGGTGCTGCCGGCGCCGCGGCTCCTGGTGCCGGACGGTTCACGAGGCTCGACAGGTCGACCGCGCCGCGGAGTGCTGCACTGTTGAGGGGCGACGGCCCTGGCTGGACCCCGCTCACGGCAGCTGCACCGCGGCGGTCAGGCTCTGGCTGAAGCCGAGCAACCTGATCTGATCGGTGCTCCCGGCCGGGGGCACGTAGAACAAAAGCTGATCACCGTAGGTCGATTGCACGCCCTTCTCCGTTTCTGTGATTCCACTCAGCGCAGATACCGCGCCGGTCGTTTTTATCTTGGCACCGACCTCGAGCGGTTTGACAATCTCGTTCTCGGCAATGTCGACGGAGACGAGAGCTCCCGAGTCGTTGGTCGCGAGCGCAACGGCTGGGGCGTTGCCCGCAGCGACGGAAAACTCGATGGATGCCGTCGTCGGGAGAGCGGACTTCTTGGCCTCGCGGTCAGCGGCAATCACTCCCCTGAGTGTGTCCGCGTCACCGCTGAACAGGGGCGCAAACTCGCTGTTGTCTCCATTGGTGATGATGTCGGCGTATGCCGCGGCCAGCTCGTTCGGCGGCAGGAGGAGGAACGCGGAGTCCGGCGGCAGCTGGGCAGCGCCGATCGTCGCGGGTGCAACCTCTGGGATTTGTGCCTGCGGCTCGAGGCGCACGGCGTATTCGACGTGGTAGTTCTCGCGCGGGCTCGCCTGCACGAGAACGACCGCGGTCGGAGCCGCCGTCGGGTTCGCTTCGTCCTGAACCACGGTCATGACCGTGCGTGGCCAGGTGTCCGTTGCCTGGGGCAGGGTGAGTCCGCCCGGCGAAGAGGGAATCGACGGTGCCGGTGCGTACTCCGGGATCTTGGCACGAATCAGGTAGTTCGCTTTACGTTCGTCGAGCGCAGGCCCCACGAATCGGGTGGCGGCGAGGTCCGCGTTGAGCGCCTCATCTGCCTCGGACGCGACGGTCGAGATACGGGCTGTGATGCGCTCAAGCTGGGGCGTCGTCACGGCGGGGGCCGGCTGGTCGTCAGCCTCGAGCTCGAGTTCGCCCTCCGTCGGTGTGGCCGACGGCGTCTCGTCGCTGGAGAAATCCGGCCAGTACCCGGCGGAGCAACCGCTGAGCGCGAGGGAGGAGACGAGCGCGACAGGAATGAGCGCGACCATTGTCCTCTTCGGCGCGCGCTGTCGGCGGGGGACGCTTCCGTGCCTCTTGTCTGACTTGTAGCGCGAAGGCTTCGGCACCTTGGGCATTTTCTCCATTCCGGGTCCGGCCGTGATGCCCTTTCGGCGAGGCCCACGGCTCTTCCGCATCTGGTGGATACCGAGCAGGTACAGAACGAGACCGGCGATCAGGAGGAGGATGCCGCCGGCAATGAGGGGGCCGGCCCACGGGGTCGCGTTATCCAGCGGCCAGGAAATACCGACATTCGACGGGGCAGGGTCTGTTCCGTTCGAGGCGATCAGCACGCTGATGTCTTCCGGAACGTTGATGGTCGTGACGACAGCACCTTCTTCCGAGTGCTCAGCCAGCCAGAGATCGGAACCGCGTGGGTCGTCGAGCGCCATCTGCGCGGTGACCTGCTCGGGGGTGAGCTCACCGGCTTCGTCCTGTGGCGTGTCAGCGGGCTCCGGCTCGACAACCGCGTCGACGAGCTCACCGCTCTCTTCGTCAAGGGTGAGTTCGTTGTACGAGGCGTCTCCGAGCCAGGCGAGTACGTCGGCGGTCCTGCCGTACGACACGAAAACAGTGTCGCTGCCGGAGACCGTCAGCGACTGCTGGCCTTCCTCGGAAACGAGGACTTCTCCGTCAATCACGGTGTAGGGAAGGTCGCTGTCGACACTGGTCTCGATGCCGTAGGTTGACGGGCCGAGGAACACGGTGCGCTGGGCAATGCCGAGCACAATCATTGTCGCGGCAACCACGAACGCCAGAATAGCGAGTACGAATCGCACTAAATCTCCTTCTCTGCTGCTACCGCACGGGCATTTTCGCTCGAATTATGGTCATCATCGGGCCGGAAGCAACAGGCACAGACGTTTCAGACTAGCCGAGATCCCTGAGAGGGACCTAGCAGCGCCGTGGGCATCGCACACGTCGGTGCCCGACCACTACGATGATGAAATGTTCACCGCGATGGTACCCACGTGAAGATTCAGAACCCGTTCCGGTTCGGCCTTATCGGCACCCTCGGCGTCGGTCTCGGTGTACTCATCATCCTCTCGATCGTCACGCTGCAGACGATTCTCACGTACATCGGTGCAGCGATTTTCATCGCACTCGGACTCGATCCGATCATCACCTGGCTGGAGAAGAAGAGGGTCCCTCGCTGGAGTGCGCTGATCGTCGTCATCGTCGGTTTGCTCGCGCTCTTCGCCGGCCTGGTGTGGATGGTCGTCCCCATCATCGTCGATCAGATCTCGGAGCTCATCAGAATCATTCCTGACCTGCAGACGCAGTTCCAGGAGTATCCGCTCGTCGACAACCTCTCCGAGCAGTTCCCGTTCATTGACTTCCAGAAGATCATCACGGACGCCGGTGGTTTCCTGACCGAGAACATCACCAACATCGGCAGTGGCGCCATTAAGTTCGCCGTCGCCATCGGGAGCGGGCTCTTCGGGGCCCTCATCATCCTCATCCTGACGATTTACTTCACGGCATCCCTCCCGGCAATCAAGCGGGGCCTCTACCAGCTGGTTCCGGCGACCAAGCGTGAGCGTTTCGCCGACCTCGCCGAGCAGATCACCGACTCGGTGGGACGCTACGTTATCGGGCAGGTGGGAATCGCCGCGTGCAGCGGCATCCTGACCTTCATCTTCCTGTCGATTATCAAGGGACCATTCCCGCCGGTGCTCGCGTGCGTCGCATTCTTCTTCTCGATGATCCCGCTCGTTGGTACCCTGACCGGCTCGATCATCATCACGCTCGTCTGCCTGATCCCGGGTCTCGGTTCACCGCTCACCGCGCTCGTTGCCGCCATCTACTACCTCATCTATATGCAGGTCGAGGCGTACATCCTCAGCCCGAACATCATGAGGCGTGCCGTCAGCGTTCCAGGCGCCGTCGTCGTGATCGCCGCACTCGCCGGCGGATCGCTGCTCGGACTTCTCGGCGCCCTCATCGCCATCCCGACGGCGGCATCGATACTGCTCATCATCAAACAGGTGGTCATCCCCAGGCAGAACGAGCTGTGACCCAGCACCCGGCGTCCGGGCGCCGGCCCGGCGGCACGGTGCGGCAGGGCGCCGACCACCGGCATCCGTCGCACCGCTCAACGCCGTGGGCCTTCCCTGTCGTTTCGGTCCCGTGGGTCCTCCCTGTCGTTTCGGGAGGCAAATGCGGCTGTCGACGCTCGAGAGATGGCCGGACCCGACGATTCTCCGCCCGAAACCACACGGCGCGACACTGACCCGGCTGCCGAAACCGGGACGCAGCAGCCGTGGCCCAGGAACTGTGCCGACCACCGGCATCCGTCGCACCACTCAATGCCGTGGGGCCTCCCTGTCGTTTCGGGAGGCAAATGCGGCTGTCGACGCTCGAGAGTCGGCCGGACCCGACGATTCTCCGCCCGAAACGCTCCGGTGCGCGGTCAGGCGTCGTCGACGTCCCAGTCGTCCGGCAGTGGGAGCGCTGCCGGGTTCACCGCGGCGACGATCTCGGTAAGCACGCGGCGGGTTTGTGTCTCGCCGACCCAGAGGTGCTTCCCGCCATCAACGGCGATCAGCCTGGCGTCAGGGAGGGCCGAAAACCGCGTTCTTGCCTCGTCGGGGCGGAGATAGTCGTCGAATTCAGGGATGACGGCGATCAGGGTGCGGGGATCGTCTCGCCAGGCGTCAAGCTCCGCCTGCGTGGCCCGGTGGAGCGGCGGCGACAACAGAATGACGCCTTCGACCGGATGCTGCCTGCCGTATTTGATGATGATCTCGGTTCCGAATGACCAGCCGACGAGCCACGGCCGCGGCAGTGACCGCGCGGCGACGAAGTCCATTGCCGCCTTGAGGTCCAGCTCCTCGGCGACGCCGTCGCCGAATTCGCCCTCACTCGTCCCCCGGTCAGAGCTGGTGCCCCGCGTGTTGAATCGGAGCACAGCGAGGTCTGCCATGGCGGGAAGTCGAGCCGCGGCCTTGCGCAGGATATGGGAGTCCATGAAGCCGCCTGCGGTCGGCAGCGGGTGGAGCGTGACGAGCGTCGCGACCGGAGGCCGGTCGGCGGGGACAGCGAGCTCACCGACGAGCGTGAGCCCATCATCGGTCGTGAGTGTGATCTCTTCACGCACAGCGGGCAGGAGCGTGCCGCCGCGCACCTCAATTCGGGTCATGGGTTCCGTTCAGCCGATTCGCCAGCAGTGATTGTGCCAGTGCCGCCGCGCTGCGAGGTCAGCCTCGTCCCCAAGGACGCCGTCGGCGCGCCAGATGACGAGGTGCGGCACTGATGCCGCGATACCAAGCCCGCAGCCCGGGCAGATGTACTCCTTGACAGCGCGTTCAGCGCTGACGGGCTGGACAAAGAACTCGCGCCCCCGACGGGACTCCGTTCGCTTCCACCCGGAAAGCAGGTGTTCGAGGGAACCGCCGTCACCCGAGGGCGCACCGCCGGGCCGTCGCTTCGGACGGTTGCTTCGTGGCATGGGTTCAGCCTAGACACTGCGCCCGCCGATCGGCGGGCGTTGCGGCTAGTACCAGCCCTTGGCCTGCGAGTGACCCCACGCACCGCACGGGGTGCCATAGCGGCCAGTGATGTATCCGAGGCCCCAGGTGATCTGGGTCGCCGGGTTCGTCCTCCAGTCGCTACCAGCGCTGGCCATCTTGCTTCCCGGCAGGGCCTGGGGGATGCCATACGCACCGCTGGACTTGTTCTCTGCGTTCACACGCCAGCCCGACTCTTTCTTCCACAGGGCAACGAGGCAGGAGAACTGATCTTCGCCCCAACCGCGGGCAAGCACCATGTCGTGGGCGATGGCCTGCGCCGATCCGGGGTCAGCGTTGACCTTCGGAAGCGCTGCAGGCGGCGTCTTGCCCGGCGTTGTCGCCTTCGCATCCGGCTTGGCCTCGGGTTCTTCGACGACGACCGGCTCAGGGATGGGCGCGGCGACGAACTGGTACCCGTCGCGCGTGAAGGTGGTCTCGTACGCGCCAGCGACTGCGAGGGTCTGGGTGCTCTCACCGTCATACCGGTCAGCGACCTGGAAGTATGGCGACGCCGTTGCTCCTGAGTACGGGTCAACCACGTTCACAGCCACAACCGAAACCGCGGCGACAAAGGAGAAGAAGAACAGCGTGAACGGGCTGCGGGACCGGGGTCTCTCGAACGCCCGCCCGACTCGGGGAGCAGGTACAGAGGACTCGAGTTTCACAGGATGTTTAGCCACGATTTTTCGATTTTAGCCCAGAACACCGCTCACCGCGAGTTTGAATCCCGATTCACCGAACAGCGAGCATCACATCGACCACGCTGTCGAGCAGCAGATCGACCTGTGCTTCGCGGTATCCGCCCCGCTGCGCTCGGAACACGGCGGTCCTCACGGCGTCGGTGTTGAACGGCACGCCGCGCTCGAAGTACTCGGTCAACGCGTCACACAGAGCGTCGACATCGTCGACGTTGTAGCCCTGGGCGAGGGCGCTCGTGCGCTGGAACCGATGTCCCGGCTCACGCGTGATGCGGTTGAGGATCACCTGCGCTGTCTCTCGCGCTGCGCTGAGCCACGCGCCCTTCCCCTCTGTGGCCAGGGCGCGCTCCCTCTCGCGGAGCGCAAAAGCGTCCTCGAGCCTCTCGAGCGCCGCGTCGACGTGGCTCGTGGAGTAACCGCCGCGCACCAGGGAGAAAGACGTATGTCTGATGTCGGCGGCGGTCAGCGCCCCGCCGTCCTGCTCATCCGCGTCATAAGCCTCTCTGGCCGTCGCAAGAAATGCATCGACCTGGGAAGGCTTATAGCCCTTTGTGCGCTTGGCAGCCTGAGGAAAAGTCGTGCTCACCCGTTCATCCTCTCAGCACCGGTGCCCGCATGCATAACCTGTGAGCACTATGCCGTAATACCGGTCACGCTGAAGAGCGTGTACATCAGAAGCGCGAGCGGTGCTGACGGAAGCATGGAGTCGATCCGGTCGAGGAATCCTCCGTGCCCTGGCAACCAGGAACTGATGTCCTTGATGCCGATGTCCCGCTTGATCAGCGACTCTGTCAGGTCACCGAGCGTCGCTGTGCCGAGAAGGGCAAGCCCGAAGATCACACCGACCCACCAGGGGACGTGCAGCATGAAGATAGCGAGCAGGGTGCCGGCGACCACGGCGGCGACGCCTGCACCGGCAAATCCTTCCCAGGTTTTCTTCGGGCTGATCTTCGGCGCCATCGGGTGCTTACCAAACGAGAGCCCGCTTGCGTACGCACCGATGTCGACCGAGATCACGAGGATCAGGAACGCGAGCGTCCACCACTGCCCCTCGGGCTGGGCGACGAGGACGACCGCGAAGCTCGCGAGGAAGGGAACGTAGAGCTGGACGAGAATTCCGGTGACGAGGTCGCGCAGAACGCTGCCAGGCGCTCGTTTATCCTTCTCGAAGAGAAGCGCGATCAACCGCCACACGACGATGAAGAGCACTGCCGCCGCGAGGCTTATCCAGCGCCACGCGGGCTCTGCGAGGAAGCTCACTGCCACGACTCCGAGGCCGGAGAGCACCGCAGGGATAATGTCGATGCGTCTGCCGCTCTCGCTGAGCGCCCGCACGAGCTCGAAGGTGGTGAACGCAACGACGATCCCGCAGAACACCACGAAGATGGCCTTCACGAAGATCAGGCTCGCGATCATGACCAGGCCGAGTGCGAGGCCGAAGACCGTCGCCAGGAACAGGTTGCGCCCGGCGCGAGCCTCTATCCGCTCGTTGACCTGGTCAATTTGCGCACGAGTCGACCGCACCTGGCGCTCGAGCTCGGCCCGCCGTGCCCTCAGCTGTGCCTGAAGGTCGTCGCGCGACATACGCTTCGACCGAGGGGCCCGTCCCCTTGGTCCGTCACCGGGTTCGGTCATGCCGTCACCGTCGTTCCAGAAGCCACGGGCGCCTAAATCTCAAGCAGTTCGGTCTCTTTGCGCTTCAGAGCGTCGTCGATGGCGTCGATGTGGGTCTTCGTGACCTGCTCGAGTTCCTTTTCGGCCCTCGCTACGTCGTCATCCCCGACCTCGCTCTTCAGCGCGTCGAGGTCATCTTTGCCCTTACGACGGATGTTGCGGACAGCAATTTTCGCGTCCTCGCCCTTGGTACGCACGATCTTGACGTACTCCTTGCGGCGCTCCTGAGTGAGTTCAGGGAGCGTGACCCGGACGATGGTGCCGTCATTGGTGGGGTTGGCACCGAGGTTCGGTACGTCGCGGATGGCCTGCTCGATGTCCTTTAGCGCCGTCTTGTCGTACGGGCTGACGATGATCGTGCGCGCCTCGGCGTTGTTGAGCGACGCAAGCTGGTCGAGAGGAGTCGGGGTGCCGTAGTAGTTCACGAGGATCTTCTGGAACATCTGGGGGTTTGCGCGCCCCGTTCGTACGGTAGCGAAGTCCTCCTTCGCGACCTCGACCGCTTTTCCCATTCGGGTTGTTACGTCAGAGAGAACTTCGGCAATCACGTGCGACTCCTTCTTGTTGCGTGTAGTCGTCCTCCATTCTAGGCGGAGGACTCGAGGTCGGCCGGAGACCGGCGGGTCAGTTGGAGACGAGCGTTCCGATGCCGTCACCGAGGATGGCCTTGGTGACATTGCCCTCTGGCGCCATGCCGAACACCTGCATGGGCATCGCGTTGTCCATGCAGAGACTGAACGCGGTGGAGTCAACGACCTTGAGCCCCTTCTGCAGGGCCTCCTGGTACGTGATGTGATCGATGCGGGTCGCACTGAGGTCGACCTTCGGGTCCGCCGTGTAGACGCCGTCAACGCCGTTCTTCGCGAGAAGGACGATGTCTGCGCCGATCTCGAGCGCGCGCTGGGCGGCGACGGTGTCGGTCGAGAAATACGGCAAGCCGGCGCCGGCGCCGAAGATCACGACCCGGCCCTTCTCGAGGTGACGTTCCGCCCGGCGCGGAATGTACGGTTCAGCCACCTGCGTCATGGAGATCGCGGACTGAACCCGGGTTTCGGCACCGGCCTGCTCGAGGAAATCCTGGAGGGCGAGGGCGTTCATGACGGTGCCAAGCATCCCCATGTAGTCAGCTCGGCCGCGATCCATGCCGCGCTGGGACAGCTCTGCCCCGCGGAAGAAGTTCCCTCCACCGACGACGATCGCGATCTCGACGGTCTTTGCCGCTTCCGCTATCTCGCGGGCGATGTTCGAAACGACGTCGGGGTTGACGCCGAGGGAGCCTGCCCCAAACGACTCTCCGGAGAGTTTGAGCAGTACCCTGCGCTTCTTCGTGGCTGCAGACATCCGTTGTACGCCTTTCCTTGAACTTCAGAGATGGGGAGTTGGTGTGAGCGAGTGGCCGCACACAAAAAAGGAGTCCGGATCACGACTGTGATCCGGACTCCTCATGATGTGCTTACGCGCCGACCTTGAAGCGGGCGAAGCCCGTCACTGTCAGGTTCGCATCGGCAAGAACCTTCTTGACCTGAATCTTGCTGTCGCGTGCGTAGTCCTGTTCGAGCAGGGCAACCTGCTTGAAGAAGGCGGTCAGGCGACCCTCGACGATCTTGGGAAGTGCCGCTTCCGGCTTTCCTTCGTTCTTCGAGATCTCGGTGACGATCTCGCGCTCCTTGTCCACAGTCTCAGCCGGAACTTCTTCGCGGGTGAGGTACTGCGGGTCGAACATGGCGATGTGCTGGGCGACCGCGCGGGCGGTTTCTGCGTCATCACCGGTGTAGCTGACGACAACACCGATCTGCGGCGGCAGGTCCTTGCTGGTCTTGTGCAGGTAAACAGCGAACTGCTCACCCGTTACCAGCGCGACACGGCGCAGCTCGACCTTTTCGCCGAGGATGGCGGCCTGGTCGTTGATCAGGTCGGCGACCGTCTGGTCACCGGCCGGTGCGGCGAGTGCTTCCTCGAGCGAGGATGCACCGGATGCCGCGACAGCTTCCAGGACCTTGTCGGCGAGAGCGACGAACTTGTCGTTCTTCGCAACGAAGTCGGTCTCGCAGGCGAGCTCGATCATCGTTGCCGTCGTGCCGTTTTCCTTGACAGCAACGAGACCCTCGCTCGTGGAGCGGTCGGCGCGCTTGGCGTTACCCTTTGCTCCCTTGAGACGCAGGATTTCGGTGGCCTTCTCCATGTCACCGTCGGCCTCGACGAGCGCGTTCTTGGTGTCGACCATTCCGGTCCCAAGCTGCTCGCGAAGAGCCTTGATGTCAGCAAGAGCGATGTTTGCCATATTCGTGAACTCCTCGTTTACGGGTTAGTTGTTGTCGGCGACCGGCTGCTTTTCAGCCTCGGTCGCTTCCGCCTCGAGGCGCTCTTCAGTCTTCTCGTCGCTTTCGGGGGCAACGACCTCGACCGGAGCGTCTTCCGGGATTGCCGCGTTCTTCTCGGCTACTTCAGCGTCAGCGTCGTTCTGCTCGACCGGCGCTTCGGTTGCGGCGTCGTCTGCTGCGGGCGCGTCAGCTGCAGCAGCGTCAGCTCCGAGGAGTTCTGCTTCCCATGCAGCCAGCGGCTCGACGGGGGCGTCGCCCTCGACCGGCTTCTGGTGACGCTGGATGAGGCCTTCAGCGGCTGCGTCAGCGATGATGCGGGTGAGCAGGCCGACCGAACGGATCGCGTCGTCGTTACCCGGGATCGGGTAGGTGACTTCGTCGGGGTCGCAGTTCGTGTCGAGGATACCGATCACGGGGATACCGAGCTTCTTGGCCTCGTCAATGGCGAGGTGCTCTTTCTTGGTGTCGACAACCCACAGAGCCGACGGCGTCTTGGTGAGGTTGCGGATTCCACCGAGCGACTTGTGAAGCTTGTCGAGCTCGCGCTTCTTGATGAGCATTTCCTTCTTGGTGAAGCCCGACTTTGCGGTGTCTTCGAAGTCAAGCTCTTCGAGCTCTTTCATGCGAGCGAGACGCTTGGATACCGTCTGGAAGTTGGTGAGGAGTCCACCGAGCCAGCGCTGGTTGACGTAGGGCTGGCCGACGCGGGTTGCCTGCTCGGCTATCGCTTCCTGTGCCTGCTTCTTGGTACCAACGAAAAGGATGGTTCCACCGTGGGCGACGGTCTCCTTGACGAAGTCGTATGCCTTGTCGATGAATCCAAGCGACTGCTGGAGGTCGATGATGTAGATGCCGGAACGCTCCGTGAAGATGAAGCGCTTCATCTTCGGGTTCCAACGGCGGGTCTGGTGCCCGAAGTGCACGCCGCTGTCGAGCAGCTGGCGAATGGTTACGACGGCCATGAGCCGTTCTCCTATTCTGACGCGCCCGGATGCCGGGCGAGCGTCTGTCGGTTGTCAGTGCGGCCGAGTGGCCGCTCCTCCTGGTGCCCGGCGCACGTCCGCCCTGTCGTATTTCACGAGAGAGACCGATTGGAAGTGGGAGCCGAATGGGCACGCGTAGTCACCCCGACATGCGAGGTGCTCCGAATATCTTAGCAGCACGGGACAGCCGTCGGAGTCCCGAACAGCTGCCTCTGGCCTGCGCGTTCGGCACAGGCACTCGTCCGGCGCTGAGCCGCTGGGCGCTTCGGGCCAGTGTGGGTGGATGACCCTTCGATCGCACGGAGTTTTTTCCGGCGCTCTCGCCGCGAGCTGCGTGGCCGCCACCCTCGCGGTGCCGACCGCGGCTGCGGTTCCGGATGCCGCAGCGCGGGTCGGTCAGGCCACGTCCCCCATCGCCAGAGCAGACGACAGCTGGGTGTGGCCCGTCGCAGGGCCACGGGTGGTTCTCCGGCGGTTCGAGGCACCGGCCACCAGGTACTCGGCCGGTCACCGCGGAGTGGATCTCTCAGCGCCCGCGGGCACGTCGGTCGTGGCACCGGCAGACGGCGCGGTGAGCTTCGCTGGTACGGTCGTCGACCGGCCGGTGCTGTCGATCACTTTTCCCGACGGGCTGGTGTCGAGCATCGAGCCCGTCATCGCCACGGTGGCCGAGGGCGATCAGGTCCTGGCGGGCGCCGTGATCGGCACCGTGACTTCCGGCGGTCACTGTTCGGGATCCTGCGCGCACTTCGGCGTCCGGCTCCACGGCGAGTATGTGAGCCCCCTCGCGTTGCTCGAGTCCCTCCACCGGGCGGTGCTCCTCCCGCTGGAGGGCTGAGATCCACTCAGGCGCGGGGGTGAGCGCCGCGGTAGCTCTCCCTCAGTCGCTCGGTTGAGACGTGGGTGTAGATCTGGGTCGTGCCGAGTGAGGCGTGGCCGAGCATCTCCTGGACCGCGCGAAGATCGGCGCCGCCGTCGAGCAAATGTGTCGCCGCTGTGTGCCGAAGCGCGTGGGGCCCCTGGGCAGAGCCACCCGGAAGCGACGCCAGCAGCCGACTGACCAGGTTGTACACGCTCTTCGGACCCATTCGCGCTCCCTTCACACCGAGGAACACGGCATCCGTTCTCTCTTTCCCGCGCGCCAGCAGGGCGTCGCGACCGAGCCGCAGGTAGTCGACGAGTGCCGAGTGCGCGGGGACACCGAACGGAACGACGCGTTCCTTTGATCCTTTGCCGACCACGCGGAGGGTCAGTCGGTCGAGATCGATGTCATCGACATTCAGGCCGCACAGCTCCGACACCCGGGTCCCGGTTGCGTAGAGCAATTCGATGAGCGCCGCGTTGCGCAGGGCGACCGGATCGCCTTCCGCGGCCAGTTCGGCGAGGGAATCCAGCATGGCGTCCATCTGGGGCCGTTGCACCACGTGCGGCAAGGCCCTGCCTGTCTTCGGCGACCGCAGCCGAACCGCGGTATCGACCGGGACATGTCCGTTGTGCGCGAGCCAGGCGGACCACCCTCTGACGGAAGCGGATCGTCGGGCGAGCGTCGACGGCCCGAGCCCTGACTGGGACGATTTCCAGAGCCAGTCCCTCAGCAGGTCGAGGTCCACATCAGTCACGAGAGCCCTCTCACGTTTCGCCGCGAACGCCGCGAAGTCAGTGAGGTCGGATTCATAGGCCCTGCAGGTCGACTCGGAGTACTGCCGCTCGACCGCTATGTGGTCGATGTATTGAGCGACGGCGGACGGGATCTTCATCCGTCAAGAATTGCGCACCCGCTGCCCTATCCCCCGCAGGCGCACCACGAATCGCTCTCTGCCCGGATTGGGACGCTGGTGAGCGACGAGCTTCACAGCAGAAAACAGAACATCCCTGTCGCCACACAAATGGCCAGCATCCCCGTTGCGTTCAGGAAGAGATTCCTGCCGAAGTCGCGGGCGGCGATGTGCATGGAGATCGCGACGAGAAAATACAGCACCAGCGCCGCGCACGTGATCGCACCGAGGTAAGGAATCCAGATGCCTGCCATAAGACCCACGGCTGCGGCGAATTTGACCGGGGTCATGAGCCGCCAGTACCGCCTCGGGAAATTGACGTCGGTGAAGCACGCTGCCACGAACCCGACAGGCTTGATACAGAGGATGCCGTCGGCCACCTGGATCGCGGCGAGCGCGAGAACGGGCCAGACGGGCGCTGGCAGTGCAGTCATGGTCAACCACCTTTGAACTGATGCCAAAACATACCAAACCGTATGGTCTGGATCAAGGGGTCTGAAGGTGAATCCTTCGGCGGCGAGAGGGGCCTACTCCCCCGGCACTTCGGGAACGAGCGGCAGGATCCGCTCGAACACAGCTTTCAACTCTGCACCTGAGACCGGCGGTGAGGTGACCGCGGCTCCGACGGACAGCAGGTACGGGACCAGGGCGGCGATGCGCGCCTCGGCGTCCGTCCGAACGTACGGTCGCCATACCTGCTCCAGCGCCGCGAGTCGCGCTTCGTCGATCCTCGCCAGGGTGGCACTCGCGTCAGCGTCAGAGAGGGCCCACCCGCGCACCGCGATGTCCAGTTCCGGTCGGTACAGTCCCGCCTCCGGAGCTCCGACGGCGTCGGTAAGGCGCCCCAGGATGTCCCGCGCGGTGGCTGTTTTCGCAGAACTGTTGACCGCCCGTTCGAGCGCCTCGAGCGACAGCTGTTCGACCCGGCCGAGCAGCGCGTGTTTGAAGTCATCTGCGCCGGCGAAGTGATGGTGGAACGACCCCTTCGACAGACCGAGCCTGGCCGCGAGCCTGTCAATCCGGACGCCGTTGAACCCCTCGTCCATCAGGACGCGGACGCCCTCGTTCAGCCAGCGCTCCCGTGCTTCACTCATGGCAGGACCATACCATCCAGTACGGTTCTACCCGCCGGTCTTTCCGGGGAGCCCCTTGAACGCCCGTCAACCACGCGGGTATCGTTCGTTTCCTGACGAGATACGGATCGAGGTTGTGGCCCTGTCGGTCTGCGCTGCCGTCGGGGATCGGGAGTCCCCGCTCGATCAGGTGAGCGAGTTCGCTAACCGTGCCCCGCGTGGACGCCAGATCGATTACGACGTCGCGCACGTCGACGTTTATCGTCCCGAGATCCGTGCCCGGTTGCTTGCCGACCAGGTGAGGCTCCTGGAGGAGGTCGTCTGACCCGCTGAACACGTGCCTCCGCCTCAGCGCCCCTGAGGCAGGTACACCCAGCCCAGCGGACGCTCTCCCACCACGCCGTCGAGTTCCAGCACGCCGAGTACTGACTGCACCGCATCGACAGGAAGCCCGGCCCGCCGTGCGATGTCGTCGACGTTGCGACCCGATCGGGTGCTCAGCGCATCGAGCACCCGCACCTCATCCGAGCTTCGATCAGTCCCCCGGGAGGGCGTGTCTCCGGGCATGCCAACTCCCAGGTCCACCTCCCCCGCGAGTTCGGCCATCTCGTCGGCGTTCGTCACGCACGTCGCTCCATACTCTCTGATCAGCCGATGGCATCCGGCAGACGCGGCACTCGTCACGGGGCCCGGCACGGCACCCAGCGGCCTGCCGAGCGCCGCAGCGTGGCCGGCAGTGTTGAGCGAGCCCGACCTCCACCCCGCTTCGAGCACGACGGTCGCCGAACTGACCGCAGCTATAAGTCGATTGCGTTGGAGAAAACGCCACTTACTCGGCGGCACTCCGCAGGGCACCTCCGAAGCGACGGCGCCCGTCTCGATAATGCGCCCGATCAGCGCGTCGTGGCCGCTCGGATACGGGCGGTCGACTCCCCCGGCGAGGAACGCAACCGTCGTGCCCTGCGAGGCGAGCGCTGCGCGGTGTGCCGCTCCGTCGATTCCGTACGCCGCCCCGGACACTATGGTGAAACCACGATCGACGAGAGCGCTCGCGGCTTCGACCGTCACGTGTTCGCCGTAGCCGGTGGCCGCGCGAGCGCCGACCAGCGCAATCGACGGCGAGGTCGCCGGTAACCGCCAGGGATCCCCTCTCACCCAGAGCGCGAGCGGGGCATGCGGGCCCAGGTCGTTCAGCCCCGCCGGCCACCAGCCGTCGTCAGGGCAAATGAGCGTCGCGCCGTTGTGTGTGGCAAGCCGGATGGATGCCATCGCTGCTGCGGAATCCAGCCGGGGAATCCACCTGGCCCACGCTTTCTGAACGTGCTCGAGCAAGTCGCCGTCACTCGGGTCGCTGTCACCAGGAGCACCGTCGTTACGAGTGCCGCCAAGCGCCGCGCTAATCCGCTGCGGACCCCACCGCTCGATCAGCATGCGCAGTGCCGCGGTCGCACCGACAGCATCGATCAAGGATCCGGCGGTGCCGTCTCCCGGCTCGACGATGCCCGTCCAGACGGCTCGGGCGAATCGCTCCGCCGCCACCTCGGCCGTCGCACCGGATTCGCGGGCAGCGTCGACGACGGCCTGTGGGGTTATCGAGAATATCGCCATGTTCACGTCGTCGGCGTCGAGTTCGAACACCCGCATGTCAGATCCCCTTCCTGAGAAACAGAGCCCGCCCGATGTGCGTCTTCTCCGGCCGTTGGGCCGCCTCCATATCGGCGAGAGTCCACGCGACGCGAAGCACACGGTCGTATCCGCGCATGGTGATGCTGCCGTGTTCGAGCGCGCGATCAATCGGTTCTGTGACGTCACGCGGCAACGCTCGCGGACCTGCACGCAGCCACGGGCCTGGCACCTGCCCGTTCGTGGTCCACGGGGTGCCCGCCAGACGGGCCATGGTGCGCTGCCGGGTCTCCGAGACCACGCGCCGTGCGTCAGCGCTGTGCGTGCCGGCGCTTTCACCCGAGAGCACCATTTCTGCCCGCGAGATCCGCCGCATTCTGAGCTGGATGTCGATCCGGTCCATGAGCGGTCCGGAGAGACGGCCGAGGTAACGACGAATCGCGGACGGCGGGCAGACACACGAATTCTCCCTGCTGCCGTACTGGCCGCACGGGCAGGGGTTCGCAGCGAGGACGAGCTGAAACCTGCCCGGGAAATGGGCGACGGCGTTGGCACGGTGGATGCTGATGGTTCCGGATTCGAGCGGCTGGCGCAGTGCGTCAAGAACGCTCGCCTGGAATTCCGGTGCCTCATCGAGGAAGAGGACACCGTGCGCAGCCCTCGCCGCCGCACCGGGGCGGATGAGCTTGCTCCCGCCGCCGAGGATCGCCGCGGTCGTCGCTGTGTGGTGCGGACTCTCGAAGGGCGGGCGCGACACGAGCTGCGTGCCTATCGGCTGTCCGGCGAGCGACCTGACCGAGGTCACGTCGAGTGCTTCGGTGACGTCGAGGTCGGGCAGGATGCCGGGGAGCCGGGCGGCGAGCATCGTCTTTCCCGCCCCGGGCGGGCCGAGCATCATGAGGTGGTGGCCGCCGGCCGCTGCGACCAGGAGCGCCTGGATCGCGTCTTCCTGGCCGACGATCTCCGAGAGATCCAAATCGACCGGCGCCTCGGCATCCGTCGCTGCGGCGAGTATCGGTGTGACCTCCACCGGCGTCAGGGCGGCGCCATGCCAGATAGCGGCCTCACGGAGCGATGCCACAGGGATGACCGTCACGTCGGGGATAAGGCGGGCCTCGTGCTCGTTTCCCGCCGGAACCATCACCGTTTTTCGGCCCGCGCGCACGGCGGCGAGGACCGCGGGCAGCACCCCGGGGGTGGGCCGCAGCCTCCCGTCGAGACCGAGTTCGCCGATGTGGACAACGCCGTCGATCGATTCATTCGACACAACGCTGTCGGCGGCGAGGCACGAGAGCGCGATGGCGAGGTCGAAGCCTGACCCGTTCTTGGGCAGGCTCGCTGGCGACAGGTTCACGGTGATGCGCTGGCCCGACAGCCGGCACCCGGCATTGGTCGCCGCCTGACGGACCCGGCCCTCCGCCTCACCGAGGGAACGATCGGCGAGGCCGATGATCACGAACTTGGGCAGCTGGGCCGAGATGTCGGCTTCGACTTCGACGAGTGAGCCGTCGAGGCCGAGAAGGGCGACGGCCCAGGTGCGTCCGACCGTCACGCGGACACCCCGCTCAGGTGCTCGATGGTGAATGGACCATCGTGAGGAATCACGACGGCGATCACATCGATGCGGATGCGCGGCGTCTGCGGATCGTTCTCAGCACACCACGCGGCAGCCAGCCGACGCAGACGGGCCAGTTTCATTGGCGTGACGGCTTCGAACGGATGCCCGAAAGCGAGCGAGGAGCGCGTCTTCACCTCCACAAATGCAATGACATCACCGCGCGTGGCAACGATGTCGATTTCGCCCTGTCGGCAACGCCAGTTGCGTGCGATTACCCGGTAGCCAAGCCCGGTGAGGTGCTCAGCGGCGAGATCTTCGCCGCGGCGCCCGAGCGCGATCCGATTCGACACGAGTACCTTCATCCCTCGATGCTGGCGCGCGGTCGCCCGTCCTGCCGCCCACCCACACATCTGCGGAAAATCCCGTCGGGACGTCCGCGTGGGGAGGACGGGCATCCTGCTACAGATGTCGCAAACGCACGTCCCCGAGCGGGATCACCGCACTCCGTGGCAACCGAAGGCCCGGGTGGCAGCCACCACGCTGGACTGATGACGGCGGCGCGCGTCAGACTGGGACCGTGCCAGAACTCCCCGAAGTACACGCGCTCACCGCCGACCTCGGCGCCCGCCTCACCGGCCGCGTCATCGAACGGCTCGAGGTCATCGCATTCGCGGCGCTCAAGACCTACGACCCGCCCGTCACGGCGCTCGCCGGCGCGACGATCGACGGGGTCTCCCGCCACGGCAAGTTCCTCGACATCGGTGCCGGCGACCTGCACATTGTGCTCCACCTCGCGAGGGCCGGCTGGATCCGCTGGCGCGACAACGCGCCTGAGCGGTCGGCGCGGGGCGGAAAAACTGCACTCGCAGCGCGGCTCGTCCTCGATGACGGGTCAGGCATCGATATCACCGAAGCCGGCTCGAAGAAGAGCCTGTCACTCTCGGTGGTTCGTGACCCGGCGGATGTCCCCGGGATCGCGCGGCTCGGCCCGGACCCGCTCGACGAAAGCTTCACCGTCGACGCCCTCGCAGCCATCCTCCGTTCGGCGGGGCGAGCTCAGCTCAAGGGCGTGCTGCGTAACCAGTCGGTGATCGCCGGCATCGGCAATGCCTACTCGGACGAGATCCTCCACACCGCAAGGATGTCTCCGTTCAAGCCGGCAACCCTCGACGATGAGGAAGTGGCGCGCCTCTACGACGCGATGCAGTTCACGCTGCGGAGCGCGATCGAGCGCGCTGACGGCCTCGCGGCATCCGAATTGAAGAAAGAGAAGAAAGCCGGCCTGCAAGTGCACGGCCGCACCGGCGAGCCCTGCCCGGTGTGCGGAGACATGGTGCGGCAGGTCATCTTCGCCGACTCGACGTTCCAGTACTGCCCTACCTGCCAGACCGGCGGGAAGGTGCTCGCCGACCGGGTGCTCTCGCGGCTGCTCAAGTAGGTCCTGAACAGGGCCGCAGTTGTTACCCGAGGGCCCGGGCGAGAATGCGCTCCTGCCCTCGGTGTCCCGCCACCTCGAACGTGCCCACGACTACTGCTGGCGCTGCCATCGCCACCAGCAGGCAGGGACCGAGCGGCGTGCCAGCACCCGCGAGCGCAACGGCGCACGCGAGCAGGACAATGGCGCACGCGAGAGGCACAACCTGGAACCGGGCGGCTTCACCCAGCAAAAGACTGTGCAGGATGAAGAGCGCGACCAGGAAAACCGCAACGGGAACCGCCACGGCCAGGACCGCCCCGCTCACCGCGATGTGCGCAGCATCCTCAACGACGTAAGCGGCAACGTGGAGCCCTGCACCGGTCGCGGCAATCGACGCGAAGAGAACGATGTGCCCGTATCCCCACACCCAGCTCCGCCTCCGGTGTCGCTCGAGCAGCCGCCCGGCCGGAAGCATGAAGTACATCCACCAGAGCCCGAAGGCAAGGCCGATACCTGCCACGACGAGCAACACCGCTTCCGCGCTCCAGCCGTGGTTCTCGACAACGGCCGCCACCGACGCGACCGAGCCGAGAATGACTTCGCCGAGCGCAATGATCGTGAGCAGTCCGTAACGCTCGGCGATGTGGTGCGGGTGCCATCCGGTGTTCCCGAACCGCTTCTCGGCGGTGAGCGGGCCCGCGAGCTCGGTGAGGTACAGCATGACGGCGAAGACGCAGAACGCCAGGAGCGGCACGTCGATTACGGCAAGCACGATCCAGCCGACCTGGGCGACAGCGATGAATCCGACGTACGTGAGAGCCACCCTGCGCCTCGGCGGGTCGCTCCGCGCGGCCCGCAGCCACTGGGCAACCATCGCGATGCGCATGACGACGTATCCGGCGACCACGACCCGATTGTCGAGGTACTCGCCATGGTCGACCGACTCGAAGACGGCGGGCAGGCCGAGTGCCAGCACGAGAACGCCGATCATCTGCACCATCGTCGTGACCCGGAAGAACCAGTCATCTGTGTCGTATGCCGACGCGAACCAGGTGAAGTTGATCCACGCCCAGCAGATGGCAAACATGCTGAAGGAGAACCCGAGAACAGCGGATGCCGTGTGGCCTTCTGCCAGCAGATGCGCCAGTTGGGAACTGGCCTGGCTGATCGCCACGACGAACGTCAGGTCGAAGAGCAGCTCGAGTGGGGTGGCACCGCGGTGTGGCTCGGCGGGGTCCCGACCCGACATCCGGATCAGGCGGTGGCCAGTGCCTCGCCCCGTTCCGGCATCAGTCTCCGCCATGGAGACAATAGTCGCACGCGAAAGCGACGCAATCGAGGCCTCGGGAGCCGGGCGCCTTACTCGTCGAGCGCGAGTTCCTTCGGAAGCTCGAAGTCGCGGGTGGAGAGTTCTTCGATGTTGACATCCTTGAACGTCAGCACCCGCACGCTCTTTACGAAACGGTCGGACCGGTAGACGTCCCAGACCCACACGTCGGTCATGGTGATCTCGAAGTAGAAGTCGTGCTCGGTGTCGCGGCGAACGAGGTCGACGTCATTCGCCAGATAGAACCGGCGCTCCGTCTCGATCACGTACTTGAACTGCGACACAACGTCGCGATACTCGCGATACAGGGCCAGCTCGACCTCGCGGTCGTAGTCCTCGAACTCGTCTTCTTCCATGGTGAGTCCATCCTACGCGTAGGAAACCAGCCAGCTCTTCCTGTGGAATTCGGTCATACCGAGTGTGCGGATGGCGTCGAGGTGTTCGCCGCTTCCGTAGCCCTTATTGCCGCTCCAGCCGTAGCCGGGAAGCACAGCATCCTGCGCGATCATCATCGCGTCACGGTGGACTTTGGCCAGGACGGATGCCGCGGCGACCGACACGCAATCCCGGTCGGCCTTGATCCGGGTCCTGACGTCGAGCGGCGTCGACAGCACCGGGCTCAGCCAGTCATGGTTCCCGTCGAGGAGGATCACGCTCGAGGAGACGTCTGCGCCCTGTGAGTGAAGCAACTGAAGTGCCCGCTTGCCGGCGAGGCCGAGGCAGTGGACGATGCCGAGGTCGTCGACCTCCCGCGCGTCGGCGATTCCGACGGCGCCGAACAGCACCCACTTCCTGAGCAGCGGTTCGAGTTCCTCGCGCCGCTTCTGGCTGAGCAGTTTGGAATCGCGCAGCCCATCGGGGTGGGCGCCGCAGGTCTCGGCGACGACAGCCATACCGACGGCGACAGGACCTGCGACAGCGCCGCGGCCGACTTCGTCACACCCGATCACGAACCGGGAACCGGCCGAGAAGAATTCCCGCTCGACGAGGTCGGTCGGGTCGCAGACCGCCATCATGACCCTTCCGGGTCCCGGATTCCGGCAAAGACCGACGGATGGTTGTCGAGCCAGCCCCAGTGCGAACTCGGCCAGCTGATGACGAAGGCGCGGCCGACAACATTATCGATGGGGACGAACCCGTTGCCGGGCTGTTCGCGGTTGTACCGCGAGTCCTTCGAGTTGTACCGGTTATCGCCCATCACCCAGAGCGAATTGTCGGGAACCGTGACGTCGAAGGCGTCCTTCGACACGGTGGCGACCCCGGCGGGAAGCGTGACGTATGGCTCGTTCAGCGGAACGCCGTTGACGGTCATCTGCCCGAGGGCGTTGCAGCAGACAACATGGTCACCGGGAAGGCCGATGACGCGTTTGATGAGGTGGTCGTCGCTGTCAGAGGCCGACAGCCCGATCGCCGAGAGCACCCAGTCGGCCGCGGCGATCAACGGAGCCTGCTCCGGCTCGACCGACGGCGGCAGCCAGCCGCCCGGATCGCGGAACACGACAACGTCGCCGCGCTGGACGTCGATGAGGTCAGGCACCAGCTCGTTGACGAGAATGCGGTCGTCGATCTGAAGGGTTTGCTCCATGGAGCTCGACGGGATGAAGAACGACCGGACGAGGAACGTCTTGATGAGAAAGGAGACGAGCAGGGCGACGACGAAGATAACGAGCACATCCCTCACGAAGAGGAGCGCGCCTTTCTTCTGCGATCGTCGTCGCAACCTGGCGGACGTATCGTCCGCTGGCACTGTGATATCTGTCATATAACCGCCCGAGCTCCCCACCAGTTTATCGGTGGGGAGCTCGGTGAAGTTTCGCTGAGTTCTCAGAAACCTTAGTTGAAGCGCTTTTCCTTGATCTTCGCCTTCTTGCCGCGCAGTTCGCGGAGGAAGTAGAGCTTGGCACGACGGACATCACCGCGGGTGATGACCTCGATCTGCTCGATCACCGGGGAGTGCACCGGGAACTTGCGCTCGACGCCAACGCCGAAGCTGACCTTGCGAACGGCGAAGGTCTCGCGGACGCCTTCGCCCTGGCGACCGATCACGATGCCCTGGAAGACCTGGATTCGAGAACGGCTGCCCTCAACGATGTTGACGTGAACCTTGACCGTGTCACCGGCGCGGAATTCAGGGATGTCGCTTTTGAGGGATGCTGCATCGACACTGTCGAGGATGTGCATGATAGTTCGCTCTCTGTAACCGCCACAGGTCGACTACGAATAAGGGGTTGAGTTGATGTGTGTCCGCTTGCCCTGAAAAGTCAGGGCGAAGGCGCTTACTCCCCTGTGGCAGAGTCCGGCCGCGGCACAATGTTCTATTCTGTCATGAATCGGATGCCACGCGCAAAGCGGGGTGGGCTACGGCTCGTCCCTGGGGTTCTCCCTGACGATGATTACCTGCTCACTCGCCACGCCGGTCGCACCGGGGGGAACCCGGCCGATGGTGGGCGCCGTCGCCATTTGCTCGAACTCGGCGAGGGTCTCCCGCGCGCGCTTCGCGGCATCCTTGAAGAACGCCCACACCGAGTACCAGAACGCGACGATGCCGGCGAGTACTCCGAGGACGGCGAATGTCGTGGTGTTGTCACCGAACAACCCGAAGCCGATGATGAACACGTGCCAGAGAGTGAGCACGAGGACGTCCCACCAGTTCACGGCTTTCTCGCGGCGTACCGTCGGGCGCGCGTAGATCAGCAGGGATACCGCGGCGAGAGCGAGGAAGAGAATCGGCATGGCAATGACGAGGCCGACGAACTCCCAGCCGCCACCGCCGAAGATGCCCCAGCCGATAAGCGGCCAGATGGGAAGGGCGACGGATGCGACGAGCATCCAGGTCCGATATACCCGGCGTACGATCATGGCCCAAGCCTAGGCCCGTGTGCTGGGAATATCCCCCCGTGTGCCGGACCGATCGCTCAGGGCTGAAGCAGGTCCGGACGCACCCGTCTGGTGCGTTCGAGTTGCTGCTCACGGCGCCACGCCGCGATTGCAGCGTGATTACCGCTCAGCAGAACCGGAGGAACGTCGAGGCCGCGCCAGGATGCTGGCTTGGTGTAGCTCGGTGCCTCGAGGAGTCCGTCTTCGTGCGACTCTTCGACGAGGGAATGCGGGTTGCCGACGACACCGGGAATCAGCCGACCGATTGCTTCGATCATTGCCATCACGGCGACCTCTCCCCCGTTCAGGACGTAGTCGCCGAGGCTGACGAGCCGAACCCGCGCCCGGGTTGCCGTGTCATCGAACACGCGCTGGTCGATGCCCTCATAGCGACCGCACCCGAACACCAGGTGTTCCTCGGTGGAGAGCTCGCGGGCCATCGACTGCGTGAAGACCTCACCGGCCGGCGAGGGGAAGATGACGAGGGGCCCCTTCTCGTGGTCGGCCTCCGAACCGTCTGCGGCGAGAATGCCGTCGAGGGTTTTCCCCCACGGCTCGGGCTTCATCACCATCCCTGCACCGCCGCCGTACGGGGTGTCGTCGACGGTGCGGTGGCGGTCCGTCGTGGCATCGCGGAGGTTGTGCACGCCGAGGTCGATGATTCCGGCCTGCCGCGCCTTGCCGAGGAGGGAGATATCGAGCACATCGAAGAACTCGGGAAAGATCGTGACGATGTCGATACGCATATGAGAAATCCTAGGTGGCACGGGGCGGACGCCGGACGCGGCCCACGCTGGCGGGGACGCCGGTCGCCCGGCGACCTGCATCGTGAAACCGGGGTTAGCGGTCCGTGTGGTCTGAAACCGCGACGTCCGCAGCGGACTCGGCAGAGGCATCCGCTTCATCAGCGTCGGTTTCGGCGACGTCAGCATCAGCCTCAACACCGTCAGCGGCATCCGCGTCGACCGGCGCGTCAGTCTCGTCATCGGGCTCGTCCGGCAACTCCTCGAAGAGGCCAGGCGGTGGCGTGATGGTGACGATCCCCGCGGCGATGTCCACGGCGGGAACGAGCGCCTTCACGAACGGAAGCATGACCTCGCCCTGAGGCGTCTTCACGATGAGAAGGTCCTGCGCCGGGAAGTGCTCGACCCGGGCAACGGAGCCAATGGTCTGGCCATCACGCGAGACAGCGAGCCCGACCAGCTGGTGGTCGTACCACGCGTCTTCCTCCTGGGAAGGCTCAGCGGAGTCCTGTTCGATCCAGAGGATCGCTTTCACGAGGGTTTCCGCCTCGGAGCGATCGGTGACACCCTCGAAGAAGCCGACGGCGTGGCCGTTGTACCAGCGCAGCTCGCTCAGAGTGAGCGTCTTGCCGTGCCAGGGCGATCCTGTCGGAACCTGGAGGGTGAAGACGGCGCCGGGGACAAATCGTCTGCCGGGGTCGTCGGTGAAGAGTTCGAGCTTGATGGCTCCCTTGAGCCCGTGGGCCTTCGTGAGCCGACCCACCCGGAGCTGGGTCTTCGGCATTTTGTCGGTGCTCACCTTAGGAATCGGTGTCGACGACGTCGACGCGGACGCGTCGGCCATCGGCGAGGGCTGAAACCAGTGTGCGCAGTGCCTTTGCCGTGCGGCCTGAACGGCCGATCACACGGCCGAGGTCCTCGGGGTTCACGCGAACCTCGAGGACCTCACCGCGTGGTGAGCTCTGCGCTACGACGGTCACGTCGTCCGGATTGTCAACAATCCCCTTGACGAGGTGTTCGAGAGCAGGTGCGAGCAATTGTTACGCCTTGTCTTCTTCTGCAGCGGTCTCGTCAGCGGCAGGAGCCTCTTCCTTGACGGCCGGCTTCTCTGCCTTTGGCTTGAGGACCGGCTTCTTCTTCTCGTCTGCGACGAAGGGAACCTTGGGCTCCTTCACCTTGACGGTGGAAACGGCATCCTTGTCACCCTTGAACTTGCCCCAGTCACCTGTGAGCTTGAGAAGAGCGGCAACCTGCTCGGTCGGCTGTGCGCCAACGGAGAGCCAGTACTGCGCGCGGTCAGACTTGACCTCGATGAAGGAGGGGTTCTCGGTGGGGTGGTACTTGCCGATTTCCTCGATGACGCGGCCGTCGCGCTTGGTGCGCGAGTCAGCAACGACGATGCGGTAGTACGGCGCACGGATCTTACCCATGCGCTTCAAACGAATCTTGACAGACACAATTCTCCTGAATTATTTGTTGTGTGATTGTGCTCGTCACCGGGAGCGTGGGGGCACACTCGGTCCGAAAGCCTTCTAATGCTGTAGCGCCTGATTAGAGGGTCGGGCGAGTACAGACTCGACTAACCATTCTGTCAGATATTTCGGCGTTGTGTGACCACGTTCGGTTGCCGGTCCCTAGCCGTTCATGCGGTCGCGCCAGTCCAGCCAGCGCTTGACCTTCGCGATGTCGTAGTCGGGCCCGCTGAGTCCGATCGTGAACATCGTCGTTCCGAGTTCGAGAAGCTTCTCGGCGTTCTCCTCGCTCGAATCTCGTATCTCCGTGGAAATCTCGATCTCGCTGACGTCGCGGCCAACGTCTTCTCCGTGAGCGCGGAGAACCTCGAGCTTCTCGGCAAGCACCTCCGGCGTGCTGAAGCTGTGCCAGATGTCGGCGTGCTCAGCGACGATGCGCAGTGTCTTCTTGACGCCGCCTCCCCCGATCATGATGGGGATCTTCCGCACCGGTGGCGGGTTGAGCTTCGACCACCGCTCTCTGATCACCGGAAGGTCGTTCGCGAGAGCGGCGATCCGTGAGCCAGGGGTGCCGAACTCGTAGCCGTACTCGTCGTAGTCGCGCTCGCACCAGCCGGCGCCTGTGCCGAAGATGAAGCGGCCACCCGAGATGTGGTCGAGGGTCCTGGCCATGTCGGCCTGAAGGTTGGCGTTCCGGTAACTGTTGCAGTTCACGAGCGTGCCGAATTCGACACGGCTCGTCTGCTCTGCCCAGGCGCCGAGCATCGTCCACGCCTCGAAGTGGAGCCCGTCAGGCTCGCCCGACAGCGGGAAGAAGTGGTCCCAGTTGAACAGGATGTCGACGCCAGCGTCTTCGAGTTCGGATACTGCGTCGCGGATGGTCCGGTATTCGGCGTGCTGTGGTGCCAGTTGCACGCCGATACGAACCGGTCGTTGTGCGTGAGTTGTCGTCATGCCTAGAGCCTAGATCCACAGCGCCGCCGCGCGTGGAATGATGAAAGGGTGCTGCGCTCCCGCGCGGCGGATGCGGACAACGGTATGGGCATTGAGTTCACACGATCTGAACGGTCGACCGTCGGGATCGAGTGGGAACTCGCCCTCGTCGACCGCGACACAGGTGAACTCGTTTCCGCCGCTGACGAGGTGCTCCAGGACCTCGAGAGCCCCGAAGGCCAGCCGCACCCCCGGATCACCGGTGAACTCCTCCTCAACACCATCGAGCTTGTGAGTGCGGTTCACCACCGGGTCTCCGACGCCGTCGCCGATCTCGACGCCCAGCTCACCGAGGTCCGTCGTGTCACAGATCCCCGCGGCATTGAACTGATCGGAAGCGGTTCACACCCGTTCGGGCAGTGGTACGACCAGCCTGTTGCAAACAAGGCGAGGTACCACAAGCTCATCGAGCGCACCCAGTGGTGGGGACGCAACATGCTCATCTGGGGCATGCATGTGCACGTTGGCATTGAAGACCGCGACAAGGTCATCCCCATCCTCAACAGCATGCTCAGGTACTTCCCGCACCTGCAGGCCCTGAGCGCGTCGAGCCCGTACTGGGGCGGCATCGACACCGGGTATGCGTCGAACCGTTCGCTGATGTTCCAGCAGCTTCCAACGGCCGGGCTGCCGTACCAGGTCGCGGACTGGGCCGAGTTCGAAGCGTACGTCCAGGACATGACGGCGACGGGCACCATCGACGACTACACCGAGGTGCGCTGGGACATCCGACCATCGCCGCACTGGGGAACCATCGAGGTCAGGTTCTGCGACGGCGCCTCGACACACGCCGAGCTTGCCGCGGTCGCTTCCCTCATCCACTGCCTCGTCGAGCACCTCTCGACGCTCCTCGACGAGGGACACGAGCTGCCCACCCTGCCGCCGTGGTACGTGCGCGAGAACAAGTGGCGATCAGCACGCTACGGCCTCGACGCGACCATCATCACCGACCGGCACGGCACGGAACGGTCCGTGACAGACGACATCCGTGACCTCGTCGGTTCTCTCGCCCCGATCGCCGAGCGACTCGGTTGCGCCCAGGAACTCGCCTCGATCCCGTCGATCATCGACACCGGCGGCAGCTACACCCGCCAGCAGGCGACGGCGGCCGAGAACGAGGGCGACCTCACCGCCGTGGTCAAGTCACTGATCGGCGAGCTCAGAGCCGGCTTCGTCAGCCACTGATCCGGCAGCCCCTGACACGCAGCTCTGACCCGGCAGCCCCCGATACGAGAACACCCGTTCCGGTCGAGAACATCCGCTGTAACGGGTGTTCTCGACCGGAACGGGTGTGTTCGCTGAGACGCGGAGTGACCGGGGGTCAGTTCCCGAGGAACTTCTGCAGGGTCGCGAGTTCTTCCTCAGTGGGAGCGGCCTGGCCTTGACCTGTCGCGCCACCGAGTCCGAACCCGGTTCCACCGGGCGTCAGGGCAGCACCGGGCTTGGTGCCCGACGCGAGAGCCGCATTTTCCGTCGCGCGCTTGGCGGGGTTACCGCTCTTCGAACCCTTTTTCTTGGGCTGCTGCTTCTTCGAGCCGCCGCTGCGCGCACCGGGAATGGGTCCCATGCCCGGGATCTGCGGCACACCACCCTTGGCGACGGTCTTCATCATCTTCGCGGCCTGCTCGAACCGGTTCACGAGGGCGTTGACCTCGGTCACCGTCGAGCCCGAACCGCGCGCGATGCGCAGGCGGCGCGAGCCGTTGAGCAGCTTCGAGTTCTGGCGTTCGGCGAGGGTCATCGACTGGATGATGGCCTCGGTGCGAACGATCTCGCGCTCGTCGAACGAATCCAGCTGCTGCTTCATCTGGCCCATGCCCGGCAGCATGCCCATCATCTTCTTGATGGAGCCCATGTTGCGCAACTGCTGCATCTGCTTGAGGAAGTCATCGAGCGTGAAGGTCTCGGTCGAGAACTTCTCCGCCATCGCCATGGCTTCTTCTTCATCGAACGCCGACTGCGCCTGCTCGATGAGGGTGAGGATGTCACCGAGGTCGAGGATCCGGCTCGCCATCCGGTCGGGGTGGAACGGCTCGAAGTCGTCGAGTCCCTCACCCGTCGAGGCGAAGATGATCGGCCTGCCGGTGACGGATGCCACGCTCAGCGCGGCACCACCGCGGGCGTCGCCGTCGAGCTTCGACAGAACCACGCCGGTGAAGTCGACGCCTTCCTGGAACGCCTGGGCGGTCTTGACGGCATCCTGACCGATCATGGCGTCGATGACGAAGAGTACTTCGTCCGGATCGATGGCCTTGCGGATGTTCGATGCCTGCTTCATCAGCTCGGCGTCGACGCCGAGGCGTCCGGCGGTGTCAACGATGACCGTGTCGAACTGCTTGGTTTTGGCGTAAGCGATCGAGTCCTTCGCGACCCGCACCGGGTCGCCGACACCGTTGCCGGGCTCGGGAGCATAGATCGCGACTCCGGCCTGCTCGGCGACGACGGTGAGCTGCGTTACCGCGTTGGGGCGCTGGAGGTCGGCGGCGACGAGGAGCGGCGTGTGGCCGTCTTTCGCGAGCCACTTGGCGAGCTTGCCGGCGAGGGTGGTCTTACCCGCACCCTGGAGACCGGCGAGCATGATCACCGTCGGCGGGTTCTTCGCGAACTCGAGACGACGCTGCTGCCCACCGAGGATGGCGACGAGCTCGTCGTTGACGATCTGAACGACCTGCTGTGCCGGGTTGAGCGCCTTGTTGACCTCATCGCTGAGGGCGCGTTCACGGACCTTGCCGGTGAATTCCTTGACGACGTCGAGGGCGACGTCGGCGTCGAGCAGGGCGCGACGGATCTCGCGGACTGTACCGTCGACATCCGATGCCGACAGCGAACCCTTCTTGCGGAGGTTCTTAAAAGTCTCGGAGAGCCGGTCTGAGAGGTTTCCAAAAGTAGCCATTTGAGATCCAGTTTACCGAGCGTGGGCGGTACCGGGTGACGTTGTGGCTGTGAGTGTCTACTCGAGCAGTTCGATGCCGACCGACTCGCCCCGGTTCGACAGCGAGACGACGAGCGCGAGGTCGGAGTTGTCCGGGTCGAACGCGAACTCGAACGACGCAAACGGCGCACCCTCACCGGTCTGGTGGGGGTGGATCGCGACGCGGATGAGCTGGAGCGAACGGATGATGTCGACGTCGTTGTCCCCTGACCGGTCGACGAGCATCTCGGGCAGGTCCTCCCCCACCTCTTCGACGGTCGCTTCGATGAAGCTCGTCACGTCAGAGCTGCGGTTGTCGACGTCACTGAGCATGGCCTCACGGGCACGCAGGTCGAGCCCGTCGAGGGAACTGACGAACCCGGCAGCGGTGTCGAGGCCTTCGACGGTGACGGTCCGGTCACCGGGAGAACTCACGGAGACGTCGACGGGCTGATCGCCGACCTCGACGGTCTCCGACCAGTAGATTCCACCGTTCGCGTCGCTTTCGAGCGCGCCGAAGAAGTCGTGTTCCGTTGTCATATCAGCCAACCAGTTTCTGTGCGAACACGTGCGGGGTGAAGCCGGTGAGGTCGTGGATGCCCTCGCCCTGGCCAACGAGCTTGATCGGAATGCCGGTCTTCTCCTGGACCGCGAGCACGAAGCCGCCCTTCGCGGACCCGTCCAGCTTGGTGAGGACGAGGCCGGTCACCCCGGCATGCTCAATGAATGCTTCGGCCTGGGAGAGCCCGTTTTGACCTGTCGTCGCGTCGAGCACGAGGAGCACCTCAGAGATCGGCGCCTGCTTCTCGACGACGCGGCGAATCTTGGAGAGTTCGTCCATCAGACCGCCCTTGGTCTGCAGCCGTCCGGCCGTGTCGATGAGGACGATCTCGATGCCGTTCCTCTTGGCGAAATCAACGGTCTGGAAGGCGACGGATGCCGGGTCCTGGCCGTGCTGCTGCGGGCGCACGATCTGCGCTCCCCCGCGCTCAGCCCAGGTGGCGAGCTGCTCGACGGCAGCGGCGCGGAAGGTGTCAGCGGCTCCGACGACGACAGTGCGTCCGTACGTGCCGAGGAACTTCGAGAACTTGCCGATCGTTGTGGTCTTGCCGACGCCATTGACGCCGACGACGAGCACGACGGCCGGCCGCTCGGTGAGCTTCAACGTTGTGTCGTATTTCGAAAGACGCTCTTCGATCGATTCGCGGAGCATCCGCTGCAGGTCACGAGGGTCGGTGGTGCGGTACCTGTCGACCTTGGCGTGCAGGTCATCGATGACCGCCTCGGTGACATCCGGGCCGAAGTCAGCGGTGAGCAGCGCGTACTCGAGGTCTTCCCACGTGTTCTCGTCGATCGTGGGCTTGGAGAACATGCCCTTGAGAGCGCCCGACAGGGACCAGGACGAAGTTTGTGCCATGTACTAAGACTAACGAGTCGTCAGCTCGCCTTCTCCTCGTTCGCCACCCGCTGACCCACGACCGCCGACACTCCGTCCTGCCGCATCGAGACGCCGTAGAGGGCATCCGCGATCTCCATCGTGCGCTTCTGGTGCGTGATCACGATGAGCTGGCTGGATCGCCGAAGGTCTTCGAAGATCGTGAGCAGGCGGCCGAGGTTCGCGTCGTCGAGCGCCGCCTCGACCTCGTCCATGATGTAGAACGGGCTCGGCCTCGCCTTGAAGATCGCAATGAGCAGGGCGACGGCGGCCAGTGAGCGTTCTCCACCGGAGAGGAGCGACAGCCGTTCGATCTTTTTGCCGGCCGGCTTCACGGTGACCTCGATGCCCGTCGTGAGCAGGTCGTCGGGGTTGGTCAGCGAAATGCTGCCGGTACCGCCGGGGAACAGCACCGGGAACACCTCACCGAACGCGGTGAGTGTGTCGTCGAAGGCGCTGGCAAAGATCGCCTGCATCTTGTCGTCGAGTTCCTCGATGATCGTCAGCAGGTCCTTGCGCGTGTTGGTGAGGTCGGTGAGCTGCTCGGTGAGGAACTTGTGTCGCTGTTCGAGCGCGGCGAATTCCTCGAGGGCGAGCGGGTTCACGCGACCCAGCTGCGCCAGCTTGCGCTCCGCTTTCTCGAGTCGCTTCTGCTGTTCGGGGCGGGAGAAACGGATGCCGTCGCTCTCGTTGTCGTTGTCGGGTTCGTTTGAGGCCTGGTCGGTCGGGATAAGCACGTCGGGCCCGTACTCGGCGACGAGCACGTCCTCGACCAGGCCCAGCTCCGAAGCGGCCCGTTCGAGCAGGCTGGAGAGGTGCAGCTTCTTCTCGTAGATCTGCAGTTCGAGCCCGTGCACGTTCTCCGTGATCACCTGGAGCCGTTCACGCAGGCCCTGCTCCTCGCGGCGCAACCCGGTGAGCTCGGCATTCTGGCTCGCGCGTTCCTCCTCAGCCCTGGCCAGCACGAGTTTCGCCTCGGCAACGGACCCGTCAACGGAGTCGAGCACGGAGGGAAGGATGTTCGCGACGGCGGTTGCCGCATCCATCTGGCGCCCGCGGATCACGGCGCGGCGCGCGGCTGCTTCGGCGGCGACCCGGTCGGATTCCATCTGCGCGAGCAGGTTCTTGACCCGCTGTTCCTCTGACCTGACGCGCTCCCTCGCCGTCTCAAGTTGCAGCCGGGACTCGATCTCACGTTCCCTGGCCTGCTCGAGTTCGACGAGGAGCGCTTCGCGCCCCGAAACGTCCAGGATCGGGCGGGGCCTCGAGCGCGCGGCATCCAGTTCGGCCCTGGCCTTGTTCGCTGCGGACTCCGCCTCGGCCACTGCGCCAGCCGACTGCGCGAACGCGGACTGAAGCCTGTCGCTCTCCGCGGTCGACGCCTCGACCTGGACCCGTGCCCTGTTGAGCTTCTCCGCCTGCGCCGCCAGCTGCGCGTCGAACTCGCGCAGCGCACCGAGGGCGGCGCGCGAGAGCTCCTTCGCTCCGGCGAGCGCCGTCCGCTGCTCGTCGAGGTCGAACCTGACGTCGTCGAGCGCCGAGGTCACCTCGGTCAGCCGCTCAGCCGCAGCGTCGCGCTCGGCGATGAGTTCGATGCGGCCCTGCTTGGCGCCCGATCCTCCTCGCAAAACGAAGTCCGTGAGCACGTCACCGGTGCGGGTGATCAGGGTGACGGGCCCGCCAAGCCTGCCGAGTTGTGGTGCGGCGCGGCGTGCTGCGTCGACGTCTTCGGCGATTCCGATGAAAGTCAGGATGCCGAGCACACCGGTCGGCGCCGTGACCACACTCGTCGCGGGAACCACGCCCTCGATCGCAGGCCATTCGACCTGCCGCGCCGTGGCATCCGCCATCACGATTTCGACCCGACCGAGGTCGTGATCCTTCGCGTGCGCGATGGCGCGCTCGGCGGCAGCCCTGTCGTCAGCGAGGAGCCCGTCGGCGAGCGTCCCGAGCGCCGATGCGATGGCCGCCTCGAATCCGGGCGTCACCGAGACGGCATCGGCGACGACACCGCGGATGCCGTCAAGCCCGGCGGCGATGAGGTCGGCTGAGCCGTCCTTGATGTTGAGTGCCCGGGAGAGGGCGCTGGTCTGTGCGGCGAGCGCGTCGCGCTCACGCTCGTGGCCATGGAGCAGTTCGCGGAGGCGTTCGATCTCGGCCTCGGTCTCGAACACCCGTGCCTGCGCGAGTTCGTAGGCTTCGTCGAGCCCGCTCTCCCCCGCGTCCACGTCAGCCGCGCTCTCCTCGACCTCGGCGAACTGCCGCACGGCCGCCTCCCTGCGCTCAGTCGCGGCGGCGAGCGCGTTCTCCTGGCGGAGACGCTCGCCACGCACGGCGGCCAGCCGCGACGACGCGGCGTCGGCCTGCCCGCTGAGCTTCGTGATCTCCAGGTCGTGCCGGGAGACGAGGGCACTCTGGGCGGCGATCTCCATGTCGACGGCGTCGAGTCGTTCACGGGAGGCGAGGGTCGCCTGCTGGGCGGAACGCCAGGCGTCTTCCGCCGTGAGGATCGCCTGCTTCAGTGCGTCGACCTCGGCCCGCGCATCGTCGACCATGCTTCGCGTGACGCTCGAAGATGCGTCGAAGGACTCTGACTGCGCTCCGAGGAGAGCGAGCCGCTGGTTGGCGAGGGTGAAGAGGTTGCGGAGCCGCTCCTGCACGGACTCGAGCGCGAAACTCGTGCGCCGTGCCGCGTCGACGGCGTCGCCCACCTGAGCCTGCTCGATCCGCGCGATGCGCAGCTGTTTCTGCTCGAGCTGCTCCTGCAGCACGATGCGCTCGGTGTGCCTCTCGCTCTCGGTACGGCCATAACCGTCGAGCAGGGTCCTGAGCGTGACGACCTCATCGGCGAGCAGCCTCGCCTTGGCATCACGGACGATGGAGGCGATGGTCTGCGCTTCGCGGGCGACCTCAGCCTGTCGGCCGAGCGGCTTCAGCTGCCTGCGGATCTCCCCCGCGAGGTCGCTCAGCCGTGTGAGGTTGGTCTGCATTGCCTCGAGCTTGCGGAGCGTCTTCTCCTTGCGGCGGCGGTGCTTCAGGATGCCTGCGGCTTCCTCGATAAAGCCGCGACGTTCCTCCGGGCTCGCCCGAAGTACCGCATCGAGCTGGCCCTGACCGACGATGACGTGCATCTCGCGCCCGAGTCCTGAGTCGCTCAAGAGTTCCTGCACGTCGAGCAGCCTGCACGTGTCGCCGTTGATCGCGTACTCGCTGCCCCCGTTCCTGAACAGGGTGCGACTGATTGTCACCTCGGTGTACTCGATCGGGAGGGCGCCATCCGAGTTGTCGATGGTGAGGATGACCTGTGCGCGACCGAGCGGGCCGCGCGTCGACGTGCCGGCAAAAATGACGTCGTCCATCTTGCCGCCGCGGAGCGTTTTTGCGCCCTGCTCGCCCATCACCCAGGCCAGGGCGTCGACGACGTTGGACTTCCCGGATCCGTTCGGACCGACCACACAGGTCACGCCGGGTTCGAATGCAAAAGTCGTCGGTTGCGCGAACGATTTGAAGCCCTTGAGGGTGAGGCTCTTCAAATACACGCTGTCTCCGGTCTCTCCGCGCTTCTGCCACGCGAATTCTCAGCACTACCGTACCCAACGAACCGTCGTGAACCCCGACAGACCCGGGCATTCCCGCGAAATAGCCACCCTTTACAGCCCGATCGGCCGTGGCTAGGCTGATCCGCTGCCCGCGGCACGCCGGCACCAGACAGGTAGGGACGGAACATGGCTTTGCACCCGCTGATCGATGAGGTGTCGATCGAGGAACTCGCCATTCCCGCCACGCTGGATTCACCCGACGGCCAGTCGTTCGTCGAGATGGTGAACCTCCGCAACAGGGTCGAGGAGGAAACGCTCGGCACGGACGACCTGACGCGGACGTCGAAGGAGTACCTTCCGGACTGGCATGACAGCTTCGCTCCCAAGCGCCTCTTCCTCGCCCGCTTGAACGGCCGTCTCGTCGGGCGCGGAGTGTATGAGTGGCAGCCGGAGGAGGGTGCCCCCGCCGCGTTTCTCGAAATCGAGGTGGAGAGCGACGTTCGTCGGAGAGGTATTGGAACAGCTCTGCTCCGCGTGCTCGAGGCTCTTGCCGACAGTAACGGCCTGCGGGTGCTCCAGTCCTTCAGCATGCACCGGCCGTCGGAGACTAACGACGTCGTCGTGCCACCGACCGGCTTTGGCACCGTCGACCGGGACTCACCCGCCGTCCGGTTCGCCGAGGCAAACGGGTACAGCCTCGAGCAGGTGGCGCGGGTGTCACGAATCGAACTCCCGATCGATCCGGAGGTGCTCGCGGATAACCGACGTGTCGCTGAATCACACGCGTCGGGCTACCGGGTCGTGCAGTGGGTGGGGCGGTGCCCGGAACAGTGGCTCGCCGACATGGCACGGCTGCACCAGAGAATGTCGACGGATGCCCCCGCCGCTGGGCTCGAATTCGCTGAAGAGCACTGGGACGAAGCCCGCGTGGACAGTCTCGACGATCGCAACGAGGCCGGAGGGCGTACGAACCTGACCTCGGCCGCGCTGGATATCGCCACGAATCGGCTCGTCGGCTATACCGACATCGCGATCCCCGAAGCGAACGGCAAAACGGCCATCCAGGAGGACACGCTCGTGCTCCGCGAACACCGCGGACACCGACTGGGAATGCTGCTGAAGCTCGCGAACCTCGAGCAGCTCATCCGTGTCTCGCCCGCGACACCCGCCATCATCACGTTCAACGCCGAGGAGAACCGTCCGATGCTGAGTGTCAACGAAGCCGTCGGCTTTGTCCCCGTGGCGTACGAAGCGTCGTGGAAAAAGGTGGTGTGACCAGAGCTCCCTGTCGGGGCCAGTCCACTGTCGCTCCGAGGCCAGCGAGGCCGTCGCTCAGCCGACGGGAAGCTCTGCGACCGGTTCGTCGTTGACGCTCAGCACGCGCCAGCCCTCGCCCAACCGGTCGAACGTCGCGACAGACGCGTTACGGATCTGGTCGAACCGGCGTCCGGCGAGCGACGACAGCGTGTACCTGATGATCGTTCCGTGGCAGACGATGAGTGTGTTGCGGTCGCCGTAGTCGGCGTGTACCCGCTCGATGGCTGCCGTGCCGCGCTCGACGACTGACTCGAGCGACTCGAGGCCCGGGAAGTCCCTGTCCGGCCAGCGCTCGGCGATGACCTCGGCGGTTGCCCCCTCGGCCTCGCCGTAATTCCGTTCGACGAGTTCGTCGTATGCGGGTCCGAGTTCGATGCCGAGGCCCTCGGCGATGATCGACGCGGTCTCCCGAGCGCGGCGGAGAGGCGAGCTGACGATGGCCTCCCAGTTCACTCCATCCAGCGTCGCGATCGCGTCACGTGCCTGCTGCCGACCAGTCTCGTTGAGGGGAATATCGGTGGAACCCTGGAGTCGGTTCTCGAAGTTCCAGTCGGTCTGGCCGTGGCGAATGAAAGCGAGTGTCATACATCCATCTTCCCCGCGGCCGGGCGTTCGCCCTAACCGGCGATCGGGGCACAGGTCATATGTCGGCTCCGCGGAGACAGGCAGCGGGGGCAGAAGCTCCACAAAGCGGCTCGTTTGTTGAAGCCAACGGTGAGGAGCCCCGGCGGTTCGGTGGTCGCAAATGCACGTTACGGAGCGCTATGGCCTGCATTTGAGACAGTTGAACCCAACGGTGCACAGCCCCGACGGTTCGGTGGTCGCAAATGCACGCTTTTGAGCGTTATGGCGTGCATTTGCGACAGTCGAAGCCGACGGCACCCGGATGCCGGGGGGGGGTAGCGCAGTCGTGGGCGGTTCGGTGGTCGCAATGCACGTTACGGAGCGCTCTTGCCTGCATTTGCGACAGTTGAAGCCAACGGTGAGGAGCCCCGGCGGTTCGGTGGTCGCAAATGCACGTTACGGAGCGCTCTTGCCTGCACTTGCGACAGTCGAAGCCCACGGCGCACGGATGCCGGGACGGCGCGGTGCAGGCGGGGCGACCAGACGGTGGTCGCGGATGCAGGCGGGGTGCTCAGCGTCGACGCTGGCAGCGCGGGCAGAAGTGCGACGACCGGTTCATGAACTTCTCCCGCCGCAGCGGTGTCCCACAGCGGGGGCACGGCTGACCCTGTCTCCCGTAGGCATTGAGGCTGTGCGCGAAGTACCCGCTCGCCCCGTTCACGTTGACGTATTGCGCGTCAAAACTCGTCCCGCCCTCGGCCAGGGCCTTCTCGAGCACGGCGCGCACCTCGGTGAGCAGCACGCCAGCTCTCCGCTTCGACAGAGAGGCCGCCGGCTGCTCGTAGTGGATCTTCGCAGCCCACAGCGCTTCATCGGCGTAGATGTTGCCGATGCCGGAGACCAGGGTCTGATCGAGAAGTGCGCGTTTAACCCCTGTGCCCTTGCGGCCAAGGCGCTCCAGGAACCCGCCGTCGTCGAAGGCCTCGTCGAGCGGATCCCGCGCTATGTGGGCCACCTGGCTCGGCACGCGTGCGGGTCCTGGGACCGCACCGGAGAAACCTCCCGGTTGGCCGTCCGGCGTTGGCAGCAGGGTGTCGACAGCCATCCCGCCGAAGATGCGCTGGTCGACGAAATTGACGAGCAGTTCGCCATGCTGTGGTGACTCGATGCCGATGCGGATGCGCGTCAACCGGTCGTCGGTCCCCGGCGAACGCAGCAGCATCTGCCCGCTCATGCCGAGGTGGGTGACGAGGGCCGTGTCGTTATCGAGCGGAAACCACAGGAACTTGCCACGACGCGTCGCAGCGAGGATCCGCCGCCCCTCGAGCAGGTCGACAAAGACCCCGGATGCCGCCGGATGGCGTTTGAGGCTCCTCGCGTCGAGAACGTCGACGCTCGTGATCAGCGCACGGGTGACGGCGGGCTCGAGGCCGGCTCGCACCACCTCGACCTCAGGAAGCTCGGGCACTCAGCTCGGTCCATGCGGTGAGCGCTGCCGCCATCTCGGCGTGTTTCTTGCTCGAACCCTCACCGACGGCGGTCACGAGGGAGCCCACGGTCACCGTGGCGACGAACACACGGTTGTGGTCTGGCCCTGACGCTTCGATCTCGTAGACGGGAGCCGGAGCGTTGAAGCGAGCGGCGACTTCCTGCAGGCTCGTCTTCGGGTCCATTGCCGCACCGAATCGTGCGGGATCCTCGAGGAGCGGTTCGACCAGTCGCAGCACGAGTGCAGAGGCTGTCTCGAGGCCCTGGTCCAGGTACACGGCACCGATGAGAGCTTCCATGGTGTCGGCGAGGATGGACGCCTTATCGCGTCCGCCGGTGAGCTCTTCGCCCCGCCCGAGCTTCAGGTGGGCGCCGAGGCCGATCGTCCTCGCGATTTCGGCGAGGGCAGCCGTCGACACGACACTCGCACGCATTTTGGCGAGGGAACCCTCTGGCAGATCCGGGTTCTCCCGGTACAGCTTTTGGGTAACGCTCAAACCCAGCACCGAATCGCCGAGGAACTCGAGGCGTTCGTTGTGCGGGATGCCGCCGTTTTCGTATGCAAAAGAGCGGTGTGTGAGCGCATGCTCCAACACCGCTTCGTTAAGCGACACACCGAGGGCCGCCAATAGCGACCCTCGGTCTGTCGTGCTGTCTGTTACCGACACTTCTCAGCCTTCGGTCTCAGCGAGCGAAGCGCTGACTAAACGTCGGCGACCTTGCGGCCCTTGTATTCCATGAAGAGCGCGGTGCCGGCGGAGTCTTCGACGACCTTGGCGCGGTGCGGAAGGCTGTATGTAACCTTGCCGTTCTCTACGGTCTTCACCAGGGTGGGGGCCTCAGCCTTCCACTGCGCACGGCGTGCACGGGTGGAGGCTCGTGACATTTTCCGCTTCGGAACAGCCATGACTTATCTCTCTTCTTTGCTTGGAGCATCCGAGTTGTCGGAGCTTGGGTCTTGGGAGAACCCGGCGAGCGCGGACCAGCGAGGATCCAGGTGCTCTTGGGGTTTTCTATCCGGGTTATCTGCCAGTCGCTCGCCGGTCTCTGGGTCGAGTCCGGGGCAATCTGGCCGGCATACCGGCTGAAACGGCAGTGATAAAACCACTGCGTCTCTGATCAGAGGTTCAAGATCCACATGGTCATTGTGAACCTCTAGGTCAGAAGCTTCTTCACCAGAGTACGCGAAAAGCTCCTGAAACTCGACTTGGACGCTCTGGGAGATGTCAATCAGGCATCTTCCGCACTCTCCGGTCGCAACAGTTTCGGCTTCGGCGGTAACGAGGATCCCCTCGTGGACCGACTCAAGGCGGACCCGTTCGTAGACGGGCGTTCCCTGGGTGACGGCAATGAGGCCAGCGCCCCAGGTCTCCGGAGCGTCGACGGTGATGTCGCGTTCCTGCATTTCACCCGGTCGCCGCACGAGGTCGCGGACGTTCACCGCGAATGGCAGTTTGGTGTATTTGGTCACCGAGAAATTCTACAGTGACCTTGGCACGCCCGCTGAGCGTCCGCTGGGTGTTCCTTGCAAAACGGATGCCGGTGCGAGCGTCGCGCGCAACCGAACGGGCAGCGTCGACGCCGTCGCCATCGCTCGCGTGAGGCGTTCGACGTCCGCGACGAGCGCTTCGCCCGAACTCGGCCCGGCTCGCGCCGCGAATCTGAGCCGTTCGACACTCTCGAGCAGGCGATCCAGGGCTTCGGCGTCGGGACCGGACAGCGCCACCGCCCGGGTGAGCTGCGCGGCGAACCCGCGGGGGGTTTCGGCGCCATTCATCCCGACGCCGAAATCGAGTGCCGCCTCGCTCAGCTCCTGCCAGGCGTCGACGGGGCCGGCGCGTCCGGTTCTGAGGGCGCGGAACCGGCGGCGGCGCCGCAGGCTTCTCCTCACCCAGGGGAACGCGACGATGGCGAGGACGATTACCCCGAAGGCGGCGATGATCCCGACGGGAGGTGCCGAATCGACCTGCGAACCGGTCTGTGTTGTCGGCGCCTGCTCGACCGGAGTGCGCTCCTGTGCGTTCCGATTGGCGGAGTCCAGGTCGTTCGGGTTCGCCGTCGGGCTGCCTTGAGACACCGATGTCGCGTAGTCGGGAACGTACCCTCGCCCTGGTGTCGGTTCGAACGGGACCCAGCCGACGCCGGAGAAATACAGTTCCGGCCAGGAGTGAAGATCGTCGGTCGCAACCGCATAGTTGCGCCGGTCCCCCGCGCTCCCCAGCCTGTCACCGGGGAGGTAGCCGAGTGCCACCCTGGCCGGGATGCCCAGCACCCTCGCCATGATGGCCATCGCCGAGGCGTAGTGGACGCAGTACCCGCTCTTCTTCTCGAGGAACTTGGCGATGACGTCGAAGCCGTCACCGTCATAGCCGTCCTCGACAGGGGCCTCGACGGAGTAGGTGAAGTCAGTGCTCCGCAGGTACTGCTGGAGCGCGAACGCCCGGTCGAACCCGTTCGTCGACTCCCCAACGACCTGGGCGGCTGTATCAGTGATGATCGAGGGGATCTCATCAGGAAGTTCAAGGAACCGGCTGACGGAGTCCGGATACGCGCCGGGAGCGGCGATCAGTTGCTCCCGTGTCGGCTTGATCAGCACGCTCTCGGCGATGTACGACTGCCCGCTTGCGCTCGACAGGCGACTCGAGAGAGTGAGCCCGTCGACGTCCCACGTCCAGCGCCCGGCGAGCCCGAAGACGCGCACGCTCGGGAACGGGACCGGAACCCAGGGCGCCACCATGGCCGCGACGTCGACGGTCGTCGTCGTCGGCTCCGTGGCCACCTCAGCGGACAGCCCGGGGACATCGACCATGAGGTCTGGTTCGTTGAAGACACGATCGTTCGAACGGCTCGCAGACCAGGTGGTCCCGTCGAACTGATCGAGGGTCAGAAGACGGAAATACAGCGACTCATCGGTCGTCGTCGTGTAGGTGAACTGGCGGGCCCCTCCCGGCCGCCTCAGGTCTTTTCCGAGGTCGACGAGGGGGCTCACGCCGCGTCCGAATGTCGAACCACCCGTTGCCTGGAAAAGGCTCTCGCCGTTGTAACCGGGGGCGACCGCCGCCGCCAGTAGTGCACCGATGACGGCGAAAGCGCCGATGCCGAGCATTCCCCTCGGGTGCCGCGCTGCCGACTGGCGCACCCTCGTGTCGGCGGCGAGGAGCACGAGATACGCGGCGGCGCACAGGGCGAGCGCGACCAGGTTGACCTCACCGATGACGAAGCCGGGAACCAGTGCGATGGCGACAACAGGGATGCCGGCGAGCGCCGGCATCCGGATGACGACCGCGAGCAGGTCACAGAGAAGGGCGAATGCGCCAGCCCCCACCGCGAGGACGAAGAGAATTCCGACCTCGGCGTTCGCCGGCGTGCCCTGACGGCTGATCGAGCGGAACCCGTCCGACATCAGTTCGCGGAAGGTTTCGGCGGTGTCCCAGGTGGGGACGACGAGGGCCAGCGCGGTGTCGGGAGCGAAAAACAGCACGAGCATCGCGACCCAGACGACACCACCGATGAGCGACCCGAGAGCCGGCCTCGCGCCGAGGCCCCGGGCCGTTGCCGCGGAGCAGAGGACAACGGCGCCGAGCATCGCGGTTCCCAGCCACCACGAGGCACCGCTGAGGAGCGGGGAAAGTGTCGAGATTGCCACCGTGTAGACCAGAAGGGTCGCGAGGCTCAGCGGCCAGAGCCTCGCGCCCATCCTCTGCCTGGTGACATGATCACTTCCCGGCCGGTCTCCCGGCAGGGCTGTCGGCGGGGCCTTCGCCGCTGCCGGGCGCTCTGGGGCTGTTTTAGTTCCCGACACGGTCACGGCCCCTCCGGGCGGACTGTCCGCCGGTCGCCCCGAACGCGACGAGAGACCACGCCTCGACCACCGGCGTGCGTTCGGTGAACACGGCGGTTCGCCATCCGGCGCCGCCAAGCACCTGGGACTCGGTCGAGTGGCCGCGGCTCGCCTGGTTCTCGGCGGGGACGAAGAAAGCGACGGCGGGGGCTGCGTTGATCTTCATCCCCGCCAGCCGCCGGGCTCCCGTCGGAGACACCTGTCCGAGAACCGCGAAGACGGGCATCACCTTTCCCGTTCTCCTGATCACCGTCGCAAGTCCGGCGGTCACGTCATAGCCGTCCGGCACCGGGTGGCGCTGCGTTTCGGCGAGGGTATCGAGCAGGGCGGGTGCAGCGCCGGGCTCGAACCCTGAGATGCGGTACGGCGATGTCCCCTCAGTGCTCGGGATGGCATCCGTCGCTGATTCGACGAGGGAGACCTGGTAGCCCGCATCAAGAAGGTGCACGCCGAGCGACGCAACGAGCTCGACCATGCGTTCGAAATGAGCGTCAGAGGTGGCACCGTTCGCCTCGCCCCTGCCGGCGAGCGCGGTGTCGAGCACGATGGCTGCTTCCGGGTCGCCCTGACGCTCTTCCTGCCTCACCATGAGTTCGCCCCTGCGGGCCGTTTGACTCCAGTGCACGCGACGCAGCGAGTCGCCGGTGCGGTACTCCCTGGCGATGAGCTCGTCGGCACGCTGGGCCGCGAAGTGGTTCAGTTCGTGACGGACGCCGTCGCCGCTGGCGTTCGCAAGCCCCGCATTGGCGAGCACACTGACGCGCGGCGTAATCGAAATCTCCCTGGTGCCGGCGATCGCGCGCTCGGCAACGACGAGCCCGAACGGGTCACCGTGGGTGACCCACAGCGGACCGATCGGGTACCGCCCCCTGTGGGAGGACCTGAGCTCGTATTCGATGTCAGTGGAGTAACCACGCCCGCGCTGCCACCTGCCTCGCGCCAGTTCGCCGGTCGGCGTTCGCCCGAAGACAGCCGGAACCTGCTCGATCCAGACGGTCGCGGTTTCAAGGTCACTCTTCGACGTCACCCTGGTGTGCACGACCGCGGGCTGGCCGACCATCACGCTCGGCGGCGAGAACGAGCGAACCGCGGCGAGCCTGGGCCTGTGGGCCTGGATATACACAACGCAGCCCACGAACAGCAGCACCAGGAACGCGGACAGGTAGAGGCCTTCCCTCCTGTCGATGAGGGTCGCGCCGACGAGAACAGCGCCAGCGGTGAGAAGCACACTCCAGCCGCGCCTCGTGGGCCGAACGGCCCGCGAACTCCCACGGCTGGGCGTCGGCATCTCAGGTCCCTGTTGTGCGTGACGGCGGCACTGCCGTCTCGTCGATGATGCCGTCGATGATGTCGCGGATGAGTTCGTCCGTGTGCTGGTGGTTGCCGAGCGCCCTGCTCGTCGGCATCAGGCGATGGCCGAGGACAGCGTTCGCGAGCGCATCGATGTCATCGGGAAGAACGAAGTCCCTGCCCTCGACGAGCGCGAAGCTCTTCGCAGCCCGCACGAGCTGGAGCGTCGCGCGCGGGCTCCCTCCGAGCCTGAGGTCGGGATGTTCGCGGGTCGCGCGCAGGATCCGGACCGCATACTCCTTGACGGCATCAGAGACGTAAACGTCCCGAACGCTCGCCATCAGGCGCTGCACAGCGGATGCCGAGACAACGGGGGCAAGATCGGCGAGCGGATTCGTGACGTCCCGCGAAGCGAGCATGCTGAGTTCGGCGGACTCATCGGGGTAACCCATCGAAATGCGCGCCATGAACCTGTCTCGCTGGGCCTCAGGGAGCGCGTATGTCCCCTCCATCTCGATCGGGTTCTGGGTTGCGATCACGGTGAACGGCGTGGCCAGATGGTAGGTGGTCCCGTCCACGGTGACCTGACGCTCCTCCATGCACTCGAGCAGGGCGGATTGCGTTTTGGGTGACGCCCTGTTGATCTCGTCGCCGATCACGATGTTCGCGAAGACCGCGCCAGGCTTGAACTCAAACCGCCGCTCGGCCTGGTTGTACACGGAGATTCCGGTGACGTCACTCGGCAGGAGATCCGGCGTGAACTGGATGCGGCTGACCGTCGCCGTGATGGACCGGGCGAGCGCCTTCGCCAGCATCGTCTTCCCGACGCCCGGCACATCCTCGATGAGCAGGTGTCCCTCGGCGAGGAGCACCGTGAGCGCTGTGCGCACCACCCGGTGTTTCCCGTCGATCACCGACTCCACATTGCGGATGATGTCCGAGGCGAGGCGATGCGCGTCGCGGATGTCGAAGCCCGCGGTCTCTTCGACCGCCGTGGCCTTGCCATCCGTCGCCGGGATCGAAGTCATGAGCGCTGGAGGAACCGGGTCACTGCCGCTGGCACGTACGGGCTGACATCCCCGCCGAGGGAAGACACCTGTCGCACGAGAGAACTCGACACGTGGGCATGGGCGGGATCAGGCAGCATGAACACCGTCTCAACGCCGGCGAGGTGCCGGTTGACGATCGCCATCGGTGTTTCATAGGCCACGTCGACCTGTGAACGGATGCCTTTCACCAGGACAGAGGCGCCGACGTCGGTCGCGTAGTCGACGAGGAGCCCGACGCTCCAGGACGCCACCACGATCTTGCCCGCTATCCCCGCGTCACGAATCGACTCCTCGAGGAGCGAGACGCGCTCAGAGATCGGCAGAAGGGCGACCTTCGACGGGTTGTGCACGACGAGCACGTGGAGCTCGTCGAAGAGACCGGCCGCCCTCTCGATCACGTCAAGATGCCCCAGGGTGACGGGGTCAAACGAGCCTGGAACGACGGCGATCCTCTGCATGGCCTCAGCCTACCGGCACACACAAGAGTCACGGGCAGTCCCCCAGAGAATCCGCAGTGATGCCCCCCTCGTCCGATTCGCCGCGCGGCGGTTCTCAGTTTTTGGACAGCGCCGCGCGGGCCGACGCGTCGACGCGCTGCTCGAGCGCGTGACGCAACGCAACGTGGTCGTCGAGCCCTGGGTCGTGTTCGAGGACATCCTGCGCGTCTTCCCTCGCCCTGGCGATGAGGTCGCCGTCCGAAGCCACGCGCAGCAGCTTGAGTGAGGAGCGTCCGCCGGACTGGGCACTGCCGAGGACATCTCCCTCCTGGCGCAGCTCGAGGTCGGCCTGGGCGAGTTCAAAGCCGTCGAGGGTGCTGGCGACCGCGTCGACGCGGGTCCTGGCGATGGTCCCGGGTGCTGCGTTCGTCACCAGCAGGCACAGTCCGGCCCATTCCCCCCTGCCGACGCGACCACGGAGCTGGTGTAACTGGGACACCCCGAACCTGTCGGCGTCGAGCACGACCATCGTCGATGCGTTCGGCACGTCGACACCCACCTCGATCACCGTTGTGGCCACGAGAACGTCGATCTCGTGGGCGGCGAACGCGCGCATGATGCGGTCTTTCTCCTCACCTGGCATCCGACCGTGGAGCGCCTCGATTCGAAGATTTTTTGTCGCGGGCAACTGGCGCAGTTCGGCGAGCGTCCCGACCACGGTTGAACGCGGCGGGCCCTGGTCTTTCAGGTCCTTCAGGTCCGGCAGCTGCGCATCGGGGTCGGTGGGGTGGAAGTCCACGTCGTCGGGCTCGTTGACGTCGATCGCTGAGCAGACCACGAACGCCTGTCGACCGGCAGCCACCTCCTCGCTGACCCGCTCCCACACCCGGTGGATCCACCCGGGATGTTCCGCGAGACCGGCGACGAACGACTCGATCCCGGCCCGGCCAGCAGGCAGCTCACGAATCGTGCTCACCTCGAGGTCACCAAAGACGGTCATGGCAACGGTTCGCGGAATGGGAGTTGCGGTCAGTACGAGCACGTGGGGCGGCTGATGGCCCTTCTGCCGAAGCGCTTCGCGCTGCTCCACCCCAAATCGGTGCTGCTCGTCGACGACGACGAGTCCGAGGTCGTAGAAGGTCACGCTCTCTCCGAGCAGGGCGTGGGTTCCGACGACGATGCGCGCCTGGCCGCTCACGATTCGCAGCAGCGCCTTGCGTCTCTCCGCGGTCGGCATCGTCCCGGTGAGCAGCGTCGGGAACAGTTGCGCGGACAGGTCGGGCCCGAGCGACTTCACCAGGGACCTGAGGTGCTGGCCGGCGAGGACCTCGGTGGGTGCGAGCAACGCGGACTGCCCGCCCGAGTCTGCGGCGGCGAGCATTGCCCTGAGGGCGACGAGGGTCTTGCCTGAACCCACTTCGCCCTGCACGAGCCGGTTCATCGGCACCGGCTCCGCCATGTCCCTGGCGATCTCAGCGCCCACGCGGGTCTGATCGCCGGTGAGGGTGAAAGCGAGCTGCCTGTCGAACTGTTCGAGCAGACCGCCCGGGGTGGCGGCGCGTGGTGTCGTTTCCTCCAGTCGGGCGATCTGCCGCTGCTGGAGCAGCGCCGCCTGGAGAAGGAACGCCTCGCGGTACCGCAGGGTGTCCTGCGCGACGTGCCAGTCGGCATCCGTCGTCGGCCGGTGGATCTTCTCGATCGCCTGGCCGTAGGTCAGGAGGTTCTCGCGCGTCCTGACCTCAACCGGGACCGGGTCGGGCAGTTCTGGCAGCGAATCGAGCACAAGCGCCATCGCCTTGTGCACCTGCCAGCTCGCCACTGTGCTCGTTGCCGGGTAGATCGGGATGGGAGTCTCCGCCCACTTCCTGGCCGCATCCGGGCTGGTGTCCGCGTCGGTTGACTCGAAGAGTTCGTAGTCGGGGTGGGCCAGCTGGAGTGCACCTTTGTAGTCGCCGACCTTGCCGGCGAAGATTCCGCGGGCACCGGGGCGAAGCTCTCGCGTCCGCCACGCCTGGTTGAAGAACGTCAGACTCAGGATGCCTTTTCCGTCGGTGATGCGAACCTCGAGGATCGACCCCCTGCGGGCCTTCATGGTGCGCTCTCGCACCTCGATCACCTCGGCGACGATGGTCACCGGTTCGCCGACCGGCAGCTCACTCAGGGCGGTCAGCTCACCCCTGCGCGCGTATCGTCTCGGGTAGTGCTCGAGCAGGTCGCCGACGGTGACGACGCCGAAGGCACGCTTGAACGCGGACGCCGTTCGACCGCCGATGACGCTGTCGAGCTTGGCGGCCAGTGGCTGGGCGTTCATGCTCCGAGTCTATTCGGGCGCACCGACGTCGCGGCTCAGCGTACTGTGGGCTGGTGACAAGAATCGTTTCCGGATTTGCCGGTTCCCTGCCCCTGAAGGTCCCCAAATCCGGCACCAGGCCGACGAGCGACCAGGTTCGGGAGGCCATGTTCTCGGCACTCGATGCACGCGGCATTCTGGACGGCGCGCAGGTGCTCGACCTCTACGCCGGATCCGGCGCCCTCGGCCTCGAAGCGGCAAGCCGGGGTGCGAGCGAGGTCATTCTCGTCGAACGCTCGTCACAGGCAGCAGCAGTGTGCCGCCTCAACGCAAAGGCCGTGTCGAACGCAGCGCCGGGCAAGGTGAAGATCGACGTGGCATCGCGGCCGGTGCAGAGCTACCTCGACTCAGCGGTCGGGCCGTTCGACCTCGTCTTCCTCGACCCGCCGTACGACCTGCCCGAGGCAGAGCTGGCGTCGAACCTCGCGGCCGTCCTCAGGATCCTCGGCCCCGACTCGCTCGTTGTGGTCGAACGGAGCTCACGCTCCCCCGAGCCGGTCTGGCCTGCGGGTCTCGTGCAGGCGCGACGCAAAAAGTATGGCGAGACCACCGTGTGGTGGGCAGTGCCGGAATAGGCCCTAGCCCGTGCCGCCGTTCCACCCCTCATAAGGATCCCAGCCGTCGACACCAGCGATAGCTTCGCCGCCAACGGTCACACCGTCGCCGGCGGTCACGCTGCCGATGACACGGAATCCCTCCGGCAGCTCACTGCCGGGTGGGAACGTCGCGAGCAGTGCGTGGTCCTCGCCTCCGCGCAGTGCCGTGTCGGGGTCGTCTCCCAGGCTGGCTCGGTCCAGGGTGATGGCGACACCGGATGCTGCGGCAATTCTTCGCGCGTCGAGGCCGAGCCCGTCCGACACGTCGAGCATCGCTGTTGCGCCGGCGAGTGCGGCGACGACGCCTGACGCGATGGGAGGACGAGGTGCCAGCTGTGCGCCGACAACGCGGGGGTGCTCCTGCCTCAGCCGTTGAGCTTTCGCGTGGTCAGGCCTCCCGTCGCGGGTCACGGCATCCGTGAAGAGCAGTTTCAGGCCGGCCGCTGAGACTCCGGCGTCGCCACACAGCGCGAGAGTGTCGCCGGGGCGTGCTCCGGAGCGGAGAACCGGCGCACGGCCCTCGAGGTCGCCGAATGCGGTGATGGCGAGGGTGAAGGTGTCGGAGACCGACAGGTCCCCGCCGACCACACCGCAGCCGGGAGCGAGCTCTTCGCAGGCATCCCGAAGACCTGTCGCGATGTCCTCGAGCAGCGTGACCGGGGTGTCGCGTGTTGCAGCGATGGCCACGACGAGCCCTGTCGGCCGTGCACCCATTGCGGCAACATCGGCGAGGTTTGACGCGGCTGCCTTCCAGCCGAGGTCGTGCCCGGTCGACCACGCGAAGCGAAAGTCCGGTCCGTGCACCATCATGTCTGTCGTGATCACGAACCTGCCGTCGGGAGCCGCCATCACCGCTGCGTCATCGCCTGGACCGACTGTTGCCGCACTCGCCGCAGGCAGAAGCGGGAAGATGCGCGACAGCACGGCCAGCTCGTGCACGCTGCCGACCGTGTCTGACCCGGCATCCGGGTGGGAGTTGTCAGGCTGCGTCATGCGTTCAACGGTAGCCTGAACCTGATGTCTCCTCGCCCTCTCCCCCTCCGTTCCCTCGCCGGTGGCGTACTCCTCGCCGCGCTCATCGGCCTCACCGGGTGCTCTTCGGCCGTGACTCTCGAGCCGGCGGCAGACGCCAACAACCCGGCGTGCGCCGACGTGATCGTCCGGCTGCCAGACACGGTCGCCGACAAACCGAAGCGCGAGACCAACGCCCAGTCGACGGCCGCCTGGGGGTCACCAGCCGCTGTCATCCTCCGCTGCGGAGTCGCCGTTCCCGGCCCGACAACCGATCCGTGCATCGCCCTCAACGGCATCGACTGGATCGCCGACGAGAGCGAAGCGGCGAACGACACCTACCGATACACCACCTACGGGCGTGAGCCAGCCGTCGAGGTCATTATCAACGCGGATGCCGCTACCGGCGGCGTCTCGGGGACGACGGCGCTCATCGATCTCTCCAGCGCCGTGTCGTCGCTACCGGCGACGACAGCCTGTGTCGGCCCCGAAGACGTCCTCGACTAGCTGTAGAGCGCCCCTGCGCGGCGCGCGTGGGCAACGTCGATGAGCTCGGTGATGAGATCGGCGTAGCTGAGGCCGCTCGCGATCCAGCAGCTCGGGAACATCGAGATGGGCGTGAATCCCGGCATCGTGTTGACCTCATTGACGACGATTCCGTCCTCGGTGAGAAAGAAGTCGACGCGCGCGAGCCCCTCAGCACCGATGGCGTCGAACGCACGGAGTGCAATCGACTGCAGCGCCGCGAGCGTGTCTGCGTCGATGTCAGCCGGGCAGATCAGGTCGACTCCCGGGGCGTCGAGATACTTCGCGTCGAAGTCGTAGAAGTCCCGCCCGGTGATCATGATCTCACCGGCGACGGATGCCCGCGCCGGTTCACCCGGACGGCCTCCGAGCACGGCGATTTCAACCTCGCGCCCCGGCATGCCCTTTTCGATGAGCACCTTGTCGTCCTCGGCGAACGCCGTGCGCATGGCACTGTCGAGCTGTTCGGGTGAGGTGACCTTGCTCACGCCGACGCTCGAGCCGGCCCTCGCCGGTTTCACGAACACGGGCGCACCGAGTGTGCTGAGCGCCTCGAACGCTGCCGAGTCGTCAACGTGGTAGTCGCGCTGCGAGATGGTCCGCCACGGCGCGACAGTGATCCCCGCGTGCTCGAGCACGGTCTTGGTGAAGTGCTTGTCCATCCCGAGGGCTGACGCGAGCACTCCGCTGCCGACGTACGGCATGTCGATCAGTTCGAGCATGCCCTGGAGCGTGCCATCTTCGCCGAACGGACCGTGCAGGATGGGAAAGACCATGTCGACGTTGCCGAGCGACGTCGTGACGCCGTCGGCGGTGACGGTCAGCTCGCGGCTGGTCGCACTGTCGGGCCAGTGCACACGGGTGCCGTTGTCGACGACCTCTGGCAGGTGCGACCTGTCGAGCGCGAACCTGTCGGGATTGTCCTGTTCGAGAACGAAGACGCCGTCGCGGGTGATCCCGACGGGGACGACATCGAACAGCGAGCGATCAATTGCCCGCAGCACTCCGCCCGCCGTAGCGCAACTGATCGAATGCTCGCTTGACCGACCTCCAAACAACACCACCACCAGGCGCTTCTGCGTCATCGTTCGTCCTTTCGCCCTGGGGCTCGTCGCTGTCTGTCGTGAGGTGAGGTGCAATGTCTTTGGGGTCGAGGGTACCGTCGAGTACCTGCTTGACCTGCTCGACGATCGGCATTTCGACGCCGATGGATCGTGCGAGCTCGAGAACGGGGGCAACGCTCGCGAGGCCCTCGGCGGTCTGCTGCATTTGCTTGACCACCGCCGGAAAGCTGTAGCCCTGGCCGAGCAGCCGTCCCGCCGTATTGTTGCGGGACAACGGGGACTGGCAGGTGGCGATGAGGTCGCCGAGCCCGGCAAGACCGGACAGCGTCTCGGCTTTCGCGCCCTGCGCGACGGCGAAGTCCGTCATCTCAACGAGCCCGCGGGTGATGATCGACGCCTTGGTGTTCTCGCCGTACCCGACCCCGTCGACGATGCCGATGGCAACCGCGATGAGGTTCTTCAGCACGCCGCCGAATTCCGTACCGATGACATCCGTGTTCACAAACGTACGGAAGTACTTGTTGCGGGCGAGGAGCGCGACGGCCTGGGCGGTCTCGAGGCTCTGCGAGGAGATCACCGCGGCGGTCGGCTGTTCCCTGGCGATCTCGAGCGCGAGGTTCGGGCCAGAGGCCACAGCGATTCTCGACGGGTCGATACCGAGGCCCTCGGCGATGACCTCGCTCATCCGGAGTCCTGTCCCCCGCTCGACACCCTTCATCAGCGAGACGACGATCGTCGTCGGTTCGATGTGGGGGCGGATCGCCGCCAGGTTCTCACGCAGCGACTGGCTGGGAACCGCAATGAAGACCTGCTGGGCGCCCTTGAGCGCGTCCGCGAGGTTCGCTGTTGCCGTGAGGTTCGAGGGCAGCACGACGCCGGGGAGGTAGTCGCTGTTGCGGTGGCTGCGGGAGATCTCCGCGGCGAGTTCCGGCCGGCGCGCCCACATCGTGACGTGGGAACCGCCATCCGCCAGGATCTTGCCGAAGGTTGTGCCCCAGCTGCCCGTCCCGAGTACGGCAACGCGCGCGATTGTCTTTCGGCTCAAAATCGGCCCGTGTCTTTCTGGTTGTGCTTGCTCGGGTCCCACGGCTCATCCGGGGGCGTCTCGCCGCGGATCTCGGCGAGCAACCCGGTGATCGCCGCCATCACGACGGCGGTCGCCTCGGTCAGCGTCGCCGCATCGAGCGGTCGGTCAGCGAACCGCGACAGATCCACCGGATCGCCCACCTTGACGTCAATACGCTTGGGCGGGAAAAAGCTTATCTTGCGCGAGTACCTCGCCATGACCTTGTCGGTGCCCCAGTGCGCCATCGGCGTGATCGGGATGCCGTAGGTCAGCGCGATCCGAACGGCGCCCGTCTTGCCACGCATCGGCCACAGGTCCGGGTCGCGGGTCAGCGACCCTTCCGGGTAGACAACAACGCCCTGTCCCTTGTCGACGAGCTCCCCGCCGGCCGCGACCGGGTCCTGGCCGCGAACCGAGCCGGTCCGTTCCACAGGGACCTGGCCCGACTTCGTCAACAGGTAACCGATCACCGGCACTTTGAACAGGCCCGCCTTTGCCATGAACCGGGGCGCACGGCCGAGCTTCCACACGGCCATGCCCACAACGATCGGGTCGATCTCGCTGAAGTGGTTCGGCGCGAGGATGAACGGTCCGCTCCGAGGCAGCTTCTCACCGCCGGTGACATGGAGCCGCATCATCAGGCTCGCCGGCGGCAAAGCAATCGACGCCAGAAGCCAGTAGATGGACGGTCGGGTCTTTTCCGGGCTCGCCCTGAGGCGCACTGGTTTCGGTGAGGTCACCGCCCCATTATCCTTCGAGAACGAAGTCGGCTCCCAGTTGCTCGAGCTTGGTGATGAACTTCTCGTAGCCCCTGCTGATGATGCCGACGTTCGACACCGTCGAGGTTCCCTCGGCGCTCAGCGCGGCAATGAGGTGCGAGAATCCACCACGGAGGTCCGGGACCACGATGTCTGCTCCACGCAGCTTGGTCGGGCCCGAGATCACCGCTGAGTGGTTGAAGTTGCGCTGCCCGAACCGGCACGCCTGTCCGCCGAGGCATTCCTTGTGCACCTGGATTGTCGCGCCCATCTCGACGAGCGCGTCAACGAAGCCGAAACGCTGTTCGTACACGGTCTCGTGCACGATGGAGACGCCCTTCGCCTTGGTCAGCGCGACGACGAGCGGCTGCTGCCAGTCGGTCATGAAGCCGGGGTGGACGTCCGTCTCGATGATCACCGGGTTGAGCTCGGTGCCCGGGTGGTAGAAACGGATGCCGTCATCGTGGATGTCGAACTTGCCGCCGACCTTGCGGTACACGTTGAGGAAGGTGAGCATCTCGGCCTGGCGTGCTCCACCGACGAAGATGTCTCCCTCGGTCGCGAGTGCAGCCGCTGCCCAGCTTGCAGCCTCATTGCGGTCGAACAGGGCGGTGTGGCTGTAGCCCTCGAGTCGTTCAACGCCCTCGATGCGGATCACACGGTCGGTGTCCACAGCGATGATCGCGCCCATCTTCTGCAGGATGTTGATGAGGTCCATGATCTCGGGCTCGATCGCCGCGCCACGCAGCTCGGTGATGCCCTCCGCGCGCACAGCGGTGAGCAGGACCTGCTCGGTCGCGCCGACGCTCGGGTACGGCAGGTGGACCTTGGTGCCCTTGAGCCCGTTCGGTGCGCTCATCCGGATGCCACTCGGCTGCTTCTCCACGACGGCACCGAACTGACGAAGAACTTCCAGGTGGTAATCGATCGGGCGGTCGCCAATGCGGCACCCACCGAGGTCGGGAATGAACGCTTCGCCGAGGCGGTGCAGCAGCGGTCCGCAGAACAGGATCGGAATACGGCTTGATCCCGCGTGAGCGTCGATGTCCGCCATGTGGGCGCTCTCAACGTTCGAGGGGTCGAGGGTGAGCACGCCGTCTTCGTCGCTTGTGACCTTGACGCCGTGGACGTCGAGCAAGCCACGAACCACGCGGACATCGCTGATATCCGGCACATCGCGGAGCACGCTCGGTGTCTCACCGAGGATGGCGGCAACCATGGCCTTGGTGACCAGGTTCTTCGCCCCCTTCAGCTCGATTCGTCCGTTGAGCGGGCGTCCACCGTGGATTGTGATCTTGTCACCTGCGAGCCCCACGCTGGCTCCTGCCCGTGATGCGTCCTGAAGAAGTGAAGTCAAATGTTTTACCTGCGCAGCCTGATTACTTAATGGGAAGGGTCTTGGGGCGCCAGGTTTCCCTGGCAGCCTCAAATTCAGTGATCCGCGCCTCGTCACGCAGGGTCAGGCCTATGTCGTCCAGGCCTTCAATCAATCGCCACCTAGTGTAATCATCGATCTCAAACGAAACCGTGAGGTCACCGATAGCGACTTCTTTCGCAACCAGATCGACTGTAATTTCTATTCCCGGCTGGCGATCGATTTCTGCCCAGATTTTTTTCGTGTCGTCTTCGGAGATCTCGGCGGCGAGGAGTCCCTGCTTGCCGGAGTTTCCACGGAAGATATCGCCGAAGCGCGGGCTGAGGATCACCTTGAAGCCGAAGTCGCGCAGCGCCCATACGGCGTGCTCGCGTGAGGAGCCCGTCCCGAAGTCGGGACCCGCCACGAGAACCGTCGCTCCCTGGAACTCTGGGCGGTTGAGCACGAAGTTCTCATCCTGGCGCCAGCCGGCGAAGAGCGCGTCCTCGAAGCCGGTCTTGGTGACTCGCTTGAGGTAGACGGCTGGGATGATCTGGTCGGTGTCGACGTTCGAGCGCATCAGCGGCGCTGCGATACCGGTCACCGTGGTGAACTTGTCCATTGTCAGTTCGCTCCTTCGAGGTCTGCGGGGCTCGACAGAGTGCCGCGGATGGCTGTTGCCGCTGCCACGAGCGGCGACACGAGGTGGGTGCGCCCACCCTTGCCCTGGCGACCCTCGAAGTTGCGGTTACTCGTCGAGGCACAGCGCTCCCCAGGCGCAAGCTGATCAGGGTTCATGCCGAGGCACATCGAGCAGCCGGCGAACCGCCACTCGGCGCCGAAGTCCTTGATCACCTGGTCAAGCCCCTCGGCTTCCGCTTCGATCCGGACGCGCGCCGATCCGGGAACCACCATCACACGGACTCCATCAGCCTTTTTCTTGCCCGCGATCACCGACGCGAAGGCACGGAGGTCTTCGATCCGGCTGTTGGTGCACGATCCCATGAACACGGCATCCACGGGAATCTCCTTCATCGGTGTTCCGGCGACGAGGTCCATGTATTCGAGCGCTCGCTCGGCGGCTGCGCGCTCGTTGGGGTCGACGATGGCTTCCGGGTGAGGCACAGTGTCGCTGAGAGAGACGCCCTGCCCCGGGTTGGTGCCCCAGGTGACGAAGGGATCGAGGGTGTCGGCGTCGAGGTAGACCTCGGCGTCGAAGGTGGCACCCTCATCGGTCGAGAGGGTGTTCCAGTAGCTGACGGCCTCATCCCAGTCCGCACCGCTCGGTGCGTGCGGCCTGCCCTTGAGGTACTCGTAGGTCGTCTCGTCCGGGGCGACCATGCCCGCGCGGGCGCCAGCCTCGATCGACATGTTGCAGATCGTCATCCGGCCCTCCATCGAGAGCGCCCGGATGGCCGAACCGCGGTACTCGAGCACGTAGCCCTGCCCGCCACCCGTCCCGATCTTCGCGATGACCGCGAGGATGATGTCCTTCGCGGTCACGCCGGGCCGCAGTGTCCCGTCGACGTTGATCGCCATGGTCTTGAACGGCTTGAGCGGGAGGGTCTGCGTCGCCATGACGTGCTCGACCTCGCTCGTGCCGATGCCGAATGCCATGGCCCCGAATGCGCCGTGGGTAGAGGTGTGCGAGTCGCCGCAGACCACAGTGATGCCCGGCATGGTGAGGCCAAGCTGTGGCCCGACGACGTGCACGATGCCCTGCTCGATGTCACCGAGCGAGTGCAGGCGGATGCCGAATTCGACGGCGTTCTTGCGCAGCGTTTCGATCTGGGTACGGCTGGTCAGGTCGGCGATCGGCTTGTCGATGCCGATCGTCGGCGTGTTGTGGTCCTCTGTGGCGATGGTGAGGTCCGGGCGCCGTACCGGTCGACCGGCCAGCCGGAGACCGTCGAAGGCCTGTGGGCTGGTGACCTCGTGCACGAGGTGCAGGTCGATGTAGATCAGGTCGGGATTGCCGTCTTCACCCTTGGCAACCAGGTGGTCATCCCAGACCTTTTCGGCGAGAGTGCGCGGCTGTCCGGCCGGCGCCGCGCGTTTCGGGTGCCCCGTGCCTGTGAACGGCGCCGGTGCTGTGGACTCTGTTGTCTGCTGCATGCTGCATTCCTTGCGAAGAGTGATGGTTCAGGCAACGACGAACCCCGCGACGGGGCAGCCTGGTGACTAGGCCCCGTCGCGGCAGCTAAGAAGCATCCCGAACAGCACGCGCTCAGAATATCACTCGCTGGGAACTGATTCCTTCGGTTCAGCGCGCCGCGCGTCGCGACCCGACTTGATGAGGCTCGCGATCGTGGCGACGGCCATCGATACGACGATCACGCCGAGCGATGTCCAGGTGTTGATTTCCGGTGCCCACTCGATGTGCTGTCCACCGTTGATGAACGGAAGTTCGTTCTCGTGCATGGCGTGGAGCACGAGCTTCACTCCGATGAACGCGAGGATGAACGCGATGCCGTACTTGAGGTAGTGAAGGCGCTCGAGGAGGCCACCGAGCATGAAGTACAGCTGGCGGAGTCCCATCAGAGCGAAGATATTCGCGGTGAACACGATGAACGGACTCTGCGTGATTCCGAAGATCGCGGGGATCGAGTCGAGCGCGAACATCACGTCGGTGGTTCCGATGGCGATGAAGACGATGAGCATCGGCGTCCACACCTTCTTGCCGTCGATGACCGTGCGGAGCTTCGAGTCGTGGAAGTCGGGCGAAACGCTGATGTGGCGCTTCATGTAGGTGATGAGGGCAGTTTCGCCGTCTTCAGCGTCGTCGTTGTGGCCGAACGCCTGCTTCCACGCGGTGTAGAGCAGGAAGGCGCCGAAGAGGTAGAACACCCAGCTGAAGCTCTCGATGAGCTGCGCACCGAGGAGGATGAAGATTCCGCGGAAGATGAGGGCGATGATTATGCCCACCATGAGCACTTCCTGCTGGAGCCGTTTGGGCACCGAGAACCTCGCCATGATGATGACGAAGACGAAGAGATTGTCGATCGACAGGCTGTACTCGGTGAGCCAGCCCGCGAGGAACTGTCCGGCGAACTCGCCGCCGGAGATGAGGAACATCAGGCCGGCGAAGACGAGCGCGAGCGTGACGTAGAAGACGACCCACAGGGTCGATTCCTTCATCGATGGAATGTGCGGACGTTTCACCACCAGGGCGAGGTCAGCGATCAGGATCAGGCCGAGTACGACGTATGAGCCGATTTCAAACCAGAGGGGCAATACCGGGTGCATCCGGGACCTTTCGGTGGAGGGTGTGACGGGGGGTGGGTACGAGAAACGCCCGAAAGTCTCTCCCGCATCGGCCACAACAGGCCGTGCCACGGCGCCCGGGGTCTCAACGATGTGACCCGTGATGACGGATGCCGTGCAGAGGGATACTCCCCTTCGCGGTGTCCACTTTAGTCGACTTCGCGCGCCAGCCGCTCTCCGCCGGGAACTCGCAGCTTTCCCGCTCTAGGATTTATCCCGCGTATCCCTCGCGCGCCGCCTTCCGCCCTCTGCCCAGGAGCCCCATGTCTTCCGTCCCTCCCCCCGCCGGCCGCAGCCTCGCTGTCTCGAGCATCGGTTACATGATCTTCTTCAGCCGGTGGCTGCAGGCCCCGCTGTACCTGGGGCTCATCGCCGCCCAGATGATCTACGTGTGGGTCTTCGTCCAGGAGTTGTGGCACCTCGGCGACGAGGTAATCAACCACTCTGCGGATGTGACAGAAGCGAGCGTCATGCTCGCCGTTCTCGGTCTGATCGACGTCGTGATGATCGCGAACCTCCTCATCATGGTCATCATCGGTGGCTACGAGACCTTCGTGTCGAAGATCAACCTCAACGGGCATCCCGACCAGCCCGAGTGGCTTTCGCACGTCAACGCCAACGTGCTCAAGGTCAAGCTCGCGATGGCCATTATCGGTATCTCGTCGATCCACCTGCTCAAGACGTTCATCGAGGTGGGCAACATGACGGATGCCGGAAGCGGCCAGGAGGTCACCGACGAGGCATACACCTCCCTCGGCGTGTTCTGGCAGGTCGTCATCCACATGGTGTTCATCGTTTCCGCCCTCGCCCTCGCTGCGATCGACAGGATGTCGAAGTACACGCCCCCGCTCGGGCACGGTGCCCCTGGTGCTGCGCCCGGAGCCGACCCCGCGGGGGACGCACAGGCGGAGCACCACCTGACCGATACCCGTGTTGCCCCTGACGCCCTGTCGCGGGCCGCCGGAGAGCGCGAAATCTCGCGAATCTAGTCGCGGTCAGCCAGTCGGGGTTTCCGGGGCGCGAAATCAGGTGGTGCCAAGGCAAAGTCAGGATGCCAGACTGAACCGATGGCATCCCGCATCGAAGACTACGCACTGATCAGCGACTGCTACACGGCTGCGCTCGTCGGTCGCGACGGTAGCATCGACTGGTTGTGTATGCCGAGGTACGACTCTGCGTCGATGTTTGCTGCGCTCCTCGGCACCGAGGATCACGGTCGATGGAAACTGGCACCATCAGCCGAAGAGGCGACGGGCCGTCGGCGATACGACGGAGAGTCGTTCACCCTCGTGACCACCTGGACCTCCACTGACGGTGTCGCCGAAGTCACGGACGTCATGCCGAGATCCGACCATCGCGCCGATGTGATTCGCCGGGTACGGGGAGTTTCCGGACGCGTCGAGTTCGCGCAGGAGATGCGCTTCCGCTTCGGCTACGCAACGGCGATGCCCTGGGTCCGCAAGGTCAGGGACGACAACGGAGCCGCGCTGATCGCTGTCGCCGGCCCCGACGCCGTCGTCGTGCGTGGCCCCGAGCTGTTCGCGTCCAACAGGGAGCACTCGAACAGGTTCACCGTTGGCGCCGGCGAGACGGTCGACCTCACAATGACGTGGTATCCCTCGCACCGTGAACCGCCGGCGCCGCTCGATGTCGACGAGCACCTGGCGCGAACGCGCGACTGGTGGCGCGAGTGGTCATCGATCCTCGAACAGCACGGCCCATACGCCGCCGAGATGGCCAGGTCCTTACTCGTCATGCGCGCGTTGACCCATGAGGAGACGGGCGGAATCGTCGCCGCGGCGACCACGTCGCTTCCCGAGGACTTTGGCGGCAGCCGCAACTGGGACTATCGGTACGTCTGGCTCCGTGACGCCTCCCTCGCGGTAACAGCTCTCGTCTCCTGCGGAGTCACCGAGGGCGTCGACCGCTGGCGGCTCTGGCTGTTGCGGGCGATCGCCGGTGATCCTAAAGACGTGCAGATCATGTATGGATTGAGCGGCGAACGTGACCTGCCCGAACGTGAGCTCACTGCCCTGCCCGGATATCTGGAGTCCCGGCCGGTGCGTATCGGCAACGCCGCAGCGCTGCAGGTGCAGTCTGATGTCATCGGCGAGGTGATGGTCGCCCTGCACGACGCCCGTATCGCCGGGGTCGCAGAGACCTCGTACTCCTGGGCGTTGCAGCGCGCCCTGGTGAGCTACATCGAGACCCACTGGCAGGCGCCGGACCAGGGCATCTGGGAGACCCGTGGAGCACCCCAGCGATTCACCCACTCGCGCGTGATGATGTGGGCTGCCTTCGATCGGGCGATTCGCGCGGTCACCGAGTTCGGCCTCGACGGGCCGGTGGACAGGTGGGTCGAGCTGCGCGCGCTGATCCGCGAAGAGATCGAGACAGAGGGTTTCGACACCGAACGCAACAGCTACACCCAGTTCTATGGAACAACCGAAGTGGACGCATCGCTGCTTCAGCTCGTCGAGGTCGGGTACTGCCATGCCCGCGATCCGCGGATGCTTGGAACCGTCGCCGCCATCGAGGCCGATCTTCTGCGTGACGGGTTACTGCTCCGCTATCGAACAGAGGCAGGCGTTGACGGGCTGCCCGGCGACGAGCATCCGTTTCTCGCCTGCTCATTCTGGCTCGTCTCGCAGTATGCGGCGAGCGGACGGCTTGCAGAGGCCAGGGCACTGATGGACCGCCTCGTCGGCCTGGCCAACGACGTCGGCCTGATGTCAGAGCAATACGACGTCGGACACGGCAGGCAGGCCGGGAACACGCCACAGGCGTTCTCCCACCTCGCCCTGGCGCTTGCGGTGAGGGCCATCCGCGCCGCTGAGGCTCGCGAACATGGGTAATCTCCGCTCTCAGCCCGGCCCGGAAGCGAGCGCGATCGCCCGCTCGAGCGGACCCTTGCCGAGGTAACGCTGCCACAGCCACGAGCCAATGAGGGAACCGATCACGAGACCGCCGAGGAGAGGCCAGCCCGGGTAGTCGACGAGTCCCGAGCTGTCACGAATCTGCACGGCGATCGCGAGGATCACGATTTGAGCCGTGTACACGCTCAGCGCCATCGCTCCAGCGGCCCCGACGGGAGCGAGCACCGTTCCGACAACTCGACGAGCAGCCGCGGGGGCGGTCGTGGTCGCGGCAACCAGAATCCCGATTGTCGCGAGAGCGACGCCCCCGGAGCCGAACACTTCCGCGGTCGTACCCGAGTGGGCCGCCGCCGTCACCCCCGGCAGGACAGCGGCAGCACCGTAGCCGGCCAGCGCTGCCCCGGTCCCGCAGCCGATCATGATCACCTGGGTGCGGGGCCGGGCGAGCCCCGACCGGGCGGCGATCAACCCGGCAAACACGAAGGGAAGCCAGATCAGCACGGGATAGAACCCGGTGAGGAAGTACTCACGGAGAATCTCAGAGATCGACGGCGATCTGCTCGAGTCATCGGTGACGATCGAGGCAAGAACGGGGGCGACGAATGCGAGGGTCAGGAGGAGCACGCCCAGCCAGATCCGCGGCAGGAACAACCCGGGCAGGGCGACGAGGAACATGATCGCGTAGTAGTCGAGGATGATCGCGATTTCGCTGCCGAGCGAGGTCAGTACGACGCCGAGCAGAAAAATCGCGAGTGCCCTGATCAGGATGCGCCGGTAAACGCTGGAGCGTGATCCTCGCGGCGTGGGCGAATCCTGCCCGGACAGAATACCGAGAGACACCCCGGCCAGGGTGGCGAACAGGATGGAGGACCGGCCGTCGACGAGCAATTCCCTGTCGCCGGGATTCGGCATGGTGTGGGCGACGAACATTCCGATGATCGCCAGCCCTCGGGCGATGTCGACCCCGACGATCCGGGGAGAACCGGACCGGCCGAGGCGGACATCGCCACTCATGGGTGTGACCTACACCGGCGGAGTGGTGTGCGTCAGCGCCGCCAGGACGCGGCGGCGCTCCGCCTGGGCAACAGGATCCGGCACCGGGAGCGAAGCGAGCAACCGTTGCGTGTATGCCTCCCGGGGCGCACCGAGGACCTCGGCTCCCGTCCCCTCTTCGACGAGCCTGCCGTGGTACAGCACGGCAATCCGGTCGGCCAGGATGTCGACGACGGCGAGGTCATGGCTGATGAAGAGTGCGGCGAAGCCGAGTTCGGCCTGGAGCTCCGCGAAGAGCTCGAGCACCCGTGCCTGTACCGAAACATCGAGCGCGCTCGTCGGTTCATCGGCAATCAGCAGTTTCGGGTTCAACGCGAGGGCCCTCGCGAGACTTGCACGCTGTCGTTGCCCTCCGCTCAGCTCATGCGGGTATCGCTCACCGTACGACTTCGGAAGCTGGACAGCCTCGAGCAGTTCACCGACCCTCTGCGCCACGGCGCGGGAGTCGAGATCCCTGCGGTGCACCCTCAGTGGCTCTGCAACGCACTCGGTAATGGTTAGCAGCGGGTTGAAGCTCGATGCGGGATCCTGGAAGACAAAGCCGATCGAGCTTCGCTTCTTGCGGAACGACCGCTCCTTCATTCCGTTCATTTCGGAGCCGAGCACGCTGAGCGACCCGCCCGTTACTTTCGTGAGCCCGGCGATTGCACGCCCGATCGTCGTCTTCCCCGACCCCGACTCCCCCACGAGTCCGAGCACCTCGCCCGGCGCGATGGTGAAACTGACGCCGTCGACGGCGAGGAAACCCGGTTGCCCGAGCCGACCGGGGTATTCGATCCGCAGGTTGTCTGCGGCGACCACTGGAGCAGTTTCGCGGTCGATCGGCGCTTTGCGTTCGGCAGCCTCGATTTTCTGGCCGATTCGCGGCACAGCCCCGAGGAGTTTTTTCGTGTACTCGTTCTGCGGGTTAGTGAAGAGGCTGTGCACGTCGGCCTCTTCGACCACCGCGCCCTGGTACATGACGACGACCCGGTCGGCGAGATCAGCCACGACGCCCATGTTGTGGGTGATGAGAACGATGCTCGAGCCGAATTCGTCTCGGCAACGCCTGAGCAGATCGAGGATCTCGGCCTGGACCGTCACGTCGAGCGCCGTCGTCGGCTCGTCGGCCACGATGAGTCCCGGATTGAGGACGAGCGCCATGGCGATAACGACGCGCTGCTTCTGCCCACCCGAGAACTGGTGCGGGTAGTAGTCCACCCGGGTCTCGGGATCGGGGATCCCGACCTTTGTCAGGATCTCGACCGCGCGGGACCGCGCCACCTTTCGGGTGAGTTTGGCGTCGTGGGCGCGGAGCCCCTCCGCGATCTGCCAGCCGACCGTGTACACGGGGTTGAGAGCGGTCGACGGCTCCTGGAAGACCATGGAGACGTCACTGCCGCGGATGCGACGCAGCTGGTCCTTCGACACGGAGACAACGTCGTTCTCCCCTGTTCCGTCCTTGTGCCTCAGGATGACGGCGCCCGCCCGTGTCGCCGTCTCGGGCAGGAGCCCGAGAATCGTCTTCGCGGTCACGGTCTTGCCGCTGCCAGACTCCCCCACTATCGCGACGACCTCACGTGGACCGACGCTGAGGCTGACATTGTCGACGGCCTTGACCGCACCGGCATCCGTCGCGAACGAGACGTCCAGGTTCCTGATCTGCAGTACGTCGGTCATGATCGTCCTTCGTTCTCGAGTCCGGCGAGTCCGCCCGGCCCGGCTGTGAGCGTTCCGCCGGGTACCACCGACGTCTCGGCGACCGTGCCGGACGCGGCACTGACCGCCCGGCGGCCGCGAAGCCTCGGGTCTGCGAGGTCGTTGAGGCTCTCGCCGACGAGGGTCACGCCGAGCACGGTCAGCACAATGGCGAGCCCGGGCGGAACCGACGTCCACCAGATACCACTCGACACGTCTGAGAGCGCCTTGTTGAGGTCGAAGCCCCACTCGCTCGCCGAGGTCGGCTCGATACCGAAGCCGAGGAACCCGAGCCCGGCGAGGGTGAGGATGGCCTCGGAGGCGTTGAGCGTGAAGATCAGCGGGAGCGTGCGGGTGGCGTTTCTGAGAACGTGCCTGAACATGATGCGCACGTTGCCGGTACCGACGACCTTGGCGCTCTCCACGTATGCCTCGCTCTTGATCCGAACCGTCTCGGCACGGATGACGCGGAAGTACTGGGGAATGAATACAACGGTGATCGAGATGGCGGCGGCGAAGATGCCACCCCACAGGCTCGACTGTCCGCCGGAGATCGCGATCGACATGACGATCGCGAGCAGCAGCGTCGGGAAGGCGTAAATTGCGTCGCAGACGACGACGAGGACGCGGTCGAGCCATCCCCCGAAGTAACCCGAGACCAGCCCGAGGGCCACCCCGGCGAAGATCGACAGCAGGACGGCAACGACCACAACGCTGAGCCCGGTCTGTGCACCCCAGATGACCCGGGACAGCACGTCGTACCCGCCGACCGTCGTGCCGAGCAGGTGCTCAGGGCTCGGCGGGCGCTGAGCCCCGAATGCGCCCGCGTCGTCGCGCAGCTGGTTGTAGCCGTACGGCGCCAGGATGGGCGCGAAAATCGCTGTCAGCACGAAGATCGCCGTCAGGACGAGGCCGGCAACGAGCATCCCCCGCTGAATTCCAACGCTCTGAAAGAGTTGGTGCACGACCGGCAGGCGGCGCCAGCGGCCGTTCCTGGACGTGGGTGTTTCGGTAGCCATATCAGTACCTCACTCGCGGGTCGATGAGTGCCGCGATCACGTCGACGATGAAGTTGGTGAGGGCCACGATGACGGCGAGCAACACGACGATGCCCTGCACGGCCACGAAGTCACGGGCCTGCAGGTATTCGCTGAGCTGGAAGCCGAGGCCTTTCCACTCGAACGTGGTCTCGGTGAGGACCGCACCGCCGAGCAGAAGGGCGATCTGCAGGCCGATGACGGTGATGATCGGGATGAGGGCTGGACGGTAGGCGTGCTTCGTCACGAGCCTGAACTCGCTGACTCCGCGGGAGCGGCCGGCGTCGACGTAGTCGGTCGACAGCGTTCCGATGACGTTGGTTCGGACGAGCCGAAGGAAGATTCCCGCTGTAAGGAGTCCGAGGGTCAGCCCGGGGAGAACGGCGTGGGCGAGCACATCTCCGATGATCCCGGGGTCCCCGATGCGGAGCGCGTCCCACAGGTAGATTCCCGTCTTGCCCTCGAGGAGCTGCATCTCGAGTTCGGTGTTCGTTGTCCCCCTGCCCGAGACCGGGAGCACCTTCAGCCAGACCGAGAAGATCAGTTTGAGGAGCATTCCCGCGAAGAACACGGGGGTGGCGTACGCGAGGATCGCGAGCACTCGCAGGATGGCATCCGGAGTCTTGTCACGAAAATACGCGGCGACCATGCCGAGCGGGATGCCGACGATGAACGCGACGATGAGTGCGTAGAACGCGAGCTCGAGCGTGGCGGCACCGTAGGTGAGGAGGACTTCGAGAACCGGCCGGTTATCGCTCAGCGTCGTGCCGAAGTTGCCGGTGAAGATCTGGCCGAGGTATTCGAGGTACTGCACAAAGATGGGCCGGTCGTATCCGGCGGCAGCGACGCGTTCGGCGAGCTGGTCGGCCGTGAGGCGGTCACCGAGGGCCGCCGTGATGGGATCACCCGTCGTCCTCATCAGGATGAAGACCAGCGTGACGAGGATGAATACCGTCGGGATGATGAGGAGGAAGCGCACGACGAGGTAACGCCAGAAACCGCCGCTCGAGGATGTCCTGGAGGACTTGGGTTCCGGCTTCGGAACGGGGCTGGGTTGTCCGTTCGTCGCCGGGAGGGTGAGGGAACTCAGGGGTCGACCTGCCAATCGAAAAGGTGCAGGGCGACCGGACGGAACCGGTCGCCCTGCAGCGTGTGCCGAAGACGCTTCGGCGGTGTGCTTACTTGCTCAGTGGTGCGTAACGGAACTTGAACGACGCGTCGAGAGTGACCCCGTCGACGTCGGATCCGGCTACAGCCACCTGGGCACCCTGGAGGTAGGGCACTGTTGACAGCTCGGCGCCCACCTTGGCCTGGATCTCCTCGAAGATCGCCGCCCGCTCGTCCGGGTCGACCGTTGAGGCCTGAGCGAGGATCAGGTCGTTGACTTCCTGGTTGTCGTAGTGGTTGGCGAGGAAGTTCTCCTGCAGGAAGAACGGTGTCAGGTAGTTGTCACCGTCGGAGTAGTCCGGGAACCAGCCGAGCTGGTATGCCGGGTACACGTCGGTCGTGCGGTCCTCCGAATACTGCACCCACTCGGTGGTCTGCAGGTTGACCGTGAACAGGCCTGACGCTTCGAGCTGCGACTTAATCAGCGCGTACTCGTCACCGGACGACGGTCCGTAGTGGTCGTTCGAGTACTGCAGGTTCAGTACGACCGGCGTTGTGATGCCTGCCGCTTCGAGCCGCTCGGTCGCCTTCTCCTCAGAGGGAGCGCCGTTGCCGTCGCCATAGAGATCCTTGAGGATCGTCGTAGCTCCGGTCAGGCCCTCGGGCATGAACGAGTACAGCGGCGTGTAGGTGCCCTTGTAAACCTCTTCCGCGATCTCTTCCCTGTCGATGAGGTCGGCGACAGCCTGGCGGACGGCGAGCGCCTTGGCCGGGTCGGCCTCAGCGGTCGTTGCGCCGAACGGCTGGGTGTTGAAATTGAAGACGATGTAGCGGATCTCACCACCGGGCCCCTGGTGCACCGTAACGTCGTCGTTGCCCTCGAGGTCTGCCGTGTCCGTTGCGCTCAGGCTGCGGAACGCCACGTCGATGTCGCCCTCCTGGACGGCGAGTTTGAGGTTCGAGGACTCCGCGTAGTACTTGACGTTGACGGTCTCCGTCTCTGCCTCGCCCAGGAGACCCTGGTAGTCGGGGTTCGCCTTGTAGGAGATCAGGTTGTTGAAGTCGTAACTCGCGATCGTGTACTGCCCGGCGAACGCCTCACCGTCCACGATCTCGTCGTCGGGCGTCAGGGCATCAGCGGCGAACACCTCCTCGTCGACGATCGGCCCGGCGGGGCTTGAGAGGATCTGTGCGAAGACCTGGTCGTTCTCCTGCTTGAGGTTGAACACCACGGTGAGCTCGTCGGGGGTCTCGACACTGTCGAGGTTGTAGAGAAGCGACGACGGACCGTTGTCATCGGCGATCGCGAGCTGACGGTCGAACGAGAATTTGACGTCGGACGACGTGAGCTCGTTGCCGTTCGCCCAGGTGAGTCCCTCCTTGAGCGTCACCGTGTACTGCGCCGGCGACGTGAACTCGGCCGACTCCGCGATGTCCGGTTCGACATCCGGGCTGCCGTACGGGGTGTTCATGAGGAACGGGAACACCTGGTTCATGACGGCGAATGATCCGTTGTCGTACGAGCCTGCCGGGTCGAGGGTGGTTACCTTGTCGGTCGTGCCGACGGTGATCGAGTCTCCCCCGGAGCCCGACGAGTTGTTGCCCGAGGTTCCTGCGCAGCCGGAGATCGCGAGGGCAGTGACAGCGAACGCTGCTGTGGCTGTCGCGATTCGCTTGCCGTTGGTGGATGCGGATGCCATATCCGTCTCCCCTTCTGTGAATGTGCGGACACGACAGCGCAGACGGGTGTCTGCAGCGCCGCAGTGTTTTGGTGTGATCCTTTACTAGCACAGGACGATGCAGGAGGTGAGGCTATGTCCTCTTCAGCACGATGGATTTACACAGTCGCAACATTGGGATGAAGATCCTGCGACGGATACCCGGCCGAGGGCGATCCGTTCGTATTTCATCCGTTCATCAGTTCGAGCGGTTAAACACAAAACCCCCGCAACAGTTACCTGTTACGAGGGTTTGGTGAGTTGTGACCCCAACGGGATTTGAACCCGTGCTGCCGCCGTGAGAGGGCGGTGTCCTAGGCCGCTAAACGATGGGGCCGGAAACAACGTGTTCGAGTATGGCACACGAATCACACACTTTCAAATTGAGCGGGCCGGTGGCACCCGGCGCAGGCACGCTCAGGGTCTTTTCCCGCTCCCCCACGTGCGCAGGGGCCGAATTGTCCGGCCGGATTCTATGCACTACGGAGAATATTTCAAGCTCAGCCAGCCTCTTGCCCCGCGGGACGCCAACGGTATTAGCTCTGAGTATGAAACTGACCAAGCTCGAACACGCCGCCCTCGTTCTCGAAGAGTCAGGGAGGAAACTTTTTATCGATCCCGGATCATTCACGACTCCGATCACGGATGGTGCCCAGGCGGATGCCATTGTCGTCACGCACGAGCACGCCGACCACTGGACGCCGGAGCAGCTGGAGCGCATCAGATCGAAGAGTCCAGACGTACAGATTTACGGCCCCGCCGGATTCGCCCTCGCGGCATCCGGGTTCGATGTTCGGGTGGTGAAAGAGGGTGACAGGGTCGAGGTCGGGCCGTTCTCACTCGAGTTCTTTGGCGCCAGGCACAACGAGATTCACCGGTCGATCCCGATCGTCGACAACGTCGGCGTACTCGTCAACAACAGGGTCTATTACGCCGGCGATTCGTACACGATCCCCGCGGGGGTCGATGTCGACGTGATGGCCGTTCCCGCCGGCGCCCCGTGGCTCAAGATCGGCGAAGTCATGGACTTCGTTCTCGCGGTGAAGCCCCGGAGGACGTTCCCGACCCACGAGATGGTTCTCGCGAAAGCGGGCAAGGACATGGCCAACGCCCGGATCGAATGGGCCACCACCCAAAACGGAGGGGTGTTCTTCCCCCTGGGCCCGGGCGACACCCTGGATATCTGACGGTCGGGGCGGCATCGGGACGGGTACTGGCTCTCCATACACCACAGCCGTTCGCAACGCCACGGTGACGCGTGCGTTACCACTCCGCTCTGAATGCGGGCATACTCGTGCATACGCGGAACGGTCGAGCGCCGCTCCGCACGCACAGGGCTAGAGGAGCACGCAACGATGACAGACGAACCAGAGATCGAGCCGATCGAGATCACCTACGACGAGGATCGCTACCCGGCTCGCCCTCAACGGCTCCGTCCACGGTCCAACATGAGGACCAGCAGCATCCGCCGCTCGTTCTCCGACCCCCGTTCCGCCGACGCATCGAACCCGTCGTACGTGGAGTGGCTCATCCGCCAGTCCATGCTGCGTGACGCAGAGGTGCTCGGGCGAGGACTGTCCGGCCAGCCCAGCATGTGGCGGAACCCGTATGCGCGTCCCGACGCGCGGCGGGCGATCCAGACGGCATCCGTCTGGTTCACTGCTTACCCCATTTCGCTCATCACCGGACATCAGTCCTACCTCGCTGCCCTCGGAGATGACGCCCTGTGGGATGCCTTCGAGAAGATCGGCATCACAGCGGTCCACACCGGTCCCGTGAAGCAGGCCGGTGGAATCACCGGCTGGACGTCAACGGCCAGCGTCGACGGCCACTTCGACCGGATCAGCACGCAGATCGACCCCGCCTTCGGCTCGGACGACGAGTTCAGGCAGCTTTCCGACGTTGCCGAGCACCACGGTGGAAGCGTCATCGACGACATCGTTCCCGGGCACACCGGCAAGGGTGCGGACTTCCGTCTCGCCGAGATGGGCTACAAGGACTACCCCGGGATCTACCACATGATCGAGATCCCGGAGGAAGACTGGCACGAACTTCCCGAGGTACCCGACCACCGCGATTCAGTGAACCTCGACCCGGCTACAGAAGCCCGGCTCGCGGAGCTCGGCTACATCATCGGCCAGCTGCAGCGGGTCATCTTCTACTCGCCGGGAACCAAGGAGACGAACTGGAGCGTCACCGCTCCCGTGCTCGGGCCGGACGGCCGGACCCGTCGCTGGGTGTACCTGCACTACTTCAAGCAGGGTCAGCCGTCGATCAACTGGCTCGACCCAACGTTCGCCGGAATGCGACTTGTGATCGGCGACGCCCTTCACTCGCTCGGCGACCTGGGTTCGAGTGCGCTCCGACTCGACGCGAACGGATTCCTCGGCGTGGAGAAGAGCGCCGAGGGCTCCCCCGCGTGGTCAGAGGGACACCCGCTCTCCGAAGCGGCCAACCACGTCATCGCGAGCATGGTCCGCAAGGTCGGCGGGTTCTCCTTCCAGGAGCTCAACCTCACCATGGAAGACATCCGCGACACCGGCCGGGTTGGCGCTGACCTGTCGTACGACTTCATCAACAGGCCTGCCTACCAGCACGCTCTCGCGATGGGCGACACCGAGTTCCTCCGCCTGACCCTCCGGACGTCACTGTCCACCGGGGTCGAGCCGGTGAGCCTCGTCCACGCCATGCAGAACCACGACGAGCTGACCTATGAACTCGTCCACTGGGCAACCCTGCACCGCGCAGACCTGTACCCGTTCCGTGATGAGGAGATGACGGGCGCGCAGCTGGCTGAAACCATCAGGGCCGACCTCCTGGAGAAGCTCACCGGTGAGGCTGCGGACTACAACCTCGTGTTCACGACCAACGGAATCGCCTGCACCACGGCATCCGTCATCGCTGCGGCACAGGGCCTGACCACGCTCGACGCGATCACCGATGACCACATCGATGACATCCGGCGCGCGCACCTCGTCCTCGTCATGTTCAACGCCTGGCAGCCCGGCGTCTTCGCGCTCTCCGCGTGGGACCTGCTCGGAATGCTCCCCCTGCCGTCGAGCGAGGTCAAGGACCTCATCGCCGAGGGAGACACCCGCTGGGTGCACCGCGGTGCACACGACCTCATGGACGTCGAGCCGGATGCCACGGCGTCGAGTTCGGGGATGCCCCGCGGTCGTTCGCTGTACGGCTCACTGCCGACACAGCTCGAGGACGAGAACTCCTTCGCCAGCCAGGTGTCACGAATCCTCTCCGTCAGGTCATCGCTCGGAATCGACGTCGGCACCCAGCTCGACATTCCCGACGTTGCCCACCCGGGAATGCTCGTGATGGTCCACCGTCTCGACGGTGGTGACGCGACACTCGAGGATGCGCCTCTCCAGGTGACAGTGCTCAACTTCACCGGCGAGACGATCGAGGGCACCGTGCGCTCCGAGGCCTTCACGCCGCGTCACGTTGTGTACGACGCACAGTCGAGGGAGGACATCGGTCACGTCGACGATCTCCAGAGCTTCACCGTGCGCCTCGAGCCGTATGCGGGCCTCTGCCTCCTCGGCCGGGCCCCCGACGAGGAGCAGGTCGACCTCAGCGAGCTCGACGAGTAACTCTCTACTCCAGCCTCAGGGCGCCCCGGCAGACACCGCCGGGGCGCCCTGAGCCGTTAACCGGGGCGCACTGATGCGTCGTTCAGGCCGATCGATGCTCATGGTCGGCGTCCGTGAGAAACGCATTGCGCTGCTCGATCAGCTTTCGCATGTATCGGGCGAGCACGAGCCGCTCGGCCAGGCGGCCGAGAACCCCGAGAGGCGCGGCGAACGAGACCCGGTCGACCATGACAGATCCCGTTCCGTGCTGGCGGAACAGGTGCTCGTGCCGGAAGCACCGGAACGGACCGCGAACCTGCTCGTCGGTGAACGAGTGCGGTGCGCTCATCGCGGTGATGCGACTCGTCATGCGGAGCGGCAGCCCGAAGTGCCATGCCCGCCACGTCACCTCCTCATCGAGGCCGATGAGTCCCTCCGTCACGCCTCCGACCGCCGTCTCCCGTGACCTCGACATTGAGGCAGTGTGGGCTGTGATGTCGCGGGAGAGGTCGAAGAGCCGGTCAACGGGCAGCACCGACTCCGTGGTGCATTCAAAGGAGACCGGCATGGCGCACAACCTACCAGCAGGAGCGTTCCAAGGTTTGCGCTACGACTCAGCTCGGGTGCGGCTGCGCTGCCGTGCCGTGTAAATCCGCTCGACTACCCACAGCACAACACCGATGGCGAGGAGCGCGAGCGCGATCCCGTACTGCCCGCCGGGTCGGCCCGAGGTCCACGGAAGCACCAGGTAGAGGCACGTGATCGCACCGATGACCGGCAGAACGACGGGTGTACGGAAGGTCTTGTGCTCGACGGGCTGTCGCCGCAGCACCAGAACCGTCACATTGACGACAGCGAACACGGTGAGCAGCAGGAGTGAAGTCGTGCCGCCCAGGAGGGCGACGATGGAGCCCTCGGCATCGAGCGAAACATAGACGATGAGGCCAGCCGCGAGCACGCTCGTGAAGAGGATCGCCGCCCACGGCGTGCGTCGTTTCGGTGCCACTTTCGCCAGGAAGGGCGGCAGGACGTTCTGCCTGCTCATGCCGTAGAGCAACCGGCTAGCCATCATCATGTTGATGAGGGCGGTGTTGGCGACAGCGAACATAGAGATGAACGGCAGCAGGTTGTTGATCGGGAAGCCGGGCGCTGCAGCTTCGACGGCCGTCACAAGCGGTGTCTCACTCCCGACCAGCTGCCCGATGGGCACAAGCGCGACGACGGTGATCGATACGAGAACGTAGATGACCGCGGCGATACCGAGTCCGCCCAGCATCATCTTCGGGAAGATCCGACTCGGGTCTTTGGTCTCCTCGGCCATGTTGACGGAATCCTCAAAACCAACCATCGCAAAGAACGCCAGGGATGTGGCGGTACTCACGGCGAGCAGCACGTTCTTGTCCTCGGGGGTTTCAAAAGCAACCACCCGTGACCAGTCGGCGTTCCCGCCGGCGATCGCCCACATACCGATGAGGATGACGAGAAGCAGACCCGACAGCTCAACGAGGGTCAGGACGACGTTGAGCCACACGCTCTCGGTAACACCGCGGAGATTGACCAGCATGATCAGCAGGATGAACGCGAGCGCGATGACCATGGTCATCACGGTCTCGCCGGGGAGGTTGAAGGCCACAGCGAGGTTGGCCGCAAACGCACGCGAGGCGGTCGAAGCGGAGGTGATGCCAGAGCTCATCACGATGAAGCACACGATGAAGGTGAGGAAGTGGATGCCGAAGGCCTTGTGCGTGTACAACGCGGCGCCGGCAGCCTGCGGGAACTTCGTCACGAGTTCCAGGTAGGAGAACGCCGTCACTGTTGCCACTGCGAAGGCGAGGAGGAACGGCAGCCAGGCGGCCCCTCCGACTTCGGCTGCGACCTGCCCCGTGAGAGCGTAAATGCCGGTACCGAGGATGTCCCCGACGATGAACAGGAGCAACAGGCCAGGCCCAAGCACCCGTTTGAGTTCGTGCTTCTCGGGCTCGACAGTCTTGACGACTTGCGTCCAGGACGGATCACTCATTTTGTGCCCCTTCGTCGGACACCTAGCCGATCACATTGGGCGATCTACATCAAGCCTCTTTGACGAGATGTCGCCGGGCACACCCGCAACTGGTCGATGTTCGAGCCGGTTGCGGGTGGGACTGCTGGCGACTACGTCCGCGCACTCACGAGGTCTCAGTCGAATGATCGACCGCCGAGATGAGGGCGTCGACCGCGTTCAGCAACTCGTGGAGCGCCTGGCGTTCTATGGAGTCCTCACGCAGTTGTTGAACCGCGAAGGTTGCCGCGTTCGCGTATTTCCGAGCGTCAGCGATGAATGACTCTGATTCGAAGTCGGTCATGGCAGTCCTTTCGCCAGATGTCGTTGAAGAGGTGCACGAAAACGTCATCGGTGATGACGTTTGCGGTCACTCTTTCAGCTTCGGTCACTGGAACGTAAGGCCCTTGGTCCCTTCCGCCCTGGCGCCGTTGCCCGTGGCTTAAGCCAGGTCACGGAGCCGGTCGGTGACCGTGTTCCCGTCGCCGGCTCGACGCTCATAGGTGACCGCAATGATCAGGAGCACTGCGCCGACGACGGCAAGTGTTATCCACCACGGCATTGACTCGATCCCCCGGCCGATCTGCACCAGGAAGACGACCACGTTCTCGATCGGAAGCACGATGATTCCGAGCAGGAAGGGAGCCGCGAGCTTCGGACAGAAATTGGAATGCATGGTCGCCGCAACTGGTTAGGACGCAAAGAGCTCGATTGCCGTTGCCCGGCCGCCTCGAGTTCGCCGTGCCCCAGACTGAACACAACACGACACTGACCGATCAATACCAGGGAGAACGACATGACAGACATCGGAATCATCGGCAGCGGAGCGATCGGATCCGCTATCGCTCGCCTCGCCGTCAAGGCCGACTTCACCGTCATGATCGCGAACTCGCGTGGGCCAGAGTCACTCACAGACCTCGTCGACGAACTCGGACCCAATGCTCGGGCCGGCATGGTCCAGGATGCGGCGACCTTCGGCGAACTCGTCGTCCTGGCCATCCCGCTGAGTTCATACTCCAACCTGCCGGTGGCCAGCCTCGCAGGCAGAACGATTCTCTCGACCGGGAACTATTATCCGTACCGCGACGGGCGTATCGCTCAGCTGGACGCCCTTGAGACCACGACGGCGGAGTACGAGCAGTCACTCCTCCCCCACACGCACATCGTCAAGGCTTTCAACAACATCGTCGCCCACCACATCCCGCTCCTCGCCCACTCGGAGCCGCGTACAGCCCTCCCGGTCGCCGGTGACGACGTTGCCGCGAAGACGGAGGTCTCGAGCGTCGTGCATGCGCTGGGCTTCGACACCGTCGACGCCGGGACCCTGGCCGAGTCATGGCGATTCGAGCCCGAGTCGGGCGCGTATACGGCGGTCTACGCCGCGAACGAGGACGGCTTTGGGAAGGACTTCCTCGCCGACCGAGGAGCTCCGGTCGCTGCGGACCGTCTGCGTGAGCTGATCGCCGCATCACACCGACCCGACGTCGCGGCCCGGCAGTTCTGACCCACGGGCGCTGGGACTTTGAAAAAAATCGGTGTGGCCCGCGAGTTACTGGGCGTCGAGCCGCTCAGCAACCTCGGGCGGGAAACCACCGGTGGCAATCGGACCCCACCGGGTGGGCGTGATGCGGATCAACGACTTGTCCTGAACGGCCATTGCCGCACGGTACTCGTCCCAGTCCGGATGCTCGCCCGCGATGCACCGGAAGTAGTCAACCAGTCCGTCGGCGGCCTCCGGCATGTTCAGGACCTCCGCATCGCCATCGATCTGTACCCAGGGGCCGTCCCACTCGTCTGAGAAGACCACGACTGAGGTGTGCGGGTCCCTGGCAGCGTTGCGGGTCTTGCTGCGAGCCGGATAGGTAGAGATCACAATGCGACCTTCGGCGTCGACTCCCCCGGTCACGGGAGACATCTGGGGCCGGCCGTCCGCACGCGTCGTTGCGAGAAGCATCCGGTGACGGGTGCGGATGAAATCGAGGACTTCGTCGCGGTCGACGGGGGTTGAGGTTGCGATCGTTCGAGCCATGCCCCGACTATATCTCCGCCGGCATGGTCGGGACAGGCATCACTGTGGTGCCGAGGAGCTGAAGGCCCTCGTAGTCGCGCGACCCGGGTTCCGCCGTGAGCACCGTGAGTTGTGCGGGTAAATCTCCCACAAGATCGAGGCCGTTGTAGTGCAACGTCAGTTCGCCGACCATGGGGTGATTGATCCGTTTCAGTCCCGTAGCGTGTTGCCACACGTCGTGACGACTCCAGAGCTGCCGGAAGTGATCGCTACGGGTCGAAAGCTCACCGACGAGGTCGTGGAGTTCCTTGCTGTGCGGGTCGCGGCCAGCTTCGGTGCGCAGCTGCGCGACATTCGTCCCGGCCACGGTTTCCCAGTCGGGGTAAAAACGTCGGGCAACCGGCTCAAGGAAGATAAACCTGGCAAAGTTCGGCGGCGTTGTGGTCGAACTCGCGATCATTTCGTTCATCAGAGCACCGCCGAGCGGGTTCCACGCCAGCAGATCTGTCCGACCGTTCCCGATCAGGGCGGCCGCAGACTGCATCGAGTCGAGGAACCACTGAATGCTGGGCGATGGCCGCCAGTGTCTCGCGACCTTCGCCCTTGCCCGAGGGGCCGCGGCGGCGCTTTCCGTTGGGCGCGCGAGCCGGTACAGATGCTCGCGTTCAGCGACGCCCATGAGCAGCGCCTTCGCTAAACCGTCAAGTACCGCGTCAGACGCGCCACCAATAGCGCCGCGTTCCAGGCGCGCGTAATACTCCACACTGACGCCTGCCAGCGCAGCCGCCTCGCCCCGACGCAAACCGGGTACCCGCCGGTCGCTGCCACGAGGCAGTCCGACCTGCTCGGGCTCGACCCGGGCCCGCCGCGTCATGAGGAAGTCGCGAACCTCCGCTTGGTGCTCCATCACTGAAGTTTAGGTCGACACGGATCGCGAGTGGGATGCCCTGTCGGGGCACGTTAAGACGGGGACTCCCGCGCGCACGAATCACACGGTTTCCTGAGGTCATGCCCGTTCGATTCCTTGCCGCAACGGTGGCGGTTCTGCTGCTCACGAGCGTTGCAGCGTTTGCGAGCAACGCGACCACTGCCAGCGACGCGCACACCGCCAGCGACGCGAGCACCGCCACAAGTCCTCGGATTCAACTGAACGATTCCAGAGCCGCCATGCAACTCGCGGAGCGGCTCCCACGATCTCTGCTGTTCGGCGACCGTATGGGCACCGCGCAGGTCGCCTATCTGGCCGAACCGCCTGCAACTTCGGCTGTCGATCCCATCAGCGATTACCGGGCCGGTGACGTCGGCTATTGGGCGGCTGAGCACAGTATCGTCATCTTCGTCACCGATGGCGCGGGCATCCCGCACGACAGCGTTGTACTCGTTGGGCACGTTTCGGATGGCCTGAGCGGGTTGGCCGGATGCAATCGGAACTGTCTCGTGTTCGTTGACCATTCACCGGACGGACGCGCCGGGGTGGAGGAAACCGATGGATAACACCGCCCCCTCGACAAGTCGCGGTAACTACCTGCTTCGCCTCCGATCCGCACCTGTCTGGATCGCGACGATTCTCGCAACCTTGACGGTGTTTGGTCCGTTGTCGATGGATCTCTACCTCCCGGTTCTCCCGAGCCTTGCGGACGACCTCAGCACCACGGTTTCCGCGGCGCAACTGACCATGACGACCTGCTTGTTTGGCCTCGCTTTTGGGCAAATCATCGCTGGTCCGCTTTCCGACCGGTATGGCCGTCGACGCCCCCTCGTCGCCGGCCTGGTCATTTACACGATCGCGTCTCTGCTGTGCGCACTCAGCCCGTCCATTGCTGCGCTCGTCGCTTTTCGACTCGTGCAGGGACTCGCCGGAGGCGTCGGACTGGTGATCGCGCAAGCCGTCGGCAGGGACATTTATCACGGGCACAAACTCACGCGCTACTACAGTCGCATCATCGTCCTTTCCGGCCTTGCAGCAATCGTCGCTCCCGTGATCGGTGGGCTGATCGCCTTGATCATCGACTGGCGCGGTTTCTTCGTCATCCTCACGGCGCTGGGCGTACTCGTCACCGCAGCCGTCGCAGCAGGGTTCGGTGAGACCCTTCCCATGAATGCGCGGCTCGCTGGCGGGATGCGTCAGATGTCGGGCCACGTCGGTGTGCTGCTGCGGGACAGACTGTTCGTTGGTGCGACCATCTCCAGCTCGCTCACGTCGGCCGCCTACTTCGCCTATCTCGCTGGCTCCCCGTTCGTGCTCGAGAACATCTACGGGCTGGCACCCGCGCAGTTCGCCCTCGTCTTTGGGGCAAACGCGGCAGGATTTGCCACTTTCGGGTTCCTTGCCGGACGCGCGGCCGAGCGATGGAGCGAACGCCGAGTCTTCGTGATCGGACTTGTGCTGATGATTCTCGGTGGCGCGATCCTCACAACCACCGTTCTGACTGGACTACCGCTTCCGCTGACGCTCGTTGCGCTCTTCCTGGTCGCCGCCGGGGCGGCAACGGTGTCACCCCCTGCGACGACCCTCGCACTCGTCGACTATCCCCAATACGCAGGCACCGCCGCGGCCATTCTCGGGCTCGCGCGATTCGCAGCGGGAGGAATTGCAGCACCGTTCGTCGGCCTGGCTGGCCCTCAGAGCATGGTGCCCATGGCACTGGTCGTCCTGGGAACCGCCACAACCGCCACGGTCGTGTACATGAGGCTCGTCCACCCGGCGCCCGTGAGAACGGAACCATAATCAGGGCTTGCGCACGAAACCTGTTTCCTGGCGGGCAACCCGGGCGGTGTGCCGCATCGGCCACCTCCACCCCGGCGCCTCGCTTGCCGTCGTTCTCTGTGCAGCGTTAGCGAGGCGCCGGGGCGGCCGCCTCGATTTGTGCCAGCGCGTTGAGCGTGCGGGGGTATGTACGCGACCAGGGCGGTGAGTACGCCAATCAAGTCGGTGCGACTGTTACCAACGTTGAGGTTGGCCGTCACGTGACTCTTCACCTGGCTGTCGGCCCCGCCGAGCGCAGCGAGCAGAGCGAAGGTGATGAGTTCCCGCTGTTTCAGGTCGAAGCCGGTGCGGGTGTAGTAATCACCGAAGCAGTTCCCCGAGAGGAAGTGCTGGAAATGGAGACTGTCGGCTGATGAACGGGCGTAGAGTCCATCGATGGTCTCCGAGCCAAAGATCCCCTTCTGCAGTGCCAGCCCGGCGGCCATCCGTGTATCGGGAGTCGTCGTCGCCTGACCGTCCACGGGAAGCGGGATGCCCCGCTCGGCGAAAATCTCGTTGGTGGCCACAATGGCGTCGAGGGCGCGCGCAATGCCGACGTACGCGACGGACTGATAAGTCAGCTCCTTCACCTGGATCGCTGTGACGCCAACGTCGAGCGCTGCGCCGAGAAGAAGCCGGAACTCGCGCACAGCGCCAACGGCGATCGCTGCCGCGAGTTGATAGATGAGTCGGTCTGTGCGGGCCAGATCGACGTGTCGGAGGGTCTCGCCGAAAGCAAAATCCTGGTAGAGCGCAAAGAACTCAGGATCGGTCTCCGAGAGCGGCGGTCCCGAGGATACTCGTGCAGTGGGATGGACAATCTCACGTTCTCGCCGGGCTTCGTCGCGGATGGTCATCGTGTTCCTTTGCGCTGTTGCGTCGACAGTGACGTCAGATGAAGTCGAGGACTTCGTCGCGATCGACGGTGGTTGAGGTAGCGATTGTTCGAGCGATGCCCCGACTCTATCCGCGACGCCGCGAAACCATGAAACGCCGACGTGTTTTCTCTCGTGGACGGAAAATGCACCCGGATGCCCGCGCTAGGTACCGAAACGACTCTCTGCGCGGAGCCGCTCCGTGAGAACATCCAGGACAGGCAACTGTCCCTTGACCAGCTTCGCTCGTGCTTCTGCCAGCCCCACCCACCGCGCATCGTCGATTTCGGGGAACTCTTTCACGACCCCTGACCCCCTGGGCCACTCCAGCTCGAACGTATTACTCACCACCCGATCGACGGCGAAGTCTGTTTCTGCGGCGAAGACGGTCACCACCTTTCCCGATGGCTGGCGGAATTCCCCCAGGCTGGTATACCGCACATCAGGCGCGGGCGCACCGATCTCCTCCGCGAACTCCCGCCGTGCGGCTGCAAAGGGATCCTCGTCCGGCTCGTACTCTCCCTTCGGAATGGACCAGGCCGCAGCCTGCCTGCCCGCCCAGAACGGTCCGCCCATGTGGGCGATCCACACTTCCGGCTCACCTGCAGCCGTCAGCCGATACAGCAGGATGCCGGCGCTGTGCACGACCATCAGCTCGCCCCTCCGTTCCGATTTCTCACCTACTGACCCACCGGTCACCCCGAGCTTATGCGCCTCACGGGGCCGGATGAGCTTCCGCTGCGGCGGCGGCCGCCGGTTCTACTGCCACGCACCGAGGCTGGCGATCGAGGCGTCAATCATGTCGTAGTCCGTGGCTTTGTGCTCGATGGTGCTGCGGTAGTAAATGGGGCCGATTGCCTGGGCGGCTGCAAGCAAGGGATCACGGAGAAGGACAATCTCGCCGCGGTTCTGCGCATCGACGAGGCACGCGGCCAGGCGCTCGGACAGCGTTTGGGCGAATCGGCTTCGGCGAGCGTCCATGCCATCGTCCCAGAGTGCGGTGCTGGCAAGCGTCGCCGCGACGACGCGCACATCATGGTGATCGAGTTGACGGGCCAGCGAGACGAGTTGCGCACGGAGCCACCCCCGTGTGGGAATCGCGGGGCTATCGAAGAAGGGCATGGGAACGGTGGCCATCGCCTCCGCGAGCAGCTCAGCGCTGGTTGGCCAGTGACGATAGACCGTCGCGCGTCCGATCCCCGCGTGTTCAGCGATTCGCGCATGAGTCACCGCGCTCGGCCCCGCAGTCACAAGCAAGTGTCGCGCGGCGTCCAGTATCGCTTCGCTGCTCCGCTGGAACCTCGGGTCCGTTTCCTTCTTCATGCTCCAAGTCTATGAGACATCTTGACTTATACACGATATCCCATGAGGCTTTGTCTTATGACGCATAATGTCTCACAAACGCTGCGAGTGGCGGTTCTCGGGGCGACCGGTGCCACTGGTCGCCACGTCGTTGCCGCTGGTCTTCGTTCCGGCCACGACGTGGTCGCCCTCACGCGCAGGCCACGCTCTTTCGAGCCTTCACGGGGGCTCACGGAGTTCGCGTGGCCCGACGTCACGGATCCCGGTCCGCTGGCGGATACGTTTTTGGGTGTGGACGCAGTTATCAGCACCATCGGCGGACCAGCCAGGGGGCCGACCACGGTGTGCACCGACGCGATGAATGCGGCTGTGCCGGCAATGGTCAAGGCGGGGGTGTCGCGTCTGATCGTGGTCAGCGCTCATGGCGTTCTTGAGAGCCACGATCGGTCCCTGTTTTCGATCTTGGCGTGGGCGGGGGTGGGTGAAAAGCTGAAGGACAAGGAGACGATGGAACCGCTGATCACTTCTTCCGGGCTGGAGTGGACAATCGTTCGCCCGCCGACGCTGAAGAACGCTCCACCGGCCGGCGACTATAAGGTCGGCGAGGATCTTCTCATTCGTCCGTGGCACGCCATCGGCCGGGCAGACCTCGCAGCGTTCCTGATTCACGAGGCAGAGATGGCCCGGTTTGTCCGTCAATACCCGAGGATCCACCGATGACGGCCCCATACGAGCTCGAGGGGAAGGTCGCGGTTGTTACGGGGGCGACCGGAGGCATGGGGCGGGTCATCGCCCTCGAGCTGGCCCGGGCCGGCGCTCTCGTGATTGCCATTGCCAGGAACCCGCGGACTGCCGATACCCTCGCTTCGCAGATCCGGGGTGAAGAGGGCCCCGGCGGCTTCGAGGTCGTCGTCGGCGATTTGTCGAGGCGCGACGGAATAATCGGCGCCAGTCGCGCCATCCTTGCGCAGCACACATCCATCCACCTCCTGGTGAACAACGCCGGTGCCCATTTCCGCGACCGCCGTGTTTCCCCCGATGGGCTGGAAATGCATGTCGCCGTGGACTACCTGGCCGCTTACGGCTTGACCACGCTCCTTCTACCCGCCCTCCGGCGGGGTCGGGCGCGAGTGGTCAACGTGGCATCCGACAGCCTCCGCGACACCCGACAGGTGAAGCTGAGCGGCAGACCTCGACCAGCGACGCTCGACAGCAGCGACCTTGGCGACCTCACAAGACTCAACCCCGCGCCGGGGTTCGTGCCGTTCGAGGCGTATGCGCGGGCGAAACTGCTCACGGTGATGGCCGGTTACGACCTCGCCCGCACGGTTGCATCAGACGGTGTAACTCTGAACGCGCTGCACCCCGGAATCGTGGCAACCGAGATCATCAATGACCTCATTCCTGCCGTGCTCCGTCCGGTGGGGGGCCTGATCCGACGGTCCATGCTCACCCCGGCACAGGGGGCGGCTGCGACGCTGCACCTGGCTACCACCGCCGGGTTGAAGGGAGTGACCGGGCGTTACTTCGTTCATGGTGCCGAGACCCGCACACCGCCCATTTCGTATGACCTGATCGCACAGGCTGGACTACGCGACGCCAGTGATCGGTTTCTCGCCGGAGATTGAGTCGAAGCCGCAATCGGCGAACTTCGCGTTATGCCCTTGGCATTTCGAACCGAAGTACCTGCACGGCTCCCGAGCCAAGTCACGCCGAGGTCGAGGTCGAACCCCGGAAGTCGTCGTCCGTGATGTGCTCGAACCACGTTGTCGTTTCCGCGGGATCGTCCGCATTTTCGAACATGGCCAGGTGCTCCATGAAGGTACCAGCGGCGGAAGCGTGCCAGTGTTCCTGACCCGGCGGCGTATAGATTGTCTGCCCGGGGTGCACTTCGACGATTTCGCCGTCGCGGGTACCGAACCGGCCAATGCCGCTGGTGACCCGGAGGTACTGCCCGCGGGCATGGGAATGCCAGGCGGTGCGAGCACCAGGAGCGAACCGAACGATGCCGACAACCATGCGCTGGTCGTCGTCGTGCGGGACCGTGATGGGGTCGAACCAAACGTCGCCGGCGAACTGCTCCGGCGGGTTTGTGATCGTCGGCTGAGTCGGCTCAATGTTCATCGGGCTGCTTCTTTCCTGATCCGGGCCGTCGCTTCGGCGGTTAGAGGGCGATCATAACCTTGAGAGCTTCGCGGTCATCCATTGCCCGGTACGCGTTGGGCACAGCGTCGATGCCCGACGTCCAGTGAACGCGACAACCTGTCCGTGAGGGAGTCTCTGTGGAAGGGTGTACCAACAGAGAACCCCTTGCGTTGGCGCGGCGACGTAGTCTCGGGGCATGGACAATCACGCTGAGGTTCGAGAGTTCCTTATGTCGCGCCGCGCCAGAATCACTCCGGAGCAGGCGGGGCTGCCCGCCGGGCCCAATAGGCGTGTTACCGGGCTTCGCCGCACCGAGGTTGCAACGCTCGCCGGCGTCAGCGTCGAGTACTACGCCAAGCTCGAACGCGGTGCCATCAGCGGAGCCTCATCGTCGGTACTCGAGGCCATCGCCCGAGCCCTCAGCCTCGATGACACGGAACGAACACACCTGTTCGATCTCGCCCGCGCGGCCGACGGCATCCCACTGTCCGGGCGCCCACGCGGCCGGTCTCACAAGAACACGGTGAATCGGCCCAGTCTGCACTGGGTGCTCAGCACCATTACCGGCGGGGTTGCCTTCGTCCGGAACCAGCACCAGGACCTCTTGGCCACGAACGACCTCGGCCGCGCGTTCTACTCGCCCCTCATCGGCGACGGCGGCCGCACTCCGAACCTCGCTCGGTTCCAGTTCCTGGATCCCTCATCACGCGACTTCTACCCGGACTGGGACCTGTTCGCTGAGATGTGCGTCTCGATCATGCGCACCGACGCGGGCCGTGACCCGAACGATACGGCCCTGCAGGATCTCGTCGGCGAGCTCTCCACTCGCAGCGACACCTTCCGTCAGCTCTGGGGAGCACATAACGTGCGGACTCACGGGTCTGGAACCAAACGTTTTCACCATCCCGTGGTCGGCGAACTTACACTCGCCTACGAAGAGCTCATGATTACCGCAGACCCTGGGCTTGTCCTCATGGTCTACACCGCTGAGCCTGGCTCCCCCAGCGCCGAAAGGCTGCAGGTACTGGCCAGCTGGGGAATCCCGGAAGCGTCGACGCCGAGCCGGAACATTTTTTGAAGGAGAGAGCAAATATGCAACTGAACGATCTGCTCGCAGCGCTCAACGCGGCACGCACGATCGAAGGAGGGTCGCCGCTGCACAGCGTCATGCTCGAGGTCAGCCAGGATGCCCTGAAGATCACCGCAGAGATGAACAACGGGTATCACGAACCCGAGCGGGTGCGACAACTCCTCGCGCAATTGACCGGACGCGACGTTGACGACTCGGTGACGGTGTTTCCGCCGCTGTATGCGGACTTCGGAAAGAACATCGTTCTCGGAAAACGGATCTTCATCAACTCGGGGTGCAAGTTCCAGGACCAGGGTGGCGTGACGATCGGCGACGACAGTTTAATCGGGCACAACGTGGTTCTCGCAACGCTGAACCACGATATGAGCCCCTCCCGGCGCGCTGACGTCCATCCCGCGCCCATAACCATCGGCCGCAACGTGTGGATTGGATCGAACGCAACCATCCTTCCCGGCGTGACGATAGGTGACAACTCCGTCGTCGCGGCGGCTTCAGTTGTGACCAAAGACGTCCCGGTCAACGCCGTCGTGGTCGGGTCGCCGGCCCGCGTAGTCCGTACGCTGACCCCGGACTCCGTGGAGGAGCCGGCTAGCGGAAACGACACGGAACCAATTGATCCTGTCGGCTAGCTGAAGCCGGACCCTACTGACGGCACAGCGGCAACAGAGGGCGCAATGGCCAGCCCGTTGAACATGATCAGGTTTCGAGCGTGGCGATGGGCTGACCCTTTTCCACGATGTAGGTGGAGAGCATCCGACCGGTGCCGGGTCCCAGGTCGGTTGCGTTATGGGACACCCCGGGCGGGATGAGGAATCCGTCGCCGGTGTTGAGGGTCTGGGTGGTGTGGTCTTCCCGCTCCATCTGCACCTTGCCGGCGACGATGTAGCCGACCTCTTCGCCAGGGTGGTGGTGCCAGCCTGAGGAAACATTCACCGGGATCTCGGTCAGAACCTGCACGATGTCACGGCCGGGGATCGAGGAGGGGACGTGCTGGATCTCGGTACGTTTGAGCACGCCCCGCAGCTCGTCTGTGTCCCGGGGATTGGCGTTGTCTGCAGAGGCGGTCTGGTCGGTCATGATTGATTCCTTTTGTTGGCGGGGAGAGAAATTCCGCGACTCGTTGAGGAGCAACGCGTTGAGCTCATGTGCCACCTGTTCGGGTTCGTCCTCGACGAGGAAGTGACTGGCGGCCAGTCCTCGTCCACGGAGGTCATCGGCCCATGGCCGCCACACAGCGAGGACGTCGCCGTACAACTTCGGCAGCGCACCTGTGGCGCTCCAGAGGACGAGGACGGGGCACCGGATGCCATTGCCGGCGCTGAGATCGGCTTCGTCGTGCATGCGGTCGAGACTTGCCCCGGCCCGGTAGTCCTCGCAGATCCCCTCCACCACACTGGAGTCGTCCAGCAGGGCGCGGTAGATCGCCATTAGCTCCGGTGGGTATTGCTCGGTTTTGCGACCGAGACCGAGCGCGCGCACATGCAGGTCGAAGAATGCAGATGGGTTGGAGTTGATGAGGGCTTCGGGCAGCGGTGCCGGTTGAGCGAGGAATACCCAGTGCCAGTAGGTGAGGGCAAACTCGGCGTCTGCCCTCCGCCACACCTCCGCCGTGGGTACCACGTCGAGTACGGCGATGGCGGTGACGCGTTCCGGGTGGTCAATCGCCATCCGGTAGGCAACACGACCACCGCGATCGTGACCTGCGACCGCGAACTCGTCGTGTCCGAGCGACCGCATCATCTGGACGAGGTCGTTGCTGATCTGTCGTTTGGAGTAGGCGGAGTGATCGCCAGTCAGCGGTGGGTGGAAGGAGGAACCATATCCGGGCAGGTCTGCGGCGATGACCGTGTGCTCACCGGCCAGGGCATCGACCACCGTATGCCACATGATGTGGGTTTGCGGATATCCGTGCAGGAGCAGAACCGGTGAGCCGCTGCCACCGACGCGGGCGAAGATCTTTCCGCGCTCCGTCTTCACGTACTTCTGTTCAAATCTCTCGAACATGACGCCTCCTTCCCGCCGTGTCGGTGAGACGACATGGCGTTCGTTGGCTTGGTTCTCAGCTCCTGATGAACTCGAGCAGGTCAGCGTTGAAGCGGTCGGTGTGGGTGTCCATGAGCCCGTGCGGGGCGCCGGGGTAGTAGATCTCCTTCGCCCCCTTGATCAGCTGGGCGGACTTGTGGGCGGAGTCCTTCACCGGGACGATCTGGTCGTCATCCCCGTGCAACACCAGCGTCGGAACGTCGAATGCCTTCAGATCTTCGGTGAAATCGGTCTCCGAGAAGGCCTTGATGCTCGCGTACGCGTTGCGCAGGCCGGACTGCATGCTCCACAGCCAGAATTGCCGCAACACACCCTCGGAGACATTCGAGCCTTCCCGGTTGGCACCGTAGAAAGGAGTGGCCAGGTCCGTATAGAACTGGGAGCGGTCCTTCACGAGGTTCGTTCGGAGTTCGTCGAATGCGCTGATCGGCAGACCCTCGGGGTTCGCGTCCGACTGCACCATGATCGGAGGGACGGCGGACACGAGGATCGCTTTGGCAACCTTGCTTGTGCCATGCCGGCCGATGTAGCGCGCGACTTCACCCCCGCCGGTGGAATGACCGACGGCGACCACGTCCGTGACTCCGAGCGCGTCAATGACGGCGGCGAGGTCATCAGCGTAGCCATTCATGTCGTTGTTGTTGGTGGGCTGACTGGATCGGCCGTGACCGCGACGGTCATGGGCGATGACCCGGTAGCCCTGCTCTGCGAGGAAGTGCAGCTGCCCGTCCCAGGCGTCGGCGCTGAGCGGCCAGCCGTGGGAGAAGGTGATGACGGGACCCTCGCCCCAGTCCTTGTAATAGATCTGCGTTCCATCTTCCGTGGTTATGTAACTCATCGTTATTTCTCCTTATTGTGTGCTCGAGCTGGCGAGCGGACGGGGTGTGGGGTGCGGGAATGGTCAGCTGATCGCGGCGATGCAATCGATTTCTACGCCGTATCCGGGGAGGTTTGCTCCTACCGCTGTCCTGGCCGGGGTTCGGGATCCGAATAGGCGGACGTATGCTTCGTTGAATTCGGGGAGGTCAGCGAGGTCGGCCAGGAACACGCCGCACTTGACAACGTCGCCAAGCGTGGCACCGGCAGCGTCGAGGATCGCCGAGAGGTTTACCATCACCAGCTCGGTCTGTTCTGCGATGGTCCCGGTGACTAACTCCCCGCGTCGCGTGGGCCTCTGTCCGGAGACGAACACGAACCGGCCTTCTGCCACAACGGCTGATACGTAGGGAGCAGCGGGTGAGGCTCCACGCCGGATGTAGTCCATGATCATTCGCTGTCGGTGCCGGCGTCCACAAGGGTCAGTTGCCGCCGCAGGTTGCGTCTGCCGCTTCCCTGATCAGGTCGACGAGCTTGGCAGCTTCGGGAATTGCGACGGTGTGCGACCCTTCGGGAAGCTCGACCGTCTTGCGCGATTCCGCGCGCTCTGCCATGAACCGGTGCACGGCTGCAGGGATGTTGAAATCCTTTGATCCGAACAGGAACCACGACGGGATCGTCTTCCACGCGGCCTTTCCAGCCTTCTGCCCGAACGCCGATTCGAGGATCGGGCGCTGCGTGACGGCCATGACGCTGGCGACGTCGGCCGGAGAGTCAGCTGCAAACTGTGCGTGGTACCGGGACTGCATGATGTAGAGGTCGTTGTCACCGTCGGGCTGCTCGACCTTGGTGAGGGTCTCCCCCAGCGTCGAGCCGGGCATCTTGCCGGCCAGATCGCCGGGTGTCTCGCCCTCTTCCGGTGCGAATGCGCCAGCGAAGACGAGCGCCTTGACGTTCGGGTTGTCGGTGCCGCCGCCACTGATGACCATACCGCCGTAGGAATGTCCGACGAGCACGATATCGCCCGTGACGTCGACCAGGAGAGCGCGGAGATACTCCGAATCGAACGTGACTCCTCGGAGCGGGTTGGCGACCGCGATTGTCGGGTACCCCTCGGCGAGAAGCCCAGAGATCACCCCGTTCCAGCTCGATGATTCGGCGAAGGCGCCGTGCACGAGAACGACGGTCGGCTTATCGCGGGCGGTTTCGGTGATGGACATGGTGCTTCCTCCTGGATGTCGGGGATCGTTGTTGATCCCGAGGAGGAGTGATCCCGCCAGGAGCTTCCTCGCCCGGTAACACCCATGGTCCCGGGTTTGAAGCGCGGGGTCGCCCATGCCAGCGCCCCTCCCAGGGCGATGATTTCCGGGGTGTGTGGCCCCCTGCTGGCGGGGGTTAAACAAAGATCAAAGGCAGCCTGGCCGTGATCGTGGTTCCACCCCGTGGCGGGCTCTGAACCGTTAGCGATCCGCCAAGGGCCTCCACGCGGTCCTCTAGCCCGATCAGGCCCGAACCCCTGGTCATGTCTGCGCCGCCGATTCCGTCGTCGGCGACGGTGACAATGAGTGCATCTTCGGTCGGGGTGATCGAAATTTCAGCGGTAGACGCCTGCGCGTGCTTTGCCGTATTAGCGAGCGCTTCCGACATGACGTAGTACGCGGCGACTTCCACGCTGTCCGGATGCCGTGCGGGCTTCGGCAGGTTGAGCCTGACCGGGATGGTGGATCGCCGGGCGAGGGAACGAGCCGCTGGCACAAGGCCGCCCTCTGACAGGATTGCCGGGTGAATCCCGCGGGACAGCTCGCGGAGTCCGTCGAGTGCTGCGACAAGGCTGTCTGTGATCTCCGCCACGCGTGAGCGGGCATCCGCGTCAGCAGAAAGCTGCTGTTCGACGGTTCGCAGGTCCATCGAGATCGAGACGAGGCGCTGTTGGATGCCGTCGTGGAGGTCTCTCTCGAATCGACGTCGTGTTTGGTCGGCGGTTTGAACGATACGGGCGCGGGATTCGATGAGCTCCAGCCGGGACTTCATGTTTCCGATTGCCGTCGCGATAAGTTCCGCGAATTGCCCGAGTCGCGCCTCGGTCTCGGGCGGCAGTCGCCCCGGAGCCATGGAGACCACGACGATGGCCCCCCAGAGCCGGTTCTCCACAAACACCGGTCCGGCGAGTGTCTCGGTGATTCCCATGCGAACAGAGAGCTGTGCGAAGAGGCCCTCACCTCCTTCGAAGCCATGTTGTCTGGCGGGGCGATGTGTGCGGTAAACGTAGTCGCCAGGATTATCGCCGCCAAAGGGGAGCGTTTGGCCGATGAATCTGTCCAGGTCTGGCTCTCCCCAGGCGGCTACGATCGTCCCGAATTCGTCGTTCTCGTAACGGATGATAACCGCCCCCTCAACACGGTGCAGGAGCGCGAGTTCGCGGACGATCGTGGGGAGGGTTACGTTCCATTCCTCACGCGCGACAACCGTAGCCACGCGTCGCAGCGCCTCCTGTTCGTCAGCGAGAACTTGCCGAGAGTTGCGCGCGTCCAGGTTGGAGAGAGCCACCCCGACCAGGTCAGCGAACTTGACCATTCGCGCCTCGGTCTCGGCTGGTAGCGGCGTCCCGGTGACTGACCCCACCACCAACGCGCCCCACAGGCGCCCGGCAGCACGGATCGGTGCTCCAACCGCACAACGCAGTCCCACAGCGCGTTGGAGGCCGCCGAGTTGACCTTCGATGGAACCGTCATCTTCCACCCGCGCTGGCAAGCCTGTGGCACGGACTTGGCCGGTGACGCTGTTGCCGAGGGTACTGAGTTGCCTCCCGACTGTGATGCCGCCGTCCACTGTGCCCCAGCTGCCCACAGACGTCACCATGTCCTCGTCGTCGAATCGCAGCACGTGCGTGCCCGACACGTGAGTCACTCGACCAAGCTGCTCTGCGACCGCGTGAAACAGATCGTCAGCCGCACTTTCCCTGGCGACTAAATCGGCGACCCGCAACAGAGCTGCTTGTTCAGCGATGAGTTGTTCCATCTCCTCCTGAGTTCGGCTGTTCGCGAGCACGGAACCGATCAGCTCGTCAAAACCGCTCAGCCGCTCTTCCGTGTCAGCTGGCAGCATGACACGGCCGACCGAGTGAACGAATATCGCCCCCCACATTTTGCCGCCGAGCACAATCGGAACCCCGACAGATGACGTAATGCCGAGCCCTCTTCCGGCCACGTTCACATCCGCTGCCGTGGGGTCAGGAGCAAAATCCTGACGTACGGGCTTTTGGGTGCGAATCACCTCCCGGGCCAGGTGATCATCATCGAGTAACCAGTGATCGAGATCGATGATCTTCGCATCCCGCGCAGCCCAAGCTGCGAACACCGCAGTCCGATCTCGACTGTCAACGCGCAAGATTTCGACAAAATCCGCGTCAACCGTGTCCGCCACATGGTGGGCCGCTGTCTCCAGAACCACCCGAGGCGAAGCCCCCTCCGCTACAAGAGCGGCAGCTGCGCGCAACGCAGCCAGTTCGCCGTCGATGCCATTCACACGAGGTTCGCCCATCACCGTGACTCCGACCGCGTCCCGTTGGCTAATCTGGGAAGATTCAAGACCAAGAATGCAGTAAAAGCTGAGTCCGCGATAGGGGGCGGAGCGCATGGGAAGTCGAGTGGTAATCGTCGATGACGACGTGCTGCTGAGGGAAGGCCTAGCGAGCCTTCTCGCTCGCACGGGGCTGGACGTCATTGCCCAGGCCTCCGACACCGTCGCGGTTCTGGATGTGGTGCGTGTGCTCCAGCCTGACCTGCTCATCATTGACATCCGGATGCCACCGACCAACACGATAGAGGGACTCGTTGCCGCGAAATCCGTGAGGGCGGTTTGTCCAGCTGTCCGGATACTGGTCCTGTCGTCCTACGTCGAGGTGGAGCACGCCATTGACCTCCTCACGAGCGGTTCCGGCATCGGGTATCTGCTTAAGCAACGGATCACCGAGATCGACACCTTCATCGCGTCACTTGCCCGGGTCGTGGCCGGCGAATCTGTCATCGACCCGGCGCTCGTAGAAGAGCTTGTGCGTGCTCGCCGGACTCGTAACCCTCTGGACCTACTTACCCCCAGAGAACGAGAAGTGCTCGTACTCATGGCGGAAGGTCGATCGAATCTCGGCATCAGTAAGGCCCTGTATCTCTCCGAAGGCACTGTTGAAAAGCACGTGCACCGAATACTCGCCAAGATGGACCTCGGCAGCGAAAACACCAGCCACCGCCGAGTACTCGCCGTACTCACCTACCTGGACCAGGCACACTGACGTCACAGGTGGATTCGCGGAGCGCGTGCCGGAGGCATGTGCGTGGTTGATCACAGCGCCGTGGCAGAAACGTCGCCGAAACGCGAATCACGGCAACAAAAAACCCCCGCCGAAGCGAGGGTTTTTACTGCTGGGGTACCTGGACTCGAACCAAGAACAAACGCCCTTCAGCGATATGGAGCCTGGCTCAGCGTGCTCGTCAGCGCTGCGATATTCGCGGTCGCACACGGCGTGACCCCCGTTCTGCCCGTCGCATTCGTCGTCGGCATCGTCACTGCCCTGCTCTTCCGTAAAACGCAATCCGTCTGGCCGGGTGTCATGGTTCACGCGGTGAACAACGCTACTGCCTTGACTGCCCCACTGCTGCTCTCCGCTGTCAGCGGATAGGTCGCCACGGGAGAGTATCAATCCTCAAAAATAACGACCTCCTCGCCACCCGAGGAAGTAGGGAGAAGCAAATGAACGAATTCAAGATCGGGGACACCGTTCAGGCCACCGGATCCGTAATGACCGGCAACGTCGGAACCGTCATCTGGATCGACGAGAAGCGCGAAACGTACCTGGTAATGGTCACCCCTCAGGCGCAGAACTACTTCTCCGCGGACGAACTGAGAATCTACAAACCGTGACAGCCGCCCTGAGGCGGTCAGCGGGATGACCCACGAGCGACGATTCTCCACCCATCGCGGTGAGCCGGTGGACCTTTCATCTCGCGAGTGCGGAGAATTAGCCGAGAGCGCCGCCGAACAGCAATGACACCATCATCGCGACAATCACCGTGTTGAAGGTGAAAGCGAAGAGGACGTTCACTCGGACGAGCGTCCATGCGCGTCGCGAGCGGATGTTCGCTGATACCGTCGCTGCCATGGTGGAAAGAAGAATGGCTAGTGTCAGGTAATCGGTGAACTGCGGATCGCCGTCGACGTTCACCTCGATGAGGGCCCCGTCCTCGTCTTTCACCAATGCCAGACGCAGGTACTCCAGCGCAAAGGAGTACACCATGAGAGCCCACGAACTCGCCACCGTGAGCAGTCCGAGCAGAATGAAGACCCAATCGCCCTGGAACGCCGGGTTCTGTGCGACGACGATCGTCAGCGCAACGGCGACCAGAGCGCCCAGGAGTGCCCAGTTTGACGCACCGCCGTAGCCGAAGATGCGCACCGATACGCGTCGCAGGGACCGGGACTCCTGTCGTGCCACCACGGCAAGAGCGCGGGGGCCGCGTTGGGCATAGACAACATGCGTCCACACGAGATAAATCGCGACGAAAGCCGGCCATGCCGCAAGGTAAGCCGCCATCAGCACCGTCGACGTCTCGAGCTCATCGCTGCCACCACGAGTGCTCACGAAAACTGCCGCCGATGCGAGTCCCGCGGCGCTGGAAATCAGCGTGCTCCAGTTGGCTCTCGCAAGATCACTCACATACCGTACGACCACGCATCCATGCTCGCACACAGGTGCGTCATCCTCGCGTGTACGACCGGGGCGATTTTTGCGCTGACCTTGACCATGTGCCCAGAACCTAGGGTCGCACTCCGCCTTATTGCGGGGCGCTGAGTACCGCGCAACCGCTAGCCAGCGCGAATCGGACTGAAATGACGCCATCACGGCAACAAAAAACCCCCGCCGAAGCGAGGGTTTCTACTGCTGGGGTACCTGGACTCGAACCAAGAACAAATGAACCAGAATCATCCGTGTTGCCAATTACACCATACCCCAATGGCCAAAAGTGTTACCCCCGGCCGAGAGTCAACTGTAGCCTAACCGCGACCCACTCTCAAATTGAGTCGCGAACAATGGCCGCCGAGACCTGCGCACCGGCACCAGCGGCAACGATAAGTTGCTCCGGCCCCGGCGGTGTGATGTCTCCAGCGGCATATAAGCCAGTAACACTCGTTCGCCCACCCGCGTCCACAAGCAGCAGCCCGAGCTCGTCAGTGAGCGGCTGGAGGCCGCTCAGGTATGAGTGGGTCGCGTGCCAGAGCGGACGAATAAATCCTGCGGTTCGTTCGACGACGGTTCCGTCGGTCAGCTTCAGTCCGGTGAGGACACCGCGCTCGCCCACGAACTCGGCAACCTCACGACGCTCGACGGGAATGTTCCGTTCCGCCAGCATGCGCTCATCGGCATCCGTTACAGCTCCGACCCCGTTCGTGAAGACCATGACGTCGCGTGACCACACTGTAGCGAGCAGCGCCTGCTGGGCCAGGTCATCACTCTCGCCGACAATGGCCAGCGGCTCCCCCGCCTTCTCGAAACCGTCGCACTCGTAGCAGCTGTGCAGCGCAGTCCCGTAGTACGCACGGATGTTGACGATCGACGGCAGCGTTTCGGTGAGCCCGGTCGCGACGAGGACCCGCCGGGCCCGCACGTCGCGATCCGCCGACCCGCGGATGCCGTCTGCCTTCACCCGGAATCCCGCGTCGTCGGCGCTGACCTCGGTGACGGTGCCGAATTGCACCTCGGCGTTGTCGTACCCGGCCACTTCCTCGCGACCGAGCTTTCGCAGTTCAAGCGGCGAAACACCGTCGCGGGTGAGGAAGCCGTGCGAGTTCAACGTCGCGGCGTTTCTCGGCCGGTTGCCGTCGAGCAGCAGCACCCGCTGCCTGGCCCGCACGAGGTTCAGCGCGGCGGAGAGCCCGGCTGGCCCTCCCCCGATCACGACGACGTCGAACGTGTCGCTCACGACTCGAGGAACGCTTTCAGCCGCTCCAGGCGAGCCCGAGAGTCGGCCTTTCCGAGGATCTCCATGGATTCAAACAGCGGCGGGGAGACCCGGCGGCCGGACACCGCGACGCGAAGCGGCCCGTACGCGATCCGTGGCTTGAGCCCGAGTCCGTCGATGAGCGACGCGGCAAGCGCACCCTGAATGCTTTCCGCCTTCCAGACGGCATCATCGACGTCGCCCAGGGCTGCGAGAGCAGCGTCGAGCACCTCGACGGCATTCTTCGGAAGGCTCTTCAGCGCGTCATCCTGATACTCGATGCCCGTGGCATCCGTGAAGAGGAATCCGAGCATGCCTGGTGCCTCGCCGAGCAGCGCGATGCGCTCCTGGACGAGGGGCGCGGCCTCAGCGAGGATCGCACGCTGCCTCTCAGTGAGCGGTTCGCTCAGGATGCCGTCACGAACGAGATACGGGATCGTGCGCTCCGCAAAGTCATCGGCGGTAAGGAGGCGGATGTGGTCGCCGTTGATCGACTCGGCCTTCTTGAGGTCGAACCGGGCCGGGCTCGGGTTGACGTTGACCACGTCGAAGGCCGCAACCATCTCGTCGAGCGAGAAGACGTCGCGGTCGGCCGACAGGCCCCAGCCGAGGAGGGCGAGGTAGTTGACGAGTCCCTCGGGAATGAAGCCGCGGTCCCGGTGGTGGAACAGGTTCGACTCTGGGTCACGCTTCGAGAGCTTCTTGTTGCCATCGCCCATGACGTAGGGCAGGTGGCCGAAACGGGGAACGAACGTGGTCAGCCCAATGTCGATGAGTGCGTGGTACAGCGCGATCTGCCGCGGTGTCGACGGCAGCAGGTCTTCGCCGCGGAGTACGTGGGTGATGCCCATGAGCGCGTCATCGACAGGGTTCACGAACGGGTACAGCGGCTGCCCGTTGGGCCGCACCACGACGAAGTCGGTGAACGATCCGGCAGGGAAGGTGATCTCGCCGCGGACGAGGTCGTCGAAGCTGAGGTCGGTGTCCGGCACCTTCAGGCGCAGCGCCGGCGAACGGCCCTCGGCCCGGAAGGCCGCCTTCTGCTCCTCGGTCAGGTCGCGGTCGAAGTTGTCGTAGCCGAACTGCTTCGGCCGGCCGGCGGCAGCGTTGCGCTCGTCGATCTCCTCAGCGTTCGAGAAGCTCTCGTAGACGTGACCGGCTTCCTTGAGTCGCTCGATGACGCCGGTGTAGATGTCGGCGCGCTGCGACTGGCGGTATGGTCCCTGGTCTCCGCCGACACCCTCGCCCTCGTCCCAGTCGAGCTTCAGCCAGGTGAGGGCGTCGATGATCTGCTGGTAGCTCTCTTCGCTGTCCCTCGCGGCATCCGTGTCTTCGATCCGGAAGATGAGCTTGCCGCCGGTGTGCCTCGCGTATGCCCAGTTGAAGAGGGCAGTACGGATGAGGCCCACGTGGGGCGTCCCCGTCGGAGAGGGGCAGAACCGGACGCGAACGTCGGTGCCGGTGGCGGTGGAAAACTGGGGTGTAGTTGCGCTTGACATCGAGCACAATCCTAGCCGCTCGCGCTCTCACACCCCGAGGCGGCTTAGACGGCGGAGTTCCTCAGGATGCCAAGCCCGCTGACCTCGACCTCGACGACGTCGCCCGAGACGATGGGTCCAACCCCGGCCGGTGTTCCGGTGAGGATGACGTCACCCGGCAGCAGCGTGAACACCGCAGAAGCGTACGCGATGATCTCAGCGACCGAGTGAATCATGTCTGACAGCGGCGCGTGCTGGCGAACGTCGCCGTTGACCCGCGTCTCGAGCGTCGCGCTCTCGAGGTCGAACTCGGTCTCGACGATTGGACCGAGCGGGCAGAAGGTGTCAAAGCCCTTGGCCCGCGTCCACTGGCCGTCGGTGCGCTGGAGGTCACGGGCCGTGACGTCGTTGCCGATGGTGTACCCGAAGATCACACTGTCGGCGTCTTCGGCACGAACGTTCTTCGCCACAGAACCGATGATGACGGCGAGCTCGCCCTCGTGCTCCACCTGCTGCGACAGTGACGGAAGAATGATGCGGTCGCTTGGCCCGATCACCGAGGTGTTCGGCTTGAGGAAGAGCAGCGGCTCAGCAGGAGCATCCCCACCCATCTCCTTCGCGTGGTCGGCATAGTTCTTCCCGACGCACACCACCTTTGACCGAGGGATGACCGGTGCCAGCAGCACGGCGTCGGCGAGCGGCACCCGCTCCCCCGTGGTCTCGAAGCCCTGGAACATCGGGTCACCGGCGAGAACGACGAAGTCACTCTCGTCGAGGATTCCGAAGTTGATGGCGCCGTCGTGGCTGAAGCGTGCGATTTTCACAGAAGTCCTTAGGTTGGGTTAAGCGTCGAGCCGGTACAGCCAGCCGTGAACGTCTTCGCGGCGCCCGTGCTGGATGTCGGTCAGTTCGTCACGGATGCTCATGGTCAGTTCGCCCGGTTCGGCGTCGGGGCTGCCGATGGAGAAGTCGGGGCCCTTGAGCTCACCGATCGGGGTGATGACGGCTGCCGTGCCGCAGGCGAACACCTCGGTGATGTCACCGGACTCGACGCCGTCACGCCACTCGTCGATTGTCACCGCCCGCTCCTCGACCTCGAAGCCCCTGTCACGCGCCAACTGGATGATGCTGTCGCGGGTGACGCCCTCGAGGATGCTTCCGGTCAGCTCCGGCGTGACCACTTTCTTGTCCTTGTGGACGAAGAAGATGTTCATGCCGCCGAGTTCCTCGATGCGGTTTCCCGACTCGGAATCGAGGAAGAGCACCTGGGCGCAGCCGTTCTCCGCGGCTTCCTGCTGCGGGAGCAATGACGCTGCGTAGTTGCCGCCGCACTTGGCGGCACCGGTTCCACCGCGGCTGGCGCGGCTGTACGTCGTGGACAGCCAGATCGACACCGGCTTCACCCCGCCGGGGAAGTACGCACCCGCCGGGCTGGCAATGACGTAGTAGCTGACCTTCTGCGCGGCCCGAACGCCGAGGAATGACTCGTTGGCGATCATGAACGGACGGAGGTAGAGGCTCGTGTCTTCACCGTCGGGCACCCAGCTGATGTCGGCACGGACCAACTGCTTGAGCGACTCGAGGAAGTCCTCGGTCGAAAGCTCGGGAAGCGCGAGCCGGTGCGCTGAGCGCTGGAACCGCTCGGCGTTCTTCTCCGGCCGGAAGGTCCAGACCGAACCATCGGCGTGACGGTAGGCCTTGAGTCCCTCGAAGATCTCCTGCGCGTAGTGCAGGACGGATGCCGCTGGGTCGAGCAGGAGCGGACCGTACGGCTGGACGCGAGCGTCATGCCAGCCCTCATCGAGCGTCCAGTCGATGGCGACCATGTGGTCGGTGAAGTGTTTTCCGAACCCAGGGTTGGCGAGGATGACCTCGCGCTCGGCCTCGGCAACGACGCTGTCATTCGGCCGCTGCTCGTACGACAGCGGGAAGTACTCGGTTTCGATCTCTGATGCCAGTGCCATGATCTTCAATCCTTCAGTGAGCGAATGCTCGTTTCGCGATGTGTCTAGTGTGCGCCGAGAGCGTGCGCGATGGCATCCCCGATCTCGGAGGTTGTTCTCGCCCCTGAGCCACGGCCAGCGATATCCGCGGTGACGGCCGATGTGACCGCCGCTGCTTCTTCGGTGAGGCCGAGGTGCTCGAGCAGGAGCGCGACGCTGAGGATTGCCGCGGTCGGGTCCGCTTTCTGCTGCCCGGCGATGTCGGGGGCAGAACCGTGGACCGGCTCGAACATGCTCGGGAAGGCGCCATCCGGGTTGATGTTTCCCGAGGCCGCCAGCCCGATACCGCCGCTGATTGCGCCGGCCAGGTCGGTGAGAATGTCGCCGAAGAGGTTGTCCGTGACGATGACGTCAAATCTAGCAGGGTCGGTGACGAGGAAGATCGTTGCGGCATCCACGTGGAGGTAATCGACGTTCACACCGGGGAACTCCGCGGCCACCTCGTTGACGATGCGCTGCCACATTCCGCCGGCAAACGTGAGCACGTTGGTCTTGTGCACGAGCGTGAGCTTGTTGCGGCGCTGGGCGGCCTGCGCGAAGGCGAAGCGCACGACGCGCTCGACCCCGAACGCTGTGTTGACGGATACCTCATTGGCCACCTCGTGCGGGGTGCCGCGGCGAATCGCCCCGCCGTTTCCGACGTATGGCCCCTCTGTTCCCTCCCTGACGACGATGAAGTCGACGTCGCCGGGGTTCGAGAGCGGGCTGGGCACGCCGGGATAGACGCGCGTCGGCCGCAGGTTGACGTAGTGATCGAGGGCGAAGCGCAGCCCGAGGAGGAGTCCTCGTTCGATATTCGCATCCTTCAGCCGCGGGTCTCCCGGCACTCCACCGACGGCGCCGAGAAGGATGGCGTCGTGCGCTGAGATGCTCGCGAGGTCTGCGTCGGTGAGCACATCACCCGTCTCGAGGAAACGGGCAGCACCCAGCGAGAACCACGTCTTCTCGAACGTCGTCCCGCTCGCCGCCGTCACGGCATCCAGTACCTTGATCGCCTCAGCGACGACCTCAGGGCCGATCCCGTCGCCAGGAATGACAGCAAGCTTGACGGGACCTGGCATGAACGCTCCATGTGTGCGAGAAGGCGGGTGTGACTGCCATCCAGCCTACTGCGCCGTCTTGACGCCCTCCGGCACGTGTCGAAGCGACACCAGGGCGACGATTCCCGCAGCGACGATGAGCCCGAAGCCGACCCAGGCGGTGAGGCCAACACCGCTGTCGAAGGCGACCCGCGCCGATTCGAGCAACGCGTCACCAACCGAAGCGGGCAGTTCGCCCGCCACGGACACGGCTCCCCCGAGGGTCTCCGACGCGGCGTGCGACTGTTCGGCGGTGAGCCCGTCAGGTACGACAACAGCGTTCCGGTAGCTGGCGGTGAGGATTGTCCCGAGGATCGCGGTGCCGAGAACGGCACCGAGTTCGTACGCGGTCTCGGACACCGCTGACGCTGCACCGGCCTTGGCATCGGGCGCGTGAGCGAGAACCAGCTCATTCGACACCGTTTCCGCCGCACCGATGCCGAGGCCAAGGGCGACGAAGCACGCTCCGATCCCGAACGCCGAGACATCTCCCCCTGTCACCGCGATCGCGCCGTAACCGGCAGCGGAGAAGAGAAGCGCAACGGGGACGACGATCGACGGCCGTACCCGCGCAGCGATGGGCACGACGACGAGTCCGGCGACGATCATCGTCACGAGTCCCGGCAGGAGAGTGAAGCCCGCCGCGAGCGGCGACAGCGCGAGCACGAGCTGCAGGTGCTGGGTGACGAAGAACAGTCCGCCGACAAGCGCGATGACGCTGAACAGGTTCACCACGATGGCACCGCTGAATTGCGGGATGCGGAACAGGGCCATGTCGATCATCGGGGTCTGGACCCGGAACTGACGGCGGACGAAGGCGAGTCCGGATGCCACGGCGATCAGAATGCAGAGAACAGCAAGGAGGTCGATTCCCTCGGTCGCAACGTGCTTGATCCCGTAGACGAGGGGAAACATCGTGGCGAGCGAGAGCCCGATACTCACGACGTCAAGCCGGCCAGGGTTGGGGTCGCGCGACTCGGGGACGAGGAAGGGAGAGAGAATCAGCAGCGGCGCGAGAACAGGAACCGCGATGAGGAAGACGGACCCCCACCAGAGGTGTTCCAACAGAAAACCGCCGATGATCGGACCGAGGGCGCTGCCAGCGGCAAAACCACTCGCCCAGACGGCCACCGCGAGCCGACGCTGGTTACGGTCCTGAAAGATGTTGCGGAGCAGCGAGAGCGTCGACGGCATGAGCATTGCACCGAAGAACCCGAGGATGGCGCGGGCGGTGATGAGCAACTCGATGGACGGCGCGAACGCGGCGATGACCGAGACTACGCCGAACCCGGCCGAGCCGATGAGGAGGAGCTTCCGTCGGCCGATCCTGTCGCCCAAACTGCCCATCGAGACGAGCAGGCCCGCGAGGACGAGCGGGTAGATGTCGATCATCCACAGCAGCTGGGCACCCGTTGGCGTGAGGTCCTCCGACACCGCGGGCAGCGCAAAGTTCAGCACTGTGTTGTCCACGGAGACCAACAGCACGGGAAGCATCAGCACGGCGAGGGCGACCCAGCCACGGATGCCGACGCGTACGACAGTCGACTCGGTAACTGCCGGAACTGTGGTGCTCATGGGGTCACTTCCCTTCGGATGCTCAAAACGGGGCTCGACTAGTGTACCGGCTGGACGGTACAGTAATCGCATGACCAGCAACGGACAGCAGAAACGGATGCCGGAGCCTGCTTCCACGCGCGACCGAATTCTCGTCGCCTATGAAGACCTGCTCATCGAGGCAGGCGAACGGGGCGCGACGCTCGACGCCGTCGCCGCGCGGGCCGGGGTGTCCAAGGGCGGCTTGCTCTACCACTTCGGTTCGAAGGACGCTCTCTCAGCTGGCCTCGTCGAGCGACTGCAGCAGCTCACTGGCATCGACGTGAGAAAGATGAGGGCAGCGCCAGCCGGACCCGTCGATTACCTCATTCGCACGTCGATCGATTCGGGAAGCGCCCTCGACCGGTCGCTCGTTGCGACGTCACGGCTTGCCCAGGCCGACGATCCCCGCGCGAGCGAGGCGCTGGCCGCCATTCGTGGCGAGTGGCTCGCGGTGATCACTGAGTCCATTGGCGACCCGGCCGTGGCTCGAGCCATCATGCTCGTCAGCGACGGCCTGTATTTCAATTCGGCCATGCTCGGCATGGGCACGCCGGACCCCGCCGACGTCTCGCCCGGGGCGATCGACGGCCTTCTCACAGTTCTGGCGCGGCTCGCTCCCCCTAGCGCCCGCGATTGACATGCCAGTAGTGTGACCTCGGATCGAACTCGATCTCACCGCACGATCCACCGAATTATGAGGAGAAACACACGATGAGTATTGGCCTGGGAATTTTCCTGTTTGCGGTCGGAGCGATCCTGACATTCGCCGTGAACGTTTCGGTGGCATGGGTGGACCTCGACCTGATCGGGTACATCCTCATGGGTGCCGGTCTCGTGGTCTTCATCGTCGGCCTCGCGCTCATGACACGCAAGCGTCGCTCCGTCGTGACCAACCACACAGCGGTTGACCCGACCACCGGAACTCGCGTCGAGACCGCGGAGCGCAACGACTCGCTCTAAGCGACATGCACACAGAAGAGGGAGGGCAACACTCGTTGCCCTCCCTCTTTCTATGCCACGTGCGTGCGCCGCTATTCCGTGATGTCGATCTCGCGAAGCACTGTTGCGTCAATGTCCGCGCGAACGGCCTCGAGGATTTCGTCCGGCACCGGCGAGTCAACGGTGAGCACACTGAGCGCCTGTCCCCCGGCCTCGCGGCGTGCGACCTGCATGCCCGCAATATTGATGGCTGCCTCGCCGAAACGCTGGCCGTAGACGGCGACGATCCCGGGTCGGTCGGTGTAGAGCATGACGATGTGGTGGCTCGAGATGGGGACCTCGACGTCGTAGCCGTTGATCTCGACGAGCTTCTCGATCTGCTTCGTGCCCGTCAGCGTACCGGACACCGATACCTGGGAACCGTCGCTCAGCGCACCGCGCAGGGTGATGACGTTGCGATATTCGTTGCTCTCGTCATCCGTGATCAACCGAACAACGATGCCACGCTGCTCGGCCAGCAACGGAGCGTTGACATACGACACGGTCTCGCTGACGATGTTGGTGAAGATGCCCTTGAGAGCCGCGAGCTTGAGAACGCTCACGTCGTATTCGCTGAGCTCACCGTGCACCTCGACGTCAATGCTCGTGAGCGGCGACGTGGTGAGGGCGGCAAAGATCTGCCCGAGCTTCTCGACCAGCGGGATGCCGGGGCGGACGTAGGGGTCGATGACACCACCGGCGACGTTCACGGCGTCCGGCACCAGCTCGCCGCCGAGGGCGAGGCGCACCGACTTGGCGACGGAAACACCGGCCTTCTCCTGTGCTTCGCCCGTCGACGCACCGAGGTGCGGTGTGACGATGATGTTCGGGAGGGAGAGGAGCTTGTCGTTCGTCGGCGGCTCGGAGACGAACACGTCGAGGCCAGCGCCGGCGATCTTTCCGTCGAGCAGCGCGTCGTACAGCGCGTCTTCGTCGATGAGCCCGCCGCGGGCGACGTTGACGATGTACGCCGTCGGCTTCATCAGGGCGAACTGCTCGGCGCCGATCATGCCGGTGGTTTCGGGTGTCTTGGGCATGTGGATCGTGATGAAGTCCGACTGTGCGAGCAGCTCGTCGAGGGTGACGAGCTGGACGCCGAGCTGCTGCGCCCGTGCGCTCGTCACGTAGGGGTCGTATGCGATGACGTTGGTACCGAACGCCTGCATGCGAGCGGTGATCAGGGCGCCGATTCGGCCGAGGCCGATGATGCCGATGGTCTTCTCGTACAGTTCGGTGCCGGTGTACTTCGAGCGCTTCCACTGTGAACCGGCGAGGGCATTGTGAGCCTGCGGGATGTGACGGGCGAGGCTGAGGATGTGACCGACGGTGAGTTCGGCCGCCGAGATGATGTTCGAGGTGGGCGCGTTCACGACCATGACGCCGGCGGTGGTCGCCGCCTTGATGTCGACATTGTCGAGCCCGACGCCTGCGCGGGCGATCACCTTGAGGTTCGGAGCCGCAGCGATGGCCTCCTCGTCGACTTTCGTCGCCGAGCGCACGAGCACAGCGTTGGCGTCGGCAAGTGCCGCGAGAAGCGCCTGGCGGTCGGTGCCGTCGACGGTGCGAACGTCAAAGTCGGGCCCGAGGGCATCAACAGTTCCTGGGGAGAGTTCTTCGGCGATCAACACGACCGGTTTTGACACAGGTGAAATCCTTTGTTTGCAACGGGGATGTCGGGCGCTGCAGCCGTCGGAGCGCTCGTTCTCTCGACTTTACTGGACGAGCCAGCGGTTGTACTGGACGAGTCAGCGGTATTACGTCACGAGCCAGCGGCGTTACGTCAGCAATTCACCCGCGCCGAAGAGAGCGATGATCCCGAGCGACACCACGGCGACCACGCCGAGCCCGGCGAGATAGACGAGGACCTGAGCCAGAATGTCCCGCCCCCGACCGAGCCGAAGCGCAAGAAGAAACACGACGACCGGAACCAGAATGCCGACACCAAGCACAATCCAACCGAAGGCGGAGATCGACGTCTCTGTGCCTTGTACGAGCCAAGAGATTCCGACAACGTTACCGACGGCCTCCCAGACGTCGTAGGCGTAGAAGAGTCCGAAGACAACGGCGAGCGTCGTGGCCAGCCAGCGAGGAAGAGCCCTGCGCGCGGGCGCAGCCTGGGTTGGTTCGGCGCTCATGCGGCACCCCCAACGAGGAACGGCACCGGGGCGAGCACGACGACGCCGACGGCGAGCACGATCAGGCGCGCCCGTGACGTTACCGACGTCCGCGTGAGCCAGAGCGTGGCGCCGAACCAGAGAGCTGGAGCCAGTACGGCAAGCCACAGGCCGAGGCTGTACATCGCGCCCCCGATGATGTCGGAGGGTGCGGCGGTGTCGCGCTGCACGACGATGAGCCAGCCGATGCTGTAGAGCAGGTAGATTCCGGCGATGACCCCGTGCGCGACGAGAGCAACAGAACCCATCTGGCCCCGCGGCTGGTCGTTCCCGGACGCTGCTGTTGTGCCCGGGTTGCCGACAACCTTCCAGCCCGGCGCTACGGCCCGGTCCGCCGGCGTTGTTGCCGCGGGAGCGTCGGTGGGGACGCTCACGGCCCGCTCACTCAGGGCCGGCTCATCGTCACCGGCCCAGCTCAGGGCCTCATCATCACTGTCTCGGGGCATGGCATCCAGAATACCGCTGCACAAACAAACACCCGGTCCCCGCCCTGCCGCCGAAGCGGACAGGGCACGGACCGGGTGATCTGTGAGGGTGACTAGCGGGCGACCGAACCGTCGGTGTAGTCGTCGTCGTTCGAGGCGTTCCACGCGAAGAGCTTGCGCAGTTCGCGGCCGGTCTCCTCGATCGGGTGCGCCTCGCCCTTGGCACGCAGTTCGAGGAACTCGGGGGCTCCTGCGTCCTGGTCGTCGATGAAGCGCTTCGCGAACGCTCCGGACTGGATGTCGGCGAGAACGGCCTTCATGTTCTCCTTGACGCTCGGGTCGATGACGCGGGGGCCTGAAACGTAGTCGCCGTACTCAGCGGTGTCTGAGACGCTCCAGCGCTGCTTGGCGATGCCGCCCTCCCACATGAGGTCGACGATGAGCTTGAGCTCGTGCAGGACCTCGAAGTACGCAACCTGCGGCTGGTAGCCGGCCTCGGTGAGGACCTCGAAGCCGTACTGGACGAGCTGCGACGCGCCACCGCAGAGGACAGCCTGCTCACCGAACAGGTCGGTCTCGGTCTCTTCGGTGAACGTGGTCTTGATGCCGCCGGCGCGGAGGCCGCCGATCGCCTTGGCGTAGCTCAGGGTGAGCGGCCAGGCATTGCCCGTCGCGTCCTTTTCAACGGCGACGATGACGGGAACGCCACGGCCTGCCTCGTACTCGCGGCGGACGGTGTGTCCTGGTCCCTTCGGGGCGACCATGATCACGTCAACACCCTCGGGCGCTTCGATGTATCCGAAACGGATGTTGAAGCCGTGACCGAAGACGAGAGCCTTGCCCTCGGCGAGCTGGTCCTTGATGGACTCAGCGTAGATCGTGCGCTGGAACTGGTCGGGAGCGAGGATGACGATGACGTCTGCCCAGGCGGCAGCATCCGAAACACTCTTGACGACGAAGCCCTGCTCCTCGGCCTTTGCGATCGACTTCGACCCTTCCTTGAGCCCGATGACGACGTCGACACCCGAGTCACGGAGGTTCAGCGCGTGTGCGTGCCCCTGTGAGCCGTAACCGACGACGGCAACCTTCTTGCCCTGGATGATCGAGAGGTCGGCGTCAGCGTCGTAGAAAATCTCAGCCACTTGTTTATCTCCTTGTTGTTGAGGTTGGTGCGGTGCGTTGTGTCGCAGAGTGCGACGTCACGCTCGTTAGTTCTTGAATACGCGTTCGGTGATCGACTTGGACCCGCGGCCGATCGCGAGCTGCCCGGACTGCGCGAGTTCCTTGATGCCGAAAGGTTCGAGGACCCTCAGCAGCGCGTTGGTCTTGCCCGAGTCTCCCGTGACCTCGATGACGAGGGCGTCCGTTGCAACGTCGACGACGCGGGCGCGGAACAGGTTGACGGCCTCGAGCACCTGCGAGCGGGTCGTATTGTCGACGCGCACCTTGATGAGGAGGTGCTCGCGCTGAACAGACTGCGCGGGATCGAGTTCGACGATTTTGATCACGTTGACGAGCTTGTTGAGCTGTTTGGTGATCTGCTCGAGCGGCAGGCCTTCGACAGTGACGACGACGGTGATGCGGCTCAGGCCGGGAACTTCACTCTTTCCGACGGCGAGTGACTCGATGTTGAATCCGCGGCGAGCAAAGAGGCCGGCGACACGGGTGAGCAGACCTGGCTTGTCTTCGACGAGCAGACTCAGAACGTGGGTAGTCATCTCTAGACCTCCTCATCGAACGACGGGCTGTGGTCCCTGGCGTACTGCACATAGCTGTTGCTGACACCCTGGGGAACCATCGGCCACACCATAGCGTCTGCGCTCACGACGAAGTCGATGACGACGGGCCGGTCGTTGGTCTCGAGCGCCAGCTGAATGGCGGCGTCCACCTCGTCCATCGATGTCACGCGGATGCCGAGACATCCGTATGCCTCGGCGAGCTTCACAAAATCCGGAACCCGGATGGTGTCGTGGCCCGTGTTGAGGTCGGTGTTCGAGTATCGGCCGTCGTAGAACAGCGTCTGCCACTGGCGAACCATGCCGAGCGACGAGTTGTTGATGATCGCGACCTTGATCGGGATCTTGTTGATCGCACAGGTGGCAAGTTCCTGATTGGTCATCTGGAAGCATCCGTCACCGTCGATCGCCCAGACCGTTCGGTCAGGCTCGGCAACCTTGGCGCCCATGGCCGCCGGGACCGAGTAGCCCATGGTTCCCGCGCCACCCGAGTTGAGCCAGGAGTTCGGCCGCTCGTACTTGATGAACTGGGCTGCCCACATCTGGTGCTGGCCGACGCCTGACGCGAAGATTCCTTCGGGTCCGGTGAGTTCGCCGATCCGCGAGATGACGTGCTGCGGTGCGAGCAGGCCGTCGCTCGGGGTGGTGAATCCGAGCGGGAACTCCTCGCGGAGCCCATTGAGGTAGGTCCACCAGACCTCGATGTCCGGGACGGTGTCCCGACGCGCCGAGGTGATGGCCGCGGTGAGATCGGCGATGACATCCTTGGCATCGCCGACGATCGGGACGTCTGCCGTGCGGATCTTGGAGATCTCCGCGGGGTCGACGTCGACGTGGACAACTTTGGCGTTCGGTGCGAAGAGCGCCGTCTTGCCGGTCACCCGGTCGTCGAACCTCGCGCCGAGTGCGACGATCAGGTCTGACTCCTGCAGCGCAAGCACCGCAGGGACCGTGCCGTGCATCCCCGGCATGCCGAGGTGCTGTGGGTGGGAATCCGGGAAGGCGCCACGCGCCATCAGTGTCGTCACAACGGGAGCACCGCTGAGCTCGGCCAGCTCGAGCAGTTCGGCCGAAGCGTGTGCCCTGATGACACCGCCACCGACATAGAGAACTGGTTTCTTCGCCTCCACCATCAGCTGGGCGGCGGCCAGGATCTGCTTGCCGTGCGCCTTGGTCACCGGGCGGTAGCCGGGGAGGTCGATTTTCGGCGGCCAGATGAACGGGACGGTGTCCTGTTGAGCGTCCTTGGTGATGTCGACGAGCACCGGTCCCGGGCGTCCGGTCGACGCGATGTGGTACGCCGCCGCGATTGTCGCGGGGATGTCGGCGGCATCCGTGACCAGGAAGGAGTGCTTCGTGATCGGCATGGTGATGCCGACGATGTCGGCCTCCTGGAACGCGTCGGTTCCCATCAGGGTGGAGAACACCTGGCCGGTGATCGCGAGAAGCGGCACCGAGTCCATGTGGGCATCCATGATGGCGGTGACCAGGTTGGTCGCGCCTGGCCCGGAGGTGGCGATGGCTACGCCGACTTTCCCGCTCGCCGCGGCGTAACCCTCGGCTGCGTGTCCGGCGCCCTGCTCGTGACGCACGAGGATGTGACGGATCTTCTCCGTGTCCATGAGCGGGTCATAGACCGGAAGAATGGCGCCGCCGGGCAGCCCGAAGACGTCGGTGATCCCGATCAGCTCGAGCGTCCGGACGACGGCCTGGGCCCCGGTCAGGAGCTCTGGCGCCGCGGCGTCGGTGGTTTTGGCAGCCTTGAGGCTGGATGGCGATATGGCGGGAGAAGAATCCGCAGGCATCGTATGGGTTCCCTTGTGAGAGTGGAGATCTGAAGAGGACGTCCTGTTACCCGGTGATCGCGCCTTCAGCGGCGGAGTGCACGAGCTTGGAGTACTTTGCGAGGACGCCACGGGTATAGCGCGGGGGAAGCGGTGCCCAGCCGTTGCGGCGGGCTGCCAGCTCTTGTTCGTCGACAAGTAGGTCGAGCGACCGAGCTGCGATATCGACCCGTATCAGATCACCATCGCGCACGAAGGCAATGGGACCAGCGTCCACTGCTTCGGGTGCTATGTGGCCGATGCAGAGGCCGGTTGTGCCGCCTGAGAATCGACCGTCCGTCAATAGTAGTACATCTTTTCCGAGCCCCGCGCCCTTGATAGCGGCGGTGATGGCGAGCATCTCGCGCATGCCTGGTCCACCCTTCGGCCCCTCGTACCTGATGACGATGACGTCCCCGGCGGAGATCTCCCCGTTGGTCAGTGCGTCCATCGCGCCGCGCTCACGTTCGAAGACGCGAGCGGGACCCTCGAAGACGTCGGCGTCGAAGCCAGCGGTCTTCACAACGGCTCCCTCCGGCGCGAACGAACCGTGCAGAACGGTGATGCCACCCGTCGCGTGGATCGGGTTGTCGAGTGTGCGGATGACTTCACCGTCGAGCGGCATGGGGTTGAGCTCAGCGAGGTTCTCGGCGAGGGTCTTGCCCGTCACCGTGAGCGCGTCGCCGTGGAGCAGCCCTGCATCGAGCAGTGCCTTCATCACAACGGGAACTCCGCCGTGACGGTCGACATCGTTCATGACGTACTTGCCGAATGGCTTGAGGTCACCGATGTGCGGCACCTTGTCGCCGATGCGGTTGAAGTCGTCGAGTGTGAGGTCCACTTCGGCCTCACGCGCGATAGCGAGCAGGTGCAGGACGACGTTGGTCGATCCGCCGAAGGCCATGGCAACGGCGATCGCGTTCTCGAATGCCTTCTTGGTCAGGATGTCGCGGGCGGTGATTCCGAGCCGGAGCATATTGACGACGGCCTCGCCCGAACGGTGCGCGAAGTAGTCGCGGCGGCGGTCGGCCGATGGCGGCGCGGCAGAACCCGGAAGGCTCATGCCGAGTGCCTCAGCGACGGATGCCATCGTGTTTGCCGTGTACATTCCGCCGCAGGCACCTTCACCTGGAGCGATGGCGCACTCGATGCGCTTGAGGTCTTCCTCACTCATGGTGCCGGCCTTGCAGGCCCCGACCGCTTCGAAGGCGTCGATGATCGTGACGTCCTTCTCGGTTCCGTCACTGAGCTTCACCCAGCCTGGAGCGATGGATCCTGCGTAGAGGAAGACGCTCGCGAGGTCGAGGCGGGCCGCCGCCATGAGCATTCCCGGCAGCGACTTGTCGCAGCCGGCGAGCAGCACTGTGCCGTCGAGGCGCTCGGCCATGACGACTGTCTCGACGGAATCGGCGATGACCTCACGGGAGACGAGCGAGAAGTGCATTCCCTCGTGGCCCATCGAGATACCGTCGGAAACGGAGATCGTTCCGAACTGCAGCGGATATCCCCCACCGGAGTGAACGCCTTCCTTGGCGCCCTGCGCAAGCCGGTCGAGTGACAGGTTGCACGGTGTGATTTCGTTCCAGCTCGACGCGATGCCGATCTGGGGCTTATCCCAGTCCGCGTCGCCCATGCCGACGGCGCGGAGCATTCCGCGCGATGTTGTTGCTTCGATTCCGTCTGTGACTGCTCTACTGCGAGGTTTCAGGTCGATCTCTGACATGCCTCGAGTCTAGAACCTCGAACATGCCCGGGACGTCATCTGCCGGTCGCTGCGCGGAGCTCCGCGAGCCGGGCGAGCGCATCGGCGACCTCGGCCGGAGTGCCAACGCGGTATCGCGCGAGCGTATCCCCCTCGCCGCACTTGAGCGAGAGGTCGTTCTCGCCGAGCACCGCGAAGGCGTCTTCGTCCGTCACGTCGTCGCCGGCGTAGAGCACGGCGGTCGCCCCCGTGTAGTCGCGCAGGTGACGCAGTGCATCCCCCTTGGTGACGCTCAGCACGGAGAACTCGATGACGTTCTTGCCGTCTCGGACCTTGGCTGGAACCCCGGCCGCATCAGCGGCTGCTCGCGCTGCGTCATTGGCCGCGTTTTCGGCGTGACCATCGAGGTGCCTGGTGTGCAGGGCGAACCCGGCCGGCTTCGTTTCGATCCAGGTGCCGGGGTGGGCTTCGCTGACCTGTTCGAGTGCGACGGAGAGGGTCGCGACATGGGCCAGGTCGGCGTCACTGAGTGGCGGGTGGGTGTCGACGCCGTCGAAACGGTATTCAGCACCGTGGGACCCGACCAGCAGGATGCCGTCTGAGGCGCGGGAGGCACGCTGCAGGCTGTCGACCGCGCGACCGGACACGAACGCGACAGTCGTGTGTGACACGTCGAGGAGCCTCGCCACTGCCTCAGCGGCTTCGGGGATGGCGCGTGAATCGTCGGGATTGTCGACGAACGGGGCGAGCGTTCCGTCGAAATCAAGGGCAACGAGCAGGTGCTCGGTGTAAGCCAGCCGCGTCAGCGCCGCCTCAAGATCTGCGGGCAGGTTCCCGGTCATCGCCTGTCGTCCGGGTGCTCGTGCGATACCGGGTGTTCAGTGGCGGACTGCGTGAGTTCCTCGAGGAACACCCGCGACCACTTCACGACGTCGTTCTCAAGAACACGCTTGCGGAGCGCGCGCATTCGCCTCCTCCGCTCAGCGACCGGCATGTCGACCGCCTTCAGAATCGCTTCCTTGACCCCCTCGATGTCATGGGGGTTGATCAGGAGGGCCTGTCGGAGGTCGTCGGATGCCCCGGCGAATTCGCTCAGGACGAGGACACCACCGAGGTCGGCGCGGGTCGCGACGTACTCCTTGGCGACGAGGTTCATGCCGTCCCTGAGCGCGGTGACGAGCATCACGTCAGCAGCGAGATAGAGGGCAACCATCTCTTCGCGGGGATAGCCCTGGTGGAGGTAGTTGATCGCCGTGTGCCCGATTGAACCGTAGTCACCGTTGATGCGCCCCACGGTGAGTTCGATCTCATCGCGCAGCTGCATATAGCTTGCGACGCGCTCGCGGCTGGGGCTGGCGACCTGCACCAGCGTCACGTCGTGAGCGTCGAGGCGCCCCTCGGCGAGCAGCTCGCCGTATGCCTTCAGCCGGTGGCCGATTCCCTTGGTGTAGTCGAGCCTGTCGACGCCGAGCATGATGGTCTTGGGGTTACCGAGCTCTTCGCGGATCTGCCGTGCCCTCGCCTGCACGTCCGGGCGCTGTGCCAGCTCGACATAGCTCGTAGCGTCAATGGAAATCGGGTACGCCCTGGCGATGACCCGACGCATCGGTGCACCACTGACGTGCGACCTGTCGCCCGTCGTCGCGTCTGATGAATCACCGACGGGAACCCACACGCGCGTGCCCTTGGTCTCGTACCCGAAGAGACGGCGAACCGCTCGCGTGAAGTTGCCGGCATCGGCCACACGCTGGAATCCGATGACGTCGGCGCCGAGGAGTCCCGAGATGATCTGCTGGCGCCACGGGAGCTGGGAGAAAATCCCATACGCGGGGAAAGGGATGTGGTTGAAGAAACCGATTGTGAGATCAGGACGCAACTCACGGAGCATGCCCGGAACGAGCTGGAGCTGGTAGTCGTGAACCCAGACCGTTGCGCCGGCATCCGCAATGCGTGCGGTGGCGTCGGCAAAACGACGGTTCACCGCAACGTAGGCCTCCCACCACTCGCGGTGATAACTGGGCTGCGCGATGACGTCGTGATACAGCGGCCAGAGTGTGTCGTTCGAGAAACCCTCGTAGTAACGCTCGATCTCTTCCGCGTTCAGTGCGACAGGCACCATGCGGATGTTCTCGTGCTCAAACGGCTCGAGGACGACGTCGGCTGCACCTGGCCAGCCGACCCACGCGCCATCCGTGGTCTTCATCAACGGCTCAAGCGCCGCGACCAGGCCACCGGGCGACATCCGCCACTGCTGGTTGCCCGCGCTGTCGGTGACACTGTCGACCGGCAGCCGGTTCGCCACCACGATGAAATCGTAAGTATCCGGGCCGTCTTCGGTCTGCGATGCCACGCTGTTCCCCTTTATTGCCACTGTTTCGTGGAGGCCAACGCTACCAGCCGGGCCAAATCACGGCTTCGGGGAGGAAGGGAGCGACCAATTGTGATAGAGAGCCGACCGAGGGATATTGCACAGGACCGCACGTTGTCAAGCGTGCACCAGGGACGGGAATAGTCGCTACCGTTGTCGCAACGGAGGGAATCCCATATGCGTAAGTACGTTTTGAACTTCAGTGTCCTGAGCGCCATCGCCGGCGCGTTTTCACTCATCCAGACCTCGAAGACCGCCCCGCGCGACTGGCGCCTGGTCTTGCTGTGGGCTGGCTGGCTCGTGACCGTCGCCAACGCTGTGGCAACCGTGAACGAGAAATCAGAGCAGAAGAAGCTCAAGGCCTGACCTCTAGGCCCTCTTTCCGCGATATTCGAGGCGTGTCGGCGTGTCAGACGGTCCCCTTCGGGACGTCAGGTCCACACTGGAGCTACCACTCGCACCAGTACCAGGGAGACCGCACATGTTTGGTCGACGCCGACACCGCGCTCGCGCACAGGTTGCCCTTCCGACGCCCGTTGAGGCGCCGACTCCCGCCCCGCAGCTCTCCGAGGAGCAACTGTTCGATGTCGTGCGCGAACGCCTCGACGAGTTCCTGGGCGCACGGGGTGAATGGACCCTCGTACGGCGCTCCGAGAGCGACACCGACGAGTTCTTCCAGAGCATGACCGCGTTCTCTGTTGCCCGCGATGTCACGACATCGATCCTGGCCACGGCTCGCGCCGGGCAGGACGCCGAGACACAGCCCGAGTCCGCCCCCGAAGTGACAGTCTCGGGCTTCGTCGGCTTCGGTGCACCCGTTCTCGACTCGGAACCCACTGACGCCGCTGACCTCGACGCCTTCGTGACCACGCCGATCACCGAACAGGTGACGTTCGAGCTCAACGCCATCGCCGTGTGGGCCGACCCGCAGCGCCATGACCCGAGCCACGTCAACCCGGATCTCGTCACGCCGCCCATCGCTTCGGGCTCAAAGGCGAACGTTTCCTGACCACGTAGTTCCGCGCCACGGTAGTGCTGCGCCACGGTAGGTCTACGCCACGGTAGGTCTACGCCACGGTAGGTCTACGCCACGGTAGTTCTGCGACACCGCGGTTCCGAAGCACCACGACGCGCCCTGTGAGCGCGTGACGCGTCAAGGCGACCGTTCAGCCGTCCTGACGACGACCCCGCACAAAGTACGCGATGGGTCCGATCCAGTTCACAGCGATCACGGCCGCCCAGAGGGGTCTCGGTCCGTTGATTTGTGCCGCGGGACGCTTGGCAAGGTCTGCCCATGCCGCTGCGGCCAGTGCGACCTGCACCGAGCCGGCGACAACGACAGCGATCTTCCGCCCCACGCTGAGGTTCTTGAACGTCAGATTTTTTTTCATCGCGGTTCTCCTCTTCGACTGTGACGGAAACTTCGTCGCTCCAGCTTGACGGCATCCGTTCGTCGACACAATCGAGCGCACAAAAAACCCCGACCATGTGTCATGATCGGGGCTATCTGGTGCACCCCCCGGGACTTGAACCCGGAACCCACTGATTAAGAGTCAGTTGCTCTGCCAATTGAGCTAGAGGTGCGTTTCTCGTTCGAAACTCGCGCTTCGAACCGTGGAAAACAATAGCATGCGTTGAGCCCCCGAGCGAATCGAGGCCGCCTCAGCATTTCGGCCGCCGGTATCGTAGGTGCCATGACCACTCCCCCGGCTCCGTCTCTCGCTGACGACCTCTCCCTGGCTCTTCGACTCGCAGATGCCGCCGACGCCATCTCCCTCGCACGTTTCCGTTCCGCCAACCTCGAGATTTCGACGAAACCGGATGCCACGCACGTGACGGATGCCGACCTGGCGGTCGAGCGGGCCCTCCGTGACATCCTGGCGGCCGAACGCCCGGGCGATGGCATCCTCGGTGAGGAGTACGGTACAGCGGGCTCCACCGCGCGGCAGTGGATCCTCGACCCCATCGACGGCACAGCGAACTTTCTTCGTGGCGTGCCCAACTGGGCGACGCTCATCAGCCTTGCCGTCGATTCAGAGCCGGTGGTCGGCGTCGCGAGCGCTCCGGCGTTCCGCAAGCGCTGGTGGGCACATACCGGCGGAGGGGCGTGGCTCGCCGAGGACGGCGCGGAACCCCGGCGGCTCTCCGTCTCCGGCGTCGAACGCCTCGAAGACGCGTCACTGAGCTTCCAGAGCATCACCCAGTGGGACGAGGCGGGTTATCTTGACCAGCTCGTCTCGCTGACCCGCCAGGTCTGGCGGGACCGGGCATACGGCGACATGTGGTCATACGGGCTGCTCGCTGAAGGACTCATCGACATCGTGGGCGAGTTCGGCGTCAAGGAGTACGACATCGCTCCGTTCGTGATCCTCATCCGCGAGGCGGGCGGTCGGTTCAGCGCCATCGACGGGGAGGACTCGATCGCCGCACGCAGTGCGCTCGCGACCAACGGCATACTGCACAACGAGGTCCTCCGCAACCTCGGACACTGAGCAGGCCGATTTACACCGGCTGCCCCTACTATTCCTGTATGAGACCGCTCCCGAGTGAACCCGTTTACAGCACAGCCGTCGCAGTGGGCAAAACCATTTTCGGCGGGCTGGGGCTGAAGCGCATCGTCACCGGTGCCGAGAACATCCCGGCGACCGGGGGCGCGATTCTCGCGATCACCCACTTCGGGTACATGGATTTCGCGCTCACCGAGTGGATGGTGTGGGATCGCACCCGGAGGCGCGTCCGCTTCATGGCGAAGAAGGGTGCTTTCGATAAGCCCATGGTCGGGTGGCTGCTGCGGGGCATGAAGCACATCTCGGTCGACATGTCCGCGGGCGCCGAGGCGTACTCCAAGGCAATCGTCGCGCTGAAGGCCGGCGAGATGATCGGCGTGTTTCCCGAGGCCGGTGTCAACACCTCGTTCACCGTGCGCGAGTTGAAGACAGGCACGGTCCGCATGGCCGCCGAGGCCGGGGTGCCCGTCATTCCGATCGCCGTCTGGGGTGGCCATCGCCTTCTCACCAAGGGCAGGAAGCCGACGCTCCGCGAAGCGTTCCGCACCCCGATCAGATATACCGTCGGTAAACCCATCCAGATGGATGCCACGTCCGACGTCCGCGAAAGCACGCTGGCGCTTCGGGTAACCATGCAGGCTCTGCTCGACGAGGCTCAGGCCTCATACCCGGTCGACGGCAAGGGGGCGTGGTGGCAGCCCGCCCACCTGGGCGGAACAGCACCCACCCCGGAAGAGGCCGCGATCGCCGAAGCCGAACGCCAGAAACGCAAGGCAGCCGAAGCCGCGCGGAAGTGATGTCGGCGAGGCGACTGGGGCAGGCGGCACTCTGGGCGCTGGGCGCCCTCGCGCTTGCCGTCGTGATCGGAGCGGTGTGGCTCCACCAGGTGATGGCCGGGGACCGCGATGCGGCGCTCAACGCGTGGCAGAACGAGTCGATCGAGATCACCGACACTGAAACGGGCATCGTCATGGAGCCGACGGCGGCGGCCACATCTACCGGACTGGTCTTCGTGCCTGGCGCGAAGGTCGATCCGTACGCGTACCTCTACAAGCTGTCGGGAATCGTCGAGAACGGCACCACTGTCGTGATCACGAAACCGACCCTCAACCTGGCCTTTGCCGACCTCAGGCCCCTCGACGCATTCACCGCCACTGCCCCCGGGATCGATGAGTGGTTCGTCGGTGGCCACTCCCTCGGCGGGGTCAAGGCGTGCCAGTACGCATCTGACCCGGACGTCGCGGGTCTCGTACTGTTCGGCAGTTACTGTGCGACCGACCTGTCGGGCACGGGCATCCCGGTTCTCAGCTTCGTGGCACAAAACGACGGCCTAAGCACACCGCAGAAAATCGAGGATGCCGCTGGCTTGCTCCCCGCGGACACCGTCACCGTGGTACTCCCCGGTGCGAACCACGCGGACTTCGGCGATTACGGTGTTCAGCCGGGCGACGGAGAGTCAGCTGTCGACGACGCCGACGTCAGGCAGGTCATCACCGATGAGTTCCAGGCCTGGCAGGATGCGCAGGGCCTCTGACGCGCAGGGCCTCCGACGCGCAGGGCCTCTGACGCGCAGTGCCTCTGACAGCCAGCGCGAGAACCGTCAGCGCCGAACGGATGCCAGCCGGCCCGGTCCGAAGAACACCGGCGGCGCCCAATAGTGCACCGGCTCGGGCGTATCGGCATCGATAACCGCGGTGGCGTGCCCGAACTTCCAGAGCCGATTGAACAGGAAGACCGTCACTTCCGTCGGGCCGTCCTCTGACAGCTGCCAGGTCCCCGTTCCCCACTGCGCCGGCTGCCCCCGCCCGTTGAACACCACGGTCGGCTTCGGAAACCAGCCCATCCTGGGCTTGTGGAGCGTGAGTTCAAGTCGTCGGGTCTCGGCCATCCTCCCAGCTAACCACGAATGCCTCGCCGGCGATTCCGGTGCACAAAAAAGGGCCACCGGACGGTGGCCCTTTTGTGTTCAACAACGCGTGATAGCAACCCGGAAGTGGAGATGCGGGGAATTGAACCCCGGTCCACTGCTGTGGTCGTGTGCCTTCTACGGGTGTATCCAGTGAAGACGTTCTACTCGGCTCCGGAATTTGCCACTGGCACCTACTCCGACAAGCCCAGCCTCAGTTTGAGTCCCTCTACGCCCTGAGACGAAACGTAGAAGCAATCTCTCTAAATGGCGCCAGGATCCGGGTAGAGAGCATTCCCGGTCTGACGGACTTCTTTAGTGCGCTCGCTTAGGCAGCGAGGGCGAAGTCAGTGCGCTTTGAATTGGCACTTATTGTTTTCCAGAGATCGTTAACGAGATAACCCTGGATCCTCGACCCGCTTCTCACAGTTGCGCAGGCAGTGTCGAAACCGATCATCCCCATGCGAATCGTGTGCAAGCCCTGCGTGCAGGACGAGCCTCGAAGTGAATCACTATCACGCGCTGTTGAATTATGAAACCGGGTGACCCGGCGCTTGCTGCATCTTCCGATGCAGCTCTCCAGTATACCTCGCGAACGAGCAGGCCGGAAATGATGCTGCCTTGTATTCTCGCAGCATGAGCTCAGAAGCGCACAACACCTCAGGCCCGACAGTGATCGCCGTTCGAGGGGAGGCCTTTGTTGAGGTACCACCGGAACGCGCCAGGGTGAACATCGTGATCGAGGTGGACGGAGCGGACAAAACGGATGTCGAGCGGCGGGCCGCCGACGCAAGAAACGGGTGCATCGACGCCGCGCGGTCTGGCCATGACCCGGCACGTGGACCGATCGCGGACTGGACTGCCGACCAGCTCCAGGTCTGGAGTTCACGGCCGTGGAACGCCGATGGCGTCCAGCTCCCGCTGGTGTTCCATTCGCGAGCCACCGTGTCCGCCACGTTCTCCGACCTCGAGTCCGTCGGCCCCTGGATCGACGATGCAACCCACGACGACGCGGTCGCTCTCGCGGGAATCGACTGGAGCATCACCGACAGCACCCGGCGGGAACTCACGGAGGGATGCCAGCGGGACGCCGTCCAGGACGCTCTGTCAAAGGCATCCGTTTATGCCTCGTCGCTCGGACTCGGGTATGTTCGTCCGATCGAGATCGCGGAACCCGTGGTGCTGGGCGCCCCGGGCGCAGAGTACGGCGCCGTGAGCAGGATGGCGTTTGCGTCTGCCCCGGCGACTCCGACCGGGTTCACACCCGAACCGATCCGTATCGGAGCAGAGGTCAACGCCAGGTTTGAAGCGCGACCGGCGGATTAACCCTGCTCGACGAGAGCGTCGTGCAGCCGGCCGAGTTCACTGAGCGTGAACCCCGCACCGAGCAGATACTGGCGAACCGAGCCGTGCTCGGCCTCGAGCTCATCCAGTACCTCGTCAAGCACCTCTCCCGGGCTTCCGCCCATGAGAACACGGAGCTCCGGCGTCTCCGTGCCGCCGTGCTCAACGATGATCGAGATCATGTTCTCGAGCCACTCACCGCTCAGGTTCTCTTCCGATCGGGCGTAGTCCTCGACCACGAGACGCCGGTCGACGCCGACAGCGACGAGAGCAAGCGCGACGACGACGCCCGTGCGGTCCTTGCCCGCAGTGCAGTGGATGAGAACCGGATGCTCCTCCATCGCCAGTAGCTCGCGGAGGGCCTGGGCTACAACGCCCGAGTGCTGGGTGAGAATCCGACGGTAGAGCGTGGCCAGGCTCACGGCAGCTTCGCCCTGCGAGGCACCGGAGCCCTCGAACAGCGGCAGATGCACCCTGCGGACATCGAGCCCGTCGAGGTCGTCCGGCATGACCCTGACCTCGAAGTCGTCGCGCAGGTCGATGACCACGCCGACACCGAGATCGCGAATGTCCTGTTTGCCGTCGTCACCGAGTCGGTAGAGGCCGTCGGAGCGAAGCAGTCGACCGTATTTCACCCGGCCGTCGAGCGTCGGATACCCGCCGACGTCGCGAAAGTTGTAGGTGCCGTTCACCGTCAACTTCGGCGCAATCGTCACTACTCCCCCAGGTGGTTCTTTGCCGCGATCGCGCGAGCAGCTTCGCGCGTCGCTTCGCGCTCGCGCAGCGTCTGGCGCTTGTCGTATTCCTTCTTACCCTTGGCGATGGCGATTTCGACCTTGGCCTTGCCGTCGCTGAAGTACAGCTTGAGCGGGATGATCGTGTATCCGCCCGGCGCCACCTTGTGGCTGATCTTCAGGATCTGCGCCTTGTGCAGCAGCAGCTTGCGCTTGCGCCGCGGCGGGTGGTTGTTCCAGGTGCCACCGGTGTACTCAGGGATGTGCACGGCGTCGAGCCAGGCTTCTCCGCCCTCGATGAAGGCGTAGCCGTCGACGAGCGACGCGCGCCCCGCACGGAGCGACTTCACCTCGGTACCGGTGAGAACCATTCCGGCTTCAAAGGTGTCTTCGATGATGTAGTCGTGGCGCGCCTTGCGATTGGTGGCCACAACGTTTTGACCACGTTCCCTGGGCACGAGCTACTCCGTTGTTTGGTGTGGCGGATGCTGTCCGCCTGCGTGAAAGCGCCGGGCGCGTTGCCCGGCAGCCCATCAGTCTAACAACACGGTCTGGCCGTGCGCGCTAGATCTTCAGATACCGCTTGATCGCGAAGTTGGCCGAGAGGGCGGCGAGCACCATTCCGACGATAAGCAACAGGGGCACAACAACGATGGCATCAGCGATACCGACGAAGTTGACGAACGGCATCATGGGCGCGAGATAGCCATCGATGAAGAAGTACACGATGGCGATGACCGCTCCCCCGGCCAGCACCGAACCGATCACCGCGGAGAAAACACCCTCGAGAATGAACGGGGTCTGGATGAACCGGTTCGATGCGCCAACGAGGCGCATAATCCCGATCTCCTTGCGGCGGGAGTATGCGGAGAGCCTGATCGTGGTGGCGATGAGCAACACAGCCGCGACGAGCATGAGCGCCGCGATACCGATCGCCGTGTAACTGGCGACGTTGAGCACCCGGAAGATGGCGTCGAGGTACTGGCGCTGGTCGGTCACTTCCTCAACGCCGGGGGTCCCGGAGAACGCTTCGACGAGCACCTCGGACTGCGACGGGTCCTTGAGGTTGACCCAGTAGGTCTCATTGAGTTGCTCGGGCGAGACGAGCTGTGCAAGCTGGTTGCCCTCGAACTGCTTCTGGAAGTTGTCGTAGGCCTGCTGGTGGTCTTCGAAGTAGTTCTTGTCGATGAACGGAGAGAGGGTTTCCGACTCGAGCTGGCCGAGCACCCCCGCCTTCTGGTCGTCGTTCGCCGCGCCTGCCGTGCAGGTCTCGGCCTGCGAATCGGCGGTGCAGAGATAGATGGCGACCTGCGCCCTGTCGTACCAGTAGTTCTTCATCTGGCCGATCTGCATCTGCAGCAGCACGGCGGTTCCCACGAAGGTGAGCGAGATGAAAGTGACGAGGATGACGGAGATCACCATCGAGACGTTGCGGCGGAGGCCGGTTGTTGCCTCCTGCCAGATCAGCGAGAGCCTCATTTGACCGGACCCACGTTCTGCTCGTCGCCCGTCTCCGGGTCGACGGTACCCCGGAGTCCCAGCCGTTCCGCGAGGGAGAGGTGCTCGGTGAGGTCGCTCGTCGTGTCCTGGCGTGGCAGGGCGATGGCGCCTGTCGCGTTCGACGCCGACCCGGCGTCGGCGCTGTCACTGGCCGGCGCGGTACGGGTTGGAGCTGGGCCGGTCGCGCCGGCATCCGGTGTTGAAATCAAAATCTGGTGGGCTTTCGTTTCTGCGTCGGCCTCGGCAGCGGCTTCGCGCACTTCCTGGCGGGCGTTCTTGGCCGACTGTCCCTTGGCTACGGCCGGCCTGAGCTCCGGCACGACCCCTGTCGTGCCGTAGCCGCCCTCACGTTCGTCGCGGACGATGACGCCGTCGACGAGTTCGATCACGCGACGCTGCATCTTGTCGACGATTCCCGCCTCGTGGGTTGCCATCAGCACCGTCGTTCCACCGGCGTTGATGCGCTCGAGAATCTGCATGATGCCGGCACTCGTTGCCGGGTCGAGGTTTCCGGTCGGCTCATCGGCGAGCAGGATCTGCGGCTTGTTGACGACAGCACGCGCGATCGCAACGCGCTGCTGCTCACCACCGGAGAGTTCGTGCGGCAGCCGGTCAGCCTTGGTCTCGAGCCCGACCATCTTGAGCACGTCGGGGACAGCTTCCTGCACGTAACCACGCGACTTTCCGATCACCTGAAGCGTGAACGCGACGTTCTGGAACACGGTCTTGTTCGGCAGCAGGCGGAAGTCCTGGAAGACAACACCGAGGTTGCGCCGGAAGTACGGGATTTTCCGGCTTGAAATCGACCCCAGGTCGTTGCCGAGGACGAAGATCGACCCGGCCGTCGGCTTCTCCTCCTTGAGGATCAGCCTCAGGCAGCTCGACTTACCTGAACCCGATGCGCCGACGAGGAAGACGAATTCCCCCCTCGCGATCTCGAGGTCCATGCTGTCGATTGCCGGACGCTTGGTACCGGAGTATTTCTTCGTAACGTTCTCAAACCGAATCATGACCTCTTGAGCCTAGGCAGCGATCCCGGCATTGTCGGCATGACACGCCTGCCGGGCATGACTCGGACCTGTGGCCGGGTCCGGCTAGCTGTCGACCGGCTGCTTACGCCAGCGGATGCCAGCGGCGATGAAACCGTCGAGGTCACCGTCGAAGACGTTCTGCGGATTGTTGACCTCGAAGTCGGTGCGCAGGTCCTTGACCATCTGGTACGGCGCGAGAACGTACGAGCGCATCTGGTCGCCCCAGCTCGCCGTGATATTGCCGGCGAGTTCCTTCTTCTTCGCGTTCTCCTGTTCGCGCTGCACGAGGAGAAGGCGCGACTTGAGCACCCGCATGGCGGCGGCGCGGTTCTGGATCTGGCTCTTCTCGTTCTGGCAGCTCACGACGATGCCGGTCGGCAGGTGGGTGATGCGCACAGCGGAGTCCGTGGTGTTGACGGACTGGCCGCCGGGGCCGGACGATCGGAACACGTCGACGCGGATGTCGTTGTCGGGGATGTCGACCTCTTCGGTCTCGGCCATCAGCGGAACGACCTCGACGGCGGCGAAGCTGGTCTGGCGCTTGCCCGCAGAGTTGAACGGGCTCATCCGCACGAGCCGGTGTGTTCCCGCTTCGACGCTCAGCGTTCCGAACGCGTACGGAGCGTCGATCTCGAACGTCGCGCTCTTGATTCCCGCTTCTTCGGCGTAGCTCGTGTCGAGCACCGTCGCCTTGTACTTGTGCTGCTCTGCCCAGCGCAGGTACATCCGGAACAGCATGTCGGCGAAGTCGGCGGCGTCGACCCCACCGGCTCCGGCGCGGATGGTCACAACGGCGGGCAACGGGTCGTACTCACCGTTGAGCAGCGTCTGCACCTCGAGGTTGCCGATCTGCTTCTGCAGGTCGGCGAGTTCCGTGCGTGCCTCGGCAGCGGAGTCCTCGTCACCCTCTGCGTTGGCCAGTTCGACGAGCACCTCGAGGTCGTCGAGCTGCTGCTCGATCGCGACGATCCTGGCGAGCTCGGACTGGCGGTGGCTGAGCGCGCTGGTGATCTCCTGCGCCTTCTCGGTGTCGTCCCACAGGTCGGGAACTCCGGCCTGCGCGCTGAGGTCAGCGATTTCGGCGCGCAATCCGTCGAGGTCGACGACCTCACGGATGTCGTTGAAGGTCGCGCGGATGGAGGCGATTTGGGCACTCAGGTCTAGATCTAACATGTCAAGCCCAGCCTACCTTCGGCACGGCATCCGTTCGCGGGCATACACTGAAAAGTGATGACAGAGAAGAAGACCGCCGAGTTCTCGTTCCGCGGTGTCGCTGTCGTCGTCTTCCTCCCCACCTTGCTGTTTTCGATCGGTGAGGGCGCGCTGATTCCGCTGATTCCCGCGGCGGCAACCAATCTGGGCGCGAGCCTCGCGATAGCCGGTGTGATCTCGGGCATGGTGATGATCGGTGAACTCATCGGTGACATCCCGAGTGGCTGGCTCGTTCACAAAATCGGCGAACGCGTTGCCATGATCGGCGCGGCCGCCATCTCGGTGCTCGCTGTCCTCGGAGCTGTCCTCGCGCCGAACGCATGGATCCTTGCGGCATCCATCTTCGTCCTCGGGCTTTCCACCGCGGTGTTCGCCCTTGCCCGACATGCTTTCATGACCAGCTACGTCCCGATCCCGTACCGGGCTCGCGCGCTGTCTACCCTCGGCGGTGTCTTCAGGGCCGGTCTCTTCATCGGTCCCCTTCTCGCTGCACCCGTGATTCACTTCACCGGCGGCACACAGGGCGCGTTCTGGATCATGGTGATCTCGTGCCTCGCTGCCGTCGTGATCCTCATCCTGCTTCCTGACCCCGAGTCGATGTTCGGTCACGCCCGCCGCTCCCCCGCGGTCGACGGGGTCGACGGGGTCGACGAGGCCGTGGCTGATGAGACGGCCGCACCGCAGAATCCTGGCTTGTTCCACACCATCTGGACCTTCCGCGGGGTGCTGCTCCGCATGGGTTCCGGCGCCGCCCTGATCTCCGCGATGCGTGCCGCCCGCACGGTCATTCTTCCGCTGTGGGCAGTGAGCCTCGGCGTGAGCGAGGTGAACACCGCGCTCATCATCGGCATCGCCGGTGCCGTCGATTTCGCCCTGTTCTATGCGAGCGGGCAGATCATGGACCGGTTCGGTCGAATGTTCAGCGCCATTCCCTCGATGACCGGACTCGGCCTGGGGATGCTCGTGCTCGCGTTCACCCACGACGCACCGCACGCCGTGGTGTGGTTCATCGCTGCGGCCGGGCTCCTGTCCGTTGCGAACGGCATCGGCAGCGGCATCCTCATGACGCTCGGCGCTGACCTGGCCCCCGTCGGCCGGCCCGCGCCGTTCCTCGGTGCCTGGCGCTTCACGGGCGACGTCGGCGCGGCCGCCGCGCCGCTCGTGGTCGGTGGACTCACCGCCGCGGTCTCTCTGTCATTCGCGTCCGGCCTGATCGGGGTGGTCGGCATCCTGGGCGCGGTCCGGCTGGCGAGGATCATGCCTCGGTACCTCAAGCCACGCCCTGGACGCCGACTCCCCTGACCTCAGCGGAGCGAGTCGGCCTGGATGCTGCTCACGAGGAAGACCGCGAGCAGGCCGACCACGGCGATCCCCACGAAGAGCGACGCCATCATGGCGAGCCGTGCGCGCCCGGCTTCTCTGCGGAATCGTGCGAGCACGAGGCCGAGAAACAACAGGACGACGAGTGCGATGCCCACTCCGGCGATCATCGCGTTGAGCGCGAGCATCGGTACGAGCACGGCGATGACGACAGCGCTCATGATCGCGCCGGTCACAATCCAGATGGCACCGGTTGAGGTTCGAAGGGCGGGCTGGTTGCGGACCCGCGTCGGGTCGTCCTCCGGCCGGTTACGTGGATCTGTCACTGTGAGTCCGCGTCCCGCCACGTGTCGTTTTCGAGATGCGAACCGGCCTGCGGCCCCATCTGCAGCATGCCGCCGTCGACGACCCAGGACGCGCCGGTCACATAGGCGGATGCCGGTGACGCGAGGAAAGCGATGACCGAAGCCACCTCACGCGCGTCCCCCGGTCTGCCGAGTGGAATGCCGGGACGGGAGGTACCCCGTGGGTCCTCGTCGGTTTGTCCGGTCATCGGTGTCGCGATCTCACCGGGAGCGACAGCGTTTGCCGTAATGCCGTACTGACCCAGCTCGAGTGCAACGGTCTTGATCAGCCCGCCGAGTCCGTGCTTTGCCGCATCGTACGCGGCGGAACCGACACGCGGCTGGTGTTCATGCACGCTCGTCACACCGATGATCCGGCCACCGTTGCCAGCGGCAACCATGCGCCGCGCTGCACGCTGGATGCAGACGAACGCCCCGTCGAGGTCGGCAGCCATGGTGTGCCTCCAGTCTTCGAGCGGCATCTCCAGGAACGGTCCGTTGTCGCCTGTGCCGGCGTTGTTCACGAACACGTCGAGTCCGCCGAGTTTGTCGGCGAGCGCGTCGACGGCGTCGCCGACTCCATCAAGGTCGGTGGTGTCCAACCGGGCCGTGACGGCCTCGCGTCCGAGGCTCCGAACCTCGCGGGCGGTCTCCTCCGCGCCTTCTTCGTCACTGTGCCAGGTGACGCCGACGTCCAACCCGGCTTCGGCGAGCGCAACGGCGGTCGCCCGGCCAATCCCTGAGTCTGCTCCTGTAACAATCGCGAATCGTGGCTCAAAGCCCATGAACTGCTCCTTCGGTCAGGCACGCGAGGCGTGCGTGGTCGACTTCTACGCAACACCGGCCGCGCTCCCCGCTCAACCCCTTGACACGCCTGCGGGGCGACTCGCCGCAGCGGGCAGGTTGCCCGCCGGAGCTCAGGGGGCGCCGGGAAGCGACTCACACGGGACCCCGTCAGCGTTCCCATCGAGGTCTGAGAAGTCGCCGTACCAGGTGTACCAGTACCGATAGAAAGCGTTGGCTGCCTGCCACGTCGCGAAGTCACCGCAATCGGCATCCGCTGGTCGCGTCGGTGCTGTTGGGGGCGGTGTCGGCGCCGTGGGGGGTGGTGTCGGCGCGGGAGGCGGTGAGGATGCCGCAATGCTGTTCCATGCGGGGCTTCCGTTGGTCCGATAAATGACGAGATTTCCGTCGTCCTGCATCACCATCCGTGAACCGGTGTTACCCGGTGTGCCGGAGTTCCAGAGCGGAGCGCCCGAGGGAGAGTAGACGACGGCATTTCCGTCGGTCTGCATCGACATGCGGCTCCCCGGGACACTCGTACCGCTGTTCCAGAGGGCGCGCCCCCCGCTGTATACGACGAAATTGCCATCACCCTGCATGATCGCGTGATTGCCGTTATTCGAGGTAATTCGCTGTCCGGCAGTGAGAGTCTGGTCGCCCTGCAGGGTGTGGGTCGTCGGCGTCGGAGCGGGGGCGGGAGCCGGACGAGCGATCAGTCCGGCGCTATCGGCCTGGCTCCACCACAGTGGAGCGCCGTTAGCGGAGTACAGCACGAGGTTCCCGTCAGACTGCATGACCAACGTCGCCCCGGGGCGTCCGAAGGTCCCCGTGTTCCACACCGGCTGGCCGGTTGGCGTGTAGACGACGAGATTGCCATCGGTTTGCATCGACAGATGGCTGCCTGCACGGAATGTCCGGCTGTTCCAGATCGGAGCGCCTGACGCGTCGTACACGACCGCGTTGCCGTCGCTCTGCATGATGAAGCGGTATCCGTTTTCGGGCGATGTGAGTTCCGCGGTTGCGCCGAGCTCAGATCCCCCCTGCATCCGGTCGGTTGCCGAAGGAGTCGTCGGCGTCGATGTGTCCTGTTTCTCAGGCAGGTCCACAGCGGCGTTCCCACACTCGCCCGTCAGGACCCGCCCTAATGCTGTGTTCTCAGCAGCATCGACGGCCAGGTTCCAGCGATACTTCACGAGGACCTGGTCAGTGGCGTATCGACAGAGATCCGTCGACAGTGGCGGAGACCACTGGGCAGCATCCGAGTCCCCCTTGGATGCGTTGACGTTATCCGTGACGGCGATCAGACTGCCGGGGAAGCTCAGGTCGTTGGCGTAGTCGCGCCGCTGGAGCGCGGTCCATCCAGCGGCGCCGGATTGCCAGGCCTCACTCAGAGCAACTGCGTGGTCAATATCAACATCGCCGGGGTCGGTCCAGGTCGCGCCGTCATACGCGGAGTACCACTCGCCAGCACCAATGTCGCACCCTCCGCCAACGGCAGCTGGCACCCGGGTTTCTGCGATCAGGACCTCCTGGCGCGAATCGCACCCGTTCGCGTCAGCATCGATCCAGTGCTGGAAGTAGTCACGGTTATAGGGTGCCGAAATCTCCGGGGACACTGTCAAGGACGCCAGCACCCCCGCGGCTGTTGATGTAGCCGCCTGTGCGCTTGCCGAAGGGACAAGAAGGGAAATCGCGACACTGGCTATGACAGCGGCGGTGCCGAATTGGGCAGAAGCGAACGATCGCATGGGGCCTCTCGGGATCACGAAGGAAAACAGGGATCAGCATCAGCCCGTCGTGAGTAGCCTCACACAGTCCGTCCGTTCCAGAGCGCCCCATTTCGGGGCCATGCCCTGGTTCGGCGCGCGCGTTCACAAGACTCTCGCACAGTGCTCGAGGACGCCCGGTTGTCCAGTCACGAGGGAGCGGCCGCGCACTAGTCGCGGTTTCGGGAGGAAGGACGTGGGGTCCGGCCCCTATAGGCATCCCGACCCCCGGATCCTCCTCCCGAAACACCGCGCAGGGATCAGCGGAACACGCTCCGCGCCACACTGGTGACGTCGAGACGGATGCCGTCGGGCACGAACGCGGTCAGAACCGGCGGTCGCCAGTACGACGAGAGCGTCACAGTTGCGCTCTTGCCGTCAACGCTCGCGGCCCGCTCCAGCCGCAGCTCCTCGAACCTTCCGTTCGGGTGCTCGTCGAGGAACTCTTCCACCGCGGCCTGGACATCACGGGACGACAGCTCGACGCGTGGCACCCCATCCGCGACTGACACCGTCGCAAGATCGAATGCCTCGGCACCGACGAGGGCGGCGGAGTCCGCCAGGCTGAACAGCCGTTTACGCTCCAGATAGAGCGACGTGGCCGCCGTCACCACAAGGATCAGGATGAGCGCGAGCATCCCGTAGAAGATCACCAGGATCAGTGTTGAGCCCCGCTCATCCTCGCCGATGCGTCGACGGAGCGGGATCATTGCCCGGTCCAGAACCGTGACACCCGCTGGGTCGCGGACGACTCGACGGGAACGCTTGCCGCCGTTGACAGATCGAGCACGTCGGGCACGAGCGGGAGCGGGATCGCCACGCGGACGGTGACCGTCACGGTCGCGTTGCGGGCAGGACAGGCAGGAGCACCGGTGCATTGCACCGCGACGGTGGCGGTGGACGCGTCGACTCCGTAGTCAGACAGGCCGAATTCAACGGCGCGCCCTGCCCGAATCGCGGCCTCTTCCGAGTTCGGTGCCTGCACGTACACCCGGGCTGCCTGTCGGGCGGCACCCTCCACCGCGAGGGTCCCCGCCTGGAGCGCGGCGAGCGCAAGGACGAGGTACACGAGCGGGACCAGAAGAATAAGACCGGCGGTGATGAATTCGAGAGATGCTGTCCCCGTCTCGGCCCCGAGCATCCGGCACCAGCGCCTACGGGGATTCGTCAAGGGTTTCCACGGCAGCATGCGCGGTCACCTCCAACCCGCTGCCCAGACCGAGCAGACCAATCACCGGCAGTGTCGTCACCACGCGCACCTCGGCGCTCGGGTGACCACGGTAGGTGCCATAGCTCGCGGTCACGTCACCCGCATAATCCGGACCGACCGCCGCCGCGATCAGTTGCCGTGTTCTTTGGACCCCCTCGGCGAGGCCATTGTCGGCGAGCGCCGCGAATCGCGCCCCCTCGGCCGCGGCATCGGTAACCGTGTTGCGGACGTGCAGCGCGAGGCCGAGTTGCATCACCGAAACGGTCAGCAGCGTCAACAGAACCGTGACCAGTGTGAACTCAACGACGGCGGAACCCTCGTCGCTTCGCCAGTCAGGCCCCCTGGTCACGTCACAGCCCGGAGACCTTGCTGATCGCCTGCTCGAAGATCTGGCTCAGGGCAGGCCCGGCGAGTCCCCAGATGACGATCACGAGGCCGGCCGTCATCAGGGTGATCAAGACCCAGCCGGGCACGTCACCCTGGTCATCGGCGAGTTGGCCTGTGGCTGACTGGCGAAGGCGTCGCAGTGTTTTCATGAGGATCCTCCTTCTTGTGTTCGTGCAGTGCGTGTTCGTGTTCTCGACTTAGAAACCGGCCTGAAGGACGAAGATTCCGGGGAAAATCGCGAAGAGAATCGAGAGCGGGAGGATGAGAAAAACCAGAGGCACAAGCATGGCCACCTCTTTCTTCCCCGCGACCTCGAGCAATTCCCTCTTCGCCTCGTCTCGTGCGTCCTGCGCCTGGGCGCGGAGCACCTCCGCGAGAGGCGATCCCCGTTCGAGCGCAGCGACGAGTTGCTCAACGCAGCGCGTGAGCGCGGGGAGATCGGTGCGACGAGCGACCTCTGTCAGAGCGGATGCCAGCGGTATCCCCGTGTTGACCGCTGTGACCACCGCTCGAAACTCCTGGCTTAGTTCGCCCGATCCGATGGCGCTCATCCGCCGCAGTGCGTCGAGAATCCCCTCCCCCGCCGACAGGCTCAAACTGAGAAACTCGAGAACCGTCGGCAACTCTGCTGCGATACGGCTCGCCCGGGCGGTCGCCTGCCGGGTGAGGGTCGCGTCACGGAGAACAAGCCCGGAGATGCCGCAGACGATCGGGAGTGCGACGACGACGGGAAAAGGCAAAAGGTGGCTGCCGCTCCCGATGCCAGCGAAGACGACACCAACACCGGTGCCGGCCAGACCCCACAGCACCTGCTCCATCCGAAACCGCTGCACCTGCCTGTCGGAGCCTGCACGATCGAGGTTGCGTTGCACGGCGACGTTGCCTCCAAGCACCGCGGCAAGGATCGCGGTAAGGCGGCGCAGGACGGGACTGAGCAACCTGCCGACGATGGGCAGCGGGTCCGTGAACCGCTTCTCGCTGTACTGCCGCGCGCCCTCGGACACGTCGACGAGGTACGGAGCCACCCGGTCTGCCAGCGTTGGACCCCCAAACCTCGGCAGCATCGCAACGACCGACCACAGCCCGAGCCCGAGGGTCACACCGAAGACAAGTCCCCACGCCGCGGACGCACTCACGTGAACCACCGCTTCTCCTGCGGCAGCCGCCCGAGCGCGAGCATCACCCTGTATGCGACAACTGACACCGCCGCGCCGACCACGATGAGCACCGATCCGCCCGGTGAGTTATATGCGAGCGATGCCTCTGGCCTGGTGGACAGCAAAAGCAGGATCAACCACGGCGCAGCGACACCGAGTTTGGCGGCGCTCTTGATCCAGGACTGTCGTGCTTCTACCTCCGAGCGGATGGCGTTGTCAGTCCGAAGATAAGCGGACAGGCTCCGCAGCACCGTGGTGAGGTCGGCGCCACCGACCTCGCGAGCCATGCGCAATGTCTCGATGATGCGATCCGGAACCGGATCTGCCAGGGCATCCTTCAGCCGGTCGAGGCTGCCGCCGAATGATCCTGTGCTGCGGTAGTCCCGCTCAAACGACACGAAATCTCCGCGCAGGGCCTCTGGCCCCGTGTGAGCGAGGGATGCGACGGCGTCGGGCAGCGCGAGTCCAGACCTGACCGAACCGATCAGGTGGTCGACGACATCCGGCCAGAGTGCACGGTGCGCCAGTCGGTTCGTGCGTGCCCGCCACCGAACCAGCAGCACAGGAACCGCTCCTCCGAGGACTGCGGCGCTCACGGCGAGGGCGATGACTCCGGTGAGGGCAGAAGCGACAGCGGCGAAGAGAACACTGGTGAGGGCGGACAGCGTCAGGAATACGCCGATGGGAACCGAGCCAAACCCGGCCGCCGACAGTGCGGTCCGCAACCTGCCTGTCCGCCGCGGTCGGTGTTCGGAGCGCGCTGTTCCCCGCGGAAAGAGCCAGGGTGATGCGGTCAGCACCACGCCCGCGGCAAGGAGGCAACCCAGCAGCAGCGTCACACGAACCCCCTCCGCAGGATGGGCAGAGGATCGATGCCGGCCGCCTCAAATTTTCCGGTTCTGGTCGGGTAACTCCCGGTCGGCTCGAGAAGCCCGTCGCGCACCGTGAACAACCGGCTTGTCTCGATCACCGGACCGGTGACGACCCCGGTGACCGTGAGGATCTCCCTCACCCGCCGGAGCCCACTGCGATCAATCTCGAGGTGCACCACCACATCGATGCAGGACGCCACCGTCGGCAGGACAAACGACGAATCGATGTTCCGCCCCGCGAGGAGCGGAAGCGTGGACAGCTTCACGAGCGCGTCGCGTCCCGAATTAGCGTGAATCGAGCACATCCCGGGCAAACCGCTGTTGAGCGCGATGAGCAGGTCAAGACTCTCCGCTTCACGCACCTCACCGACGATGAGCCGGTCGGGCCGCATCCTCAGCGCCTCCTTGATGAGCCTCCGCAGAGTGATCTCGCCCGAGCCCTCGAGGTTCGACTGCCGGCACTGCATCGCAACCACATCCTGTGCGGACAGATCGAGTTCGAAAGTTTCCTCGACCGTGACAATCCGCTCGCGTGCCGGCGCGGTGCCGAGCAGAGCGCCGAGAAGTGTCGTCTTCCCCGCCTGGGTCGCCCCAGACACCAGGATGTTCTGGCCCGCAAGCACCGACGCCCGCAGGAACTCAGCCGCTTGCGCGCTCAGCGACCCAAGCGCAACGAGCTGCCCCAGATCGCGAACGCTGCGGCGGAACTTCCGGATGTTGACGGACATGTGTCTCCGCGTCACGTCGGGGATCACCACGTGCAGGCGGGAACCGTCCGGGAGTGACGCATCAACGAAAGGGGAACTGAGGTCGACTCGCCGACCCGTGGATTGCAGCATCCGTTCCACAAGGTCCCGCACCCCCGCCTCGGTGAGGACGGTATTCGTCAGTTCGGAAACGCCATCGCGCGCGACAAAGATCCGGGTCGGTGAATTGATCCAGATCTCCTCGACGCCCGGGTCGTCGAGATACTCCTGCAGCGGCCCGAAGCCGGTGAGCGACGCGACCACCTGGCGTTCGGTCGCAGCTTCATCGGCGATGAGCGGAAGTGTCCCGCCCAGCGCTCTTTCGCTGTATCGGCGCACCTCGTCGCGAACGTAACTCTGGGCCAAACCGGTTGACGTCGAGAGGTCTGCACCGTCGCGACGCACGCGCTCGCGAACGCGGTCCGTGATGATCTGCGCCGGCGACGACATGGAGGAATTCTGCACGAAAGCCGGAAAACCCTGCTGGAGTTATCCACAGGCCCCTTTTCGCTCACGAGGTCGCATCATCCGCGACTGCGACGAATCCGGTTCACGAGCGCCCGCTTCCCCCTAGACTTGACGGGCCCGCGGGAGTGGTGAAATTGGCAGACACGCAGGATTTAGGTTCCTGTGCTTTCGAGCGTGTGGGTTCAAGTCCCACCTTCCGCACGGAAACACGTGGCGTAAGCCACTGACCATCGACGAGCACGACCTACGGAGTAGTAGCCGCCATGATTTCGACAGGACTCATTCCCTGGCTTGACCCCGAGAGCATCATCAGCGCGGCCGGGCCATGGGCCCTCGTCGTTGTGTGCTTCATCGTCTTCGCCGAGACTGGCCTTCTCATCGGCTTCCTCCTTCCCGGCGATACCCTGCTCGTCATCACCGGGCTGCTTACCTTCCACGGCATGCACTCCGCCACGACGCAGGGACTCGAGCTCGACATCTGGTGGGTGGCGCTCGCCATCGGCTTCGCGGCGTTCCTCGGCGGTGAAGTCGGATACCTGATCGGCCATAAGGCGGGTCCCCGGATCTTCGAGCGCAAGGAATCAGGCCTCTTCAGTGTGAAGAACGTCCAGCGCACCAACGCGTTCTTCACCCGGTTCGGTGGACTCGCGGTGATCCTCGCTCGTTTCGTCCCGATCATTCGCACCTTTGCCCCTGTCGCTGCCGGCGTCGGCCACATGGACTACAAGAAGTACTCGTTCTACAACTTCGTTGGCGCCATCATCTGGGGCGTCGGACTCACTTACTTCGGTTACCTTCTTGGCTACATCCCGCCGGTCGCCACCTTCGTCCAGGAATACATCGACGTCATCCTGATCGGCGCCGTCGTGATCACCCTGATCCCGACGGTCTGGCACTACGTGCAGTCGAGCCGCAAGGCGAAGCGTGAAATGGCCGCGGGACCCGATGGCCTCACCGACGCTGAGGAAGCCGCCCGGCTCGTGCTTGACCCGGAGACCTTCAACAAGAAGCCCGATCTCCCCTAGGGGTGCTGCGGATGCTCGTGGCCGGCGTGTTTCGCCGGCTCGAGCTGGAAGGTGGAGTGCTCAACGTCGAAGTGGCCGCTCAGGCACTCCGACAACGTGTCGAGCATCTCTCCGGTTCTCCCCTCGCTGAACACGTCAGAATCGACGACGACGTGGGCCGTGAATACTGGTTCGCCCGAGGTGATCGACCAGACGTGGACGTCGTGCACATCGACCACGCCTGGCGCGCCCCTGATGTGGTCGCGGATCTGCTGCACGTCGGTGTCTGATGGAGTCGATTCGTTGAGCACCCGCCACACGTCCCGGAGAAGGACCCACGCGCGGGGAAGGATGCCAGCGGCAATCAGCAGCGACGCAATGGCATCCACCTGCACCAGCCCGGTGAACAGGATGATGATTCCGGCGATAAGAACACCAACCGACCCGAGCAGGTCGCCGAACACCTCGAGATACGCACCCCGCATGTTGAGGGATTCCTTCGCGCCGCTGCGAAGAACCATCATCGATATCGCGTTCGCGACGAGACCAATGGCAGCGACGACGAGCATGGGCACGGCGAGGATCTCGATCCCGCTCGGGTCGATCAGGCGCTGGATGCCCTGGAAACCGATTCCGACGGCGACCACGACGAGCAGTAGTCCGTTGAGCAGCGCGCCAAGAACCTCGGTGCGGCGGTAGCCATAGGTGTGCCGCTCGCTGGCCGGCCGGGCAGCGATGCTGAGAGCGATGAGCGCGATGAGAAGCCCGGTGAGGTCGCTCAGCATGTGTCCCGCGTCGGCGAGCAGGGCAAGCGATCCGGTCAGGATGCCGCCGATGACCTCCGCGACAAGCACGACAGTGACGATCGCGATGACGATGAGCAACCGAGAGCGATGGACATCGCGTGGGGCGTGGTCATGGGCCATACCTCAACGCTAAGCCGCGCGCGATCCATCCGCCATACCGCCGCGCTTGATGCTAACGATGGCCATTCTCATTGCGGTGCGTCCCGGTCGACCAGTCACTGCCCCCGCCCGCTCTCGCCCCGTCGATTCAGGCTGCAGCGATTCAGGTTTCGGGACTCAGGCGGATGCAACGGATTGCAGGGTGGGGATGAGATCGGCGAAGGCCCTCGCCCGATGGCTGATTTCGTTCTTCGTCTCTGGCGGGAGCTCGGCTGACGACACGTCGTAGCCCGCGGGGATGAAGATCGGATCGTAGCCGAACCCGTTTTCGCCACTGGCCTCGGTTGCCAGCGTCCCGGGCCATACTCCGACCGACACGTGCTCGAACCCGGCGCGGTCCTGATTCTCTGGAACGACGAGCGCGATGTGGCAGTGGAACTCGGCCCCGCGGTGCTCAGGAGCGATGTCTGACAGTTGCGCGAGCAACAGGTTCAGGTTGTCTTTGTCGTCGTGCCCCGGCCCGGACCACCGTGCCGAGAAGATCCCGGGCGCGCCGCCGAGAACGTCGACGGAGATGCCGCTGTCGTCGGCCATGGCGATGCGGCCGGTGTGCGCCGCCGCGGTGCGTGCCTTGATCAGTGCGTTCTCGCTGAAGGTCACGCCGTCCTCGACGGGTTCAGGGCCGTCGTAGGCGAGAACGGTGATCTCGGGCATCGCCGCGCTCAGGATCCGCTGGAACTCCTCGACCTTGTGCTGGTTGTGAGTTGCCAGCACGACCTCGATCGTCACTCGGCGCTCCGAGCGAGGGACTGCACCTGAAGAGCGGTGAGATCCGCAGCGCCTCCGACGGCCAGGTCCAGCAGAGCGTCAAGCTCCCGGCGATCGAACGGTGCGCCCTCCGCGGTGCCCTGAACCTCGACAAACAGACCGCGTCCGGTCACAACAACGTTCATGTCGGTTTCGGCACGCACGTCCTCAACATATGCGAGATCGAGCATCGGTTCCCCGTCGATGATGCCGACCGACACCGCGGCGACACTGTCGATGAGTGGAGTCGCCTTCTGTCCGATGAACTTCTTCTCACGAGCCCACTCGATCGCGTCGGCGAGAGCGACATACGCGCCGGTGATGGCTGCCGTGCGTGTACCGCCGTCGGCCTGAAGCACATCGCAGTCGATGACTATGGTGTTCTCGCCGAGGGCCTTCGTGTCGATGACCGCGCGAAGGCTCCGCCCGATGAGGCGGGAGATTTCGTGGGTCCGGCCACCGATCCTGCCCTTGACCGATTCCCTGTCCATACGGCTGTTCGTCGACCGGGGAAGCATCGAGTACTCAGCGGTCACCCATCCCTTACCCTTGCCTGCGAGCCAGCGGGGTACGCCGTTGGTGAAGGATGCCGTGCAAAGAACCTTCGTCTTTCCGAACGAGATGAGCGCGCTGCCCTCGGCCTGGTCACTCCAGCCGCGCTCAATTGTCACCTCCCGCAACTGGGTGTTGGTGCGGCCGTCTTTGCGGATGGTGTCTGTCACGGGTACTCCTGAGAAAAGCGCCGACGATCGGCGGATGGGGGAAGACTGGCTAAGAACCGAATGCCCTGAGCGCTGCGAGATCGATGACACCGGTCTGGACCAGGTCGACGTGGGAGATCTCCCGACCGATCAGACGATGCGCGAGCTCGAGGAACTCGGCCTCGCTCGGCCCGGTGGCTTCGTAGTGGTGCGCTGGCGGCCGAGGACTCGTGCGTTCGAGGTCACCGGAGACCAGCACACGGTACACATCGTTTGCGGTCTCGGTATCGCTTGAGACGAGCGTCACGCCCGGGCCCATGACGTAGGAAATGGCGCCCTTGAGGAACGGATAGTGGGTACATCCGAGGACGACGGTGTCGACGTCCGCCGAGACGAGCGGACGGAGGTATTCCTGTGCTGTCGCGAGCACCTCGGGACCCGTCGTGATCCCGGCTTCAACGAATTCAACAAACCGCGGGCACGCTGCCGTGAACAGTTGCAGTTCGGGCGCCGCCGCGAACGCATCTTCATACGCCCGAGAGTTGATGGTTCCCTCGGTACCGATCACGCCGACACGCCCATTCCTGGTGCTCGCCACTGCGCGACGGACAGCCGGCTGGATGACTTCGATCACGGGGACGGAATATCGCTCCCGAGCGTCTCTCAGCATGGCTGCCGACGCCGTATTGCAGGCAATGACGATCATCTTGACGCCCTGTGCCACGAGGTCGTCCAGTACCTCGAGCGAGAACCGCCTGACGTCGGCGATGGGCTTCGGGCCGTATGGCGAGTGCGCGGTATCGCCGACGTAGAGGATTTCTTCGTTGGGCAGCTGGTCCTGGATCGCACGAGCGACTGTCAGCCCGCCGACTCCGGAGTCGAAGATTCCGATTGGCGCATCATTCACGGGTTCCAGCCTACCCGCTCCATACGGCCGTAATCCGGCAGGCGCAAGCGGGCACCGGATGCCGGACGCCATCGATAGGCTGGCGGGGTGAGCCACTCGACGTCATCGGAAACCTCAACAGCCCTCTTCACCGACCGTTACGAACTGACGATGGTCGATGCCGCGCTCGCGCACGGCACCGCGGACACGGAGTGCATCTTCGAAGTGTTCGGACGCCGGTTGCCCGGCGCCAGGCGCTACGGCATCGTCGCGGGGACCGGTCGACTCCTCGAGCTGATCCGCGACTTCCGTTTCGGCGACGCGGAACTCAGCTGGTTGAGGGAGAACAACGTTGTATCGCCCCGCACGCTGGACTGGTTGAGCAACTACAGGTTCTCCGGCGACATCTGGGGGTATCGCGAGGGCGAGGCGTACTTCCCGAACTCCCCCATCCTTACCGTCGAGTCGACGTTCGCGGAGGGGGTCCTCCTTGAAACTCTCATCCTCAGCGTCCTCAACTACGACACGGCGGTCGCGAACGCCGCAACGCGCATGGTGACCGCGGCCCACGGCAGGCCGGTGGCCGAGATGGGCTCGCGGCGCGCGAACGAGCACTCCGCGGTGGCGGCCGCCCGTGCCGCGTACATCGCCGGGTTCGATGCGACGAGCAACCTGGAAGCTGGCCGCACCTGGGGCATCCCGACCATGGGGACCGCGGCACACGCCTTCTCCCTCCTGCACGAAACCGAGGAGGAGGCGTTCCGCGCACAGATCGCTGCGTCCGGCCCGGGGACGACGCTCCTCGTCGACACCTACGACGTGGAGCAGGGCATCAGCACGGCGGTAAAAGTTGCGGGCCCGGAACTCGGCGCTGTCCGGCTGGATTCGGGTGACCTCCCCACCCTGGTTCTCGAGGTCCGCGAGCAACTGGACGCTCTTGGCGCAACCCGGACGAAGATCACCGTCACCAACGACCTCGACGAGCACGCCATCGCCGCCCTCGCGGCCGTGCCGGTGGATTCCTATGGGGTCGGCACGTCAGTCGTCACTGGGTCGGGTTCTCCTGCCGCAGGCATGGTCTACAAGCTCGTCGCTCGGAAGAACCGCGACGGTGACTGGGTATCCGTCGCCAAGACGTCCGAGGGCAAGGTCGGGGTCGGTGGGCGCAAGTTCCCCGTTCGTCGGCTGAACGGTGCCCGGGTCGCTGTCGAGGAACTCATCTATGTCGGTGACGGGCCCGAAACGGCAGACGCCACGAATGACCTGGAACGTCCGCTGCTCGTTCAGCTGGCGAGCGGTGGCTACATCGACGAGCGGTATACCGGTCCAGCAGGGACGGCACTGGCGCGAGAACACCGGGCACGCATCCTCACGGAGCTCCCGGCGGATGCCGCGCGGCTGGGTCGCGGGGATCCCGCCCTGCCGACGCGGTTCGCGAAGTAACGCGCCAGCGTCTACTCGGACTTCATCTTTTCGTAGATGTCCTTGCAGGTCGGGCAGACGGGGAACTTTTCCGGGTCGCGTCCTGGCGTCCACTTTTTGCCGCAGAGCGCCTTCACGGGCTTGCCGCTGATGGCCGACTGGAGGATCTTGTCTTTCTTCACGTAGTGCGAGAAACGCTCGTGGTCGCCGGGTTCAACACCCTCGCTGTTGAGGAGTTCTTCAAGTTCACGGTCGAGGACTGAAGTGCCGCCGGCGTCCGGCCGGGATCCAGGATCTGCGATGCTCACGCGTGCGTCAATCATGCTCCAATTGTACGCGGGAAACGCTGCCTAGTGGCTGACGGCGAAAGCCATGATCTCAGGGCCGCGACGGTCGAAGACCCGCCCGCCGGCCCACACGCCGAGAACCAGCGTGAGGATGCCGAGGCCCACTCCCGCCCAGAGTGCAAGCACATGCCACGAAGGGTCATCGGTGAAGCCCAGCCAGGCGAGAACTCCGGCCGGGGCCGCCACGAGGGCAGACCCGATGAGTCCAGCGGCCTGGGAGAAACCGCCAGCCGGGCTCGACGTCTGGGGCTGCTGGAACGGGCTGTCGCCCGGCAGCGCCACGGGATAGGGAAAACGCGCAGAGATGAAACTCGACAATCCGAGCCCGCCGAGGAAGAGAGCGGACGAGACCCCGATCATCGACGGCAGAACCACCCAGTCGCCGTAGAACTGAATGCTGACCATGGAGCCGATGACGACAAGCGGAATACCGATGAGCGCGATCGGGAAAAGTCGCCCGAGCCTGTCGGCGTAGCCCCGCACCCCCGAGGCGAAATGCAGCCACACTGCCGTTGAGTCGAAGGCGAGATCGTTGTGCACGGACCAGCCGAGGAAGATCGCCATGACCGGGAGCGGCAGCAGCGCCAGCGGCTCGATCGGAACGCCGACGACGAGGAATGGCACCATCATCACGAAAGGAACGATCGGGATGATCACGACCGACATCAGGTACCTGGGGTCGCGGGCCCAATAGGTCATACTCCGCGCGGCAACGACAGCACCGGGTCGCGCTGGCATCAGGTCGAACCACCCCATCCTGCCGCTCGATGTCGCCGCAATCTCGCGGCCAGGAGTCACGAGCAAATACGACACGAGCCGGTCCCAGACGAACCACAAGGCTGCGACGGTCGCCACAGCGATCAGCAGCTTGAGGAAAGCGACGCCGCCGTCACCGAGGGCGGCATCCCCCGGGAAGGACCAGACGGCCCCGAACGGTGTCCAGCTGATCACATCGGCGGCGCTGCCGAGCACCGCGGCTCCGTCTCTGCCCCAGTTCACGCTGGAGAGCAGGATCGCGGCAGGGGCGAGCAGCACGAGCAGCACGATTCCGATCAGGCCCGAGAGTTCCTTTGACCGGCGGGATGCCAGAAGGAGCGAGGCAGCCGCGGTCGTGACACGGGCACCGATCACACAGGTGGCGACAGCGAGCACGGCTGACAGAAGCGCGAGGAGAACCGGCAGGAACCCACGAGATCCGCTGACGGCTGTCGTGAGACTCAGGACGAGGACAACCAGCACAAGCGCGATCGACGGCACACTCGCGAGCGCGGCAACGAGCAGGCCAGTGGAAAGTGAGCGGTCGCGAACGCCGAACAACGCGAATGACCGCGGGTCCATGTCGTCTTCCGCCCCGAAGATCAGGGGGAACAGGACAAATCCGAGGATCACGAACGAACCCAGGAAGACGAGAAGGTTCCGCGTGAATTCGTCGGGAGAGAATCGAAGCGCCACGAGCGTTGCGCCAAGCAGATAGAGGAGCGCAAACCCGGCGACGGTCGCGAGGATGATCACTGCCGCTCGCCTGGGACTCTGCCGGAACAGGTTGCCCAGCAACTGAAGCCTTAGTCGGAGAAGCTGTGCAACCATTCCATACCTTCTGCGGCCTTTCGTCCGCCTGCCAGTTCAACGAACCGCTCTTCGAGCGTTCCGCCACCCCGGACGTCGTCGACAGCACCCGCGTCGAGCACCTGGCCGTTCACGATGATCGCGACATGGTCGCACACCCGCTGGATGAGGTCCATTCCGTGGCTGGAGAGCACGACAGTGCCACCGTTGGCCACGTATCCCTGCAGAATTTCAATGACGTTCGCTGACGAGACCGGGTCGACCGATTCGAAAGGCTCATCGAGAACCAGCAGGCGTGGCGAGTGAATCATGGCGGATGCCAGGGCGACCTTCTTCGTCATTCCCGCTGAGTAGTCGGTCACCAGACGATGGAGGGCGTCTTCGAGGCCGAAGGCGGATGCGAGGTCCTTGACGCGCGCCCGCACTGTGGCGCCGTCGAGGCCGCGGAGCACTCCGGAGTAGTAGAGCAGCTGGGCTCCCGTGAGCCGGTCGAACAGGCGCAGGCGGTCGGGCAGCACCCCGATCGTTTTCTTCGCCTTCGCCGGGTCCTGCCACACGTCGATGCCGTTCACCGTGATGTTCCCGGAATCCGGGCGAAGCAAACCGGTGACCATCGACAGCGTCGTGGTCTTGCCCGCGCCGTTGGGACCCACGATTCCGTAGAAAGAGCCGCGGCGTACATCGAGATCGATACCGTCGACGGCGATCGTGTCACCGAAGCTGCGCGAGAGATTCCGGATGCTCAGGACGACGGGCGATTCGGACGGCGCCGGAGCACCGGCGCGCGCATCCGCCAGGGCAACGGGCTCGCCCGTTCCCACTCCCCGGTCGACGAGCGGAAGCGGTGTGGAGTCGGCCAGCGGCTGAAGCAGCTCAGTTGCGGAATCCGGTGCCGGGAGAACAGCCGTTGACGCCTCTGCGGCGAACACCTCAGTCTCGGTGTCGTCGGTCGTCAGGAGCTCGATGGTCACGTCATCACCGATGGGATTGCTTGAGGTCGGTACATCCGAATCGGCCGGGTCGGTGTCATCCCACGCTGTCCCGGTCCACGCGGCGTCCGTCCACGAGGCGTCCGCCCACGCGGGATCAGCCGATGGTGCGTCGGTGTCGTATGCCGGGCCGTTATCAACGGCCACGGGCCGTTCGTCGTGATCACCAGCGTCGGGCTGTTCGTCGTGATCGCGGATGTCGGTGCGTCCGACGTCATCGTCATCGTCGGTGTCGGCGCCGAAATCGAACCAGTCGTCCACCGTGGGTTCGGCGCTGCCACCGAGGTCATCCTGAGCGGCAGCCGGGGGTTCGCCAGCCTCGGACGCAGCTCGGTCGTTGGTGACGCTGTCGTTGGTGACGCTCTCGTTCGTCACACCGTCGTTGGCAAGACCGGCGATGGCGACGCTGTCCGTCTCCTTTGCCGTGTCGGTCGGGGCCTTCGTATCCATCACCGTGGCGTCAGCCGGGACGAGGGTGAGGAACGGCCAGCGCTTGCTCCACACAAACTTCAGGGGCTCGTGATCCTCCAGCCCTGTGGCCTGCTCTGCGGCATCCGGCATGGATTCAAAGCGGAGCGCGGCCTCTTCCGCGGACATCGGAGGAAGCGGGGGCAGCTGGTCTGGAGCGCGCGGCGGCCTGGCGGCCTCGTCGGCGGGCATGTCGCTCACAGGCGTTGTCGACGTGTCCGCGGCGTCGGAGGTCACGGGCGCTGTCAACGTGTCCGCAACGTCGGAGATTTCGGGCGCTGCTGCGGCACCGGGCGCTGCTGCCTGATCTTCGTCGACACTCCCCCTGTGATCCCTGTCATTCGTGACAGCCGGAGTGACAACCTCCGACGGCATGGGAGGCATGGGAGGCATGGGAGGAACCGGAGGAAGGACGGGAAGAGGCGGCGCCGGGGGAATCTCCTGAGACCCCGGAGCGACGTGCTGGACGATGCCAGAGGGCGACTTTGCCACGGCAGCAGCAGCCTGACTTCGGGCCGTCCCGGTTTTCGCTCCAGCGGATTTCCCCTTCGGCGCCGACGTGGCAGCCCTCTTCACCGGGGGCTTTCTCTTCGGAACTGCCGGCGTTGCGTCGGCGTCACCGCCGGTGGACGACGGAGCAACCGGTGCGACCCCAGAGCCTGGTGTCTCTCCTGTGGTTGCCGCGGTGGGCTTGGCAGGCTTCTTCCTGGCTTGCGTCGATCGTGGTGCGCTCTTCTTTGGCGCTGGCGCGACTTCGGTCGCCGAGGGGATCACAGCTGACGAATCATCCGGCCCATCGTCACCTGCACCGCCAGCAGCAGCGGTCTGGGCCTTCGTGCTGGATACCCGCGGCGTTCTGGTCTGTGGGGTGCGGGGAGCGGCCTTCTTCGCCACTGGCCCGGCGCTCTCGGGTTGAGTACCCTCGCCATCCTCAACAGCGGGAACGGCCGTGCCCTCAGCGGTTGCCGCTGAAGCGGACTCCGATGTTCGCTTGACTGGCTTCTTCCTCGCCGACGCGGTTCGGGGCTTCGCTGCGGCCTTCGGCTTGGCGGGTGACTCAGCCGCCGGCGTGAGTTCACTGTCGAGATTCTGGTCCTTTTCGGACCCTGTCTGGCTGCCGCCGAACGCGCTCTGCGAGCTATCGATCCGTGAATCATTCATGGAGTCTTCTGGTGTGTCGTCGGGGGAAGCGGGCGGCACAATAGTCACTGATCCAACCTACCCTTTGGCCGTGCCCGTTTCGAGGCCGACGGCATTTTGCGTCACAACCGAACCTGTCAATACGCCGAGTGCCTTATTACGATACGACAACAACGGTCGTCCTGATGCTGGCCCCAGTAGAGGTGCCGCGCTAACGTAGGCGAAGGCATAACGGGGTGTCGTTTCATCTACTTTCAGGTTAACTCCGCGTAAATTTCGCCACAGACGGCGGCCGGACAACGTGAATCAATCTTGAGGAGAATCTCGTGACCACCCAGGTAGTCATTCTGGCAGCAGGTATGGGAAGCCGACTCGGCCGTTCACTTCCGAAGCCACTTACCGAGTTGAGCGACGGCCGCACCATCATGCAGCAGCAGTTCGACAACATCCACCACGCGTTCGGAAAGAACGTCAAGGTGACGATCGTTGTCGGCTACAAGCTCGAGCACATCATCGAAGCTTTCCCGGACGCCTCGTTCGTCTTCAACGAGCAGTACGACCAGACCAACACCTCGAAGAGCCTCATGCGTGCACTGAACTCGTCGCAGCCTGGTGGCGTGCTGTGGATGAACGGTGACGTCGTCTTCGACCCCGCCGTTCTCGATCGTGCGGCAGTGATGATGGCGCGCGACCAGTCATTCGTCACCGTCAACACGTCAAAGGTGTCCGACGAAGAGGTCAAGTACACAACGAGCGCCGAGGGCTACATCAAGGAACTCTCCAAGACCGTCAAGGGCGGACTCGGCGAGGCAGTCGGCATCAACTACGTCTCCCGCGACGACAAGGCCAACCTGCTCCGCCAGCTGGCTCGTGTCGACGACCAGGACTACTTCGAGCGCGGCATTGAACTCGCGATCGCGCAGGACCGGATGCTTGTTGAGCCTGTTGACATCTCCGACCTTTACGCCGTTGAAGTTGACTTCGCAGAAGACCTCGAGCGAGCGAACCTCTACGTCTGATCACCATCGTTCGAACGACCGGCACGCGTCACTGACCGTGCCGGTCTCCGTTTGCGGATATGTTTGTGCCTGTGAGTTTTGATCCCGGCGCGCACCGCACACAGCGGTCGTACCTCACCCGATACCGCAACGCCCTCTGGCTTCTCACGAAGCGGGATCTCCGCGTGCGTTACTCGACGAGCGCTCTCGGCTACGTGTGGTCCATCCTCGACCCGCTGGTCATGGCGTTCATTTACTACTTCGTTTTTGTGGTGGTATTCGGCCGGGGTGGATCGGTGGGTGAAGACCCGTACATCGTCTTCCTCCTTGCCGGACTCCTCCCGTGGATGTGGTTCAACGGCGCCGTCTCAGACAGCACCCGCGCCTTCATCCGTGAGGCGAAACTTGTGCGCTCCACGTCGATTCCCCGCACCATCTGGGTAAACCGGCTCGTGCTGTCCAAAGGGATCGAGTACGTCGCCGCTCTTCCCGTCCTCGCAGCGTTCGCGTTCTTCACGGGGGCCGCACTCAGCTGGGACGTACTCTTGTTCCCGCTCGCGATTCTGATCCAGGCCACCCTCACCGTGGGCGTCTGCCTGATCGTCGCCCCACTGGTCGTGTTCTTCAGGGATCTGGAGCGGGCCGTAAAGCTCGTCCTCCGCTTCCTTTTCTACGCATCGCCAATTGTCTACGGCTTCGGAGACCTCCCGGCCGAACTGCAGCCGTTCGCCGCGTTCAACCCGCTCGGAGGCATCTTCTCGTTGTATCGCTCCGCGTTCTTCCCCCAGCAACTCGACTGGTACCCGGTGGTTGTCTCCGCAATTATGAGCGTCCTCTTCCTGTTCGTCGGACTGTGGGTATTCAAGCGCTCCGAACGCACTGTCCTGAAGGAGCTGTGATGCCGGGAGAAGCCCCAGTCATCAGCGTCGTCGACGCCGGCATCCGGTTCCGCCGCAATCGCGGTGGTCGCCGTAATTTCAAGGATCTGTTCTCAGGTAACACGCGACGATCGCGCCCAGGCGAATTCTGGGCGTTCCGCAATGTGAGTTTCGACGTCATGCCGGGCGAGGCGATCGGCGTGGTCGGCCGGAACGGCCAGGGCAAATCCACACTGCTGAAGCTCGTCGCCGGAGTCGTCCTCCCCGACGAAGGCCAGGTCAGGGTGTCGGGCGGCGTCGCTCCTCTCATCGAGATCACGGGAGGCTTCGTCAACGACCTCACTGTTCGCGACAACGTTTTTCTCACCGCCGGTCTGCACGGTATGACCAAGCGTGAGATCGAAGCGCGATTCGACGACATCATCGAGTTTGCCGAGATCAGCGACTTCATCGACACCCCCTACAAACACCTGTCGAGCGGGATGAAGGTTCGGATCGCATTCAGCGTCATCTCCATGCTCGAAGAACCGATCATTCTGGTCGACGAGGTCCTGGCTGTCGGTGACCGCGGGTTCAGGGAGAAGTGTTACCGGCGCATTGAAGAACTGCTCGCCGGTGGGCGCACGCTCTTCTTCGTGTCCCACAACGAGAAGGATCTGCGGCGGTTCTGCACCCGCGGCCTTTACCTCGACAAGGGCAAGCTGATTCTCGACGGCCCGATCAACGAGGTCCTCGACAGGTATAACGCCCAGTACCACAGCTGACGAGCCCGTCGTCAAGCCCGACACTCTCCCAGCGTACGAACCTAAGCTTGAAGTCCTGCGCCACGCGTCATTTGGGGGTTCCATGAGTACACAGTCTGAACGGGTCCGGATCGTCGACGACGCTTTCACCGCACCGACACCGATGGATCCCGCCAGGGGGCCGCTCTGGCTGCGCGGCATCGACAAGACCCTGTCCGTACAACGGCCCGTGGTCGTTGCGCACGTTCGTGCTGTCCGCCGCCAGTACCCTGGAGCCACTCCGGAGCAACTCATCCGCGTTCTCGAAAAGCGGTACCTGGCGGCCATCACGTCCGGGGGCGCGGCCGTCGGCGCCACGGCAATGGTGCCGGGATTCGGCACCGGAATCACGATCGCGCTCTCCGGCGCTGAAACCGTCGGGTTCCTCGAAACCACAGCCCTCTTCGCCCAGTCGATCGCCGAGGTGCACGGAATCGCCCTGGACGACCCGGTGCGCTCCCGCGCGCTGGTGATGACGCTCATGCTCGGAAAGTCGGGCACCGACCTCGTCAAGCAGTTCACCGGGCAGGCGCTGAGAGGCGGGCCGCCGCGCACGAAGTACTGGGGTCAGCTGGTCGCCTCGAACGTTCCACAGGCCGTTATGGGCCCCGTCGCAGACGAATTGAAACGACGCTTCCTGAAGCACTTCGCACGGAATCAGGGTTCTTCGCTGGTCGGCAAGGCGATGCCGTTCGGGATTGGTGCGGCCATCGGCGGCATCGGAAACCACCTCGCGGGCAAACAGGTGGTTGAGGCGTCGAGAAGCGCTTTCGGGCCTGCCCCGCTTGTGCTGCCGCTCGAGCTCGAAGCCAGGCACGGGCCAGGACGTGTGTCAACAACGGTTCGAGCGCTGCGCGAGCGGATGCCGACGCGGTCGCGTCAGCCGAAGGCCAGCCGCTCGACCGAACGGCCCGACTGACCGTCGCTGGCCTCACCCCTCGTCGTCGTCCTCGCCCGTTCCCTCCGCTGGGACCTCGCTCTGTTCCGCCCTGGTCGCGGATACCGGAGCCGGAGGCGCGGAAATCTGCTGCTCTTCGTCCGATGCATGAAGGGCGGCGAAGTAGTCCCACCGCTCCATAAGGGTCTGCACTGCCGCGTGGAAGCGAGCGGTCGCTGCCCCCGGGGTTGTATCTCCGAAGTATCTCTCGACCCACTCCGCGAGCCGACCGACGGCATCCGGATCATGGAGCAGCCTGTCGGTGTGCTGGACGATGTTCGGGGCTTCACTGGCGTCCAGCCACTCGCACGCTGAGAGATAGCCGCCGAGGTCGATCTTCGCTTCCGGGTCGACCGGGCGTGTGATCATGAGCGGCTTGCCACTGGCCAGCCTGTCGTAGACCATTGCCGAGATGTCGACGATGGCGACATCGGCCGAAGCCAGCTGCCAGCCGAGCTCAGAGCCCGTGTCGTGTACGTGCCCGGCCGTCGGGTCAGAAGCGTTCGCCGCGGCGAGCATACCGATGATCTCGCGGTTGGCGGCACCGTACGAATGCTCGACGACGCCGCTTCGCGGGTGCGGGCGGTAGATGACACGGTGGTTGCCCGTCGCCAGGAGCGCGCGGACCAGAGCGACCCCGTGGCTGGCGATCGACCCATAGGCAGCCGACCGACGGTCGCCTTCCCAGGTCGGGGCGTAGAGCACCACTGTGCGTTCGTCGGGGGTGTACGGGAGCTCGCCGGAGTAGTGATCGGCCTGTGGGCGGCCGATCTTGATCGCGCGCTTGTCGAAGTCGTAATCCCAGAGCACCTTCTCAAGGCGTCGAAGCGCAGCATCACCGGCGACAAAGCTGTAGTCATACGCTTTGAACTGGTTCGTGGTCATGTACATCTTGTCGCTCTCACCGTGGTTGATGAAAACGTGCCAGCGCTGTCCGTAACGGAACATCTGGAAGTTCTTGGTGTTCTGGTTGACGTAGAACACGATGCGGATGTCCTGTTCCGCGAGCGTCTGCTCGAGGGAGGCAACGGTCCGAACGTAAGCGACGGGCAGCGGCGACTCCTCGAAGAGCTTCGTGGCCGCTGTTGCTCCCCTGCTCAGCACGACGACGGGCCAGGTACGAGCCAGTTCCTCGAGCGGTTTGTACCACTGACGGATCTGGTACATGTTGACCTCGCCGTCGGCGAAATAGACGGCAATCTTGTACCTGCCTGGCTGAAGCGGAGGCAGCTTCGCGAGCCGCTGCGACAGTTCACCCCTGGCACGTCTGTTGGCCAGAAGGTTCCTGCCCATCTTGACGGCTTTGCGCGCGTCGCCGAGTACACCCATGCCTTCAAGGGTACCCAACTAGATGACAGGCGGCCGTCCAGCGCGGGTCATCCGCACAACCGTGCGCCACCGCAAAGGGCGCCGCTCACCCGGGTATGCGCGCCAGCCCTCACGCCAGCCGCCAAACCACGCTTTCAACGCAGCGGGCTTCTTCCACCAGCGCAGCAGCTGGATGCCGGTCCAGGTCGCCACGTAGACCGGGACGAGCACGAGCGGCAGGTTACGCCGCGCCAGCCACACCCTGTTTCGAGCGTTCAGCCGGTAATACTCGGTGTGGCGCGTTGGCTCGACCACCGGGTGGTTCGCCTCGAGGTCGCCGGCATACCAGGCACGTTTCCCCTGGTCCCACACCCGCCAGGCCAGCTCGATGCCCTCATGAGCGTAGAAGAACTCGTCAGCCCAGCCGCCAGCGGCGTCGAAGACCGGCCGCGGCAGGAATACAGCGGCCTCAAGGCAGGAGAAGATATTGCTCGGATGCCGCGGGTCGCCTTTGCGAATGCGCGGAATCCACCGTCGGGGCGACGGGATGCCGGTGGGGTCGTCGAGCCTCGGCTGCACCAGACCGATGTCCGGCTGCTGTTTCACGAGGTCGATGCACGCGGCAAGGAAACCGGCATCCGGAATCGACGCATCGTCATCGAGGAAGAAGATGTAGTCGCCGCTGACCGCGGCAGCACCCCGGTTGCGGCCGGCGGGAATACCGAGGTTCTCGGCGAGGCCGAGGCCGCGCACACCGTCGGGCAGCCCTGTCGGCTGCCAGCCGTTCCCGACGACAACGATGTCGAGATCGACACCCTGCTGCGCCTCGACGCTGCGGATGCCGCGGGCCAGGTCGTCGGGACGCGTCCCCTGAGTGAGGATCACGACACCGACAGTCGGCCGGTTCGCGGCGTCAGGCACGGACACGCTTCGACGACATGATCGCGACAAAGTGCCCGAACAGTGTGACGAGACCCACACCGAGCAGAATCACCAGCACCCAGCGCATGGCGACGACCTCACCGACGAACAGCCCGACAACGGCAGCCGCGAAGATCACCATGGTGAGCTCGACCGAGTGGAAGATCCGGTGGAACGGCAGGAACTTCGCGATCTTGCGGGCGACCGCGAGCGCTCCCCCGCTGGGTGCTGATTCACTTTCGGTATACGTGAGCTTCGCCGCGCCGTAGTTCGCCCGGGCGACCCTGACCATGTCGTTGAGGGCCTTGTTGAGCACGATGACGAGCGCGAGCAACGCTCCGAGCGTCGTGTACAGGTAATCCGCAGGAGCGTCGAACGGGTATCCAGCGGCGCGGATAGCCAGTGCCAGCGGAATGAGCGACTCTGTTGAATAGTGACCGACGGCGTCGAGAAAGGCCCCTGCCGGAGAAGACGTACGACGCCACCGGGCGACCTCGCCATCGCTGCAGTCCACGAGCATCTGCAGCTGGCCGAGGACCAGCCCGAGAAGCGCACCCCAGATCCCGGGGATGAGCAGGGCACCCGCGACACTCCACCCGGTGAGAATCATGAGGCCGGTGACCCCGTTCGCAGAAATCCGCGTCCTGAGCAGCAGCCAGGTCAGGTAAGGCGAGATATCGCGCAGGTAGAGCGATGCCGTCCAGTGCTCCGCGTTGCGCCGCCCACGTACCTCGGGCGGCTGGGCGACGTCCCGCAGTTCCGAAATCGAGCGTGGTTTGAGGGGGCGTTCAGCCGACGCTTCCGACACTCGAACCTCCGGTTCTTTCGTTCTTCAACGCTGAGATATTGCTCGCCAGCGAGAGGAAGCCGAGCACGAAGCCGACTCCCCAGCAGAAATGAATACAGGGCAACACTACGAGAAACCACAGCTGCGTTCTCACGCCGTCGCGTCTGGCCACGGTAACCGTCGCGCCAATGACGAGGAGGAGATAGAGGGCGGGGATTGCCCAGCCCAGCGTGAGAATGGCGGAACCGCCCATCGCCACCTGCACCAGGCCGATGATTCCCAGCACGATGCCGATGCCCACGCCAAGAACCATGACGGGCGGCGCGAAGTAGCGCAGCGTGTTCTTGCTCGGGAACCGCCGCGTGAGTTCGCCGCGCCACATGCCCGTCGAGAAGAATTGCCGGGCAAGTGCCGACAGTCGCGGCCGGGGCCGATAGGTGACCCTGAGGTCGGGGGTGAACCAGACGACGCCTCCCGCTTGTCGAAGGCGGCGATTGAGTTCCCAGTCCTGGCCACGCTTGATACGTTCGTCGAACATGCCCACGCGTTCCAGGGGCTCCCGACGGAATACGCCGAGGTAAACCGTGTCGGCGGGCCCTTCGGCTCCGCCGACATGGTGGGGCGTCCCGCCCAGTCCGACCTTGCTGCCGTACGCACGCGCGACAGCACGCTCGAATGGGGTCGTCCCCTGGGCGTCCATGATGCCGCCGACGTTGTCGGCCCCGGTGCGCGCAATCGCCTCTACAGCGAGTCGGGCATAGTCGGGAGGAAGCACCGAGTGGGCATCCACCCGGACGACCACGGGGTACGTGGTCGCGCGGATGGCGATGTTCAGGCCGGCGGGAGTCGACCCGGCGGGATTCGGAATTACGCGGATCCGGGGATCTGCGCGGGAAAGCTCATCGACAAGCTCGTTGGTGCCGTCGATACTCGGGCCGACAGCAATGGCAATCTCGAACGGCCCCCGGTAGTCCTGCTGGAGCAGACTGGTAACCGCTGCCGTGACGTGGGTGACATCGTTGAGAACCGGCATGACGTATGAAACACCGACGAGTTCGGCGGTTCCGCCAACTGATGAGTTCTCAGTCATGGTCTCCACTCGCTGAATTGGTCGGCTCGAGCCTACCAGTGAGGATTTGGGGGTCTCCTGCGAGACACACGCCCGGTAACAGCGCGACGCCCACAGACCAGGCGCCCGTGAGCAGAAGCTCCCGGGCGCCTGGATCGTCGTCGGCTGGGTGATTCGTTCTCGGCCTAGAGGACCAGTTGCCCGAGGGTGACTGTTGCCGTCCTTGTGTCGCCGTTGCGCACATACGTGACCTCGGCTTCGTCGCCGGCCGCGAGCGCCCGGACCTGTGCGGTCAGGTCGGTTGCCCCGGTGATCGGATACCCGTTGAAGTTGGTCACAATGTCTCCCGACGCGAGGCCTGCCTCTTCGGCGGCGCCACCGGGAGTCACTTCGTTGATCAATGCGCCGACGACCGGGCTGCCTTCGGCACTGGCCGCATCTCCGACGGTGGCACCGAGAAGCCCGTGAGTCGCTTCACCGTCTTCGATGATCTCCTCCGCGACGCGCTTCGCGACGTTCGAGGGGATGGCGAACCCGACACCGATGCTGCCGCCCTGGCTCGAATCGGAGCCTGCGGTTGCGATGGCGACGTTGACACCGATGAGCTTCGCCTCAGCATCTACGAGCGCACCACCGGAGTTACCCGGGTTGATCGCGGCATCCGTCTGAATGACCGAAAGGGAAATAACCGCCTGCTCGCTGGGGGCCGACTCTGGCGTCTGGCCCGGGATGTCGAAGCCCCACACGTCGTACGGGTCCTGTTCGGTGTCGTCGCCGTTGGAGCCCTCTTCAGGAACAGCGGACGAGGCAACGGTAATGCTTCGGTTCAGGGCGCTGATGATCCCGTCAGTGACGGAGCCGGCGAGACCGAGCGGCGCGCCAATTGCAACAGCAAGGTCACCGACGTTGAGCTTGTTCGAGTCGGCGAATTCGATCGGAGTCAGCCCGGACACGTCCTCGAGCTGAATGACAGCGAGATCGTACGCGGGATCCGTGCCGACGACCGTTGCGTCGTAGAGCTTGCCGTCGTTGCTGGTCACCTGGATCGCCGGGTCGCTGAGCTGCCCGTCGAGAGTGACGACGTGGTTGTTGGTGAGAACGTAACCGTCCTCGCTCAGGATGATTCCTGAGCCGCTCCCCGCGCTCTGGCTGCCCTCGACGGAAAGTGTGACAACGCTCGGGGACGCCTTGGCCGCGATGGCTGACACCAACGAGACATCTGATGTGTCATTGATGGTGATGTTCTCGGACCCAGTCGCGTTTGGACTGACCGTGCCCGACTGGTTGGACATGATCAGGGCCGACGTACCCGCACCGGCAGCACCACCAACAAGCGCTCCAACCGCGAGACCGGCAACCAGGAGGCCCACGTTCGACCGACGCTTTTCGCGAGGAGCAGGCGGTTGCGGGTGCGAGCCCGGCGCGTAACCGTTCGGGCCGTAAGCGGCGCTCGCGGGATCGGCCTGTGTCGGATACGCGTTGCCAGCAAAGTGCGACGTGCCGTCATAACCGTTTCCGGATGAAGAGCCCGGGTACTGGTTGCCGGTGGGGTGCTGGGCCCCCGTTGGCGCCGTGGCATTCTGGGGCGAGGTGCGGTCGTGGCCCGGGTATTGCGTGGGCGATGCACCGAAATCGTGAGCGGCGGCCGCGGTGGGAGAACCCTCAGGCGGCGTTGCCCGGTCAGGGTTCTGCCCGATCGACCCGCCGTCGGTCGATCCCTGCCCGGCTGCCGGCTGTGGCAGGCGCGGGGCGGGGGGCGTGCCCTCGTGCGCCCGGCTAGCGGCATCGGGGTTCTGCGCAGAGGGACCCTGCGCAGAGGGACGCTGCTGGTCTCCGTCTGGACTCGAGTCCTGAGAGTGGTCGGTCATGGTGGCGCTCCTTCCAAAGCACAATCAGCATCCCGGTCGGAGCTGTGCGTTTCATTCACGCTGCCTGTGAGCGGGCCATGGGTGGGCTGGGACATCAAAAGCCCGCGAAGAACTGCCACGGAGCGGGATCTCACATACCCAGAGACTACCTACTCTGCCCTAATCGGGCCCGGGACCTTCGTCCTGTCGAGGGTCCGAGCTGTCGAGGACCCGACGGGTCCGGATGTCCTCGCAGTCGTCAGCAGCCGGGGCCGGCGGGGTTCCTGTTGCACTCTTTGTCCACGAGGACGGTCTTGGCATCGCCCGCGAGCGCCGCGATGGTGACCGCAGGCGATGACAGCGTGCCATCAATCCCTATCCACGACGCTCCCGCCACCCGGTACTCCACGGCGAACGCCACCGTGACCGTGACGGCGTAAACGCCGGTGTCAGCAAAGACGTGACTCGTGGCCGTCGGCGAAAACTCCGGCAGTCCGAGCTCGGCCCACGTCGAACCGGGCACAGTTGTTCGCGAACGAGAACCGTCTCCCCACGACCAGGAATAACTCACTGGCGTGAACCGAACCTCAATCGGAACGTCGAAGAGCACACCCGGTTGGATGTGGCGATTCGTATCGGCGATGAAATTGGCGGGAAGGCCGATCAGGAGCCAGCCGTCAGGCTCCATCGTGAGTGCAGGAGCTGCGGGACGGAACCGAGCGAGGTCGCTGATGGTCACGACGTCGGGGAGACACAGCTCGCCCGAGACACACTGCACGCTGCGGTCGATCCCTCCAGGGCCGTCGGATCCATCCGCGTTACCGTTGTCATCCGCGCGGCCATCGGTATCACCGCCGCCACCGTTTCCGCCGCCACCTCCCCCACCGCCGTTGTCCTGGTCGCCCCGGATGATGGCTTCGCCATTCTCCAGGCTGCCGCCGGTGCAGAGGCCGGCATCCGCGTCCTGTCGGGCACACGAAGCCGCAAAAGCGGCGGCGGGCGCCATCAGCGCGACCACGACCGAAGACGTAGTAAGAATCAGCAGAAGTTGTCGCCAGCCCATGATCCGCTTTCTGAGATAAGGAGTCGCGCTGAGCCGACCTCATCGGACCTAAACCGCACCTCTAAGGGAAACCGGTCCATTCGGGAGGCCGGTGTGACCTCGGTGCCACTGGTATCCAGGATCTGCACGCCAGAAACATCGCGACAAAGGCGTACAGAAACCGTTGCCATCCTTTGATTTTCTTGAACGTCGAGAAGAGCGACGCTGTCAAAGCTCGTAGAGCCCTGGGTGTGCCAGCCATTTACCTGTATGAGGCCCGCTTCATCGAATTCGTCAAGATACTCCGGCGTGACATATGGAGCAAGCGCTTCCGGCGAGGTCTCACCCTCTGACGAGGTCTGGTCAAACGCCGCGGAGTACTTCGCGTAAGTATCAGTCGCAGCGGCGAGCGCCTCTTCCTCACTCGCGAAGATGGTGGTCGGAGTAGGGGTGGGATGCGGTGCTGGCTGGGCACAGGCGACGAGGGACACCGCCCCACTCACAACCACGACACCGGCAGCGACCGCGCGCGCAAGCATCGGCATCCGGTGTCGCGCGCCGCGTTCCATGCAGTCACGGTAGAGCAAATCGGCCTGATCCTGTTGGAGTTATCCACAGACCCTGATCTCTGGCCGGATAGCCTAGGGATGCGAGTGACAACGAATGTCGACTCGCGAAAGGATACGGATGACTGTGCACGGCTCCTGGCAGCGGACAGCGGAAGGCGCCGGACTGCTCCGGCCAGACGGCTCGATCGCCGCGACCATCTTCGCCGAAATGAGCGCGCTCGCTTCCTCAACCGGCGCCATCAACCTGGGGCAGGGATTCCCGGATGAGGACGGTCCACGCGAGGTCCTCGATGCAGCACACCGCGCGATCAGCGACGGAATGAACCAGTACCCGCCCGGCCGCGGCACACCCGTGCTCCGCGCGGCGATCTCTGAGCATCAGCAGCGTTTCTACGGCATCCCCTCCGACCCTGACACCGACGTTCTCGTCACCGCGGGCGCCACCGAGGCACTGGCAGCAACGATCCTCGCCCTCACCGATGCCGGCGACGAAGTTCTCACGTTCGAGCCCTTCTATGACGCGTACGGCGGCCTCATCGCGCTCGGGCGCGCAAGGCACACCACGGTGCAGTTGCGCTGGCCTGACTTTCAGCCAGACCATGAGGAATTGCGCCGGGCGGTCACCGACCGGACGCGGATCATCCTCATCAACAACCCCCACAACCCAACCGGCTCAGTGCTCTCCCGCGAGACGCTCGAGCTTCTCGTGGAGCTCGCTCACCAGCACGACGCGATACTGGTCACCGACGAGGTCTACGAACACCTCACCTTCGGCGTCGAGCACGTGCCCGTCGCCAGCCTGCCCGGGGCGTGGGACCGGACGATCACGATTTCCTCCGGCGGTAAGACCTTCAATACGACCGGGTGGAAAATCGGCTGGGCAGTCGGGCCAGCGGCCCTCATCACCGCGATTACGACCGTCAAACAGTTCCTCACCTATGTGAACGGCGCGCCGTTCCAACCGGCCATAGCGGCGGGACTCCGGCTGAGCGATGACTACTTCGCCGCGGTCGCCGACGGCCTCCGATACAAGCGCGACCTCCTGGCATCCGGTCTCGATGCGGCCGGATTCGCACTGTCGAAGCCCGACGGCTCGTACTTCATCGTCGCGGATGCCGCCGAGCTGGGATTCGAGGATGCAACGGAATTCTGTCGTCGCCTCCCTGACCTAGCCGGTGTTGTCGCTGTTCCACTCGCGGCGTTCGTGAGCGGGGAGCACCTCGCCGACTATGCGTCGCTCGTGCGATTCGCCTTCTGCAAGAAGGTCGACGTGCTCGAACGGGCCGCAGCCCAACTGACTCGACTCGGCCGCTGACCGTCGGTTCCGCTCAGGTGCGAGGGACGACGCGGAACCGCCGCAATTCAAGAGCGGGATTGGACTCACGGACGTCTGCAACACGGGTCGCCGACGCGAAAGCCACGGCAACATCGGTCTCCACGCCGATGCCAGCGACCTGAATGCCGGCGGGATCCACGATCATGCTGTTGCCGACGCCGATGGGGGGCGTGTGGTCTGCACCAGCGACGTACACGGTGTTCTCGATCGCTCTCGCTGTAATGAGTGTCTTCCAGTGGTGCTCTTTGAGCGGTCCGCGTACCCACTCAGCGGGAACCAGCACGACGTCTGCCCCGGCGTCAACAATGCGCCGGGTCACTTCCGGGAATCGGATGTCATAACAGGTTTGGATTCCCACTCGGAGACCGCCGACAGTGAACGTCTCGGGATCCGACAGATCACCGGCGACAACGTAGTCACTCTCGGTCTGCCCAAAAGCGTCGTAGAGGTGTTGTTTGCGGTAACTGGCGACAAGTTCGGACTGCGGGGAGACCGCGATAACCGTGTTGGAGAACCGGCTGGCGTCACCCGTGCGCTCCACCATGCCCGCGACCAGGTGAATTCCGAGGTCCTGCGCGACACCGGCCAGCGTCTCGACGAACACCCCGTCGAGGGGCTCCGCCCGCGCGACCAGCTCGGGGCCGAGGGGGTTGATGAAAGCACTGGAATACTCCGGGAACACGACGACGTCGGCCCCGCGCTCCGCGGCGCGCTCGGCGAGCACCCGGATGTCCAGGAGATTTGCGTCCACATCAGCACCGGGGCTGAACTGGGCAACGGCAATACCTATCGGAGCGTGCTCGGTCATGCGCCCAGCATAGACACCGAGAACCGATTCGTCCCGGATGCGGACAATGCCTGCCCTGTCGTGCAGAATGATCCCATGGGATACCTCGTCTACGGCGATGGCACGGAATATGAAATCGATGACCGCGCCCTTGCTCACCTCAAAATCGTTATCGGCTCAAAGCTCCGCCGCCAGGAGGGCTTCTTTGTCAGCTGGGAGCACCGTCCCGAAGACGGATCCGGCCGCGTTTCGGTTTGGGTCTCCCCCGCTATCCCTCTCCAGTTCAGGTTCGTAGGCAGCAAGCCTCCGCAGCTCAACCGTCATTGGCTCGAGGTCCTCGCTGATTCATCCTTCGGGCCGCGCGGCTTGCACCTCGTGAGCGAGGCAGAGGCAGACAAGATGCCGCCGGTGCGCGCAAACGGCAGTTGAGCCGAGCTGGACGCCTGATTCAGTTTTCCTGAGTCCAGCCTTCGTTCGTCGCACGATTCGTTGCGCAATTCGCCGATCCCGTACACGTTCTTGCTGATTTTCGTATCGAATACGTTTTATTTGCTAATTATTCACGTTATAAACCTGTTATAAATCTGGTATTTAAGATGCAATGCCCAGTGATTTAGCGTAACCTTGGGATGTCCACCGGCCTCTTCAGCGCCAAAGGATTTCACGCGAGGCGCCTCACATCGTCTCCTCGCCTGGATAAACCCGATCTACGTTGAATGACGACGCAATCACCCGTAATTGTTCCTGAGGCCCGGAGAAAAACACTTTGGCAAATACTGCTGCCCCCCAGCCCTCGAACGTCCAGTCGACCCCTCGAGGCACCGAGCAGCAGTCCCCTCCCGTCACCGCGGGTGAGCAGCTCCCCAGCCGTCGCAGCCTTAGGATGCAGGCAGCGCTTCAGGCAGAAGCAGCGCTCCTTGCCGAGCAAGCCGTCGCCACCTCGCTCGCGCACGCCGAAGAGGCCCCCCTTCTTCGCCGCCGCCGCAACCGCACGGCTGTGCCGACCATCGACCGCGCTGAAGCGTTCACCATGGCCGAGCCCACCACGGCCGAGTCCACTACGGTCTTCCCACCCGCCGTTGCACCTGACGCCGAAGCGCAGCCCGTCGAAATCGACGAAATCGTTCTGCCGACGCCGGCCTGGGCGGATTCGGCAGAAAGCGTAAGCGCTGGCGCAGCGACCAGTCAGGAGGCACAGGCGGAACAGCGCATCGAGCCTCCCGTGCTGGCCAACGACACCTCAGCCTTCCTCGCCGCAGCTTTCATCGCACCACCAACGTCCGCGCACGCTCCCCGCGCGACGGCGCGCCGGCTGTCCGCTGATGCGGCCATCAACGCAACTGTCGCGGCCGCTTCGGTCACACGCGACACAGAAAGCCTGCTTCCCGCCGAACGCAAGAGCCGCTGGAGCTCGTTGCGCTCGACGAGCATCGTGGCCCTCGCGATTCCGGGTCTTCTCGCCACGGTTGCTCTTCCCGCATACGCGTTCGCCCCCTCCGACGGTGCCGTTGCTGACGCCAACGAGCAGATCATGAGCAGCGCGGTGAAGGGCCAGTCCCTCACGGTGAGCGGCGACGTCACCCTCGCAGAACTCGAGCGTGACGGGTACTCCGCTACGAGCGAAGAAGAACTCGACGCCGCCTACGCGTCAAGCACGTACATCTTCGATAACGCGACGGCGCTTGCCGCGTACCTCGCTCCTTCTGCGAGCGGCTGGTGGCGTCCGCTTCCCGGAGTGATCACGTCGAAGTACGGCCCGCGCGGCCTCATTTGCAACAGCGTCGGATGCTCCAACTCCTTCCACGAAGGAATGGACTTCGCCGGCGCCTGCGGAACACCGATCAAAGCGACCGCCGCCGGTCGCGTGACTTTCGTCGGCAATGCTGGTGCCTACGGCAACCGCGTCATCATCGATCACGGCGACGGTACCGAAACCATCTACGGTCACTTGTTGAGCGGTTCCTACTCCGTCGCGGTCGGTGACACGGTTGCCGGTGGTGACGTCATCGCTGAGGTTGGAGCGACGGGCGTCGTCAGCGGATGCCACCTTGACCTCAAGGTGAACGTCGACGGTGAGCACACGAACCCGGCTCCGTTCCTCCGCGAAAAGGGCGTCGTCGTCTAAGCACTCCGCTGAGGCGCGTCGCTGAGGCGTGCCAATCGGGTACCAAGCTTCAGCACGCCATTCGGGTACGCCGTCTGGCGCACCGTCAGGCATGCCATCGCGGTACGCCACTTTCGCCGTGGCACCCTGTCTGTCTCTCCCCCACTCAATGGGACGCAGGACAGACCGACCACCGATGCCGAATCGTGGGGACGCCCGGTCGCCCGGATGCCGCTGTCCAGACATACGGGTCCGACCGAGGACGGGCGGACCCCGTCCTTCAGTGCCGCACCAGGACCCTGAAAACGGACCGGACCACCCGGAGGCGGTGCGGCGATCCCTGTCGGCCTCAGGGCGTTCCTCGCGCCCGAGGCGCTGCGCAGATTTGCCGCTGGCACTCCCCCGCGTGACCCCGCACCCCCTGCCTGACTGCCTGCCTGCCTGGCCGACACACGCACCCGCGGCGCCCGGGCGCCTACAGCGAGCCACGCCGGCGTACAGCGTCAAAGCGACACACAGCTTCACGCAACACGCGACGACAGCCCAACACGGCGTCCTGACAACACAGCGTCCTGACAGCACAGAGGGCAAAGCAAAAGGCCCGGAATCTTTCGATTCCGGGCCTTTTATTGTTGCGGGGGCAGGATTTGAACCTACGACCTCTGGGTTATGAGCCCAGCGAGCTACCGAACTGCTCCACCCCGCGGCACAAGAAATTACTCTATCACGGGTCTCCCTGCCGCGCGAATCGAGCGCCGCAGGGACGGGAGCTGTCGTCTCTCGTTAACTAAAGGTGGGGTGATGACCGCTATCGGTCATCACCCCACACGTCAGGCCTCGCTAGCCAATCAGCGTGATCGCCCGTGCCAGAGCCTCAGAGAGCCGCTTGTCGGCTTCGCCGTACGCGGTCCAGTCTCCGGCCTGGAGAGCGGCGTCGCGCTCCGCCATTGCGGTCCTGGCCTCTTCGAGTGCTGCCTTGATTTCGGCGTCAGTTGCGGGGTCACCGGTCTCGGTTCCACCGGTACCGCCGTCACCCGCGTCAGTGTCAGGACTCGCCTCGCCACCGGCATCCGGTTCAGGAACGATCGGGTCGTCGGTCGGAGGCGTATTCGTGTCGCCGGCGGTTGCACCGGAGTCACCACCGAACAGCGAGTCGAGCGCCTCATCGAGAGTGTTCTCGAACGCGATCTGATCACCGAAGGCAACGAGGACCTTCTGGAGCAGCGGGTAGCTTGTTTCACCGGTCGACTGCACATAGACCGGCTGCACGTAGAGCAGGCCGCCTCCGACAGGAAGGGTCAGCAGGTTACCGTTGAGGACCTTCGACTGTCCCTGCTTGAGCAGGTTGATGAGCGAGGAGACCTCGGGATCGGTATTGAACGCGTTCTGCACCTGACCCGGGCCCGGCACTGTCACTTCCTTCGGAAGCGTCAGCAGCCTCATCTTGCCGTAGTCGTCGCCGATCGTTCCGTCGTCGGCTCCAGCGTCAGCGTCCACAGCCAGGTAGCCGGTCAGGACGCTCGACGCGCTGTCACCGGTTCCTCGCGGAACGAAGGTGGAGTAGAGCGAGAAGGTCGGAGCTTCCTGACCCGGCATCTGCAGGGTCAGGTAGTACGGCGGCTGGAGAAGGTTCTCCGCGGCCTCCGACTGCGGGTCGACGGGAGTCGACCATGCGTCAGTCTTGGAGTAGAACTTGCCCGCGTCGGTCACGTGGTACTGGCCGAGGATCGACCGCTGGACCTTGAACAGGTCAGCCGGGTAACGCACGTGACTCATCAGGTCGCCGCTCATCTCGGAGATCGGCTGGAGTGACGACGGGTAGATCTTCTGCCAGGTCTTGAGGATCGGGTCCTCGGTGTCCCAGGCGTAGAGAGTGACCGAGCCGTCATACGCGTCGACTGTTGCCTTGACGGAGTTCCGGATGTAGTTGATGTTGTCGAGCGCGAACCGCTGGTCGTTGTTCTCGCTGTCAGCGATCGCCGTCGACAGTCCCACCGTCCGTGAGTACGGGTAAGCATCAGACGTGGTGTAACCGTCCACGATCCATACCACCCGACCGTCCACGACGCTCGGGTACGGGTCGGAGTCGAGCGTCAGGTACGGAGCGACCTTCTGCACACGCGTCGACGGGTCACGGTCGTACATGATCTGCGACTCGTTGGTGACGGCATCCGACAGGAAGATCTGCTCAGACTGGAACTTGAGCGCGTAGACCAGCTTGTTGAGCACACTGTCGAGCTTCGGCCCACCGTCACCGTCGAAGGTGTTGTAGGTTTCCGAGTTTCCCTCTTCACCTGACGGGTAGTCGAGCTCAATGGGGGTCGCGTCCTTGGGCCCGCCGACGATCGAGTACTCGGGAGAGGCCTCGCCGAAGTAGATCCGCGGCTCGAAGTCACCGAGCGCCCCTGTGGTCGGGATACCCGACTCGAGGAAGACCGGCTGTCCGTCGACGGAGCGCTGGTTTCCGTACGCGGCGACGAGACCGTAACCGTGGGTGTACACGAGCGTGTTGTTGACCCAGTTGTCTTCGGCGTCCTGCCTCAGTTCACGAAGCGCGATGACCGTGTCCTGGCTCTCGCCATTGATGGAGTAGCGGTCGACGTCGAGGTCTTCGGAGAACGCGTAGTAGTTCTTGAATCGCTCGAGCTGCGAAATCGACGGGCTGACGAGCGCGGGGTCGATGATTCGAATGGATGCCGTTGTCTCGGCATCCGCGCGGAGCGCACCGGCCGTCGTGTCCGTCTTCGCGTTGAAGGGGATCTCCTCGACGTCCTTGACGTCGTAGGCCTCACGAGTGAGGTCGATGTTGCGCTGAATATACGGCTGCTCGAGGCTCTTGGCGTTCGGGTCGACCTGGAAGCGCTGCACCACCCACGGGTATGCGGTTCCGACGAGAAGTCCGGCAACGAGCAGGAGCGCCGTTCCGACGATCGGAAGACGCCAGCGGCCGATGAAGGCCGTGACAAAGAAGAAGAGGGCGACCAGCGCGGCAATCCCGGCGAGGATCACGCGGCCGGGGATCGTTGCGTTGTCGTCGGTGTAGTTCGCACCGGTGATGAGGTCACCGGTCTGGTTGAGCGTCGCGTACTGGTCGAGCCAGATGGAGACGGCCTGCAGGGCGAGGTACAGCCCGGCGAGAACCGCGATCTGGATTCGGGCGGCCTTCGAGATGCGCAACTCGCGACCCGTCGCGTGGATCGAACCGTAGAGGTAGCAGACGGCGACGGTGAGGAGGGTCGCGATGAGGATGACGGCCGATGCAAATCCGACGAGGCCGCGGTAGAACGGAAGCTCGAACATGTAGAACGACACGTCGAGGCCGAACTGCGGATCAACGGTTCCTGCCGGTGTGCGGTTGAACCAGATCCACACGGTCTCCCAGCGGGTCGCCGCCGAGAAGCCTGCGAAGAGGCCGAGCAGCGCGGGGATTCCGTAGGTCGCGGCGCGGCGAAGCGGCTCGACGAGCTCCTGGTATCGGTCGAGCTGGCTCGAGAGCTTCGCGTAGACGGGGCGGAGCCGGTAGGCGAGCTGGATCGCGACGTAGACGGGCACTGCCATGCCCAGGAAGCCGACGACGAACATGATCGCGGAGGCGAACCACTGGGTGGTGAGCACGTTGGTGAAGCCCACCTGCTGGAACCACAGGAAATCAGAGTAAAGACCCGCGAAGATGAAGAACGCCACCACGAGGGCGCCGACAACAGCCGCCGTGATCGCCAGCGGTGCTCGTGTCTTGTTCGGTGCTGTGGAATTTGCGGATGTAGCGGAAGTCAATTTTGGCCTCTGTCAATACTCGGACGGACTTTCATTCTATTGGGGAGATCAGCCGCTCTGACCCCGTGGGCCAGCGGTCACCGCTCACTCACAGGTAGCGAGCATCTCAAGTCCAGATTCGTCGGCGATCGCCTCAAGAACGGTGACGGCGTCGTCGAGGGTCGCGACGCTGAAGACGCTCAGTCCGTCGGGCACATGCCCGACGACCTCGTTGCAGTTGGCCTCAGGAGCGAGGAAGTATTCAGCCCCCGCGTCTGCCGCTCCGAACAGCTTCTGACGGATGCCTCCAATGGCGCCAACAGCACCCTGGGCATCGATGGTCCCCGTGCCAGCGACATCCGCACCGCCGTTGAGCTCACCCTCGGTGAGCTTGTCCACGATTCCCAGCGCGAACATCATGCCGGCGCTCGGGCCGCCGACGTTATCGAGTTGGATTGTCACGTCGATCGGGAAGTCGTAGACCATTTTGGTTGCGATCCCGATGACGCCGGTTTCTGTGCCGTCGGCTGCAGTTGCCGGCGTCGGTGTGATCGAGATCGTCATCGGGACCCCGGCACGCACGATGTCGAACGTCGCGGCCTGCTCTGTGCCGTTGTCGGCGATGGCCTCCCGGAGCGAGGCGAGGTCGGTCACCGGCGCCCCGTTGACGCCCATGATCTCGTCCTCCACCTTGAGTGCGCCCTCGGCCGGGGCGCCGTCAGCGATCTGGCCGACGGTGAGCTGTGCGGGAAACTCGTATCCGAGTTCGGTGAGCGCAGCGGCAACAGCGTCCTGCTGCGAATCGACCATCAGCGCTGCGTTCTGCGCGTCGCGCTCCTCGGTGGTTTCGCCGACGGGGAAGACCGACTCGAGGGGAACAACTGTCTTGCTCGGGTTGAACCACGCGAGGGTGATTTCGAACCAGTTCGGTCGTTGCTCAGGATTGCCGACCGCCTGAACGGTGAGCATATCGAGAGCTCCGCTCGTCTCGAAGGTCTCCGCGCCATCGACCGTGATCATCGGCACTTTCTTGTCGTCGATCTCCACGGTGCCGAGTGTGTTGAATACCGGGCCGGGCTGCTGAATGACATACGAGCTCGGCCAGAGCGCGAGCGCGAGCAGGATCACGAATGACAGCCCGAGTGCCAGCCAGCCCCGCTGCGACCGTTTCTGGGCGCGTTCCTGGCGTTCGAGTACGATTTCGGTCGCCTGGTACTGCTCGTCCGGTTCAGGCGTCGAGGGGAGATAGAGGGTCACTGCGGCCTTTCGTGCTGTTCGCGGCGGGCGGACACCGGCAAGCCGAAGCCACGCGAAACTCAGAGGTTCACGCACTAGCGTAGATCGAGCAACCGCACGATGTCTGAAAGGTGGCCTCAGTGCCCGACGTACCTGACAACAATCCCGAAGACGAATTCCGCGACATGCTGCGGGATTTCCTGTCGGGAAAGGGCGGAGTCGACCCGAGCCAACTCGCCGGAGCTGCCGGCCTGCCCGCTGATCCAGCGAGCATCCAGGCGATGCTCGCCCAGCTGCAGAACGCCATGCGCGGTGCGTCCGATGGTGGCATCAACTGGCAGGTGGCAACGGACCAGGCAGTACAGATCGCCACGGCGAGCGCCGTGCCCACCTCACCTGAGCAGAGGGCCCAGCTCGACCAGGCCTTCCACATCGCAGCGTTGTGGCTCGACGACGTCACCCAGATCACCGAACTCACCAACGTCCCAGGGCTCATGACGCGCGGAGAATGGGTTCGGGCAACGATGCCGGTATGGACTCAGCTCGCCGAGCCCGTCGCGACAAGCATCTCCGACGCGCTGACGCGGGTCCTGAGCGAACAGGCGCCCGAAGAGTTCCAGGGAATGGTTCAGGGCGCGAGCAGCCTGCTCCGAAGCATCGGTGGGGCGCTCTTCGCCATGCAACTCGGCCAGGTCGTCGGCCAGCTCTCGACCGAGGTTGTGTCTGGCGGAGACATCGGCATTCCTCTCCTCGACGACAACCAGGCCGCGCTGCTCCCCCAGAGCGTCTCAGCGTTCGGTGAGGGCCTCGACATCCCCGACGACCAGGTCCAGATCTACCTGGCCGTCCGCGAACTCGCGCACGCTCGCCTGTTCCGGCACGCGCGGTGGTTGCGCCTGCACCTCATCACCTCCATCACGGAGTTCGCTCGCGGCATCCGGATCGACACTGACCGGCTCGAGGGCCTCGCAGACAGCTTCGACCCCGCCAACCCCGAGGAACTCCGGCAGGCGATGGTCGACGGTTCGCTCATCCCGCCGAAGACCGAGGCCCAGCTGGTCACCCTCGCCAGGCTCGAGACGATCCTCGCGCTCGTGGAGGGCTGGGTCGACGTCGTCACCGGCGCTGCCACAGCCCGCCTCCCCAAGTCCGATGCCGTCGCGGAAACCGTCAAGCGCCGCCGAGCGACGGGCGGTCCGGCGGAATCCGCCTTCTCGACCCTCGTCGGCCTCGAGTTGAGGCCGCGCCGGCTGCGCGAGGCCGCCGCAATGTGGCAGAAGATCACGGATGCCGTCGGCAACGAACAGCGCGATTCGCTCTGGTCTCACCCCGACCTCATCCCCTCCGCGGAAGACATCGACGACCCGACGGAGCTCATCCAGCGACTCGAGGCCAGCGCGCGTGGCGATGTGCCCGAGCCTGACGAGTTCGATACGGCGCTCCAGGACCTCCTGCGGGGCGAGGAAGACGGCTCCGGCACTGCGGACGGCGAGACCCCGCCGAACGTCTGACCGGACGCGCTCGCGCGCACCCGCCCAGCACTGTGGATAACTCTCCGGCGTAATCACCGGCTCCGGCATGATGGCGTGCATGGTGCTCAGACTCGACCCGCGATATCCGCTGGTCTGGCGCGACCAGCTGTCACTCCAGATCGGTGCCGAAACTCCCGTCGTGACGCTGGAGCACGTTAGTGGACCGACCGAACGGCTGATCGGCGCCCTGATGGCCGGCATCAGCCGCTCGGAGCTTGACAGGCTGGCCGTCCGGCTCGGCATCGGGGAGAGCGAGGTATCCAGTCTGGTCAGCCAGATCGGCCCAGCGCTCGTGCCCGAACCCGGCCCACCGCCTGAAGCGAGCTGGATTGTGGAAGGCGCTGGACCGACCGCCGAGCGGATTGCGTCCCTTCTGACGGCGACAGGGATTCCCGGGCTGGGTTCCGGGGACTCGCAAAGCCCGGGTCTCGCCATCATCATCGCCCATCACGTCATCGACCCCCGCCGGTATGTCCGATGGTTGAGCCGCGACATCCCCCACCTGGCCGTCGTCTACACAGACACCGGGGTGCGCGTCGGCCCGCTCGTGGAACCGGGAACCGGTCCGTGCCTGCACTGTCTCGCCCGGGACACAGCCGAGCGAGATCCGGCCTGGCCGGCCATCGCCTCGCAACTGCTCGGGCAGGCAACGACGTCCGAGCGCGAACCACTCATCAGCGTCGTTGCCGGGCTCGCCGCTCGAGTCACCGAGTCACGACTGAACGGCCGAGTGAACGACCTCGCGTCAGCGACGCTCAGCTTCGACGCGCGCTCGCAGTCGGGGCGCCGCGCCTGGCACCGGCAACACCCGCATTGCGGATGCCGATCTCTGTCAGGAATCGAGACCGCTCACGTGGCTGCGAGCCACGACCGGGCTGTTCTCCCCACGACAGGAAGAGCCGCGAGCGGGCTCGGGTAATCCCCACGTAAAGCAGCCGGCGTTCCTCGTCGATCTGCTCGAAGGTCTTCGCGTAACTGATCGGAACGAGGCCCTCGCTGAGGCCGGGAAGGTAAACGACATCCCATTCCAGCCCCTTGGCGGAGTGCAGGGTGGCGAGCGTCACCGCCGAGACCGTCGGTTCGTGCTGACCGGCCTGTCGCTCAAGCAGTTCATCGGTGAATTCGCGGAATGTGGTTCCCGGCGGCATCGTGTCGACGAGTCCCATGATCGCGTTGAGCGACTCCCACTTGTCACGGACGGCTCCGGCGGTTTCCGGGGCTTTCTGGGTCCAGCCGAGGGAGCGCAACACGTCCGACACCGACTTGAACAGCGGTTCGCCCGTGACCGAGACCGACGCTCCACGCAGGGTCAGAATCGCCTGGCGCACCTCGGGCAGGTCGAAGAAGCGTTTGCTCCCCCGCAGCAGGTACGGCACCCCGACATCGCCGAGCGCTGTTTCGATCGCGGCGGACTGCACGTTGATCCGATAGAGGATGGCGATGTTCTCAGGTTTCACGCCGGACGCGATCTGCTGGAGCACCGACTGCGCGATCGCGCGTGCTTCCGCGTGGTCGTGCGGGTACGCCGTCACCTCTGGCGCGGGCTGGGCCTCGCCGGATCGGTCGGCCTGCAGGGTGAGCGCTCCGGTCCTCCCCCGCATCAGCCGGTTCGCGGTATCGACGATCTGCGGGGTCGACCGGTAGTTGTGTTCGAGGCGCACGACAGTGGCATCCGCGTGCCGTGCGGGGAAGTCAAGGAGGTAATCGCTCTTTGCCCCCGCGAACGAGTAGATGGTCTGGCTCGCGTCGCCGACGACACACACATCGTTGCGGTTACCGATCCAGAGGTCGAGCAGTTGTTGCTGGAGCGGTGACACGTCCTGGTACTCGTCGACAACGAAAAACCGATACTGCTCGTGCACCTGCATGGCGACGGCCGGTTCGGTTTCGATCATCCCGGCGCAGGCGAGCAGGACGTCCTCGAAGTCGAGTTGTTTGCGTTCATCCTTGAGGTCCTCGTACGCCTGCTGCATGTCTGCAACCTGCTCGACGGTGAGCGCCTGCGGGCTCGGTCGGCCGGCGGCGGCGTACTGCTCGATGCTCAAACCGGACACCTTGCGCCACTCGACCTCCGCGGCAATGTCGCGCAGGGTGGCCGTGTCGAGCTTGAGCCGGAGGCGCTCAGCAGCGTGACCGAGCATGCGGCCCTTGCTGTTGATGAGGGCAGGCATTGTCCCCCCGACCGTGTGCGGCCAGAAGTAGTTGAGCTGGCTGAGCGCCGCAGCGTGGAAGGTACGGGCGTGCACCGAACCGGCGCCAAGGTTGCGAAGCCTCCCCCGGAGTTCGGCCGCGGCACGGTTGGTGAAGGTCAGTGCCATCACCCGGTTCGCCGCGTAGGTTCCCGTCGCGACGCCGTAGGCGATTCGGTGCGTGATCGCCCGTGTCTTTCCCGTTCCGGCACCGGCCAGGATGCAGACGGGTCCCCTGAGGGCCTCCGCCGCGACTCGCTGGTCATCGTCGAGTCCTGCGAGTAATGCCGCTGGTTCGGTAACGGATGCCGTCATCGCGAGTTCTCCGTGTCGTGCGCAGTCGTACTCTTCGCCGCCTCGTCGAGGCTGGGCCCACCGTCGGCGGTAAGCCAGTGCTCGATCAGTGCGCGGGCAATGGAGGTGGAGCCGGGAAGCAACAGAGTTCCGGCTTCGGCGCGGAGCTCGGCCCGACTCAACCAGCGCAGGTCGACGATCTCGAGCCCGTCTGGTTCGATTCCAGCCGGGTTCTGCCCCGGCGCGACCCGGGCAGAAAACCCGAGCATGATCGAGCGTGGGAACGGCCAGGCCTGCGAGCCGAGGTACCGCGGGCTGTCGACACGAACGCCTGCCTCCTCGAAAATCTCCCGGACGACGGCCTGTTCAAGCGACTCGCCCGCTTCGACGAACCCCGCGAGCAACGAGTACCGCCCCTCCGGCCAGAGAATGTTCGAGCCAAGCAGGAGCCGGTCATCGTCGTCGAGGACGAGGACGATAACGGCGGGGTCTGTGCGGGGGAAAATCTGGTTGTTGCACGACACGCAGCGGCGGGCCCACCCGGCGCTTTCAGGATCGGTCGCCGACCCGCAGCGGGGGCAGAACGATGAGCTGAGGTGCCAGTTCGACAGTGCGGCTGCCTCGGTCACCAGGCTCGAGTACGGCTCGCCGACCAGCGGGGCGGCCGTGCGGAACGTCACCCACTTCTCCTCGTCCGGTTCGATCTCACGTGCAACGTCGTCGGTGGCGATCACCAGCACCACCCGCGTACCGGCTGACACCGAGGGCGAATCGGCGATGGTCCTGCCCAGATAGACGAGCGTCGACTCTCCGGTCACGATGTCGGCGGGAGAGAGCCGCACGGCATCACCGTCCAGAACCAGGCGGCCACGCCACAGAACGAGCGTTCGTGTTGCCGGGTCTGCCGCGAGGTCTGTGAAGATCTCTGCCAGCTCTCGCGCGTCAGCGTCGCGGTCGACAGCGCTTGGCGCAAGGGGCAGGTTAGCTAGCGCGCCAGGAATCAACGACATACACTCCGGTTCAGAAGGGCGTGGCGTGTGGCTGCCAGCCCGTTTAGCGACCTAACCTAGATGCCATGGCCAGATCGCATCTAACTCTAGCCGCGTTGGCAACTTCAGCTGTCGCGGACCTGCAGCTCGTCGGCAGCGGCCCGTTCGGTCACGGCCAGACCGGCGACTTCGACTCCGCACTCCTCCGCACGAGCGACGACAGGGAACTCGTCGTCCGGGTGCCCGCCAACGAGCAATCGGCGAGTGACCAGTCGGTCGAACTCATCGCTCTCCAGGCGATGACCGCCGGAATCCGGAGCCGGCTGCCGTTCGAGGTCCCCACCGTCGTCGGTCAGACATCCGTTCGCGGAACCCGCGCCGTCGTCTACGACTACCTGCCGGGGTACGGCGTGCCCGCCGAGCACATTCCCGCCGGCGATGGAGTCGCAACGTCGATCGGCGCTGCGATCGCCGCCATCCACTCTCTCCCTGGCTCGTTTGTGGCCGAGGTCGGGCTGCCGTCGCTGACCGCAGCCGATTGCCGCACCGAAGCCCGCAACGTCATCGAGCGCGCTGCGGCAACGCGGTTGCTCCCCGCCGCGGTGAAGCAGCGCTGGACCGACGCCGCCGCCGACGAGGCGCTGTGGCAGTTCCAGCCGGCGGTCATCAATGGCTCCCTGAGCGCAGAATCATTCGTCATCACCGACCACAACGTCGGCCCGATCGTCACCGGGATCATCGGCTGGGGTTCGCTCCGCGTGGGCGACCCGGCGCGGGACCTGCACTGGCTGAGCGGAGCGGGTGAAGCCGCTGACAGCGTCCTCGCCGCCTACCGGCTGAGCGCCGCACGGCATCCGGACCGGCTGATCAGCCAGCGATCGATGCTTCACGCAGAGCTCGAACTTGCGCGCTGGCTGCTGCACGGCGTCGACACGAAGGACCAGCAGGTCATCGACGATGCCGTGGCGCTCCTCGACGGTCTTGTCGATCACGTGCTCGGCGACCTGATGCATCCGCTGTCACCCCAGACCGGCCCGATCATGGCCGTTGCCGACGTCGAAGAGATGCTCTCGCGCACCCCGCAGACCACGTCTGCCGCGCAGGCGCACGGCTTCGCCATGGAAACGGACAGCTACGACCGGTCCCAGTTCGAGGCAGCGCTGGCCGAGGACGACGTAGACGGTGACCGCGACGAGAACGACGGCACGCACAACACGGATGCCATCGACACCGGTCCGATCGACCTTGCCGCTGTCGAGAAAGCCCGCGCGGCCGCTACCGAGGCGAACGCTGCCGCACGCGACCAGACGGCATCCGGCTCACCAGCAACCGGCACTCCGGCAACTGGCACTCCAGCAACCGGCACAACCGGTGACGGCTACACCGCCGAGTTGGACTTCGCGGCGCTTGAGGCTGCGGAATCGGGCGAGATCACTCCGCTGACCCAGCGTCGACCGAGCTCTTCGGCCGAGTAGAGGTTCTCCGGCCTCAGGACCAGGTCGTCAGCGACGTAGTAGAACACGGCGTCGATGAGTTCAGGGTCGACGTCTTTCCACTCGGCATAAGCCTGCCGGTACAGCGCGAGCTGGAACTGGCGGTCGTCGAGCTCGGCGGCAGTCTTCGGCGCGCGACCCGTCTTCCAGTCGACGATCTGGAACCTGCCTTCGCGTTCGTACACCGCGTCGAGCTTGCAGATGATGATCTGGCCCTCCAGCACGAAGTTGATCTCGCGTTCCACGTCGATGGGAGCGAGGTCCGCCCACTCCGACCTCTCGAAGGTGCGCTGCAGCACCTCGAGAGCCTCCCGTTCCTGCTGCTCGATCGGCATCAGTGTGCCCTCGACCGACCCGGTCGTCGAATCCGGGTCGAGGTCCAACTCGAACGGATCCGAATCGAGGCTCTCCTGCCCGCCGGCGATTCCCGACCGCTGCTCAACCCAGCTGTGGAAGAGGGTTCCGAGCCGGGTCTGGCGGTACGGCTTTTCGGGGAGCGGGCGGCGCATTCGGGCGGCGAGGCCGGCGGCATCCGTCACGTAGTCCTTGAAGCGTGAGGCAGGAACGCGGTCGGGAATCGGCACGAACTCCTCGGCGTGCATCCGGCGGTTCCGTTCGGCGAGCAGCAGGTCGATGTCTCCCGACCAGGCGGTGTCGGCTGCGGGGTTTGCCTCGATGACGGATGCTGCGGCAGCGTGAACGGCATCGGCTCGGTTGCCGAGCGGATTCAGCGGCCAGATCTCGAACTTCTCGTCGGCCGCCAGTGGGTTCTCCTCCGCCTGCGGGCTCTCCGGGAGGTCGTCGCAGCTCGAGGGGACGGCGCCGACAATCTCACGGAGGAAAGAACCTGGACCGCGGGGCTGCTTCTGGGTTGCCCAGAATGATCCGGTGACGAGGAGGGCATCTTTCGCGCGAGTGACGGCAACGTAGGCCAGTCGTCGTTGCTCAGCGTCGTTTCGGGCCTCGAGTTCTGCGCCGAACGTCACGTACGCGTCGTCGACGTCGGCCTGGGTAGCAGCGCCACGCCATGCAAAGACAGGAAGCTCGTGCCGGTCACCCCGGAATTCGAAGGGAAGCTCGCCGAAAGCCGTCCAGCCGCGCTTGCTCCGAAGCGGCGATGGCAACTCGCCGTGAACCATGCGCGGCACGACAACGCTGTCCCACTCCAGCCCCTTCGAGCCGTGAATGGTGAGAATCTGCACGGTCCCCGGCTCGGGATCCTCGGCACGGGGACTGAGGTTCTCACGCTGCTCGGCGTCGGCAAGCCACGACAGGAACGACCCGAGCGAGCCGTTCTCATCGACCGAGAGGTACGACGAAATCTGGTCGGTGAACTCGTCCAGGCTCGGCTGGCCCAGTGGCGCGTGCGCGTTGGAGGCCACCTCGACGTCGAGCAGGAACTCCTGCACCACGAGGTTGACGAGGTCGTAGAGGTCGAGGCCCGAGCGACGGCGAAGTGCCGTCAGCTGGCGGGCAGCCGCTCGCATCCGTTCGAGGCCTGTCTCACTGAACTGCTGCAAAGCCTTGTGGCCGGTCGGGGCGTTCTGCAAGAAGTCGAGTGCGTCGACGATCGATTTTCCATCGTCGGATGCCGCGGATTCGAACAGCTTCTGCTTCACCTCGGCCGGGATGGGCTGCTGCGCCAGATCGCGATCGGCGAGCCAGCGGGCGAGCGAGCTCAGAGCCTGGATGTCTCGGGCACCGATCCGCCAGCGCGCACCGGTGAGCAGACGAATCAGTTCACTGCCCGCCGTCGGGTCGTGGAGCACGCGGAGCGCACAGACCAGATCCACGATGACCGGCTGTTCGAGCAGCCCGGCGACACCGAGGATGTGGAACGGGACCTTGTGACGGGCAAGCGCCTCGGTGAACACCGCGACGTTCTTGAGCGAGCGGCAGAGGAGCGCCGCCGTGCGGCGTGATCCGTTGCCCGCTGGCCGGGACAGTTCGGTGGCGAGCCAGCCCGCGACGACATCGGCTTCGTCTGTGACGGTCTCGGGGAAGACCACCCGAACGTCGCCGTCGCCAGCCCAGGGCGGAGAGGTGAGCCGCGAAACGGGCACCGATGCCGAGACCGGGAGCGGAGCCACTATGGCGTTCGCCGCATCGAGCACGCGGGCTGAGTTCCGCCAGCTCGTCGACAGGGCGAACGTGCCAGCCCCATCGCTGCCCCCGAAGTCCTCGGCGAACCGGGCGAGGTTCGCGCTCGACGCGCCCCGCCAACCATAGATCGACTGGTTCGGGTCACCGACAGCCATGACGGGGTGCCCGGAGAACAACAGGGCGAGCAGGTCGGTCTGCACGACGGCGGTGTCCTGGTATTCGTCGAGGATCACGACTTTGAACCGGGAGCGGTACTCGTCGATCACGCGGGGCACGCGGCGGCAGATCTCGAGGGCGAGCGAGACCTGGTCGCTGAACTCCATGAAGCCCCTGCGCTCCTTCTCCTCGGCGAACCTGCCGGCCAGTTCGAGCAGGACGCCCAGGGCGTCCACGTCGCGGACGGCATCGACGACCGACGTGAAGGGGGTCTTCTTGGAACGACTGCCGTCGTGGATGTCGAGGGTGATGAGATCGTGGAATTCTTCGGAGAACCGCCGAACGGCATCCGCTTCGCCCGCTGCATCGTTGTCGCTCAGGGCATGACTCAGCGAAATAACGGCGGCAGTGAGCTGGTCGACGCTCTTCTCGATGGCCGGAAGGCGGTCGTCGGTGCTCGCGACGACGAGGCCGCGAGCGAGTCGCCACGCCGAGGCCTCCGTGATGACCGTCTGGTCGGGCTCGCGGCCGATGAGGCGCGCATACTCACGAAACAGGCTGCTGGCGAACGAGTTGTATGTCGCGATCGACGGCGCCTCGAGGACGTCGATGTCCTGGGCGTTCTCGTCGTCGGCGATGGCATCCTGGAGCTGCCCGATCCGCTCCCGGACTCGGGTCGCCAGCTCACCGGCGGCCTTGCGCGTGAACGTGAGGCCGAGGATTTCGGGGACCCTCAGGTAGCCATTGGCGAGGAGCCAGACGATCCGGTTGGCCATGGTCTCGGTTTTGCCGCTGCCGGCGCCCGCGACAACGAGGGCTGGGGCGAGCGGGGCCTCGATGACGGCGACCTGCTCGTCTGTGGGCTGCGGCAGTCCCAGCAGCGTCGCAATGTTGCGTGCCGAGTACCGGGGTTCGGCCATCTCCAGGTCACTCACGCGGACACCGCCGCGACGAGGTGGATGCGGTACATGAATCCTGCTTTCGGGTCGCGTTCGTCGAGATCGTGCACGCCGAGGAACTCGGCCGCCGCCATACCCCGACCGGCTTGCACGACACGCTCGGCGAACTCTGTTCGTTGTTCGTCCGTCATCGCGTCCTGACTCAGCACCTTGTAGTTCTTGCCCCGCGCTCCGCCCGAGACGTACAGCAGCGCAGCGCCGCCGGAGGAGTCCTCGGCGCTCGTGCCGTCAATGGCGTTCGCCGCGAGGGCGAGCTGGTACCCGCCGAGTTGCGGATTGAGTGCCACCTGGGCTTTCGTCGGCGCTGTCTTGCCGGTCTTGAGGTCGACGATGACAACGTCGCCGTTCGGCATCCGTTCGACCCTGTCGATCTTGCCGGACAGCGTGACCTGGCCCAGCTCGACGGCGAACGTTCTCTCGGCGCTCACGGTCTCACTGCCGGCGGCGATGAAGTCGGTGAGGTACTGGCTGAGCCCCTCGACGAGCTTGTGGGTGGCGCGCCGCTGTCGTTCGGCGAGCCACGGCGATTCGAAGTACAGCTCGGACCAGTGGGCGTCGATCTGTTCCCAGAGCGCGTCGACCGTGACGTCGGCCGGGGTGAGTTCTGCGGTGGGAATGTGGCCGGCGTGTTCCATGGCCGCGTGCACGACAGTGCCGATGCCGGCGGCGAGGCCCGATGGTGCCGCCGCCATGGTGTCGATGAACCAGGCGAGCGGCGACTTCTCGAAGGTCTCCAGCTTGGACGGCGACACCGAGACACGGGCCTCCGGGTCGCTGAGGTCGACCAGCGGCTCGGTCGTCGACGGGTCGAGCAGCCCGTACCACTGGGTCGGGTCGGCACCGGGGACACCCTCGGCGGCCAGCCGTGCGAGAGCCGAAGCGGCCGCAGGATCCCCTGTGGTCACGAGCCGCCTGCGCAAAACGCCCACCATGCCGCGAAGCGATAACGGATGCCGCTGGTCGGCGGCGGTGCGCAACTCGGCGTTTCGGATCGCGGGGAACCGCAGGAACGGGGACGGTTGTTCGTCGTCGTTCACCGTCGCGCTGAAGACAACCTGGTGACGTGCGCGTGAGACCGCCAGGGCATACATGCGGAGTTCGTCCGAGAGCACCTCGGCGCGTGCGTCGAGGTCGGCGACCGGGAGTCCAGCGACGACCTGGCTGAGCTGCTGCGGGTAGAGAAGGGTTCCCCTGACCTGTGGGTTGGGCCATGCGCCGTCCTGCAATCCGGCGAGGACGACGATGTCGAACTCCGCGCCGACGACGCCGCTCGGCGTGCCGATGAAGACCGCGTCGCTCGCGGCCTGCGGCGTGAGCGAGTCCTCCGGCACTTCGGAGGCCAATATCTCATCGATGAACCGGCCGGCGGGTTCTGTCGGGTTGCGCTCCACAAACCGCTTTGCAGCGGTGAAGAGCGCCATCACGCTGTCGAGGTGGCGATTCGCCTCGTCGGCGGCGAACCCGGATCCGAGGGCCTGCGCAGACCAGGCGGATGCCAGTCCGCTTCTCTCCCAGAACATCCAGAGGAGTTCTTCGACGCTCGCTCCCGCGACGCCCGCCGACGTCGCCTCGGCGAGAGTCGTCGCGAAGCGACCGACCTGACGGGCGGCAGCTGAGTCGATCGTCGCGAACCGACCGGGTTGGGCGAGGGCGTCGAGGAGGAGCTCGTCGCCGGACCGGTTACCGCCCCCGGCGATCTCTTCGTGGCGAAGCGCGAGTCGTACCCGTCGCAGCGCCACGGGGTCGAGCCCGCACAGCGGCCCGGTGATCAGACGTGTCAAGAGCTCGATGGCGGGTTCCATGCGACCGACGGCAAGCGCCACAGCGTCGATGAGCTGGCCGGAGGCGAACTCGGAACGAATGTTCCTGCCACCGGCAGGCGTCGCCGTCGGCACCTCGGCGAGCGCGAGCGAACGGGACAGTTGCGCGATCGACGCTCCCGATCGCACGATAATCGCCATCCTCTTCCAGGGGATGTCACCGAACAGGTGATGTTCCCTGAGAACCCGGGCGATCGCCTGGTGCTCCGTGGCCGGCGACGAGGCCTCGATTCGGAGCACGGGAGTAATGACGGCCTCATCGATGTCGGAGCCCTCGGTCACGGCCGCTCCGGCCGCCCGGTGACCGACGGTACCTGCTGCACCGACCCGGCCGGTGATCTGCTGCACCACAGTGCGAAGCGCAGCCCCGTGGCGGTAGACGGTTCCGAGCCGAAGCGACGCGACGGGCACGCGGAGCGTGCGGCCAAGCGACCCGAGCGCCGCCGGATCCGAACCGCGGAACGTCGTCGCCGCGACATCCGGATCACCGAAGGCAACAATCGAGACGCCGCGTCGCGCGAGCACCCCGAGGAATGCGAGAGCGGCAGACCCCTGCTCCTGAAGGTCATCGACGACAACGAGCCGAACGCCATCGAGCCCGAACCCGCGGTCGAGTTCTGCCGTCGCCTGGGCGACGAGCTCTGACGAGTCGAGATACCCGGTGCCGAAACTGTCAATGACGCGTTCGTATTCGTCGATGAACCTCGCGGCCGCAGACCACTCACGGCGGTCATGTCTCGTACCGAGTGCGTCGAGATCGCGAGGGCGGAGCCCACCCTCGACGCTGCGCATCATGAGTTCTCGCAACTCGGTACGAAAACCCTTCAACCTGCGAACCTCGGCAACGAGCGGATCGGGCCACAGCGGACCTGTCCCGTCGAGTTCATGCCCGGCGAGCAGCTCGGCGATCACCGTGTCCTGCTCGGCGCCGGTGAGTAAGCGAGGCGGCTCGTTCCCCTCGAGAGCGGCTCGGGCCCCGACGATCTGGAAGGCGATCGAACTCAGGGTGCGCGCAAGAGGACCGGGGGTCGGTACTCCGACCCGCAGGGCAAGACGGTCGCGAAGTCGCGCGGCTGCGCGCCGGTTCGGGGCGAGGACGAGCACCTCAGCCGGAGCGTACTGACGGTTGAGAATACGGTCGGCCACGAGTTCAACGATCGTGGTCGTCTTGCCGCTCCCTGGCGCACCGGACACCGCCGCTGACGTGGCGTCACCCAGCACCAGAACAGCCCGCTGCGTCGCGTCGAGAGAGAGATCCCCGCTCTCGCTGCGCTCAGCGCGCTCGATCTGGAATCCTCTGATGGCCACGAAATCCACGGTATAACCGACCCCGGACATCCCCTCGGCGGAGCGCCGCACTGTTCGCTCTCGGCGAGTGCGTCCCGGCCCGGGCGGCTGATCAACTGCCGTAATGTTGGGCGTAACGCAACGAAAGGGTCTGCCAAGTGGAAATCCGTATCGGTATCACCAACAGCGGTCGCGAACTCAGCTTTGAGTCGTCCCAGTCAACAGCCGAGATCGAGAAGCTCATCGCCGATGCCCTCGATTCGGGCAAGAGCTTCTTCACCGTCGGCGACGACAAGGGCAAGATGTACATTGTGCCCACCGCTGGCCTCGCCTACGTCGAAATCGGCAGCGAGGAAACCCGCCGCATCGGTTTCGTCGGATAACCGGCCATGGAGCTGCTCTTCGTGATGCTCTTCGGCATCGCCATCGGGACCGGAGCGCGGTATGTCATGCCACGGCGTGACACGCACGGTGTCGCGCTCATCCCCGCGATCGGCGGAATCACCGCCGGACTCGTCTGGCTCGGGCTGACCTGGCTCGGCTGGGCGTGGGACGGCGGATGGATCTGGATCGCGACCCTCGCTGTCGCTGCCATCGTCTCCGTCGCATCCGCGTTCATGATCGGCCGGACGCGCGCCGAATCAGACCGGGAGCGCCTCGTGGCGCTCGGCGGCTGACACCCAGCAAAAGACGACACTCACTGGCCGGGCGCGAAAGCGTCCGGCCAGTGTTCGTTGGTGCCCGCTCGGCGGTGACTCCGCTCGGCAGTGACGCCGGACGCGGGAGATCACGCCGCTCGCCGCGATCGACGACCTGGTCAGGCCGTAACCTGGTCAGGCCGTAAGGCCGAGCGCGTCCATCCTGCGGGTGTGGGTTGCGATGAGCTCGGTGAAGACGGGCTCGATCCGCGCCTCTTCCGACTCGCTGTGCCCCTCGAGAACGAGAGCAGACTGCGCGAGCAGGAGGGTGTCACCCAGCAGGCGCCTGCCGCACATTGCAAGAAAGTGCGCCCGCTTTGGATCAACGGTGATGGCATCCGTCAACAGCGAGACAATCCCGGATGTTCCGGAGTCCGCACCGAGAAGGCTGGCATACCTCGCCCCGACATCGTGAGGCAACCCATCGGACAAACTGATGAAGAAATCGTCGAGGAAACCCTGCGTGATGTAGATGCTCAGCAGATTCTCATTGACGGATGCCCCCCGCGTCAGGAGCAGGAAGTCATCGACTCGTGAGACGTACGGCGCCATGACCTCAGTCGGGTCCTCGCCGCGGCGGCGGATCTCGGCGACGAGCCCCTGGTGCTTGGAGAGCGCGAAACCCGCCGCCGTTGACAGCGTCTCCTTGGCCGCCAGCTCGCTGATCGCAGAGACCATGGAGATCGACTGGAAGAACCCGAGCTGCAGGTAGGCAACGAGGCCGAGGTAGCCGGAGGTGTCAGGCGCGAGTTCCGCGAAGTCCACCTTCGTCTTCACAACATGGCTCGTGCGGGACCGGAGGCGGGGCAGCGGCGCACGCGGCCGGGAGTATCGAAACCTTGAAACCACGGCTCCAGTGTAGGTGCTCCGGTAGACTTGGACTGTCCCGGCACCGGATCGGGACCCTACGCCTGGGTCAACATGCAGGGCGTAGACCGCTTTTATGCATGAACAGGCAACTATAAACGTGAACTTTACTGATCTCGGCGTCGAGCAGGACATGGCAGACGCCCTCGCGGCGAAGGGCATTCTCGAGCCCTTCCCCATCCAGGAACAGACCATCCCCCTCGCACTCGACGGCCAGGACATCATCGGCCAGGCGAAGACGGGAACCGGCAAGACCTTCGGCTTCGGCCTCCCGCTTCTCCAGCGGATCGGCAATGACCCGGCACCCGGCGTCGTCGCGCTCATCGTCGTCCCGACCCGCGAACTCTGCGTGCAGGTGACCGAGGACATCGAGCTCGCGGCCGCGAACCGCCCGACGAAGATCGTCTCGATCTACGGCGGCAAGGCGTACGAGGGCCAGATCGAGCAGCTCAAGGCCGGCGCCCAGGTCGTCGTCGGCACGCCGGGTCGACTCATCGACCTCAACAACCAGCGTCTGCTCGACCTGTCGAACGTCCGCGAAATGGTGCTCGACGAAGCAGACAAGATGCTCGACCTCGGCTTCCTCGCCGACATCGAAAAGCTCTTCTCCAAGACACCGCCGACGCGTCACACGATGCTCTTCTCGGCGACGATGCCCGGACCGATCGTCGCCCTCGCGCGTCGCTTCATGTCGAAGCCGATCCACATCCGCGCTTCTGACCCCGATGAGGGCCTCACGCAGGCCAACATCAAGCACCTCGTCTACCGCGCCCACAACATGGACAAGGACGAGGTCATCGCCCGCATCCTTCAGGCTGAGGGTCGCGGCAAGACAGTGATCTTCACGCGCACCAAGCGTGCGGCCGCCAAGCTCGTCGAAGAACTCAACGACCGCGGTTTCAACGCCGCCGCCGTGCACGGTGACCTCGGCCAGGAGCAGCGCGAACGCGCCATGGCCGCGTTCAAGGCCGGCAAGAAGGACGTCCTCATCGCAACGGATGTGGCGGCGCGCGGAATCGACGTCAACGACGTCACCCATGTCATCAACCACACGATCCCCGAAGACGAGAAGACCTACCTGCACCGCGTCGGTCGCACCGGCCGCGCTGGCAAAACCGGTATTGCCGTGACGTTCGTCGACTGGGACGACCTGCACAAGTGGGCGCTCATCAACAAGGCGCTGGACTTCGGTCAGCCGGAACCGACCGAGACCTACTCGTCGAGCCCGCACCTGTTCGAAGACCTCGACATCCCCGCCGGCACCAAGGGCCGCCTGCGTCCGTCGACGCTCGTGGCAGCACCGCCGCGCGGCCCGCGTGAGACCGGCTCGCGTGATTCGTCGAACCGTGCTCCCCGTGAGGGCGGTTCGCGCGACTCCCGCGGCGGACGCGGTCGCACCCGGACTGCAGCTCCTGCTGCTGCTGCCACCGACGCCCCCGTCGTTGCCGCTGGCACCCACGACGGCCAGGGTCCTGAGCACCACGACGGCAACAGCGCGCCGCGTCGTCGCACGCGCACGCGTCGCCGCACCAACCGCCCGGAGTAGCGCTACTCCCCGAGAGGCCCGTCCGACTTATGTCGGGCGGGCCTCTCGTCGTCGTGCCCGCCGGCCGCCTCCACCGTCGTTTCGTGAGGAGAATCCGGGACCGCGTCGCCGATAGCCGTCCGGCCCCCACGATCCTCCTCCCGAGGCGACAGACACCGGCGGGAGGGCGGGCGCTTCCGGGGTGCCGCAACTCCGGAAGACCCGGCGCGTCGCAGCCGAGCTCGACTGGCGCGACGGCCGGCTCCCCGGCCGGACCGGCTGACTGTCTCCCAACCCGAGCGTCTCCACAGCCGTTTCGGGCGGTATATCCGGGGGCCCGTGGCCGATAGCTGTCCGGCTCACCCGATCCTCCTCCCGAGGCACCACCCATCCCCTGTGCGCCCGCCGGCCATTCCACCGTCGTTTCGGGAGGAGAATCCGGGACCGCGTCGCCGATAGCTGTCCGGCCCCCACGATCCTCCTCCCGAGGCGACAGACACCGGCGGGAGGGCGGGCGCTTCCGGGGCGCCGCAACTCCGGAAGACCGGGCGAGTCGCAACCGAGCTCGACTGGGGCGACGGCCGGTTCGGACGCGGCTGACTGTCCCCCAACCCGAGCGTCTCCACAGCCGTTTCGGGAGGTACATCCGGGGGCCCGTGGCCGATAGCTGGCCGGCCCCCACGATCCTCCTCCCGGAGCGACAGACACCGGCGGGAGGCGGAAGCCAGCGGGCGTCAGCCGGGAAGCTTCTCGTCGCTGCCGACCGGGTAGACCGGTTGCGAGCCTGTGCCCTCGTCGATGATGGCCTGCACGACGGCATCCGGTGTCGTGTTCTCACCGAGGCGATTGGGTTTTCCGGCACCGTGGTAGTCGCTGGAGCCCGTGAGCACGAGTCCGAATTTCACAGCGAGTTCCCGCAACCGGATCTTGCCATCCACGGTGTTCTCGCGATGCTCCAGTTCGAGCCCGAACAAGCCAGCGTCGACGAGCGTGCTCAGCTGGGCCTCGTCGATCATGGCATCACGACCCCGCGTAGCGGGATGAGCGATGACGGGAACCCCTCCCGCCTGGCGCACGAGCGTGACGGCGCGGAGCGGATCGGGCGCGTAGTGCGGCAGGTAATAGCCGTTTCGCGGGTGAAGGATGCCGGTGAACGCCTCGCTGCGGGTCGGCACGTGGCCACGGGCAACGAGAGCGTCAGCGATGTGTGGTCGACCGACCGTTGCCCCCGGTGTCGTCTGGGCGAGCACGTCGTCCCAGTTGAGCGCATAGTCGGCCCCGATCCGGCGGACTATGGATTCCGCGCGCTTGAGCCTCGACTCACGGATGCGCGCCGTTTCGGCGACGAGCTCGGCGGACGTCGGGTCGAAGAGGTAGGCGAGCAGGTGAACACTCTTGTAGCCGACCCGGGTGCTGAACTCCATACCCGGGATAAACGTGATGTTCTGCTTCCGCGCCTCGCCGGCCGCCTCGTGCCACCCGGCCGTTGAATCGTGGTCAGTGAGGGCGACCGCTCCGAGGCCGGAGGCGGCCGCTTCACGCACGAGCTGCGACGGTGGCTCGGTGCCGTCCGACACCCGCGAGTGGGTGTGCAGGTCACTCGGCCCACGGAACAACATCTCCCCTGACATAGTCCCAGCTTATGGCTCGGGAGAACACGCCACTGACGCGGAGTCCTCTCACAGTCCGATGTGGGTAATGTGGCTGGATAATGCTCAAGTTTCTCGGCGCGATTGTGACCATCGCGATTGCTGTTCTCCTGCTCATCGTCAGCTGGCCCGAACTGTTCAATCTTCAGAGGACCTGGATCCTCGCCCAGGTGACGAGCATGCGCTCACTCATGACCGCCATGTCTGCCGTCGCGATCATCATGTTTGCCCTTCTCGCCGTCGCGAAGCCGATGCGCGCCTTCGCCGGAACCATCGCGGCACTCCTTGTCATCTTCGTGGCCGCCAACGGCTTTATCCTCGCCGATCGCGGCTTCGGCAACACAGACTTCGCCGATAAGACTCCGGAGTCCATCACCGTACTCAGCTGGAACACGCTCGGTGATGCTCCGGGTTCCGCGGCCGTCGCCCGCCTGGCCGTCGAATCCAATGCCGACGTGATCTCGCTGCCGGAGACAACCCAGGAAACGGGCATCGAGATCGCCGAGGCCATGCGTGACGCTGGCCGGCCGATGTGGGTGCACACCGAATGGTTCGACCAGATTTCGCCCGCGCGATCGACGACCGTGCTCGTCAGCCCTGCCCTCGGCGACTACATGAAGGTCACGAGTAACGCCGAACGCAACGAGAACACGAAGGTGCTGCCGACGGTCATCGTCGAACCGATCGACGGTGACGGCCCGACGATCGTCGCGGCACACGCCGTGGCACCCATCGACGGGCAGATGGACAACTGGCGCGACGACCTCAACTGGCTCGCCGCCCAGTGCGCCTCGGGCAACGTGATCATGGCCGGCGACTTCAACGCGACACTCGACAACATGGCAGGGCTCGGCACGACTGACGGCGCGGCCCTCGGCAACTGTATCGACGCGGGCACACAGTCGGGCAACGGTGCCGTGGGCACCTGGCCGAGCAGCATCCCCGCCCTTCTCGGTGCCCCGATAGACCACGTCATGGCCACACCCGACTGGACTGTCACTGGAATGCGCGTTGCCACCGAAGAGGACGGCACCGGCAGCGACCACCGGCCGGTGATCGTCCAACTCAGCCCCCGCGGCTGACGCGGGCACTGCCGCTTCTCGTCCTTCCCAGCGAAGGGGTGGACAATAGAGGGATGCAGAACGCAAGCGAAACGATCCAGTCCCCCACCGGCGTTGCCCCGGCAAGCGAAGAGACCACGAGCGAAGAGCCTCGAGGCACCTCCAACCGCTCCACAACGCCGGCTTCCACGGAGTTCCAGGACTACATCGGATCGAACTGGGCTGACCGTGTCGATGTTCTCCCCGAGCCCCGGGCACAGGCACCGTTCGCGGCGAAGCGCCGGGAGCTCGTCTCCGCAGCCTTCGTCGGCAAGCGCGTCGTCGTTCCGGCCGGTTCGCTCAAACAGCGCTCAAACGACACCGACTACCCGTTCCGCGCTCACTCGGCCTTTGTGCACCTCACCGGCTGGGGCGCCGACAGCGAACCGGATTCCGTCCTGGTCCTCGAACCCGCCGGAAGCAGCCACGAGGCCACCCTGTACTTCCGCGAGCGCGCCGACCGCTCGTCGAACGAGTTCTACGCGAATCCCGCCATCGGCGAATTCTGGATCGGGCCACGCCCATCACTCGCGCAGGTCGCCGCCGATCTCGGCATCGCCACCGCCCCCATCGACAGCTTCCAGGTGACGGATGCCGACCTCACGGTTGAAGAGGACGCCGAACTGACGACGTTCCTCTCCGAACTGCGCCTCGTCAAAGACGCTTTCGAGATCGAGCAGATCAGGCTCGCGGTCGACGCGACAGCGCGTGGCTTCAGCGACGTGATCGCTGACTTCCCGAGGATTACGGCGTCCGAGCGCGGCGAGCGGGTCGTGGAGGGCGTCTTCTACACGAGGGCTCGCCTCGACGGAAACGCCGTCGGTTACGACACAATTGCCGCTTCTGGCCCTCACGCGTGCATTCTGCACTGGACGCGCAACGACGGCCCCGTGGTTCCCGGGGACCTCATGCTCGTTGACGCTGGCGTCGAAGTCGACACGCTCTACACCGCCGACATCACCCGCACGCTCCCGTCCAACGGCCGGTTTACCGAGGTACAGCGGGCGGTCTACGAAGCCGTCCGCGAAGCCGCAGACGCTGCGTTCGCCATCGTGCGCCCCGGCATCCTCTTTCGGGATGTCCACGCCGAGGCCATGAAGGTTATCGCCAGGCACACCGCGGCATGGGGCATGCTCCCCGGGACCGCCGAAGAATCGCTCGAGGCGAACAAGCAGTTCCACCGTCGCTACATGGTGCACGGAACCAGTCATCACCTGGGCCTCGACGTTCACGACTGTGCTGCCGCACGCCGTGAGATGTATCACGACGGTGAGCTCAAGGAAGGCATGGTCTTCACGATCGAGCCCGGGCTCTACTTCCAGCCCGACGACCTCAGCGTTCCCGAAGAGTTCCGCGGGATCGGCGTTCGGATAGAAGACGACATCCTCGTCACGGCGACCGGCGCGGAGAACCTCTCAGCGGCGATCCCGCGCACGGCGGACGAAGTCGAGGACTGGATCGCGGGCCTCAACGCCTGAGACGGCGACCTGCCCCAACCCGGCTCGCCGCACGGTCGCGAATGAGAAAAGCCCCGCCTCGATTGAGGCGGGGCTTTCTCGTTCGGCCCTGTCGGGCGAAGAACCTGAAGCGGAGAGCTACTGCTTGGTCGGTGCGCTCTCGAGCAGGTTACGTGCTCGGTTCGCCAGTTCGGGATCCACGGTGACCGTGTAGCTCGTCGCGATGACCTGCATGATCGAGGTGAAGTCGCGGCGTCTCCTGTTGAGCGCGTACGACACAACCGAGAACATCATGCCGAAGGCGGCACCGATGAGCACAGCGGCACCGACGAAGGTGAGGTCAGCGGCCGGGTTGATGATGATGAGCAGAAGCCCGAAGAACAGACCGAGCCACGCGCCGCTCAGCGCGCCGGCACCAGCGGTACGCCCGTAGCTGAGACGGCCGGTCACTCGCTCGACGCTCTTGAGTCCGTCACCGACGATCGACACCTGCTTGACGGGGAAATCCGCCTGGGCGAGGACGTCGACGGCGTTCTGCGCTTCCCTGTAGCTCTCGAAACTGGCGACGGTTTCACCGCGCGGAATCATCGACTCGAACGGGTACCGGTCTGCGCCTCGGCGCTGCTGCTGATTGCTCACCCCTCCATTCTCACACCGGCGCCCGTGAACCGCAGCCCCGGACGTTCACCCCCACCCCCGTACAGGGAACGGCACTAAGTTAGAGGGGTGAGTGGATCGAGAGTTTTCGTCGCCCGGCTTGCCGGCTGCACAGTCTTCGACCCAGCGGGTGACCGCGTGGGTAAGGTGCGCGATGTGCTCGTCGTGTACCGCAAGAGCGACCCGCCGCGTGTTGTCGGGCTCATCGTCGAGATCCCCGGCAAACGACGTGTCTTTGTGTCGATCGGCCGGGTTACATCGATCGCCGCTGGCCAGATCATCACAACGGGTCTCATCAACGTGCGCCGGTTCGAACAGCGGGGAGGCGAGGTGCGTGTGATCGCCGAACTCCTGGGGCGCAAGGTCGAATTCGTCGACGGATCCGGTGAAGCGACCATCGAGGACATCGCCATCGAAGAGGTCGGCCCTGGCGCGTGGGCGGTAAGCCAGTACTTCGTCAGGCGCCCGAAGCTGTCACCCTCTCCGTTCGCGAAGGGCACCACGACGTTCGCGACCTGGCGGGAGATCCGGGAGAAGCAGTCTGGACCTGAGGGCCAGTCGGCTGAGCAGCTCATCGCAACGTACTCAGATCTGAAGCCCGCTGACCTCGCCAACACCCTGCTCGACCTGCCGCAGGACCGCATGATCGAGGTCGTCGAGGAACTCCCGGACGACAGGCTCGCCGACGCCCTCGAAGAGATGCCGGAGACCGACCAGGTCGCCATCCTCACCGAACTCGGCGACGGCCGCGCCGCGCACGTCCTCGACCAGATGCAGCCCGACGACGCCGCCGACCTCATCGCACAGCTTCCCCTCGACCGCGGTGAACACCTGCTCGAGCTGATGGAGCCCGAGGAGGCCGAGGACGTGCGTATGCTCCTCGCGTTCGCCCCCGACACCGCCGGCGGCCTCATGACCACGGAACCCGTCATCCTCTCCGCCGATTCCACGGTCGCTGAGGCCCTCGCCCTCATCCGGCGCCCCGAACTCCCGCCGGCACTCGGTGCGGCGGTCTGCGTGACCCTCCCGCCGTATGAACCGCCGACCGGCAGGTACCTCGGTATCGTGCACTTCCAGCGGATGCTGCGTTATCCGCCGCATGAACGCCTCGGCACGATCATGGACCAGAGCCTCGACCCAGTGACGGCGAAGGCTTCGGCGGCCGAAGTCTCCCGGATCCTGGCCAGTTATGACCTCGTGTCGGTTCCTGTCGTCGATGACACACACAGACTCGTCGGGGTGGTGACAATTGACGATGTCCTCGACTACCTGTTGCCCGAAGACTGGCGAAGTCAGAACGACGAACCGGTGATCACGCACAAACCACAGGGAAGGAGGGCGACTCATGGCTAAGATCCGCAGGAACGACGTGCGCCTTGACGCCCCCAAGGGCCTCCGTCCGTCCATGCTCCCCGGCCGGGGACGCGAGTCGAGCGACAGGTTCGGGCGGTTCACCGAGTGGGTCGCCCGCGCCATGGGTACCCCGGGGTTCCTCGCTGGCCTCACCGTGTTCTGTCTCGCCTGGATCGCGTACAACACCTGGGGTCCCGAGGACTTCCGCTTCGACTCGGCAGCCCTCGGCTTCACCGCGCTCACGCTCATCCTTTCGCTTCAGGCCTCGTACGCTGCCCCGCTGATCCTCCTCGCCCAGAACCGCCAGGACGACCGTGACCGGGTACAGATCGAACAGGACCGACAGCGCGCCGAACGCAACCTCAACGACACCGAGTACCTCGCCCGTGAGGTCGTGGCCCTGCGACTCGCGATGAAGGACATGGCATCGAAGGACTTCATCCGCCAGGAACTCCGGTCGCTTCTCGAAGAACTCGAGAAGGACAAGGACGATGCCAGGAACTGACCTCGAACGCCGCATCGCCGACGAACTCGCCACGGTGATCGACCCGGAAATTCGCAGGCCGATCACCGAACTGGGCATGGTCGGTGACATTGCGGTATCCGCAGACGGGGCAGCATCCGTCGCCATCAAACTGACGATCGTCGGTTGCCCCGCGGCCACAGCGATTGAACGCGATGTCACGGCAGCGGTCTCCCGGGTGCCGGGCGTCACGAGTGCGGACATCGCCGTCGGCGTGATGACGCCGGAGGAACGACGCGCGCTCACCGAGTCGCTCCGCGGCCCGAAGGCCGCGCGGGTGATGCCGTTCGGCCCCGGCACGCTCACCAAGGTTTACGCCGTGACGAGCGGAAAGGGTGGCGTCGGCAAGTCGACCGTCACCGCGAACCTCGCCGCCGAGCTCGCCTCGAGGGGCCTGAGCGTCGGTATCGTCGACGCTGACGTCCACGGGTTCTCGATCCCGGGCCTCCTGGGACTGACGGATGCCACCGCTGACGAGACATCGCTCAGAACACCGACGCAGGTGGGTGACATGATCCTGCCTCCCATCGGGTACGGCGTGAAGGTGATTTCGATCGGCATGTTCCTCGGCAAGGCGGACGGACAAGCGACACAGGCCGTTGCCTGGCGTGGCCCCATGCTGCACCGCACGATCAGCCAGTTCCTCACCGACGTGTACTTCGGCGACCTCGATGTCCTCCTCCTCGACCTTCCACCGGGAACGGGCGACGTGGCGATTTCGCTCGGCCAGCTGCTGCCGAACGCCGAGGTCCTCGTCGTCACCACCCCGCAGCCAGCAGCGGCCGACGTCGCCGAGCGCAGCGGAATCGTGGCGAGGCAGACCGGCCAGAAGGTCATCGGGGTCATCGAAAACATGGCTGGGCTCGTGCAGCCTGACGGCAGCGTCCTCTCACTCTTCGGCTCCGGTGGTGGCGCTGAACTCGCCCGTAGGCTGAGCGCAACGCCCGACGCCCCCGACGTGCCCCTGCTCGCGAGTGTTCCGCTGAGCGTTCCGCTCCGGTCGGGTGGCGACACCGGGGTACCGGTTGTCCTGGCGGATCCCGACGACCCGGCGAGCGTCGCCATCCGTTCGATCGCCGACCAGTTGCTTGCCCGCGGACGCGGTCTCGCCGGCCGGCGGCTCGGGCTGGCCCCGGCCTGATCGGCGGATGCTGTGCGGCGGGGTGTCCTTGCGGGACTCGCCGCTTCGCTCGTGTTTCTGGCGGGCTGTTCAACGCCGCCGACGGACACCGCTGATGACCTCAGCTTCGAGGTAATGCAGGGCCGAACCGATTACTCGAGCGGCACCCTCGTCCTCCGCGTCGTCAACGGCGGTGCCGAGAGCATCACGGTCGACGACGCCGTCCTCACCTGGCCAGGGTTCGCCGAACCGGCGCGCTGGTCGGGAACCACGATCGCGGCGGGCCGCACGGTGGACCTCCGGACGGCGGTGCCTGCAGCGAATTGTGCGACAGGGACGGCAGACCCACCGGGCCCGTCGCTCGCTGTGGAATTCAGAGGGGCGCCGGACATCGTCACGAGCCCCCTCGATCGGCTCGACACTCTCCAGCGGCTGCATCAGACCGGTTGCGTGTCAGCCACCGTCGACCGGATCGCCACAGTCTCTGTCACGGGCCCGCTCAATATCGACGGCACAGGGCCGGATGCTGTGGCCAGGCTCACACTGCTGGTTACACCGACGGGCGAAGAGGGAACGATCCGGTTCTCGTCGGTCGCGTCGACGCCGCTGCTCGCCCCAGCGGACGGATCGGAAGGCTGGCCGCTCTCCCTGGCCGTCAGCGGAGCATCTGCCCCTCAGTCCGCAGTGCTGCCGATCCGGCCGGCACGCTGTGACCCGCACGCCGTTGCCGAAGACAAGATCGGAACGGTGCTCGTCCTGGCGGTGAGTGTCGACGACACCGATGGGCGCTACAGCTTCCCGGTCGACGACGCGACCCGCGACGCTCTCTACGGTTTCGTGAGATCGGCATGCGGGATGCCGTGACGGGCCGATTCTTCGCGTCAGGTTGCTTCGAGGTCGAACGGTGGCGCGGCCACGGCGTTGCCCTCGAGGATCTGCTGCTGCCGATCGGACGGGCGGGGTTTTCGAGGCTTCTGCCACACGAGATCGTCGTCGTCAGCGGGAACAGCAGCGGTCTTATCGAAACTCGGCGGGGCGATAACGGGTTCAGGCGGAGAGTCGTCGAGCAGCGCCTCGCGGATGATGCGGCGCGGGTCGTACTGACGCGGGTCGAGTTTCTTCCAGTCGACCTCGTCGAACTCGGGCCCCATCTCCTCACGCATGCGTTCCTTGGCCCCCTGGGCCATGTCGCGCAGCGACCGGATGAGCCTCGCGAGCTGTGCTGCATACGTCGGGAGGCGCTCGGGTCCGAGCAGGAAGACAGCGATCACCCCGATGATGAGGAGCTTCTCGAAAGTGAGGCCGAAGAACACGAGTTCAGACTATCGCGCCGCGCCTGACAAAACGCACGACACGGCTCCGCTACTCTTGGGCGAACCACCACCGGGAGCTGAAGTGTCAGAACAAGATTCGAACTGGAAATATGCCGACTACATCGTCACCGAGTCCGATTCGATCCAGAAGGCCCGCGCACAGTCTCTTGAGCTCGGCATCGAACCGATCTCACCGGCCATGGGAGCGCAGGCCGCCGTTATCGCCGCGACCACAGCCGCCGTCAACGTCGTCGAGATCGGCACCGGTTCCGGCGTCTCAGGGTTGTGGCTGCTGTCACCGTCGAAGAGGAGCGTCCTCACGACCATCGACTCAGAGGCCGAGCACCAGGGCTATGCCCGCCAGACGTTTGCCGATGCCCGGGTCGCACCGAACCGGGTTCGCCTGATCACCGGCAAGTCCCTCGACGTGCTCACGCGGATGAACGAGAACTCCTACGACATCGTCTTCGTCGACGCCGATCCAACGCAGGTGATCGAGAACGTCGAGCACGGACTTCGCCTCGCGAGGGCCGGCGGCACCGTCCTCGTCCCTCACGCGCTCTGGAAGGGCAGGGTCGCTGACCCGGCACAGCGCGACGACGTTACCAGCGCGTTCCGCACCCTCGTGCAGGAGATCGCGTCATCGAGCGCCGTTGTGAGTGCGCTCTCCCCCGTCGGCGACGGTCTGCTCCAGATCACCAAGCTCGCCTAGGCATCCGCCAGCGTGACGGCGCACTGACCGCAGTGAGCCGCATCATGAGCGGGCGTACCCCTTAACAGGACAAGGCGTTAACAGGACGAGGCGCGGATGCCTGTGGTCGATGACCACGCACATCCGCGCCTCGTAGTTAAAATCGGTCTAGCTGACTGCAACAACCCCAGCCAGCGCGTCGTGAAGTTCCCTGGCTTCGGCGTCGTTGACTGACACAACCAGGCGCCCACCGCCTTCGAGCGGAACCCGCACGATGATCAGCCGACCCTCCTTCACGGCCTCCATTGGTCCGTCGCCAGTCCTCGGCTTCATCGCGGCCATTCGGCTCCCCTTTCGTTGCTTTGTCCTCCTATTATCCGCTACCCGCTGTGAACGAACGAAATCGGCCCGCAGACTCACCCAAACTGGGGACACCAGATCACGGCGGAGTCCAGTCGTAACCGTCGACGCGCCACGCGATGAGTACCCACCCGATCTGGCCCGCGATCGAGGCGAGAACAAGACCCACCCGGTACACACGCGAGCGTGGAACGGCGAACGCACCCGCGGCCGGAAACAGCGGTACGAGGAGCCTGAAGGTGCTCGACTGCGGGAAGAACACGGCGAAGAGGTAGATGAGGTAGCTCGCAAGCCAGAGCCGGAGATCGATACCGAGCTTCCGTGCCGGTGGCGAGAGGAGTCCGAGCACCGCGAGTACGACGAGCACCGTCACACCCAGGACCCCCCACCAGGGCGAGTCTGGAAGACCGAGCCCGTTGGTGGCCCACCAGCCGAGTCCCTGGAACCACGGCGCGAACGGCACCAGGTGGCCGTGACCGATGTACGCGCTCCGCCACGCGAGCTCAGTGTCGGTGTATGCGGTGATCGACCCGGTGACCGCCCACGCGATAGCGGGCCAGGCCAGACCGAGAACTCCGCTCAACACAGCGAGCGCCGCGGGTGGTACGAGGTCCGGGAGACTCTCCCCCGTCGTACGGCGCCGGAACCAGCGCACCAGGACGTGAAGGACGAGGAAGAGTGAGAACGCAAGTCCGGACGGGCGCGTGAAACACATCACGGCGATCACCCCCGCAGCCGGGAGATAACGACGGGTGAGAACGAGGTAGAGCGCGGCCGCGAGCAGCAACACGTGCAACGATTCCGCGTACGCGACCTGAAGAATGGGCGAGAGTGGGGCAACCGAAAACAGCACCACGCTGAACAGGGCGGTCGATTCGTCGAGAACGAGTCGCATCAACCGATAAAAGACCAGCGTCGCAGCGAAGATCGCGAGCACGGACACAAGTACAGCCGCTGGCGCCCAGCCCAGTCCGGTAAGCCCCATGACGAGCCGCACGACCGCGGGATACACGGGCATGAACGCCCACGCGTTCTCTGCGACGTGACCGTCAGCGTCGACCGGCAACTCTGCCGGATACCCGGAGAGAGCAACGATCTGGTACCACCGGCCATCCCAGAGCGAGGCGAAGTCGGCGTACGCGGGCGACGGACCCGTCCAGGCGTTGGCAGGCTGGAGCTTCGCGAACCAGACGAGGATCGCTGTCGAAATCAGCCGCCCTGCTGCAGCGATGGCGAGGACACGCCCCCACCAGCGCAGCCGGCGCCAGAGCTCAGGCGGCCGCACCGGTCAGCCACGTACGCAGCCCGTTCTCGCACGCGACGATCTCATCGAGTGCGACACGTTCGTCATCGGCATGCGCGGTGAGCGGGTCCCCAGGGCCATAGTTCACGGCGGGGATGCCGAGGGCCGAGAACCGGGCGACGTCGGTCCAGCCGTATTTCGGGAGCGCTGTACCGCCGACGGCCCTCATGAATTCCTGTGCGAGCGGCGCATCGAGACCCGGCCTCGCGCCATCAGCGGCGTCGACGACCTCGATCTCGAATCCGCCGAACAGCTGACGGAGGTGGCTGACCGCTTCGCCCGCCGTCAGGTTCGGGGCAAAACGGTAGTTGATGTGCACCCGGCACTCATCGGGAATCACGTTCCCGGCGATGCCGCCCGAGATTCCGACGGCGTTGAGTCCCTCACGGTAGACGAGGCCATCGACCTCAACGGATGCCGGCAAATAGGCCGCAAGGATATTCAGTACCTGCGCGGCCCGGTGGATCGCGTTCTCCCCCACCCAGCTCCTCGCGGAGTGTGCCCGGCGTCCGCGAGTGACAACGTCGATGCGCACCGTGCCGTTGCATCCGCCCTCGATATCGCTCCGGGTCGGCTCACCGAGAATGGCAAAGTCGCCCTCGAAAAGGTCAGGTCGAGACGCGGCGAGAATGCCGAGGCCATTTTTGTCGCTCTCGACCTCTTCGCCGTCGTACCACATCCAGGTCACGTCGATGGCGGGGTCCGTCAGCTCAGCCGCGAGCTTCAACTGAACGGCGACACCGCTCTTCATGTCGGCGGTGCCACGACCCCACAGGTAGTCCCTGCCGTCGATCGTCTCAAACCGGGTCGGGAGGTTGGCGTTGACCGGCACGGTATCGATGTGGCCGGCGATGATGGCCCGCTTCGACTTGCCACCGGTCGTCCGCGCGACAACGGTATTGCCCACTCGGATGATCTCGAGGTGACTGCAGTCGGCCAGCGCGCGCTCGATGGCATCCGCAAGGGGCGCTTCGTTGCCGGAGACCGACTCGATGTCACAGATAGTTCGGGTGATGTCGACGCTCGACGCGGAGAGATCGATGGCAGGCGATGGCACTGGCGAGTCCGGCATGCGATCAGTCTACGGTCGCGTCACACGGGCGTCGGGAAACCCGGCGGTTCGCTAGCCTTGAGGCATGACGGACTCCGCACTCACCGCAACGCACGCCTGGGGCTACGGCCTCGCCACTGTGGCCTCCGACGGCACGGTCCTGGACACCTGGTATCCGGAACCTCAGCTCGGTCCGATCCCGGCCAACCGGGAACGCTGGATCGTCCCGGCACCGATTGAGGCCCTGGCCGGCACCGACGAGCGTCGGCGCGTGCGCATTGACATCGTGACGGTCCAGATCGAGCTCAAGGCTGCGCCCCAGGACACCTCGGATGCCTATCTCCGGCTGCACCTGCTCTCCCACCTTCTGGTGACGCCCAATTCGATCAACCTCGACGGAATCTTCAGCCACCTGCCGATTGTGGTCTGGACCAACGCTGGCCCGGTAAACCCCGCGGATTTCGACGAGATCCGGCCGGCGCTTTCCCGCGCGGGCATCTCGGCAACCGGCATCGACAAGTTCCCACGCATGCTGGACTACGTCACCCCGCCCAAGGTGCGGATCGCTGACGCATCGCGGGTCCGCCTCGGAGCGCACCTCGCACCGGGAACAACGGTCATGCACGAGGGCTTCGTGAACTTCAACGCCGGTACCCTCGGCGCGTCGATGGTCGAGGGGCGCATCTCGCAAGGAGTTGTCGTCGGCAACGGGTCCGACATCGGCGGAGGCGCGTCGATCATGGGAACGCTGTCTGGCGGCGGAACCCAGCGGGTCTCGATCGGCGAACGTGCGCTCCTCGGCGCTAACTCGGGAATCGGTATTTCCATCGGAGACGACTCGGTCGTCGAAGCGGGGCTCTATGTCACTGCGGGGACGAAGGTCGTCGTTGTCGGAGACAAAAACGCCGACGACGCACCGGTCGTGGTGAAGGCTGTGGAACTGTCCGGCATGCCAAACTTGCTCTTCAGACGCAACTCCCTCACGGGGGCTGTCGAGGTGTTGAACCGCACAGGAGCGGGAATCCAACTCAACGACGCGTTGCACGCCTGACACCGGGCGGCACAACCCCGCAGTTTCACGAAGGAGTGACGTGGTTCCCAGGACGCCAAGAGGCCGCCGATCGCGCTTGTTTACAGTTCTGATGAGCATCATTGGCGGTCTCGTCGTCCTGGTCCTCGTCGCCGGCGGACTCGCGGTCCTCACCGTGCAGCGCTCATTCCCCCAGCTCGACGGTGAGCTTGCCGTCGCTGGACTCGACGCGAACGTCACCGTGTACCGCGACGACGCCGGCATCCCCGTCATCGAAGCGGAGAGCGCGACCGACCTGTTCGCGGCGCAGGGGTTCGTGCACGCGCAGGACAGGTTCTGGGAGATGGACTTCCGCCGGCACGTCACGAGCGGTCGCCTTGCTGAACTGTTCGGTGAGGCACAGGTCGAAACAGACACCTTCGTCCGTACCCTCGGCTGGCGCGCTGTTGCGGAACAGGAGGTCGAACTGCTCGACCCGCTCACGCTCAGCTGGTACCAGGCCTACGCCGACGGAGTGAACGCCTACCTGGCCCAGCGTGAGGGTGCAGCGCTCTCCCTCGAGTACGCCGTCCTCGGCCTGCAGAACCCGGGGTACGAGCCGGAGAAGTGGACGCCGGCCGACTCCGTTGCCTGGCTGAAAGCCATGGCGTGGGACCTCCGCTCCAATCTCGAGGATGAGATCGACCGGGCGATCCTGGCCACGAGCGTCTCACCCGAGCAGCTGTCCACTCTGTACCCCGACTACCCGTACGAGACGAACCCGACCGTGCTCTCCGCAATGGCGACGCCGTTCGGCGAAGCTGCCGAGGACACCTCCACCGAACATGAGGCATCCGTCGACGCACTCCTCGCGCTCCGCGACGTCGTTGCGGGGATGCCAGCACTTCTCGGCAGGGCAGGCAGCGACATCGGCTCCAATTCGTGGGTCATCGCCGGAAGCCTGACGGAGTCGGGCAAACCGCTGCTCGCGAACGACCCTCACCTCGGCCCGTCGCTTCCTTCGGTCTGGTACCAGATGGGATTGCGCTGCTCAGTGGTCTCGGCCGAGTGCCCGTTCGACGTTGCCGGATTCAGCTTCTCGGGAATGCCGGGAATCATCATCGGCCACAACGCGAGGGTTGCGTGGGGGTTCACGAATCTCGGGCCTGACACCGCCGACCTCTATATCGAGAAGGTCGCGGAAGCGAACTATGAACTCGACGGCGTCCTCCGCCCGCTCACCGTCCGCGAGGAGGTGGTGAAGGTCGCCGGGGGCGAGGACGTTCCGATTACGATCCGCTCAACGGAACGCGGTCCGCTCGTGACGGGGATCACCGGTGACTTCTCGAGCATCGCCGCCGACTATCCCGCATCGAGCGGCCTGCCGGAGGGATCATACGAGCTCTCCCTGCAGTGGACAGCACTGACTCCCGGCCAGACGCCCCGCGCTATTTTCGCCGTGAACCAGGCGACCGACTGGGCCAGCTTCCGTGAGGGAGCGAGGCTGTTCGAAGTGCCGTCGCAGAACCTCGTGTACGCCGACGTCGATGGCAACATCGGCTACCAGGCACCTGGACTGATTCCGGTCCGCTCAGCGGGTGACGGTACTGTGCCGCAGCCAGGCTGGACGAGTGCATCGGGCTGGAAGAGCTACATTCCGTTCGAGGCCCTGCCCACCCAGTACAACCCCGAGTCCGGGTACATCGTCACCGCCAACAACGCCGTGGTGGACTCCAGCTACCCGTACCTCATCACCAGGGACTGGGATGCCGGGTACCGGGCAGACCGCATCACCGACCGCATCCGAACGGACATCGACGCTGGCACCAAATTCACCGCGGCAACGATGAGCGAGATCCAGGCGGACAACCACAACGCGGTCGGCGAGACGTTTGCTCCGTATCTGGCCGACCTGACCCCGTCGGGTAACGCCAAAAAGGGTGCTGCGCTGCTCGCCGACTGGGACTTCGCCGACGACGCTGACAGCGCGGAGAGTGCGTACTTCAACATCTTCTGGCGCACGCTGCTCGAGGACACCTTCTCACCCAAACTGCCTGAAGCGCTTCCTGCCTCGGGAGGCGGCCAGTGGTTCCAGATCGTGAGCGGCCTCCTCGACGACCCCCAGTCGGCCTGGTGGGTCTCAGCCGACGACAACGTCACCGGGCGCGACGAGGCGATCACTCACGCTCTCAGCGCCGCATGGACCGAGGCCGAGGACCTGATGGGCGACAACCCGGAGGACTGGACCTGGGGCGAACTCCACACGTTGACCATCCGCAACGCGAGCTTTGGCGAATCCGGGATCGCGCCGATCGAGTGGCTGTTCAACCGCGGACCGTATGAGCTCGCCGGTGGTTCGTCAGTGGTGAACGCTGTCGGCTGGTACGCCCCGGACGGCTACACCGTCGACTGGGTACCGTCCATGCGTCAGGTCGTCGACCTGGCTGACTTCGACTCGTCGACGTGGATCAACCTCGGCGGAGCATCCGGGCACGCCTTCGCACCGACCTACGTCGACCAGACCGCGCTCTGGCAGGAGAACAAGACACGGGCATGGGCGTACACCCCGGATGCCGTCAGCAGCGGTGCGACGGACATCCTGACGCTCACACCGTAGACGCGGGCGCCCCCTGGCGCACAGAAAACCCCCACCGACTCATGTCGGTGGGGGTTTTCTGTGCCAGCGGGCGTGCGCCAGCGGGTGGCCTCGGTTAGCGCTGCGGGAGGTCGCGAGCGGCCGAACCCGTGTACAGCTGCTGCGGGCGGCCGATCTTGGTCTGCGGGTCCTCGTTCATCTCGCGCCAGTGCGCCACCCACCCGGGAAGGCGTCCGATCGCGAACAGCACGGTGAACATCCGGGTCGGGAAGCCCATCGCCTTGTAGATGACGCCGGTGTAGAAGTCGACGTTCGGGTACAGGCGGCGTTCCTTGAAGTAGTCGTCCTCGAGGGCGATCTGCTCGAGTTCCTTCGCGAGGTCGAGCAGCGGGTCGCTGACGCCGAGCTGAGCGAGAACTTCGTCCGCGCTCTCCTTGACGATCTTCGCGCGCGGGTCGTAGTTCTTGTAGACGCGGTGCCCGAAGCCCATGAGCTTGACACCCTCTTCCTTGTTCTTGACGCGCTCGACGAACTTCGCGACGCCCTCGCCCGAGTCACGAATGCGACCGAGCATCTCGAGGACCGCCTCGTTGGCACCGCCGTGCAGCGGTCCGGACAGGGCGTTGATGCCAGCCGAGACCGACGCGTAGAGGTTGGCACCGGTCGAACCGACGAGCCGCACGGTCGAGGTCGACGCGTTCTGCTCGTGGTCGGCGTGGAGAATCAGCAGCCGGTCCAGCGCCTTCGACAGCACGGGGTCGATCTCGTACGGCTCGGCCATGTTGCCGAAGTTGAGCCGCAGGAAGTTGTCGACGAAGCTCAGGCTGTTGTCCGGGTAGAGGAACGCCTGGCCTGTCGCCTTCTTGTGTGCGTAGCCCGCGATGACGGGGAGCTTCGCGAGCAGGCGGATCGTGGTGAGCTCAACCTGTTCGGGGTCGCTGGGGTCCGCAGCGGACTCGTAGTAGGTGGAGAGAGCGGAGAGTGCGCTCGAGATGACGGCCATGGGGTGTGCCGTGTGCGGCAGGGCCGAGAAGAAGTGCTTGAGGTCTTCGTGCAGCAGTGTGTGGCGTCGGATCTTCTCGTCGAACTCAGCGAGCTGGTCGGCCGTCGGCATCTCGCCGTAGATGAGCAGCCACGCGACCTCGAGGTAGGTGGAGGATGCGGCGAGCTGTTCGATGGGATATCCGCGGTAGCGGAGGATGCCGGCGTCGCCGTCGATGTACGTGATCGACGACTTCGTTGCCGCCGTGTTCACGAACCCGTAGTCCAGTGTCGTCAGGCCCGATTGGCGCGTCAGCGTTGAGACGTCAAGGCTGGATGCGCCCTGACTCGATTTCAGGATCGGAAACTCTGCGGTTCCGCCCGGGTAGGTCAGGGTAGCTTTCTCGGTCACTGCGCTTGACTCCTGCTCGACGTCGCCCACGGCGCCTCCTTGTACTGGTTGTTCCAGGTGATTGTGCGGCGTTCCTGCCCCGCGAATGTGTGGCCGCGGCGACGGGTCCGGATACAGCCTAATCGGCTGACCGGCCAACTACCGCATCCGCCAACGACCGGCTTGACCTCTTGGAGCTAAACTCCAACGCCGTCGCGGGAGAGTCGCAGCGCCGCAGCGGCAATCCTCTCGTCTGTGGCCGTGAGCGACAGCCTGACGTGCTCGGGCGAGAACTCACCGTAAAACGTACCTGGACCGGCGAGGATGCCGAGGTCGGCGAGCCTCCCGATCGACTCCCAGGCGTCCCTGCCCTCGGTCACCCACAGGTAAAGCCCGGCTTCGGAACGATCGAGACGGAACCCGGCGCCCTCGAGCGCGGGCAGGAGCACGGCCCGCCGCCCGGCGTAGCGCGCCTTCTGCTCGGCAACGTGCGCATCGTCGCCGAGGGCGGCGATCATCGCCTCCTGTAACGGCGCTGGCACCATCAGTCCCGCGTGTTTCCGAACCGTGGTCAGCCGCGTAATCGTGGCGGCACAACCTCCGGCGAACGCGGCACGATACCCGGCCATGTTGGACTGCTTGCTGAGCGAGTAGATGGCGAGGACGCCGTCTACGCTCCCCCCGGTGACCCGCGGGTCAAGGATGGACGGAACCGGTACGGTTGCCCACTGACCGCTCCAGCCGAGTTCGGCGTAGCACTCGTCGTTCACGATGAGTGCGCCGAGTTCGCGTGCTCGAGCGACGGCAACGCGAAGGAAGTCAATGTCGAGCACGTTTCCGTCGGGGTTGCCCGGCGAGTTAAGCCAGATCAGCTTCGTGCCTTCCGGCCATTCGGCCGGATCATCGGATGCCACAGCGCTGGCCCCGCACATCGCCGCTCCGATGGCGTAGGTGGGGTAGGCGGCCCGCGGATGCACGATCGTGTCGCCCTCCCCGATGCCGAGCATGAACGGCAGGAGTGCGACGAGTTCCTTCGAACCAATGGTGGGAAGGACATTCGCCGAGCGAAGATCGGGTACCGACCGTCGCCTGGCGAACCAGTCGACGATGGCTTCGGCGAGAGCCGGGGTTCCGGCTGTTGTCGGGTACGCGTGTGCGTCTGTCGCCTCGGACAGGGCGACCCGCACCACCTCGGGAGTGGGGTCGACGGGCGAACCTATCGAGAGGTCGACGATTCCGTCAGGATGTTGGCGCGCGCGAGTGGCAAACGGCACCATGGCATCCCACGGGTAATCGGGAAGCGGTGAGAGCGCCACGCCTCAGACGCCGGCCTGCGGCGGCAGGGCAGAAATGACCGGGTGGTCGTACTTGATAACCCCGACCTTTGCCGCTCCGCCGGGCGAACCGACCTCGGTGAAGAATTCGACGTTCGCCTTGTAGTAGTCGGCCCATTCCTCGGGCAGGTCATCCTCGTAGTAGATGGCCTCGACGGGGCACACGGGCTCGCAGGCTCCGCAGTCGACGCACTCGTCCGGGTGGATATAGAGCGAACGCTCACCCTCGTAGATGCAGTCCACGGGGCACTCATCGATGCACGCCCGGTCTTTGACATCCACGCACGGGAGGGCGATGACATAGGTCACAGTTGGTCAGTCCCTTCGAAAGACGGCTCAGTCAAGTCTACGCCTCACCCATCGTGACCGATGGCGACCGGGGCCGTTCGGGCAGCCGCGGCCACGCAACGACGACCGTCGCGATGAGCACCGGCCCGATGGTCCAGACCAGTCCGGCCAGCCCCTGTGGGATCAGCACGGAGCCGCCGGGGCTTTGCACCGAGAGCAGCGCGATCATGCCAACGACGCCAACGGCAGCCAGGAGAACAACGAGGCGGTCGCCGATGAGCAGGCGCAAGCCCACCAGAAGCGCGAGCACGCCCACGAGGGAGAGGATCAGGCCGAGGGGAAAGTTAAAGGAGCCGAGGGCGAGCGTCGCCTGGTGCTGGACTGTACCGACAGCGCCGAAGACTGCGCCGACGATGAAACCGAGGACGCAACTGACCGCTCGATTGCGTCCGCTGGTCGGCTGCAGCCCTGCCGCGGAGCGGGCACCCGGCTCTGGGCTCGTCGGCTCAGCGTTGGCCTGGCCGTTGCCCACCGGACCGTTGCCCGCTGGCCCGTTGCCCGCCAGTTCGTTGTTGCTGCCCAGTCCGCCGTTATATCCGCTCACCGGCCAAGTGTACCCAGCCCGCTTGAGTGCTCGGTGCTCAGTGCTCGATGCTGGTGACGGCGCCGCGGTGGCGATCGCTCGCCCGCCCGCGGGGGTCACGCCAGGCCGGTCAGCGCCCGGAGCAGGGCGGCAACAGCAGCCGCAACGATCACGACGATGAGAAACGGCACCCTGAGCCCGTAGAGCACCGCAGCGACGCCGAGAGCCGGGACTCGAGCGTCAAGGACAACGCCGACTCCATCGCCGACGGTCTGCACGACGATGAGAGCGGCCAGGAGCGCCACGGTGAGGAGTTCGGCGATCCGTGACGGCACCGGTTTCTCCAGCCAGTGCGCCGGCACAGCGTAACCCGCGAGCTTCAACGCGACGCAGGCGATCGACGCGATCAATATGACGTTCCAGAGGGTCACGAGGCACCTGCCCCGTCCCGGCTCCCGAACCAGTTGGTGACACCGACCACGACCGCGACCAGCGCGGCGGCGATGACGGGCACACCGCCCGGAGCAAACGGCAGGAGGACCGCAGCGACCACCATCGCTCCCCCGGCGACGACGAGCGCCTGCTTCCTGCGGAGGCGAGGCCACAGCAGGCCGAGGAACGCCGCAGCAGCGGCGGCATCGAGTCCGTACGCGCGGGTGTCTCCGAGCAGGTCACCGACGAGGGCGCCAGCGAAGGTGGTGAGGTTCCAGCCGAGGTAAACGACAAGTCCGGTCACCCAGAACCCCGTGCGACTCGCGGTGGCGGTCTTCTGGGCCAGGGCAACCGCCACCGACTCGTCGATGGTCAACCACGCCGCGGCGATGTCACGGGGCCAGCCACGGCCGACGACCGGTTTCATCCGCATGCCGTACGCTGTGTTCCTGGAGCCGAGCAACACGGCGCTGGCAATGGCGGCGGGAGCTGAAGCGATTCCGCCCGACGCGAGGACGCCGACGAGAGCGAACTGCGATCCGCCGGTGAACATGAAGAGGCTGAGCACCGAGGCTTGCCAGATGTCGAGGCCGGCGGCAACCGCCAGGGCACCGAATGAGACTCCATATGCCGCGGTGGCGACACCGACAGCAACGCCCTGGCGTGCGGCAAGCTGCTCCGGCGTTCGGGGCGCTTGCCGGCTCATCCCTGTGACCGACCAGTGACAAGCGGCCCGAACTCGACCCGGGAAGCCAGCAATCGGGTACAGGACATGGGATCCAGAGTAGCGGGACGAACGAAGCGCCCGGGATCACTGATCCCGGGCGCTTCGTGTGAACTGACTTCTGTTACTCGTTCTGCTTCTTCAGGCGGCTCGTGTTGCGCGCGCGGGCGTTGGCGTCGAGCTCGACCTTGCGGATGCGGACGATGGCCGGAGTGACCTCGACGCACTCGTCTTCACGGGCGAACTCGAGGCACTCCTCGAGCGACAGCTGGCGTGACGGCGTCATCGACTCGAACGTGTCCGAGGTCGACTGGCGCATGTTCGTCAGCTTCTTTTCCTTGGTGATGTTGACGTCCATGTCGTCGTTGCGCGAGTTCTCGCCGATGACCATGCCCTCGTAGACCTCTTCGGTCGGGTTGACGAAGAACGTCATCCGCTCCTGGAGGGCGATGATGGCGAACGGCGTGACAACACCCGAACGGTCGGCAACGATCGAACCGTTGTTACGGGTGACGATGGGGCCGGCCCACTCGTCGTAACCGTGCGAGATCGCGTTGGCGATTCCGGTGCCGCGGGTGAGCGTCATGAACTCCGTGCGGAAGCCGATGAGACCACGCGACGGAACGATGAATTCCATACGGACCCATCCGGTTCCGTGGTTCGCCATGTTGTCCATGCGGCCCTTGCGCGCAGCCAGGAGCTGGGTGATTGCGCCGAGGTATTCCTCGGGGACGTCGATGGTGAGGTGCTCGTACGGCTCGTGGGTCTTGCCGTCGACTTTTTTGGTGACAACCTGCGGCTTGCCGACGGTGAGTTCGAAGCCCTCACGACGCATCTGCTCGACGAGGATCGACAGGGCGAGTTCGCCTCGGCCCTGCACCTCCCACTTGTCCGGTGCGCCGATGTCGAGCACGCGAAGCGAGACGTTACCGACGAGTTCGCGGTCGAGACGGTCCTTCACCATGCGTGCGGTGAGCTTGTGTCCCTTGACCTTGCCGACGAGCGGCGAGGTGTTGGTACCGATGGTCATCGAGATGGCCGGCTCGTCGACGGTGATCGTCGGGAGCGGGCGGACATCGTTGGGGTCGGCGAGGGTCTCACCGATGGTGATGTCGGGGAATCCGGCGACCACGACGATGTCGCCTGGGCCAGCGCTCTCGGCGGGGTAACGGTCGAGAGCCTTGGTGATGAAGAGCTCGGTGACGCGCACGTTGTGGATGGATCCGTCGTACTTGACCCAGGCGACGGTCTCGCCCTTCTTGATCGTGCCCTGGAAGATGCGCAGCAGAGCGAGACGACCGAGGAACGGGGACGCGTCAAGGTTGGTGACGTGAGCCTGGAGGGGGTGCTCGTCATCGTAGACGGGAGCCGGGATGTGCTTGATGATGGCGTCGAACAGCGGCTCGAGGTCATCGTTGTCCGGCAGGGTGCCGTTCTCGGGCTTGTTCCAGCTCGCAGCTCCGTTACGGCCTGATGCGTAGACAACGGGCACGTCGAGGACGGCGTCGAGGTCGAGGTCGGGAACGTCGTCGGCCATGTCGCTCGCGAGGCCGAGGAGGAGGTCCTGGCTCTCGGCGACGACCTCATCGATGCGCGCGTCGGGACGGTCGGTCTTGTTGACCAGGAGGATGACGGGAAGCTTTGCTTCGAGTGCCTTACGGAGCACGAAGCGGGTCTGCGGCAGCGGGCCCTCACTCGCGTCGACGAGCAGGACGACACCGTCGACCATGGACAGGCCGCGCTCGACCTCTCCACCGAAGTCGGCGTGGCCGGGGGTGTCGATCACGTTGATCGTGATCGGTCCGTTCGTGGCGTGCTTGCCCTTGTACGACACCGCGGTGTTCTTCGCGAGGATCGTGATGCCTTTTTCCCGCTCGAGCTCGTTCGAGTCCATGGCGCGCTCTTCGAGGTGCGCGTGTTCGGCGAATGAGTCCGTCTGACGGAGCATGGCGTCAACCAGGGTCGTCTTGCCGTGGTCAACGTGAGCGACAATGGCTACGTTTCGGAGGTCGTCGCGCGAAGCAAGCGCCATGAAAAAATTCCTTACAAGAAGAGATGTCGCGAGAGTATGAGCGCGACGGGAAATGTACAGATGCGAGCCAGAATCCGACCCAACAGATTATCTTACTGCACAGAGCCCTCAGCTCGCTGGGACTGATCTCAGGTTCACGCAAAGAAGCACCGGAGCCACAGGTCCGCCAACCGTAGTTGCCGCGCCTGTCGCGCCGGTGCTTCCTTGAACAGTCCGGTTAGCGGCCGAACTCGAAGTTGCCTCCGGGGATCGCAGCGAGCAGCTCCTGCGTGTACACCTCACGCGGGCTGTCGAAGACCTCATCGGTCGTCGCCGACTCGATGATCTGCCCCTTCCTCATCACGCACACGTTGTCCGCAACGAGCCGCACGACCGCGAGGTCGTGTGTGATGAAGAGGTAGGTCAGGCCAAGCTCGGTCTGCAGCTCGGTGAGAAGGTTGAGGATCTGACCCTGGACGAGAACGTCGAGCGCCGACACCGCCTCGTCGAGCACCAGGACGTCCGGCTTGAGCGCGAGTGCCCTGGCGATCGCGATGCGCTGTCGCTGTCCACCCGAGAGTTCACTCGGGTAGCGGTAGCGGGTTGAGGCCGGGAGCGACACCTGGTCGAGCAGTTCAAGCACCCGCATCTGGCGTTCGCGTGCCGTTCCCACCTTGTGGGCGAGGAGCGGTTCGGCGATGGTGTTGCCGACGCTGTACTGCGGGTCGAGCGAGCCGTACGGGTCCTGGAAGACCGGCTGAACGCGACGGCGGAACTTCAGCAGTTCAGCGCCACGGAGGCCAGCGACATCCTGACCGTCGAATTCAATCTCACCGCTCGTGATCGACTCGAGCTGAAGCAGGAGCTTGGCGACGGTCGACTTGCCAGACCCGGACTCCCCTACCAGGGCTGTCGTCGTGCCCTTCTGGATACCGAAGGAAACGTCGTTGACGGCTTTCAGTTCATCGTGACGGAATCCCTGCTTCCGAATCCGGTACACCTTGGACACGTTGCGAAGCGAGATGAGGTCCCTGGCCGGTGCCGCGTTCTCACGTTCGGCCGCACGCTCGAGGAGCGTCGTGTCGATGGCGCCCTCCGAGAAGATCTCGGTCTCGGCAACCTCGTGCTGCTTGACGGCCTGGATGCGACGGGACGCGAGGCTCGGAGCCGCCGCGACGAGGCGCTGGGTGTACGGGTGCTGCGGGTTCGCGAGGATCTCCTGCGACGGCCCGGACTCGACAACCTTGCCCTGGTACATCACGACGAGCTGCTCGGCACGTTCGGCTGCGAGGCCGAGGTCGTGGGTGATGAACAGCACGCTCGTGCCGTAGTCACGCGTGAGGGTTCCGAGGTGATCGAGGATCTGACGCTGAACCGTGACGTCGAGCGCGCTCGTCGGCTCGTCGGCGATGAGCAGCTTCGGGCGACTGGAGAGGCCGATTCCGATCAGCACGCGCTGACGCATACCGCCGGAGAACTGGTGCGGGAACTGCTTGAGGCGGTCACCCGCGTCGCTCAGCCCGGCCTCCTGGAGGACCTGGATGGTGCGCAGGCGCGCGTCCTTGCCCTGGGCGATGTTGTTCGCCTTGATGGCCTCCTCGACCTGGAATCCGATGCTCCAGACCGGGTTGAGGTTCGACATCGGGTCCTGCGGGACGTAACCGATCAGGTTTCCCCGGACGTCCTGGATCTCGCGGGGCGAGAGCGCAGTCAGGTCGCGTCCCTCGAACAGGATCTGTCCTCCGGTGACCTTTCCGGTTCCTGGCAGCAGATCGATGATCGACTGCGCGGTCGTCGACTTGCCCGAACCGGACTCCCCCACGATGGCGAGCGTCTGCCCGGCGTAGAGGGTGAGGTCGACGCCACGCACGGCGGGGACGATGCCTCGCTGCGTCTGGAATCCGACCTCGAGGTCGCGGATCTGGAGAAGCGGTTCGGTGGAGGAATCGCGCGGCGACGCCACGGCATCCGTTACTGGCTGGCTCATCGACGTGCCCTCGCCTTCGGGTCGAGTGCATCACGGACGACATCGCCGAGCATGAGGAACGAGAGCACGGTGAGTGAGAGTGCCGCTGCGGGGTAGAGCAACGTCTGCGGGCTGGTGCGGATCGATGTCCGCGCCTGGCCGATGTCATTGCCCCACGACATCACGCTCGGCGGGAGGCCGATACCGAGGAACGACAGGGTGGACTCGGCGACGATGAACGTACCGAGCGACACCGTTGCGATCACGATCACGGGGGCGATCGCGTTCGGGATGACGTGGCGGAGGAGGATCTTGAACTTCGACACACCAAGGGCGATCGACGCCATGACGTAGTCGGAGTTTTTCGCGCTGAGCACGGCGCCGCGCATGATGCGGGCAACCTGCGGCCAGGCGAAGATCGCGAGCACGAGTGCGACGGTGATCGGTGTGCGGTTCGGGAGGACGCTCATCAGGACGATCGCGCCGAGAACGGTCGGGATCGCAAAGAAAATGTCGCCGAGACGCGAGACGAGCGAGTCGAGGATCCCGCCGTAGAACCCGGCGAGGGAACCGATGACGATTCCGACGAGGGTCACGAGGAGTGTCGCGAGCAGGCCGACCGTGACGGATGCCTGCGTGCCGAAGATGACCCGGGAGTAGACGTCACAGCCCTGGCGGGTGAACCCGAACGGGTGTCCCGCCTCGGGGCCGCCGTTGCTGTTGGCGAGCAGGCAGTTCGCGTTCGGTGCGACCGAGGTGAACAGGCCGGGGAACAGCGCGACGACGGCGATGATGAAAATGAGGACCGCCGAGATCCAGAACGTCGGTCGACGACGCATCGACTCCCAGGCATCCGCCCACGTGCTGCGTGCTTTCTGTGACTCGTCCAGTTTGTCGATCGCTGCAACGGGGGTTTCCTCGAGCGGCGCGACGTAATGACCCTGTGAAGCGTATTTCTTATTTTGCATAGCGAATCCTTGGGTCAAGTGCCGCGTAGAGCAGGTCGACGAGCAGGTTGGCGACCACGAAGATGATCACCATGACAGCGATGAACGACACGACTGTCGGTCCCTCGCCGAGGGTGATCGCCCGGTAGACGGTTCCACCGACACCGTTGATGTTGAAAATGCCCTCCGTGACGATCGCGCCGACCATGAGCGCACCGAGGTCAACGCCGAGGTAGGTGACAACGGGAACGAGCGAGTTGCGCAGAACGTGCACCGTGACGACCCGACGACGCGAGAGGCCTTTCGCTGTCGCCGTTCGGACGAAGTCGGCGTTGAGGTTGTCTGCAACGCTCGCGCGGGTGAGCCTGACGATGTAGGCGAACGACACCGACGCGAGAACAAGGGCGGGGAGGACGAGTTCGCTCCACGGCGCATCTCCGGACACCGTCGGCCGGAACCAGCCCAGCTCGATCCCGAAGACATACTGCGCAACGAAGCCGACGACGAAGGTCGGCACGGAGATGAGCAGAAGGCTCACAACGAGTGCGCTGGTATCGAACCACTTGCCCTTGCGCAGGCCGGCGACGAGGCCGACGAGGATTCCGGCGAACGCTTCGAAAACGAGCGCGAGGAGGGCGAGGCGTGCGGTGACGGGGAACGCGGATGCCATCACGTCGGCGACGGGGCGGCCAGAGTATGTGGTTCCGAGGTCGCCCTGGAAGAGCCCGGCGATGTACAGGAAGTACTGCACGATGAAGGGTTTGTCGAGGTTGTACTCGGCGCGGATCTGCGCGATGACGCTCGGCGCAGGTGGGCGGTCCCCGAAGAGCGCAGCAATGGGATCGCCCGGAAGGGAGAAGACCATGAAGTAGATGAGGAAAGTTGCCCCGAAGAACACGGGGATCATCTGAAGAATGCGTTTACCTGTGTACCAGAGCATCAGGTTATTTCGCCGGGTCGAACGTACATGAATGTCACAATCACTGGTTGATTCTAGTCAATGAAATGTCCGGGGCGAATTCGCCCCGGACATTTCACGTGTGCGGTCTGGGCTCGGTGAGCCTAGCCCTTGGTGATGTCGTGGTACAGCGGGACGGAGTCCCAGCCGAACACCACGTTGTCAACGGTGTCAGCCGAGACACCGGTCACGTTGGAGTACCACAGCGGGATGGCCGGGAGGTCCTTGAGCAGGACTTCCTGTGCTTCCTGGTACTTCGCGGTTGCGTCTTCAACCGTGGCAGCGCTCGCGCCTTCCTTGAGGAGGTTGTCGAACTCTTCGCTCGAGTAGTCCTCGTAGTTCGATCCGGCACCGGTCTGGTACAGCGGAGCGAGGAAGTTGTACAGCGACGGGTAGTCGGCCTGCCATCCGGCGCGTGTTCCACCGGTCAGCTTGTCGTTGTCGCGGTCGTCGATCGCTGCTGCGAACGTCGGGTACGGCTTGCCCTGTGCGGTGATGCCGAGGGTGTTCGCGATGCTGTTGGTCACAGCGTCGACCCAGCCCTGGTGGCCACCGTCAGAGTTGTATGCGATGTCGAAGACGGTGTCGCCGTATGGTGCAATGGCGTCAGCCTCTGCCCACAGCTTCTTGGCTTCGTCGGGGTTGTAGTCGAGTACTTCAGCGCCCTCGAGGTCGTCGGTCCAGCCGTCGATCACCGGGGAGGTGAAGTCGGTTGCCGGGGTGCGAGTTCCCTGGAAGATCACGTCGGTGATCTCTTCGCGGTTGATTGCCATCGAGATGGCGGCACGACGGAGCTTGCCTTCTTCGCCGCTCCAGTGCTCGAGGTAGTACGGCATGTTGAAGCCCTGGAAGATCGCGGCAGCCTGGTTCACAGCACGGTCGCCGAAGTCGCTCTCGTAGCTCTCGAATGCCGAGTCCGGGATGGCGTCGAGAACATCGAGGTTACCCGCGAGAACGTCCGCGTATGCGGCATCCTGCGTGGCGTAGAAGATGATCTCAAGGCCGCCGTTGGCCGGCTTGCGAACGCCGTCGTAGTCCGGGTTGGTGACGAGGTTGATCTTTTCCTCGTGAACCCAGGCGCCTTCGCCGTCGAGCATGTACGGGCCGTTGCCGATCGGGTTCTCGCCGAAGTCTTCCATGTCCTCGAACGCTGCGCTCGGCAGCGGCATGAATGCCGTGTAACCGAGACGGAGCGGCCAGTCGGCCTCAGGAATCGCGAGTTCGACGGTGAACGTCTTGTCGTCGACAACCTTGAGTCCGGACATTTCCTCGGCGAGTGGAGCGCCGACCTGGATTGCGTTGCCGTCTTCGTCAACCGCACCGCTGGGGTCATCGACCGCGTTCTGCAGGTCGCTGAAACCGACGATGTTGTCGAAGAAGTACGAAGCACCCTGTGCGTTGTCGTACAGCGCCGCATAGTTCCAGGCGTCGACGAACGACTCTGATGTGACTTCTTCGTCGTTGGTGAACTTCCAACCGTCCTTGAGCGTGACAGTCCAGTTGGTGGCGTCGTCAGACTCGATGGATTCGGCAACCTCGTTCTCGATGGCGCCTTCGGCGTCGTACGAGACGAGTCCGGCGAAGATCGAGGTCATGATCTTGCCGCCACCGGTTTCGGTGGTGTTGGCGGGGAGCAGGGACATCTGCGGCTCGCTGCCGTTTGTGGTGATGATTGCGTCAGTGTCGGCCCCGGACGACTTCTCAGTCGAGCCACCGCTGCTGCTGCAGCCCGTGAGCGCCAGGGCGCCCACAGACAACAGCGCGACGGCGCTAAGGCCTACGCGTGATCTTTTCAATTTTCCTCCTGTGCGAGTGCGCACGGCAGACAGTTTTGTGCCCCGACTGCGGTGCTGGATACAAGAACCATAGGTAGCGGTGCGCCCATCTGCAAATTTGTCGGGTGAATCGTTACTTACCGGAAACGTGATCTGCGAATTATTGGCGAATTCGCACATTTTCTGCTCCAAAGGCGTCTTCTGCGCAATTCTTCGGCAAGGATGGCCTCAGGGACGGTAGGGAGATGCGATGGTGACAACCCCGGCCAGGCGTGCGTGGTGGGAAATCGCCATAGTTCTCGGTCTCTCCGTCGGTGCATCCGCCGTCTACTCGCTTGTGTCGCTGACAGCGCGATTGACGTCAGACGTCCCCCTGTCCGAACAGAGCGCAAGCCTCAATCCTTCGCTCAGTGAGCGGGAGTGGCTGGATTTCACGTACCAGTTCCTCGGGATCTTTTTCGAACTTTTCGTCGTCGCTCTCGCCCTGTACCTGCTCTGGACCGCATCCGCGAGTGGAGCGGCGCGAATCGGCCTCACCTTGACCGAGCCCGGTCGTGACCTTCGGCGCGGCGTCGCCCTCTTTCTCGCCATCGGCATCCCGGGCATTGCGTTTTATCTCATCGGCCGATTCGTGGGAATCACCGTGGGGATAGAGACCTCTCCCCTCGACACGCACTGGTGGACGGTGCCGATCCTCATTTTCTCCGCTCTTCGCGCCGCGCTCGTCGAAGAGGTCATCGTGGTCGGCTACCTATTCACCCGACTGAAGGAGCGGGGCTGGTCTGACTGGACCATCATCCTGTCGACCTCGCTCCTCCGCGGCAGCTATCACCTGTATCAGGGCGTCGGGCCGTTCTTCGGCAACGTCGCGATGGGCATCGTCTTCGGCTGGTGCTACCGGAGATGGGGCAGGGTGATGCCACTCGTCATCGCGCACCTGCTGCTCGATGTCGCGTCGTTTGTCGGCTATCCCCTGGCGGTCGCGCTGTTCCCCGAGTTTTTCGCGGTGTCTCGGTAAGCGATCTCACCTCTTGTTTGGCCACACAACAAACCACTAGTGTGTCCCCAGCGCACAGGGTGGTGCGCCGCGCGACGATGCGCGAACTTGAGGAGGACCATGCCACACGACGACACGGGTACCCACACCCCAGGAACGGCTATCGACTACATCGCGATAGAAGAGTCACCGGACTTCATCGCTCACAAACGCACGCACAGGAGCTTCGTCTTCCCCCTGGCCGTTGCGTTCCTGCTCTGGTATTTCGCCTACGTTCTGCTGGCGGACTACGCACACGAGTTCATGGCGACGAAGGTCATCGGAAACATCAACATCGGTCTGATCCTCGGACTCAGCCAGTTCGTGACGACCTTCGCGATCACCACCTGGTATGTCTCGTTTGCCAACCGCAAACTCGACCCGGCCGCAGAGAAATTCCGCAACGAGCTCGAGGAGGCTGAGCGAGCATGAAAACTGTTGGTGATCCGATCCTGAACATCTCCATCTTCGCGGCGTTCGTCGTCGTGACGCTCATCATCGTCATCCGGGCATCGCGCTCGAACAAGACGGCGAACGACTTCTATGCGGCCGGCCGCTCGTTCAGCGGCGGTCAGAACGGAACGGCAATCGCGGGCGACTACCTGTCCGCTGCGTCGTTCCTCGGCATCTGCGGCGCCATCGCCGTCAACGGTTATGACGGCTTCCTTTACTCCATCGGCTTCCTGGTGGCGTGGCTCGTTGCCCTCCTCCTCGTCGCTGAGCTCCTTCGGAACACGGGCAAGTTCACGATGGCGGATGTTCTCTCCTTCCGCCTGAAGGAACGCCCGGTCCGTCTCGCGGCAGCGACCGCAACGCTTGCCGTGTGCTTCTTCTACCTGCTCGCGCAGATGGCGGGCGCCGGTGGACTCGTGTCGCTGCTCCTCGGTGTCAACGATCGACTCGGCCAGTCCGTTGTCATCGCCGTCGTCGGCATCATCATGATCGCCTACGTGCTCATCGGCGGCATGAAGGGAACCACCTGGGTGCAGATCATCAAGGCTGTGCTCCTCATCGCCGGCGCTGGAGTGATGACCGTCTGGGTGCTCGCGCTCAACGGCTTCAACCTGTCAGCCCTCCTTGGGCAGGCGGTCGCCGTCGCGGGCGAGGACATCCTCAACCCGGGCGCCCAGTACGGCGCGACCGGCACGTCTCGGCTCGACTTCGTGTCGCTCGCGCTCGCGCTCGTGCTCGGTACCGCCGGACTCCCCCACGTGCTGATGCGGTTCTACACGGTGCCAACGGCGAAGGAAGCCCGTCGCAGTGTGGTGTGGGCCATCTGGCTCATCGGCCTGTTCTACCTGTTCACCCTCGTGCTCGGCTACGGCGCCGCGTACCTCGTCGGCGCGGAGCGGATCCTCGCCGCCCCCGGTGGAGTGAACTCGGCTGCACCGCTGCTCGCGTTCGAGCTGGGCGGGTCGATTCTGCTCGGCATCATCTCCGCCGTTGCTTTCGCGACGATCCTCGCGGTCGTCGCGGGGCTCACCATCACCGCGGCAACGTCGTTCGCTCACGACGTGTACGCGAACGTGATCAAGAAGGGTGCCGTTCCCCCGAACGGCGAGGTGAAGGTGGCTCGGATCACCGTCGTGGCGATCGGTCTGCTGGCCATCGCCGGTGGAATCGGTGTTCAGGGACAGAACATCGCGTTCCTGGTCGCTCTCGCGTTCGCCATCGCGGCGAGCGCGAACCTGCCCACCATCCTGTACTCGCTGTTCTGGCGTAAGTTCACCACCCGAGGTGCGCTGTGGAGCATGTACGGCGGGCTCGCATCGGCGTTGATCCTGATCATCTTCTCGCCGGTCATTTCGGGCGCGGAGACCTCGATGTTCAAGGACGTGGACTTCTCCTGGTTCCCGCTGAACAACCCGGGAATCGTGTCGATCCCGCTCGGCTTCCTGCTGGGCTGGCTGGGTACGGTCACCTCGAAGGTCAAGGAAGACCCGCGGATCGCAGCCGAGATGGAGGTGCGCTCTCTCACCGGACACGGTGCGGAGAAGGCATCGTCGCACTAGGTCGGTAGCTGAGTTCGGGTGCCCAACTGGGTGCCCGACTCGGGTGCCCGACTCGGGTACGGGCGGGGAGGACGTTTTCTCCTCAGCTCAGACAATGACGACGAACGCCCCCGGATGCTCATGCCCTGCACACGCAGGGCCGGGCACTCCGGGGGCGTTCGTCGTCATAACTCGCACCCCGAAAACATCCTCCCCGCCCCGAGATAAGGAAATAGCGCCCAGACAAGGACGAAAGCCGAGACCTGGTCCTTGTCTGGGGCTTTTGTCCTTGTCTGGGCGGGCGGGGTGAGCGTTTTCGGGGTGCCGAGTTATGGGAGGAAGGGGCGGGGCAAGAACGCGGTGTCGATCCGAGTCACACCCAGGGCCCCGTCCCTTCCTCCCATTGTTTGAGCTGAGGAGAGAATGCTCACCTCGCCCGCTTGCCCGGGGCTCGCAAGCCCCGTTACCCATGACCCGATTAACAGGCAATCGCACGGTTATCAGGACGAAAGTTGAGAGATCGTCCTGCTAACCGTGCGACTGCCTGTGTTGGGTGCTGCTACTCGAACGCCTCGGGTGGCGGGCAGGCGCAGACGAGGTTGCGGTCGCCGTACGCGTTGTCGACGCGGCGCACGGGCGGCCAGTACTTGGTCCGCACGAGCGACTTCACCGGATAGACCGCCTGTTCGCGGGAGTAGGCGTGCTCCCACTCCCCCTCGATGACGGACTGCGCCGTGTGCGGCGCGTGTACGAGAGGGTTGTCGTTTGCCGGCCACGTTCCCGCGCCGACGGCATCCGCTTCGGCCTTGATCGCGATCATCGCGTCGATGAACCGGTCGATTTCGGTGAGGTCTTCGCTCTCGGTCGGTTCAACCATGAGGGTGCCGGCGACCGGGAACGACATCGTCGGCGCGTGGAAGCCGTAGTCGATGAGTCGCTTGGCGACGTCGTCGACGGTCACACCGGTTGCCTCCCGGAGTGGGCGCAGGTCGAGGATGCACTCGTGTGCGACCAGTCCGTTGTCTCCGGTGTAGAGCACCGGGAAGTGCTCTCGGAGGCGCACGGCGATGTAGTTCGCCGCGAGGACGGCTGCGCCTGTCGCCTGCTTGAGCCCCTCCGCGCCCATCATGCGGACGTATGCCCACGAGATCGGAAGGATGCTCGGGCTGCCGTACGGCGCCGCCGAGACCGGCCCACCGGCGTGGGTGTATGCACCGTGGTCGTCGCGCTGCGCCATCGGGTGGCCGGGCAGGAACGGCGCGAGGTGCGCCTTCGCCGCGACGGGACCGACACCGGGGCCACCCCCACCGTGCGGGATGCAGAACGTCTTGTGCAGGTTGAGGTGCGAGACGTCCCCGCCGAAGTCACCGAACCTGGCGTATCCGAGCAGCGCGTTGAGGTTGGCGCCGTCGACGTAGACCTGGCCGCCGGCGTCGTGCACGGCCTGGGTGATCGCGGTGATCTCGTGCTCGTACACGCCGTGCGTCGACGGGTACGTGATCATGAGCGCGGCGAGGTCGTCGGCGTGCTCCTCGACCTTCGCCCGCAGGTCGTCGAGGTCGACGTTGCCCATGTCGTCGCAGGCAACGACGACGACCTTCATGCCGGCTAGCACCGCGGATGCCGCGTTCGTGCCGTGTGCGCTGGACGGGATCAGGCAGGTGGTGCGGTTCAGATCACCGTTCGCGCGGTGGTAGCCGCGAATGGCGAGGAGCCCGGCCAGCTCGCCCTGGCTGCCCGCGTTCGGCTGGAGCGACACGGAGTCGTATCCGGTGACCTCGGCCAGCCAGCTCTCGAGCTGTTCGATCAGGCCGAGGTAGCCGAGCACGTCCGCCTCGGGGGCGAACGGGTGCAAGCTGGCGAACTCGGGCCAGGTGATCGCCTCCATCTCGGTCGCGGCGTTGAGCTTCATCGTGCACGAACCGAGCGGGATCATGCCGCGGTCGAGCGCGTAGTCGCGGTCGGCCAGCTGCTTGAGGTACCGCATCATGGCGGTCTCGGAGTGGTGCGTGTTGAACACCGGGTGGGTGAGGTAGTCACTCGAGCGCCGCAGCTCCCCCGGCAGCCGCGTGGACTCGGCGTCACCCGGAGCGGTAATACGCTCCTCACGAGAGAACCCGAACGCGACGACGACAGCGCGGAGATCGGCATCCGTCGTCGTCTCATCGACCGAGATCCCCACAGTTGCGTCATCGACGAGGTGCAGGTTGATGCCGAGCTCACGAGCGCGCTCGATGATCGTCGCAGCCTCGCCCGGCACGTGCACACGCAGCGTGTCGAAGAATGACTCGCTCGCGAGCGTGAGGCCGTAGCTCGTGAGAACCGCGGCGAGGGCGTCCGCCCGACGAGCGGTCTCTGCGGCGATCCGACGGATGCCGACCGGCCCGTGATAGACGGCGTACATCGAGGCCATCACGGCGAGGAGCACCTGTGCCGTGCAGATGTTCGACGTCGCCTTCTCACGGCGGATGTGCTGTTCGCGCGTCTGCAGCGTGAGCCGGTAGGCCGGGTGACCGGCGGCATCCTGGCTGACGCCGACGAGCCGACCCGGCAGCTGCCGTTCGAGCCCCTTGCGCACAGCCATGTAGCCCGCGTGCGGGCCGCCAAAGCCCATCGGCACGCCGAAGCGCTGGGTGGTGCCCACCGCGATGTCCGCACCGAGTTCACCGGGAGAGGTGAGCAGCGCGAGCGCGAGCAGGTCGGCCGCGACGACGGAGAGGCCACCCTTCTCCCTGATCGATGCGAGAACGGATGCCGGGTTCCACACACGTCCTGATGCACCCGGGTACTGCACGAAAACGCCGAAAGCAGCGTCGGGCAGCTCCGCTCCACCGGCAAGGTCGAGCTCGACGAGGTCGATGCCGACCGCCTCGGCCCGGCTCGCGAGGAGCGCCTTGGTCTGCGGGAAGGCATCGGCGTCGACCACGAACACCGTCGAGGTGAGCTTCGAGGCCCGCCGCGCGAGCAGCATGCCCTCGACGACAGCGGTCCCCTCGTCGAGCATCGACGCGTTGGCGGTGTCGAGGCCGGTGAGGTCGGTGACCATGGTCTGGAAGTTGATCAGAGCTTCGAGTCGGCCCTGCGAGATCTCCGGCTGGTACGGCGTGTACGCCGTGTACCAGGACGGATTCTCGAGCACATTGCGCTTGATCACGGCCGGCGTGAGAGTGCCGTAGTAACCGAGCCCGATCATCGAGGTCCGCACCGTATTCGAGCCGGCGAGCTCGCGCAGTTCGGCGAGCGCTTCGCGTTCCGTGGCCGCGGCGGGGATCGACGAACTCGCCAGGTCGGCGACGTGGATGGACTCCGGCAGTGCCGCCTCGACGAGCGCGTCGACGGTGTCGTAGCCGACGGATGCCAGCATGCTCGCCTGCGCAGCGGCATCCGTTCCGATGTGACGCTCAGAGAACAGCTCGCGCATCACTCACCGACCAGCGCTGAGTACTCGTCCCAGCTGAGCAGGTTCGACGGCAGCTCGGTGAAACGCACCCGGATGAGCCAGCCATCGCCGAACGGATCGCTGTTGACGAGTGCCGGGTCGTCGATGACGGCGGCGTTCGCGTCGACCACCGAACCGTTGACCGGCGCGAAGAGCTCGCCGACCGACTTGGTCGACTCGATCTCGCCGACGACGGTTCCCGACGCGAGCGTGCTGTCGACGGCGGGGAGTTCGACGAAGACGACATCGCCGAGCTTGTCTGCGGCGAAGTCAGTGATCCCGACGGTCGCAATGTCACCGTCGATCTCGAGCCATTCGTGTTCCGGGGTGTACTTGAGTGTGGTCTTGTCCGACATGGCTTACTTCTCTCTCCGATAAAACGGCAGTGTGGTGACAGTTGCGGGAATTCGTGTGCCTCGAACGTCGACGGCGAGTTCGGTGCCGGGCGATGCGGCGGCGGGGTCCACGTACGCCATCATGATCGGATGCCCCAGCGTCGGTGACAGCGCACCGCTCGTTACGGTTCCGACCTCTGCATCGCCGGAAACCACCGGGTAGCCGGCACGGCCGGCACGCCTGCCCGCCGCGGTCAGCCCGACGAGCACGCGAGCGTCGTCCGCCGGCCCGGCCTCGACAGCCGCCCGACCGACGAAGTCGCCCTCTTTGGAGAGTGCGACCACCCGGCCGAGAGCGGCCTGTACGGGCAATGTCTCAGTGCCGAGTTCGTGGCCGTACAGCGGCATCCCCGCTTCGAGGCGCAAGGTGTCGCGGCTCGCGAGCCCGGCAGGGACCAGCCCGTGCGCTTCGCCCGCTTCTTCGAGAGCGCGCCACAGCGGCACGGCCGCGTCAGCCCTGAGGTAAAGCTCGAACCCGTCCTCGCCGGTGTAGCCGGTCCGCGCGATGACGAGCGGAACTCCATTGAAAAACCCGTCGGTCGCCCGGTAGTAGCGGAGTTCATCGAGAGGGACACCGAGCTCACTGAAGCCTGTCGTCTGCTCGAGGATCGTCCGCGAGTTCGGGCCCTGGACGGCGATCAACGCGTAGTCGTCGCTCTGGTCGTCGACGGTGACGTCGAACCCGGACGCCCGCTCCGACAGCGCGGCGGCAGCGGCATCCCGGTTGCCCGCGTTGGCGACCACGAGATACGTCGTGTCACCGAGCCGGTAAACCACGACGTCGTCGAGGATGCCGCCTGCCTCGGTGAGCAGGAGGCTGTACTTCGCCTGCAGGACGTCGATCGACGACAGCCGTCCGGCGAGGGCGAAGTCGAGGAATCGGCCGGCATCCCGTCCGTACACGAGGATCTCGGCCATGTGAGAGAGATCGAAGATGCCTGCGGCGTTCCGGACCGCCGCGTGCTCCGCGAGATCGCTGGTGTAGCGCACCGGCATCTGCCAGCCGGCGAAATCGGTGAAGCTCGCTCCGAGCTCGGAATGGACCGCGGCGAGCGGGCTGGTGCGTTCTGGTGCGGGGTCTGACACGAGTTCTCCAGGTGTCGCCGGGGCGACGATCGCAAAAAGCGGCTGCGGCACTCAAGGTGCCTGAGGAACTCCCTCTCTGTCATGGGCCTGAGAGTTTCGCTCGCGCAGCCGTCGATCACGGCTGGCGGCTTTCACCGTCGGCGGAACGCCAGGCGTTCACTTTCCAGAGTGGCCAGTTCGATGCGGTACAGAGACCTGAGAGATTGGCAGGGAGGCTTGCTCCTTCGGTGCCGGGCAAGCCCGGCTCTCCCGCATCGCGTGTGCGGCCCGATATTCGATTTTCGCCCAGCCTACAGTGAGGCGCACTCAGAGTGCTCGGCATCTCAGAGAAAATCTGGCGGGATATTTCTCTTCAGTTCGGGTCATGTTGACACTAAGATGGGTCTAGTTATAGTCATGGTGACTTTAACTGGAAGGATTCGTGATGGCCGCACACGCAGCGCCCGTCCATGTCGCCGTTTCGACGGTGATCTTTGCGCTTCGGCCATCACCGGTCGATGGCCGCATGACCGTGTGGCTCCCCCTCGTGCGGCGCATCCGTGATCCGTTCGTCGGTATGTGGGCTCTCCCGGGCGGACCTCTCGAACCCGACGAGGACCTGGCGGAGTCCGCGGCACGCACCCTCGCTGAGACGACGCTGCTGACTCCGCAGTACCTCGAGCAGCTCTACGCGTTCGGCAACACAGACCGCTCCCCCGGCGAGCGCGTCGTCTCAATCGTCTACTGGGCCCTGGTGCGTTCCGATGAGGCCGACATCGCCGTCGAGACCGAGAACGTTCGCTGGTTCGAGGCTGATTCGGTGCCCGAACTCGCCTTCGACCACAGCCTCATCGTGGAGTACGCGCTGTGGCGGCTCCGCAACAAGCTCGAGTACAGCCACATCGCCTCCGCCTTCCTCGGCGACACCTTCACCCTGTCCGAACTGCGCGAGGTCCACGAGGCCGTGCTGCAGAAGTCACTTGACGCTGCCAACTTCCGGCGCCAGATCGAGGGCTCCGGGCAAGTGGTACCGACCGAGCAGCTTCGGACAGGAGGCCGGCATCGCCCCGCCCGCCTCTATCGATACGCGGCAACAGTGGAGACCAACGGGCCCCTCGGCCGCTCGCGTACCGACCGCTCACAAGGAGCATCATGACCCTCACCGCCTCCGTCGACAGCACGCTCATCGAGATCGCCGCCGGCACTGCGCCCGGCGCCGCGTGCAGCCCCGACCTCGTCCAGAAACCCTGGCTGTTCGACTCCCGGCCGCCGGGTTATGGTCCGGGTTCATCGATGGGCGACCTGATTCCCGTCGGTTCACCGCGCCAGGGTGAACTGCCCGCGTTCTACCGCGAGGCATCCACCGAGGAACTGGACCGTCGCATCCGTTCGGCCAAAGAGACGCTGGGGTCGAAGCTCGTCATTCTCGGGCACTTCTACCAGCGCGACGAGGTCGTCGCGTACGCCGACTACGTCGGCGACTCGTTCCAGCTCGCGAACGCGGCGAAGGCCCGTACGGACGCAGAGGCCATCGTGTTCTGCGGCGTGCACTTCATGGCCGAGACGGCAGACCTGCTCTCGACCACGTCACAGTCGGTCATCCTGCCCAACCTCGCCGCCGGCTGCTCGATGGCCGACATGGCGAACATCGACCAGGTCGAGGAATGCTGGGAGGAGCTCACCGAGCTCTACGGCACCGAACCGGATGCCTCGGGGCGAGTCCCCGTGGTCCCCGTCACCTACATGAACTCCTCGGCTGCGCTCAAGGGATTCTGTGGCCGCAACGGCGGTATCGTCTGCACCTCCTCGAACGCGGAAACCGTGCTCGAGTGGGCGTTCGAACGCGGCCAGCGCGTGCTGTTCTTCCCCGACCAGCACCTCGGGCGCAACACGGCAAAGGCGATGGGCGTTCCGCTCGAGCGGATGCCGATGTGGAACCCGAACAAGCCGTTCGGCGGCAACGACGCGCTCGCGCTCCAGGCTGCCCAGGTCATCCTCTGGCACGGCTTCTGCTCGGTGCACAAGCGCTTCACCGTCGAGCAGATCGAACGGGCCCGCGTCGAGCACCCCGGTGTTCGCGTGATCGTGCACCCGGAGTGCCCGATGCCCGTTGTCGACGCGGCCGACGAATACGGCTCGACCGACTACATCCGCAAGGCGATCGAGGCGGCACCCGCCGGTTCCACGTTCGCGATCGGCACGGAGATCAACCTGGTGCAGCGGCTTGCAGCTGAACACCCCGAGCACACGATCTTCTGCCTCGACCCGGTCGTCTGCCCCTGCTCGACGATGTACCGCATCCACCCGGGCTACCTCGCGTGGGTCCTCGACTCGCTCCTCGAGGGGGTCGTGCTCAACCGGATCACCGTGTCGGACCACGTCGCCGAACCCGCTCGCCTCGCCCTCGAACGGATGCTCGCGGCGAAGCCTCCAGTGCACACGGGAGGCTGATCGTGAAGCGGGTGATCGTCGTCGGGTCCGGAATCGCCGGCCTCACAGCCGCGCTCACGGCGAGCGCCGAACACTCCGTCACCCTGATCACCAAGGGTGCTCTGGGCATGAGCAACACCCGCTTCGCCCAGGGCGGCATCGCGGGCGTGATGTTCGACGACGACAGCGTGAACGCACACATTGCCGACACCCTGGCCGCGGGAGCGGGACTGTGCGACGCGGAAGCCGTCGCCGTGCTCTGCTCGGAAGGCCCCGCGCGCATTCATGAACTCGTCGCGCTCGGGGTGGCGTTCGACAGGCACGAGGGCGAGCTCGCGAAGGGCCGTGAGGCCGCCCACTCCTACCCGAGGGTCCTGCACGCCGGCGGTGACGCCACAGGTGCCGTGATTGAAGCGGCTCTCGTCGATCGCCTTAGGGCCAGCTCCGTCACCGTGCTCGAGCGCGCCTTCCTCCGCGACCTCGTGCTGGAGGACGGCCGGGTCAGCGGCGTCGACCTGCAGGATGCCGACGGCGCCCGGTTCCGGCTCGACGCCGACGCGGTGCTCCTGGCGACGGGCGGCGCCGGCCAGCTGTACCCATACACGACCAACCCGTCGGGTGCCACGGGTGACGGAGCGGCCGCCGCGCTTCGGGCTGGTGCCGTGCTCGCGGACCTCGAGTTCTACCAGTTCCACCCGACGGCCCTCGTCACGGCGGCCAACTTCCTCATCTCAGAGGCGGTGCGGGGCGACGGGGCGGTACTCCGCGATGCGACAGGCACCCGGTTCATGCCGGGCATCCACCCCGCCGCCGAGCTTGCGCCGCGTGATGTCGTCGCGAGGGGCATCGCCGCGACGATGGTACGACAGGAAGGCCGACCGGTCGAGCTGGACGCGACGGCGCTCGGCGCCGACTACCTGGCGGCACGGTTCCCCGGCATCGACGCCGCCGTGCGAGCCGCCGGCATCGACTGGTCTCGCGAGTCTGTTCCCGTAGCGCCCGCCGCCCACTACTGGATGGGCGGCATCGCCACCGACCTCGACGGCCGCACGTCGATCCCCGGCCTGTTCGCCATCGGCGAGGTTGCCCGCACCGGTGTTCACGGCGCGAACCGCCTGGCGTCGAACTCACTGCTCGAGGGCGCGGTGTTCGGACGTCGGGCGGCGTCGGCGGTCACAGGCGACCTCTCCCTCGCCGCGCGCTTCGACGGAGTGCGATCGGCGTCCGAGGCGCGCCCCCGAGCCGACACGGGCTCGCCGGCTGAGCGCGCTCCCGGCGAGGTGCCGCCGTTCTCCCGGGGCGCCCTGCAACAGCTGCTGTGGGCGAGCGCCGGGCTGAATCGGTCGACCGCCGGTCTCGAGCTAGCCTCCCAGATCCTGGAGGGCTGGAGCATGCTCGACCTCCCGAATGCCACCGAGCACGACCTCGAAGACTGCAACCTGCTCGCCCTCGGTCGAGCGCTCGTCACCGCTGCGCTGGCCCGCACCGAGTCCCGCGGCGCCCATACCCGCACGGACTGTCCGGCCACCGACCCCGGCCAGGCCGCGCCCATCCTGCTGACGGATGCCGCTACGACCCGTTCTCCAGTTTCCGAACACTCCCGAGAGGCCCTCCCGTGCTGACCCAGCAACACATCGACCGTGTCGTCGCGCTCGCCCTCGACGAGGACGCCCCGTGGGGCGACCTCACGAGCGAGACGCTCATCCCGGCGTCGGCATCGGCGACAGCGCGGCTTGTCGCCCGAGAACCCGGGGTGTTCAGCGGCGGTGCCGTCTTCGTGGCGGCGTTTCGCCTCACCGACCCCGCCATCGCCGTCGACCTGCTGCTGGCCGATGGCGAGCCGTTCGAGGCGGGCGACGTCCTGGCATCCGTCACCGGTCCCGCGCGCGGCGTGCTGCAGGCCGAGCGCATCGCCCTCAACTTCGTGCAGCGGATGTCAGGAATCGCGACGCAGGCGGCACGGTACGTCCAGCAGGTTGCCGGCACGAAGGCGCGCATCGTCGACACCCGGAAGACGACACCTGGCCTTCGCGCGTTCGAGCGCCACGCCGTCCGCTCCGGCGGTGGTTTCAACCATCGCTTCTCGCTCTCCGACGCCGTGATGGCAAAGGACAACCACCTCGCGGTCCTCACGGCGGGCGGCATCTCCGTCACCGATGCTCTCCTCGACGTTCGTTCCCGCCTGTCGCACACGACCCACCTCGAGGTGGAGGTCGACCGCCTCGATCAAATCGAACCGGTACTCGCCGCCGGTGTCGACACGATCATGCTCGACAACTTCAGCCTCGACGAACTGCGGGAGGGTGTCGCGCTCGTCGCCGGTCGCGCGATCATCGAGGCGTCGGGAAACGTGACCATCGACACCGTGGGCGAAATCGCCCGCACCGGGGTCGACGTGATCTCGTCGGGCGCGCTGACCCACAGCATCCGCTCGCTCGATCTTGGCCTCGACGTCGCACTCTCGGCGGATCCCGATGCTGTACCTCGATAACGCGGCGACGACACCGGTGCGCCGGGAGGTACTCGAGGCCATGTGGCCGTACCTCGCCGCCGAGTTTGGCAACCCATCCAGTGTGCACACCGTCGGCGAGCGCGCGGCAATCGCGCTCGCCGATGCGCGCAGCAGGGTCGCCTCGGTTCTCGGCGTGCGTGCGAGCGAGGTGGTGTTCACCTCCGGCGGCACCGAGGCCGACAACCTCGCGATCAAGGGCATCGCGCTCGGCAACCCGCGCGGCAGGCATCTCGTCACGACGGCGATCGAACATGAGGCCGTACTCGAATCGGTGGATTACCTCCGTCGACTGCACGGCTTCACTGTGTCATTCGCGCCGCTCTCCCCCGACGGCATCGTGACGCCCGAGGCGCTCGAGGGCGTGCTGCGCGATGACACGACGCTCGTCTCGGTGATGTACGCCAACAACGAGATCGGCACGATCCAGGACATCCCCGCGCTCAGTGCCTTCGCCGCGACCCGAGGCATCCCGTTTCACACGGATGCCGTTCAGGCTGCGGGCTGGCTCGACCTGTCAGTTCCCGCCCTCGGCGTGGATGCACTGTCGCTCTCCGGTCACAAAATCGGCGCACCGAAAGGCGTCGGCGTGGTGACCCTGCGAGGTCGGCTGCCCATCGAGCCGCTTGTCCACGGTGGTGGCCAGGAGCGGGCGAGGCGCTCGGGCACCGAGAATGTGGCGGGTGCCGTTGGGCTCGCGACGGCTCTCGAACTGGCCGAGGGTGAGAGAACGGATGCCGCCGCGCGGCTGACAGCGCTGCGCTCGGAGTTCACGTCCCGCGTTCGCGCACTCGTTCCGACGGCTGTGCCGACGGGGCACCCCGTGCAACGCCTGCCCGGCCACGCATCGTTCTGCTTCCCCGGCACCAGCGGAGAGGCGGTGCTTCTCGAGCTGGAACGGCACGGGTTCGTGTCTTCGAGTGGTTCGGCGTGTGCCGCGGGCAGCGACGAACCGTCGCACGTCCTGACAGCGCTCGGAGTGTCGACAGAGGTCGCGCGCACCGCGGTGCGCTTCACGTTTCCGGCATCGATCACGGCCGGGCAACTCGAGGAGGTGGCGCACGCTGTGGCGGCATCCGTTCGATCGGTCACGCGCATCGGAGCTGGCTCGGTGGCAGCCGTGGAATCGCCGAGGGTCTCTTGACAAGGGTGGGCCGGAGCGTACGGTGAGGCCATGGAGAAGCCACAGGAGCCGGGTCGGAGATTCGGCAAAAAGAAGGCTCGTCCGGTCGACGAGAACTACGACCTCAGCAACGAGGAGATCGTGGCTCCCGAGCTCGCCATCCTCAAGAACTGGCTGCCGGCGGCGAACCCGACCGATGGTCAGCCCTACCGTGAGAGCCGGGCACAACGCTCGGCACCGAGGAAGCCGCCGGGGCGCATCTACCCGAAGGCCATCGACTCGGATTCCGGCGACTTCTAGTCCCAGCGGTGGTCAGGGGCTGAGCGAGTGCTCGGTCGACGCCGCAACCCGCTGCTCCAGCGGCGTGCGCCCCCGTCACCTCGTGGGACACTGAGCGGGTGCTCGCTAAACTGCCTCTCCCCGCTGCCCTCGATACCGGCCTGCCGGTAACCCTTCGCCGCGCGACGCGGGAAGACCTCGGAGCGTTGACGGCTCTCCTCGCTGACGATCCGATCAGTGCGGGACGCGGAGATCGAGCCGACGAAACGGATGCCGCCGCGTACGCGGGCGCACTCGGCGAGTTGATCGATGATTCCTCGAACGAGGTCATCGTTGCCGTCGCTTCGGACGACACTGTCATCGCGACCATGCAGCTCACCAGGGTGCCCGGCATGGCCAGGCGCGGTGCAACCCGGTTGCTGGTCGAGGCGGTGCGGGTCGGAAGCGGGTCTCGCTCGAGCGGCATTGGCGGAGCCATGATGCGATGGGTGACCGGTACCGCGGCTCCCGCACTCGGCGCCAGGCTCGTTCAGCTCACTTCCGACAACGCGAGAACCGACGCCCACCGGTTCTACGAACGGCTCGGATTTGTCGGGTCTCATCGCGGTTTCAAGTACCAGGTCGACTGAGTCCGGCTGGGGTTGTCGAGCGCCCGAATACGGGTGCTCGACGTCAAATGCAAGCCCTTGAGCGTCATCGATCGGGCCGCATACCGTGAAGGCATGACAACAGACAGCAGCGATACGACAGGCAACCGTGACGACGAGCTGACGGCGAAAAAGAGTTCGGAACCATCGTCGGCGACCAGCAGCCGCGATGAGGAACCAACCACTCTGACCGGCGAACGCTCGGCGAGCGCCGAGACCGGGAGCGACAACATCCTGCCGACGCCGGAGCCCACCGAGGGTGGCGCGCCTGCGCCCTAGCCCTCGTGGAGCGCCGGTCGCTGGCCAGCACCGGCGCTCCGATGAGGCTCGAGCAGGTGAACACGCGTACCCTTGGCATCTGGGCGTGTTTCTCACGCCCGACAAGAATTGAGAACATGGATACCATCGCGCTTCGCCGTTTTGTGGCCGCTGCCGAAGAACTTCACTTTGCGCATGCAGCGAAGCACCTCAACATTCCGCGGTCGACGCTCATCGCCTCGGTCCGTGAACTGGAGAACGAACTGGGCACTCCCCTGTTCGACATGAACGCGTCGACCACGACGCTCACCCCCGCTGGAGCCGAGCTCCTCGCAGACCAGCAGAAGAAGCTCGCGGCGACAGCGGCATCGGTGCAGAACAAACCACAGCCCGCCGGCGGCAAGGCGAAGGCGTCGAAGGGCAAGGGCCGGACGCCCGCCGTGAAGGGCCAGCCGCGTCCGGGCAAGCGACGCCAGTCCCGCTGAGCCACGCTAAGTTCCGCTGGGTTACGCCCGGCTGCCACTGAGGGACGCCGGCACCCCGCGAAAATGTAGCGGATTCCAAATTCATGCAGTGTCTGCACGTATCCGGGGTTAGGCTGAAGAGATGACTCACGCGGAAACACCCACGCCCGTCCGACGCACGTCGCTCGCAGCGACGGTCGCGCAGGTCATCCTGGGCCTGTTCCTGCTGACCGCCGGCGTCGGCCACCTCACCGTCGCGAGGAATGCGTTCCAGGCGCAGGTTCCCATCTGGCTGCCCATCGATGTCGACTTCGTGGTCGTGGCATCCGGCATCGTCGAGATCGTGCTCGGGCTGTCTCTTCTCCTGCTCTGGCGCTGGCGGGTGCCCGTTGGCTGGATCGTGGCGGCGTTCTTTGTGGCGATCTTCCCTGGCAACATCTCGCAGTTCACCACGGGCACCGACTCGTTCGGCCTCAACGACGATCTCAGCCGCGGCATCCGTCTCCTGTTCCAGCCGCTGCTCGTGATCTGGGCGCTGTGGTCCACCGGTGCATGGCGCGCGTGGCGGAACCGCCGCGCTGCCGCGAAGCACGATCCTCTTTCGGCATAGAGCGGGCGGAGTCCTCCATGATCATCGACGTCCCCACCTCGCTCGGCCCTGGCAGATTGACGGTCAGCGAGGCAGCGCAGCCTCGAGCCGTTGTCTGGCTGGGTCACGGTGCCGGCGGCGGGATCGGCGCCCTCGATCTCACCGCGCTGGCCGACCATTTGCCTGATCATGGCTTCACCGTGGTGCGCTACGAGCAACCATGGCGTGTTGCCGGGAAGAAGCTCGCCCCGCGCCCGGCGACGCTCGATATCGCGTGGCGAGAGACAGCGCCCGCCGTTACCGAGCTGGCCGCCGGACTTCCGCTGGTGGTTGGTGGGCGAAGCGCCGGAGCACGTGTGGCCTGCCGGACCCCCGACGATCTGGGCGCTGCCGCCGTCGTGTGCCTGGCCTTCCCGCTGCACCCGCCGGGAAAGCCGGAGAAGACGCGACTGGACGAACTGCTGCTGCCGTCGGCCCCGACCCTGGTGCTGCAGGGTGACCGCGACACCTTCGGTACGGCGAGCGACGTTGAACGCGAGGTCGGTCGCCGTGACTCGGTTCGGGTCGTGCCGATTCCCGGCGCGGACCACAGCATGAAGGTACTTGCCTCGTCGCCGCTGAAGGCGCGGGATGTTGCCGCGCTGGTGACGGCATCCGTCGCTGACTTTCTCGAGGGAGTGCTCGCATGATTCGGTCACGCGCGCTTGCCAGGGCGGATGTGGCCGACGCGCCGGTCGCTGTGTTGCTGCCGGGGGTGGGCTACACGATCCAGGGGCCGCTGCTGTACTGGTGTGCGCAGATGCTCGCCGAGCGTGGCTGGCATGTGCAGGGCGTCGAGTGGAACGTCGATGCGGCGGCGGACCCGGTGTCCTTCGTGGAGGAAGCGGTCACCACCGCGTTCAACTCAGCACCGCCCGCCTCTCGGCGGCTCATTGTCGCGAAGTCGTTCGGCAGCTTCGCGCTGCCGTGGGCTCTGCGGGAGGGAGTTCCCGGGGTCTGGCTGACGCCGGTGCTCACCAGCGACGTGGTGCGGGATGCGCTTGCCGGGGCGCCGAGTTCTCACCTCGCGATCGGTGGCGACGCGGATGAGATGTGGGTGCCGGATGCTGTAGCCTGCGGTCGAGCGGTTCTCGTCACGATTCCGGGAGCGAACCACTCCCTCACCGTGAAGGCCGGCTGGCGGGCATCACTTGATGCCCAGTCCCGGGTCTTTGAGACGATCTCGGCCCACGTGGAGTCGCTCGGGTAGCGACCACTCGCGCTATTTCCGCTTCGCAGCGGCCTTCGCCAGGCGTTTCGTTTCGCGCACCTTCGTGAGGGAGTCGGCATCCACGATGTCTGCCACCGAGCGGGTGCTGCCATCCTCACCGTAGGCACCGGCGGCCTCGCGCCATCCTTCGCCGTCGAAGCCATACTGCTTGCCGAGGAGGGCGACGAAGATTCGCGCCTTCTGGTCGCCGAATCCTGGCAGCGCCTTGAGCCGGCGGTAGACCTCAGCGCCGGTCGGTGAGTCTTTGGTCCAGATGGAAGAGGCGTCGCCATCCCAGTCGTCGATGATGGCCTGGCACAGCGCCTGAACCCGGGTAGCCATGCTGGCGGGATAGCGGTGGACGGCGGGAGGTGTCTTGAACAACTCGCTGAAGGCATCCGGGTCCGCACCGGCAATGGATGCTGCGTCGAAGGAGCCGAGTCGCTCGCTGATTTTGAGAGGTCCGGCGAATGCGCTCTCCATGGGGACCTGCTGGTCGAGGAGCATCCCGATCAGGAGCGCGAGCGGGTCGTTCGAGAGGAGGGCGTCGGCGTTGGCGTCGCCGGTGATGTTGAGGGTGCCGGTCATATGTCCATTCTCGCAGCGACGCGGTGGAGGTGCCAGCCGGGGCGGCGGCGGTGGTGGTGGTGGAAATAATCACCCCCTGACTGGGTCAGGCCTCGCCGGAATCAGTCGCTGTGCCGGCACTATGCTCAGCTCATCGCACCAAGGGAGCGTTCCGAAAAGGGAGACGATCATTCTCAAAAAAGCACGGATCGCCGGAGCGGTGTGTGCGGCGACCAGCACGCTGTTGCTGTTAGCTTGCACCGCCGCACCCACACCCAACCCGACCGCCGCACCGTCCACACCCGTAACTTCCCCTACGGCTACGCCAACGCCCTCGGCCCCGTCACCCAGCCTGCCTGCGCTGGACGAAGGGTTTATCTTCAGTGACGCCTTGTGTGTTGCACTCGCCGCAGCAGACCTCGACGTGCTGTCACCGATCGGCGTGACTTCCGCGTCAACGTTATCGACCGACCAAGCCGACCCGGCTGGCACCAATGGCCGCTGTTACGTCTCAGATGCGCCCTATGGCGTAAGCGTGCTGCTCGATTTCGGCGATGTCCTGGCGGGAACGACTGAGTGGCTTTCACCGACATGGCCTTCTCCCTGCATCGGGCAGAGCCGGGCTGAATTAGTCACTCTTGGCGGATATGAAACCGCTTTGAGCTACTGCACGGAATATCCGCTGGAGACCGGAAGCGCCCGCCACTACACAGCAGTCGCGACCACTCCGGGCGGCGGTGTCGACTGTCGGATCTCGACCGGAGGAGACGTACCCGCGATCGCGCCTGAGACGTTTAACGACTTGTGCGCCCAGGCTTTCGAACGTCTACAGGGAATCGGGTAACCATCTGGTCGCTTATGACCCGCCGGGTCACCCGAGGCACCGCTGTGCGAGATTCGATGTCAGCGGTCGGGTGAATTGAAAGGATGAATAGCCCGGTCAGGCCGTTCCGTCAGCGTTGTGGTGCGGCGTTGTGGTGTGGCGTTCAGATGCCGGCAGTGGCTCCAGCGGGATGCCAGTGGCGCAGGGGTTCAATGTCAGTGGTTGGGTGTGTACTGAAGTCATGAACAACCCGGCCAGCAGCCCGATTCGCACCCGTTCCGGTGCGGCGAACGTCGCTGTGGCCATGCGTCATGTCCTCGCCTCGACTGGTGGGGGTGTGCGGGTGTCATGAGTTTCGCGGTGAGCGACTTTCTCCCGGCCGGTGTTCCGGAGGGTGAGAGTGCGCTCACCGGGCTGCTCACGCACCTGGGGCAGGTGGTTGATGTTCTCGACCTGGATCACCTCGACCGGTTGACCGGCGAACAGTTGCTGACGCAGCTGGGCCAGGTCGCCGGGGTGGTGCGGGCCGGTGAGGCGGTCCTCGCGGCGTTGAGTGCTGAGGTCGCGGACCGGTCAGATCCCGCCCGCGGCAACGAGGGGTTGGCGGTGAAGCACAACTACCAGCGTCCGTCGCACCTGATCGAGGTGATCACCGGAGTCTCCTCCGCTGCAGCATCACGGTTGATCCGGGTCGGGCAGCGGACCTGCCGGAGGCTCACCGATGCTGGGTTCCCGTTACCGCCGTTGTTTCCGGTGGTCGCGGACGCGTTCCGGCAGGGTCTGATCGGGGTGGAAACCGCCGAAGCGATCACCCGGGAACTATCACTCGCCGCACCTCGTGCCGAGGTCGAACACCTCGCGATTGCCGAACGCACCCTGGTCAGTGAGGCGGTCGGTGCCGGCTGGCGCGACGGCCTGCCTATGTCGGCCGATCTGGTGGGGATTCAGGCTCGGCAGTGGCGGGACCGGCTGGACGAAGACGGGATCGAACCCCACACCGACAAAGCGTTCCAGCGCCGGGATTTCTGGATCGCCCGCACCGCGAAGGACGGGTTGGTGAAGTTCGGAGGGCAGGTCACCGTCGACGTCGGCGCGAAACTCCACGCGTTACTCGATGCGGTGCTGAGTCCGAAGACCGCGGACCGATACGAGATAACGCACCCCGCCGAGGCATCGGCCGGCGAGGCACCTGATCAGGCGCCGGACGAGCCGATCCGGGCCCGGCGGACCGCGGGGCAGCAACGCGCTGACGTGTTCGCCGCGATGATCGACGCCCTCGCCCGCTCCACCGACTCACCCAGTGTTACCGGTGCTGCACCGACCGTCGTGGTGACGGTCAATGCGGACGTGATCGACTCGAAGTCCGGTACCGGACAGATCGTGGGAGTGAACGCACCGGTGGCGGCGTCAACGATCAGCCAGGTTCTCTGTGATGCGAGCATCATCCCGGTGTTCATCGACCCCGACGGCACGGTTGTTGCCCTCGGTAATGATCAGCGCGGGTTCAACCGGACGCAGCGAATGGGGATGATCGCTCGCGATGGTCCGACCTGTGCGATGCCGGACTGTCAGATCCCTGCCACAGGGTGCGAGGCCCACCACATCATTCCGCACGCGGAGGGTGGCCCCACCCATCTCGATAACGGAGTCTTGTTCTGCTGGTTCCACCACCGGATGGTCGACACCGGAGTCTTCACCGTCACGATGGTGAACGGCAAACCCAAGGTCACCATCGCCGAATGGATCCGCCGCAAACCGTACTTCCAATAAGCGGATTGCATGCGGAGATGGCGAAACCGCCCGACCAAACCCACCACACACGTCGCGGCAGGTCAAGCGACACCCGCACAGACACTCGCACCCACGCCCGAAGGAGCAGCGCCTACATCTGGCAAGCCCAACCGACACCTGCATACGCAGCCTCCGGCACGGGTACCTTCAGCGGCCCGCCCGGGTCCCCCGACCCGAATTCACGCAACCACTTGGACAACACACCCCGCAACAGGTCCTGTTCCTGCTCGGTCAGCGCCTCAAGCAGTCGATGCTCATTCGCCACGTGATCGGTGAGCGCCTCGTCGATGAGCCGACGACCCTTATCGGTGAGCGCCACAACTCGACCTCGCCCGTAGACATCACTCCTGCGCCTGGTCACCAGCCCGGCCTCCGCTGGCCGATCAGCTCGCTTGGTCATCGCCCCGGTCGTAACCATCGTTGACGCAGACAACTCCCCCGGCGTCCACTCGCCCGCTCGCCCGCTCGCCGCAGCGTAACCACCACATCGAAGTCGCCTTCACCCGGCCGGCCCGCTGCAGCGCGGCTGATCGCGACCAGCCGCAGCCGCCACCCTTACCTCGATGACGGATGCCGCCAGCAGTGAACACACCATCAGACCGACCCGGTCGTCCAGCGCAGTAGCCGCTACCCGTGCAGCGCGACCTGCTCGCTCACCCAGCGCTTGTAGGTCTGCCAGGGATCGTCGACCCCGGTATTCACGACGCGGATGTGGCGCAGCAACGCCTCATGCACACTGAACCACTCACTGCGGTGCAGTCGATGGCTCGCGAACTGCGCGTGCCTCGCCTGCTCGAGCAGACGACCACCCGGTTCGAAGGCGAGGAGCTCGTCGTGAACGATGTTCGCCAGCCGGCTCCGAGGGTTCGACGAGGTTCCGATCTTGATGCGGTCTCCGAAACGCAGGTAGTAGACAACGTCCACCCGAGCCCGCACGGCATCCGAATCAGGGATCTCGCCGACCTTCCACTCACAAACAGCGCAAAGCCAGCCGGAGGGATAACGGACGCCCAGCCGCGAGCCGCACGCGAGGCACGGCGCCTCGAGGGTGTCGGTCACGCCCACATCACGAGCGACCCACTCGTACGCCACGAGAAGGTGGTGCGCGCAGAGGTTCACCGGAGCATCCGCGTCAACGGGACGGTCGCACACCTCTCCGTCTGAAACCGCGACCGCGCAATGCGAGTCCAACGGGTTCATCTTGCTCAACACCCCACCTCGACGCCTGTCACCATGAAGAAACGGTATCTCCGACCGCAGACGCCGTCACCCCGAACTCCCCAGAGGGCCGACCTACCCGACCTACGCCGCGCGGACCTCAAGCTCGCCCGCCTCGGCACCCTCACTGCCGAACACGATCTTGCGGTTGGCGACCTTGTCGCTGAAGAAACGATCGTGGCTGACGACGATGACAGCACCGGGAAAGTGCACCAGGGCCCGCTCCATAACCTGGGTGCTTGCCATGTCGAGGTGGTTTGTCGGCTCATCGAGGATGAGCACCGACGCACCGGACAACAGGCACTGCGCCATCGCCACGCGGGCCCGCTGACCGCCGGAGAGGTTTCCGATCCGCTGCTTGAGGTCGGCCTCGGAGAACTGGAACATCGCGAGGAAACGACCGACCGACTTCCGGGTCGCGGCAAACGCGAGGCTCCCCGGTGCGGCATTGACCGCGTGGGTGATCGTGTCGTCATCGTCGAGGTCGGCAAGCATCTGGTTGTACGAGACAACCCCGGCACCCTTCGCCCACACAGCCTCGCCCGAATCAGCTTTTTCCTCGCCGGTGAGCACACGGAGAAGCGTCGACTTGCCGCTTCCGTTCGAGCCGTGCACCACGACCCGGTTGCCGCGCCTCAACTCGAACGTCAGATCGTTGAACAGCACTTTGTCGCCGTACGACTTCGAGAGCCCCGTCACGCGGCACAGCACATCCTTGACGTGCAGCCCGCCGTAGATCTCCGTGATGATCTGGTCAACCGGCCGCGGCGCACGGGATTTCTTGATCCCTGAGAGCTTCTTGTCGAGGCCCCTGCTCGCTGCCTTCGCGGCCTCGCGTCGATCGGCGATGCCCTCGGCTTCGAACGCGAGCAGCTCGGATTCATGCACGAACTGCGCCTCGAGGGTCTTCAACCGGAACTGCTTCTGCACCACGTACTCGGCGAAGTTGCCCGGGTACTCGTGCAGGTGGAAGTTTTCGAGCTCAACGATCCGGGTGACAACCGAGTCGAGGAATTTGCGATCGTGGGAGACGATGATCGCCGCGCCCTTGAAATCACGGAACCAGGCCTCGAGCCACTCAACACCGGCAACGTCGAGGAAGTTGGTGGGCTCGTCGAGAAGCAGCACGTCGGGTCGCTCGAGGATGAGCTTGGCGAGCGCCGCGCGGTTGCGCCAACCACCGGAGAGGCTGTCGATCGGGCATATGCGGTGGGCGTCCTCGAAACCGAGCCTGGTGAGTGCCTCGTCGATTCGCCGCGTGTAGTCCCACCCGTCGAGGCGATCCATCTCCTCGAAAAGTTCACCCTGGCGTGAGATCAGCGGATCCAGGTCAGCGGTGGGATCGGCAGCGATTGCCGCATCGATCGACGCAAGCTCGGCTTCCACCGCGCGAATATCGACGAAGACATCGTTGAGCACCTCGGTGATCGTCGCGCTTCCATCGAGTTCCGAGAACTGCGAGAAATATCCAAAACGGATGCCGTCTTCGACAGCGACCGTTCCGGCATCCGCTGACACCTGACCCAGCACCAGCTTGATCAGGGTCGATTTTCCCGAACCGTTACGGCCGATCAGGCCGACCCGATCACCGGCTTCAAGACGGAAGAACGCCTCGCGCAGCACCTGCATCTGGTCGAAGCGGACGGTGACGTCGTTCAGTCGAATGAGGCTCATGCCTGCGTTCCTTCCGGGTGAAATATCGCACAAGGCCCACCCGGCATTGAACGCATGTGTTCTCCTACCGTAGCCGAGGAGAACCGGCGGCTAATGTGTGTCGTCCACCAGCTTGAGTCCGACGACACAGCCGATGAGACCGACCAGCAGGGCGATCTTGATCCACGAGATGCTCGTGTCGCCGGTGATCATCGACCAGGCCACGGTGAGCGCTGCACCGATGCCCACCCAGACCGCATACGCGGTACCGATGGGGATGCCGCGCATCGACCAGGCGAGTCCCGCCATGCTGAGCGCGAGAGCCGCACCGAAGATGACGGTCGGCCAGAGCTTCGTGAAGCCCTCCGACTTGCCCAGGGCGGTTGCCCAGACGGCTTCGAGGACACCGGACAGGATGAGTACTACCCACAACATGACTGTTCGTTTCTGGCCAGTCTTGTCGCGTTCCGGGTACTGATCCCTCGTCCGGGGCCGTGTTGGCGGCCTTCGTCGAGGGTACCAAAGCAGGGTGATCAACGGCTGTGCATCCATCCTGACACCGGTCCCGTTGCCCCTTCCGGCGGCACCGGCCCGATGTCACGATGGACCCACAGGGCAACTCACGCGGAGGTAATGATCGTGGAGGACAAGGTAGCGAACGCCGCCCACACGGACGGCATCACCGTGAAGCCGGCGCACTCGTTTGACGACATGGCGACGATGCTCGGTCCGAAGAATCCCTCGTCGTCGGTGTGCTGGTGCCTGTCCTTGCGATTGTCATCCGCCGAGAACCGGACGCTGGTCGGCACCGACCGAGCCGACAAAGTCCGCGAACTGTGCGCCCGCGATCTCGCACCCGGTGTGCTCGCGTACCTCGGCGATGACGTCGTTGCCTGGGCAGGCATTGCTCCACGGAGGGAGCTGCACCCGATCGAACACTCCCGCAGGATTCCCCACGTCGACGAGTTGCCCGTGTGGTCGCTCTGGTGCATGCGGGTTCGTCCCGGCTACCGCAAGAGAGGCATCACCGCCGCCCTCATCGAGGGGGCCGTGGACTACGCCCGTGGCCAGGGTGCGCCGGCTGTCGAAGGGTATCCGGTCGACAACCACGGCGAGCGGGTAGACCAGACCATGGCGTTCGTGGGCACCAGGGCCATGTTCGAACAGGCGGGGTTCTCCTGGGTCGCTGACACCCGGTCCGTGTCGGGTGGAATCCCCCGAATCGTCATGCGACGGATGCTCCGCTGACGCCATCGGGACGTCTGCCGCACCCCCGCTTGGCCCGCTCACTCAGGTAGATGTCGGCCCTCTGTGAGATAATTGACTCAGCCAAGCTCGCGGTGCCAGGCAGATCCACCCCTGTGGAATTGCCTGCCCGCGCGCCCATGGAATCCGGCGAACGACTGCATCGCCCGCCGGGAATTGGGTCGACTGTCGGGTGTCGTACGAACTTCGGTTCCTGCTTCGCGCGAGGTTGAGTAAGGCGCTCATGCGCACCCGGAGGTACATCCCATGCAGTTTTCCGAAGGCCAGATCGTTGTCTACCCGCACCACGGTCCCGCCACAATCACCTCGATATTCTCCAGGACCGTCAAGGGCAACGAGGTTCAATACCTCAAGCTCGAGGTCCACGATTCCAAGCTGTCCGTGAGCGTTCCCGTTGCGAGCGCCGAACAGGTCGGTATTCGCGCCGTTCTCAGTCCCGATGAGACGAAGGCCCTGTTCGACGTCCTCCGGGCACCGACGATCGACGAGGAAGACAAGTGGTCGCGCCGGATGAAAGACAACCAGGAAAAGCTCAAGGCCGGTGACATCCTGACCATTGCCGGAGTCGTCCGTGACCTGACCAGGCGCAGCGACGACCGTGGCCTCTCCCTCGCTGAGCGCGAGCTCCTGCGTCACGCGCAGGGCCCACTCGTCACCGAGATCGCGCTCTCGCTCGAGATCGGTGTAGAAGAAGCAGAGGCAGCGCTGCACAAGGCCCTCGCGCCGGATTCCGCAGCGGGGCCGACCACCCCGGGTGCAACCGATGAGGCTACCGCGGTCGCCTAGATGCGTGACGGCGCTGGCCGCTGCGGCCAGCGCCGCGTCAGGCCCGCGTTAAGCAGGCCAGCGTTAGGCCAGGCCGGCACAGCGTCAGGCCAGCCGTGCCACTGCCTCGTCGACGCCTGAAGCGAGCGAGACAGTCGCGGTTTTCCCCTTCGCCTGCACCGTGTATTCACCGAAGAACCCCGACAGCGGCACGGTTCCGTGATTGTCCGTCCGGACCTCGGTTCTCGACAGCCACCACTCCCCCTTGATGAGCGATTTGAGCGCATCGTAGGAGGGCTTCGGTGTGCCGTCCGATCGCACGAGCCCAGCGGGGGCACCGAGCCAGGCACCGTCATCGGTGATCCCCCAGTAGGTGATTGCCTGCACCGCCGGGTGCCCGACGAGGGAGCGGTAGTGCCGCTCGATCTCATCGGCCTGACGGGCCTCTCCCTCCGGCGTCGATGGCCACGACGCGATCTGGTAATCGTTGAGGTCGACAATCTCCGGCGGCATGGTGTGGCCCGAGACGAGGGTGGTTTCGGTCAGGTGGAGCGGCAGCCCGAAGCGGGCAAACCGATCGACCATCCTGAGCATGGTTTCCTCGCCCCAATAGCCCTGGTGCATGTGCGTCTGGAGGCCGATCGCGTCGACGCGGATGCCGGCATCCAGGACATCTTCAATGAGGCGCTCATAGGCGGGCGACAGATCGAAGTCGTTGAGGATCAGCGTCGCCGATGGGTTGGTCTGTCGCGCCTCCTCGAAAGCGAGCCGGACGATCGGCACCCTCCCGATCTTCTTCGCGAGTCGAGAAATACCGTTCTCCTCCGCGGTGAACTCGGGCATGATCACGACCTCGTTGATGGCATCCCACGTATCGATGAGCCCTGCGAAGTCGGCGACGTCCCGTTGGATTCGGCCTCGCTGGAGCGCCTCGATCTCGTTCTCCGTCCTGCCTCCCAGCCATTCCGGCGCGAGCGTATGCCAGGTGAGCGGATGCCCTTTCACTGTGACCCCGCGTTCGGCGAACCAGGCAGCAGCGGCGCGGAGTCGCTCGGTGTCCGGTTCCCCCTCGACCGGCTCGAAGATTCGCCAGTAGAACGGAAGCGTCGCCGTGTTGAAGACGTCGAGCCAGAGATCGGCTAATCCGGCGAGGCCCTCGGTCGACGCGCTCGCGAACCCATCGCGGCGGGAGGGAGTTTCGCTCTCCTCGTTGGCCAGCGGGATGAAATCAAACCCGATGTTGCCGAACGCGAACTCGTGACTGCGTTGCTCCAGCACGATATCCGCGTCCCTGAGCGGCGAGCCATCGACGTCGATGACCATGAGTCTGGCGGTCCCCCGCCTGTGGTCGAAGCTCACTTGACGCACCTCGCAGTCGAGGTCGCAGGCGCAGTCGCAGTCGCAGAGAAACGCTCTTCAGTATTCAGGACGGATGCCACGTGGTCACGTTCGTACATTTGCATGACACTAGCGCCACTCAGCGCCTGCGCGCATCACGCGGGGTTCAGTTCACTCCGTCTGGCTCACGGCGGCGCTCGGTCTCGGCCTTCACCTGCTGAAGGCGCGCCTGCTTCTCGTAAAACTCGATCTCGCGCTCGAGGTCCGCGAGCTGCTCCTCCGTCGTCCGTGGGCGTGCACCGTACCCGGGCCCTTGCACATCACTCGGTGCCTGTGACGCTCGCTGCGGGCGCGCGCGCCGCGCAGGCCGGTCGATGATGTTCTGGCCCCCGTCGTATTCGCGGCCGATGATAAACCACAGGACGCTGCCGATCAGCGGCAGGAAGATGACGAGCAGCACCCAGACCATCTTGGGCATGTGCTTTACCTGCCAGTCCTGCCGCGTGATGACGTCGACAAGGGCTGCAATCACGAGCAGGAACGTGAGGGCCGAGAGCACGATGTACATGCGGGAGATCCTATTGATCAGCAACAGTTGTGCGCCACACTTTTTCGTGTCAGTGAGCAGACTGAGCACGGGGGCTGACGCGCACCGGCCCTCGGGTTTATGGTGAGCCGGTGACGCCGCCGCACCGCCAATCATCCGAAAGGCTCGGGACCGAATCGGCCCCACGCAACGAACAGTGCCAGCGCGAGGTAGATCAAATCCAACGCAGCGTGCAGCATCTCGCCGCGGCGGAAGCTCACGACCGTTGCACCGGCCATGATGACCGCCAGCCCGGCGGCAGCCATCGGCACCAGGACCGGTGCGATTCCGACTAACGCGGGCAGAATGAGACCGATGGCACCCAGTATCTCCAGAGTTCCCAACCCCTTGACGAACCGGACGCTGAAGTCGTTGACCCATCCCGCTCCGGGCGCCCTGGCCAGCTTCTCGTACGGGATGAACACCTTGTTGGCGCCAGCGATGAGGAAAACAGCGGCGAGCAACCCGGCGGTGATCCACAGAGCGAGGTTCATTATTATTCTCCCTGTCGTTACCTCGACCCGTCGCGGGCCGTCATTACCTATGACGGCACTCGAGGGAGGAAGGTAACACCATGGCGGCATCCGATTCCGACGAGGTCATTGCGCGGGCATTCGACGAACAGCGCGGCCGCCTGATTGCTGTCGCCTCTCGGATACTCGGTTCGCGGGCGGATGCCGAGGACGCGGTCCAGGAGGCGTGGCTGAAGCTGACCCGCCAGGACGCGACAACGATCGACAACCTCGCCGGCTGGCTCACCACGGTCGTCGGCCGGGTCTGTATCGACATACTTCGCTCACGCAAGGCCAGGCGCGAGGTGGCATATGACGAACAGGTGCCGGAGCTGGTCGTCACAGACGATAGCCACGGCACACCCGAGGACGAAGCGGCGCTCGCGGAATCGGTGGGTCTTGCACTGCTCATTGTGCTCGATACTCTCAGCCCTGCCGAGCGACTGGCGTTTGTGCTGCACGACATGTTCGCTGTGACCTTCGAGGAGATCGGCCTGATCATTGGGAAGTCCGCGAACGCGAGCAAGATGCTCGCCAGCCGGGCTCGCCGCAAAGTACAGGGTTCACCTCGCCCAGCCGAGCAGCGACGGCGCGAGCGCGCGGTGGTCGACGCATTCCTCGCGGCGGCCAGGGACGGCGACTTCGAGGGGCTGCTGCGCGTGCTCGATCCGGAGGTGACCTGGCGCACACACACAGCACATGGTGTGGAGGTGCTGGTGGGAGCGCCCGCCGTAGCGACCGATGCACAGCGCCGAGCACGTGCCAGAGGACAGGCGCATCGTGTGCTCGTCAACGGCGAGCCTGGCATCGTCGCGTGGAGCACAACCGGCAAACCGCTCGGTGTCATGGGATGCACGGTCGTCGGGGATCGGATCGTCGAGATTCTTTCGCTGCGTGACCCGGAGCGCCTTGCGGCGATGGATCTTCCGGGTCATCCCCGCTAGCGGGGCGATCTGTCGATCGATCTGTATGTGGTGCGAGTTGCTCCACCGCCCCGAGGGGCAGACGCGCACCGACCGGCAGGTTTATGGTGAGTGCGTGAGCGCACAGGCGAGCCAGGCAGAGGTGCTGGCGATCGACGGACGCGAGGTGCATGTTTCGCATCCCGACAAGATGGTTTTTCCCGAGCCAGGTATCAGCAAACTCGAGCTCGTGAAGTACTACCTGGCGGTCGCCGACGGGGCGCTTCGCGGGGTTGCCGGGCGGCCCATGATTCTCAAACGATTCGTGAAGGGCATCGACCAGGAGGCGTTCTTCCAAAAGCGCGCACCGGAGAAACGTCCCGAGTGGATCGAAACCGCCACCCTGCAGTACGCATCGGGCAATTCCGCCGAAGAGGTTGTCGTTCGGGATGCCGCTGCACTCGCCTGGGTGGTGAACCTCGGCTGCATCGACCTCAACCCGCACCCGGTTCGCGCCGAAGATCTTGATCACCCCGACGAACTGCGGGTGGACCTTGACCCCATGCCCGGGGTGGACTGGCGACAGATCGTCGACGTTGCGATGATCGCCAGGGAGGTGCTCAGCGACTACAGTCTCGTTGGCTGGCCGAAGACATCCGGTTCCCGCGGCATCCATATCTACGCCCGCATCGAACCGCGGTGGGACTACCGCCAGGTACGGCTCGCGGCTGAAACCCTGGCGCGCGAGGTCGAGCGACGGGCGCCGGGACTCGCAACCGCGAAGTGGTGGAAGGAAGAGCGTGGCGAGAGCGTCTTCGTCGATTTCAACCAGAACGCGAAGGACCGCACGGTCGCATCGGCGTACTCGGTCCGGGCTCTGCCGGACGCCCGCGTATCGACACCGCTGGACTGGGACGAAGTGCCCGGATGCCGCCCGGAGGATTTCACGGTGCGCTCGGTACTGAAGCGGTTCGCAGACCGTGGCGACGCGGCATCCGGAATCGATGACGCCGCCGGCAGTCTCGACGGCCTGCTCGCCCTGGCCAAAGAATTGGGTCCGGCCGAGAAACCACCGAGAGCGTCGGACGGATCGGGCCGGCGCACCTCAACGATGCCCCTCGTGGAGGTTGCCCGTGCCAAGACGAAGCCGGAGGCCCTGGAGGGACTCGAACGGTGGAAGTCGCGGCATCCCGACGTCGTCAAGCTCCTCGAACCGGCCGATGTTCTCGTCGACGGGATGCGGGGCTCGAGTTCGCTCTGGTATCGGATCCGCGTGAACCTGCAGCATGTGCCTGAGGGCGCACGCCCGGAACAGGCAGAACTCGAGGTCGATTACGACCCGTGGGCGGAAAAGAATGAGACCGGTGCGAGCTAGTTGGGCCGGGCAGCTCTCCCGACCGATTCGCGTGACATTGTCCCGTTGTGCCGCGGCGTTTCGAGCACGTGGCCATGGCTGACGCACAGCTGATCGCTCAGCTCGTGGGAGAGCGGGACCACGTTCTCCGGGCCGTCAGCGGCCTGACCGAGGATGAGATGCATCGCTCGGTTGTTCCCTCAGGCTGGACGATCACCCGACTTCTCAATCACCTCACTTTCGACGATGAGATGTTCTGGATATCGGCGGTACTGGGTGGCGACCGGCGAGCCATTGAGGATTTGCACGACGGCTGGGCGTCCGATCCAATGACCGGCGCAAAGGCGATCGACATCTATAAACGGCAGATCGCTCGAAGCGACGAGGTCCTCGCACGCGTCGACCTGGATGCCCCTCCGGCGTGGACACCGCCGACCAGCGTCTTCGATGCTCCGGGGATGCCGGATGGTCGCGCGGTGGTATTCCGCGTGCTCAACGAGACGTCAGTGCACGCCGGTCACCTCGACATCGTGCGCGAACTCATCGACGGGCACCAGAACCTCGTATTTCCGTAGCTCGACGTCAGCTCGTCACCGGCGACATTTATGCGTCGACACGGATGCCTGTGGCCGTCAGTTGCTCTCGCGCGGCGGGTTGTGCATGAACTCGATCCGGATGCCGTTGTCGTCCTCGAGAAACGAGGCGTAGTAGCGGTCGGTGAACCGGGGGTATTCGTTCGGGTCCCGCACGACCGTCCATCCGGCATCCGTCGCGATCCGATGCATTCGGTCAACGTCCCCGCGTGAGTCGACGGCGAATGCCAGGTGCTGCCAGCCGACCCGCCCGTGGCGGTGCGGCCCCGTACCGGGATCCCGAGCCGGCATCAGAATGAACTCCGTCTCGCCGTCGGCGTACCACGACACAGATTCGTCAGCGTCGGTCCGGGTAAAACCGAGCGCCGACAGGATGGGATCGAACTGCGTCACCGCACGAGGCACGTCGTCAACGGTGACGCCGAGATGATCGAAAACGGGCATCTCGCTGCTCAGGCCCCGACGTTCTCGCGGGCGTCGCGCCCCTGCAACATCGTAGGCAATCCGTCGACCTGCGCCAGAACGAGCTGACGATCGCCGAGTGCGACACGCAGGTGGTAGTCGATGTCTCCGCGGACCTCGGCAGAGACCTCACCTTGTGCTGCTGAAGCGACCGCAGCGTTGGCTCGGTTTCTCAGGTCGATGAGCATCGGCTTACTCTGCATTTCCCGGTCGACCCAGTGCGGACGATCAAACACCTGCCCCATCTGCACGGTGCCGTCATTGAGGTAGGAGGCCGCGTACACGACCCCAGCACCGAGGGCGGCCTGCGCGCCAAGGTCTCCGTCCAGCTTGGTCTCGAAGTATGCACGAATTTCCCGCTGGAGATAGTCCACAACCGGTTGGACGGCATCCACATCAGCGTCGCTTACCGCGGCGTTTTCACTCGAGCGCCGCAGCGCATCACCAACGAGGTCGAGCCGGGACGTCAGCTCTTCCCTCAGCTGGGAATCAATTTCCCTGCCTTCACTGACCGCGATGGCATTGTGAAAAACCATCAGGCGCTGGAGGTTGGCGAACATCAGGACGAGAGCATTGAAGCGGTGTTCCTCTGGTGTCATGGCGCAAACATACCGAACGCATCAGGTGTTCGAAAATCGCCAGGGCCACACGCTATCGGACGCCTTTCCTCGCTACGCGACCTCCGCGGGCCGCGGCACCCAGTGAGCCCGGCCGTCCCACGCGCCGTGCTCGGACAGCGGCCGAAAACGCAGCGTCGTAAATTCGTGGTGGAAGTTCCGACGGTCACGTTCGGTCATCGCCTCAGCATGGCGGCGCGCACCTTCACCATCCTCGCGGCCGAACACCATCCCCGTCATCGCTCGGGCGCTGGTCCAGATCGAGAACGTTGAAACCGTCCGCGGCAAACGGATGCCCGCCAGCGCGAGAGTCACTTCGGGATGGTCCCGGACCTGACGCTCCACCGGGCGGCCCCAGTGGATGAATCGTGCCAACTCGGGCAGCCGCATCCGGGCCAGGGTCACGGCGACGACCGGCTCATCGAGGCTCGCTCGTTCCGTCATCTCCGGCAGCCCGTCCAGCTCGCGAATCTGACCCCATCGACGCAGGAACTCAAGCCTGACGTGCCAGCCCTTGTCCAACTGCCGGCCAAATGGGTGCCCGGCGAGAAAGTCGACGAGTGCCGCCTCGTCCTCCCACTCGGCGAAAACAGCTATTCGCTGCAATTGCATCCGGCGCGGGGAAACCACTGCGGCCCCCAACTGCATGCCGGCGAGCACTTCGATGTGACGAAGGCCGTTGGCCTTGGGTGCCCGCAGCAGCACTCGGACTGCAGCGAGCGGCGGCATGTGCGCGAGGTGGAACGAGTGAAAGCTCATGCGGTCGGCACATCCATCTGGCTCGTCATGCTTCGAAAGCCTAGGTGGTCAGGCGAAAAAATGGGGGTTGGGCGCGAAAGGGGATCTTCGGGTAGTGCAGGAGCTATCGCGGGACGACTCGATCCATGAGGCGGGCAGGCAGGAACCGCGCCATTGGCAGTGTGAAGGCAGCATCCGGGCCAAGGCTGTATCGGGTGCGAGGACGCGTGGTGGTGGTGATCTTCGTCATCTTCTTCGCGGCCTGGTCGGCCGTAATCGCCCGCTGCAGGAACGAGGACTGAAAGCTCACGGTCGAAGAGATCAAGCGACCATAGAGGCGTGTGTGCTCCATGTTCATCCCCTCAGCGAGTTTGAGAGAGAGCGGCCCGCTCTTGGCAGCCATCGGGGTCTTCACGCCGCCGGACTGGACGATCACGACCTGGATGCCCTGCGAACCCACTTCCCGGCGCAGGGCATCGCTGGCGGACTCAAACGCGGCCTTGGAGCCGGCATACGCGCCGTAGATGGGCAGAGTGGCCTCCGCGCCTACAGAACTGATGTTCACCACGCGGCCCCGACTGTGCCGCAGCGCGGGCAGCAACGCCTGGATAACCCGGATGTGTCCGAAGAGGTTGACCTCAAACTGCTCCCGCCACAGGTCGAGTGGGAGAACCTCGATTGGAGCGTTGATCTCGATCCCGGCGTTGTTAATCAGCGCACGCATCAGTCGCCCCGGAGGATCGAGGGCGATTCGGGCGGCGAGCGCGTCGACGTGTTCGGCAACGGTGATGTCCAGCATCACAGGCTCGATACGCTCAGCCCGGATCGCGTCAGCGTCTTCGTCTCGCCTGACCCCGGCGAGGACGTGGTAACCACGAGAAGCGAGCTCGCGGGCGGTGGCAGCCCCGATCCCTGTCGAGGCACCGGAGACGACGATCAGCTCCTCTGCCGTCGTGGTCACCACACTGCACCGTCCTGAACAGTCATGGACCCCAATGTAGGCACCGACTACTAATGTTGTCAATGCCTACGGCCCCCGGTTATCGTGGTCCCATGAGCGAGCAGACAGAACAGCGCCGGTACCATCACGGAGGGCTGCACGCAGCCCTCCTCGAGGCTGCCGAGCGCAGCATGCGCGAACGAGGCGCTGAGCAGCTCTCCCTGCGCGATCTCGCCCGGGAGGTGGGAGTGAGCCACGGCGCCCCGCGGCGGCACTTCCCGGAGCGCCAGGATCTGCTCGATGCGCTGGCAGAGTTAGGATTCCGTCGTCTCGGCGAGGCCATCCGCCACGCCGTCGCGGACGGGGACGCGGACTTCGCCTCCCGGGTAGGGCGCGCGACCTCAGCGTTCGCGAACTTCGCGACGGAGAACCCGGCTCTCCTGGAACTGATGAATGCGACAAAGCACCAGCCGGAGAAGGCAGGGGTCCGACTCTCCGCGGAGAGAGCCTTCGAACCCATCGTCGACCTGATTCACGAAGGCCAGGACAGTGGCATCCTTCAGGCTGGTCCCCACGAAAAGATCGGAATCGTTCTTTATGCCACGATCAACGGTCTCGCTACCCTCGTCAACAGCGGGCTCGTTGACGAGGAACAACTGGACGAGCTGACCGAGGCGGCGGTGAATCAGTTCCTCAAGGGAAACTCCCCATAGGACCATGGGGCAGGACGGAGCCCCGATCAATGCTCGTGCTTTTCTCGTCGCTGACGTACCACCACCGGCTGGGTAGGCGACATGCATGTGGATTCGAACGGTCACTCTGCAGTCGGCCGGACATTGCGCCGGGGCTGGAGCAGATTGGCCCGGACTCGACGGCCGCAAAGAATGACTGGACCGACAGTCAGCGCCACGGAGGCCCTGGTCAGGGAACGGACGCCCACCGCTGTTCGTGTTTGCGCTCGAAACCGTCGAGGAGGATGTCGAGCGCAAACACGAACTCCTCATCCTCGTCGCAGCCCTCCCCCGCGTGCGGCGCGGTCGTCGCCATGCGAACGATCGCCGGATAGGCGACCGCGAACTCGGCCATCGCCTGAGCCCGCTCGTCAGGGTCCTCCGGGACGCTCGGGGTGGGCAACACATCGCGTGTGATCCCCCACATCCTCGTACTCAGGGCGTGCATCGCATGGTGCACGAGGTCGGCGGACAATCCGCCCTCGAACATGATCTCCATGAGGGAGTCCATGTAGGCGAGGATGGTGGGACTGGCGCTGGTCCGCGTCTCGATCGCCGCCTGGGCCCACGGGTGCGCGGACAGGACGTTCCGTGCCGAACGGATGCGGGCGCGCAACGCGAGTTTCCAGGTCAGACCGGGGGCGGGCACCTCGATACTCGCCACGAGGCGGTCCAGCATGCCGTCGATCAACTCCTCGCGGCTTGCGACGTGCTTGTACAGCGCCATCGCGGTGACCCCCAGCGAGTCCGCGAGGCGGCGCATGCTCGTGGACTCAAGGCCCACCTCGTCCGCAACGGCGACGGCGCCGTCGAGTACGCGCGTGCGGTCCAGAGGAGGCCGTGAACGGGTTGTTGACACGTATACAGCGTATACGTAAACTGATGCCGCGTCGGTATACGGCGTACACCGACGACGATCGGCATGCCATGACGACTCACCCGCGCACCTACGCCCGCACCGCTGGCATCCTCTACCTGATCACCCATGTCACGTCGGTGACCGCGGTCGCCGCGTACTCGGCCGACGCCCTCGCTCTGGGCGTGGCACTCGAGCTCATCCTCGCCGCAGGATGCCTCGGCACCGGCCTGTTGCTGTGGCTACTGCTGCGCGATGTGGGGCCCATGCGTGCCGCCACCTTCGCGGGGCTCCGCGCTCTCGAAGCCACCGTCATCTCTGCGGGCACCCTGCCGATGCTGGCGCTGCTGTGGACCGCGGCGAGCGCGCCGCAGGCGCAGGCGTTCATCGCTATGCACACCGCGGCGTTCCTCGTCGGGCAGGGGCTCGTCATCAGCGTAAACACCCTCATCCTGGGCTGGCTACTTCTGGACGCGCGCGTCGTGCCTCGCGCACTGGCGGTGCTCGGTCTCGTCGGTGGCACCGCCGTGCTTGCGAGCAACACGGCACAGCTGTTCGGAGCCATCCCGCAGGGAGGCACGATCGCCGGCCTGTGCGCCCTACCGGTCTTCGCGTTCGAGATCTGGTTCGCGGTCCACCTCATCGCGGTGGGACTACGGTCGCGAGTCGCGGCACCCGCGGTTGAAGCACCTGCCGCACCGTAACTCCCGGCCCGCTTAGCCGCGTTCGATACGGCGGAGCGCTAATCCTTCTCGCGGGGCGTCATAGCATCCGTCGACAGTCACACGTTGAAGCGGAACTCCACCGGGTTACGTTACCGAGCAACCTCTACCAGCGATGCCCACCAGTTGTGTCCCGACGTCGTGAGGTCGCTGCCTGACAAACTAGATTCCATGACAGCAGACCTCAAGCGATGGGAATCCTCCGTCGCCGATCTCTGGGCCAGATTCGACTCCCTCAGCCGTCATGAAGGGGTCAAGGCCATGCGGGAGTTGGCTGACGCGTGCCCAGCGCACGACGGCCGGAGCGCATTCGAGCTCGCGAGCATGTACGACTCGATGGGATTCGAAGCTGAGGCAGGCGCGGAGTATGAGCGCGCGCTCGAACTCACCCTCGATGAAGCTCGGCACGCTCAACTCGCGGTGCAGTATGGATCGACTCTGCGCAACCTCGGCCGACTCGATGAAGCCATCGCCGTCTTGAGCGCCGCCCCGACCCACGAATCGACAGGGTCGGCACCTCGTGTCGTGCTGGCCTTGGCGCTTCATAGCGCGGGCCGCAAAGATGAGGCGCTCCGGGTAGCCATCGAGGCGCAAATCGAGGCACTGCCTCAATATCAGCGCTCGATGCGTAACTATGCCGCCGCACTAACTGAGCCAGCGACTCCAGACGACCCGATTACACGTTGAAGCGGAACTCCACAACGTCGCCATCGGCCATGACGTAGTCCTTGCCCTCCATGCGGGCCTTACCTTTGGCACGAGCCTCGGCAACAGAGCCGGCGGCAACGAGGTCATCGAACGAGATGACCTCGGCCTTGATGAAGCCACGCTCGAAGTCGGTGTGAATGACACCCGCTGCCTGCGGTGCCTTCGCGCCCTTGGGGATGGTCCACGCACGGGACTCTTTCGGGCCCGCCGTGAGATAGGTCTGCAGTCCGAGGGTGTCGAAACCGATGCGCGCGAGCTGGTTCAGACCCGACTCGGTCTGTCCGGTCGACGCGAGCAACTCTGCAGCATCTTCAGGGTCGAGGTCAATGAGTTCAGACTCCAGCTTGGCGTCAAGGAAGATCGCCTTGGCGGGAGCCACCAGTGCGGCGAGCTCGTCGAGCTTCGCCTGGTCCTGCAGCACGGCTTCGTCGACGTTGAACACGTAGATGAACGGCTTGGACGTGAGGAGACCGAGCTCCTTGATCGGCTCGAGGTCGAGACCTGAGCTCGACAGCGGCTTGCCGGTGTCGAGGTATTCCCTGGCGGCCTTCGCTGTGGTCAGCACGATCGGGTCAAGCTTCTTGCCCTTGACCTCTTTCTCGAACCGCGACTGCGCCTTTTCGAGCGTCTCGAGGTCGGCGAGGATGAGTTCGGTGTTGATGGTCTCCATGTCACCAGCGGGGTTCACCGCGCCGTCGACGTGCACCACGTCTTCATCGGAGAACGCGCGAATGACCTGCGCGATGGCATCCGCTTCTCGGATGTTGGCGAGGAACTTGTTGCCGAGCCCCTCCCCCTCGCTCGCGCCGCGAACGATGCCGGCGATGTCGACGAACGACACGGCTGCGGGCAGGATGCGCTCACTGCCGAAGATCTCGGCGAGCACGTTGAGGCGGGAGTCGGGCAGGTTCACCACTCCGATGTTCGGCTCGATCGTGGCAAACGGGTAGTTTGCCGCGAGAACCGCGTTCTTGGTGAGAGCGTTGAAAAGGGTTGACTTGCCGACGTTAGGGAGACCGACGATACCGATAGTTAGAGCCACGAGGGTCTATCGTACCGGGCCAGCCTCCGAGGCTCCTGCGTTGGCATCCGTTGCCGGTTCCTGGATGCGACGAATGGAGCGAGCGGGACGGCTCGTCAGCCACACCCCGCCGATGACGAGGGCACCGCCGAGCACCTGAACGAACGTGATCGGCGTGCCCATCGCGAGCGCCATCAGCGCGGTGAACACCGGCATGAGGTTGAGGTAGACCCCGGCCCTGCCCGCGCCGATTTTCTTGACCGAGATGTTCCACAGCATGAGACTCAGCACCGACGGGAACACCCCGATGTACAACACACCCCACCAGCCGGCACCGTCGAGCGCGATCGGTCCGCCCACAGTGAGCGCGATCGGGACAAGGGCGATTGCGGCCATCACCGATTGGAGAGCTGCGGATGTCACTGGTGCGGTTGTCAGCGTCCGCCCCAGGATCGTATATGCGGTCCACACAGCCACAGCGCCGAGCATGTACAGCCCGCCGATGTTGTACTCGGTGGTGAACACCTCGAGAAGGTTGCCGTGGGTGAGAATCAGCAGCACACCGAGCAGGGAGGTGACCAGTCCGAGGATGCTTGCGCCGCGCATCCGTTCGCGAACGAGCAGCGCGGCGACGACCGCAATCAGTACCGGGTTGGTCGCGCCGACGAGGGCGGCGTTGAGCGCGGTGGTGTGTGAGAGCGCTTCGTAGCTGAACAGGCAGAAGGCGACGAGGCCGAGGGCGGCTTGCAGGAGGTGCATCGGCCATTCCCGGAGCGCGGCACGCCAGCTGGGTTTCTCGATCAGGATCGCGAACACGATCAGGAGCGGTGCGGCGATCGCCCAGCGGATCGCGGTGAGTTGCAGGGGGCTGATGCCGTCGGCGAGCAGATGGCCGACAACGTAGTTGCCCGACCAGAACAGGTTCGCGAGCACGAGGAACAGATACACGCGCCACGAAGCCATTCTCCGATCGTATCGACAATCCGGCTGGCGTCCCCGGCCATGTCGGCGGCCGCTGTCACACTGAAGCCATGGACCCTCTCGCGACCCTTCTGCTCGGAGTTTTACTGGGCGCGGTACTCGGCGCGCTTGCCACGCTGGTTGTCGTCCGCCGCCGCAGGCCAGGGGCAACGATTGACCCGGTGACCGAGGCGCGGCATGAGTCCGAACTGGCCCGTGTGCACGCGTCAGAGGCCGAGCGCCACGCCCAGCTTGCCGAGTTGCTGGCCCGTGCTGAGACGCGCGCGACTGCGCTGCAGGAGCGGATCGACGCCCAGCGCGAGCAATACCAGGATCTCGTGGAGCGACACCGTCGTGAGCGTGAAGAGGATGCCGAGCGGGCACGCACCGAGAGCAGGGTGCTGCAGGCACTCGCACCGGTGCGCGAGAGCCTCCAGGAGATGCAGCACAAGGTCACCGAACTCGAGGCGCAGCGCAGCAGGCAGCACGGCGAGCTGGCGCAACAGTTGCGGAGCGCCACGGAGTCCGAGGAGCGGCTCCGTTCGACGGCCGAGTCGCTGGCATCCGCTCTCAACAACAACTCGACCCGCGGGGTCTGGGGCGAAACCCAGCTGCGCAGTGTGGTCGAGGCAGCGGGTTTGCTTGAGCGCGTCGACTTCGACGTGCAATCGAGCATCACGTCCGACAGCGGAGCCGGCCGGCCCGACATGGTCGTCTACCTTCCCGGCGGCAAGAGCATCGCCGTCGATGCGAAGGTCCCCTTCAGCTCATATATCGAGGCGAGCGCAATCCCGCTGACGGCATCCGAGCCCGAACTCGCGCGTCGCGCCACACTGATGCGGGCGCACGTGAAGGCGGTGCGCGACCACATCGTCACCCTCGGCAGCAAGACGTACTGGAACGGACTCGACGCGAGCCCCGAGATGGTCATCGCGTTCATCCCGAGCGAGTCGCTCGTGTCGAGTGCGCTCGAGGCCGACCCCACGATCATGGAGTTTGCGTTCAGCAAGCGAGTGGCGCTCTCCTCCCCCGTGACGCTGTGGTCGGTGCTGAAGACCGTTGCCTTCAGCTGGCAGCAGGATGTCGTCTCGCAAGAGGCGAAGACGCTGTTCGATCTCAGCCGCGAACTGTACGGTCGGCTCGCGACGATGGCCGGGCACATCGACAAGCTCGGGCGGTCGGTGAAGGCGACGGTGAACGACTACAACCGGTTCGTCGGCTCGCTTGAGCGCCAGGTGCTGCCGTCGGCGCGCAAGCTGAACGTGCTCGACGAGTCGAAGACCATCCCGCCGCTCGCCGAGGTGGAAGACGCGGCGCGCGACCTCAGTGCGTTCGAGCTGCTTGGCGAGCTCGAGCAGGGCAGGATCACGCAAGACATCCGTGACCGGGCGGCCGGGGCGCCGCTCACTGAGGCGCCCGACCGCCAGTAGCCGCGGCGGATCTTCGTTGCCGCACCGCGGCATCCGTTCGTATGCCACAGAATGTGGCACAACCCCCCGGAATGTTCATCCGTCGCGGATGCCGACTCCCGCACCACAACCCCAACACTCGTGACGGACGAAATGCCGCGCCAAACGCGGAGCCGCGCTCATCCGCCGCGGATGCCGACCTCCACACCACAACCCCAACATTCGTGACGGACGAGAACCCGCACCAAACGCGGAGCCGCGCTCATCCGTCGCAGATGCCGGCTTCCGCGCCACAACCCGAACATTCAGGACGGACGAGATCCGTCGCCGACCGCGCACCGCGTTCATCCGTCGAGGATGCCGGCTTCCACACCACAACCCGAACATTCGTGACGGACGAGAACCGTCGCCGACCGCGCACCGCGTTCATCCGTCGAGGATGCCGACTTCCACACCACAACCCCAACATTCGTGACGGACGAACGCCCGCACCGACCGCGCTCATCCGTCGCGGACGCCGACCTCAGCACCACAACCCCAACATTCGTGACGGACGAACGCCCGCACCGACCGCGCACCGCGCTCATCCGTCGCGGAAGCCGTCTTCCGCACCACAACCCCCACATTCGTGACGGACGAACGCCCGCACCAAACACGCACCGCCTTCATCCGTCGCGAATGCCGACCTCAGCACCACAACCCCAACACTCGTGACGGACGAGAACCCGCACCAAACGCGCACCGCGCTCATCCGCCGTCGCGCCCGCAGCATCCGTTCGTTTGCCGCAAAACGCGGTTGCCCGCCCCGGGGCAACCGCGTTTCGTGAGCAATGAAGCGGATCGCGCGCGTTCAGAGCGCGTCGCGCAGAAGGGTTACTCCTCCTCGAGCCACTTCGCGGCGAGGTGGTCGGCGGTGATCCGCCGGATCGTGCCCGACTTCGACCGCAGCACCACGCTGTGGGTCCGGATGATCGGTCCCAGCCGTCGAACGCCCTCGACGAGGCCACCATCGGTGACTCCCGTAGCAACGAAGAACGTGTTGTCGCTGTTCACGAGCTCGTGCGCTTCGTAGACGTAGTCCATCTTCAGGCCGGCGTCGATGCCCTTCTGGCGTTCGACGTCGTCCTTCGGCGCCATGACCCCCTGGATCAGCCCGCCGAGCGCGCGTACCGCGCACGCCGTGACGATGCCTTCAGGGCTCCCGCCGATACCGACACACATGTCGATACGGGTCTCATAGCGCGCAGCGTTGATGCCGCCGGCGACATCGCCGTCGAGCATCAGTCTGGTTCCGGCACCCGCCGCGCGGATCTCGTCGATGAGCTGTGCGTGGCGCGGCCGGTCGAGCACGGCAACCGTCATGTCACCGACGTCCTTGCCCTTCGCTTTGGCGAGCGCGCGCAGGTTCTCACCGATCGGCTGACGGATGTCGACGACACCGATTCCTTCTGGTCCTGTGACGATCTTGTCCATGTAGAACACGCTTGACGCGTCGAGCATGGTGCCCCGGTCAGAAACCGCGATGACCGACAGTGCGTTCTGTCGACCGGCAGCGGTCAGGCTCGTACCGTCGATGGGATCAACGGCGATGTCGCAGGCAGGCCCCTGGCCGTTACCGACGTGTTCTCCGTTGAAGAGCATCGGGGCTTCATCTTTTTCGCCCTCTCCGATGACGACGACACCGTCGAAGTTCACGGTGCCGAGGAACGCGCGCATGGCGTCAACGGCGGCCCCGTCTGCGGCGAGTTTGTCGCCACGGCCGATATACGGCACGGCACGGATGGCCGCAGCCTCGGTCGCGCGAACCAGCTCGAGGGCGAGGTTCCTGTCGGGGTGGTGGAAGAGAGGGGCGGTGTCTGTCTCGGTCACATTGGTCCTTTATCGAAAACGACGGTGGTTGCGATGGCGGGCTCGCTGTGTGCCCTTCCACCCTAACCGGGAGGACTGGTATCGGCGCGGTACTGGGGCACAGCCGCGCAAATGTGCAGCGCTGCGCGCCCCCGAGTGCGCTGCTCGGACAGAAGTGGCTGTGGCCGTCTTTGCTCGGCCTCAAAACGGCGGTAAGTCGTCGCGTTTGGCGACCGTTTTTGGCCGAGCAGCGCGGCGAAAGCCCTCGACGACAGCCCGGATCTGCCGCGACCCCCGCACCCTCAGTAAGCTAGCAACGAAGACAACCCCTCTCTCAAGGAGCAGTTATGCCCGTCGCAACCCCAGAGCAGTACGCCGAGATGCTCGACACCGCCAAGGCGAAAGGCTTCGCCTTTCCCGCGTTCAACGTGTCCAGCTCGCAGACCATCAACGCCGTACTGCAGGGCCTGACCGAGGCCGGCTCTGACGGCATCATCCAGGTCACCACAGGTGGAGCCGACTATTTCGCCGGCCACACGGTCAAGAACCGCGCCGCCGGCGCCATCGCTTTTGCGAAGTTCGCCACGGAGGTGGCGAAGAACTACCCCATCACCGTTGCCCTGCACACCGACCACTGCCCGAAGGACGCACTCGACGGATTCGTCCTGCCGCTCATCGAGGCATCCGAGGAAGAAGTGAAGGCGGGCAACAACCCCCTCTTCCAGTCGCACATGTGGGACGGCTCGGCAGTTCCGCTCACCGAGAACCTCGAGATCGCCAAGGACATGATCAAGCGCACCCGCGCGATCAACGCCATCCTCGAGGTCGAGATCGGAGTCGTCGGCGGTGAAGAAGACGGCGTCAGCCACGACATCAACGAACACCTCTACACGACACTCGACGACGCCATCGCGACCGTTGAAGCGCTCGGCCTCGGCGACAAGGGCCGCTACATGGCCGCCCTCACCTTCGGCAACGTGCACGGCGTCTACAAGCCAGGCAACGTGAAGCTCAAGCCGGAACTCCTCAAGGAGATCCAGGACGGCATCGCCGCGAAGTACGGCACCGCCGCCAAGCCGCTCGACCTCGTCTTCCACGGTGGATCCGGATCGACGGATGCCGAAATCGCGGAAGCCGTCGCCAACGGTGTCGTCAAGATGAACATCGACACCGACACCCAGTACGCGTTCACCCGCTCGATCGCTGACTACATGTTCAAGAACTACGACGGCGTCCTCAAGATTGACGGCGAAGTGGGCAACAAGAAGCTCTACGACCCGCGCGCCTGGGGCAAGGTCGCCGAAAGCGGCATGGCTGCACGCGTGGTCGAGGCCACCCGCCAGCTCGGTTCAGCCGGACACGCGATCCGCTAGACAGTGCAGTAAACAGATAACGCTGTTAACTGACGGATGCCCCGACCACCTGGTCGGGGCATCCGTCAGTTAACGACGAACGTGCGTCAGCCGGCGGCACTCATCTGGTTGACGTACTCCATGAATGCCGGGTCGGCGCTCATCGCCACAGCGATCGCAGCGATAACGACGATGTTCGCGATCACTCCAGCGACGAGAGGGATCCACCACGCGAGCTTTCCGCGGCGGAGGGTGCGCACTGACAGCCAGAGCGCGAGTCCCCAGACAATGACCTGGGTGATGAGCGCACCCCAGCCGAGGGAAAACGCGAGGTCATCCGTGGTGAAGTCGCCAATCCCCAGTTGAGTGAAGGCCGGGCCGATGGCCGCCGGCAGGTTCATCAGCGCCGGCAGGGTCATGAAAGCGGTAATCAGGCCGAGGCCGAGCAGCGCGATTGTCGCGAACCTGTCACCAGCGGACGGTACAACCCGTCCGCCTTCCTTGAGTCGGGTATCGTCTCGTCCGGCACCACGGGAGGCGGCGTCCGGGGACCCGGCGTTGTGACGGGACGTGTCCTGACGCTGCGCGCCCTGAACCGTGATGTGGCTTGAGGGAGACACCTGCGACTGGACGGGGACCGACTCGACGTCGTCGAGCGGCACCTTGATCGCGTTCCTCTGCGCCTCAGGTGTCGCGTACTCGCCGAACTGCGGCCGTGGCCGTTCGTTGTCGCTCATCAGCGCCGTCCTCCGAGCGCGCGCTCTTCGCGTGCACCCTTCAGGTTCGTTCGAAGCTCCTTCGGCAGCGAGAACATGAGGTCCTCCTCAGCCGTCTTCACTTCTTCAACATCGCGGTAACCGGCACCCGACAGGTCAGCGAGCACCTCGTCGACGAGTACCTCGGGAACGGACGCACCGCTCGTAACACCGACGGTTTCGACTCCGTCGAGCCATTCCTGCCGGATCTCGCTGGCGTAGTCGACGCGGTATGCCGCCTTCGCGCCGTACTCGAGAGCAACCTCGACGAGCCGCACCGAGTTCGATGAGTTGGCTGAACCGACGACGATCACGAGGTCGGCGTTCTCGGCGACTTTCTTGATCGCGACCTGGCGGTTCTGTGTCGCATAGCAAATGTCGTCGCTGGGCGGATCCTGCAGGTTCGGGAACCGGGCACGAAGGCGGCGGACCGTCTCCATGGTCTCGTCGACGCTCAGCGTGGTCTGTGACAGCCAGACAACCCTGTCGGGGTCACGCACCTGGACGGTGTCTGCCTCATCGGGGCTGCCGACGAGGGTCGTGTGCTCGGGTGCCTCACCCGCTGTACCCTCGACTTCCTCATGGCCTTCGTGGCCGATGAGCAGAATCTCGAAATCGTCGCGGGCGAACCGGACGGCTTCCCTGTGCACCTTCGTCACGAGCGGGCAGGTGGCGTCAATGGCTTTGAGGCCGCGGTCGGCCGCCGCGTTCACGACGGCAGGTGAGACGCCGTGCGCGCTGAAGACGATGTGGGCTCCAGCGGGTACTTCGTCCACTTCCTCGACGAAGATCGCGCCCTGCTCCTCGAGCGTCGACACAACGTGGACGTTGTGGACGATCTGCTTGCGGACGTAGACCGGAGCGCCGTAGTGCTCGATCGCCTTCTCGACAGCGATGACAGCCCGGTCGACACCGGCGCAGTAGCCGCGTGGAGCAGCGAGCAACACCCTCTTGTGTCCGACGACCGGGGTATCCTTGAGCCTCGAACGCACGCCGGGGATCCTCGGCATGGGCAGGCTGACAGTTACGTTACTCACGTAACGATTCTAGGCCGCTCGCACTGTGCAGAGGCTGGATGAGGCTGAGGAGCGAATAGATGGCGACGGAACCGGCGACGGCAGAGAAACCGTGGCCGGTGGGGCTTCTCAGCTCCAAGATCCGTGACTACATCGACAGGCTCGGCACTGTCTGGGTCGAGGGCGAGATTTCCCAGTGGGGAATCTCGGGCGGAAACATCTATGGCAAGCTCAAAGACGTCGACGGTGACGCGACGGTGAGCTTCACCGTCTGGTCGTCGGTGCGCGCCAAGCTGCCCGACGATCTGAAACACGGCGACCGCGTCATCGCACTGATCAAGCCCAACTACTGGATCAAGGGCGGCAGCCTCACGATGCAGGTCTTCCAGATGAAGCACGTTGGGCTCGGCGACATGCTCGAACGCCTGGAGCGGCTTCGACGACAACTGGCGAGCGAGGGGCTCTTCGACGCCGGCCGCAAGAAGCGCCTTCCCTTCCTGCCCCACTGCATCGGACTCATCACGGGCAAGGACTCCGACGCCGAGAAAGACGTCATCCGCAACGCGCAGCTGCGCTGGCCTGCCGTCGACTTTCGGGTGGTCCACGCCGCCGTCCAGGGGGATCGCACCGTGCCAGAGGTGGTCTCGGCGTTGAAGACGCTCGATGCCGACCCGAGGGTCGACGTCATCATCGTGGCTCGCGGCGGCGGGGACTTCCAGAACCTCCTCGGCTTCAGCGACGAACGCGTCGTCCGCGCCGCAGCCGCCTGCTCCACTCCGATCGTGAGCGCCATCGGCCACGAGGCCGACCGTCCCCTGTTCGACGACGTCGCCGACCTGAGGGCATCGACCCCAACGGATGCCGCCAAGCGCGTGGTCCCCGACGTCACCGAAGAGTTGTCCAGGGTCCAGCAGGCCCGCACCCGCCTCACGATGCGGCTGACCGGGTTCCTCAGCAACGAAACCGCGAGGGTGGACGCCATCCGCTCACGTCCGGCGCTGTCGTCATCGTCGTGGATCATCGACGCCCGCGCGCAGGAACTCACCAGGTACGTGGCGCGGGGCACCGAGCTCATCGAGCGCGCCCTCGACCACGAATCGCGGACGACAGCCGAACTCAAGGCGCACCTCAAGGCGTTGTCCCCGCAGCGCACCCTCGATCGTGGCTACGCGATCGCCCAGGACCCCGACGGCCATGTCATACGATCGGCGGCCGACGCACCGACCGGAACCAGGTTCACCCTCACCCTCGCCGACGGAGCCATCGCCGCGTCGAGCGAAGGCGCCCTCGAATCGGGCACTCCAGCCCGCGGTTAGGATGGACTCATGCCAGAAAACCCCGAGGTTTCCAGCCTCAGCTATGAGCAGGCGCGCGACGAACTGATGCGCGTCGTCGCCGAACTCGAACAGGGTTCATCGACCCTCGAGCAGTCCCTCGCCCTCTGGGAGCGCGGCGAAGCTCTCGCCCAGCGCTGCGAAGACTGGCTGATTGGCGCCAAGGCGCGCCTCGACGCAGCACGGGCTGCCGCAAGCACTGCGGGGCACCCCTCAGAATGAGTCGCCAGCGTCCCCCTCGGGTCGTCGCCGAACTCGGCAGACCCGAAACCCCTGAGGAAACCGCAGCACGCAAAGCGGAGAACTCCCGCAAGTACCGCGGTGCCAAGACGGTCAACAATCTCGTCTATTCGCTTCTCGTCACGGTCGGCCTTGTCGTCGTCATTGTGCTCGCCGTCCCACGGTCCGACACTCCCGTGTACGAGAGCGTCGACTACAACGCGGTCGCCGAGGAAGCTCAGAACTCATATCCCCAGCCGCTCGCAAATCCCGACCTGCCCGATTCCTGGACGTCAAACCGCGCTGACGTCGGCAAGACCGACGGGGTGCGCAGCTGGAATATCGGGCTGATCTCACCGTCGGACCAGTTCATCGGGATCACCCAGGGCTTTGACGCCAACGAAACCTGGGTCGCCCAACAGCTCAAACAGTCCCTCGCGTCCTCGACAGAGTCGATCGCTGGCATCGAGTGGACCGTTTACGACAACCGCGACGACACCGACGGATACGGCAACGTGCATTACGCACTGACCACCGTCGCGGGCGACAGCACCTTCCTCATCTTCGGCACGGGATCGGACGCTGAGTTCCGGGCCGTCGCTGAAGCCATCTCCGGTGATGTCACCGCCAACCTCGAGTCAGGAGACCGCTGATGCCCACAACGCGACCTACGAAAGCCTGGGAAGTCATGATGCGCGGCAACGCGCGCTTCGTTGCCGGTGAGCCGCTGCATCCGCGCCAGGACGTCGAACGCCGCGAGTCCCTCGCGCACGCACAGACGCCGGACGTCGTGCTCTTCGGCTGCTCCGACTCGCGCCTGGCGGCAGAGATCATCTTCGACAAGGGCCTCGGTGACCTCTTCGTCGTGCGCAACGCCGGACAGGTCATCTCTGACTCGGTCGTCGGCTCCATCGAGTACGCCGTCGGCGTGCTCGGTGTTCCGCTCATCGTGGTCCTCGGACACGACGAGTGCGGTGCCGTTCGCGCCGCCATCGACTCGATCGCGTCGGACGCCCCGCCGCTCCCCCACCACATCTACAACCTGATTCGCCAGATCGTCCCCGCTGTCAAGCGCGTCACCGGCGGCAACGGAGTGAACCCCGCCGAGGTCGACGCGAGTGAAGTAGGCCGCGAACACCTCAGGGACACAGTTGCCGAGCTGCTCGAGCGCTCTGAGATGATTAGTGACGCGGTCGCCAGCGGCGTTCTCGGCATCGTCGGCGCAAATTACAAACTGCTCGAGGGCACTGCCGTTCCCGACATCATCATCGGCAACATCTCAACCACCGACATCGACGCAAAGTAGCGTCACAACCACGAGGAGACTGACCGTGTCAGATACAACCGAGTACCGCATCGAACACGACACGATGGGTGAGGTTCGCGTACCTCGATCTGCACTGTACGGTGCGCAGACCCAGCGTGCCGTCGAGAACTTCCCGATCTCCGGCTCCGGCCTTGAGTCGGCCCAGATCGCGGCCCTCGCCCGGATCAAGAAGGCGGCTGCTGCAGCGAACGCACGACTCGGCGTGCTCGATGCCGCCATCGCGGATGCCATCGGCAGCGCGGCTGACGAGGTCATCGCCGGCACCCACGACGACCAGTTCCCGATCGACGTCTACCAGACGGGCTCCGGCACCTCGTCGAACATGAACATGAACGAGGTCCTCGCGAGCCTCGCCTCAACCCGACTCGGATCGCCGGTTCACCCCAACGACCACGTGAACTGCTCGCAGTCGTCGAACGACGTCTTCCCGACCTCGGTGCACATCGCCGTCACGAGCGCTCTCATCGATGACCTCATCCCCGCGCTTGACCACCTCGCCGTTGCCCTCGAAGCGAAGGCCGAGCTGTGGAAGAGCGCCGTCAAATCCGGCCGCACGCACCTCATGGACGCGACGCCGGTCACGCTCGGCCAGGAGTTCGGCGGGTACGCCCGTCAGATCCGGCTCGGCATCGAGCGCATCCGCACCGCGCTCCCCCGGGTCGCTGAAGTGCCCCTCGGCGGCACTGCGGTCGGCACGGGAATCAACACACCGGCCGGCTTCCCGCAGCTCGTCATCCAGTTGCTCGTCGATGACACCGAACTGCCGATCACCGAGGCAGCCGACCACTTCGAAGCGCAGGCGAACCGCGACGGCCTCGTCGAGGCATCCGGTGCCCTCCGCACCATCGCCGTGAGTATCACCAAGATCTGCAATGACCTGCGCTGGATGGGCTCAGGCCCCAACACCGGTCTCGGCGAACTCAACATTCCCGACCTCCAGCCGGGCTCATCGATCATGCCTGGCAAGGTCAACCCGGTGATCCCCGAGGCTGTGCTCATGGTCGCATCGCGGGTCATCGGAAACGACGCAACCATCGCGTGGAGCGGCGCATCGGGCTCGTTCGAGCTCAACGTGCAGATCCCCGTGATGGGAACCGCGCTGCTCGAGTCGATTCGCCTCCTCACCAACGCGAGCCGTGTGCTCGCCGACAAGACCATCGACGGTCTCGAGGCGAACATCGAGCGGGCCGCGGAACTCGCGGGAATGTCGCCGTCGATCGTCACGCCGCTGAACAAGATCATCGGCTACGAAAAGGCCGCGAAGATCGCCAAGTACTCCGTCGCCGAGGGCGTCACCGTACGCGAGGCCGTCGTCGCGCTCGGCTTTGTCGAGCGTGGAGACATCACCGAGGAGCAGCTGGACTCAGCCCTCGACCTCCTGTCGATGACCCACCCGGGCTAGTTCCGAGAACAGAAAAGCCGGCCGGAGGGATCCCCTCTCGGCCGGCTTTTCTGTTGATGCGGCTGGTTGTGCGCGGCTGGCCGCGCCCGCTACCAGCGGTCGTGGATGGCCGCGCGGAAGTCAGCGTCGTAGATGGAGCGGACCGCGTCGAGGTACTCCTGCGGCAGCGGTCCGGTCGTGCCTGCCTTCGCGTTCGAGGTCGCCTGGGCAATTGACCTGGCACCGGGAATCACCGTCGAAACACCGTCCTGCTGCGTGACCCACGCGATTGCCGCCTGTGCGGGCGTCAACCCTTCGGGGACGAACGCCGACAGCTCGGTCGCGGCGCGCACGCCGGTGGCGAAGTCGACTCCGGAGAACGTCTCGCCAACATCGAACGCACTGCCGTCGCGGTTGTAGTTGCGGTGGTCGCTCTCGGCGAACTGGGTTTCTGCCGTGTACCTCCCGCTCAGCAGGCCAGAGGCCAGCGGCACACGCGCGATGATGCCCACACCGGCCTCGCGAGCCGCCGGAAGAACGCGGTCAAGCGGCTTGAGACGGAAGGCGTTGAAAATGATTTGAACGGATGCCGTCCCGGGGCGAGCAATCGCTGTGAGGGCTTCATCGGTGGTTTCAACACTCACGCCGTAGTTGGCAATGACGCCGTCCTCGACGAGCGTGTCGAGAGCGTCGTACACGGCGTCGGTCGAGAGAACAACCGACGGCGGGCAGTGCAGCTGCACGAGATCGAGCCGGTCGACACCGAGGTTCTTGCGGGAACGGTCCGTCCACTCGCGGAACTTCGCCACCGTGAAGTTGGCGGGGGCCTGTTCCTCGCGCCTGCCCATCTTGGTGGCGACCGTGACGTCGACACCGGGGTTCGCCGCGAGGAACCGGCCGATGACCGTCTCACTCCTGCCGTCGCCGTAGACGTCGGCAGTGTCGAAGAACGTCACTCCCGCCTCAACGGATGCGTCCAGCACGGCGAGCGCGTCGGCCTCCGACACCTCGCCCCAGTCGGATCCGAGTTGCCAGGTACCGAGGCCGACGATCGAGACGGGGCGGCCGGTTCGTCCGAGAATGCGTTGTTCCATTCCCCCAGACTAGGTGCACGGGCAACAACACGTCTGGGGTTGACTACCCGCCGCTTGGTTCGGCCACAAGCCCGAAAGCGACGACAGCCAGCCAGAACCCCGCGAGGAGAAAAGGCCCGAACGCCAGTCGCATGTGCCCTCTCGGTCTGGCCCGTCCCGGCACCATCAGGGCGATGACCCCGCCGATCGAACCGAACAGGAACGCGCTCACGAGTCCGCCGACCGCCCACTCAGCACCGAGGCCGCCGAGACACAGGCCGATGACGCCACCGAGTTTCACGTCGCCCATCCCCATCCCACCGGCAATCGAGAGCAGGAGGAGGAACCCGAACGCCCCGGCGCCCGAGGCGAGCGCGGGCAACGGCCCCGCTCCTCCGGTCGCCCACTCCGCTGCGACCGCCAGCAGGACCACCGGGTACAGCGGGAGCACGATCCGGTTGGGCAATCGATGCTCGGCGATATCGATTCGCACCAGCTCCCCTGTGACGACGGCGAGCGCCAGCACACCGAGAGAGAGCGGGCGGATGCCGACAGCCAGCACCGTGAGCAGCGCAAGGAGGACGGCGACGGGCGCACGCGCCGCCCACTCGCGCACCGGCGACCGGAGGCCCCGGATCCTGGCCAGACTCATGGCGCAACGCTAGCCGGGCTGCGGCATCCCCCTGCGGGTTATCCACAGCCCGGCTGCCGGGGTCAGGCCAGTTCGTTTCCCTCCAGGAGTTCGGTCACGAGAGCGGCGATGGAGCTGCGCTCTGACCTCGTGAGCGTGATGTGCGCGAAGAGGTCGTGACCCTTGAGCGCCTCGATCACCGACGCAACGCCGTCGTGCCGACCCACCCGCAGGTTGTCGCGCTGAGCAACATCGTGGGTCAGGATCACGCGCGAGTTCTGTCCGATCCGGGAGAGCACGGTCAGGAGAACGTTGCGCTCAAGTGACTGCGCCTCGTCGACGATCACATAGGCGTCGTGCAGCGACCGGCCACGGATGTGGGTGAGCGGCAGGACCTCGAGGAGGTCGCGTTCGATCACCTCGTCCAGCACGTTTTGCGACACCACCGAACCGAGGGTGTCGAAGACGGCCTGACCCCACGGGCTCATCTTGTCGCCCTGGTCGCCCGGCAGGTAGCCCAGCTCCTGACCACCGACCGCGTACAGCGGACGGAACACCATGATCTTCCGGTGCTGCTGACGCTCGAGCACAGCCTCAAGGCCCGCACAGAGGGCGAGAGCGGACTTCCCCGTCCCGGCTCGACCTCCGAGCGACACAATGCCGACCTCAGGATCGAGGAGCATGTCGATGGCGAGTCTCTGCTCCGCGCTCCTCCCGTGAAGACCGAAGACGTCCCTGTCGCCTCGAACGAGCTTGAATTCTCGCTTCCCGACGACCCTCCCGAGCGCTGAGCCGCGGTCGGAGTGAATGACGAGCCCGGTGTTGAGCGGAAGCCCCTCGACGGCGGCAGACTCGCCCACCTCTTTCTCGTACAGGTCGCTCATCGCCTCAGGTGAGATCCGGACGTCCGCCATCCCTGTCCAACCGGAGTCGACGGCCTGCTCCGCGAGGTACTCCTCGGCGCTGAGGCCGATGGAGGCGGCCTTCACCCGGAGCGGGAGATCCTTCGACACAACGGTGACCGCGAGCCCGTCATTGGCCAGGTTGAGCGCCACCGCGAGGATCCGCGAGTCGTTATCGCCGAGTTGCAGCCCGCTTGGCAGAACACCCTGGTTCGAGTGGTTGAGTTCCACCCGGAGCGATCCGCCCTCACCGACGGGAACCGGGAAATCGAGCCGCTCGTGTTCGATCCGCAGTTCGTCGAGGATCCGGAGGGCCTGCCTGGCGAAATACCCGATCTCGGGGTCGTGCCGCTTTCCCTCGAGTTCGGAGATCACGACGACGGGAATGACGACGGCGTGTTCGGCAAACCGGAAGAACGCCTTTGGATCAGACAACAAAACCGAGGTATCCAGGACATAGGTACGCTCGGTCTGTGAGGTGGAATCGTGTGGACGTGTGCTGGGGTCTTCTCTTTCCTGTCGCTGTGATGGTGCTGAGGTTCGTGTCGCGGTCATAGCCACTCCCAGCCGGACATCGAGTCCGGTTTTCTCAGACGAGCAGCCACACAACGGATTTCGAGTCGAACTTATGTGGCCGTCTCGATCAGGTGCGGTACCTGATAACTGAGACGTTACGACTGCCCGACTGCCCTGAACAACGCGACACGCAGAGCCTGGATTGCGGGCAGGTAAACAATTCCCCCAGTTCGGGATGCCCCGGGCTCAGTACGCGACAGCCGTTTGATACGAGACGAGCGAGTCGCGCAGCATTCCGAGGGTGTCATCGCTCGTCCCGGCGTGGATCGACAGCCTGATCCGGTTCTGGCGAGCCGTCGCCGTGACGCCGTGGTTGTGCAGGGAGGCGACGAGAAGACTCACCTGATCATCGGGAGGGTCGAGGACCACGATGCCCGCGCGTTCGTTCTCGGCACGCGACGACGCGATGGCGATCCCGAACTCGTCGGCGATCTCGATCACCTCGCTGACCCGCTGCGACACGGCATCCGAGATCGCGGAGACACCAACGGATGCCACCTGCTCGAGAGAAGCGGCGAACCTCGCCTGCGCGGCCGGATCCGGGTTGGTCACCGAGTAGGCGCCGGCGCCGGAGCTCGGCGGCGGCACCGAGTCCCACGGCAGGTCTTCGTCTGTGCCGGTGTATCCGCTCATCACGGGAACGAGGTGCTCGAGTGCGCTGTCGCTGAGCGCGAGGAAGCCGGTGCCCCACCCCGCCCTCGCCCATTTCTGCCCACCGGACACCACAACGTCGGCAACCTCGAACGGCGCGTCGACCACGGTGAAGCCCTGGATGGCATCAACCACGAGAAGGCGGTCACCGATCACCTGGCGGATGCCGTCGATATCCGCGAGGTAGCCGGTGCGCGGGTCGACGAGGCTCACCGCGACAGCTGTGATGCTCGGCGTCAGCTGTTCCTTGATTGCGTGCGGCGTCACCCGGCCACCGTCGGTCTCGAGCCACGTCGGGGTGAGGACGTGCATCGATTCGGCGGCGCGAACCGCGGCGAAAGTCACGCTGGGGAAGTCTGCCGGCGAGACAAGCACACCGCCGGTCATGCCGAACATCGTGTGCATGAGACCCATGCTGGTATTCGGCTGCGCAACGATGTGGGATGGCTCGAATCCGGTGAGCGAGGCGACGGCGTTGCGCATGCGTTCGTCCTGCGCGCCGAAGGCGTCGAGACCGCCGAACCGTGCGCGCGCGAGCGCGTCGATCGAGATCCGTTGTTCGGCCTGCACGGCGCGAGCGAGCGGTCCCACCCTCGCGTAGTCGAGGTAGCCAGGTTCCGAGTCGAAGCCGTCGAGAAAATCACTGAGGGGCGCCACGTGCGATCCTTACCCGCCGTACCGGCGTTGACGTCGGGAGTAGTCGCGAACCGCGCGAAGGAAGTCCACTTCCCGGAGGTCCGGTCCGAGGGCCTCGACGAAGTAGAACTCACTGTGTGCGCTCTGCCAGAGCATGAAATCGCTGAGCCGCTGCTCCCCCGACGTGCGGATCACGAGGTCGGGATCCGGCTGCCCACCGGTGTACAGGTGCTGGCCGATCAAATCGGGAGTCAACAGCTCGGCGAGGGTCTCCAGGTTGCCGCCCTTGCGGGAATGCGCCTCAACGATGCTTCGCATGGCATCCACGATCTCGGTGCGGCCCCCGTACCCGACGGCCAGGTTGATGTGCAGCCCGCCCTTCTTGGCGGTGCGGGCCTCGGCCGCGGTCAGGGTCGCAACGAGCGGCTCGGGAAGTCCATCGGTGGATCCGACGTGCTTGACCCGCCAGTCCCGGTAGTGCGAGAGTTCCTCGGCCAGGTCCGCGATGATCTCCACGAGGTCGTGCAGTTCGTCGGTCGACCGCGACGTGAGGTTATCGCTCGACAGCAGGTACAGGGTGACCATCTCGACCCCGAGGTCATCGCACCACTCGAGGAACTCGCGCATCTTCGCCGCGCCGGCCCTGTGCCCGTGCGCTGCGGTCTCGTAACCGAGCTGCCTGGCCCAGCGCCGGTTGCCGTCGATGATCATCGCCACGTGGTGCGGCAGCACCGCACCGTTCAAACCGCGGCGCAGTCGCTTCTGGTACAGGTTGTAAAGAAAGCCGGAACCAGGCTTCGTCCCACTCTTCGTCACACAGTTACGTTAGTGCACTTTGCGTCACGGGCCGATCTCACTGACTTGTATCCTGTGTTCTATGTCCGACAAAGAGGCCGCGCGCCCCGACGGTGTCTCCGACACGGCAGACGCGCTTCGGCACCCACACACAGCGTCAGATGCCGCGGTCAGCGCCGACGAGGCCCGTGGACCTGACCTGCCAAACATCCCGGTCATCGATGCCTCGGTACCGACGGAGGCAGAGGTCAAACCGACGTGGCGCGGCTGGATCCACGCAGCGACGACACCGATCACCGTCATCGCAGGCATCGTGCTCGTGACACTCGCGCACGGCACTCCGGCCAAACTGAGCACAGCTGTGTTTGCGTTGACGTCATTCCTGCTCTTCGGCGTCAGCGCCCTGTATCACCGGCTCAACTGGTCGCCCCGCGCCCGCATCCTGCTCAAGCGCATGGACCACGCGAACATCTTCCTGCTCATAGCCGGCAGCTACACACCGATTGCGACACTCGCGCTTCCGCCCGAGAAAGGCAACCTTCTCCTGCTCCTCGTGTGGTCGGGGGCGCTCGTCGGCATCGGGTTCCGGGTCTTCTGGATCCACGCGCCCCGCTGGCTGTACGTCATGCTCTACATCGCGCTGGGCTGGGCCGCGGTGATGTTCCTGGTCGACATCTTCGAGGCGAACCCGGTGACAATGACACTCATCATCGTCGGTGGACTCCTCTACACGGGCGGCGCGATCGTTTATGCCCTCAAGAAGCCGAACCCGGTACCCGGGCACTTCGGCTTCCACGAGATCTTCCACGTCTGCACGGTTCTCGCGTTCCTCTGCCACTGGACCGGCATCATGCTGCTCGCGGTAAACCCCGTCTACAACGCCGGCTGACGCCAGAAGGTCCGGCGCAGAGGGTCCGGCGCAGCGGGCCCGGGTCAGGACGCGGTGTCGTCCGTCATTCGCTCGAGCACGAAAACCGGGATCTCCCTGTCGGTCTTTTCCTGGTAGCCGGCGTAGTTCGGGAAGGCCTCAACGGCTCGTTCCCACCACACGCGCTTCTCCTCGCCGGTGACCTCGCGAGCCAGGTAGTCGTGCTTCTCCGGACCGTCCTGCAGTTCCACGTGTGGCTGGGCCAGAATGTTGAAGTACCAGACCGGATGCTTCGGCGCACCACCGAGGGAGGCGACGACCGCGTAGTCGCCGTCGTGCTCCACCCGCATGAGCGCCGTCTTCCGGAGCTTTCCCGAGCGCGCCCCGACGGTGGTCAGAATCACGACAGGTCGCCCGTGGAGCATCGTGCCCTCTGTTCCACCCGACTGCTCGTAGACCTCGGCCTGTTTGCGGGCGAATTCGGACGTCGACGGTGCATATTCTCCGGCGAGCGGCATGTTTTCTCCGTTGCGCTGCGTGGACGCTCGTGCGCCCCGCCACAGCTTAGCCACCGATTCTGGCAGTGCACTCCTCAACCGGTTGTGCCTAGCATGGTGCCGTGGATGAGATGTCGAACCACGAAGAAACCGACGTCCTCGTCGTCGGTGCCGGTCCGACCGGGCTGATGCTCGCCAACTGGTTGCAGAAGTCCGGTGTCGGTGTGGTCACTCTCGATGGCAAGGCGGGACCTACGCTCGAGTCACGGGCCCTCGGCGTACAGGCGCGAACCATGGAGATCTACGACCAGCTCGGCGTGGTGGAAGCGATCCTCGCCGATGCGTTCAGAGCGACACACATTGCCCCCGGGTTTGAGTCCCGGTCATACGCACCTGTCCCGCTCGCCCAACTGGGCACAGGCCTCACCCCATTCCCCGGCATCTTCGTGCTCGAGCAGTCGAAGACCGAGCGCGCGCTCGTCGAAAGCCTGGGGAGATTCGGCGGATCGGTGCGCTGGCTCACCGAACTCACCGCTCTCGCAGACCACCCGGCTGGTGGCTGCGTCGCCACGGTCGCTGGCCCCGCGGGGATCAGCCGGATCCGGGCGCGGTACGTCGTCGGGGCTGACGGCGGATCATCCGCCGTTCGCAGGCTCCGCGGCATCCCGTTCTACGGGGTGACGAACGAGCACATCTTCTACGTTGCAGACGCCCACGACGTCACGGGCCTCCGGAACCAGACCGTGAGCATTCGATTCGGCACCGACGCGTTCCTCCTCGCGTTTCCGATGGCATCCGGGGGCCACTACCGGCTCCTGGGAACCGTCCGGCTCGCGGACCGGACCGGCTCGAGCGACGTCACCGAAGTCGCTGCCCGCGCAAAAATGCGAGACGTCTTCAGCGTCGACTACGGAACATCGACATGGTTTGCGACGTACCGTGTGCACCACCGGGTGGCAGCCAGGTTCAGGGACGGAGCCGTGTTCCTGGCCGGCGACGCGGGGCACGTGCACTCCCCCGTCGGCGCGCAGGGCATGAACACCGGACTCCAGGACGCGCACAACCTCGCACTCAAGCTCGTCGATGTGCTGTCGGGCACAGCGGATGAACGTTACCTCGAGCGTTACGAGGCCGAGCGCCGCCCGGTGGCGAAGCACCTCACCGCGACCACCGATCGTGTTTTCGGCGCGGTGACGAGTGCGAGCGGCCCACTTGTGCTGCTGCGGAGGGTCGGCGCGCGACGTATCGTTCCCCTCATTGCCCGGGTGGTGCCGCGTCTGCCGGTGGCGTCGCGACTGTTCGGTTACGTTTCCCAGATCAGGATCCACTACTGGATGAGCGACAATGAGCGACGAGCGGCAAACGGTCGGCGGGATGCCGTCGTGGGCAGACGGCTGCCGTGGACGGGATCGAATTTCGGCGTGCTCAGGTCTGCCGACTGGCAGGTGCACAGCTACGGGCCGGCCGATGCCAGGGCCCTCGTGCGATTCGCCCGACTCCTGCCGCTCGAGCTGCACACCTTCTCGACCGTCGGCGCCACCGCGCTGAAACCCGGCCGCCTTTACCTGGTTCGTCCAGACGGGTTCGTGGCGGCGGATGCCGGGGTCAGAGACGTCGCTGGCGCGGCACAGCAGTTCCGGAGAAAACTACGCAGCTGGGGTGTCGACTCCGACGCACTGACCGCCCGTGCGGGACAGCGGTTGACCTAGCGGCGCGCGGTATCGCCCGTCGTGTCGTCGGGGTCCAAAGGGCCGTCCTGCTGGCGGGGTGCCGCCGGCTGTCCTGGCGCGGTCGGGCGCCCGGACTGCGCTGCGAGTTCTTCCTGCAGCCTTTCGTCGATCTCCGCCTTGTAGTTGACCCGGCGGACACGACGCTGCATGTCGAAGATGAGAGCCACGACCGCGCCGGCGATGAGGAACGTGACCACAAACCCCCACACGCCCGGGGTGACATCGTTCGCGTCGACCCCTGACGGCGACGGTGACGGCGTCGTGGCCAGGCGCCACGCGGCATCCGTCATTACGTTCAGAACGGCATTCATTCAGTGTCCTCGATTCCGGCGAACAGGTCGCTCTCGTTGTCGTCGGTCGGCACGGTGCTTCGGGCCAGCTCAAAGTCTTCAAACGGCCAGGAACGCCTCTGCAGGTCATTCGACCAGAAGAAGAAACTCGAATCCGGTGCCACCTGGCTCGCGTGGGCCCGGAGCGCCGCATCGCGCACCTCGAAGAAATCACCGGCGGGAACGTGCGTCGTCGCGCGGTCGGGCCTGTCTTTCCGCCACGACAGCATCTCCTCGAGTTGCGCGGCGAGTGGCGACTCGGGGTCCTCAGACAGCAGAGTGTCTGCGTTGGCCTTCAACCGCTGGTAGTTGAATACCTGGTCGTAATAGAGCTTCGATACCTGCCAGGGCTCACCGGCGTCGGGGTATGCCTCGCCGTCAGACGCAGCCTCGAAAGCCGCGACGGCGATCTGGTGGCTGCGAATGTGATCCGGATGCGGGTAACCGCCATTTTCGTCGTAGGTCACCATGACGTGCGGCTTGAACCGTCGAACGATCCTCACGAGGGCCTCGGCCGAGATCTCCAGCGGCACCGAAGCGAAGGAGTTCACCGGCAGGCTTCCGTCGTCGTTGGGCATTCCCGAGTCGACGTAGCCGAGCCAGCGATGCTCGACATCGAGAATTCGTGCGGCCTCGGCCATCTCCCGCCGGCGGAGTCCCGCGATGTCGCGCTCGGCGTGTGGGCGATCCGGGAGAGCGTCGTTGAGGATGTCGCCACGCTCGCCCCCTGTGCAGCTGACGACGAGAACGTCGACACCTCGAGAGCGGTAGTACGCGGTCGTCGCGGCACCCTTGCTGGACTCGTCGTCCGGGTGGGCATGGACCGACAGGAGCCGGAGAGTCACTGTGTCGCCTGCTTCTTGTAGTTGGTGGGGTAATGGCAAGGTCCGTGCCCGGTCGTTTGTCACGCGGGAGACGATATCCTTGTACCTACAGACTAAACGGTTGCGCAGAAGAGGATTGATGGTTTCGGACAGTTCACGAGAGCCCGACGTCCTCGCGGAACGATACGGCCGATCACCCGGTAACCACCAGCGCGAGAAGAGACTTGGCATCGCTGTCGCTGCGGCATTTGCCGTCGTCCTCGTCGCCTGGGTCACGTGGGCAAGCCTCGACGCGGCGGGTTCCTCAATGGAGACCAGGGATGTTGCACACTCGGTGGTCTCCGACACCTCGGTCGAGGTGACGTTCCAGCTGACAGTCGAGCCCGAATCGACGACGTACTGCGCCGTTCAGGCCCTCAATGAACGCTTCGCCGTCGTCGGCTGGAAGATTATCGAAGTGCCGCCGTCCGAGATGCGGACCAGGACCCTCACCGAGGGGTTGAGAACCACGGAGCTGGCGAATACGGGTTTGATTTATCGCTGCTGGCTGGCCTAAGCTCTCCTGATACCCGCAACGCGGGTGAATGATTCGCCCTGACTCACACGTCAGGGCGTCCGTTTTTAGTGAGGAGTTTCCCATGGCTGCAGAGACGACGCAGGTCACCTTCCTGACACAGGAAGCTTACGATCGACTCGCCGCTGAACTCGCAGAGCTGTCGTCGGTCGGACGCGAAGAGATCGCCAAGAAGATCGAATCGGCTCGCGAAGAAGGCGACCTCAAGGAAAACGGCGGCTACCACGCCGCGAAAGATGAGCAGGGCAAGCAGGAGGCCCGAATCCGTACCCTGACCCAGCTGCTGCGCGACGCCACGGTGTCCGAAGCGCCGACGAGCCACGGTGTCGTCGAATCAGGAACCGTCATCACGGCGACCGTCGCCGGCGGCGAAGAGGTCTTCCTGCTCGGCAACCGCGAGATCGCCGCGGACTCCGATGTCGATGTCTACAGTGAGCAGAGCCCGCTCGGCAGCGCGATCCTCGGCATGAAGATCGGTGAATCGACCACGTACGCCGCACCGAATGGTAAGGAAATCTCAGTCACAATCCTCAAGGTCGAGACCTACACCGGCTGAATCCAGCCGTCAGCGACATCACAACGCGCCCGTCCGATTCGTCGGCCGGGCGCGTTGTTCGTTTTTAGTCCTCGACGATGTGCGGGTCGTATCCCGCGGCGCGGAGCGTCTCCACGACGAGGTCGCGATGCTCGGGCCCCCTGGTCTCGACACTGAGTTCGAGTTCAACCTCGCCGATCTTCAGGCCGTGGCCGTGGCGTGTGTGGAGGACCTCGATGACGTTCGCATTGGCCTGTGCCACGAGCTCGGAGGTGCGCGCCAGCTGGCCAGGACGGTCGGGCAGCGGGATCCGAAGCGTCAGGTAGCGATCGGATGCCGCGAGGCCGTGGCTGATGACGCTCTGCATCAGCAGCGGGTCGATGTTGCCGCCGGAGAGCACGACGACAGTTGGTCCCTCCGGTGCCACCTTTCCGGCGAGGATGGCCGCGACACCCGCTGCACCAGCGGGCTCGACAACGAGCTTGGCCCGTTCGAGAAGCACGAGCAGGGCCTTGGCCATGTCGTCTTCGCTGACCGTCACGATCTCGTCGACGAGTTCGCGGATGAGGTCGAAGTTGAGGATGCCGGGTCGGCCGACGGCGATGCCGTCTGCGATGGTCGGCATGATTGCCACGTCGACGGGGTAGCCGGCCTCGAGCGAAGCGGGATAGGCAGAGGCGTTCGCTGCCTGCACTCCGATCACGCGGACCGTCCTGCCCTCGGCCGCAGCGCGCTGCTTGACCGCAGCGGCGACGCCGGAGATGAGGCCACCTCCGCCGATTGGAACGATCACCGTCTGCACGTCGGGGGTTTCGTCGTAGATTTCGAGGCCGAGCGTGCCCTGCCCGGTGATGACGTCGATGTGGTCGTACGGCGGGATGAAGACCGCGCCGGTTTCGACGGCGTATTCGGCCGCAGCGAGCAGCGGTTCAGCGACGGTGTGGCCCCGGAGGACGACCTCGGCCCCGTAGCTTTTGGTCGCCTGCAGCTTGGGCAGTGGAACCCCAACGGGCATGAAGATCGTCGCGGCGATCCCGAGTTCCCGCGCGGCGAAGGCGACGCCCTGCGCGTGGTTGCCCGCGGAAGCCGCGACCACTCCCCTGGCCTTCTCCTCATCGGAGAGCTGCGCCATCCGGTTATACGCTCCGCGGATCTTGTATGACCCGGTCCTCTGGAGGTTCTCGCATTTGAGATAGACCGGAGCCCCGAGCAACTCAGCGAGGTATCGGGAACTCTCCATCGGTGTCTGGTCGGCGACCCGGCTGACGAGCTGCCTGGCCGCCTCCAGCTGTTCGAGTGTTGGACCAGCGAGGGAGGTTTCAGGCATCCGGGTCGACCTTGTCTGTGTCTGTCGTGTTGTGCGGCGAAGGGGCTGGAGAGAGTGGGACGCGGCCGGCGCGCGGTTTGCGTATCCGGCGGGCGGCAGGGACGGTCTGCCAGAGCACATCACTGAAGACCAGTGGCGTGCCAGGGGTGATTCGCCACGCGCCCGAGGAGATGTATCGCGTCATCACGTTGATCATGGCGGCAAGCGGAACCGCGAAAAGGGCGCCGGGGATGCCGGCAAGGAAGCTGCCGGCGGCGACGACGAGGACAACGCCGAGTGGGTGGACCTTGACAGCGGCGCCCATGAGGAGCGGCTGGAGCACGTGCCCCTCGAGCTGTTGCACGAGCAGGACCACGCCGATCATGATGAGCGCGATCACCCAGCCGTTGTAGACGAGCGCGATGAACGCGGCAATCGTCCCGGTGATCACGGCACCGACGATCGGGACGAACGAGCCGAGGAAGACAAGCACGGCGATGGGAATGGCGAGGGGCACGCCGAGGATCGCTGCGCCGAGACCGATTCCGAAAGCGTCAATCGATGCGACGAGGATCTGCGTCCGTGCGTAGTTCGTGAGGGTGGACCAGCCCGCCCGGCCTGCGCCGTCGATCGCCGGTCTCGCCTTCTTCGGCCCGAGCCGTACGATCCACCGCCAGATACCGTCGCCGTCGATGAGCACGAAAAGCAGGCAGAACAGGGCGAGGAACAACCCAGCGACGCCGTGGCCGAGCGTCGTACCGATCGAAAGCGCCCCACTCCACAGGGCGCTGCCGTCCTCTTGCACGCTTCGCGTGACATCCGAGATCAGGTCGTTGAGCTGGGTCTCGGTGATGCCGAACGGAGACTGAAGGAGCGCGGTCCGCAGGTCGTTGAACGACTCGACAGAGCGGGTCCGTACCTCGCTGAAATCTCGCGTGATCTGCCAGATGGCCAGCCAGAGCAACCCGCCGACAACGGCTATCGCCCCGAGGATAGCCGTCGCGATCGCGAGGCCGCGTGGCCACCGATGGCGAACGAGGAAGGTGATGAGCGGGCTGAGCAGGGCCGCGACGATGACCGCGATGAAAAGTGGAATGACGATGAGCCGCAGCTGGATGACGACGAGGACAACCACAGCGATGGCCGCAGCGATCACGAGGAAGCGCCACGCCCATGCGGCCGCTATCCGGACCGGGCGAGGGACGTCGTTATTGTCGGTGTTGTCTGTATCGAGCGCGTCCGTCAGGACCAGCGACGTTTGGTCCTGCGGGGCAGTTGCCTGCCCGCCGGCGGGACTAACGGCAGAGTCCGCAACGCGCTCGGCCACCGGCTCGGCGACGCTCTCCGCGGGCGCTCGGGATACCCGTGAGAACACTCGCCCCCACCACGATTCCTCCGTCGACCTGGCCACCGGATCAGTCTATGCCGCTCGGCTTTCCGTGTGGAGAATGCGACAGCTGTCTGCGCTAACCGCTAACCTCGTGCCGATGACTGACTCGCTCTCACCCTCTCTTGCCCGCCGGATCGCTCTCGCCGCACAGGGGTTCGGGCGTCCGCGGCCCGCTACCGTCGGCACGCGCCAGCTGAACGCCGTGATCGAGCGCGCGGAGGTTCTCCAGATCGACTCCGTCAACGTCTTCGAACGCAGCCACTACCTTCCGGTGTTCGCGCGGCTCGGTGCGTACGACAAACAGGCCCTCGATCGGCTCACTTTTCGGCCGGGGCGCTACATCGAGTACTGGGGTCACGAGGCGACAGTGATGCCCGTGGATTCCTGGCCCCTGTTCCGCTGGCGGATGGACGCTTTTCGAGAGCGGAGCATGGCAGATCCCGACAGCTGGGCGAATGCCAACGGGCCGTTCCTCGAGTGGCTCCGCTGCGAGTTGGCGGACAAGGGGCCGCTCGCGGCGAGTGAGATCGAGCACGACGCGAACCGGCGAACCGGTCCGTGGTGGGGCTGGTCTGACGTGAAAATCGGGCTCGAAACACTGTTCCGCTGGGGCGAGATAGTGTCGGCCGGCCGATCCGGATTCGAGCGGCGGTACGCGCTCGCCTCACAAATCCTGCCCCAGAGCATCCTCAACCGTGACGTCAGTCGCGGCGACGCTATCCGTGAGCTCGTGAGGAAGGGGGCCACCGCCCATGGCGTCGGAACCCTGGACGATATCGCCGACTATTTCCGGCTGCCTCTCGCCGATGCGAAGACAGCGGTCGCCGAACTCGAGGATGCGGGCGATCTGGTCCCCGTCACGGTCCCGGGCTGGATGCGCGGCGCCCGGCCGCGACCGGCCTGGCTCGCGAGTGCGGCACGCCGCCCGCGGTCGATCTCAGCGGATGCCCTGCTCTCTCCCTTCGACCCGGTGGTCTGGGCACGGCCGCGGGCCGAGCGACTGTTCGGGTTCCATTACCGGATCGAGATCTACACCCCCAGGCACAAGCGCGTCCACGGCTATTACGTGCTTCCTGTCCTCCTCGACGACACCATCGCCGCCCGGGTCGATCTCAAGAACGACCGCCAGTCGAAGACGCTTCGCGTTCAAGCGGCCTGGCTCGAACCCGGCGCACCGCCAGACACCGCTGACCGCCTGGCCGCGCTGATCACCGAAACTGCCCGCTGGCAGGGTGCCGAGCAGGTCACCGTCACGGGGCGTGGCACCCTATCTGGGGGTCTCGCCAGCGCACTGCGCGTACCTGTCGGGCCAGATGGGGACAACTCCCCATAATTTGGCGTGTTTTCGCGGCTGAAGCGGCCACGGGGCCATCCGCACTGGTGTTAGGTTTGCTTCGATCACACTCCGACGAAAGGCAGCACTTTCCCAATGGTCATGGATGACAAGACACCAGATTCTCACGGGGGCGACAGCTCGGTGCCGAACGGGAATACCCCTAATGCGCCACAGCAGCCAACGGATGGCACGGGAGCCAACCCCTCGGACCAGGCGTACTCGCAGGGCCAGAACTACGCACAGAACGCGTACGGCCAGGCTCCGGGTCAGCCGGCATCGACACCAGCGGGGGCTACACCGCCATACGGCCAGGGAGACCCGAACGCGTCCGCACCGCAGCAACCCTATGGACAGGGCGCTGGCCAGGGCGGGTTCCCCCAGCCCGGTGCGTACGGCGGACAGGGTGGAGGATCCTTCCCCCAGAGCAGCCCTCGCCCACCGGCTGACCCCAAGAAGAAGAAGAAGATCATCCTCTTCAGCGCCATCGCCGGCGCACTGGTTCTTCTGCTCGTCATCGCGATCGTTGTGATCAACATGGTGAACAAGAGCCAGTACGGCCCAGAGGCGACCGTCAAGAGCTACCTGACGGCGATCAGCCAGGGCAAGGCATCGACCGCAAACAAGCTCGTCGACCCCGGTGTCAAGAAGGACGCAGCAGCCCTTCTCTCCGACGACATCCTCAAGGAGTCGAAGGCGCTGATGAAGAACCCGAAGATTGTGGACGTCAGCACCCGGGGCGACTCTGCGGACGTCGAGGTCAGCTACAGCGTCGACGGCACCGCCTATGACGGAATCGTGCAGCTCAGCAAGGACGGCAAGCAGGGTCTCTTCTTCGACAAGTGGACCATCGACAAGCCACTGCTGGCCTCCGTCTTCGTCTACACCAACGAGGGCGAGATGGTGTCGGTCAACGGCACCGACGTCAGCTTCGGTAAGAACTACGAACTTCTCGCCTACCCGGCCGCATACGAGATCGGGGCTCCGGAGAGCAGCTTCTTCGAGGCCGAGGCGCAGACCTTCGTCGCTGCCACAGGTTCGAAGGCGTCCTACGACTCGATCGACCTCGAGCTCACGCCGACGGAAGAACTGACCGCCGCGGTCCAGGAGCAGGTCAACGCCTACCTCGACACCTGCGCGACACAGACCGTTCCGAACCCGGAGAACTGCGGCCTTCGCAGCCTGTACTACTTCGACTTCAGCGGTGAGCCGACCTTCTCATACAAGGTCGACAAGTACCCGGTGGTCACGGTCGATGAGTCCGGCGCGTACTTCACCGCCAAGCAGGGCAAGGTCACCGGAACAGCAAACGGCGAACTGTCCTACCCGGGCGGCCAGGGCACCTACGTTTACCCGTGGGACGACTGGGCGATCAACGGCAGCATCGTCATCGACGGAGACGACGTCAAAATCGAGGATGTCTACTAACCGATAGCACCAAAAGAAAGACGGGGCGAGCCGAAAGGCTCGTCCCGTCTTTTTCTGTGAGCGGCGTTAGAAACCGCCGCCGATTTCGCGAAGTCGGGCGACCCGGTCCGCAATCGGCGGGTGCGTCGAGAACAGGCGCTCGACCCTGCTCGGCTTTGCCGGGTCTGCGATCCACAGGTGTGCCATCGACGTGTTCTGGCGCCTCATCGGCCTGCCGTACGCCTCGAGCTTCTGCAACGCGCTCGCGAGGGCATCCGGGTGCCGCGTCGTCAGCGCCGCTGTCGCGTCGGCGAGGTACTCGCGCTGGCGGGAAACAGCCAGTTGGACGAGGCTCGCGAGCAACGGCGCGATGATCATGGCGACGAGCCCGAAGATCAGCACGATCGGGTTACCGCCCGAGTTGTTGTTGCGGTTGCCCCCGCCAAACCACGCGAGGCGAAGGAACATGTCGGCGATAAAACCAACGGCAACGACGAGACCGAAGACGATCATCGAGACCCTGATGTCATAGTTGCGCACGTGTCCCAGCTCGTGGGCCATGACTCCCTCAAGCTCGGAATCAGTGAGAATCTCGAGCAGCCCCGTCGTGGCGGCTACCGACGCATGTTCCGGGTCGCGACCGGTGGCGAAGGCGTTCGGCGCGGGGTCATCGATGAGATAGACCTTCGGCATCGGCGAACCGGTCGTGATCGCGAGGTTCTCCACGATCCGGTAGAGCCGCGGGTTGTCCCGCTTCTCGATCTCGCGCCCACCGCTCATGGCGATGGTCTGGCTCGCGGCGAAGAAGTACTGGAAGACGGCATACAGCGTCGCACCGACGAGGGTCAGTACCGTGATGCTCGGGCTGTTGTAGACATACCCGGCCAGGGCTCCGAGTCCGCCGATGATCAGCAGAAAGAACAGGATGATGAGCACTGTGTTCACCTTGTTCTTACGGATCGCCCTGTACATTCAGTGTCCTTTCAACGGATACGACAAAGTCAGTGGATACAACAAAGGCTCGAGCGCGCAGCTTCCGCCGCGCCCGAGCCCCTGTGAGGATAAAGTCTTGCTTCGCTAGAACTGCACGCGAGGCGGCTCGGCGATCGCTGCGTTGTCAGTGACCTCGAAGAACTCGCGTTCGCTGAATCCGAGGTTCTTTGCGATGAGGTTGTTCGGGAAGACCTTGATCTTCGTGTTGAGTTCGCGAACGCCACCGTTGTAGAACCGGCGAGAGGCCTGGATCTTGTCTTCGGTGTCGACCAGCTCGCCCTGAAGCTGCAGGTAGTTCTGGCTCGCCTGCAACTGCGGGTAGGCCTCGGCCACGGCAAAGATCGACTTGAGGGCCTGCTGCATGTGGTTCTCAGCGGCGGATGCATCGTGCGGACCCTGCGCAGACAGCGTTTCGGCCCTCGCGCGCGTCACATTCTCGAAGACGGCCTTCTCGTGAGCCGCGTATCCCTTGACCGACTCGATGAGGTTGGGGATAAGGTCGGCACGGCGCTTGAGCTGAACCGTGATGTCGCTCCACGCCTCGTCAACGCGTACGTTCAGAGACACCAGTGAGTTGTAGGTGACCCAGAAGTAAATGCCGACGATAACCGCCAGCGCGACGATGATGAGTACAGGAATGAGCCATTCCATGCGTGTGCTCCTAAAGGTTTGCTAGCGGTTCGAACTCGACTGGTCTCTCTATTCTACCGGTGACCGTCCGTCCCGGTCCCGACGATCCGCCCTCTTTCAGGGCAAATCCTCGGCGGGGACGTTCAGGCACCGAGCACCCTCTCCAGATACTGGTTGCTGAACAGCCGGCGCGGGTCCAGCCGATCGCGCGCTGCCAGGAAGTCACCAAAGTGCGGGTAACTCTCAGCGAGATCGGCGGCATTCTGGCTGTGGATCTTTCCCCAGTGCGGCCGTCCGCCGTAGCCACGGAGGATCGACTCGACCGCGGAAAAATAGGCCGTCGAGCGCTCGCGGTAGTACTTGTGCACGGCGATGTAGCCGGTCGCGCGGCCGTACGCGGTCGACAGCCACAGTTCGTCGGCCGCGGCGAATCGCACCTCGAGGGGGAAGCTGATCCGCCATCCCTTGCGTTCGATGAGCGCCTCGATATCGCGGACCGCTGCGGGGACGAGCTCAGCGGGGATTCCGTATTCCAGTTCGCGAAACTTGACGGTCCGCCTGGTCGTGAAGACCCGGTGGGACACATCGGTGAACGTCCGGTTTCCCGTGAGCTTGTCCGCCAGGAGATTCACGCGAGGGATGATGGCAGGCACGACGACAGCAGTCGCACAGGTCACGCGGTAGACGCCGTTGGCCAGCACCGTTTCATCCACGAATCGGGACACGCGGCCGAGCGGTTTCGCCTGCGTCCCGGATGGCATGCGGGTGTTGGTCTTGGTCAGCGCCGTCCGGGTGTGTGGAAACCAGTAGAACTCGAAGTGGTCGGCGGCCGCGGCCCTGTCGAGCACGGTGTCAAGCACGTCGTCGAGCGGCTCCGGTCGCTCGACAGCGTGCAGCACGAAGCGAGGCACGCACTGGACCGTAATCTCGGCGAGGATGCCGAGTGCCCCGAGGCCGAGTGCAACGCCGGGAAGCAGGTCGGCGTGAGAGTCGCGGTTGATCTCGAGCAGGTCACCGGATGCCGTAACCATCACCACCCCCCGCACCTGGCCGGCGATGCCGCCGAACCGCGCACCTGTGCCGTGCGTGCCGGTGGAGATTGCACCGCTGATGCTCTGCGCAGCAATGTCACCGAGGTTCTCCATCGCCAGTCCGTACGGCGCGAGCAGCCGAGGGATGTCGTGCAGTCGCGTACCGGCCAGGAAGGTGACAAGCCCGTCGCCCGTCGGCTCTCCGCTCAACCCGCTCAGGTCCTCGAGTTCGAGCTGGATGCCGGGGGCTACGGCTATTCCCGTGAAGGAATGCCCGGCCCCGACCGCCTTGATGGGAATCCCGCTGCCCGCTGCGGCGCGGACGGCGCGCTGCAGGGCCGCCGTCGTCCTCGGCCGCTCCACTCGTAGCGGCACGACCTTCTCGGTCCGCGCCCAGTTGTGCCACATGGCTCCGGTTGCCGTCACAGAAAGGCCTTCCCCTCGCCCCGATAGGTGGGCAGCGTGTCGATGATCCGACCGCCGTCGACGACGGAGAAGGAATTGAGGTGCTCACTCAGCTCGCCGGATTTAGTGTGCCGGAACCAGACCCGGTCGCCGGGGTGCAGCGCTGCCGCTCGGCGCCCGACCAACGGCGTCTGGACCTCACCCGCCATCTCCCGCGGGAGCATACTGAGCCCTTCGGGCCAGACAGGTCGCGGGAGGCGATCGCGCCCTGGCGGGCCGGAGGCCGCCCATCCCCCTCCGAGCAGGGTCACCGTGTCTTCCCTCGGTTTCCGCACGACCGACAACGCAAAGCTCGCGGCCGGCGCTGGGTTGAAGTTTCTGTAGTCGTCGAAGAGATGGCCACCGAACAGTCCGGACCCCGCCGCGATCTCCGTCACCGAATCGTCGGCACTCGTCGATTCCAGCGAGCCGGTCCCTCCCCCGTTGACGAACTCGAGGTCGGCAACGCGGCGGACCGCCGCCACGGCGTCGGCACGACGCTCGGTGAGCTCACCGATCGACCGCTGTTTCAGCCACCGCATTCCCGCAGAGCGCGCATTCCGCGATGGTACGTCGTCGACAAGTCCGGCTATCTGCGCTTCGTACGCCATCATCCCGACGAGCTCGAATCCCGGTCGGCGAACGATGACCCGCGCGAAACGCTCAGCGTCGGCGGCGGTGCAGATCGGCGATCGCAGAACCCCGATGGTGCCGAGCGGACCCGCCGTCCGCCACGCGACATCGAACTCGATGCACACCCGGATGCGAGCGCGCGCGTTCGGGGGAATGCAGGCATCGATGAAGTCCAGTTGCTCGACGGAGTCCACCATGAGCGTAATTCGGGCAGCGAGCTTCTCATCGGACGCGAGCCGGCCGAGGGCCTGTCTATCCATGGTCGGATACCCGACAACGACATCATCTATGTCATCCGCGAGCCAGATCGCCTCTGGAAGGGTAAAAGCGAGCACACCGCGATACCCGTCAGTCGCCAGCAGTGAATCAATGACCGAACGGACGCGAACGGATTTGGTGGCCACCCTGATCGGCTTTCCGCCTGCCCGGCGGACCATGTCGTGGGCGTTGAACCGAAGCGCGCCAAGGTGGAGCACACCCGACGGAGTCTCGATCGATCTCGTCGCGGCGTCGATTTCCGGCCAGAACAGTTCGGGGGTGAGCCAGGGGGCGGGCGAGCTCTCTGCGCGCCCGTTGGCAGAGAGTGTTATGGCCATCTGAATCCTCCCCGTCATACCCAGTATGCCGACCCCGGCGAATCGGATGCCGCACAATCTGAGAAAGGCCCTCCAACTGGGTGTGGCGCTGTTGACTTGTTGGGTCAATCGGCTTCAAATGGGAGGAAGGTGGGGATCTTTTCAGCAACACAGCAACCGGGGGGCTCGTCGGCGTTGTCGACAGGGCAGCTTCCGCGATCCCTCGGGTCGGGACGCGCGCGACTCGTTGCGACGATCGTCGCCTCGCTCACCCTTTCGCTCTTCGCTGCCCTTGGCCCGGCGCCCGCGTTCGCGGAGCCGGCGCCGCCCGCCCCCTCCCCGCCGCCCGTTGCAGCCCCGGTCACACTCATCTCTCCGGTTGACGGTCAGTTCATCGACTCCGTCCCGTTTACGGTGTCTGGCACCAAGGCCGCCGGATCGACGATCCAGCTGCACGCCGGCGACAGCGGCAACCCCGTCTGCATCGTTCGCGCCGACGATTCGACGACTTTCTCGTGCACCGTGGCCTCGATCCCGCAAGGCCCGGCGGTGAGGCTGACGGCGGTCCAGCTCCAGGCCGGATTCGAACCGTCGACATCGAGCACGCCGATTCGGGTACTCCTGCCTCCGACTATCAACTCCCGCAGCTCGGAGCTCTCGAGTGGATTGCTCGAGGGGTCGGGCTACCCGGGAGCGACGGTGACGCTGCGCACTTCGGACGGACGATCCTGGACAGCCCCAGTGTCGAGTGGCGGAAGCTGGGCATACATGCTTCCGGCGGAGATCCCCAGCGGCGTGCTGCGGCTGAGCGCTACCCAGTCCACCCAGTTCAGCGGCCCCGGCGGGTCTGCGGCGAGCGAGCCGGTGCGAGTCACGCTCGATCGTGATCCACCCCCCGCTCCCGTAATAACCACGCCGGCGGCGGGTGCAACTCTTCCCGCCGGCCCGGCCGCGTACGCGGGTACCGGCGAAACCGGGGCGACAGTCACGGTGTTCGCGGTGACGGCATCCGGAGCCGATATCGTGCTCTGCGCCGACGTGCTCGTGTCTGCCGGACAGTGGAGTTGCACTGGCGCGGCGATGCCTGCGGGGAACGCGACAATCACGGCATACCAACGCGATGCCGCATCGAACACGGGCGTCGGGTCGCCTCCGCTGAAAGTCTCATTCGGGCAGGCGGCGTCGACGCCATCGACTTCGCGTCCGCCGGCAACCGCGCCCGCGCAGAGCCCGGCGCCCGCACCGGTCGTGCCCGTCCCATCCGCTGCGCCGACTGAATCCGGCGCAGTTCCTGCCCAGCCGCCAGCGCCCGAAGGACTGTGGGCAGACAAGACACCATTCACAACAGCGGTGAAGAGCGCGATCGGACCGGGAACCGACCTCACGTGGCTCCGCGCCGTTCTCCTCGCCATCCTGGCCATCGGCCTCCTGCTGGTTCCCGCGCGCATGCTCGCGACGACGCTGACGAAGGGGCGGCCGCGCGCGAACGGCGCGGCCCGAGCTCCGCTCACCGGACGAAACCGCACGCCAACCCACGACGATCCCGATCCCCTCCTGGGATCGCCGGGCGCCAGAGTCAGAACCATCGTTGCCCTCAGCGTTGCCGGCGCAATCGTGCTCTTTGCCCGCCCCGTAGACGGGCAGCCGGTCTACCTTCGTGTGTTCGTTGCATCCGTGGTGGCACTGGTCATCGTCAACGCTGCTGCCACCTGGGTCCCCATCCGATTTGCCGCCTGGCGCCGGCTCGGCAGTCCCTCCCAGCGACTGTCGCTGCTCGCGTTTCCGGTCGTCGCCGCTCTCGCTCTGGTTTCCAGGGTGGCCGAACTCCAGCCAGCGTTCCTGTTCGGCCTGTTGTTCGTCGTTGGGCTGCAGAACGGAAGCCGCCGGGACCGCGGACAGCTGGGCCTTGCCCGGATCGGTGCGGTTTTCGCGATCGGTCTCGTGGCCTGGCTGGCAACCACACTGATCGGAACACCCGTTGGTTTCGCGGGCTCGTTCGCAGCTGAACTGGTCAACATCGTTGCGATGACAGCCCTCGGTTCGGCGGCGATCATGATGGTTCCGCTTGGCGATTTGAGTGGCCGGGCCGTCCTCAACTGGTCGCGGCCAGCCTGGTTCACGAGTGCCCTCGTCGTGTTCACCGTGCTTTTCGCGTTCCTCAGTCCGACGCTCGATGCATGGCAGGAGCAGGTCGCGGCAATCGCTGTCCTCGTCGTTCTCCTCACCTTCGGGGCCGTCGGAATCTCGCTCTGGCTGTGGCGACGGGTCGTCACACCGAATCTCTCCGCCGGCTGACCCTCTCGCGCGCCCGAACGCCCTCTGGCGATCGGCGTCGGCGGGTACCGGCAGAATGAGATCATGTTCATCGTGCTCGGCGGGTCCCCCACCGGCCGGGTGACCCTCACCGAACTCGATTCGTCGGGTACAACGGTGAGCGCAGTGGCGTTATCCCGCGACGAGTTCATTCCCGAAGTTGCGCGGCGAGAAAAGAGCCGGCCCCGCTGGGTGTGGGAGGATACCGCGCTCTGGTATCCGGTGCTGCTGAACGCGGGGATCACCGTTGAGCGCTGCCACGACCTCCGGTTGTGTCACGGCATCCTCCGCCGTGCCGAGGCGGCGCGCGATACCGGCCTCGCCCGGGCAGCACTCAATGCGTGGGACGACTCACCGGCCGAACAGGTCACCGTCGGAACAACGCTCTTTGACGACATGACCGACCTCGCCGACGCGTCAGACGAGCCCGGGGATTCGAGGGGTCGCGACGCTGTGGCGGAGTACGCGCTCCAGCGTGGGACCCTCGATGTCATAGCCGAGACCGAGCCGGCAGCGGCGGCCAGGCTGCAGCTCCTCCTCGCCGCAGAATCGAGCGGCGCACTGATTGCAGAGGAGATGAGGGCACGGGGGTTGCCGTGGCGTGCCGATGTCCACGACCGGGCGCTGACGGAACTTCTCGGGCCCCGGCCTCTGTTTGGTGGGCGCCCTGAGAAGCTCGAGGCTCTCTCCGACACCATCCGTGCGCTCCTGGAATCCCCCGGGCTCAACCCCGACTCGCAGCAGGACCTCCTGCGCGCCCTCAAACGTGCGGGCCTTTCGGTCACGAGCACGAGTAAATGGGAACTTCGCTCGCAGAAGCATCCGGTCGTCGAACCCCTGCTCGAATACAAGAAGCTCTCACGGTTGAACTCCGCCAACGGATGGGCGTGGATGGACACCTGGGTGCGGAATGGACGGTTCCACCCCGAGTACGTGGTCGGCGGTGTCGTTACTGGCCGCTGGGCGACCCGGGGCGGCGGTGCACTGCAGCTGCCGGCACAGGTCCGCGGCGCGGTGATGGCCGACGAGGGGTGGACCCTCGTGGTTGCGGATGCCGCGCAACTGGAACCGCGAATCATCGCCGCGATGTCGCGCGACGAGAAGATGGCTGCGGCTGGCCGCCAAGGGGACCTCTACCAGGGACTCGTCGACGCCGGGGTCGTCGACACGAGGGCGAATGCGAAGCTCGCGATGCTCGGTGCGCTCTACGGCGCGACCACGGGCGAGAGCGCGCGGTTGATGCCGAAGCTCATGCGGGCATATCCGCTGGCGATCGGACTGGTGGAACAGGCCGCCCGGTCAGGCGAACGCGGCGACCAGGTGAGCACGTGGCTCGGCCGCAGCTCCCCACACCCCGGTGCCGACTGGCAGGCGGCACAGCGCGCAGCGACCGGGTCCGAGTCCGGCGCGGCCGACGAGCGGCGCGCCCGACAGCTGGCGAGAGACTGGGGCAGGTTCACCCGCAACTTCGTCGCCCAGGGCACGGCCGCGGAGTGGGCGCTTTGCTGGATGGCAGGGCTACGCATCCGTCTTCGGGCACTCGCCGACGAACGGGGCGACCCTCACCTCGCGTTCTTCCTCCACGACGAAGTGATCGTGCACAGCCCGGCACACCTGGCTGACGCGGTTGCGGATGCCGTTACCTCGGCCGCGGACGACGCCGGCCGTCTCCTCTTCGGCAGCTTTCCGGTGAACTTCGCGATGACCGTCGTTGCGGTCTCGAGCTACGACCAGGCGAAATAGCCGTCGTTCACGACTTCCTGAACAGGATCTCCACCGGCGCGAGCACACCAGCCTGCACGGCGGTAAGCAAGTTTCCCACCCGCCTCCCGGCATCCGGTCCGAGCACGAGCGGGAGCCCGAGCCGGGGCGGCCCCGGTGCGTCCACGCCCTGGGCTGCGGCCCTCTGCATCTTCGTCAGGAACTCGATGCCGAGTTCACGCCGGTCCCGGCTGGCCCCCACGCTGAACCCGGCGGCGACCCCCAAGTCGCCGTACGACACCGGTGTCGCGAGGAACGAGATGGCGGCATCCGACGCCCAGGGCTGCGGATAGGTGACATCGCCCTCGCTCGTGCGCATCACATCGAAGACAGCGAACACGCCCCCGCGCTTCAGCACACGGAACGCCTCAGCGAAGAGCCGGGCTTTGTCCTCGATGTTCATCCCAACGTGAAGGAGGGTGGCGCGGTCGAAGACCTCCGCCCCGAATGGAAGGGCGAGCGCGCTTGCCGTCATGAAGGTCACTGCGTCGCCGAGCCCGCAGCGCTCGGTCAACGAGATCGCCGTTCGGATGAATTCGTCGGTGACATCTACCCCGACCACCTCCGCCCCGAACTGCGAGGCGAAGAGCCGGGCTGGCCCGCCGATGCCGCACCCGACATCGAGCACGCTCATACCTCGGGCGATACCAGCCGCCTCCGCAAGCTCGTGCGCCGCTACGGCGCCCCCGACGTGCAGCTCGTCGACCGGAAACAGGTCACCGGGCTCCAAGTGGTCGGGGTCGAAGCCGGCTTCACGGAGCGCCTCGAGGATCACATCCTCGAGCTGACCCGAACTGTAGTGCCCCGCTACCGCCGCTTCGATGTCCACGGTCCCTCCTCGCGGTCTGGTGCGCGTGAGTCTACGCCGGGCAACACCAGCATGCACGGGTCCCAAATACCAGTTTCTGGAGAGGCCAGGGTCGGTTAGCCCAGGGAGCCAGGCTGCGGTTCCTGAGCGCTCTGCTCGAGGGCCCGGATGAGGGATTGGGCGTCGTACGGGCCGGTGTGGCGACGACCGTTGACGAAGAAGGTGGGGACGGCGGTGATGTCCATCGCCTCGGCGTCGAGCATGTCGTCACGAACCCGGGCAGCGACCGCCGGGGACCGCAGGTCCCTTTCGAACCGTTCGACGTCCAGGCCGAGCTCCTGGGCACGCCGGATGATGTGTGACGGAAGCTGGTGCTCCTGGTCGCTGAACAGGCTCCGCTCAAACTCGAAGAATTTCCCCTGCAGGCCGGCCGCCTCCGCCGCCTCCGCCGCAGCCAGGGCGTTCGGGTGGTAACGGGTCAAGGGAGCGTGACGCCATACGTAGCGAAAGCGGCCTTCAAGTTCGCGATGCACCTCTTCAACTGAGCCCGTGGCCTTAAGGCAGAACCCGCACTGGAAGTCGCCGTACTCGACCAGCGTGAAGGGTGCATCTGCGGGACCGAAAATGTGGTCACGCCTGGGGTCGACCGGGCGCACCAGCGTGCGACCGATCTCTTCCGACGGGTGGAGACGATCAGAGATCCGGAAAATTAAGGCGCCGAGAATAAAAGCGATAACGGATGCCGTAAGCACGCCGACACGAGCTTCGTTTTGCACGGCCTCGTCGTCGATCGCGAGGGCGACGATGAAGAGAGAGATGGTAAAACCGATCCCGCTGAGGGCACCGCCTCCCGCCAGGCGGTCGAGGGTCAGTCCTGGGCCGAACTCGCCGACCCGAAGAAGACGCATGAGGGCGGTCGAACCGAAGACGCCGACCATTTTCCCCACGACAAGCCCGATGATGATGCCCCACGTCACCTGCGACATGGCAGCTGCAGCAAGGATCTCCGGGTTCAGCTGCACACCGGCATTTGCCAGGGCGAAGAGTGGAAGGACGACGTACGCGATGTACGGCGCGGTGCTCGACTGAAGTCTCTCGTTGATCGAGATCGACTCGCGCAGGCTGTTGGCGGCGGCCCTCGCGTACTCGGAGCTGGGTGACTGCCGGAAAGTGCGTGCGAGATCAAGCGCGTGCTCCACCTCGCGGCGGTCCGGCCGGTACACCGGCACCAGGAGCGCGATCGCGACCCCGGCGAGAGTGGGATGCACGCCAGAGGCCAGGAACGCCAACCACACGGCGATGGCGAGTGAACCATAGACGAGGCCGCGGGCGCTCTGCAGGTATCTGGTGAAGTAGACCGCCGTGAGACCGACCGCGGCGATCAGGAGCGGCACCGGGTTGAAATTATCCGTGTAGACGAGGGCGATGATGCTGAGCGCTCCAATGTCGTCGACGACGGCCAGCGCCAGCAGGAAAACCCTCAATCGTCCCGGTGCCTTCGGACCGATCAGCGCGAGCGCACCGACGAGGAAAGCGGTGTCTGTGGAGATCACGATTCCCCAGGCCTGCTCGTACCCCGATCCCGCGCTCACCAGCACGAACAGGAGCGCCGGCAGCGTCAAACCGGCGAGCGCCGCCACCACGGGCACAACGGCACGCGACCACGTCGTCAATTCGCCAATCGTAAATTCCCGCCGCACCTCGAGGCCGACCGAGAAAAAGAAAATCGCCATCAGGGCGTCGTTGACAAGCGCGTGAAGCGTGAAGTCCAGCTGAAGATCCCCGACGCTCAGCGTGAGGTGCGTGTCCCAGAATCCGTCGTAAGACCCGTGTGAGAGGTTGGCCCACGCGAGAGCGGCGACCGTCGCGCCGAGGAGCAGGAACGCGCCGACCCTGACTTGCCCCATGGAGCGGATGCGTTCCGCTATCGAAGGTCGCCGCCCGTCAAGTTTGCTTTGTTCGGGATCCGGAGACTGTTCGATGATTGTCAGGTTCGACATAGCCATATCCCTTCCGACAAGACGGGCTGGGTGCGACTTTGGTGACGATGTGCCCAGTTATAGACCCGACTGAACGGGCGCGCAACTGGCGCGCAACTGCGACCCGTGTTGTGGCGACCAGGAAAGAACCCTTTCCGAGGCCCTTTCTGTTCCGTCATGATGGGCGCAACGACGAAGGAAACGAGAATATGCCCACCGAGCCCGCACCTTCACTGCCCGCCGATGCAGCGGAGGGCAGCGACAGGCCTCCCAGGCTGTCTCCCCGACCTTGGTGGGCCCGGATCACGGCGGGGTTCCTGTTGGCGTGCGTGGCCTGGCTGGTGGTCCGGATCGCCGCCGACTCACTGTTCGGGCCGGAATATTCGTTTGTTTCGCACGTCGTTCGCGCCGGACTCACCCTCGTCCTGGTCCTCGTAGGACTCGCCGCGCTGTTGCGTTGGGAGCGAACACAACCCTCGGACTACGAGTTGGGCTACCGGAAAAGGGCACTCTGGGCGCTGTCTGTGGGGGCGCTCAGCTATCTCGTCCCGTTCGCCCTCGCCACATCCGTCGTTATTGGATTCAATCTCGCCCAACTGGAGGTGACCGGAACCCCGCTCATGGCGCTCGGCCAGGGGCTGGCTGTTCTGGCCCTCGTGATCCTTTACGAAGCAATTCCCGAAGAGTTGATTTTTCGCGGATACCTGTTCCGGGTGTTGTCCGAGCGCCTGCCGATCTCGCTGACGATCGTCGTTCAGGCCGTACTGTTCTGCGTAGCCGGCATCATCGTCGGTGCGGCGCCGACTCTCGACCGCGTGCTGCTGTTCTTTGTCTTCTCACTGACGCTGGGCTACCTGCGCCACGTCACGGGGACTGTCTTCGCCACCATCGGGTTCCACGCGATGTTCCAACTGTGTGCCCAGTGGGCGCTCGGCGAGCAATGGGCCACGCTCACCGTCACCGACGTCAGCGGCTGGTTCGCAATCGCCGCGCTCGGCGTCGTCCCATTCGCGTTGGCCCCGGTTGTCGCGGGAATTCTCGATCGGGTGCGCAGGGGGCGGATCAGTGACGAGCTTTAGGCACCGACGCCAGGCCACAACCCTCAGCGACGCTGATCGGCTCTTCGGAACTCCGACAGCAGTGTCTCCACATCCGTTGCCGTCTTCTCCGTCGCATCCGCTATCCGTCGCAAGGAACCGGTGACGCTGATCGCCGTACCGACAATTACCAGTACGACCCCAACGAAAATGATCTCCATGTGCTCAATGTAACGGGCGCGTGTCGCTCGCCGAGCGATTCAGCGCACAGATTTCAGCTCGTTGAGAATCCGCAGGTCGTGCACGTCAACCTGTCGCGGCTGGTACCCCTGACGGAAACGCAACTGCTGCTCGACGGAGAGACACGGCACAGTGACCCCTTCGACGGTTCCCGTCGTGAATCCGTCCGCGGTGTACACAAAGCTCGTGCCCGCGAGCCCCCTCTGGACCCCGCTGCCGTCGGGCGCGAATTCAACAGGATGCAGGTCCACTCGTCTTCCGTCGACTGCGGTGAGCTCGAGTCGTGAGGGTAACCAGTCGACGGTCGTGACGAAACCCTCGCCGGTGAGGAGCGAGAGAAGCGCGCGAAGGTGGCGGGCATCGACAGCGAGGTCCAGATCGCCGTGCTCGCGGGTCTGCCGACCCACTGCCGCATCGACCGCCCAGCCCCCTGCAGCCCACGCGCTGATCCCCGCCTGTGCGACCGACTGGAAGAGTGCGACGACGTCGTTACCGCGCATTATCTCGCCCCATCTGTCGACACTCCTGCCCACAGGTCTACCGGCAACGGATCCGGAAGGCGAGTGGTGCGGCGTCACGGTGTCACGCAGCGAGGCGCGGCCGCCGGACTCCCATCGACCTCACAAAGGGCCCTTCCCCACGAGCGGGTCGCGCCGTTTACTGAGGCCACGACTCGTTGGAACAGAGGAGACGGTATGCGTGGCGTAATGATGTATGGACCAGGAGATGTTCGAACCGAAGAGCGAGAGCCACCCCGGATTATTGAGCCAACCGACGCAGTCATCCGGTTGTCCGCTACGTGCATCTGCGGTTCCGACCTCTGGCCATACCGCGGCGAGGAACCCCTTTTCACCACGCCCCAGGCGATGGGGCATGAATACGTTGGCGTCGTCGAGCAGATCGGGTCGGCCGTGAAAAACGTCAGGGTCGGTGACTTCGTCGTCGGTTCGTTCGTGGCATCCGACAACACCTGTGACATCTGCCTGGCCGGGTACCAGTCGAGATGCATACACAACGTGATGATGGGATCAATCGGCACCCAGGCCGAACTCGCGCGCATTCCGCTGGCCGATGGAACCCTGGTCGCCACTCCTGGCCAGCCGGACGGTGACCTCATCCCGTCGCTGCTGGCCGCGTCGGACGTGCTTGGCACCGGTTGGTATGCCGCGACCGCGGCTGGTGCCGGACCTGGCAGGAGCATTGCCGTGGTCGGTGACGGTGCGGTTGGCCTTTCGGCGATCCTCGCGGCGAAACTGCTCGGAGCGGAGCGGATCATTGCGTTCAGCCGTCATCCCGACCGTCAGAACCTGGCCAGCGCCTTCGGTGCAACCGACATCGTGGAAGAACGGGGCGACGCCGGTGCAGCCAGGGTCAAGGAACTCACCGAAGGTTATGGCGCCCATGGCACGGCAGAGGCGGTTGGGACCCAGGAGTCAATGTGGCAGGCGATTCACAGTACGCGCCCGGGAGGCTACGTCGGATACGTCGGTGTCTCGCACGGAGTCGAGCTCGACGGCTTACAACTGTTCTTCAGCAGCGTTCATCTGCACGGTGGTCCGGCCCCGGTTCGCCACTACCTTCCCGACCTCATCCAGCTGATCTGGGACCGCAGCAGCGACCCGGGAAAGGTGTTCGATCTCACGCTCCCGCTTGAAGACGCGGCCGAGGGCTACCGGGCGATGGACGAACGCCGAGCGACCAAAGTCCTTCTCACCTTCTGACGGCTCCGGGTGCTGCAACCCGAGCGTTCGCCGCTAGTGTCGAGTCGTGTTTGCTCATGAGACAGGTACCGGCACCCGGGTAGTGCTCCTCCACGGATTCGGTCTGGATCATCGATCCTTACTTCCACTGGAGCCGACGTTCGAGCGCTCCGGACAGTGGCAGCGCCTCTACCTCGATCTCCCCGGCGCAACCCGGTCGCCGGCGGGGGCGGTGCGCAGCTCCCAGGACGTCGCGGCCGCGGTGACCGAGGAAATCCGTGCCCGCGTCGGAGATGAGCCGTTTGCCATCCTGGGGAACTCATTCGGCGGGATGATCGCCCGCTACGTCGCTCACGAACTCCGGCAGCAGGTTCTCGGACTGGCCACCATAGCGGGCGTCTTCATCGCACAGCGCGGCGAACGAACCGTGCCGCCGCGAACGGTGCTGACAGAGGCCCCCCGCATCGTGCCGCTTCTCGGTCGAGCGCTGGACCAGTACCGGGAGGACGCCGTCGTCGAATCGACGGATGACGCACGAGCGTTCCTGCAGCACATTTTGCCCGGCCTCGACGGCGCCGATCATCGTGCCCTCGATCGCATTGCGGAACACTACTCTTTCGACCGCGAACCCGAAGACGCCCACCCCGAACCCTTCGTCCAGCCCACGTTGCACATCACCGGCCGGCAGGACGACGTGGTCGGTTATACGGATGCCTGGAACCGGCTCGATCACTACCCGCGTGCGTCGTTCGCCACGCTCGATGCCGCAGGTCACAACATCCTCCTGGAACAGCGCGACCTGTGTTCAGCCCTCGTCGCGGACTGGCTCACAAGAATCCGGCGGGATAGCTAGCGGGACTCTGAGCGCGCTGATCGAGGTGGCAGGAAATCCACGCACTCCGGTCACGCTGGCGGTGGTAGCCAGGCGACATCGTCGAGGCGCACACACTGGCCGAGAACGGCAAGGGCAAGGTCGTTTTCACACAGCCCTGACGCAGTCCCGCACTGTGCGAACATCATTTGTCCGGCGCATTCGTGCCCGGACACATCAGGCCACGGCGGTTACTCGCGGGGTCGGTATCGCAGGGCGACCGCCCCCGAGTGGAACTCATGGCGACCCACAAGCTCAAGCTTGATCTGCTCGCGCAGACCGGCGAGCAGGGTCGGGCCGTGGCCGGCAAGGACCGGTTGCACCAGGAACTCGTACTCGTCGATCAACCCCAGGTCTGCCAATGCCAAGGGAAGTGTCACGCCACCGACCCACAAGCCCTCGCCTGGCTCCTGCTTGAGCCGCTGAACCTCTTGTGCCAGGTCGCCTTGCACCAGCTCAGCATTCCAATCGACTCCGCTCAGCGTGCTCGACACGACGTACTTCTTCGCCCGGTCCATGGTCTCGGCAAACGGCTTCTCCCAGTCATCCATCCAGTCAGGCCACATGCCAGTGGCCGGCTTCCGCCACGCCGACTCCATCATTTCGTAGGTCACCCGGCCGAACAGCAGGGCGTCGGCTCGCTCCATCTCAGTGGTCCAGTAGCGCATCGACTCCTCGTCCGGCGGGAGCCCTGCCTCGTGATGGCAGCAGCCATCGAGTGTGACGTTGATCGAGTATCGAAGCGGTCTCATCTCGTTGCTCTCCATTGATGCGCTGCATGCTTCGCCGGACCGACGCTCAGCCAGACCAGTTTTTGCTTGAACTGCTCATCGCCGAGGATAATCGAGCCCGCCGTTTAACGGCAGTGTCAGCGCACGGATCCCACGTGGCCACGGGCCGCCGGATTAAGTGGAGACGTCGCTTGAAATCTCGAGATGCGCGCGCAATCGGTCGAGGACGTCGCTGACGCTGTGGCCGTCCCACAGAGGGGCCGTTGGGGTCTCCGGGCTCACGCTCGCGCAGCCCTCGCACGATCCTTGATCGCCGCGATGACGTCGGATTTCGCCGCGGCGTAGTCATTCGAATCGTTCCACCGCCGGGTCATCAGGCTTTGCTTGACGTCGGCGTACAGGGCTCGATCCTCAGCGTCAGACCGGAGGTGATCGCGCAGAAGTAGATATTCAGATACCGCGACGGCGCCCCGTTCGTAGATGTGCACGTGCACGTCACGACCGGGGGTGCGGACGAGGCGATGGCCCGGCTCTCGGGTGCGCAACTCGTAGCCCGCCGCCACCAGTTGGTCGAGATAGTTCTCTTCGGCGGTGATGTCGGTGACCGCGACGACGATGTCGATGATCGGCTTCGCTGCGAGGCCAGGGACCGACGTTGACCCGATGTGCTCGACGTCAATGTCTTCCCCTGCCAGCGCTTGAAGGATGTTTGCACGATGCGTGAGATAGTCCGAAGCCCACAGCGGGTCGTAGTCGCGCAGCTCGACGTGGAGTGGTTCAGGGCCGCCGACGAGTTCCAGGGACCTGACATCCTCCCGGATCGATTTGTTCTCGATTTTCATCAGGTGTTCTCCGAGCCTTCGGCTGTACCCCTTTCGGTCGAAGAGGGCAGCCCGCAAACATAACCCAGCACAGCTACCACGTGCAAGAACGTGCCATGTAGACACGCACCGGACGGTTCTTACGACGGCCGCGCGGCTGACGCAGAGAGCTCGAAGACGATCTCCAGTCCGTCTTCCTCGTCCCACTGCTCCCCCGTCTCAACGAACCCGTAGCTGCTGACAAGGGCTCGCGAGGCAGTGTTCTCCGGACTGATGCTGGCACGGACCGTACGCACCTCAGGATGACCCTGCGCAACAGCAAGCAGCGTCTCCAGCGAACGCCTCGCATAGCCTCGTCGACGCAGTAGAGGGTCGACTCGATAGCCGACCTCCACCATGCCCGCCTCGTCGGGTGCGCCGTGGAAGCCCGCTACACCTACCGGCGATGTGACACGAGGGTCGACCATCAATCGGCTAATCCACGGGGCATCCGTCGGAGTATCCGCGATCTGTTTGCTCCGCATGCGCCACAGGCTCCGGCACTCAGGACCCGCCAGATACGGCGACACGAAGCGGGAATCGAACGGGGCGGATTCGCCTGCTGCCAACGCGTGCAGGACGTCCTCGGGTACGGCGTCGAGGTGGAGTTGCGATTGGCTGGGCTCGGGGTGCACCCAAGGGGAACTTGTAATCGTCATTTCCAGCAGTCTGCCATGGACCGACGAGCCGAAAGCCGAGGATGCCCGGATGTGAACGGCGTTGAAGAAGTACCCCCGGTGGGACTCAAACCCGCCGGGAACCGCGAAGAGTCTCGGCCGCTTCACCTCCAGACCCCGACTTTTCAGCGTTTTCGCTCTCCGAAGACCGCCTGCAATCACTCGCTTCACCGATGTTTGTGGGCAGAATGTGGGCACGTCGGGCACACCGGCGGCCCCGTATCGCAGTCGATGCCCTGGTCTGAGTAGCTCGGTCTGCCGGCCCCGTTCCCGTTTCGTGGGCCGCCATGCTGCGGTTCGCAGTTTGTCACGCGCCCATGCGTGTTGGCCCAAACTAGCCGTTGACGAACTTCCCCCGGAGTTCCGTCGCGACATAGTCGCTGTCGCCCGCAAGGGGGACGCCCCTGCCGTGTTGGCCTAGCCTGCGAACGTTGCGAAGGTCCAATGGTTGCCGTCGGGGTCAGCCACTGTGAAGTCGCGCGACGGATAGTCGGTCTGGTCGACCATCTCGCGCACGACTCTCGCGTCCAGTGAAATTGCGCGAGCCAACACCGCGTCTGGATCTGCGGTCACAACGTGCAGCGAGGCAGTCCCCGGCCGACACGGTGTGGGCCGCTCACCGGTGCTTGAGAGCAGGATCCGCCCGCCCTCGGGCCAGTCGAGCTGGCAGTGGTGAATGGCATCCGCACGCTCACCGGGAATCAGAAGGTCTTCGGCGAACCCGAGTTGGAGCAGCCAACCGCGAAGGGCCTGGACGTCATCGCTGACGAGGCTCGCCCAGACGCTGCGCTGCAACACCCTACTAACCCGGACGTTCTTGATTGTCACTAACCCGGACGGTCATGATTGTCAGCGTACGTCTCACGCGCCTGCGGATCAAGGTCCATTCCGGAGCGAACGTGAAGGCGGTCGAACGCATGCTTGGCTATGCATCTGCGGCCATGACTCTTGATACGTACGCAGACCTCTTCGACGACGACCTGGACGCTGTTGCAACCGCCTTGAATCACGCACGAGCTAAAGCGAATGTGGGCACGAGGTGGGCAGACGAGTCGAGTCTGTCCTGGACACCGGTCGAAGAAGCACAGAATCACGCGGATCCGAAGAGCCGTGAATAAGTGCCCCCGGTGGGACTCGAACCCACACTGGAGCGATTTTAAGTCGCCTGTCTCTGCCATTGGACTACGGGGGCGTACCCATCCAGCTTATGGGGAGCGCAGGGGCGCCGAGAACAGGGGGTAACGTCGAAGAGCCCGATCCAGACGCGGATCGGGCTCTTCGACAGAGAACTTACTTGGACGCCGCTACGGCTTCCTGCTCAGGCTTCGCGGCCGCAGGTGCCGCGGGAGCGACAACGGGAGCCTCGTCTGCGGGCTTGGCCGCCGGCTTCGGACGGGAAGCGAACTCCTCGAACGCCGCCCGTGGCCGCTCCACAGCGGAGATACCAACGATGTCGCGGCCGAGGAAGACGTTGGCGACCCAGCCGCCGACAACCCGGAGCTTGCGCTCCCAGCTCGGCATGGCCAGTCCGTGATAGCCACGGTGGGCAACCCAGGCAGGCAGGCCCTTGATCGCGATCTTGCCCGACTGGAAGACACCGATTCCGATGCCGAGACCGGCAACCGCTCCGAGGTTCTTGTGCAGGTATTCCTTGGGCTCTTCTCCGCGGAGAACCGCGACGATGTTCTTGGCCATGAGCTTGCCCTGGCGCACAGCGTGCTGAGCGTTCGGTACGCAGAAGCCGCCGACTCCGCCACCGGAAAGGTCAGGAACGGCGCTGATGTCGCCAGCACCCCATGCATCGGGGATGATGTCGTCTGCGGTACCGACGCGGAGGTCGGGACGGACGACGAGACGACCGCGCTCTTCAATCGGAAGGTCGGTGTTGCGAACGATCTGCGGGTTCGCCATGACACCGGCGGTCCAGACGATGAGGTCTGACTCGAAGGTCTCGCCGGTGGAAAGCTGGATCTTGCCGTCGACAGCGGACTGAAGCTGGGTGTCGAGGTGGACGAGCGCGCCCCGCTCCGCGAGGTTCTTCAGGACCCAGTGGCTGGTCTTGAGGCTGACCTCGGGCATGATGCGGCCCATCGCCTCGATGAGGTGGAACTCGACATCGTCGAACGACAGCTGCGGGTAGAACTTCAGCAGCGAGCTGGCGAACGAACGCAGTTCGGCGAAGACCTCGATACCGGCGAAACCGCCGCCGACGACAACGAAGTTGAGCAGTCGCGCCCGCTCCGGCCCGGCCGGGAGGCTCGCGGCCTTGTCAAAGTTGGCGAGAACGCGGTCGCGGATGGCAACGGCTTCCTCGATGGTCTTGAGCCCGATGGCCTGGTCGGCCACTCCGGGGATGGGGAAGGTGCGGGACACAGCGCCACCGGTCACGACAACGACGTCGTAGTCGAATTCCCACGGCTCGCCGACGGCCGGCGTGATGGTCGCCTTCTTCTCGGCGTGGTTGATGTTCGTCACCTTCGCGGTGACAACCGTGGTCTTCTTGAGGTGACGACGCTGGGCAACAACCGCGTGCCGAGCCTCGATGGAACCAGCGGCGACCTCGGGAAGGAACGGCTGGTAGGTCATGTACGGAAGCGGGTCAACGACCGTGACCTCTGCTTCGCCGCGGCGAAGCCACTTCTCGAGCTTCCACGCTGTATAGAAACCGGCGTAGCCGCCGCCGACGATAAGGATTTTTGGCACGGTGAGAATTCTCCTACTGAGGGTCGCAAGGACTCAAACAGGCTACTACCTGCGAGCCACCCGCTTGAATTGCCGGGTGGCGCCTATGGCACCGAGCACTACTAGGGTAGCAGTTCCGAGGAAGACGGCGAGCGGAATGCTCACGTACAGCAGGGATTCGGTGGTGGGCAGGAACGGATTGTGTGCGTCCGCCACCTTTTCGATCGGGGGCAGCGCAGGCACGCTTCCCTTATCGGTGGGGATTTCGGGCGGCTCAGCCTCGGCCTTTCGGTGCTGCGTGATCCAGGCCGCGAGGTCGCCCATCGGATTCGCATCCACCGGTTGCACCTCCGCCGTCACAGCCCGCGCCGCGTTGACGTATCCGTATCCGTAGATTGGGCTGGGCACGTCGCCCTGGTCTGCCGCCGGCGTCGCTGTGGCGATCAGCCGCTGGATGACGTTGGCGGCATCCATATCCGGGTACTTGGAACGCACGAGAGCGGCGATGCCGGCGACGATGGGCGACGCCCCGCTGGTTCCCGCCCAGGACACGTACGACCCATCGGGCGAGACCCCGACGAGTTCCTCACTGGGCGCCGCCACAGCGAGGGTGATTCCCTGGCTTGACGCGTTCCAGCTGGCAGCGCCGGACGGATCGACGCCAGCGACCACGAGGACACCCGGGATGGTGGCTGGCGCACCGATCTGCTCGGTACCGCTCCCCCGGTTGCCAGCGGCCGCAACGACCACAACATTGTTCTCATTGGCGTAGCTGAACGCTTCGTCCCAGCTTTCTGGCCAGTCCAAGGTGTTCGTTGTCAACGACATGTTGATGACATCAGCGCCATTGTCGACAGCGAATCGAACGGCATCCGCAATCTGGTCCGCGAACGGGACTGTCGAGCCACTCGACTGGAAGCCGACCGAGATCGAAATGAGGTTGGCCTCCGGCGCAGTGCCGATGACACCGTTACCCTCTCCGTTGCCGCGGCCGGCGGCGAGTGATGCGACCCAGCTGCCGTGTGGGTTCTCGTCAGCGCCACCGACGGGGGTGCGACCATCAGGGCTGCCGACTCCCGAAGCGTCATGCCCGGCGACAACCGCACCGTTGAACTCGGCCGGTCCGTTCGCGATCCCTGTGTCGATCACCGCGATCGTGGTACCAGCACCCCGCGTGGTATTCCACGCCTCAGTGACGCCGTAGTTCGCGAGCCAGTATTCGGCGTCCCTGACCGGATCCGCATGAGCGGGCGTCACTCCCGCCGTGACTGAGCCGAACACGAACAGCGCCGCGAGCGCGGCGGGCAGAACACGGTTCTTCGACGGCACAGCATTACCTTCCGGTTGCGACCTCGACGGAGTAGTCGACGCACTGGCAGACGTCAGGGCTCCACTCGGCACGGTCAAGAGCACGATCTCCGATCGGGTTCACCCCGGGCCCCGCAGCGAGCGCATGCCCGACGAGCGCGTGGAGACACTTCACCCTGACCGGCATTCCGCCCGCGGAGATCCCGGCGATTTCAGGGACAACAGCGATGCTCTCCCGATCGGCGATGTAGGCATCATGGGCAGCGGCGTACTCTTCGCGGACGCCCTCGTCCGACGCGAGCAGTTCGTTGTACTCGCCCATCACCTGGGTTGCCTCGAGGGTCGACACTGCAGCGGTCGCTGCCGGGTGGCTGAGGTAGTAGAAAGTGGGGAACGGCGTGCCGTCGTCGAGTCGCGGCGCGGTCGAAACGACTGTAGGAGCACCGCACACGCACCGCGCGGCGATTCCGACGACGTTTCGCGCCTGGCGCCCAAGCTGTGCGGAAACGATCCGGATGTCTTCGTCCGAAACGGGCCCGAAAGGCGGAGTAGTCATCTCTCCATTATCCCTGTCCGGAACCGGAGACAACGTCCGCGTACCCGGCGCTCACGAGCGAGCTCAACATGGACTGGGCCCAGTCCACCTTGGTCTCGGTGAGGCTGTCGGTCACTTGCGGTTCGTCGTCGCCGAACAGTCCGGCATCGACGTCGTTGATCACAATGAAACTGATCTCGCCCGGGTTGACGTAGTACAGGCGGTCCCTCGCCTGGGTCATCACGTAGGTGCTGTCGTTCCAGCGCTCGCGCTCGTCGCGGATCTCGGCGATCTCGGCCTCGTTCTGGTCGACGGATTCCTGGAGAGCCGCAATCTGCTGGCGTTGTTCGATGTACGCCTTGAGGTTGGGCCCGACGACGATGACGCCGAGGACGACAACCCCCATCATCAAGAGGGAGAACCCTGAAAAACGGATGCCGCGAAGCCAGTTCCCCGTTTCGCTCTGGGGTACAGGCACACCGGGCTGTGGCGCGCGGGCCGTACGACCGGCACGAGTGCCGCTCGGGTTGGGACGCTTTGCCACTGTTCCGGTGCCTTTCGTGTGCGTTGTCGTACTGTTCCTGTTGAAAAAACGAGCACTCCCGGCGGCGCACTGCGCCACCGGGAGTGCCGGAAATTACGCCGTGAAGCGCGGGAAAGCGCTGCGGCCTGCGTAGACCGCCGACTCACCCAGCTCTTCTTCGATCCTCAGCAACTGATTGTACTTAGCAACGCGCTCCGAACGAGCAGGCGCACCGGTCTTGATCTGACCCGCGTTCGTCGCGACCGCGAGGTCGGCGATCGTCGTGTCCTCGGTCTCACCTGAGCGGTGCGACAGGATCGCCGTGTAGCTCGAGCGCTGCGCGAGGGCAACGGCGTCGAGCGTCTCGGTGAGGGTACCGATCTGGTTGACCTTGACCAGGATGGAGTTCCCGACCTTGAGGTCGATGCCCTTGCCGAGGCGCGTGGGGTTGGTGACGAAGAGGTCGTCTCCGACGATCTGGACCTTGTCGCCGAGCTCGGCGGTCAGGTGCTGGTAGCCCTCCCAGTCCTCTTCCTCCAGCGGGTCTTCGATGGAGACCAGCGGGTACGCGGCAACGAGCTCTGAGTAGTACGCGCTCAGTTCCTGGGCGGAAAGCTGCTTGCCCTCGAACGTGTATGAGCCGTCCTTGAAGAACTCGGTCGCTGCGACGTCGAGCGCCAGCGCGATGTCTTTACCCGGGGTGTAGCCGGCGTTGGTGATCGCTTCGACGATGAGGTCGAGCGCTGCCCGGTTGCTCGGCAGGTTGGGAGCGAAACCGCCCTCGTCGCCGAGGCCGGTTGCGAGTCCCTTTGACTTGAGCAGCGCCTTGAGCGCGTGGTAGGTCTCGACGCCCCAGCGGAGGCCCTCGGAGAAGCTCTCGGCGCCCAGCGGGACAATCATGAATTCCTGGATGTCAACGTCGTTGTCGGCGTGCGAGCCACCGTTGATGATGTTGAGCAGCGGCACGGGAAGAACGTGCGCGTTGGGTCCACCGAGGTAACGGTAGAGCGGAAGGTCAGCGGCATCCGCTGCAGCCTTCGCCACGGCGAGGCTGACACCGAGGATGGCGTTCGCGCCGATGCGCTCCTTGTTATCGGTGCCGTCAAGTTCGATCAGGATCTTGTCGAGGAGGCGCTGGTCATCTGCTTCGAGACCTTCCACCGCCGGGCTGATCTCGTCGAGGACAGCGTCCACGGCCTTGAGGACGCCCTTGCCCTGGTAACGGTCTGCGTCGCCGTCACGCAATTCGTACGCTTCGAATGCTCCGGTGGACGCGCCGGACGGGACAGCCGCCCTCTGGACGGTTCCGTCGTCAAGCAGAACTTCGACCTCGACGGTCGGGTTGCCCCGGGAGTCAAGAATTTCGCGAGCGCCTACAGCCTCAATGAGTGCCACAGTATTTCTCCTGTTCAAGGTGGTGCCAGTGGATTGTGTGGAGCGACGTTGACCCGCTGCCAGTCTAGCCATGCGCGTTCGTCCGCGGCGGGGGCTGTTGCTGCCGACCAGCCCATGCATAGGCGTCATAATTGCAGGCCGTGCACAACATACGACCGCGCTCTGTCGCATGCTTTGTAGAGTTCCTCAACAAATACGCGCCATCATGTACGTGCCTCGATAACACTGTTAGCTTCGGCCCTGCTGCCAGGGCCACGTCCTCGGGCGCGCATCATTGTCGATGCGAGCCACCCGAGAGCCGGTCACAAACCATGCCTGGCAGTGCGTGACCCTTGCACAGCCCTTGCCCAGCCCCGCCGGTTCTTCCGGCACCCGAACTGACGGTACGTCAACGAAGACAGCTCGAGTTCCGCCCTACACACGGGAACCCTGTCCGATGCCTTCGAGGCGCGCCCGCAGACAGGAGTTTCCTTCGTGAGCAGAACAACCCCGTCAGGTGAAGCACCAGTGCTTGCCTGGAAGATTTCGACAGCGGTCCTTGCCGCGCTGATGCTTGCCGCCCTCGTGTTCTTCTTTTACTTCACGCAGAAGATCACCGACGGGGCCGCGCAGCTGACAGCAGGAGCGTCCAAGGCAGCGGATGGCGCGACGCAGCTTTCCGACGGCGCTGGCGACCTCGATGACGGAGCGACGACGCTCGCAACGGGCGCGCAGAGCGCTGCTGACGGCGCTGTCACGCTGGAAACCGGGGCCCAGACCGCTGCCGACGGAGCCGCGAAGCTGGCGACGGGGGCGCAGAGTGCCGCCGATGGCGCCGTGACCCTGTCGAATGGCGCGACGACGGCGGCTGACGGTGCCGCGAAGCTCTCGACCGGAGCAACCAAGGCCGCAGACGGTGGTAAGACACTCGCCGCAGGAACCGCAACCGCATCCGGCGGTGCCAGCCAGGTCGCCGATGGCTCCACGTCACTGAACGCCGGCGCGCAGGCCCTCTACAACGGGCTGTCCACCAAGGTGGCCCCTGGCGCGACCCAGCTCTCCGCGGGCGCCGCGAAGATCAAGGACGCTATCGAGGCGAAGCTCCACCCGGGTGCGACCCAGGTCGCCGGCGGCGTGTCAAGCGTGAAGACCGCCATCGAAACGAGATTGTCACCGGGCGCGGCGCAGGTTTCCGCCGGGGTCGACAAGATCAAGCTCGCAATTGAAGGCCGCCTCGCGCCGGGTGCCGCGCAGGCTGCGCAAGGGGCAACGAAGGTCCAGGCGGGCGTTACCAAGCTGAGCGCCGGCGCCACGGACGTCGCCACGGGCCTCGGCGACGTGAAAACGAACCTCGATTCGCTGTCGCTTGGCGCAACAAACGTCCACACCAATCTCGGGACTTTGGCGTCTTCCCTGGAAACGCTCGCGCTCGGTCAAACTGACCCTGACCTCAAGGCGACTCTGAACGCCTACGCCGAGTCCGCTCGAAAGATCGAGACCGGTGCCGGACAAGTCAAGTCAGGCTTGAACAAGGTACTCGAGGCAGACAAGTTCCCCGCTCTCGTGACGGGAGCCTCCAATATCGCTACCGGTCTGGGGACTACAGCACCGATCCCCGGCGCTCTCCCCGACGGCGGCCTGCTCTACCAGGCGAACATTCCAGCTCTGACCGCGGGCATCACGCAGATCGCGGGCGGCCTTGGAGCAACAGCGCCGATCGAGGAGACCCTGCCTGACGGCGGGCTTCTCTACGAGAAGAACCTTCCCGCGCTCAGCGCCGGTGCCGCACAGATTCGGGACGGGCTCAGCGATAAGGGACCTGACCTCCTCCCCAACGGGAATCCGGACCCGAAGGGCTTCCCCGGCGGACTGCTCTCGAAGGGAAACCTCCCCACGCTCGCTGCCGGCTCTGCGCAGGTCGCAGCCGGTCTCGGAACAACAGCTCCAACGGCGGGCCTCGAGTCCGGCGGGCTGCTCTACGCGACCAACCTCCCGGCTCTGACCGCGGGCGCTGATGTGCTCAACGCGGGCATCAACAACGACGTCCTCCCCGGAATGGTCAAGCTCCGCGACGGAAGCGTCACGCTCTCTGCGGGGGCGGCATCGCTCTCCGCCGGCGTGAACAAGCTCTTCACCGGCGCAACAACCCTCAATGTGGGACTCGCGGCCCTGCAGACCGGTGCATCCACGCTCTCCGCGGGCAACGACAAGCTGGCAACGGGCGCTGCGACCCTGTCGACGGGCACAGACGCACTCGCCACCGGGTCCGCCACGCTCAACACGGGCCTGGCGGCACTGTCGGCGGGGTCCACCAGCCTCGCCGACGGCACGTCGAAGCTGGCGGACGGGGCAGTGACGCTCAACGACGGCACGGGAACCCTCGCCGACGGAGCAGCATCCCTCGCCGCAGGCAACACGCAGATCGACGATGGCAGCGCCGAGCTGCACAGCGGGGCCGCGACATTCAGCCTCGCCAAACTCGTGGGTTCACCGCTGATCTGGATCGTGCTCCTCTCGATCCTCGCCCTCGGTGCTGCGGCGCTCATCATCCGCCGCATGATCGCTGCCAACCAGCAGGAGGCGTAAGCCACACGAAGAAAGGCCGCCGGACCGGATACACCGGGCCGGCGGCCTCTTCGTTTCCTCGGTGTCAGCCCAGCGGCTTGATCTCCAGATCGCTGACGGATGCCGTTTGCTCGGTGACGAAGGCGAACGAGCTGAATCCCGCGGTCTCGACCCGGGCGAGTAATGCCTTGAGATTCTTGACGCGCGGCTCAAGCCGTACCCGGCGCCCCTCGGCCACCAGTTCGGCCTTCAACGAGACGAGCCGCACCGGCGGAACCGACTTCTCGTAGACGAGGACGAGCGAATCAGCGGCGGATGCCTCTGGCAGCTCGACGAGGTCCACAATCCGCTCGAAACCAATGGAAAACCCGGTAGCCGGAACGTCGGAGCCGAGGAAGCGGCCGATCATGCCGTCGTAACGCCCTCCGCCACCGAGTGAGTAGCCCAGTTCCGGGTGCTCGATCTCGAAAATCGGGCCGGTGTAGTACCCCATGCCGCGCACCAGGAACGGGTCGAAGACGACGAACGGTGCGTCCCCAACCTCGCGGCCGGTCGCGGCCGCGTCGGCCTGCTCGGCTGCGACGCCGATGGACGCCAGTTCAGCGATGACCGCGTCGTCGATGCCGTCGGGCAGCTGGGCACGAATCTGCGCTTCGCCGAATGGCCCGGGGTTCTCGGGGGCGACCCGGGTGAGGAAGAGCTCGAGTGCGTCAACGGCGGCGGATGTCGCGCCGCGGCTTCGCAGTTCCTCGAGCACTCCCCCGACGCCGACCTTGTCGAGCTTGTCGATGGTGATGAGCACCTGTGACCGCTCGGCGGACTCAAAACCGAACACGTCGAGCATGCCGGTGAGCAGTCGCCTGTCGTTGATGCGCACGCGGCAGCCCGTCAGCCCGAGCTCGCGGAGCGCAGCTGCGGTTGCGGTGAGCAGCTCGACCTCGGCGAGCGGACCGGCCTCTCCGATGATGTCGATGTCGCACTGCACGAACTGGCGGTAGCGGCCCTTCTGCGGGCGTTCCGCCCGCCACACCGGAGCGATCTGGATCGACCGGAACACCGGGGGCAGCTCCGCGCGGTGCGTCGCGTAGAAGCGGGCCAGCGGCACGGTGAGGTCGAAGCGAAGTCCGAGGTCGGTCAACGACGACAGGTCCCCTGTGTCCACGGCCTGGGCCAGGTCGTCCGGCGTGAGGCCGCGCTTCTGTACGTTGAAGGCCAGTTTCTCGTTGTCGCCGCCGAGGCCGGAGTGCAGCCGCGCATAGTCCTCGACAACCGGCGTCTCGATCTCGTCGAAACCGAAGTTCGAATACACCCGGCGGATGACGCCGAGTGCGTGTTCTCGCCGCGCCTTCTCTGCCGGGAGGAAATCCCTCATGCCGCGGGGAGGAGTTACGCCAGGAGCCATGCATCAATTCTGGCATGCACCGAAGCCGTGGCCCGCCGCACAGCTGAGCGCTGTCCCAGAGTCAGCCGGGGCGTCAGTCGGCGTCGGGCATCGTGCTGTCGGGCGAGTCCATCGTGGCGGGTTTCCCAGCTCCAGCCCGCCGAAGGTCATCCTGCACGTCACGCAAGGTCGCGCGCAGGGCGCGCTCAGGGTCGAGGCCCTGCTCCTGCGCACGCGACGCTATCGACAACAGCAGCTCACCGAGTTCTCGTTCGTCGTCAAAAACAGGCGATTCGACGGCATCCGTTTGCCGCGGGCGCAGCCCGGCCTGCTTCGCGCGTCCGAGCACCTTGTCCGCGAGCGCGAGCGCCGGCATCGACTGGGGTATGCCCTCGAGGATGCTCGTCCGCGTCGCTTTCTCGCGCGCTTTCGCGGCGCGCCACACCCGGTAGACGTCGTCAACGGTGAGGGCGACTTCGTCGCCGAAGACATGCGGATGCCTGCGAACCATTTTCTCGTTCGCGACACGGGCAACGTCGTCGAGACTGAATTCCTCCCCGGGCGTGCGACGCGCGATCTCGGCGTGGAAGACCACCTGCAGGAGGACATCGCCGAGCTCTTCGAGCAGATCGTCCCTGCCACCGGCTTCGACCGCGTCGATGAGCTCGTAACTCTCCTCGACGAGGTAGGTCACGAGCGACTCGTGGGTCATCGACTGGCTCCACACACACCGGTCGAGCACGGTGCTCATCGACGCGGCGAGCGCGGCCATCTGCGCAACAGATCCGTCACCGTCGGGCGCCTCCGGCGTGTGACCCCCCGCTGCGTTCCTGTCGACGGTCACCGGCGGGAGCGTCCGGTTCGCGCGACCACTATGCGGACAAGCAGATCGCGCAGGTCTGTGAACGGCGGGTAGATGAGCCTGAGGGTGTCCGGCTTCAACGGCTTCGAGAGCACGGCCTTCTGGTGGCTGAACGTGTCGATCGAATACTTGCCGTGGTAGCGCCCGCTGCCGCTCGGGCCGACGCCACCGAACGGGAGCCGCGGGACGAGGAGGTGCGCGGCGGGGATGTTCAGACCGACAGCACCAGACGAGGTCTCCCTGAGGAACCGGCGTTCGACCGACTTGCGCCCGGTGAAGACGTACAGCGCGAGCGGCTTGTCGCGCCCGGTGATGAAGGCGATTGCCTCGCTGACACCGGAGACGTGCACGATCGGAAGGATGGGGCCGAAGATCTCGTCGGTCATCAGCGCGTCATCCGCCGTGACACCGTCGACCACGGTTGGCGCTATGTACCGCGACTGAGTGTCGACGTCACCGCCTATGGCGATTGGACGGTCGGCGATCAGAGCGGCGAGGCGCTCGAAGTGGCGGCCGTTGACGATTCGGCCGAGATCGACACTCTCCTCGGGCCGAGTTCCATAGAACTCGGTGATCGCGTTCTTCAGGTGGGGCAGAAGCGCGGCGGCCGTTGCCTTCGTCGCCAGCAGATAGTCGGGGGCAACGCAGGTCTGACCGGCGTTGAGCATCTTGCCGTAGACGATCCGTCGTGCCGCTCCGGCCAGGTCGGCGTCGTCGTCGACGAACACCGGCGATTTACCGCCGAGCTCAAGGGTGACCGGGGTGAGGTGCTCCGCGGCGGCGCGCGCCACGATACGCCCCACCTGCCCGTTTCCGGTGTAGAAGATGTGGTCGAACTTCTCCCTGAGCAGTTCGGTGGTCTCGTCCACCCCGCCCTCGACGACCCTGACAGCGGACGGATCGACGTACCGCGGAAGAAGTTCGGCCAGCAGCGCCGATGTCGCCGGAGCGAGTTCACTCGGCTTCACGAGTACGGCGTTGCCCGCGGCGAGTGCGCCGATCAGCGGGACGAGTGTGAGCTGTACCGGATAGTTCCACGGTCCGATGACGAGAACGACTCCGAGGGGTTCCCGGATCACCTTCGCGAACGCCGGGGCGACGCTCACCGGAACCGTCACCCGTGAGGGCCGAAGCCATGACCGCAGGTGACGGAGGGTGTAATCGATCTCACCGATCACGAGTCCGAGTTCGGCCAGCTGGGCCTCGGTCGGGTTCTTTGCCAGGTCGGCACCGAGTGCGTCCTCGAGCTCTGTCCCCCGCTCGACGAGCATGCGCCGCAGTGCGCGGAGTTGCTGTACGCGCCAGGCCAGCGGCTTCGTTGTCCCGCTGTCGAAGGTTCGGCGGAGATCCCCGACGGTCGTCTGGATCTCTGTGCGGTAAACGGATGCGGTGGCCTCGGTCAGCGTCACGCCCTCGACTCCTTCGCTGTTGTGGTGGCGGTAGCCGGGGTCGCGGCGTGACCGGTGAATGCGTCCATGCTCGAGTACACGTGGAACACCCGGTCTGCGACCTGGTCCCAGACCGCGGTCGGAAGGACGCCCTTGAGGCCGCGCGCGAGCGACACCGTCCACGGCGTCAGCCGGAACGGCTTGCCGGAGAGCATTGCCTGCCAGGCCCGGGAGACCGCGACGTCCGGCAGCAGGACAGGCGTCATCAGGGGGCCACGAGCCCCCGCGAACATGCCGGTGGCAACGTAGGACGGGCAGAAGGTCGTGATTTTGACGTGGCGGTTTCCGGAGCGCTCGAGCTCGAGGCGCACGGAGTCGCTCCAGCCGATCAGCGCCCACTTCGAGGCCGCGTACACGCTCATTCGCGGGTTGGACAGTGTTCCCGCTGCGGATGCGACGTTGAGAATGCGCTTCTCACGCGCGGCCTCGGTGATCATCGCCGGCAGGAACTCCCTCGTGACGTGCATCGGGGCGAGCGCGTTGATGCGCATCGTCGCTTCGGTGTCGCGCTCCGGGTCGGTGTTCCAGAAATAGTCGTTTCCCCGCACGATTCCTGCGTTGTTGATGAGCACGTCGGGTACCCGGCCCGCCCCAAGTTCGTGACGTGCGGCATCCCGGACATCGTCGAGCTTTGAGACGTCGACCACCCTGGTGTGCACCAGCGTGCCGTAGCCGGAAAGCTCGCTCGCGGTTGTGTCGAGGGCGAGCGCATCGATGTCCCAGAGGGTGACCGATCCGGCGCCCTCGCGGATGGCTCTTTCCGCGTACAGCCTGCCCATTCCCGACGCACCGCCGGTGACCAGGACCCTCGCGTTCGCGACTGAAAATGCCATGTAGAACCTCCGTTGGCTACTCAAAGCCAGACTACTGATCCGTGCCTGAAATTGCTGGTTCGCCGACCGTGATCGATCAGGCTGTCGCCGCGGCATCCTGTGTCGCAACGCCGTTCTTCGACGTATCGGCGACGGGGAAGAGTGCGTCGAGGAACTGCGTGACCCAGGCGATCAGCTCAGCGTCGCCGAGCTTCTCGCCGTGCTTGTCTGGCATCGGCACGATCAGGGCGTTGGCCTGGGCGAGGTACTTGCCACCCGGATACATCCGCCTGAGACGTGCCTGCAGCGAATCGGGCAGGTGCGCCGGCGCTGCCCGAAGGTTCGATCCCATCGCAACGAGCTCGCTGAGTCCGGCGCGCTGGGCACGCTGGCGCAGGCGCGACACGGCGATGAGGTTTTGTACCTGCGCCGGAGGCTCGCCGTACCTGTCGGTCAGCTCGTCGATGACGAGGGCGATCTGGTCGTCCGCCGCGGCGGGCGCGCTCGCGGCCGACAGCTTTTGATACGCCTCGAGCCGCAGCCGCTCGCTGTCGACGTAGTCCTCGGGAATGTGGGCGTCGACGGGCAGCTCAAGCCGAAGCTCGGTCTGCCCCTCGGCCACGTCGCCGCGGAACTCGCTCACGGCCTCCCCGATCATCCGGAGATACAGATCGAATCCGACGCCCGCGATGTGCCCCGCCTGCTCGCCGCCGAGCAGGTTACCCGCTCCGCGGATCTCGAGGTCTTTCATGGCGACCTGGATTCCGCTGCCGAGTTCGTTGTTCGCCGCGATGGTCGAGAGCCGGTCGAGAGCGGTCTCCGACAGCGGCTTGTTCTCGTCGTAAAGGAAGTAGGCATACGCACGCTCGCGTCCGCGGCCGACCCGGCCACGGAGCTGGTGCAGCTGGCTGAGCCCGTACTTGTCGGCACGGTCGATGATGATGGTGTTGGCGTTCTGGATGTCGAGACCGGTCTCGATAATGGTCGTGCAGACGAGCACATCGAACTTGCGCTCCCAGAAGTCGACCACGACGCGCTCGAGCGTCGCCTCAGACAACTGGCCGTGAGCGACGGCGATGCGGGCTTCCGGCACGATCTCGGCGAGTTGAGCAGCGATCCTGTTGATGCTCGATACCCGGTTGTGCACGAAGAAGACCTGGCCTTCCCGCAGCAGCTCCCGGCGGATGGCGGCTCCGACCTGCTTGTCGCTGTACGGACCGACAAAGCTGAGAATCGGATGCCGTTCCTCCGGCGGCGTGGCGAGCGTCGACATTTCGCGGATGCCGGTGACCGCCATTTCGAGGGTGCGCGGAATCGGGGTCGCGCTCATGGCGAGAATGTCGACGTTCTTCTTGAGCTTCTTGAGTGCGTCTTTGTGCTCGACGCCGAACCGCTGCTCCTCATCGATGATGACGAGGCCAAGGTCCTTGAACTTCATGCCCTCGCTGAGCAACCGGTGGGTCCCGATGACGACGTCGACGGTTCCACGCTCAAGACCATCACGCGTTTCCTTGGCTTCCTTGGCGGTCTGGAACCGGCTGAGTGCCCGGAGATGCACGGGGAACCCGGCGAATCGCTCGGAGAATGTCTCGAAGTGCTGCTTGACGAGCAGAGTCGTCGGCACGAGCATCGCGACCTGTTTGCCGTCCTGGACCGCTTTGAATGCCGCGCGAATTGCGACCTCGGTCTTTCCGAAGCCGACGTCGCCCGACAGCAACCGGTCCATCGGGATGGGCCGCTCCATGTCGGCTTTGACCTCGTCGATGGTGGTCAGCTGGTCTGGCGTCTCCGCGAACGGGAAGGCCTCCTCGAGTTCGCGCTGCCACGGGGTGTCCGGGCTGAACGCGAATCCCTTCGACGCCATGCGCGCCGAGTACAGCTTGACGAGGTCGACGGCAATGTCGCGGACCGCCTTGCGGGCACGGCCCTTGGCCTGAGACCAGTCGCTCCCGCCCATCTTCGACAGTTGCGGTGCTTCACCGCCGACGTAGCGGCTGAGCAGGTCGAGCTGGTCGGTTGGCACGAGCAGCTTGTCGCCCGGGTACCCGCGCTTGGACGGCGCGTACTCGATCGTCAGGTATTCGCGGCGGGTCTTGGTCGCGTTGCGTCCGCCGCTTGACACCTCACGCTGGGTGAGTTCGACGAACTTGCCAATGCCGTGTGTCTGGTGGACGACGTAGTCCCCCGCTTTGAGCTGCAGCGGGTCGACGACGTTCTTGCGCCTCGATGCGAGCTTCTTGACCTGCCGCGAGTCGTAGCCGATGGTGCGCCCATAGAACTCGTTCTCGCCGAGCAGCGCGAGTTTGATCTCGGGAAGCTCGAAGCCGGACTCGGTCGTCGCCTGCAGCAGATACGCGACTCCGGGCTCAGGGGACTCGGGGAACTCGTCCACCCGGCGGGCGGCGACCTCGTGCTCGGCGAGCACGTCGACGGCGCGCTCGACCAGCCCGACACCCCGCGCGGTGATGGCGACCGTCCAACCTTCGCGCAGCCGTTCGGCCACGTGGGCGATCGCTCCATCCACGTTGCCGGAGAAACTGGGGACGGTCTCGGCCTCGACCCGCACGGTGAGCAGTTCGTCCAGCTCACGCTCTTCGGGCAGCACGTCGCCAGGGCCTTGCTGGAAGGTGCTGAACGTCCACCAGGGATGGTCAGATGCTGGCTCGCCCGGCCTCGTGAACTTCGTGGCGTCCCTCAGGTCGCCGAGGGTGATGAACTCGCCGCTCGCGAGGTCGATGGGGGCCTGCGCTCCCGCCGTTGCTGCGCTCCACGCGGCGGCGAGGAACTCCCGGTTGGTCTCGGCCAGGCTGATCGCACGAGACGCGACCCGTTCGGGTGAGATCACGGCCACCGCGGTGCCCGCGGGGAAATAGTGGCTGACCGGGACGAGTCGGTCGAGGAGGGCGGGCGCCAGGGACTCCATCCCTTCGACGGGGATGCCGTTGGCGATCTTCTCGAGCATTCCGGACATGCTCGGGAACTCGTGCTGCATTTCCCTGGCGCGCTGGCGCACCGAGTCGGAGAGAAGCAGTTCACGGCTCGGCGGCAGCTCGATGCGGTCGATGACCTCGGGAGTCGACCGCTGGTCGGCGACCGAGAATTCGCGGATCTGCTCCACCTCGTCGCCGAAGAACTCGACTCGATAGGGGTGCTGCGCTGTCGCGGGGAACACGTCGAGGATGCCGCCGCGCACCGCGAACTCACCCCGGCGGGACACCATGTCGACCCGAACGTAAGCGAGATCGACCAGCTGCACAGCGAGCGCTGCGAGGTCGTGGCCCCGGGAACCCGCGATCAGCTCGATCGGTGCGATGTCGGTGAGGTTGTCGGCGACGGGCTGGAGAGCCGCGCGTACCGACGCGACGACGACCAGCGGGGTGTCGCCCTGCCACAGCTTCATGGTGCGCAAGGCAGCGAGCCGTTTGCCGACGATCTCGGCGCTCGGGCTCAGCCGCTCGTGCGGGAGCGTCTCCCACGCCGGGAAGTCGACGATCGTGGCATCCGGAACAACATCGCCGATGGCCGCCCGAAGCAACTCGGAGTCACGACCGGTCGGGGTGACGACAAACAGGGATGCCGGTCGTTCGGACTTTCTCCTGGCATCGATGAGACCGGCGAGCAGGGGCGCGCGTAACCCGTCGGTGACCGAGAAATCGGCGTCACGGGTCGCGTAGGAAAGTGCGTTGTCAAAGGTGGAGGCGCGCGAAAGTGCTGCGATTAAGCCCGAAAGGATCACCGGATCAGTCTACGCGCGCTCACTGACAGCACGCCGAGCCGCCGGGTGCCTCACGCCGGCGAGTGCACCTTCAGCTGGGCAGCGGCGAGGCCGTCTGTGGCAATGAGTTCGACGGCGTCTGCGGCATCGGACAGGAGTGGCCCAAGGGCGGCACGCTCGGACGCGCCGAAGTCCTTGAGCACGAAGTCCGCCGGGTCCTGGCGGCCGGGTGGCCTGCCGATGCCCACGCGAACACGAATGAAGTCGGGGGTGCCTGCGGCTTTGGCGATGTCGCGGAGGCCGTTGTGGCCGCCGTGGCCACCGCCGGACTTGAGCTTGAGGGTGTCGAACGGAATGTCGAGTTCGTCGTGCACGACGATGAGCTGCGACGGGTCGAGGGAGTAGAACTTGAGGAGTGCGGCAACGGGGCCGCCGGAGAGGTTCATGTAGCTGTTGGGTTTGGCGAGGATGAGCTTCGGTCCGCCAGGGGCGAGGAAACCTTCGGCGACGACCGCCGGCGTCTTGTGCCTGGTGAATTTGGTGCCGACTCTCGTGGCCAGTTCATCGACGACCATCTGACCGACGTTGTGGCGGTTGCCTGCGTAGGCCGGGCCCGGGTTGCCGAGTCCGACGACCAGCCAGGTGTTCTCAGCCACGATCGGCTCCCTCTTTCTGTTCCACCACATCGGTGAATCCTTCCTTCGACAGCGAGTCTGTGCCCTCGTTAAGGCGACGAACCTGCCGGTCCACAATTCGAAAATCGCGCACCGGCAGGCTCGTCAGGCTATCGACCGAGGTTACTCGGCGGCGGACTCGCCTTCGGCTTCGGCTTCTGCTGCAGCCTCGGCCTCTTCTTCGGTCTCTTCAGGCTCTGCGATGGCAACGACGAGCAGGTCGGGGTCGCTGAGCAGGCTGGAACCGCTCGGCAGCGTGACGTCCTTCGCGAGGATCTGAGCGCCGACCTCAAGGCCCTCGATCGACACGACGAGGTGCTCGGGGATGTGTGTCGCCTCAGCCTCGATCGACAGGGTGGTCGCGTCGCGGTTGATAGCCGAGCCCGGTGCAGGCTCGCCTTCGATGTGGACGGGGATGTCGACGACAACCTTCTCGCCCTTGATGACGACGATGAGGTCGAGGTGCTCGATGATGCGGAGCACGGGGTCCTTCTGGACGTCCTTGACGAGGGCCAGGCTCTCGACGCCGTCGATGTCGAGCTCGAGGAGCGCGTTCGACTTGCGGATGATGAGGCCGATCTGGTGCGCCGGGAGGGCCAGGTGCTTCGGCTCGGTGCCGCGGCCGAACATGACGGCGGGGATCTTGCCTGAAGCGCGGAGCTTGCGGGCAGCACCCTTGCCGAACTTGGTGCGGGTTTCTGCGACTACTTTGTTGTCGTCAGCCATGGTGATTCTCCTTTGGTGAGCCTTACAGCTCTTCGCTTACCGGAGCTATGCTCCGTGGGTCTGGTGCGAGGGCGGCGGACCGGCCTCGGTTCAACTCGAACGCATGTCAGCGTGAGGAAAAGCCAGTTCTTGGGTAAGAAAAGTAAGTGCCTTGCCCACCGCGTCGATAACGGATGCCGCAGTGCCCGTAAGCGCACAGCATCCCTCGCCGAAGTTCAGTCGCCCAGTCTACAGCATCCGTCGGGCGACCCGCTGCGTCAGGCGCCAGCCGCGCCCTCGTCCGCTCGCGCCTCCTCGCCCTCCCGGACGCCCTCTCCCGCCCGGATCCTCGTGACGGCATCATCGACGATGGCCGCGACCGGCCTGTCGATGTCGACGACGATGCCCGGCTCGTCGTCGGCGAGCGGTTCCAGGATCGCGAACTGCGAGTCGAGCAGGCTCGGCGGCATGAAGTGTCCGCTCCTGCCCTCGATCCGGGAGGCGAGCACGTCACGGCTGCCGTCCAGGTGGACGAACCTCGCCTGTGGCGCGCTCTCGAGAATCGCCTCGCGGTACGCGCGCCGCAGCGCGGAGCAGGCGATGACCATCCCGCCGGCGCCGCCGGCATCGGCCAGCGTCCGACCAACCAGGGCGAGCCACGGCCAGCGATCGGAATCGTCGAGAGGATGCCCGGCAGCCATCTTCTCGATGTTCGACTGCGGGTGCAGGGCATCTCCGTCGACGAACGGCACCCCGAGGGCACCGGCGATGAGGGCGCCGATCGTGCTCTTTCCCGATCCGGACACCCCCATCACAATGATCTGCAAGTGGGGCGTGCTCTGCTCTGACATTTGCCGAATCTACCGTCTACCAGTCGTGAACTGTACCGTCGGCGAGACGGTTGTACGGCAGGTATGCGGTTTCGTAGGGGTACTTGCCTGCCTCGTCGACGTTGAGTTCCACCCCGATGCCCGGCTTATTGCCCGGGTGCAGCATTCCGTCGTTCCAGGTGAATGACTGCTCAAAGACACTGTTGGTCTTCTCACCGTGCTGCATGTACTCCTGGATACCGAAGTTGTGAATCGACATGCCGAGGTGCATGGCCGCGGCCATCCCGACGGGCGAGATGTCCGTCGGCCCGTGCATGCCCGACTTGATCTGGTACTGCGCCGCATAATCGAGGACCTTCTTGAGGTGCGAAATTCCACCGGTGTGGGTGACAGCGCTGCGCACGTAGTCGATGAGCTGTTCCCGGATGATCTGCTGGTAGTCCCAGACAGTGTTGAAGATCTCACCGATCGCAAGCGGTGTCGTGGTGTGCTGGCGCACGAGGCGCAGGGCCTCGGGGTTCTCGGCCGGCGTGCAGTCCTCGAGCCAGAACAGGTCGTACGGCTCGAGCGACTTCCCCAGCGTCGCGGCCTGGATGGGCGTCATCCGGTGGTGGCCGTCGTGGAGCAGCGGGATCTCCGGGCCGAACTCGTTGCGCACGGCCTCGAACACTGTCGGAACGTGCCGCAGGTAGCTGCGGGTGTCCCAGTCCTCCTCGTTGGGCAGCGCGCCGCGCTGGGCCGGCTCGTGGTCGTAGCGCACGCCCTTGTTCGCCTCGAATGTCGCGTTTGACGCGATGCCATAGATCGACTTCAGCCCGGGGACCCCTGTCTGGATCCGGATCGATTTGTAGCCCTGCTCCTGGTGCTCGCGCACGCTGTCGAAGAGTTCGGGGAGAGTCTTGCCCGAGGCGTGGCCGTATGCCATCAGCCCCGTGCGCGATGCGCCGCCGAGCAGCTGGTACAGCGGCATCCCGGCGACCTTCGCCTTGATGTCCCACAGCGCGACGTCGACAGCGGCGATGGCCGCCATGGTCACCGGCCCGCGGCGCCAGTACGCACTGCGGTAGAGGAACTGCCAGGTGTCCTCGATGTTGTGGGCTTCGCGGCCGATGAGGAGAGGCACGACGTGCTCGGTCAGGTACGAGACAACGGCGAGTTCGCGACCGTTGAGTGTCGCGTCACCCAGCCCGGTGACCCCGTCCTCTGTCGTGAGCTTGAGCGTGACGAAGTTGCGGTCAGGACTTGTGACGATGACGTCGGCTTTTTCGATCTTCATTGATTTCCTTCTGCGTTGCGACGGCGAACGGATCTACGCCGAGCGTATCGGTGGTGGTCAGTCGGTGGGTGGCGTCGTGTGCTGGCCGCGGTTCACTGTGAACGCGGCTGTTGACAGCGAGGGGTCGATCGGAGTTGCCGCACCGTGCCGGTCACGGCGCTCGGCGATCTCGGCAACGATTTCTTTATGCTTCGCGTCGGTCAGCGGGTAGAAGTACATAATGGCGATGGCGATGATGCTCGCGACAACCGGGATGAGTCCGGCTCCGGCGCGGATGCCCCACACAGCCTGTTCTGACTGGGCGGCCGCGTTTGCGACGTACCCACCCCAGGCCAGGGCGTATGCGGCGAGTGCGCCGCCGACCGCCTGGCCCGCCTTCCTGGTGAATGAAAACAGTGCGTAGACGATGCCCTCCGCGCGAACGCCGGTCTTCCACTCGCCGTACTCGACAGTGTCGGCCTCGAGTGCCCACACCAGCATGTTGACGAGGACGATTCCGAGCTGGCAGACGACGAGTCCGGAGAAACCGAGCCAGACCATGCTCGGCGGCGCGAGGAAGACGATCACTCCGCCGACGCCCATGACAGCGCCGCCGGTCATGTACGCGGTGCGCTTGCCGAAGACGCGGACGATCTTCGGCACGAATCCGGCGAGGCCGAAGACCATGACGAGCTGGATGACCGAGAAGAGTGCGTAGAGGGGCAGGGCGTTGAGCACGTCGCGCAGGTAGTACAGCTGCACGGTGCTGAGAGCGAGCATGCCGGTGAGGAAGACGAATGAACTGATGCAGAGGAGCACGAGCGGCTGGTTGTTGCGAAGAATCGCGAAGCTCTGCTTCATCGTGACGTGGGGCACATCGCGCTTCACACGCTCCCTTGCCGTAAACGCCGTGAAGAAGTAGAGGGCGGTGCCGACGACAACGAAGCCGAGCGTCATGAAGGTGAAAATCGACTGCAGGTCGTTTTCAGGGGTGATCAACGGTGCGACGAAGATACCGAGCGCTGCGCCGACGATCATGGCTCCGACGGTTCGAGCGCTCGCCAGCGTGGCCCTCTCCCCGGGGTCCTGAGTCATCGCACCGGCAAGCGAGCCGTATGGGATGTTGACGAGGCTGTACGCCAGTCCCAGAGCCGCGTATGTGAGGTACGCGTAGACGAGAACGCCGGTCTCACCAATTTGTGGAATAGAGAAGGTCGCGACACTGAGCAGGAGGAGCGGAACCGACCCGAACATGAGAAACGGACGGAACTTGCCGAACCGCTTGCTGTAGGTGCGGTCGACGATTCGGCCGGCGAAAAGGTCGGCAAATGCATCGAAGACGCGCACAACGAGCAGCAGCGTTCCTGCAGCGGCGGCGGAGATCCCCGCGACATCCGTGTAGTAGATCAGGAGGAACATCGTGGCTGTCGTGAACGCCAGGTTGTTCGCGGCGTCTCCAGCGCCATAGCCGATGATGCTGATCTTCGACAGCGCGCCCGTTGCCGGCGAAGCGTGTGAGACCGGTGTGGGTGGCGGGGTGGTCGTGGATGTCATGGGGCTCCTTTACCCGACGGGCAGTTGTTACCGCGCGTCCGATGATCCGACTGCGAGGGGGGCACGTGCGTTCAATGCCCGTTCGTGAGTATCGGCAACCTCACCGTTTCTGGTGCTCGCCATAGTGGTGAGGTTGCCGAGAATTGGGGCGCGAGATACGCGCCGGGTCACAGCACGGAAGACGGACACGGCGGCGGGTTCACGAGCGAACGATGCCGACATGATGCCCTCCTTTGCGCGCCGTTGCGGACCGCATCCTTGCGAGAAATGTGTACTGCAGGTGATGGTTCCTGAAACCGTGATGACGACAAGTCAAGCACGATTACCACCAATTGGCAAGCGGTTGCCAAGCACCGTGGCGCAAGTGTGCTTATCGGCGGATTTGTCGGGTCAGGAGCGCGTCGGAACTGCGTGTTCGGCGACGGAACGGATGCCGTCGAGCACCGCAGCATCGTCCACAAGCCGCTGGTCGATGACGCGCACCAGCTCGGCGAGCGCGTCACCGTCTGAGCCGAGCGCCGCGGTGACATCGGCCGATGACGCGTCCGGGAGATCGGCGCCTGAGAGCACAAGCGCCACCCAGGTTCCAACAGCACGGATAGCCGCATGACCACTCCGACCCGCTGCCCTCTCCGCGAGGATGATCGGGACGGCTCGCACCCGGAGTTTCGTGACGCCGTCCGTGCCGATCTGAGCCAGCCGGTGTTCGATGCGGGCGTTCTCGAAGCGGTCAAGGAGCGCGGAACGGTAGGCGTCGAGATCGAGACCGTCGCCGAGGTGCTCGGTCGCCTCGTCCCAGAACTCGATCACCCAGGCACGACACTCGGGATCGGCCACGGCCGATGCGACGGTCTCATGGCCACGCAGTCTGCCCGCGTACGCAAGCAGGCTGTGCGCCCCGTTGAGCAGCCAGAGTTTACGTCTCTCGAACGGCTCGATGTTCTCGACAAAACGCGCGCCCGCCTTTTCCCAGTCGGGGCGGCCGGCCGGAAATCCGCCGGAGAGGACCCAGTCCCTGAACGGTTCGGTGACAACAGGAGCGTTGTCACGGAAGCCGGTCAGGGTCTTCGCTGTCTCGAGATCTCGCGGGGTGGTTTTCGGGGTGATCCGATCGACCGAGGTCGAGACGAACGACACGTCCTTCGCGATCCACTCGGCGGTCGCCGCGTCGACGAGTTCGGCGAGAGCGAGCACGCCCTGTCTCACGAACGATCCGTTGTCTGGCATGTTGTCGCAGGGGACGATGGCGATCGGCCCTCCCCCGGCGACGCGCCGCGCATGGAGGCCGAGCAGGAGCCGGCCCAGGGTTGTGACAGGGCCGTCGTCATATGAGGACGGCAACGCGCCAGACAGCGCCGCTGTCAGCCAGTCGATGTCATCCTGAACCGCAGCGTCGTCACGGTTCGGCCGACCGTCGGAGGTGAGGCGGTAACCGGCCTCGGTCACCGTGAGCGTGACCAGTGCGGTCTCCGGCGCGGCAACCAGTTCGACGAATCGATCCAGGTCTGCACCATCATGAGCCTCGACGATGCTCGAGACCGTCATCGCGGTGTCCTTTTCGGCGGAGCGTTCGATGAGTGTGTATAGCCCGTCCTGCGGCGCGAGCTCGTCGGCCGCCGTTCGGCTTCGGCCGGTGAAGGCGGCGATCCCCCATTCCCCTGCCGGATCGGAGACGTCGGTGTACCAGGCCTGGTGAGCGCGGGAGAATGCGCCGAGGCCCATGTGAACGATGCGAACGCGGGGTGCGGCATCCGCTCGTCCGGTTTCAAGGCCGAGGGAAGCGCGCGTGAGGCGTGGAGCTTGAGCGTTCGTCACAGTTTGAAGACCTTTCGAGGCAGTGAGTCGACGAGGTCGACGATAATCCGACCCGCTGTCGCTTCGTCGATCCGGCCCTCGCGCACGAGGCGGGCGAGGAATGCCGAGTCGAGTCTGCGTGCCATGTCGTGCCGGGCGGGGATGGAGAGGAAGGCGCGGGTGTCGTCAATGAACCCTGAGCTGCGATAGAAGCCGGCGGTCTCGGTCACCGCCGAACGGAAGCGGAGCACGGAGTCCGGGGCGTCGAGGAACCACCACGGTGCACCGATGTAGACGCTCGGATAGAAACCGGCGAGTGGGGCGACCTCGCGGGAGTAGACGGTCTCATCGACGCTGAACAGAACCAGGTGGAAGTCGGCGTTGTTGCCGTACTTTTCGAGCAGGGGACGCAGGTTCTCGACGTAGGTTGTCGTCACGGGGATGTCGTGGCCTGTGTCGGGGCCGAATGCCGCGAAGGTCTCACTTGAGTGGTTGCGGTAGACACCGGGGTGCACGGTCATCACGAGGCCGTCGTCACAGCTCATGCGCGCACTCTGGAGCAGCATGTGGCCCGCGAACACCCGGGATTCAGCTGGCGTCAATTTTCCGGCGAGTCCCTTCTCGAACAGAGCACCGGCCTCGGCGGTATCGAGGTCGACGGTGAGCGGTTCGAGTACGCCATGGTCAGCAGACACCGCGCCGTTCTCGACGAAGTATCGCCTGCGGCCAGCGAGCGCGTCGAGGTAGCCGGCGAAGCTACCGACGGCGGATCCGTTCCACTCGGCGAGCGCAGCGACACGGTCCGTCCAGCCTGGCGTCGCCGGGTTGAGGTACGCGTCAGGGCGGAACGTCGGCAGCACCCTGCCGGTGAAGCCCGGGTCCGCGGCGAGCGCCCTGTGCGGCGCGAGCGAATCCATCGGGTCGTCCGTCGTCGCGAGCACCTCGATGTTGAACCGGGAGAAGAGCGCGCGTGGCCGGAAGTCGTCGGTGTCGAGTGCCGCCTGGATCTCGTCGTAAATAGCATCAGCGGTCTCGGTACTCGGCTGTACGTCGATGCCGAAGATCTGCGAAAACGTCGACTGCAGCCAGTACCCGGATGCCGTGCCGGCGTAGAGGTGCCAGTTCTCACTGAACGTGCGCCACACCTCACGGGGTGAAGCGACAGCCTCGCCTGACGCCCGGTTCGGGACACCCAGCTCGCTGAGGTCGATGCCGGCGGCGTGCATCAGCCGCGTCACATAGTGGTCATAGCGGATGAACAGCTCGGCCGGGTCGGGGAACGGCTTGTCCTCGACGAGGATCGCCGGATCGACGTGGCCGTGCGGCGAGAGAATCGGGAGGCTCTCGACGTGCTCGAACAGTGTCCTGGCGACGGCGCGGGTTGCGGGGTCGGCGGGAAACAACCGGTCCGGGTCGAGTTGCAGCTTCATTGATACACCTTCATCTGAATAAATTTCGCCCAACCAGCGAGGAGTGTCAACCGGTTGCCAAACATCCTAACCCCATGACAGACTGAGCGGAAGACAGCGGCCCTTTCGGCCGCTGCGGCAATCGGCTTCCAACGAGGGAAGCGACGAATCCAATGGAGGAACCCACGTGGCCACAATCGGCGTCCAGGCAATGATGCTCAAAGACAGTTTCGCCCAGAACGGCACGTTCGAGACGCTCCGCAGGATCACCGACATCGGCTATCACGCCGTCGAAGTCTCTCAGGTTCCGATGACGGCCGAGAACGTTTCCGAGCTGGCCCGCGCGCGGGACGAGCTCGGCATGAATATTGCGTCACTCTCAGCCTCGCTCCGCGTCGCCCCCGGCATGCCGGGCGAATCGCTGTCGACTGACTTCGACAAGATCGTTGCGGATTGCCGCGCGCTCGACACGACGATGCTGCGCATCGGGATGCTGCCATTCGATGCCATGGTGTCGCTCGAGAAGGTCCGCGAGTTCTGCGACGAGACCAACGCGGTCGCCCGCCGACTGGCCGACGAAGGCATCAGCCTGTACTACCACAACCACCACATCGAGTTCGCGAAGTACGAGGGCAAGCACCTCCTCGACATCATCGCCGACCGCGCGCCAGACATGGGGCTCGAGATCGACGTGCACTGGGTACAGCGCGGCGGGCTCGACCCGGTCGGCACGATTCGCAAGTACCGCGATCGCGTCGCGATGGTCCACCTCAAGGACTACCGGATCGGGAAAATCCCCGACGAGGCATTCGCGGCGCTGGCGACGGGCGACTACCCGACGTTCATGGCCGCGTTCACGGGCGTCGTCCAGTTCGCCGAGGTCGGCGAGGGCAACCTCGATTTCCGCGCCATCATCGAGGAGAGCCTGGCGAGCGACGTGCAGTATCTCCTCGTCGAGCAGGACGATCTTTACGGAAGGGACGTCTTCGACTGCCTCCAGACCTCACACGACAACCTCGTCGGACTCGGCTACGGCGACCTGTTCTAGAAACTCGATCCCGACGGAAAACGGGTGCCGCCTCGCGATCACGCGGGACGGCATCCGTTGTGAGACCTGCCGGAGCGCTCAGGACGCAGCGGGGCCCGTCGATTGACGGATGACGAGCTCGGTCTCGATCTTCTCCTCCGACTCGCTGCCATCGTCGCCGGCCCCTCCGGCCACGAGCGCCAGGGCACGCCGGACGGCACGTGCACCGGCCCGGTCGAGGGGGGTGCGAATCGTGGTCAGCGCCGGTGTCGTGAAGTCTGACCCGAAGATGTCGTCGAAGCCGACGATGCTGAACCGCTCAGGCACCGAGATGCCCTCCTCGCTCGCCGCGCGGAGCAGGCCGATGGCCATGAGGTCGTTGTATGCGACAACGGCGGTGACACCGGACGCGAGGATCCGGGTGAGGGCGGCACGGCCGCCGTCGAGGGTTGGAACGCCAGGGCCGATCTCCACCACATTCATTCCGCGGGCAACCGCCTTATCGAGCAGGCTCGCCCAGCGCGTTGAGCTCATCCACGAGTTCGCGGGACCGGACAGGTAGGCGATCGAACGGTGCCCGAGGGACGCGAGATGCGCGAGCGCCCCATCGATGCCGGGGTCGACATCGGGCAGAACACTCGACACCCCGTCGACCTCCCTGTTGATCAACACGAGGGGTTTGTGCGCGGCGAGGCGCTGGATCTCTTCGTCGCGAAGCCGGGTCGTTCCGAGGATCAGCCCGTCAACGGACGGCTGGATCCGCTCGGCGGTGGTCGCCTCCCGCTCCCCCGACTCCTGGGATTCGGCGATGACGAGCGTGTAGCCCTGCTCCGCAGCGGCGTGTTCGGCTCCGCGCACAATGCCGAAGATCATCGGGTTCGTGATATCGGCCAGGAGGAGGCCCAGCGTGCTCGTCCGCCCGGTCGGTAGCGCGCGGGCCATCGGGTTGAGCCGATAGTTGAGTTCCTTCGCCGCGGCGTGGATTCGCTCCTCGGTCTTGATGTTGATCCGGCCCGGCTGGCTGAGGGCTCGGGACACCGTCGACGGATTTACACCGGCGAGCTCGGCGACGTCGTAGATCGTCGGCGCGTTCTTCCCCGGTCGCCCCGCGCGCGAGCGCGCTTTGGGAGCCCCTGCGATGGGGTCGTTCTCGGCGATCTCACGCGGCACGGCTACTCCTTTGGACGTGCACAATGCACGCTGCCCGGCGGGCCTTCTCGGAAGTTCTACGGTAGCGCACGGCTCATCACCCAGCGGGCGAACCCCGCGGCGCTCCGGCCGCGGGGTCCGATCACTTCTTACGACCGGACGGGAAACTTGCCCTCGTCAGCGATGCGCTTGTTGAGTTCCGCGAGGTACTCGCTCTCGTCGAAGTCGAGCGGGACTTCCTTCCCGGTCCAACTGGAGAGGTGGATGGCGTTCGCGAGGCGAACACCCCGAATGCCGTCGGACCCGGGCGCCAGCAACGGTGTGCCGTCGAGGATGTTCGCCGCGAAGTTTTCGAGCACACCCGCGTGCTGGTCGCCCCACGCGGACTCGAACTCGATCGTCTCCGTCGTGTAGAACTCGGTCGGGTCGAGCTGCCCCATGAAGAGCTTGCCAACGTCCTGCATGGACATGCTCTCCGAGAGTTCACGCTCGGGTTTTGCCAGGCGAGTCACGGTCGCTGTCTTGCTGTTTTCGACGACGATTTTGCCCGCGTCTCCCAGAATTTCGAACCGGTCGGTGCCGATGAGGTCGTGGGTCGCCGTGACAAACACGCCGGTCCGTCCGTCGCCGTAGTCCACGACAGCGGTCACTTCGTCTTCGACGGCGATGTCGCGACGGAACCCGTAGGCGACCTTCGAGAAGACCTTCTCCGGCACGCCACAGATCCACTGCCAGAGGTCGAGTTGGTGCGGTGCCTGGTTGACGAGCACTCCGCCGCCCTCTCCGCCCCAGGTGGCGCGCCACTCGCTCTGGTTGTAGTACCCCTGCGGGCGCCACCAGGTCGTGATGATCCAGTTGCTCCGGCGGATCTCGCCGATCTCCCCGGCGTCGACGATCTCTTTGAGCCGGCGGTAGAGCGGGTTGTTGCGCTGGTTGAACATGATGCCAAAGCTCAGATCAGGCACCGTCTCGGCGAACGCAAGCAGTTCGCTGACCTGTTTGGTGTAGACACCCGCGGGCTTCTCGACGAGCGCGTGGATGCCACGCGACAGCGCGTCGATCCCCATTTGCGGGTGCAGGAAGTGTGGAACCGTCGTGATGACGGCATCGACGTCGCCGCTCTCGAGCAGCGCGATGTAGTCGTCGTAGAACGCGGTGTCCGGGTAAGCCGCTCGAACGACACCCGCTTTGGCAGGGTCGATGTCAGCGATGGCCGTTACGACCATGTTCGGGACCATGCCGTCGGCGATGAACTTCGCGTACATCGATCCCTGCGTACCGAGACCGATGATTCCGAGTCGAACTTTCTGCGTCATGAAAGAGTTTTCCGTTCTGTGGTTTCCTGCGTCCACCCGGCTCGTTCCGGGTAAGACTGGTCGTAGACGTCCTGAATGATGTCGAATGATTTGCGCGCCTCGGCCGGATCGATCCAGAACGGAACGCCGGTATCGAGCGCCGAATAGAAGTCACGAATGAGCAGCTCGTGTGACACACCCCAATACGAACGCTCGCCAGCAGCGAGCGTCCGCTCGGATACGGTCTCCACCCGGCCGTCTGCCCACGTCACGGTCAGGGCACCGCGGAGGCTGAGCGTCGCCTTCTCGGTGACGATGTCGACCGCTACCGGCGCATTGGCGACGTTGGCGAGCGTGGCGTAGAAGACGGTTCGAGCGCCGTTTGTGTGGGTCAGCACCATCTCGGCGGTGTCCTCGACCTCGATCACCTCGTCGAGCAGCCGGGTACTGGCGCTGCCGCGCACCGAGGCGACCGGCCCAACGAGCCACTGCACCAGATCGATGGTGTGGATCGCCTGGTTCATCAGCAGCCCGCCCCCGCCCGTCGACCAGAGGCCGCGCCACGGACGATCTTCGTAATACTCGGCGCCACGCTGCCAGAGCACCGTTGCGGATGCCCCGATGATCGCCCCTGTCCTGCCGGAGGCCAGAAGCTCCCTGGCCGCCTGCACCGGGGCGTTGTACCGGTTCTGGAAGCACACGGCGATTCTGGCGCCGCTCTGTGACGCTGCCTCGGTCAACCGTGTAGCTTCCGCCCGGGTGTGGGCGAGAGGCTTTTCGAGCACAACCGGGATCCCCCGCTCGAGCGCGTCGACGGCGATCACCGCGTGCGTGTGATGCGGTGTGCAGATATGGACGACGTCAGGCCGAACCTCGTCGAACAGCCGCACGTGATCGTCGAAACCCGGGACGTTGAGAGCGGCGGATGCCGTGGCGAGCCTGGCAGGATCGGTGTCGCACACGGCAACGACGGCAGCATTCTCCAGGGCGGCAATCGCGGCGAAGTGAAGCGCTGAGATGTCTCCGCAGCCAATGACCGCGGCACGGGTGAGACCGGTCACTTCGTCGACACACCGATGCTGCGGAGTAGACCGTCGAATGCACGAGCGGCCTGGCCGAATGCGCTCGGTCCCGAAAACCCGCCGAGGGTGTGTGCCGCGTCGAGATGAGGCTCGAGCGAGGCGAAGCCCGTGTAGCCGTCGTTGCGCAGCGCGGTGAGGGTTTCGAGTACCTGGCCGTCGCCCTCTCCGGCCGGGACGACGGAACCGGTCGCGGCATCCGCGTCCTTGACCTGGAGGTAGTCGAGGTACGGCCTCAGCATCGCGTAGCCGGCATCGTGGGGATTGGCGACGCCGACTTGCACGAAGTTCGCGCTGTCCCAGGCGAGCCGAAGAGCGCTCGAGGACACGGACTCAACGAGGTCGAGTACGCGCTCGGGAGTGTCGCCGTAGATGTCCTTCTCGTTCTCGTGGAGAAGGGTGATGCCTTCACGCTCTGCCTCATCGGCGAGCAGGCGCATACGCACGAGCACGTCGTCACGGATGTCTTCTACCTCGACACCGTCGGCGCGGAAGAAGGAGAAAATCCTGATGTTGGGAGTGTCGAGTGCGTGAGCGACGCGGATGACGCGGCGCAGCCTCTGTATCTCCAGGTCGGCGTCGAGCGAGACGTCGACCTTTCCGATGGGCGACGCGACGGCTGACGCCCGCATGCCTTCGGCGGAGAGAAGCGTCGTGAGATCGGCGAGCTGATCATCGTCGAGGTCGACGACGTTGGTCCCCCACGCACTGCGCACCTCGATGTGTTCGCTGCCGAGGGCCTTGAGGACGGCGCTCTGGATCCGCGGGTCCGGGTCGATTTCGTCGCCGAAGCCGGAGAGGGTCCAGGTGACAGTGTCGGTCATTGCGTCGTGTCCGCCTTACGTGTTCGCGTCGTTGGGAACCAGCGGGACGAATCCGCGGGCCATGGGCCAACTCTAGGGGCCCGTTGGGATTTTGGCAACCGGTTGACAAAAACTCCGCTCCCGTGTCTGATGGAGGTAGCGACAGGTACCCGTCCGCCATTTCCGAGCGCATGGACACCCCGTCGAGACCCCGTCTCAGGGGGCCGGGGTCTCGACACATTTGGCGCGGCTCCGACCACACCGTACGGTCACGGCAGACCGGTCGTCTCTCGGGGCGGGAGCGCTCAGTTTGCTAGCGTTGACCCTGACCGGCACCACTGTGGCGCTCCAGATTCTCCCGCCGGCGACATCCGTTCACACTATTTCCACTGCATCACATCTAGAGGAGACCTTCATGGCCAACGCACAGGCAAACATCGGCGTGATCGGGATGGCGGTGATGGGATCGAACCTCGCGCGAAACCTGGCGAGCCGTGAGGGCAACACTGTTGCGATCTACAACAGGTCCCCCGAGAAGACGCGCGCCGTCGTTGCTGAGTTCCCCGAGGCCGGATTCGTCGCGGCGGAGACGATCGAGGAATTCGCGGCGTCGCTCTCGAAGCCGCGGACCGCGATCATCATGGTGAAGGCCGGCGCTGGCACCGACGCTGTCATCAACCAGCTGACCGAGGTCTTTGAACCGGGCGACATCATCGTTGACGGCGGCAACGCACTGTTTACCGACACGATCCGCCGCGAGAAGGCAGTTCGCGAGACCGGGATCAACTTCGTGGGTGCCGGGATCTCCGGCGGCGAAGAAGGCGCACTCAAGGGACCGAGCATCATGCCAGGTGGCTCGGCGGAAGCGTGGGAGACCCTCGGACCGATCCTGAAGTCAATCGCCGCTGTCGCCGAAGGCGAGCCCTGCGTCACGCACGTGGGCACCGATGGTGCCGGCCACTTCGTCAAGATGATCCACAACGGCATCGAGTACGCCGATATGCAGCTCATCGCTGAGGCATACGACCTCATCCGCCGCGGCACGGGCAAATCCCCCGCCGAGATCGCCGATATCTTCACCGAGTGGAACAAGGGCGAGCTCGAGAGCTACCTCATCGAGATCACCGCCGAGGTCCTCCGTCAGGTCGACGCCACAACCGGACGGCCCCTCGTCGACGTCATCGTCGACCAGGCGGGCGCCAAGGGAACCGGAGCGTGGACCGTCCAGACGGCGCTCGACCTCGGCATCCCCGTTTCCGGCATCGCCGAAGCCGTGTTCGCACGGTCGCTGTCGTCCAAGCCGGACCAGCGCCGGGCCGCGGCGCACCTGCCGGGACCGTCGACGCCGTGGACGGTCGACAATGCAGACGCATTCGTCGAAGACGTGCGCCAGGCGCTCTACGCGTCGAAAATCATCGCGTACAGCCAGGGCTTCGACGAGATCGTCGCGGGTGCAGAGCAGTACAACTGGGACATCAAGAAGGGCGACATCGCCAAGATCTGGCGCGGCGGTTGCATCATCCGTGCCCAGTTCCTGAACCGAATCACCGAGGCATACGACCAGGACCCGGGACTTGTCGCACTCGTGACGGCACCGTACTTCACCGACGCCGTTTCGCGCACACAGGACGCATGGCGCCGGGTCGTCGTTGCGGCAGCTCAGGCCGGCATCCCATCCCCCGCCTTTGCGTCGTCACTGTCGTACTACGACGGTCTTCGCGCCGACCGGCTCCCCGCCGCCCTCATCCAGGGCCAGCGGGACTTCTTCGGCGCGCACACCTACCGTCGGGTCGACACCGAGGGCACCTTCCACACGCTGTGGTCGGGAGATCGGTCAGAGATCGAAGCGGCAGACACGCACTGATCTCCGTCTAACAGAACTCCTCAGATTACGGGCTCCCCGCACAGCGGGGGGCCCGTTCTCTTTGCGCGCGGCACACCAGCGGCCAGCTCCGAAATCCCTGTACGCTCGAGATTCACAGCCCGGCTCACCGAGGATCCCTGATATGACCAACACCCCAACGCTCGTCGCGACAGAAACCCGTCCAGCGGTGAGCTGGAAGCTCCTGCCAGGCATCCTGCTCGCACTGTCGGGATTCCTCATCTTCGGACTCGATGAGCGCCCGGCCGGCTACATCGCCCTCGCCGTCACGCTTCTCGCGGCGGTGCTCATTGACCGGCGTCTGGCCCGTGACCTCGTGCTCATCGCTGTCGGGCTGCTCGCGCTCAGCCTCGTTCCCATCAACACCGACATCGAGTGGGAGCACATGCTCCTCATGGGTGCTGCCCTTGCTGCGGCGGTGCTCATCCCCTACCTCGTGTCGCGGTTCGTCTACCGCGACCACGCCATCAGGTTCCCCGTCCTGACCGGAAAGCGCTGGACCAGGATCGAGTTCGGCTACCTCATTGCCGTAGTGATTCTCGGCTGGTTCCTGCTGCCGGTCTACATGATTCCGACGGGCGTCTACGAGAACTGGCCAGCGGCATCCGACCCCGGAAGTATCGCGCGGCTTTTCCTCGGAACCAACGCGCTCGGGATCTGGGACGAGCTGTTCTTCATCTGCACGACGTTCGCGCTGCTTCGGCGACACTTCCCGGACTGGCAGGCGAACCTGTTGCAGGCGGTCCTGTTCACGTCGTTCCTGTGGGAACTGGGATTCCACGCGTGGGGCCCGTTCATCATCTACCCCTTTGCGGTGCTGCAGGGATGGATCTTCCGCCAGACGAAGTCACTGAGCTACATCGTCAGCGTCCACCTGCTCTTCGACTTCATCCTGTTCCTCGTCCTGCTCCACGCTCACAACCGGGACTGGCTGGCAATCTTCCTCTACTAGCCGCACGACAGTTTGGTCGCGCCATGCGCTGCCTGCAGAATGGGAAGAACGCCAGGGAGGCCACATGTCGGATTCAGAAATCGCACGGGACACAACAGCGCCGGTGCAGGACCAGCACCAGCAGCTGATCGACGACAAGATCGCCGGCATCCTCATTCAGGAGGAAGCCGACCTTGCCGGGCACGATGAGGCAGAGGTTCTCGAAGCACTGCGCGAGCGGTTCGCCGACGCGGGCATCGCCATCGCCGAGGACGACCTGCTTGAGAGCGCCGCCCGCATCGCCCGGTCGGACCTTCACGGCTTCTCAGGCTAGACGGCCTCGCGCCGTTCCTCGCGTCGTGAGAAACCGGCCACCCGGAAATCGTTAGACTCTTCCATTCGGGCGAAGGATTACCTACCATTTCGGTAGAAGATCCTCCCCGAAAATGGCCCGCTTAGGCGCTAGTGAGAGCACCCGGACGCCGGACCATCACCGAGGGTCTTGGAGGACGGGGTAATCGGGATATCCCGTCCTCTACCCTGAGTGGCACCGGCAGTCCGGCGCCACTCAGTCAGGGTTTGGGGCTACGCCGCCCCATCGAACATGCTCGTCACTGAACCGTCTTCGAAGACCTCGTGAATGGCACGGGCCAGAAGCGGAGCGATGGGCAGGACCGTCAAGCGTTCGAACCGCTTCTCGTCCGGAATGGGGAGCGTGTCGGTCACGACGACCGAGTCGATGAAATCGCTCTGCAGGATCTCTGTGGCCGGGTCGCTGAAGACCGCGTGTGTGGCGGCGACGACAACGCCGATCGCACCGGCGGCCTTGAGAGCTTCCGCTGCGCGAACGATGGTCCGACCGGTGTCGATGAGGTCATCAACGAGGAGGCAGACCCTGCCCTCCACCTGCCCGACGATCTCGTGGACGGAGACCTGGTTGGGAACCAGCGGATCGCGGCGCTTGTGGATGATGGCAAGCGGCACCCCGAGCTTGTCGCTCCAGATGTCGGCGACGCGGACGCGGCCCATGTCGGGCGACACCACGGTAAGCGTTTCAGGGTCGAGCTTCTCACGGAAGTGGTTGAGCAGCACGGGCATGGCGAACAGGTGGTCCACCGGACCGTCGAAGAAACCCTGGATCTGCGCGGCATGCAGGTCGACCGACATGATCCGGTCCGCGCCTGCGACCTTGAACAGGTCGGCAACGAGCCGCGCGGAAATAGGTTCGCGGCCCCGGCCCTTCTTGTCCTGACGGGCATAGGGGTAGAACGGTGCGACGACGGTGATGCGCTTGGCCGAGGCGCGCTTGAGCGCGTCGACCATGATGAGCTGTTCCATCAACCACTCGTTGATGGGAGCCGTGTGCGACTGGATCACGAAGGCATCCGACCCGCGAACGCTCTCGTCGAAACGTGCATACAGCTCACCGTTGGCGAACGTGCGCGCGTCGGTCGGAACGAGTTCGGAGCCAAGTTCGGCTGCAATGTCGACAGCCAGTTGTGGGTGAGCACGACCCGATACGAGGACGAGTCGTTTCTCTCCGCTCATTTTGATGCCAGACACATGGCCCGCTTCCTGCCGGCCGAGCCGGCGTTGTACCGCTTAGTTTTCTTCGTGGGGGTTTGTGGTCTGTCCAGACGCCGCCGCAGCCGCGGTGGCGGCCGCTGTGCCAGCCCGATGAGTCTCGACCCAGCCCGCCATGTTGCGCTGCGGAGCGACGGTGATCGCGAGCGCGCCTGCGGGCACGTCCTTGCGGACGACGGTGCCTGCACCTGTGTACGCGCCGTCTCCAATTGTAACCGGCGCGACGAACACGCCGTGCGAGCCGGTCCGCACGTGCGACCCGACGACCGATGAGTGCTTCTTTACTCCGTCATAGTTGGCGAAGATGCTGCCGGCGCCGATGTTCGACTGCTCCCCGATCTCGGCGTCACCGACGTAGGAGAGGTGCGGAACCTTGCTGCCGGTGCCGATCTTCGCGTTCTTCGTCTCGACGAACGCACCGATCTTGCCGTCAGCGCCGAGGACCGTGCCAGGGCGGAGGAAGGAGAACGGGCCAACCGATGCTCCCGCACCGATCACGGCGAGGGTTGCGTCTGTGCGCTTCACCTCAGCGTTCGCACCGACCTCGCAGTCGACAAGTGTCGTGTCTGGGCCGATGATCGCGCCGGTGGCAACGTCTGTCGCCCTGAGCAGCTGGGTCCCTGGCTTGACTGTGACATCGGGCGCGAGCGTCACCTGCACATCGATCCACGTGGATGACGGGTCCTGGATGGTGACGCCGGAGAGCTGCCAGCCGCGGATGATCATCGCATTGAGTCGTGCCGCCTGGGCGCTCAGCTGGGCGCGATCGTTCACTCCCTCGACGAGCCAGGGTTCAGCGACGGGGATGGCCGAGACCTCGAGGCCGTCCGCCCGGAGCAGGCCGACGACATCCGTCAGGTACTTCTCCCCCTGCGCGTTGTCCGTGGTGAGTTTTGCGAGCTCGGTGCGGAGCATCGACAGGGCGAAGACGTAGACACCAGCATTGATCTCGGACACCGCGCGTTCCGCGTCGGTCGCGTCCTTCTGCTCCACGATGTAGTCGACGGCGCCGTCGGCCGTGCGGATGATGCGCCCATAGCCCGTCGCGTCGGCGAGGACCGCCGACAGCAGCGTCGCAGCGGCACCATCCGCCCTGTGCCGCGAGACCAGGGAGGTGAGGGTGTCGGCGTCGAGAAGCGGCACGTCACCGTTGATGACGAGAACGTCTCCCTCGAAGGCGTCGGGAAGGGCCGCAACGGCCTGCTCAACCGCGCGTCCGGTTCCGGGAACCTCGTCCTGGTCGACGATGATGCTCCCCGGCAGTTCGGCGGTGATGACCTCGACGAGGCTGTCGCGCTCGTGCCTGACCACCGCGACCACGTGTGCGGCGTCGAGAGCCCGTGCCGTTGCCAGCACATGGCTGACCATGGGCACTCCCGCGAGCGGGTGCAGGAGTTTCGGGGTAGCTGACTTCATTCGAGTGCCCTGGCCAGCGGCCAGAATGACGATCGCGAGTTTGGTGTCTGCCACAGGTATATCCCCCGAAGTGTCGATTGGGCCAGGTTTCAGGTGGACCGTTGCTGTTGTGCCGGCACGGAGCCGCTCGTTCCGCTCCGCCTCCAGGACTCGAACCTGGACCGAACAACTCCAAAGGTTGCCGTGCTGCCATTACACTAAGGCGGACCACGCAGGCCGGAGCCTCCGCAAGAGTCAAGTCTGCCAGATAATGGCCGCCGACCCGTCCGGTCCGAGGCACGATAATGGAGAAATGGCCGAAACCAGTGACGAAGTCGACAGGATTGTCGAGGCGTGGGAGCGCGAGCGGCCCGACCTGAACTTCGCTCCTCTCCAGGTGCTCTCGCGGGTATCGCGACTCACGAGGCACCTCGATCGTGCCAGGCGCACCGCGTTCGCCCGCTCGAAGCTCGAGTCGTGGGAATTCGACGTGCTGAGCGCCCTGCGCCGCGCGGGCCGGCCATACACCCTCAGTCCCAAGCAGCTGTTGCAGCAGACCCTCGTCTCGAGCGGGACCATGACCAACCGGATCGACCGGCTTGTGGCATCCGGTCTCGTCGAACGCAAAGCAGACCCCGGAGACGGCCGCGGCATTCTCGTGGTAATGACCCCGACCGGACTCACCCGCGTTGACGCGGCCATCACGAGGCTCGTCGATGCCGAATCGGAGATCCTGGCGTCACTGTCCCCCTCCGATCAGCACCGGCTCGCGGGGCTGCTGCGCAAGCTGAGCCTCGACTTCGACGAGGCTGCCCCGACTAGCGACGCATGATTTTGCGCGCGAGCGCGTTGCCGAAGAACTGGATCAGCTGAACGAAGAGGATCACCACGAGCACTGCTGCCCAGGTGACGATCGGGTTGAACTGCCGGTAGCCGTACTGGATCGCAAAGTTTCCGATGCCGCCACCTCCGATGTATCCGCCAACCGCGCTCATGTCGACGAGCACGATGAAGACAAAGGTGTAGCCGAGGATGAGCGGCCCGAGCGCTTCGGGCAGCAGCACGGTCCGGACAATGTACAGCGGGCTGGCGCCGGCCGCGCGGGCGGCCTCAATGACACCGGGCGACACCGTGAGCAGGTTCTGTTCAACGATGCGACTGATACCGAACGCGGCACCGATGGAGATCGCGAAGATCAGCGCCCCGTTGCCGATTCCGGTACCGAGCACGAGCCGCGCGAGCGGCTGGATGGCCGCAATGAAGATAATGAACGGGATGGGCCGGAAAATGTTGACGAGAACGTTGATCGCCGTGAACGCGACCCGGTTCTCGAGAATCGAGCCCGCTCGCGTCACGTAAAGCCCGAGTCCGATCACGAGGCCGGCGATACCGCCGAACACCAGGCTCACCGCGACGATGTAGAGCGTCTCCCATGCCGCCTCACCCAGCTGGGGAAGAAGATCGATCAGTTTGTCCATGCTCAGCGCACCTCCGTCACTTCAGAGTGGGTTTCGATCTGCGCCAGTGCGGCGTCGAGTGCGGCGTCATCGCCCTGAAGGGCGAGCGTCAGGTGGCCGAAGGCCCGGCCGCGAATGTCGTTGATCCCGCCATAGACGAGTTCGAAGCGGATGCCGGCTGACGCGAGGTCAAGGAAGACCTGCGCTTGCGAGTCGCTGCCATCCCGGAACGAGAAGGTGACGATCCGTCCTTCGTGGCGAGCGCGGAGCGTCGCGACCTCAACCGGTGACGGGACGCCCTGGACGACGGTGGACACGAACCGGGCGGATGCCGCGTTCTGCGGCGAGGAGAAAACGTCGAAGACATCGCCCCGCTCGACGATCCGGCCTCCGTCCATCACCGCCACCTTGGTGGCGAGGCTGCGGATGACGTCCATCTCATGGGTGATGAGGATGATCGTGACGCCGAGTTCCCGGTTGACCCGGTCGAGGAGTGAGAGGACCTCGCTCGTCGTCTCCGGGTCGAGCGCGCTCGTCGCTTCGTCCGCCAGCAGCAACGACGGCGAGGTCGCGAGGGCGCGCGCGATGCCGACGCGCTGCTTCTGGCCTCCGGACAGCTGGTCAGGGTAGTTCTTCGCCTTGTCACTCAAGCCGACGAACCGGAGCATCTCTGCGACTCGTTCGGTGATCTCGGCCGACGGACGGCCCGCCACCTCGAGCGGGTACGCCACGTTCTTTGCAACGGTCTTGGAGTTGAAGAGGTTGAACTGCTGGAAGATCATGCCGATGTCGCCGCGAACAGCGCGCATTGAGCGCTCAGGGAGCGAGGTGATCTCGGTCCCGTTGACGACGATGCTTCCTGACGTCGCCTTCTCGAGCCCGTTCACGAGCCGGACGAGCGTGGACTTCCCCGCTCCCGAGTAGCCGATGATCCCGTAGACGTCGCCTGCTTCGACCTCGATGCTCACGCCGTCGATGGCGACGACCGGCGCGCCACCTTTTTGGGCTGGCGGATAGGACTTGACGACATCCGTCATGCTGACGATGCTCATTGGTGTTCCTCTCGGTGACGCGAACCGGCGCCGGAGCAGTTGCTCCGGCGCCGGGGATCGGGCTGTGGCAGGGCTAGCCCTGTTCCGCGATCTGCTTCTGCTCGGTCTTCAGCGATTCGACCAGCTCCTCAACCGGGGTCTTGACGATGAGAGCCGTTCCTCCCGAGTTGTCAACGACACCGTCCGTGACGGCCGTCGTGTCCTGGTAGATCTCCACGAGCTTCGCGAACGTCTCGTTGTCCTTGTCCTCCGCGCGAGCCGCGAAGATGTTGACGTACGGGATGGAGTTCGGGTCTGACGGGTCGTCCTGGGCGATGGCATCGGTGGCCTCGAGGCCCGAGTCCAGGATGAATTCGTTGTTGATGATCGCCGCGGCGACGTCGGGAAGCGAGGTAGCCGTGAGTGCGGGGTCGAGCTCGGTGACCGTCACGCGTGACTTCGATTCATCGATGTCAGCGACCGTTGAGTAGCTGTCTCCGCCGCCCTCGAGCGTGAGGAGATCCGCGGACTGGAGCACGAGGAGAGCACGTGCGAGGTTGCTTGGGTCGTTCGGCACGGCGATCGTCGCGCCCTCCGGGATGTCCTCGACGGACTCGTACTGAGTGGAGTACAGGCCGAGCGGGTAAATCGCCGTCGAACCAACCGGAACGAGGTCCTGACCGTTTGATTCGTTGTACTGGGCGAGGTAGACGATGTGCTGGAACTGGTTGAGGTCGATCTCGCCCTCGGCAAGCGCAGGGTTGGGCTGGTTGTAGTCGGAGAAATCGACGAGTTCGACGGTGATGCCCTCGTCGGCTGCGGCGTCAACATAGGTTTCCCAGTACGGGTCACTCGCGCCAACAACGCCGATCTTGACTGTCTCGTTCTCGTTGCCGCCATCGCCGGAGCCTGCGTTTCCGGCGCAGCCGGCGAGCAGGGCAGCGATGGGCAGGATCGCCAGGGTGGCGAGTGCGCTCTTCAGGGGGGATTTCTTCACTGTGTGTCCTCTTCGCTGTGTCGTGCGTCATCCGGCCATTGAATGCAGGGCACAGAAACTGACGCCACGCAGTGCGAGGCGTTCTGGGATGGAGTGTCTGCGCTCCCAACTCCGGGGCACAGCGTTTAAGTTAGCTGTGTTTTCTGCCAAACGCGAGATGAACCGTCACCGTTCGTAACAGAAAATCCGACGGGATGACCGCCCGTGAAATTATCTTCACATCCACGGCCTGTGGGGGCAAGACCGAGGTGCCGACCCGGCGCCCAATCGACTTTGCATGAATTCCGTTCAGGCCCTGGTTACGCACCGATGCGCCTGGTCCCCTTCTCTGACCGGGACTACTGCCCGCCGAACCCTGTCGTGGCTATGCCCTTGATGATCTGGCGCTGGAAGAAGAGGAAGATGATGATGAGCGGGAGGGCCGCGAGAAGCGCCATCGCCATGTTCTGGGCGTACTGAACTCCGTATGCGCTCTTCACGGTTTGCAGTCCAACAGGGAGCGTCATCAGTGACGTGTCGTTGATGACGATGAACGGCCAGAGGAAGTTGTTCCACGCCGCGATGAACACGAAGATCGACACCGCCGCGAGGATCGGACGTGACAACGGCAGCACGATCGACCAGAAGAGCCTGAGCCGGCTCGCTCCGTCGACCCGCGCCGCGTCTTCGAGCTCGATCGGAATCTGGTCGAAGAACTTCTTGAGGATGTACACCATCGGCGGGGCGACGACCTGCGGCAGGATGAGGCCCCAGTAGGTATCGACCATGTTGAACGCGAGCATCTCGTAGAACAGCGGGATGATGAGCACCTGCGGCGGGATGATGATCGACGCGATGATCACGAAGAAGAGCCACTTGCGGCCGGTGAAGTCCAGGCGGGAGAACGCGTACGCCGCGAGTGCACTCGTTGCGACGGTCAGTACGGTGATGATCGCCGAACTGAGCAGGCTGTTGATCGCCCAGACCGGGATATTTCCTTCTTCAAGCACGCTCGCGTACGCCTCGAGAGTGAATCCGTTGGGCGCGAGCCAGCTGACCGGCGTCGCACCGGCATCCGCTTCTGTCTTCAGGGACGTAACGAGGGCCCAGGCAAACGGAAGGAGCCACGAGATGGCCATGAGAGTGAGGATGACGAGGGCGACGATCCGGCCAACCCCAAAGGGCTTCTCTCCGGGGCGGCGCGGCGCCTTAGGCCGCGGCTCCGCGACTCTGGCTTCCTTGGGAAGTTCGAGAGTGGTCATGACCGCGCTCCCTTTCGAGACGTGATTCTCAGCTGGACCAGCGAGACCAGGATGATCACCGCGAAGAAGATGAAGGACACAGCGGCGGAGTATCCGAAGCGGTACCCGGTAAAGCCGAGGTCGAAGATATAGACGACGGCAGAGCGGGTCGTGCCGGCCGGGCCGCCCTGGGTCATCTGGAATATCTGATCGAACACCTTGAGCGACGCGAGGACCTGAAGAATGATGATGAGGCCCGTTGTCGGCGCGAGCTGCGGGACGGTGATGGAGAAGAGCTGCCTCCACTTGCCCGCACCGTCGAGAGCCGCTGCCTCGTACTGCTGTTCGGGAATGTTCTGCAGGGCGGCGAGGTACAGCAGGAAGTTGAAGCCGACGGTCCACCAGACCGTGGCTATCACCACCCCGAGCATCGCCCACTTCGGATCCTGCAGCCACGCGATGGGCTCGACACCGAACGGCTTGAGCATCTCGTTGATGAGGCCGAGCTGCGGGTTGAACAGCCACACCCAGATCAGGGAGACGACAGTCGACGCCAGGAGGAACGGCATGAAGAAGGAGAGCCGCCATAGCCACTGGCCCGGCAGGCCGAGGTCGACGAGCAACGCCATGACGAGCGCGATGAGCACGAGCGGAATCGTCGAGAGGACCGTGAACCACAGCGTGTTGAGCATGGCCCGCCACATGTCGGGGTCAACGAGTGCCTCGGCGTAGTTGGCGAAGCCGACGAACTCCCCGCCGGCGCCGGTGAGCGTCGTTCCTGTGAAACTGAGATACAGGCCGAAGACGATCGGCCAGACGAGGAAGAGGACGAAGAACACTCCGAACGGGGCGATGAACGCCCAGCCGGCGAGATTGTCTTTGCGCTTTCGCGCGTTCTTCGTGTCCCCCCGTGCCACTGTGGCGGCTTGTGCGCGGTTGCTTACTGCCGATGTCGTCACGTCAGGCTCCTTTCTCAGGACCCGGCGACCGGGTTGGGTTTGGCGAGCAGCGCATTCAATCGGCTGGCGAACCCCCTGATACCTTCAGCGGGGTCACTGCCGGAGAGGAACACACCCTGAACGTTCTCGGCGAAATAGGTCTGGAAATCCGAACCGGAGCCGGTGAACCACGCTGAGGGGTCGTAGTTGAGCACCTCGGCCGCCGCGGCGTAGTGCGCCTGCGGCATGAGATCCGCGTACTCATCACTGTCAATCACCGGCAGATAGCCCGGGATGTGGCCGGCCCCCGCCCAGTCGATCGACCCCTTGAACAGCTCGGAGACAAAGCGGTAGACCTCGCGCCGCTTGTTCTCGTCCGGTGTTGACTGGTGAGGGAGCACGAACGCGTGGGAGTCCGCATAGGCGGCCGGCGTTCCGAATAACGTCGGAATGGGCTGGGCGTCGAAGGCGAAACCCGCGTTCTGCGCTGTCGGCAGCTCCCACACCCCGGTGAAGAACATGCCGCTCTCCCCATTGACGAACTCGGCGACCGCGCTGGCATAGTCCCCGCTCTTCGTCGCGATGGTGCCGTCGAGCAGCTGCTGGATGAACGAGAGCGACGTGACAGCCGCTTCTTCGTCGATCTGTGCTTCTTTACCGTTCTCGAGAACCATGTCGGCGCCGAGCTGCTTGTAGAACGTGTAGAACAGCCGCCACATCTGGGCACCGTCGCCGAGGTAACCGTATGACAGCCCGTGCTTGCCCGTGACCGCCTGCATGGCCCTGGCCACGTCGAGGAACTGCTCGGGCGAGGTGATCTCAACCAGCTGCCCGTCAGGGCCGAGCACCCCGGCCTGCTCGGCGATCTCCGTGTTGTACATGAGGATAAACGGATGCGCGTCGAGGGCGACCGAGTACAACTTGCCGTCGATGACCCCCTTCTCCCACACGCGCGGCGGGAAATTCTCCTCGGTCACTCCGAACTCGGCGAGAAGCTCCGTATCCCAGGGGTCGAGCAGGCCACCGGGGGCGTACCCCGGGAGGCGCGATGCGTGCATGATGGCAACGTCTGGTGCCCTGCCGCCAACGGATGCCATTGCAAGCTTCGTGTAGTAGGGCGTACCCCAGGCGAGCACGGTCTGGGACGCGTACAACTCGGGGTTTGCCTGGTTCGCCGCATCGACGAGTCCCGCCATGACGATCCCGTCACCGCCAGAGAGCAGATGCCAGAACTTCAGCGGGTAACTCCCTGCGGCACCCGCCTGCGCGCACCCGGACAGCCCCGGCAGAAGAGCCGCGCCGCCGAGGGCGGCCGCACCGCCAAGCAGTACTGATCGACGAGAAAGGGACGGAATCGATGGAAATACATTGCCTGGCATCCAACACTCCTTCGTGAGGGATTACAGCTTTACATCGATGTAGAGATAGAGCAATACCCCCGCGGGTCACGATCACCCGCGGGGGTATTGGACGGTGCCGACCGGTTTAGGGACGGCGGAACTGGTTGACCATGGGGCAGTCGAACGGGTCGCGTGCCGAGAGTCCCACCCGGTTGAGGTAGTCGATGACGATCGCATACGAGCGCACAAGGGACGTCTCGGTGTACGGGACGCCGAGGTTCCTGCAGTGCTCGATCACGATGTCCCGTGCGTGCTTGAGGTGCGGCCTCGGCATGCTCGGGAAGAGGTGGTGTTCGATCTGGTAGTTGAGGCCACCCATGAAGTAGCTCATGCCGAATCCACGAATGTTGCGGCTGGTGAGAACCTGCTTTGACAGGAAGTCCACCTTCGCGCCTTCCTGGATCAGCGGCATCCCCTTGTGGTTCGGAGCAAACGACGCACCCATGTAGACGCCGAAGACAGCCATCTGAACCCCGAGGAAGGCGAAGGCCATTCCGACCGGGAGGAAGATAAAGAGAATCGCCAGGTAGCTGCCGAGACGGAGAGCGATAAGGGTCAGTTCGAGCCAGCGCTTGTCGACCTTCTCAGTCGTGAACAACGTCACGATTGAGCGGAAATGCAGGTTGAGGCCCTCGAGGGTGAGCAGCGGGAAGAAGAGGTAGCCCTGGCGGCGCGTGATGAAGGCGAGAGCGCCCTTCGCCTTGGCGGCATCCTCTTCGATGAACGAGATCGTGTCGATCTCAATGTCCGGATCCTTGCCGACCGTGTTCGGGTTGGCGTGGTGGCGGGTGTGCTTGGTCATCCACCAGGCGTAGCTGATGCCGACGACAGCGTCGGCGAGAATGCGACCAAGGCGGTCGTTTGCAGGGCCCGATTCGAAAACCTGGCGGTGTGACGCCTCATGGGCGACGAAAGCGAACTGGGTGAGGATGATCCCGAGTCCTGCCGCGATCAGCAGTTGGAACCAGGAGTCGCCGAGGAGGACGAAGCCGACGCCGAGGCCGATCAGCGCCACCGTGAGAACGGCGAGGTTAATGAGATAGAAGCCGGTGCGGCGCTGAAGCAGACCCGCTTCACGAACCGTCTTCAGCAAAGCTGAGAACGTGTTCGTCGGATTCTCCATCCCGGCGATTCGTGTGGTGGTCTTGCGAACAGGCCCAAGGGTAGCTGTTGCTGTCATGGCACCTCCAAAAGGGTCGAGCCCGACTTCCCAGCCGTGATATATGAAGTACGGGCGTGTGCCCCGGATGCTCCGAGACTACGGGAGGGTTCATGCCGCTAACGGAAAATAGACCGCGTTTGGGCATATATGCAGCCATATTGAGATTGGGGTTGCGTTCGGTGATGACCTGAGCTAGGTTTGTTTACGCAGTAGTAGTGTTACGCAGTGATTGATTTACGGCGGTTCCTTCATCTGAAGAGCCGCCGTTTCTTGTAGGAGCGGACAGGTACGCCGCATTTGGGATGACGACAGTCGTCATCCACGCAAGACTCCTAAGGAGATCATCATGGCAACAGGAACCGTCAAGTGGTTTAACGCAGAAAAAGGCTTCGGATTCATCGCTCCCGATGACGGAAGCGCCGACGTGTTCGCGCACTTCTCGGCCATCGCTTCCAGCGGCTTCCGCTCGCTCGAAGAGAACCAGAAGGTTGAATTCGAAACCGCAACGGGCCCCAAGGGCCTGCAGGCTGAGAACATCCGCCCGCTCTAACTAAAACTATTGCGTAAGCGACCGTAAGGCCGCCACCGTAATTCTTTGATCACCGGCTCCGCCGGACCACCTGAAAAGGTTGGTCTGACGGAGCCGGTGATTTTTTTGCGCCACCACGCATCCCTCTCACAACACAACGCCCTCCCCGGGAACCGGGGAGGGCGTTGTGTTGTGAGTGTGTTACTCGAGCAGCTCGGACAGTTCGAGCCAGCGGGTCTCGAGATCGACGATCGTCGTCTCGAGCGCACTGACCGTATCGGTCAGTTCCCCCAGCGCCGCGTAGTCGGTCTGGTCGGCGTTCGCCAGAAGCTCGTGGGTATCGACGACCTTCTGCCTGGCCTTCTGGAGTTTGCGCTCGATCGACGCGATCTCCTTTTGCGCGTTTCGGAGGTCCGCTCCCCCGAGTTTGGGTGCCCCGCCCGCTGCTGGAGCCGCCTCACCGGCGAGCGGTGCGATCAGCGGGGCCGCCGCCTGCCCTGACCTGAGCGCGAGGTACTCGTCAACACCGCCCGGCAGGTGCCGGAGGTGTCCGTTGAGCACGGCATATTGCTGGTCGGTGACCCGCTCAAGCAGGTACCGGTCGTGGGACACGACAAGAAGCGTCCCTGGCCACGAGTCGAGGAGGTCCTCGATCGCGGCCAACATGTCTGTGTCCAGGTCGTTCGTCGGCTCATCGAGGATCAGGACGTTGGGCTCATCGAGCAGGATCAGGAGCAACTGAAGCCGGCGGCGCTGGCCTCCGGAGAGGTCCTTGACCGGTGTAGAGAGCTGCGCGCTCGTGAATCCCATCCGTTCGAGCAACTGGCCCGGCGTGAGTTCCTTGTCGCCGGCGACATATGCCGCCTTCTGCATACCAACGACTGTCGAAACCCGTTCGTGCTCGATTTCCTTCAGTTCATCGAGCTGCTGGGTGAGGCTCGCAATGCGCACCGTCTTGCCCCGCTTCACGGTTCCCGAGGTCGGCTTCACGTCGCCGGTGACCAGTCCGAGCAGGGTCGACTTGCCCGCTCCATTGACACCAAGGATGCCGGTGCGCTCCCCCGGAGCGATCCGCCACTCGATGTCCTTGAGCACGGTCCTCCAGCCGGATTCCGACTCGGGGTCCGGATAGACGACGCCGGCGTCGATCAGGTCGACGACGTCCTTGCCGAGACGCGACGTGGCGAGCTGGGTGAGCGCGACAGTATTGCGGGGCGGTGGTTCGTCGGCGATCAGGTCGGCGGCGGCATCCATCCGGAACTTGGGCTTCGTGGTCCTGGCGGGCGCACCGCGGCGCAGCCAGGCCAGTTCCTTCCGCATGAGGTTCTGCCTGCGTGATTCGGATGCCGCGGCCATGCGGTCGCGCTCGACGCGCTGGAGGATGTACGCGGCATAGCCACCCTCGAACGGTTCGATGATCTGGTCGTGGACCTCCCACGTTTGGGTGCACACCTCGTCGAGGAACCACCGGTCGTGGGTGACGACGATGAGGCCGCCGGCATTCGCCGCCCACCGCTTCTTGAGGTGTCCGGCAAGCCAGGCGATTCCCTCGACATCGAGGTGGTTCGTGGGCTCATCCAGGAAGATAACGTCCCAGTCACCGACAAGGAGGGCAGCGAGTGCGACGCGGCGGCGCTGTCCGCCCGACAACGACCCGATTGTGGCGTGCCAGGGGATGTCCTGGACGAGCCCGGCGATCACATCGCGGACCCGGGAGGAACCGGCCCACTCGTGTTCCTCGATCGTTCCGACGATCGCAGCGGAGACGGTGAGATCGTCGGGTTGCTCGTCGCGCTGGTCGAGGACGCCGACGGTGATTCCCCTGCGACGCGTTACCCGTCCGCCGTCGGGCTCGAGGCGTCCGGCGAGCAGCGAGAGCAGGGTCGACTTGCCGTCGCCGTTGCGTCCGACGACGCCGATCCTGTCGCCTTCGTTCACCCCGGCAGTGACAGAGTCGAAGATCACGCGGGTTGGGTATTCAAGGTGGAGCTGTTCAGCTCCGAGTAGATGGGCCACCCATCAAGACTATGCGCCGGAGCGAGTGGCGATCACCACTCCTGGACGAGCCGCGCTCCATGAACCGGGCCAGTGACCCGAAGCGCGTGCAGGCCGGACGCACTGAGCTCGACCTGCAGTTCCAGGGCGGTGTCGGCATCCGGCACGAGAAAAGCGAGGGTCGGACCCGATCCGGAAACGATACCGGCGAGTGCGCCCATCCGTTCGCCCAGTTCAAGAATGCCGGCGAGCCCGGGCGCGAGCCCGAGAGCGGGCGCCTGCAGATCGTTTCGGAGTGCCTCGGCGAGCTGTCGCGGGTCGCCGGCGCGGAGAGCCTGGAGAACATCGGCGTCGACCGTGGGCTGCAGTGACGCCGGATAGATGTCCTGAGCGTGTTTCTCCCGGTGACGGTCGAGCGCGGTGTAAACGTCCGGCGTCGACATGCCGAACTCCGCGAGAGCGAGCACCCAGTGAAAACGGCCCTTCGCGAGCGCCGGGCTGAGCTGGTCACCGCGCCCTGTGCCGATCGCGGTTCCACCGGTGAGGGCAAACGGGACGTCGGCTCCGAGTTTCGCCGCCATGGCTACAAGCTCGTCGCGCGACGCTTCGGTTCCCCACAGCGCGTCGCACGCGACGAGAGTCGCGGCTGCATCCGCTGAGCCCCCACCCATCCCGCCGGCGATCGGGACGTTCTTCTCGATCTCGAGCCGAACTCCGCCTGTATACCCGGTTTTGCGGGCCAGCAGGCGGGCAGCCTTGATCGCCAGGTTCGATCCGTCAGTGGAGAGCCCGGTCGTATCGACAGTGCCGGTGAACGAGACGGAGAAGTCGTCAGCCGGGTACGCCCGCACTTCTTCGTAGAGCGAAACCGCCTGGAAGGCCGTCGCGAGCTCGTGGTACCCGTCGTCCTGCAGCTGCCCGACCTTCAGAAAGAGGTTGATCTTCCCCGGTGCCCTGGCGTGGGCGAAATGGAGGGCTACCGGATCCGTCATATCTCCAACCTAAACCCTTGGGAGCGCTGCCTGAGCGCCAAAGGTCCCTAGTGAGCCGCCTCGTCCGGGCCGTCGGTGCGCGCGTTCCTCGCGATCGCGAGGAAATCGTGAACGGTGAGCTCCTCGCCGCGCGCCGTCGGCGCGATGCCGGCTGCCACCATGGCATCCGTCGCAGCCTGCGAACTGCCGAGCACCTGCCCGAGCGACTGGCGCAGCATTTTGCGCCTCTGCTGGAAGGCGGCGTCGACGAGCTGGAAGGTCATGAGCCGCTCTTCTTCGGTGCCGATGGCATCCGTTCGCCGCTCGAAGGCGACGAGCACCGAGTCAACGTTGGGAACCGGCCAGAACACCTGGCGTGAGACGTTGCCCGCGGTTCGCCAGTGGCCGTACCACGATGCCTTCACACTCGGACTGCCGTAGACCTTCGACCCGGGTTCAGCAGCGAGCCGGTGACCGACTTCAGCCTGCACCATGACGACACCGGCTGTGATCGATGCGAAGTGCTCGAGCAGGTGCAGCAGCACAGGAACCGAGATGTTGTACGGCAGGTTGGCGACCAGCCGGGTCGGGTCGCCGGGAAGCTCCGTGATGCGCATGGCATCGGCACTGATGACCGTGAGATCAGCGCCCGGCTGCAGCAGCTCAACGGTGCGGGGCAGCTGACCGGCGAGGCGGGAGTCAATCTCGACGGCGACGACGCTCGCGCCAACCTCGAGGAGGCCGAGGGTGAGTGAACCGAGACCGGGGCCGACCTCGACGACGTGCTCCCCCGCGGCCACTTTCGCGACCTTGACGATGCGACGGACGGTGTTGGCATCGACGACGAAGTTCTGACCGAGCTTCTTGGTGGGCTGAACATCGAGAAGTTCAGCGAGGTCGCGGATCTCGGCGGGGCCAAGAAGCGTCATACGGGTACATCCTCATAGGGGTTTGGCGGGGAGACGACGGGCTCGTCGTCCCAGTGGCCGTACACGTATTCCGTGTTCGACGAGATCTGCGCTGCGAGCATCGACGGGTCGGTACCCAGCGTTGCGGCGATTGACCGCAGCGTGTGCGGGATGAGGTACGGCGCGTTCGGCCGCCCGCGATACGGCATCGGGGTCAGGTAGGGCGCATCCGTCTCGATGAGCAGCAGGCTGCGCGGGGCGACCTCGAGGGCATCCCGGAGGTTCGCGGCGTTCTTGAACGTCGCGGTTCCGGCGAATGACATGTGCCAGCCGTTCTCCGTGCAGATCTGGGCGAGTTCACGATCGCCGGAGAAGCAGTGGAACACCGTGCGTGCGGGAGCGCCGACCCGCTTGAGAGTCGCGATCACCTCGGCGTGTGCATCACGGTCGTGGATCTGGAGCGCGAGGTCGTTCTCCTTCGCCATCTGGATGTGCGCCTCGAACGAGGCGTACTGGGCGGCGCGTCCAGGCTCAGCGGTCCTGTAGAAATCAAGCCCGGTCTCCCCGATTGCCCGCACGCGCGGCCGGGTGGCCAGCTCGGCGATGACGGCGAGAGCGTCATTGAGGGTGCCGGCTTCGTCGAGCGCGGGAGCCTCATTGGGGTGGATAGCGACAGCAGCGAGCATGCGTGGCTCGATCGCCGCGGTTTCGGCGCTCCAGATCGACGTCGCAACATCGGTGCCCACCTGCACGACACCGCGCACTCCGACGCTCGATGCGCGGTCGAGGTGCTCGCGGTAATCGAGCGCGACATCGCCGTCGGCGATCTCAAGGTGAGTGTGGTTGTCGTAGACCCCAACCGCGAGGCTCTCGGGAAGCGGTGGGAAGGTTCTGTCCCGCCGCTCGCCAGCGTCGCGCGTGCGTACGTGCACTGGATCGGTCATATCTCGACGGTACCCCACCCCGCGCCAGAGCGCCTTCGATCCCGGCTACGCGACAGTGGGCTCAACGACAGCGGGCTCGATCCGGGGAAAGAGCGGCTGGAGCGGAGAGACCGTGCTGCCTTCGGGCAGCTGACCGAAACGCCCGGCCTCACGAATGGGCTGGTCGTCGAGAGCACCGAGCGCCTCGGGTGCGCCGAGCGCCTCCCACAGCTTCTCGCTCGCCTTCGGCAGCACCGGGGAGAGCAGCACGGCGAGCGCGCGCAAGCCGTCGACAGCCGTGTAGAGAACTGTGCCGAGTCGAGCGCGGTTCGCCGGGTCCTTGGCGAGTGCCCACGGCTCTGAATCGGTGATGTAGCCGTTGAGCTCATCGACGATGGTCCAGATGGACGCGAGCGCATCGTGAATGGCGAGCGCGTCGATGGCGCGGTCAGCGTCAGCGGATGCCGTCTTCACGACCTCCTGGATGGCCAGGTCGACATCGGTGTAGCCGGCGGGCGCGGGAACGACACCGTCGAAGTATTTGGTGACCATCGCGACGACGCGCGACGCGAGGTTTCCGAAGCCGTTGGCCAGCTCGGCCTGGTACCTGGCTGAGAGGTCTTCCCAGCTGAAGGAGCCGTCCTGGCCGAAAGCGATGGCGCGGAGGAAGTAGTACCGGAAGGCATCCGAACCGAACGTGTCGGTGATCTCGGTCGGTGCGATGCCCGTGAGCTTCGACTTCGACATCTTCTCGCCGCCGACGAGCAGCCAGCCGTGGCCGAAGACCTGCTTCGGCACCTCGAGTCCGGCAGCCATGAGCATTGCCGGCCAGATCACCGCGTGGAAGCGAAGGATGTCCTTGCCGACGATGTGTGTTGCCGGCCAGCGCCGGTCGAACGTGGCGTCGTCCTGCCCGTAGCCGACGGCGGTGATGTAGTTGAGCAGAGCATCGAACCAGACGTAGACGACGTGGCTGTCGTCCCACGGGACCTTCACACCCCAGTCGAAGCTCGAGCGGGAGATCGACAGGTCGCTCAGTCCCTGCCGAACGAACTGGATGACCTCGTTGCGCGCCGACTCGGGCTGGACGAAGTCCGGCCGCTCCTCGTAGAGGGCGAGCAGCCGCTCGGTGAAGTCGCTCATCCGGAAGAAGTAGTTCTTCTCCTTGAGCAGCTCGAGCGGCTTCGAGTGAATCGCGCACACCTTCTGGCCTTCGAACGGGCCAGTGCCGTTGACGATTTCGGACTGCGGCTTGAACTCCTCACAGCCGACGCAGTACAGCGCCTCATACTCGCCCGAGTAGATGTAGCCGTCGTCGTAGAGCCGCTGCAGGAAGAGCTGCACACTCGACTCGTGGCGTTCCTCCGTGGTGCGGATGAAGTCGTCGTTCCGGATGTCGATCGTCTCGAGCAGCGGCTTCCACGCTTCGGTAACGAGCTTGTCCGCCCACTTCTGGGGCGTCGTTCCGTTTGCGGTAGCCGTGCGGAGGATCTTCTCGCCGTGCTCGTCGGTCCCGGTCAGCGACCAGGTGTCATCGCCGGCCTGCCTGTGCCAGCGCGCAACCACGTCAGCGGCCACCTCGGTGTATGCGTGCCCGATGTGGGGCGCATCGTTCACATAGAAGATGGGCGTTGTGATGTAGAAGGAATTACCGCTGGCCATACTCTCAATCTTATGGCCGATACGAGCACCCTCGGGCCGCGTTACACGTGGGGGCGCGACGATCGGGCGGCGACACGGCTTCGGGTGGCGCTGCCGCGGGTTTAGGAGGTCAGTTCTTCACGGCGAGGGCCGCCTGGTACAGCTCGCGCTTGCTGATTCCGGTTGCCTCGGACACCGAGCCGGCGGCATCCTTCAACCGCTCCCCCGCGCTCACGCGCTCGAGCACCTCGACGACGCCGTCGTGCAGGCTGAACTCCCGTTTCTCGGCCCCAGCGATCACGATGCAGATCTCGCCGCGCACGCCGGCCGTTGCCCATTCGGCGAGCTCGGCGGCCGTTCCGCGCTTGACCTCCTCGAACATCTTCGTCAGTTCCCGGCACACAACCGTGCGTCGGTCAGAGCCGAAAACGGATGCCACGTCAGCGAGCGAGGCCGCCAGCCGGTTCGGCGACTCGAAGAACACCATGGTGCGGCGCTCGTGCTCGAGCGCACGCAGTGTCGTCAGGCGGTCGCCCTGCTTGCGCGGGAGGAAACCCTCGAAGCTGAACCGGTCCGTCGGCAACCCGGAGACGGCGAGCGCCGTGATGACGGCGCTCGGCCCGGGGATGACGGTGACAGGGACCCCGGCGTCGACGGCAGCGACCACGAGGTGGTAGCCGGGGTCGGAGACCGTTGGCATTCCGGCGTCGCTGAGCACGAGGAGGTCGGCGTTGCGGGCGAACTCGACGAGTTCCGTCGACTTCTCCCGCTCGTTGTGCTCATGGAGGCTGACGAGGCGCGGCTTGTGCGCGATGCCGAGCCCCTTGAGAAGCTTGATCGTGGTGCGGGTGTCTTCGGCAGCGACCACCTCAGCGGTGCTGAGGGCGTCGACGAGTCGTTTGGACGCATCCCCGAGGTTTCCGATCGGGGTCGCTGCGAGGATGATCATGGCTTAAGTCTCCCACCCCGCCAGAACCCGGCCGCGTCCCGTCGCCGTCGAAAGCATCAGTTGCGGGCGAGAGCACCAGTTGCGCCGGATGTTCTCGACCGCAACTGATGCTCTCGGCGCCACCGGGGCGGTCCCGGCCGGTGCGGCGAACCGGGTCGCTACCATTGCAGGGTGTCCGTCCCCTCCCGTGAGTCCTTCTCCCACCTTGTGAGTGGCGCGGCGACCGGACCGACGGAACTGGTCGAGCCCCGCGGATCCCGGCTCGACGACTGGTGGGGACGGCTCCTGTCCACGCCCGGCCGACGACGGCTGTGGTACTGGGGCGGGCCGATCCTGGTCACTCTCCTCGCCGCGGTCCTCCGACTGTGGAACCTCGGGACCCCGCACGCCCTGGTCTTCGACGAGACCTTCTACGTGAAGGACGCCTGGACCCTGCTGCACCACGGCTACGAGTCAGCGTGGCCGCCCGAGGCCGACACCGACTTCAACGCGGGCAGGGTGGACGGGTTCCTCATCGACCCGTCATACGTCGTTCATCCCCCGCTCGGGAAGTGGATCATCGCGCTCGGCCTCGCCGTGTTCGGAGCGGCAGACAGCGTCGGTTGGCGGATCTCGACCGCTCTCCTCGGCACGCTCGCCGTCCTCCTGCTCACCCTCATCGCGCGGAAACTGTGCGCATCCACGTTCCTCGCCGTGGTCGCCGGCTTCCTCTTCGCCATCGACGGGCACGCCATCGTCATGTCGCGGGTAGCGATCCTCGACAACTCGCTCATGTTCTTCGCGCTGCTCGGCTTCGGCTTTATCCTCGCGGATCGCGGCTGGCATGAGTCCAGACTCACCGCCCGCACAGCCGAACGGCGTTCGGCCGGAGCCGCGCCCGAGTGGGGCCCGGTGATCTGGTGGCGGCCCTGGCTCGTTGCCGCCGGTGTCGCGTTCGGGCTCGCGGCCGGTGTGAAGTGGTCGGGCTTCTACTTCCTCGCCGCGTTCGGCCTCTACCTCATCGTCGTCGACGCGCTCGCCCGCCGCCGACTCGGCCTGCCCGCGTGGTTTTCGGCATCCGTGCTCACCCAGGGGCCAGCGACTTTCCTGCTGCTCGTACCGATTTCACTGCTCACCTACCTCTCCAGCTGGATCGGCTGGTTCGTCACAGACAATGGGTACTACCGGCACTGGGCAGAACAACCGGGCAACGCCTGGACCGGCGCCTTCTCCTGGGTGCCATCGGTCTGGCAGAGCTTCCTCTTCTACCAGCAGTCGATCTACAACTTCCATGTCGGCCTGGCCGCTCCCCATCCGTACTCCGCGAATCCTCTCGGCTGGCTCGCCATGATCCGCCCGACGAGCATGTGGTACGCCTCGCCCGCCACCGGGGTCGACGGCTGCGAGCTCGCCCCGTGTTCGCAGGCGATCACATCCATCGCGAACCCTCTGATCTGGTGGGCTGCGGCGGCCGCGACCCTGTACCTCGTCTACCGCCTGATCCGGCGGCGGGAGTGGAGGGTTGGCCTCATCCTCACCGGTGCTGCGGCGGGATACCTGCCGTGGCTCATGTACACCGAACGCACGGTGTTCCAGTTCTACACGATCGCGTTCGAGCCGTACCTCCTCCTCGGCCTCACCTTCGTGATCGGCCTCATCATCGGGACGAGGAACGATCCGCGGTATGAGCGCACGAGGGGACTCGGTGTGACGGGAGTGTTCCTCGCTCTCGCCGCACTCCTCAGCGCCTTCTGGTACCCGCTCTGGTCCGCGACGACCGTGCCGTTCTGGTTCTGGCAACTTCACTCCTGGCTCTCGACATGGGTATGACGACATGGGAAACGCGGGGAATGACGACATGGCGATGACGACCACCGAGAAACGACCGGTGTGGCTGCCGGGGCTGGCGGTCGCCGCGCTGGCGGCTGTCATCGCGTGGGCGCTGTCGACGCTCATTCCCGCCGTGCCCCTCCTGACGGCCGCCGTCGTGCTCGGAATCCTCGTCGCCCAGTTGCCCGCCGCGAAGCCGCTGGTCCGCGGGACGTTCGCGCCCGGGCTCGCCCTGTCGGCGAGGCGGCTCATGCGCATCGGCGTCGTCCTGCTCGGGCTCAAGCTCAGCCTCTTCGATGTCGCGTCGCTCGGCTGGGGTGTGTTCCTTTCAACGGTGGGCATCGTGCTGATCACGTTTGGCGGCACCTGGCTGCTCGGTCGTGCATTCCGCCTGCCAGGGCACGAGCCCCTGCTCATCGCGACAGGCTTCGCCATCTGCGGGGCGAGCGCCATCGGGGCCATGTCCGGCGTCGTGAGGGCAAAGAACTCGGAGCAGGCGCAGCCCGTCGCGCTCGTCACCCTCTGCGGAACCCTCGCCATCGCCGTCCTGCCCGCCCTGTGGCATCCGCTCGGCCTCGACAACCTGCAGTTCGGGCACTGGGTCGGAGCGAGCGTGCACGACGTCGGCCAGGTCGTCGCGACGGCCCAGGTCGCCGGCGGAGGGGCCCTGGCCGTCGCACTCGTCGTCAAGCTCACTCGCGTGGTCATGCTCGCGCCGATCGTGGCCGTTGCCGGCGTTGTGGAACGCCGCCGCTTTCGGGCCAATCCCGAGTCGACCCGGCCGCCGCTCGTGCCCCTGTTCGTCGTTGGGTTCATCGCAGCGATCCTGGCCCGCACCTTTCTCGACATTCCCGACGTCGTGCTCGCCACCGCCGACACGGCACAGACCGCACTTCTCGCCATGGCGCTCTTCGGTCTCGGTGCCGCTGTCGACGTGAAGAAACTGGTGACGACGGGGTGGCGCACGCTCGTCGTCGGCCTGCTCTCCTGGGCACTCATCGCCGCTCTCGCGCTCGCCGCAATACACCTGTTCTCCTGATCGGTGTGCTTCGTGTCGCTCTGTTACGGCGACAGCCGAGTGGCGTGCCTGCCTCGGGTAGCGTGTGCCCATGGCAGATCGCGAGTATGGCTTCCGCACGCGTGCAATTCACGCTGGCAACATTCCTGACCCGGTGACTGGGGCGCGCGCGCTTCCGATCTACCAGTCGACCGCATTCGTCTTCGATGACACGTCGGATGCCGCCGCCCGCTTCGCGCTGCAGAAATACGGCAATATCTATTCAAGGCTGGCCAACCCGACTGTCGCGAGCTTCGAGGAGAGGGTGGCGAGCCTCGAGGGCGGACTCGGCGCCGTCGCGACGGCATCCGGCCTCTCCGCGCAGTACATCACCTTCGCGAGCCTGGTCGGCGCCGGTGACCACATCGTCGCGTCAGCGAACCTGTACGGCGGATCGATCACCCAGCTCGACGTCACGCTCCGGCGATTCGGAGTGGAGACCACCTTTGTGCAGTCGTCGACCCCGGCGGACTACGCCGCCGCCATTACGGACAAAACGAAGCTCATCTTCGCCGAGACCATCGCCAACCCGTCGGGTGAGGTCGCAGATATCGAGGGCCTCGCCGATGTCGCGCACGCACACGGCATCCCGCTCGTGATCGACTCGACCATCGCCACGCCGTACCTCAACCGCCCGATCGAGTGGGGCGCAGACATCGTCACGCACTCGGCGACGAAGTTCCTCGGTGGCCACGGGACGACGCTCGGCGGAGTCGTCGTCGAGAGCGGGCGGTTCGACTGGCACAGCGACAAGTTCCCTTTGTTCGGCCAGAAGGTACCGAGTTACGGCGGCCTCGAATGGTCGGGCAACTTCGGCGAGTACGCGTTCCTCACCAGGCTCCGCGCCGAGCAATTGCGGGACATCGGCCCAGCGCTCTCGGCAACCTCGGCCGCCACCCTCGCCCAGGGCATCGAAACGCTGTCCTACCGGATGCAGGCGCACGTGGACAACGCCAGGACCGTGGCGACCTGGCTCGAGCAGGACCCGCGGATCGAGGCCGTCTACTGGGCGGGCCTCGAGTCGCACCCGCACCACGCTCGCGCCGAGAAGTACCTGCCGAGGGGCGCGGGCAGCGTCTTCAGCTTCGTGGTCAAGGGCGGAAGGGTGGTCGGTCAGAAACTGATCGAATCCGTGGAGCTCGCGAGCCACGTCGCGAACATCGGCGACACCAAGACGCTCATCATCCACCCCGCATCAACGACGCACGCCCAGCTGACCGAGCGGCAGCTCATCGACGCCGGCGTGCTTCCCGGCGTCCTGCGGCTCAGCGTGGGTATCGAGGATGCCGACGACATAATTTATGATCTTGACCAGGCGCTCACCCGGGCAGTGGAGGCATAAACCATGTCGGATCTCGTTACCACCCAGCTGCAGAACGGTCTCACCTGCTCGCTTCCCGCTGCCTCACCGCTCGCGAAGCTGCTGAAGTCCCAGCGCACGTGGGTCGGCCCTGACGCGAAACAGCGGCTCAGCATCCTCCGCACCGCGAAATCGGTTGCGATCGTCGGTGCGTCAGCGAATCCGACGCGGGCCAGTTACTTCGTTGGCACCTACCTGCTCCAGTCCAGCAACTACCGTGTCTACTTCGTGAACCCGAACGCCGGCGAGATCCTCGGCCACCAGGCGTACCCCGACCTCGCGTCCCTGCCCGAGGTGCCCGACATCGTCGACGTGTTCCGCAAGGCGAGCGATATCCCCGAGGTCATTGACGATGTACTCGCGGTCGGAGCGAAGACCGTGTGGGTTCAGCTCGGGATCTGGAACGAGGAAGCCGCACGTTACGGCGAGGAGAACGGCCTCACCGTGGTCATGGACCGGTGCATCAAGGTCGAGCACGCGCGGTTCCACGGCGGCCTCAACCTGTTCGGCTTCGACACGGGCCAGATCTCCTCCCGGAAGCAGCTCACCTGAGTTTTTCCGCAGTTAACGTGCCCTAGCCGGGAGATTTCGCACGAACGTTGCGGCGCGGTTCGCCGATCTGCGGCGCCCGCCTGTGCCGACGCTCGGTCTGCCTATAGTGGCAGGACATCACTTCTGCGAGGAGCACCCATGACGGCCTACGTTTCGGCGTTCGAACTCTTTTCGATCGGTATCGGCCCGTCGAGTTCGCACACGGTCGGGCCGATGCGCGCGGCTCTCGACTTCGCGACGCGCCTCACCGGCGCCGGTCTTCTCGGCGCCGTCGAGCGGGTCACCTGCGCACTGTTCGGGTCGCTGGGGTCGACAGGCATCGGTCATGGAACCCCGGATGCCGTCGTGGCGGGGCTCGCCGGACTGCGACCGGACACCTGCGACCCCACCGTGGTTCGCGGAGCGTGGTCCGGCCTCAGGCCCGGTTCGACACTCTCACTTGCCGGCGAGCGCCCGATCGCGTTCGAGCAGGGAGACATCACGTTCGAGCCGCGTACCCGGCTTCCTGGGCACCCCAACGCGCTGACCCTGACTGCCTGGAGTGCCGGTGTGCCGCTGGTGACCGACACCTACTACTCGGTTGGCGGGGGCTTCATCCGCCGCGACGGCGACGGCGACGGCGACCGTCCCGTCGTCCGCTATCCCCTGCCGTTCCCGACCGCCGCCGTGTTGCTCGACCTGTGCACGAGCGAAGGGCTCAGGATCGACGAGGTTGCCCGCCGGAACGAGGAAGCAGTGCGCAGCCCGGACGACGTGGACCGCGGCCTCGACGCCATCTGGGCTGCCATGGCCGAGTCTGTCGCGAACGGGCTCGCTACGCCCGGAGTTCTGCCCGGCGGCCTCCAGGTCAAGCGTCGCGCGGCGGCGGTCAGGGAACACCTCGAAATCGCCGAGGCTGAGGGCGGCCGTGAACTGCCGTCCGAGTGGCTGCACTCGTTCGCGCTCGCCGTCAACGAGGAGAACGCCGCCGGCGGGCGAGTGGTCACCGCGCCGACCAATGGTGCGGCCGGCATCATTCCCGCGGTTGCGTCGTACTACCTGCGCTTCGTCCCGGGCGCGTCAGCCGACGGCATCCGGCGCTTTCTTCTGACGGCGACGGCCATCGGTTCGCTGTTCAAGGCGAACGCCTCGATTTCCGGGGCGGTCGGTGGCTGCCAGGCCGAGGTCGGTTCGGCCTGCGCGATGGCCGCCGGCGCGCTCTGCGGCGTGCTTGGAGGCACGCCGGCGCAGGTCGAGAACGCCGCAGAGATCGCGATGGAGCACCACCTCGGACTCACCTGCGACCCGGTGGGTGGCCTGGTGCAGGTCCCGTGTATCGAACGGAATGCCATAGCCTCGTCGACGGCCGTGAGCGCCGCGCGGCTGGCCCTCCACGGCGACGGCAGCCATCTCGTGTCGCTCGACGCCGTCATCGAGACCATGCGGCAGACCGGCGTCGACATGTCCAGCAAATACAAGGAAACGAGCGAGGGCGGACTCGCGGTCAACGTCGTCGAGTGCTGAGTCGCTCACGGCTGACCGCACTGCACCGCACTGAACCGGCGCCGGGTTACACGGGCGTCGGCATCCGGCAGGTGAACGCTTCACAGGCGTACGCGACCCGGCGACCGTTGACCGGGAGCCTCGCCTCGAACAGTTCGAAGCCGGCGGCCGCGAGCTCTCGCGCCTGCTGCTCGGTCACAACCGCAACGACGTCTGAAGAGTCGTGGCGCACGCTCTCCGGCAGTGGGTCGACGTTGCCGTCGGGACTGACGATCACGAGCTGTCGCGGCCCGACGGCCATCGCCGCCATCAGCTCGAGCGAGGCGCCGAATGAAATCGGGTTGGCAACGGCGACGTCACCGAGGGGAGCCATCGTCGACTGGGCAGCGTCGGCGTAGCGCCGATCGGCGGTGACGAGGTACAGCTTCCACGCCGCCGTCGCTGTCGCGCTGATGCCGGACGGGTACGCCCCCTCGGACGGGTCGCCCGCGAGCGCGATGCCCTTGGCGGCGAGGACGGGGTCCCCTCCCCCCGGTTCGCCGAACACCAGATCGGGCGTTCCCGCCGCAAGGGTCTGATCGATCAGTGACCTGGCCGCTTGCGCGTACGGCAGCTCTCCGGTCGCGAGGGACAGCTCCAGGAGTGCCCCGGCGAGCATCCCGTAGTCCTCGAGGGTCGCTCGCGCGGTCGACCGGCGCTCGGCGACGGATGCCCGAACCAGCGTGTCGTCGGCATTCCTGTGGTTTTCGAGCAGGTAGTCGGCGGCCCACCGTGCCGACTCCAGAAAGTCCGCACGGTCGAACACCACGCTGGCACGCGTCAGAGCCTCGATCGCCAGTCCGTTCCAGCCGGTGAGCACCTTCTCATCGAGGGCGGGTGGAATCAGCCCGGCACGGCCATCGGCGTCGCGCAGGTAGTACCCACCCTCCGACCGCTCGCCGTCGATGATTGACTCCGAGTCCTGCCCGCTGGCGAATCCCCCGGTCGGCAGCTGCAGTGTGCCCAGAAGGAACTGTGCGATGCCCTCCGCCGCTGTTCTCGCCCACGTGCGGGAGGTGTCCTGGCTGTACGCGAGACTGTAGGCATCGAGCAGGAGCGCGTTGTCGTACAGCATCCGCTCGTAGTGCGGTTCGCTCCAGTCCCGCTTCGTCGCGTACCGGAAGAAGCCGCCATCGACAGCGTCACGAAGTGGGGAAGTCACGAGGGCCTGGAGCGTGCGCGTCGCGAGCGGGACGCCCCCTGGCCTCGAGAGCAGGAAACGGAGAACGGGGGCGACCGGGAACTTGGGTGCTCCGCCGAACCCGCCGTACTCACGGTCCTCGTGAGCTTCGAGCGTAGCCACAGCTGCATCGATCCCTGCGATGTCTGGCAGCCCTGCAGCCTGGTCCTGGACCGCCGTCGCCGCGATTGCTGCGGCGAGCGCCGTGGAGCTCGCGGTGACGGCCTCGCGTCGGTTGGTCCAGGCATCCGTCACAGCGTGCAGGACCTGGAGAAACGACGGATGCCCGGAGATCGGCACCGGCGGAAAGTAGGTTCCGGCAAAGAATGCGGCCCCGTCGGGAGTGGCGAAGACGCTGAGCGGCCAGCCGAGCTGGGACGTGAACGCACTGGCCTGGGCCAGGTAGCTGGCGTCGACGGCCGGGTGTTCCTCGCGGTCGACCTTGATGCTCACCATGTGCTCGTTGAGGTACTCGGCGATGGCCGGATCGCTGAACGACTCTCGCGCCATGACGTGGCACCAGTGGCAGGTGGCATAGCCGATCGAGATGAAGACGGGAACGTCGCGCGCCGCGGCCTCGTCGAAGGCGTCCTGCCCCCATTCCCGCCAGTCGACCGGGTTGTCCCGGTGCGAACGAAGGTAGGGACTCATGGCTGAAGCGAGGCGATTGACCATACTTCAGCCTACGCTCAGCCGCGATCTACCACGCGCCGACGTAATCGGACACCGAGCTGGCGTCCCTCACACGGTTGCGGACGAACGGCAGCCCGCGGAGCACCGCGAGGTCGATCCGTTCCTGGACAGCACGGCTCGTGAGCACGTAGTCGGTGAAGTCTGAGTTCGAGGCGTAGACCCCGATTGGCAGGGTCAGCGCCTGGAAGAATCCGAACAGCGGCCGGAACTGGTGCTCGAGAATGAGCGCGTGCCGGTCGCCACCACCCGTCGCGGCGACGAGGACGGGCTTGTCGATGAGAGAGTACTGGCCGACGAAGTCGAACAGGTGCTTGAACAACCCGGTGAACGAGCCGCGGTACACCGGGCTGGCCACGATCAGCAGGTCGGCGTTCTCGATCCTGACCAGCTCGCTCTCAACGCCCGGAGGAAGCTGCTCCCGGGTGAGCGCACCGGCGAACTCAGGGCCGATCGCCGTGAGCTCGATGACGTGCGCCTCGATCGGATGCTCCCTGGCAACGCGATCAAGGATGGCATTGATGAGCGCGCTCGTCTTCGATGGGGTGTGCAGGCTCCCCGACACGGCAACGACTCGGAGCGGCTGTTGTGCGGCAATCTCGACCATGCTGCGACGCTACGCCGATTCGCGGCTCCACCGGGCGCAGGGCGCAACACGACGTAACGGGCGCTACTGCTCGAGTCTGACGTTCTTTTCTCCAGCGCGGATCGGACGGCTGAGCCGGTTGCCCACCGGCGGCAGCGGGCACACGTAGAAGTCGGCGAATGCACACGGGGGAAGGTACGCGCGGTTGAAGTCCACGGTGACGTGGCCATCGGCATCCGGTGCCGGCATGTCGATGAAGCGGAATCCGTACGTTTCTGTGCCGTTGGTTTCATCGCCGAAGACGGCGTGCAGGCCACCACGTTCGGCGACGACGGTCAACGTCTCGATGGCGCCGTCCGGGAAGGGCACGGCGATAACCCCGGCGGGCAGGTCTTCGGAGACATGCCCATCGATGGCCGTGATCTCCACCCGTGAGTTGGGCGCGGCCGGGCTGAAACTCCCCTCGAGCACGAGGGCAGGGTCAGGCTCGAAGACGTCGATGCCGCGAAGCCGCGTCCTGGTCGGCGCGTCGGGGTCGAGCACGCGAAGGGCGAGCGCGCCATCGCGTTCGAAGAAGCGCAACCGCCGGTCGCCCCACTCGATGTCCTGGCCACTCATCAGCGTCACGGTGTCGTCAGTGACGACGCCGACCGGCCGGCCGCCCTGGAGAATGGTCAGCCCGTCGAGCTCGGAACCCTCACCGACGATTCCGTCGAGTCCTGCGTGCCACAGTCCCGGTACCGAGTCCAGCTGTTCCGGCACCGCGGTCAGCCAGTGGGTCGCAGCGAGCGACGCGAGACCGAACGGCGACGACGTCGACCGCTCTCGCGCCTCGTGCCAGGTGGCCCAGTCTGACGACACACTGTCCGTGCTCGAGGCGAAGGTGTCTGGTAATGCCATGGTGGCGTCCTCGCTCAGTTGACGTCGTTCGGGTGAGCGCCGACGCGACCGTCACGTTCGAGCGCGGAAATCGCGGCCATCTCGGCATCCGTCAGCTCGAAGTCGAAGAGATCGAGGTTCTCGGCGATCCGCTCGCGACTGTTCGACTTCGGGAAGACAATGAACCCGTTCTGCAGGTGCCACCTGAGCACCACCTGAGCCGGGGTCTTGTCGTGCGCCGCGGCGGCGTCTGCAACGCTGGACTCTTCGAAGAGCGGGTACTTGCCCTGCCCGAGCGGTCCCCAGGCTTCGATCTGGATTCCGTGCTCGCGGGAGAACTCGACGACCTCGCGCTGCTGCAGCGCCGGGTGGAGTTCGATCTGGTTGACGGACGGCACAGCGCCACCGTCGGCGAGAAGGTTCTCGAGGTGCTCGACGAGGAAATTCGAGACGCCGATCGAGGTGGCCTTGCCGTCGGCCTGGATCTGCTGCAACGCCTTCCAGCTTTCGCGGTAGAGGTCGCGTTTCGGAGTCGGCCAGTGAATCAGATACAGGTCGACCGAGTCGAGGCCGAGCTTCTCGAGGCTCAGGTCGATCGCGTCGAAGGCCGACTGGGTGCCCTGGTCATCGTTCCACAGCTTCGTGGTGATGAAGAGGTCCTCGCGCGGGATGCCGCTCTTCGCGATGGCGCGCCCGACACCTTCCTCGTTGCCGTAGATGGCTGCGGTGTCGATGTGGCGGTAGCCGAGTTCGAGTGCATCCGTCACGATGCGCTCGGTCTCGGCGGGGTCTACCTTGAACACGCCGAAGCCCAGCTGCGGGATGGTTGCGCCTGAATTGAGGGGAAGTACCGGACCGGTCCACGTTGTCGTCATCGCACCAGCTAACCACCCGCGCCCGGCGACGACCAACCCTCGGGGCAGCCTCTTCGCCGTCAGCGGAATCGATCGCCGGGGTCACCGTGCGAATCCCGCTCGTACACGTGCCGTCCGTCGTACGATGGATGGCTATGTCTTTTACGATCTCCTTCCCTCCCGAGCTGCCGGTCAGCCAGATGCGGGGCGAGATCGCCGACGCCATCCGCGATTCGCAGGTCGTCATCGTCGCCGGTGCCACCGGGTCGGGCAAAACGACCCAGTTGCCGAAGATCCTCCTCGAGCTCGGCCGCGAGTCGATCGCCCACACCCAGCCGAGGCGACTGGCGGCCCGCACGATCGCCGAGCGTATCGCCGAGGAGCTCGGCGTCGACCTCGGCGGACTCGTGGGGTACCAGGTGCGGTTCACCGACCAGGCCGGCCCGGAGACCAAGGTCAAACTGATGACCGATGGCATCCTGCTGAATGCGATTCACCGCGATCGGATGCTGCGGGCATACGACACGATCATCATCGACGAGGCACACGAACGCAGCCTCAACATCGACTTCCTGCTCGGATACCTCAAGCAGCTGCTGCCGAAGCGCCCGGACCTCAAGGTCATCATCACGTCGGCGACCATCGATCCGCAGAGTTTTTCGCGCCACTTCGACGACGCACCGATCATCGAGGTCTCCGGGCGCACGTTCCCGGTCGAGATCAGGTACCGGCCGCTCGTCGCAGACAAGACGACCGATGACACCGATGCCGACGACGAGCCCGACGAGCCGGACCTCGACCCGATCGACGGCATCACCGCGGCGCTCGATGAACTGGCGGGTGAGTCGATGGGCGACGTTCTCGTCTTCCTCAGCGGCGAAACCGAGATTCGCGACACCGCCGACGCGCTCAACGCCCGATACTCCGAGGGCGGTGCCGGCGTCACCGAGGTGCTCCCCCTGTACGGCCGCCTCAGCTCCGCCGACCAGCACAAGGTATTCCAGCCGAGTGCGAAAGCCGGGGTTCGCCGGCGGATCGTGCTCGCGACCAACGTCGCCGAGACCAGCCTCACGGTTCCCGGGATCAAGTACGTCATCGACGCTGGGACCGCCCGTATCTCGCGGTACAGCGTGCGCTCCAAAGTTCAGCGGCTGCCGATCGAGGCCATCTCGCAGGCGTCGGCCAACCAGCGTTCCGGTCGATCGGGCCGCACGAGCGACGGCATCGCCATTCGCCTGTACTCGGAAGAGGATTTCCTCGCCAGGCCCGAATACACCGAGCCGGAGATCCTCCGCACGAACCTCGCCGCGGTCATCCTGCAGATGGTCTCGCTCGGACTCGGCGACATCCAGGCGTTTCCCTTCCTCCAGCCGCCGGATTCCCGCGGGATCAAGGACGGTCTCGACCTGCTGAGCGAACTCGGGGCGATTGACAGCAAGGCGACAGGCACTCCGCGACTGACGCGTGTGGGGCGCGACCTCGCCCGGCTTCCGATTGATCCGCGTTTCGCACGCATGGTCGTCGAATCGAAGAAACACAACGTCTCGCGTGAGGTGATGGCGATCGTCGCCGCGCTCACCATCCAGGACCCGCGCGAGCGGCCGCTCGAGAAACGCCAGCAGGCCGATGAGAAGCACGCGCGATTCACCGACCCGACGAGCGATTTCCTCTCACTGCTCAATCTCTGGAACTACATCGAGGAGAAGCAGAAGGAACTCGGCTCGAGCGCGTTCCGCCGGTTGTGCAAGAACGAATTCCTCAACTACCTTCGCGTGCGGGAGTGGCAGGACGTTTTCCGCCAGCTTCGCCAGCTGTCAAAGCCGCTCGGCCTCACGATGGCAGACCGAACCACCAACCCCGACGGCATCCACAAGTCGCTGCTCGCCGGCCTGCTCTCGCACATCGGACTGAAGGATGCCGCGGCAGCGGCGGCGAACTCCGCGCGCGGCAAGCAGCCGGGGCGCCCCGGTCCGGCGAAGAAGGGCGACTACATCGGCGCTCGGCAGTCGCGGTTCGTCATCTTCCCCGGGTCGGCCCTCGCGAAGAAGCAGCCGAACGCCATCATGGCGGCCGAGCTGGTTGAAACTTCCCGCCTGTTCGCGCGCACCAACGCGGCCATCGACCCCGCCTGGGCGGAAGCGATCGCCGGTGACCTGGTCAAGCGCTCCTACTCTGAGCCGCACTGGGAGAAGCAGCAGGGCGCTGTCGTCGCGTGGGAGAAGGTCATGCTCTACGGGCTCGCCATCATCCCGAGGCGTCGGGTGCAGTACTCGAAGATCGACCCCGAGCTGTCCCGCGAACTCTTCATCCGGCACGCCCTCGTCGAGGGTGAGTGGGATTCGCCCCAGGCATTCGACCGCGCCAACCGGAAGCTCCGGAAAGAGCTCGCCGAGCTCGAGGAACGCACGCGTCGACGCGACATCCTCTTCGACGACGAAGCCGTCTTCGACTTCTACAATTCGCGGATTCCCGCCGACGTCTTCTCCACCAGGACGTTTGAGGGCTGGTGGCGCACGGCAAAACAGAAGACGCCTGACCTGCTCACGATCAAACAGGAAGACCTGCTTCCCGACGATGCTCCCGACGTGGACGAGGCCGAGTTCCCGCCGGTCTGGCGCCAGGGCGACCAGAAACTGAGCCTGCGCTATCGGTTCGAACCGGGTTCAGACGACGACGGGGTCACCGTGCAGGTGCCGCTTGCTCTCCTCGCCCGTCTCTCCCCTGCCGGTTTCGACTGGCAGGTTCCCGGGCTGAGACACGAGCTGGTCACAGCACTGATCAAATCCCTGCCCAAGGCGATCAGGCGCAACATCGTGCCGGCCGCCGACTGGGCGAGGCGCCTCATGGCTGAACTGCCCGCCGGGCCGCCCGAGCCGGAATCGACCAACGCCGACACGCTCACTGCGCACCTCGCGATGGCGATCAAACGGCTGTCGTACATGCAGATCGAACCGGGCGATTTCGACCTCTCGCGTGTGCCGGACCACCTCAAGGTCACGTTCCGAGTCGTCGACGAGAAAGGCCGCCCGGTCGCGAGCGGCAAAGACCTCGTGGAGCTTCAGGAACGGCTCAAGGCCCGGACCCGCCAGAGTGTCGCGCAGATCGCCGAGGCGACACCCAACGCGCTCGAGCGTTCGGGGATCACCCGCTGGGACTTCGACGAGTTGCCGCGATTCGTCGACACCCGGCAGGGCGGCAACATGATCCGGGGTTATCCCGCCCTCGTCGACGAGGGCAGCTCCGTGTCCATTCGAATCATGGCGACCGAAAAGGACCAGGCCCAGTCGATGCCGGATGGCGTTCGCCGGCTGCTCCTCCTCGCTCTCCCCTCCCCCGTGTCCTACGTGCAGCAGCATCTCACCGGCGCCGAGAAGCTCTCCCTGGCCACGAGTCCGTATCCATCGACACAGGCGTTGTTCGACGACTGCCTCGCCGCGTGCGTCGACGATGTGCTGTACCGGGTCAAGCCCGACGGTGCAATCTTCATGCGCGCCGAGTTCGAGACGGTTCGCGACCGCATCTCCGGGGCGATGATGAACACGATGTTCGACACCGTCTCGCTCGTTGCGAAGGTGCTGACGGCATCCCGCACCGCCGACAAGGCGCTCAAGAAGGCCACAAGCCTCGCGCTTCTGCCCGCGCTGAGCGACGCTACCCAGCAGTTGTCCGCACTCATCTACCCGGGCTTCGTGTCGAGGACCGGCATGCTCCGCCTCGCACAGGTGCCCCGGTATCTCGCCGGCATCACCCACAGGATCGAGAAACTCGCCGACAACCCCAATCGGGACCGCGTGTGGATGAACGAGGTACAGGCGGCGATCGAACTGTACGAGGCCGCCGGCGGAACGCTGCCACCAGCCCGATTCGCACCACCGCACATCGTCAAGGCGCGCTGGATGATCGAGGAACTGAGGCTCAGCCTATTCGCCCAGAACATCGGCGCGAACGAGACAGTCTCGCTTCAGCGCATCCGGAAGGTCCTCGCCGGGTAGTCGCCGTCACGACGGCGGCCCCGGCGGATGCTCCGGCTAGAGAACCTTGGACAGGAACGACTGGGTGCGCTGGTGCTTCGGGTTGGAGAGCACCTCGCGCGGGTCTCCGGACTCGACGATGACGCCCTCGTCCATGAAGAACAGGGAATCACCGACCTCACGGGCGAAGCCGATCTCGTGTGTCACGACGATCATGGTCATGCCGGAGGTCGCGAGTTCCTTCATCACATCGAGCACCTCGCCGACGAGCTCGGGGTCGAGCGCGCTTGTCGGCTCGTCGAACAGCATCAGCTTGGGGCTCATTGCGAGCGCCCGCGCTATCGCGACACGCTGCTGCTGCCCGCCCGAGAGGTGCGCCGGATAGGCCTTGGCCTTCTGGGCGAGACCGACGCGATCGAGGAGTTCGTGCGCGGTTGCGACGGCATCCGCTTTCTTGACGCCCTTCACCCGCGTCGGTGCCTCGATGATGTTCTCGAGCACGGTCATGTGGGGGAACAGGTTGAACGACTGGAACACCATGCCGATGTCTGCGCGCTGCTTCGATACCTCGGCTGGCGACATCTCGTAGAGCTTGTCTCCGCGCTGGCGGTAGCCCATGAGCTCACCGTCGACCCACAGGCGCCCACCGTTGATGGACTCGAGGTGATTGATACAGCGCAGGAAGGTGGACTTGCCCGACCCGCTCGGGCCGATGAGGCACGCGACCTCACCGCGGTTGACGGTGACCGAGATGTCTTTGAGGACCTCGTGCGAGCCGAAGCTCTTGACGATGTGATCCGCCTGGACCATGGGGACGTCGGTCATAGGTGTTCTCTCTTCGGTGGCGGAACTTGGCTGGCATCCGCCCGCCCGTCTACGGCGTTGTCCGCCTCCAGACCAGCGGAAGCGTCAGGATCGGTCGGGTCCGCGTCCTGAGCCCGTTGCGGCGCGACGCCCCGGCCGTAGTACTTCTCGAGGTAGTGCTGGCCAACCATGAGGATGCTCGTCACGAGCAGGTACCAGATGCTCGCGACGATGAGCAGCGGGACCGTCGCATAGATCTGTGCCGAGATGGCGCGGGTGCGAGCGTAGAGCTCAAGGGAGAACCCGAGCGCCGTGACGAGCGAGGTCGTCTTCAGCATCGAGATCACCTCGTTGCCCGTCGGCGGGATGATGACGCGCATCGACTGCGGGACGACGACCCTGAGCATGGTCTGACGCCAGCTCATGCCGAGGGCACGCGCCGCCTCGTCCTGGCCGCGTGGGACGCTCAGGATGCCGCCGCGCACGATTTCCGCCATGTACGCGGCTTCGTTGAAGGCGAGGCCGAGCACGGCGAGCCAGAACAGGTCGATCGCTGAGAACGGCGAAACGGTGAAGAACTCGATGTCGGTGAACGGAACGCCGATGGTCACCGAGCGGTAGATGGTGCCGAGCAAACCCCAGAACACGAGCTGCACGTACACCGGGGTACCGCGGAACAGCCATAGGTAGACCCACGAGACAGCTTTGAGCACGGGGTTCTCGCTCAGCCGCATGACGGCGAGGACGAGTCCCATCACGATCGCGAGGATCATCGACAGGATGGTCAGGGCGAGCGTGATGAGTGCTGCCTGGCTGATGCGGCGGTCAAACAGGTACTGCCCCACGAGCGGCCACTGGTAGGCCTCACGGTTCGCGGCGTCCCAGATGAACGCCGCGAGCAGCAGAAGGATCAGGACCGCGAACGCGGTCCGAATCGGGTGGCGGAGTTTGACCGCTTTGATCGGTTCTGTATCGGAGTCCATGGGCATCAGCCTGCGTTGATCGTAGCCTCGGAGATGGCGCCGTCTTCGACGCCCCACTCGGTGAGGATCTCGAGGTATGTTCCGTCATCCATGAGCGACTGCATCGCGGCCTGGATCGGTTCGACCAGGTCGCCGCCCTTCTCGATGACGACGCCGTATGGCGCAGCGTCGAAGACGTCTCCGCTCAGCACGAGCTTGTCGTCCGACTGCGCAACACCGTACTGCACGATCGGTGAGTCACCGAGGAGGTAGTCGGCCCGACCCAGGACAGCGTTGTTGGTCGCCTCGTCCTGGTTGTCGGACTTCAGCATGTCAACGGGTTCCTTGCCTTCGGCGACGCACGCGTCACTGGCGTCCTGGAGGAACTGCTCCGATGTCGTCGAGGCCTGGATGGCGACGGTGACGCCGCAGAATTCGGTGACGTCAGCGGCATCCGGGGTCTTCGCGAACTGGAGTCCTGCGTTGTAGTAGTCGACGAAGTCGACCTGCGCCTGGCGCTCGGCGTTGTCGGTGAAGCTTGACCAGCCGAGGTCGAGCGTACCGCCGGCGACCTTGGGCAGGATGGCGTCGAAGAGGGACTTCTCCCACTCGACCTCAAGGCCGAGCTTTGCCGCGACAGCCTCCGCCAACTGGGCGTCCCAGCCCGTGACCGACCCGTCGTCTGCTTCGAATTCGTTGGGCGCGTAGCTGGCGTCAACGCCGATGGTCAGGACTCCGGCGGAGGCAATGTCCTCGGGGACGAGAGCGACGAGCGCTTCATCGGCCGTGACGGAACTGCCGGCGGTCGACTCACCGCTCGGCGCTTCTTCGTTATTCACGCAACCGGTGAGCACGAGGGCGACGGATGCCGCGAGTGCCAGCGGTGCGACAAGGGATTGGGTGCGCATGGTGGTTTCCTTAAATTCGCTTCGTCGACCGGGACGACATATCGAGACTACTTCACCGGCGCTTCGGCACTGGAATCGCCCGTACGGCACAACCCGGTCGATACGTCGACACCGGGTTGCGAATCCGGGTCGCACTGGGGGCGGGCCTCCCCATCTTCGGCGGTCAGGCGTAGCGTTGAGACCCATTCGAGAAAGGGCTACAGCGATGACTGCATGGACCGCGGACGAATTGGCCACGCTGGCGGCTGCCGACGAACTTCAGATCTCGTCGAGGCGCGCTGACGGCACACTCCGACCGTACGTGACGATCTGGGTGGTTCGCTCCGGCGACAGCGTCTATGTGCGTTCGGCTTATGGCTCGACGAACCCCTGGTACGTGCGGGCGAAGGCGAGCGGTTCGGGTCGGATCCGCGCCGGTGAGCTGGAGAAGGATGTTCGCTTCGTGCCTGCCGACCGGTCTGTCGCCCCTGACGTTGATGCCGCCTATCACGCCAAGTACGACAGGTACGGGCCACGCATCGTGAACACGGTCGTCGGGCCCGAGGCTCCGGAGACCACGCTCGAAGTGCTGCCCGCTGACTGAGTGACGTCCCGCATCCGTGGTTACACCGTCACTCCGCGCGCGACGAGATAAGCCACGGGCGAGCCGTATTCACCCTCGACCCGAATCTTGAGGTCGAGGTGACAACCGGAGACGACCCCGGTCGCTCCCACCTCCGCGACAACAGTGCCCGCCTCGATCAGGTCGCCCACCTCGACCGCGTACGACCCGTCGCTGAGGTGTCCGTAAATCGACTCGATGCCGCCGCCGTGGTCGACAATAACCCGGTTCCCATAGGCACCGGCAGCGCCGACGAACACCACCCGACCGGCCGAGACGGCCTCCACCGGGGTTCCGCAGCCCGCACCGAAGTCGACACCGTCGTGAAAGGAGTTGGAACACCCCGCGGCGTTGCAGATGATGTGACGGGGCCCATACGGCGAGGAGACCGGCGCCTCGACGGGTCGCACCCATGATCCCGACCTGCCAACGAGAAACTCACTCAGTTCACCGTCGTCGAGGTCGAAGTACGTGTCGGAGGAGTCAGACGGGCGCGAATCCGAGCCGGACCATTCGGCGTCCTCGTTGAATTTCTCCCGCGCCGCGAGGGCCGCCACCGCCGCAGCTTCAGCTTCCACTGCCTCGGCTTCCGCTTCCGCCGCGGCAAGCGCGGCCGCAGCGGCCGCGCGAGCCGCGATCAGTTCTTCCATACTCGTGGCTGAGTAGAGATCGCGCTTGACATCCGGCTGCGTCCCCACGGAAACGGTGAAGGACTGCAGTCCGGTTTCGCTCAGGACGTCGGTTCCGCCTGCGGCTGCCGGCGAAGCCCCCTGGTACGGAAGAGCGGCGGTGAGGAAAAGACCGGGCAGGGCGAGCATCACGGCGAACGCCGTTCGGAGTCCGCCGCCGTGGGCTCTCCCGGGCCTGGCATGCCGTGCCTTGCCGCGGTTCTGCACCTGACGCGCCTGCTCGTGCTCGCTCGCTCGAGGCAGGGCGTGGGCTGCCCGGTGTGGGTGCGACCTGAAGATGGACCGGTGGCGCTCCGGTTCCGGGAGCGACTGGTTCGTTCCCTGGTCCTGGTCCGCGCGCATCACGCGATCGGCCCGCCTGCTCATCCGCGCTGCGCTCGCATCGTCGACACCCCGCCTGCCGGGCAGGTCGTCAGTCTCACGCCCGCGGGGTCGCGCCCCGGGGATCGCCCGTGAACGAGGAAGGTCCTCCACCATGCACTGACGTGTCCAGCTGTCCTGAGACTATGTCAACTTTTCTGCAACGTCACCCCTCTACCGTGATCTCAGCAGGTATTCACATTTTCACTGCCAGAAACGCGTCCGAGTGCGAAAAGAGTCGGCGGGCACCGGGTCCATCGCCTCTATGCCTGGCTGTCTGGCGAGCCCGTCGACCATGCAGATTCGCGTCAACAATTATTGACGCTTCCGGTTCTCGTCGCCTAGAGTTGACCGAAGACGCCGTCAGCGAGTGTTGACGTATCCGACCCCTTGAATCGCATCTTGTGGGCAATCGCAGGCGGTCAGGACATTGAGAGAGGAGATCAATCGTGACCACGAAATGGACGGGGGATGCCGAGCTTGTGGACGCTGTGGATGGAGCGTTTCGCTCCTCTGCGGTAGCCGTGGCGGTTGTTGCCCCTCATCGCGAGATGATCGCGGCGGTGGGCTCCGACCTTTACTCGTCCTTCGAGATTGGCTCGATCTCCAAGGCGCTCACGGGCATGCTGTACCGGGATGCGACAGAGTCAGGCCTTATTTCGCCGTCGACAGTCCTGCGCGATCTGCTGCCACTCGATGGCCACGGAGAAGTCGGCTCCGTAACGCTCAGCTCCCTGGCCATTCACCGCTCCGGCCTTCCTGGCTTGCCCCCAGGGATGCATCCCCTTCGCCGAAATATTCGATTCCTCACCCGCGGAGACAACCCTTACGGCGATTCTCTAACGGAGCTGCTCGAGCAGACCCGCGACGTGCGCCTTGGCACCCCTCGGACCAGATACTCGAACCTCGGTTTCCAGTTGCTCGGGCACGCTGTGGCGAACGCAGCCGGAGGTACCTACGGACGACTTCTGCGCGACGTCATGGGTGCTGGGTTCTCCACTCCAGCAAACGCCGACGACCTGGGACCCATGGACCTGAGGGGATCCAGCCGATTCGGACGCCCCGTACCCGCATGGGTGGGTGAAGCCCTCGCTCCGGCGGGTGGCATCCGCGCCAGCATAACTACCATGCGGGACTTTCTTCGCGCGGTCCTCGACGGGACAACTCGGGGTCTCACCGCACTCGACCCGGTCGCGGAATTCACGCCCCGCGTCAGTATTGGCGCGGGGTGGATCACGCTCAGGTACAAGGACCGCGACATCACGTGGCACAACGGCAGCACCGGCGGGTTTAGCAGCTGGATAGGGGTCGACCGAGACGCCGGCACCGGAGTCGTTGTGCTCTCAGCGGCTCACCGCTCCGTGGACAGACAGGGGTTTCGGCTGCTTACGGAGTTCACAACACCCGGAACGGCGCCCCCGCCACCCGCGATCACGGGCGGATCAGCATGATGATCGGGCGTATCCCCAGCGGCATTCGCGGACTCGGAAGATTGCAGTGCCTACCGGCGACGTCGCTCGTCAACTACCCTTGACGGATGGAGACCGAGAGGATGAAGACCCTTGTTGGATCAATGGACGGCAAGGGCCCAGTCGAGGCCTTGCGAGTCATCGCTGAGCTGCATCGGGAAGTAGCTCGCACAGAGGCAGGCCTGGTCCGAAGCGCTCGCCAGGCCGGGTTATCGTGGGAGGCCATTGCCCAGGGGCTCGGCGTGAGCAAGCAGGCGGTCCACCGGAAGTACGGCAAACGATAGCGGACGGGCGCTCGACGCTCTGCCTGGCGGCGATTTCGCGCGACGACTCGACGCATCGGATTCCGGTTCTCCAACGAGAGCAGGCACAAAAGAGGCCCGGACCCGCAGAATCCTGCGGGTCCGGGCCTTTGAGCTGCCCTTTACGGGCCGGCATCATCTGGGGCGCTAGAAGTCCCAGTCCTCGTCTTCGGTGACAACTGCCTTGCCGATGACGTACGACGAGCCCGACCCCGAGAAGAAGTCGTGGTTCTCGTCGGCGTTCGGTGAGAGCGCCGAGAGGATCGCCGGGTTCACGTCGGTGACGGTCTTCGGGAACATCGGCTCGTAGCCGAGGTTCATAAGGGCTTTGTTGGCGTTGTAGTGCAGGAACTTCTTGACGTCTTCGGTCAGGCCGACTCCGTCGTAAAGGTCCTGCGTGTACTGAACCTCGTTGTCGTAGAGCTCGAACAGGAGGTTGAACGTGTAGTCCTTGATCTCCTGGCGGCGCTCCTCGGTCTCCTTCTCGAGACCCTTCTGGAACTTGTAGCCGATGTAATAACCGTGCACTGCCTCGTCACGGATGATGAGGCGGATCAGGTCTGCCGTGTTGGTGAGCTTTGCACGGGAAGACCAGTACATCGGCAGGTAGAAGCCCGAGTAGAACAGGAACGACTCGAGCAGCGTCGAGGCGACCTTGCGCTTCAGGGGGTCGTCACCGGTGTAGTAATCCATGACGATCGCGGCCTTCTTCTGAAGGTTCTCGTTCTCGACCGACCACCGGAACGCTTCGTCGATTTCCTTCGTCGAGCACAGCGTCGAGAAGATCGACGAGTAGCTCTTGGCGTGCACCGACTCCATGAACGCGATATTGGTGTACACCGCTTCTTCGTGCGGCGTGACGGCATCCGGAATCAAGGACACAGCGCCGACGGTGCCCTGAATGGTGTCAAGAAGCGTGAGCCCCGTGAACACGCGCATCGTGAGCTGCTGCTCCTCAGGGGTGAGCGTGTTCCACGACTGGATGTCGTTCGACAGCGGTACCTTCTCCGGCAGCCAGAAGTTGTTGACGAGCCGGTTCCAGACCTCGACATCCTTCTCGTCTTCGATCTTGTTCCAGTTGATCGCCTGGACGTGGTCGACCAGCTTGAGCTTCTCAATCATTGTTGTTCCTTAGTAGTCGAAGATCGAGATCAGAGCATGCAGCTGACGCAGCCGTCAACCTCGGTGCCCTCGAGCGCAAGCTGGCGCAGGCGGATGTAGTAGATCGTCTTGATGCCCTTGCGCCATGCGTAGATCTGCGCCTTGTTGATGTCGCGGGTCGTCGCGGTGTCCTTGAAGAAGAGCGTGAGCGACAGGCCCTGGTCGACGTGCTGGGTCGCAGCGGCGTAGGTGTCGATGATCTTCTCCGCGCCGATCTCGTACGCGTCCTGGTAGTAGTCCAGGTTGTCGTTCGTCATGAACGGCGCCGGGTAGTAGACGCGGCCGAGCTTGCCTTCCTTGCGGATCTCGATCTTCGACGCGATCGGGTGGATCGACGACGTTGAGTTGTTGATATACGAGATCGAGCCGGTCGGCGGGACAGCCTGCAGGTTCTGGTTGTAGATCCCGAATTCCATGACGGATGCCTTCAGCGCAGCCCAGTCGGCCTGCGTCGGGATCGAAACGGCCGAGTTCGCAAACAGGTCGGCGACGCGGGCGGTTGCCGGCTCCCACACCTGGTCGGTGTACTTGGTGAAGAACTCACCGGAGGCGTAGGTCGAGTCAGCGAATCCGTCGAATGCGATTCCACGCTCAATCGCGATCCGGTTGGATGCGCGCAGTGCGTGGTAGAGCACCGTGTAGAAGTAGATGTTCGTGAAGTCGATGCCCTCTTCGGAGCCGTAGTAGATGCGCTCACGAGCAAGGTAGCCGTGCAGGTTCATCTGGCCGAGGCCGATCGCGTGGGACTTGTCGTTGCCGTCTTCGATCGAACGCACCGACTCGATGTGGCTCTGGTCTGACACCGAGCTGAGGCCGCGGATGGCGGTCTCCACCGTCTTGCCGAAGTCGGGCGAGTCCATCGACAGGGCGATGTTCATCGATCCGAGGTTGCAGGAGATGTCCTTGCCGATCACGTCGTACGACAGGTCGGCGTTGTATGTGGTCGGCGTGTTGACCTGGAGGATCTCCGAGCACAGGTTCGACATGTTGATGCGACCCTTGATCGGGTTCGCCTTGTTCACCGTGTCTTCGAACATGATGTACGGGTAACCGGACTCGAACTGGATCTCGGCGAGGGTCTGGAAGAAGTCACGCGCCTTGATCTTGGTCTTCTTGATCCGCGCGTCGTCGACCATCTCGTGGTACTTCTCGGTGATCGAGATGTCGGCGAACGGCACTCCGTACACCTTCTCCACGTCGTACGGCGAGAACAGGTACATGTCCTCGCCCTTCTTCGCGAGCTCGAAGGTGATGTCGGGAACAACGACACCGAGGGAGAGCGTCTTGATACGGATTTTCTCGTCGGCGTTCTCACGCTTGGTGTCGAGGAACCGCATGATGTCCGGGTGGTGCGCCTGCAGGTAGACGGCACCGGCACCCTGGCGGGCACCGAGCTGGTTGGCGTAGCTGAAGGAGTCTTCGAGGAGCTTCATCACGGGGATGATTCCGCTCGACTGGTTCTCGATCTGCTTGATCGGCGCTCCGGCCTCTCGGATGTTCGAGAGCAGGAGTGCGACGCCACCGCCACGCTTGGAGAGCTGCAGCGACGAGTTGATGCCGCGGGAGATCGACTCCATGTTGTCTTCGATGCGGAGCAGGAAGCAGGAAACGAGTTCGCCGCGCTGGGCCTTGCCCGAGTTGAGGAAGGTGGGCGTAGCGGGCTGGAACCGGCCGGCGATGATCTCTTCGACCAGTGCAACGGCAAGCTTCTCGTCACCCTGGGCGAGTCCGAGAGCCGTCATGACGACGCGGTCTTCGAAACGCTCGAGGTACCGCTTGCCGTCGAACGTCTTCAGCGTGTACGAGGTGTAGTACTTGAACGCACCGAGGAAGGTCTGGAAGCGGAACTTCTTGGAGTACGCGAGGTCGTTGAGGCTCTGGATGAAGTCGAACGAGTATGCGTCGATGACGGCAGCCTCGTAGTACTCCTTCTCGACGAGGTAGTCGAGGCGCTCGCGCAGCGAGTGGAAGAACACGGTGTTCTGGTTGACGTGCTGCAGGAAGAACTCCCGCGCCGCCTCACGGTCCTTGTCGAACTGGATCTCGCCGTTCGGGCCGTACAGGTTGAGCATCGCGTTGAGCGAGTGGTAGTCCATGCCGGTGTCCATCGGCACCTCTGTTACTACTGTTCCAGCCAAAATGATTCCAATCCATCGTGGACGACACGCACGTCATCCGGTGTTCCGAATACTTCAAATCGATAAAGGTGCGGCACCTTGCACTTGGCGGAGATGACATCCCCCGCAAGCCCATAGGCAGCACCGAAGTTGGTATTGCCGGCGGCAATGACCCCCCGAAGCAGGCCGCGGTTGTTCTCGTCGTTGAGAAACCTGATCACCTGCTTGGGCACCGCTCCATTGCCGTCGCCCCCGCCGTAGGTCGGGGTGACGAGAATGTACGGATCGCTCACGGCGAGGTGCGGATCTTTCGCGTGCAGCGGGATCCGTTTGGCGGGGACACCGAGCTTCGAAACGAATCGCAGGGTGTTACCGGAGACGCTGGAGAAATACACCAGCTTGGCCATCTTCTGCCCCGCCGAGTCGAAATCGTGGCGTGACGGGATCAGGACAGGCGTGATGCCAGCTCGTTGATCTTGTCGGGGCGGAATCCGGACCAGTGGTCTTCGTCCGTGATGACGACAGGCGCCTGAAGGTAGCCGAGCGCCTTGACAGCCTCAAGCGCATTCTCGTCTTCAGAAAGGTCGAGGATGTTGTACTCGATGCCCTTGTTGTCGAGGGCACGGTAGGTCGCAGTGCACTGCACGCATGAAGGCTTTGTGTAGACCGTAATTGTCATGTGACTCTGGCCCCTTTCCTGGAAAAAATCCTGATCTTCTCGGCAGTGCCTGCCGGTGGTCCAATACTACATATAGTTGGTCGCTTTGGGGAGCACCCCTAGAGCTAGTAGTTACACCCCTGTAGTTATCAACAAGTGATTCCACCGTTTTCTTCCGTTATCCACCATTTATCCACCGGTCTCTCCACACCCGGAGCCGGGGCGGAATGCCGTATTTCTGCGAGTGCCGGGCGTCACATCCGCGGTTCTCCACAGTTGCAACGCTACGGGCCACCACCGACATTAAATCTGTCCCCAATTCGGGCCATCGGCGTGTCGCAGTTCCCCGTCTCCGTTCCCGCCGGGGAGCAACAGGAGGGGCGTCTCGCTGTCAATAGACTTGACACATGAGCGCATATTCCAGCCTTTTGAAAACAACGGGCGTCGCTCGAATCATCCTCGCCCAGCTGGTCGCGCGGTTCCCGTTCGGGATGCTGTCGCTCGCGTTCCTCCTTCACGTCGAGCAGGTCACCGGCTCGTACGCCGCCGCGGGTATCGTTCTCGCTGCATCGAGCGTCGGCCAGGCACTCGCCGGCCCCCTGACGAGCAGGTGGATGGGCACCTGGGGTATGCGCCCCGTCCTCGTGCTGACCGTCATCGTCTGCGGAGCAACGGTAACCGCGGTCGCGCTCATCGAGATGAGCGTCCCGTGGTACATGGCCTTTTCCTTCCTGGCCGGTCTGTCAACACCCCCTGTCCAGCCCGCGGTTCGCACCATCTACCCCAAGATGGTCAACTCAAAGCAGCTCACCCCGCTGTTCTCACTCGACGCGAGCGCGCAGGAGATCATCTGGGTCCTCGGGCCGGTCATCACGACATTCATCTCGACCCAGGTCGGCACCGAGTGGGGCATCCTCACCGCCGTTGGCATCCTGGCAATCGGCGGAACCTGGTTCATCGCCTCGCCGGAAGTCGGGCGGGTTCGCATCCCGCGCAGCAAGCGCAAGATCGGCCAGGTCCTGAAACGACCGGCCGTCCTGCTCGCGACGGTTGTCGGCTTCCTCCTCATCGGCGCCTGTTCCGCACTCGAGGTCGGTGTCGTCGCAGTCTTCGGACACAGCGGACTTGAAGCCGGAATCGTCCTCGGCATCCTCTCCCTCGGCAGCCTCGCCGGTGGCCTCGCACTCGGGCACATCGCCATCGGACCGTGGGCACTTGCCAGACGGATGTTCATCGTCTTCGCCGGCATCGCGCTGTCGACCCTGTTCTCAGACATCGTCGCCCTGTCGATCGTGCTGTTCGTCGCTGGCATCGGGATCGCGCCGGCGCTCACCGTGCTCTTCGCCATGGTGTCGTCGAGCGTGAAGTTCAGCGACACCGCCGAAGCTTACGGCTGGATGGGAACCGGCCAGCTCATCGGCGCAGCGCTCGGCTCAGCCGTCGCCGGCATTCTCATCGACTCGAACGGAGCGATCGGCGCATTCTGGGCGGCGAGCGCCCTCGCCTTCCTCGGCTTCATGGTGCCGCTTCTCGGAAAACGGTGGCATCCCGACCTCAGGGGTCGGGACGGGGGCCCGATCCCTGACACAGAGCCGATCCAGATCCAGACCTCCTGAGCCGGGCCTCCTGAGCCGGGCCCCCTGAGCGGGGCCGTCAGCTACACGGCGAGGAGACCGCGACCCCTGACACTGCTGAGGGCCGGTGAAAGCCGGCCGAACTCGTCCAGCATGAGCGTGAGCTTGTCTGCCTGCCCGTCGGTCGGCTCGAAGAACCCATCGTCGATCTGACGGGAGACGTAGGGAATCTCGACGTTCGACTCAGTGCCAACCATGGCGAGCGCCGAGAGCACCGGTCGAAGTGCTGCCGCACCACGGGTGCCTCCGGCCAGCCCGCCATAGCTGACCAGGCCGACCGGCTTCCCCGACCACTCGTGGTGCAGATAATCGAGCGCGTTCTTGAGCGCGGGCGAGTAGCTGTGGTTGTACTCGGGGGTCACGAAGAGGAACGCATCTGCGGCGCTGACCCGCTCTCCCCACGCGATCGTGTGCCTGTGGCGGTACTCCTGGTGCTTCGGGTGCTTCGGCTCATTCATGAACGGAAGGTCCAGTTCGGCCAGGTCAACGAAGTCGATGTCAAACCCGCCGAATTTTGTCGCACACTCGTGGACCCAGAGGGCAACGGCCAGGCCTGAACGGCCGGGTCGCACACTTCCGATAACCACCATGAGCCTGATCGGGGTTCGGCTCTCTGAAACTGCAATACGTTCTTCAAACATCATTGGGCAACTCCTGCAACGGCGAACAACTGGGGGCAGCAGTCCTCGCGAGGGTCGGGGCCACGAGCGGCGGGGCAGTCCACTCTGTGTGTTACCAAGCTTGGCTGTGTGAGATGAGAGCACAAGCCCCCCAAGCGGGTACCACGTAACCGAATCCGACGGATGGGGCCAGAACGTGGACGACGTATGAGGCAACAAAGCCCGGGGCGCAACCGCCTGACGGCAGGCCGGTAACCCGACGTACGATTGCCCAATGACGATCCCCCTCCTCACCCCGGAAGACCTCGAACGGCGCAGGGGCCTCGTATCCATGAAGCGCACCGCAACCGCTCTGCTCATCCTGATGGCCGTGATCTTCTGTGTCTCCTTCGCGCTCCAGGACGAGATCCCGTGGCTCGGCTGGGTCCGCGCGGCAAGTGAGGGCGGCATGGTCGGGGCGATCGCCGACTGGTTCGCCGTGACGGCGCTGTTCCGGCATCCTCTCGCATTACCGATTCCGCACACGGCGATCATTCCCCGCCGCAAGGATGAGATCGGGGCGAGCCTCGGCGATTTCGTCGAGTCGAACTTCCTCTCAGAACCGGTCGTCCGTCACAAGCTGGAATCGACCCACATCGGCCAGAAGCTCGGGGACTGGCTCGCGCGCCCGGAGAATGCCACGAGGCTTGCCGACGAGGTATCGGTTGGGGCGAAGGGAATCCTCTCGCTGCTCGACGACGACGACGTGCGCGACGTCCTGGAGAAGCTCGCGCGGACGCACCTCATCGAGCAGCCGTGGAGCGAGTCACTCGGTGCGTGGGGCGAGAGCGTCGTGGCTGGCGGCGGTCATCACGCAGCCGTTGGACTCGTCCTCGACGGCATCGACGACTGGCTGGTGAACAACCCGGAGGCCTTCGCTCGACTCGTGTCATCCCGCCTTCCCTCGTGGGTTCCCTCGTTCCTTGACCGCGTCGTCGACGACCGGCTGTACCGCGAAGCGCTCGGATTCGTCCGCCGGATGAAGGATGACGAACTCGATCCGGCCCGTCGCGCCATCGACAACTACCTGCTGACGCTCACCGACAACCTGCAGAACGACCCGCTCATGATCGCCAGGTTCGAGAGCGCGAAATCCGAACTCTTCGACAGCCCCCGGGTGCGCGAGCTCGCCTCGTCGACCTGGAACACCACAAAGGCGGCCCTCATCGACTCCCTCGACGACCCCGGGAGCGGTTTGCGAGTGCAGCTGGCGCGCACGGTCAACGACCTCGGCAGCCGCATTTCCACCGATTCGCGCCTCAGCACCAAGCTCGATCTCTGGGTGACGGATGCAGCGGTGTACCTCGTCAATACCTACCGTCACGAGATCGCGAGCGTCATCACCGACACGGTCGAGCGCTGGGACCCCCGCGAGATGAGCGAGAAAATCGAGCTCCAGGTCGGAAGGGACCTCCAGTTCATCCGCATCAACGGCACGGTGGTCGGTGCCCTGGCCGGGCTCGCGATCTACACGGTCGCCACCCTCGTCTTCGGCGGCTGACCCGCCCTTGTCGCCCGGGCAACGCTCAGGCGGAAAGAGCCAGAAGGCCGTTGACCGTGCCACACGACGGTGCCAGCATGAGACCATGACCGCCCCGAAGACCCCGCCAGGTGACGGAGATCCCCAGGCGCTCATCGAGACGATCGAAGATGAGCGCAAACGGGCAGACGCGGCGCGCCTCACCCACCTGATAGCCGATGCAACGGGTGAGCAACCACAGCTCTGGGGCCCGTCGATCATCGGTTTCGGCTCGTTTCACTACCGTTACGCCACCGGGCGGGAGGGTGACACGATGAGGGTCGGGTTCGCCCCGCGGAAGAACGCACTCACCCTGTACGGACTGCAGGGTCACGCGCGGAGCGAGCATCTTCTGGCCTCGCTGGGAAAGTTCACCATCGGCAAGGGCTGTGTCTACATCAAGCAACTCGACGATATCGACCTCGATGTCCTGCGTGAACTCATCGTCCACGCGTACGCGGAAGCGGATGGTTCGCTCGATTCAGACCCGTGAGAACGTGACCCCTGCGCGCCTGGTTGCTGTCAGGGAGTGTTTACACGACTGAAATCCTGAGGCTTTCTCGCGTTCACCTCGCGCTCCTAGATTGGAAATGCGGGACCGACGAACCACACCGGTAACCGCCGGGTGCCGAGGGCGCTGCTCGAACTCCTCGCTCGTCTCCCGAAAAGAGTTCGTTATGACATCCCTCGAGCATCGATCCCGGCCGTCGACGACACTGGTGGCCGAACCCGTACTGCCGCCGCGCTCGATCGAGAGCACCAAGCCCCAGTCCCCTTCCCTGGTTCTTCTGGTGCTCATCGCGGCCATCGGCATCCTGGCGTACGCGGGTTTTCTCCTGAACCCGGCGAGCCGTGGCGACTGGCTGCCCTACCTGATGGTCGTCGCGGCCGAATCCATCCTGATCCTGCAGGCGCTCTTCTCCATGTGGACCATCCTGTCCGCGGCGCACGACCCCCGGGACTTCGCCTTCCACCAGGCACGCGGATCGCTGTTCCGCTCCCGCGACATCAGGCGCGATGGGTTCAGTAATTCGCCGGAACACTGGGTGATGCATCTTGCCGACACACCGGTATCCGTCGATGTGTTCATCACGACATACGGAGAAGACCTCACCACGATCCGACGCACGGTGAACGCTGCCATCGCCATGAGCGGAGCACACGTCACGTGGGTTCTCGACGACGGCAGGTCGGACGACGTGAAATCACTGGCCGCCGAACTCGGTGCACGATACGTACGCCGGCTCAGCTCGGGCGGGGCGAAGGCGGGCAACGTCAACCACGCGCTCTCCCTGACCAGGGGCGACTTCTTCATGATCCTCGATGCTGACTTTGTCCCTAACGAGAACTTCCTGGTTGAAACCGTGCCGTTCTTCGCTGACGAGAAGGTGGCTTTCGTCCAGACGCCCCAGAGCTATGGCAACCTGCACAACGTCATTTCACGAGGCGCTGGTTACATGCAGTCGGTCTTCTATCGCTTCATCCAGCCGGGGCGCAACAGGTTCAACGCGGCGTTTTGTGTTGGTACCAACGTCATCTTCCGCCGCTCGGCGATTGCCGACATCGGAGGCCTGTACACCGACTCGAAGTCGGAAGACGTCTGGACCTCCCTCATGCTTCATGAGCGGGAGTGGCGAACCGTCTACATCCCCCTCGTCCTCGCCGTCGGTGATGCTCCTGACACCATCGAGGCATATACGAAACAGCAGCTCAGGTGGGCGACGGGCGGATTTGAGATCCTCCTTCGGCACAAAATCTTCAGCCGACGAAGCAAACTCACCCTTGATCAGCGGCTGCAATACCTCGTAACCGGCTCCTTTTACCTCACCGGGATTTCACCCCTCTTGCTCCTGCTGGTTCCGCCGCTCGAGATCTACTTCGACCTGCGGCCGGTGCATCTGTCCACGACGGTCGGTACCTGGGTGCTGTATTACGCCGGCTTCTACGTTCTGCAGATCGTCCTGGCGTTTTACACGATGGGATCGTTTCGCTGGGAGACGCTGATGCTCGCCACGGCGTCCTTCCCGATATATACCGCTGCCCTGTTTAACGTCCTGGTCGGCCGCGAGCAGCGGTGGACCGCGACGGGCAATCGGGATCACGTGAGTTCACCGTTCAACGTCATAGTTCCCCAGGTCCTGTTCTTCACATTTCTCCTTCTCACGTCGGTCGTGGCCATCTGGCGCGATGCCAGCAACGGCATGTTGACGCTCGCGACAGCCTGGAACGTCACGAATACGTTCGTCCTCGGCGGCTTCGTCGCGACAGCCGTGAGGGAACATGCAACGGTCGCCAGACCCGCCCGTGCCGGAGCGCTTTCCACTGAGCCCACGGCATCCGTTACGGCAGTGGCGGTGGCGTCGTGACCTGGCGGAGCCGGCTGCGGCTCTTGTCCGGGCTGGTCGTCGTTCTCGGGATCGTTGCCGTACTGACCCTCGTTTTCACCCAGCGGCAGTCGCAGGTGGCGAGCGACAGCGCCTCGATCGAGGCCGAGCGATTCCCGATCGGTATCGACTACGGCGGGACCGTCGTGGATCGCCTGGTGGACGAGGGAGACCTGGTGGCCCAGGGCGATCCGCTCTTCGTTGTCCTCAGCACGAGTCTCCAGGCGGATCTCGCCGATGGGCTTCTCAAGCCGGAGACGATCGCATACGCGGTGACAACAGATGGCACCATCACCCTGACGGCCGCCGTGGCGGGCACAGTGCGCGATGTGACAACCGAGCGCGGTTCATTCGTCCAGGCAGGGCAGGTACTTGCCACCGTCGATCGGGCGGGTTCGCTCTTCGTCACCGCGGAGTATGAACTCACCAGCCGGGACTACGGCCGCATCGAGAACGGCGCGGAGGTCACACTGCTGCTCCCTGACGACCAGCGGATAGAGGGATCGGTGACATCGGTTCAGGTGTCGACGAGTGAGGGCATCGCCCGTACGGTGGTCCTCGTTCACAGCGACGAGCTTTCCGACGGCGGGCATAACGGCCTCATGGCGCGAGGCACGCCGGTCTCGGCGACTCTGCAATTGCGCAACGACGGCATTCTCGCCGGTGTGAGCGACGGGCTCTTCGATTTCTTCCGGAAGATCGGGGTGTGACATGCGCGAGCAACTGCCCCGGCTTCTCGCCGCATCCCTGATCGCTGCGGTCGCGGTGTCGCTCGGTGGCTGCGCCTGGGCCCCCAAGCCGGCGAGCGAGCTGGACGTCACGTCGGCCACCACGCCCATCTACCCAACGGACGAAATCGCCGCCTCCGTGAACGCCGTTCCCGAGCGAACCGTCAAGCCGCTTCCGGCATCCCGGCTGGCGTCTGGCCTTATTCCGCCAACCAACCGGTGGTTCTCCGGCCTCGTCTTCGGCGAACCGTCGATGCCGGTCTTCCCGCTTCCGCTCTCGTTCGAGCTGACCGATAACGGCATGGACTTCGGACTTCCCGCCATCTCCACCTCGCCTGCGGCGATCATGGGAGGGTTCAGAGCGGCGGTGTCGGTGGATGTCGGCGCCCAGGAGCACGAAGTCGTCGCGTATGACACGGCATCCGTCACCGTGGCACAGCGCTCCGGCGGCGAGGAGATCGGCCGTACAGTGATCGCGCAGGGTTCGCCCTTCGTCACCTTCACGGCAGCGCAGGACACCACAGTACGGCTCGGCACCGCGTTCAGCCCTGTCGATGAGCGCGTGGCCTTTGCCACCGTCGATGGTGTTGAGTACGGGGTCGTGTCCGATGATCCACTCGCGACAGACAGCGGGTCTGTCACCCTCAGCGCGGGCAACAGCGTGACGTGGTTCGCTGTCCCTGACGGCGGCGACCGCGACGAGCTCACCGCCGCTGCCGGCAACCGCCTCACCGGCACGAGCCTCACCTACGCCCTGGCCGACGGCACGGCGAGCACCGCTCTGACGTACAACCTCGAAGCGACCGGACCGGCGCTGATGGCCGTGATGCCGCATCAGGCCTCGACGGATGCCGAGTGCACGCACGGCACCTACGAGAGTATCTATGGCCAGCTGCAGCTGTGCCGGGCGGAAACCCTCAGCTGGACGGTCCCCCGCCTGGAACCGTCGGGCACCCTCGACCTCGGCTCGCTGGAAACCGCAGACCGCGAGCGACTGCTCAGGCAGCTCGAGGCCGACGCAGCCGGCACACCGGCGTTTCCCGCCGACACCTATTTCGGCGGCAAAGCGCTCTATCGAGCGGCGAACCTTCTCAGCATTGCCCGCGAGCTTGGGGCAGACGACATCGCTGCGAGTCTGGAAGACCGCCTGATCCGAGAAATTGACTCGTGGATGGAGCCGGACGGCTGCGAAACACGCGACGCCCGGTGTTTCGTCTACGATCCTGCCGCGCGGGGCCTTGTCGGACTTCAGCCCTCCTTCGGCTCGGACGAGTTCAACGACCACCACTTCCACTATGGCTACCTGTTGTATACGGCCGCCGTCGTCGCGGCTGGCCGGGACGACGTGACGGAGAAATGGGCGCCCGTGATGAACCTGGTGGCCGCGGACCTCGCGACCAGTGGGTTGAGTGAGTACTTCCCGGAGCGGCGGGTGTTCGACGCGTACGCCGGGCATTCCTGGGCCAGCGGCACTGCCCCCTTCCGCGACGGGAACAATCAGGAGTCGAGCTCAGAAGCGGTGACCGCCTGGAACGGCCTCGCGCTGTGGGCCGAGGTGAGTGACCAGCCCGCGCTCCTGACAGAGGCGACCTGGATGCTGTCCGCTGAGGCGGCATCCGCACGGGAATACTGGACCGACTTCCCACTCGACTCCCCCGTGTACTCGGGCTTCGACCACACGGTCACCTCTCTCGTCTGGGGAGGGAAACGCGACTACGCTACATGGTTCAGCGCTGAGCCGAGTGCGATGCTGGGGATTCTTGTCCTGCCGATGAGTCCGGTTTCCGGCTACCTTGCGGGCGACGCGGATCGGATTCAAGCGAATATCGACGAGGCGGCTCCCAACGGATTCGATGTCCTCTTCGGCGACTACCTGCTCATGTACTCGGCACTGGCCGGAGCGGATGCCGCCGCAGCTGCCGGCGACGCCGTGCCCGCGCTGCCGGAATCACGCATCGACGACGGCAACAGCCGCGCCTACCTGATGGCGTGGATCCTGTCGCGCTGACCCGCCACTCGACCGATGTCGCGCCGCGGCCGCGTGAGCCGACCCGGGTCGTCAAAGAACGCGAGAGCCGTGTGCGTCGAGAAACGTGACGTCCGGCATCCTTCGCGCGATGATCAGGAGCGCGGCGTAACCATCGGGGGTTGTCGGGGGCCAGGTCCACGTCGTCACGTTCGGCGCCGACGGCAACGCGGCTTCGAACAGGTCGACCTCGACGCCGGTCCGGCGGTGTTTGGCTGGAACCACGATCTCGACGACCCGGCCGCGAGTGTGAAGCGAGACGAACTGAAGCCTCGAGCCGGTGTGATCGTCGCGCACGATGAACTCACGCGTCTCGGGGTCATCGGGCGGAATCTCGGTGGTCTCGAACCTGTCGGACTCTTTCGTGGAGAATGCACCGCCGAGGCGCTTACCGAACAGGGCGAGCACGACGATGATGGCCACGATCGCGAAGATGCCGAAAATCCACTGACCGCCGGGGATGCTGTCGAACATGTCTTGGACCTCGGTGCGACTTCTCGCTGGGGGTTCGAATGTGGAACAGGGATGGTGTGGACCTAAGGAGATTCGAACTCCTGACCTCCTCGATGCGAACGAGGCGCGCTACCAACTGCGCCATAGGCCCTGATAGAAAAAGATTATCACGCCGGGGAGCGCGATGAATCCATCAGCTGGCGGCTCGTCGGCGCTGAAGCAGCGCAGTCAGGTCGGTTGGGGCGATCTCGGACTCGTCCACGACGCCCATCCCCGCAAACCGGCTGGCCGGTTCGACCGCTGGCTCTTCCTGAGCTGCGACAACCGGGACCAGCGGTGTGACGGTCGGAGCGAGCTCGACCGCACGCTCCGCCATGACCTGCGCGAGAGCGGCACGCCGCAGCGCGGCATGGGCGTCGGCCTGGGCAATGGTGCCGGCGGCGCTCGACCCCTGCGACAGGTGCAGCGGCCGGGGAAGCGGCGTTGGCGTCCAGGTGCTTGGCACCGACACGGTCTCTTCAAAGCTCACCGGCTCGAAGGCCTGGGAGACGGGAACTGACCGGGTCACGGGCGCGGCAACCCTGGTTCGACCGGAGACGCGAGCCATGCGAACGAGCACAGCGATACTGCTGACGGCTGCCGTCACTCCTGCGGCGAGAACCAGCACTGATCCGCCGGTTGCCAGCAACCATCCGCCGACACCGACCGTGGCGAGCGATGCCGCGAGCACAACCGTCGCCGCAAGTCGCGCGCGCCGTCGTGCTCTCTTGACCCTGAACCGAGCTGCTGCCAGAGCGGTTGCTCGCCGGACTTCCTCTGTCTGCCTGGCCCTCTCGGCCTCACGCTGCGCCTCGACGAGCGCGAGCGCTTCGAGCCTGGCGCGTTCGAGAGCCTCGGCCTCGTACTTCTTGAGAATTTTCTGCTGCTCAGCGACGCCGCGCGCGGTGGTCTCTACCCGCACCTCGGCGGGGGTTTCCGCAGTTTCGGCGAGGATCCTCAACGTCTGCTGCAGTCGAATGGCGTTGCGCTCGGTGGCGAGGAACTCGTTCCTGGCGAGCCACGTGGGCATCAGGTAGACGATCCACAGCGCAGCGGCGATCGCGAAAACGATCCCGCCACTCAAGAGTCCACTGCCAGCCATGGCTCCAAGGTACGAGGGAACAGGCACGCCACGCCGCATTGGCGAGGGTGTGTCACCCCCAAGTTGAGGTTGAAGGTTTAAAAGAGCGCTGCGGGAGGCACAATCGGCGTCTGGGCCGCGATCCGGTCGGATTCCGGAACCGTCGCAGCATCGGGAGGGACCTGCCCGTCTTTCCACCGGCGGAGCACGCCTCCCGGCACCTCCTCGCGAACGAGACCGAAGCAAAAGTGGTCCCGCCAGTCCCCGTTGATGTGGATGTACCGTCTGCGGAGACCCTCGTACCGGAACCCGAGCTTTTCGACGACTCTCAGGCTCGGCGCGTTCTCGGGCCGAATGCAGATCTCCACCCGGTGCAGGCCCAGCTGGGAGAAACAGTGGTCGGTGGCAAGCGCGACGGATGTCGGTGTCACGCTCCTGCCGGCGAATCGTTCGGACACCCAGTAGCCCAGCGTCGCGGACGACAGTGAGCCGTAGGTGATCCCCGACACGTTGAGCTGCCCGGCGAACTCGCCGTCGTACTCCATCACGAGCGGCAGGCCTGTGCCGGCCCTGGCGCTGGAGAGCAGCGAACGGATGCTCGCACGCATGTCGAAGGACCGCGGCGCGTATGGGCTGGTCGCCTCCCACTGCCGCAGCCAGCTTCGGTTACCGAGGAGCTCGCGTTCCATGGCCCGCGCATCGCGTAACCGGACCAGTCGTACGGTGATGGGACCGTCGGTCAGAACGGTGGCAGGAAGAGCCAACCCGGGTCTCCTTTGATAGAGAACGTCGAACTAGTCGAGCTTGGCGGCGAATTCCTTGATCCAGGGCTTGAGCTCGACTCCCAGGTCCTCACGGTCCGAGGCGAGCTGGATGATGGCCTTGATGTAATCGAGACGGTCTCCGGTGTCATAGCGTCGGCCACGGAAGATGACGCCGTAGACGCCGCCGGCAATCGAGTCGTCCGCAGCGAGCACCTGCATGGCATCCGTGAGCTGGATTTCGCCACCCTTGCCCGGCTCCGTCGTCTCGAGAACATCGAAGATCTCCGGGCGCAGGACGTAACGGCCGATGATCGCGAGGTTCGACGGCGCGTCTTCGGGGGCCGGCTTCTCGACCAGGTCGGTGATCTTCACGACGTCAGGGTTGTCGGTCGCTTCGACGGCCGCACAACCGTACATCTGGATCGTTGCCGGGTCGACCTCCATCAGCGCGATGATCGTGGCCTGGCGGCTTTCCTGCTCCTTGATCATCGTCGTGAGCAAAGGATCGCGGGCGTCGATGAGGTCGTCACCGAGCAGAACCGCGAACGGCTCATCACCGACGTGCCTGCGTGCGCGAAGCACCGCGTGGCCAAGGCCCTTGGGATCGCCCTGCCGCAGGAAGTGAATGTCGGCGAGAGCACTCGACTCAACGACGCGGTTCAGGCGCTTCGCATCGCCCTTTTCCTCGAGTGCCAGTTCGAGCTCGGTGACCCGGTCGAAGTGGTTGGCGAGCGCGTTTTTGTTGCGCCCGATGATCATCAGGACATCGTTGAGCCCGGCACTGACGGCCTCCTCGACGACGTACTGGATCGCTGGCTTGTCGACGACGGGCAGCATCTCTTTGGGAAGGGCCTTCGTTGCCGGCAGGAACCGGGTACCGAGACCTGCTGCGGGAATAACGACTTTGCGTACTGGCTGAGGCATCTACTAACAGTAGCGGGATGCCGCCCCCGGCGGGGAGATGTCTCGCCGTAGCGCGGCGCCGGGCGTGTCAGGGCTGAAGGAGCCCCTCATCAGCGGATGCCGGCGCTCAGGCATCGCCGCCTAGAATGGGGCTATGCCAACCCAGGTGGACCATCAGAAACGAGCCCTCCGTGCCGAGCTGCGGGAGCGGCGTCAGAACCTGACCACGTCGGAACGTGAGAATGCTTCCACCGGCCTCACCGACAACCTCACCGCCCTGGCCACCCGCCGCGGCGCGACCAGCATCGCCTGCTACCTCTCCGCGCCGAACGAGCCGAACACCCGCCCATTTGTGAACTGGGCACTCGCCAACGGCATCCGGGTCCTGTTTCCGATCAGCCGCGAAGACGGCCTCCTGGACTGGACCGTCGGAGAGACGGGGTCCGAGGTTGAGGGCCTGTACGGAATGCCCGAGCCTGTCGGCGAACTCCTTGGTCCAATCGCGATCAACGAGGTAGACCTCATTTTCGTGCCGGCCGCCGCGGTAGGCCCCGATGGGATGCGGATGGGCTGGGGCCGCGGGTACTTCGACAAAACCCTCGGCTCAATGGAGAAATGCCCGCCGGTCTACGCGATCGTCTTCGACAGCGAACTCCGGGCCGACGTGCCATTCGAAAAGCACGACCAGCGGGTCGACGGCGCCGTCACCCCGTCACGCATTCTCGACTTTTAACCACACACCGACCTCATCGGCACAAACGCCGCGACAGTTCCAGGAAACCCGAATGCCCACGTACTCATACAAATGCACAGCCTGCGACACGGCTTTTGACATCCAGCAGTCGTTCACCGACGATTCCCTCACCGAATGCCCCGAGTGCGCCGGAAGGCTTCGCAAGCTCTACAGCGCGGTCGGAGTGTCGTTCACCGGGTCGGGGTTCTACCGCAATGACTCCCGCGCGGCGGCAGCCTCGACCGGTGCCAGGTCATCCGGCGGAAAGTCAGATTCTGCGGGCTCGAAGGACTCTGCCGGATCGAAGGACTCTGCCAGCGCCACGAAGGAGAAGGTATCTTCGTCGCCTGCCAGCGGTTCCGCTGGCTCGTCGAGTACCGGTAGCGCCGCTGCCGCTTCGTGACCATGGGGGCGAAATTGCTTAAGGGATTCAAAGACTTCATCATGCGGGGCAACGTCATCGACCTTGCCGTCGCCGTTGTTATCGGAGCCGCGTTCACCGCTGTCGTCAACTCGATAGTCGAGCGCATCTTCAACCCGCTCATCGGGGCACTGTTTCAGGCCGACAGCCTCAACAACGCGCTCATCGTGTCTGTTGGCGATGCGAAGCTGCAGTTCGGCGCTGTTCTCGGCGCGATTATCAGCTTCCTGATCATCGCGGCCGTGGTGTACTTCGTCTTCGTGCTGCCGATCAACACAATGAAGGAACGCGCCGAGGCCAAGCGCAAGGCAGGCATCGTCGAAGAGAAGGCACCGGTCACCGAGATCGACGTCCTCACCGAGATTCGCGACCTGCTGGCCAGAAGCAACCTCAAGGAATAGAAGCAACCTCGAGGAATAGCGGTCCCCTGGCTAGCCCCAGTGGGGCGGAACGTCCTGGAGCAACTGCGCGTCGTTCGGGCCGGCCTCAGCCGGGCGCGCTGCAGGCTGCCCGCCCCAGGACCGGTCCGTGTCTTCGGATGCGAGAACCGCCTCCCGGCTGGCCTGTGGCGTTGGATCAGTGCCAGGCATCGGCGGAAGGACCGCACGTCGCGAACCGGGGACCCGGCGTACCCGCTCTGCGTCCGGTGTCCTGGCATCACCGGGGTGCGGCGATCCAGGGTCTTCGGGCGCTGGGCGGTTCGACACGTCGCTCAGTGTACGCGCTCCTGCTGGTCATCTTCGGAGACGTCCGCGACATCGCCCGCGACATACGTTTCAAGGCTGTTCCCGGCGTTCGCATCGGCGTTGCGTGACGGAACACCGAGCATCGCCAGGATCTTGCGCGTCACGCCATCGGGGTCGCTGAACAGATCGAAGCTGTGTACGCGGAGGTAGTGCCAGCCCAGTCGGCGCAGCACGTCCGGACGCAGACGCAACGACTCCCGCAGCGAGTCGCTGCTGACCTCGGGGTCGGACTCCACGGCGATCGCCTTGCCCTCGTACGCCGCGACCAGGGCGAGCTTGCCGCGATAACCGACCTCAACGGACAGGCCGTGGCGGTACAGCCGTTCGGCGAGGTCGATGAGCATCGGTTCGGCACCGTCGGTAGCGGGCGGCGCGGGGACGTGCTGGACGGGTTGCTTGAGGATCTCGGCGAGCGCTCCGATGCCGTGCTGCATCCGATCGGTGTCGATGTCTTCTGGACGGATGCACGACACGATCACCATGGATCGCCTCGCTCGCGTCATACCGACCGCGAGCAGGCGGTCGCCGCCAGGCCGGGCAAGAGCGCCGAAGTTGGACAGCACGCGGCCGTGCGGGGTGACACCGTAGCCGAGGGAGAAGATGACCCGGTCGCGGCTCTCGGCCACCGACTGCTCGAGCGTGAGCACGGAGAACGGCTCCGGCCGTTCCTTGAGGATGAAGTCGGAGAGGTCGCCGCGCATGGCAAATGCGGAGATGACCGCCTGGTGCACACGGGTGGCGTGCTTCTCGCTCGCGGTGACCACCATGAGCGATTCGCGCGGCCGGTTGATGGCGTGTTCGAGTACGAGGTTGACGACGCGGGCCACCTCGGCGTCAACGCTCTCCACTCCCCCGGTCTCCGGGTCGGGCATGCCATGCCCGTTCGGAACGTAGTCGAGGGTGAGGCTTCCGTGGCCGAGGAAGGACCCTGCCCACGGCAGTGACTCGATCTCGCCACCGTAGAACCTGTGGTTGACCAGCTCGGCCAGATCCTCGCCCCCGGCGCGGTAACTGCGCGTGAGGGTCAGGGTCGGCAGCAGGCCGGACAGTCGTGCGAGAGCCGAGTCGGCATGCCTGGCGTCAACATCGTCGGCGCCGGCGGCCGGCGTCGGAACGCCGATGGCGACGGTGAACGGCGTCGGGCTTTGCGTGACCGGGTCACCGACGGCGACGACCTGGCGTGCCCGGCGAATCGCCCCGGCGTTCTCCGCGAGGGTGGTTGCCCCGGCGTCGACGAGGAACACCGTGTCGAATCGGACGCTCTCCGGGATGAGGTGGGCCTCATATACCGAGGTGAGCCACACCGGGGACAGCACGCGGGACAGGTGGGGTGCCGTGTTCTCGAGTTTCGTCGGCGTTGCGCCCTCGGTGCGGAGTAGCTTCTTGAGGGCCGTTGCCTCATCCGGGTAGTCGACGAGGCCGATCTTCCAGTTCTCCGAGAGCAACGCGCCGAGCAGTGCGCCGGTCGACGAGGCATGCGCTTCGTCGACGAGGCGGAAGTCTGCTTCGAGCCTGTCGATGACACTGGTGTTCGCGCCGAGCAGTGCACGGTCGGTCGTGAGCATGTGCTCGAGCACCGACTGCCACCAGGCGAGCTCGAGTTCGTTCGCAACCTTCGCCTCGGGGACATGGCGCACCGAGAGGTCGGTGATGAGCGGGGCGAGCCCCTTCTCACGCAGCTCGGCGATGAGAGTGGTCCGCTCCTGGAGGTTCTCCATCACCGCGGAGTCTGCTGCCAGTCCCGACATGAGCCTGACGAGCTCCTTGACGGGCATCGAGAGAAGCGACTGGGCCTTCGCCGTGCGGCTGAGCGGCGCGTCGAGCTGGGAGAGATCCTCGACAACGCGCTGGTATGCAACCTGCACGTCGGCGATACCGAGCGGAACCTCCGGGTTGACGCCTGCCGCCACATATCGCTGCCACAGCGTGCGCTGCTGCTGAATTCGTCGCAGCGCCGCATTGATGTCTGTGACGTGCACGCCCGGCCGCACATACTCGCGAGCGAGCTTCTTCAGCCGACGGCGGTTGGCGCCGGTCATGCTCGGGGCGTCCCGCCTTGCGCTTGTCGCGGCGATGAGTTCGCCGAGTGACCTGTCGAAGACGCTCGGCTGGAACTTGTCCAGGGTCTCGCGAATGTCGAGGAGCAGCCGGAGGTAGATGCCGAGTTCCTCGATGGACTCGAACGCACGCATCCGGGTCTGGCCGATCAGTTCGTATCCGCGCTCGAGCAGGCGCGGCAGCTCTGTCCTGTGCAGCTTCTTGGCCAGGGCGTGCGTCGCCTTCGCCTGCTTCGTGCTGGCGAACTGGGCGCCGTACCAGGGTGAATCATCCGGGCCGTACTGGAACTCACCGAGCTGGGCAGCGGTCGCGAGCTTGCGCGCGATGATGTCGCGATTGCCTGCGAGCTTCTCGAGAGAGGCGAGGTCGAGCCGCGCGGTCGTCGTCGGCTGGTCCTGGAGGTTGCCGAGGCGGGTGAGAGCCTGGAGGGTGTCGATGACGCTGACACCAAGCCCGCTGTCGATCCGGCCGAGGGAGCCGCGGTAGTCGAGGAGCACCTTGCGCAACCGGACAAGCGCGTCGTCAACGTCTGCGACCTTCGGTGCGACAGCCTTCTCATTGCGCGAAATCGCCTGGATCAGGTCGCGGCGAATGGTCGCCGGTGACACGGTAATGCCCGGGAGACCGACCTTCCCGAATCGGTGACGGATGCCATCGAGGCTGGAACGCCTTGCGCTCACGACGAGAACACGCTTGTGCTGGGAGACGAGGCTGCCGATGGCGTTGACCACCGTCTGCGTGCCACCGGTGCCAGGAAGGGTGGTGACCACTATGGAGTGCCCTGCAGCGATCTGTGCGATCACGTTTTCCTGCTCGGTGTCGGCGTCGAGCAGGAGCGTATCCGTTGTCGGCGGCCTGTCGTCCTGGCCGATGGCATCCACCGGCCGGAACAGACCCTCAACGAGCCTGCGCGCCCCGGGGTTTCCAGCGAGCGCGTTGAGCACCGGGTGGTCAAGATCCCTGGCGTCGCGAACGAGCGCTGTGCCGACCTCGGCGAAGCTTGACACCACGAGCCTCGGCTGGACGCTGAACCACTCGAGGTGCTGGGTGAGTCCGCGCAGGCGGTCGATGACGGGCTGCGGTTTGAACGCACCGTTGGTGACGGCGAGCGCCTCGAACGCCTCGGCGTCGAGCGTGATCTGGAATTGCTCGTGCAGCGCCCTGGCGAGCTCCGGGTTGAGGAACGGGGTGCCCTTGAGCTTCAGCTCGAAGTCGCGGCCGTAGCGGCGGATGGCGACGGGACGCAGAAGAACGGGTGCGGAGAACTCTTCTTCTCCGTGGCGCCACTCGGCGAGCCCGATCGCGAGGTGCACCGATTCGATGCCGCGCACTGTCCGCAGTTCGACACCCTTGACGGTGATCTGATCCGCCGCGGCTTTCGCGCCGCGGAGTGCGAGCTCGTCACGAATGAGGTTCGACAACAGAGTGGAATGCCCGGTGATGAACTGAGGCAGGCCGCCAGGGTGCGTGGAACTCAGCTCGATGCGATTGCGCGGGTCGTCCACGAAGTGCAACAGCGGGGATCGCCCACCGGCCGTGGCGAGTTGCTCACGCCAGCGTTTCCGGGTCTCATCCGCCACGTTGCCCACTGTGAAATTCGGGTCTCCGACGCTCAAACCAGTGGGACTGGTGACCGAACGCGCAAGGGAAGTATCGACGTCAGCGATATCGGAATCGCGAGTCTCTGGTTTCTTGTCTAGCCGCCACACATCCACACCCTAAGCTCTGTCGGGCCCAATCGCCGGTAGCACCACCGGATATTCGCCGAGTTGGGGTCATTCCGCCCGAGTTCTTACCCCCAGGGCCGAACGTGCTTCCGCTGTAGCACGGCTGGTCGTTCGACGATGACCGACGTGTTCCGGGCCGTGTGGCCCTTTACCCTTGCGGGTTCACAAAGACCAGGGCCGCCACCAGATCGGCGGCCAGGAAAATTCCGGCAACCCACGCGAGGCTCCGGTTCCGGCCCACGAGAGCGAGGACGCAGGCACCGGCCAGGAGCAGGAAAGCGACGGATGCCATCACCACGTAATTCCGGATAGCACCGTCGCTGACGACGGGGCTACCCCAGATCGAGACGCGAGTGCCGACCCACTGCGAGAAGAGCGAGCCGATGAGCAGGCCGCCTGCGAGAAGTAAAACACCGGAGATCACCGAGAAGACGGAGTCACCGGTATCTGCGCGCGAAGGCTGGCTCTGGCGTTGCGGCGACGAATTGTGCATGAGCAACATCATCGTGCATCGATTGTTCGGGAAGCAGAACAGTTGGGAATCGGCGCGGCGCGGCAGTGCGGAAAAGCTCTTGCGCTTCACAGTTGGGCTCCGCTACCGTGATGCCTACGCCCAAATGACGAAAGGAGTCCAGCGTGTTCTCAATGATTATTGCAATCGCATCACCCACAGCTGGCTTCGTCGGCGTCCTCACTGCCTGACCAGTAGAACACCCACCGGTTCAGACGGTGGTGACGGTTTCGAAGCCAGGCCAGGCGGCATCCGCAGATTTCTGCACCCTGCCAACAGGCTTATCACCCCGTATGTGACGAGCAGTTCGTCGCACTCTGCCCGCACCAGCGGGTTCCCACTCTTCGGCGATCCCGAGCGCTCTCTTCGGCGTGCCTGGATCCCACTCTTAAGGACATATCTCCCATGAATACCCACTTTGTGAGCGCTCCCGCTCGCCAGGAACACCCACCCCAACCCAGCACGGTTCCCGTTCGGGCGGAACGAGCGGTTCGCCGTGTCGGACTGCTCGACCGAGCGGCGCTCCACCTCGGGGTTGCCCTCGTCACGTGGAGCCGTCGGCCTCGCACGGCCAAACCGAATGCACGGCCGGACCTCACGCCCGTACTCGATGACGCTGGCCGGCGGGAAGGCGAGGACGCTCAACGGCAGCGTGAGGAATGGCGCGATCAGTTCCTCGCCATGCGACCGTTCAGGTAACGGATGAACTCCACAGCTCGGGGCCGGCATCGGACTCTCCCCTGCCGGTCCCGAGCGCCACCTCAGACAGCCGCTGTCTCGGACAGCCGCTGATGAGCACTTGTGGTCACTCTTCGTCTGCGGCCTGCGCCCTCACTGCGGTCCTACCCCTCGCACGTCACCGTCCGTATGCTGTGCGCATGAACCCGCTCACTCTCGTACTCATCGTGTTCGCAATCACCTGCGCGTTCTGCTGGATCGCGTCCCTGATCACGAAAGACACCTCGTGGGTCGACCGGCTCTGGTCGGTCGTTCCGGCGGTGTACGTCTGGATCTTTGCGGGCGCTGGCATCGGTACAGGCGAGGACGCCGCGCGACTGGTGCTGATGGCGGTCCTGGTGACCGCGTGGGCGGTGCGCCTCACTTTCAACTTTGCGCGGAGGGGCGGGTACACCGGGATGGAGGACTACCGCTGGGGGATCCTCCGCGCGCGGATGAAACCGTGGCAGTTCCAGCTCTTCAATCTGTTCTTCATCGTGCTGTACCAGAACGCGCTCCTCGTGCTCATCACGCTGCCCGCCCTCGTTGCATGGCAGAACCCCACTCCGCTGAACGGGTGGGACGGGGTGTTCGCCGTCCTGTTCGTCGCGTTCCTGGTTGGCGAGTTCACCGCAGACCAGGAACAGTGGAACTTCCACGAGGCGAAGAAACGCAGGGCGGGAGACCTCGGGCCTGGCTTCCTCACCTCGGGCCTCTTCCGGTTCAGCCGACACCCCAACTACTTCTTCGAGCAGGCACAGTGGTGGACGTTCTACGCGATCGGGGCGACGGCAGCGGTCTCCGCGGGACACGGCCTGTTGGGCGGGGTCCTCAACTGGACGATCATCGGCCCGGTGCTGCTGACCGTGCTTTTTATCGGCTCAACGATCTTTACCGAGTCCATCAGCGCGTCGAAGTACCCGGCGTACGCCGATTACCGACGCTCAACATCGATGCTCATCCCCTGGCCACCGAAGCACACGCAGGGACAGCCCCAGCCGGTCTGACCGACGAAGATCATGGCCGTTGGGGACGTGCACCCTGCTTCGGGCGGTCAATCGCGGTGTCTGTCGTCGTATCGACGACGGCAACCCGGAACATCCGCCCGAAAATACACCGACCCGCCATCGCCCGATAACGGGACAGGCCTCAGGCGGCAATGGCGGACACCCCGGGCCGTCAAGAACCACGGCCGCCAAGATCCTGACCGTTGCCGACGTACGACCTGGTTCGGGCGGTCAATCGCGGTGTCTGTCGTCGTATCGACGACGGCATGGCGGAACATCCGCCCGAAAATACACCGACCCGCCATCGCCCGATAACGGAACAGGCCGCGAGCGCTGTGGGGAATAACCCCGCCCGGCGACAACTGCGGCCGACGAACTGCGGCCAGGGTTTCCTCGTGGAATGAACTCCTGTGGTGCCCCTGGAGGGATTCGAACCCCCAACCAACTCCTTAGGACGGAGGTGCTCTTCCGTTGAGCTACAGAGGCTGACTCCAGAAGTTTAGCGGAGAGAACGCCGCCCACGTGAACAACCGCCCGCTTGTTCCCCGCGCTCCCGACCTACGCAGCGGCAGGCGTGAGGTACTGGTCCCACGCCGGCATCGCTTTCTCGGCGCCGCGCACAGCCCACGTCGGACCGTGGGGCATCCGGGGCTTGATCCGCAGGGACCAGCCCATCTCGGCCGGTGTGCGGTTGCTCTTGGCGTTGTTGCACCGCAGGCAACAGGCCACGAGGTTCTCCCACGAGTCCTCGCCCCCGCGTGACCGGGGGATGACGTGATCAATGGTCGCGGCGAGTTTGCCGCAGTACCCGCACCGGTTGGCATCCCGCCGCAGCACGCCCCGACGCGTCACGGGAACGCGACGGGAAGCGGGAATGCGCACATACCGGTTGAGAACGATCACCGCGGGCCTTTCGTGGGCACCATCAGATCCCCACACTGGATTCTCGGCATCCACCTCGATGATCGCCGCTTTCTCGTTCATCACCAGCACCAGCGCCCGGCGGAACGACACGATGGCAAGGGGTTCGTATCCGGCATTCAACACGAGTGTGCGCATGTCACGTTTCCTCTCAAATTGCCGCGACGGCTTCGCGGTTATTCGGTGTTCCGACCTGAGGCCGAAGAGAGGATCCGGGTAAACAAAAAGCGCAGTCTATGCAGACTGCGCCTTTTCGCCACCACCGTTGAAGGGGCGACATGCTGAACCGGAATGGTCGCGACCCTGGCACGCACAAGCATCCGTGGTGTGGATACCTGCGTGTCGGGTCATGAGCTTCCTGCTGCTTCTTTCTGAGGTCAGGGCTTTAATGTAACGCACAAATGGCGTGCTTCCCGAGAGAAGCACGCCATTCGCAGCGGAATATCATTCCGGGGCTGATCTGGACCTTAGATTCCGATCCGGACGATCCACCAGTTGTCTGCATAGATCGGGCCGATGCGGAGCGGGGTGCCCGGCCGTGAGGCGTGGAGAATCTTGTTGTCTCCGGCGTAGAAGCCGATGTGTCCCGCGCTGACGACGAGGTCGCCAGGAACGGCGTCGGCGACGGGGATCCGGGTACCCATGTTGCCCTGGGCGGTCGAGGAGTGCGGCATGTTAATGCCGAACTGCGCGTAGACGTACTTCACGAACCCCGAGCAGTCGAACCCGGCGGGGGTGGCTCCGCCGTAGACGTATGGGACGCCCTGGTACTGCAGCGCGACGTTGAAGACCTGGTCGAGGCTGAAGTTCGAGGGGTAGGCGGGACTTGCCAGGTGATCGGATGCCGTTGGTCCGGAGAACGACGTCTGCTGGGTTGCGAATTCGGCGCGACGGGTCGCAGCCTCTGCCGCTTCAGCGACCGCACGCGCGTTCGCGAGTTCCTCGGCCGTCGTCGCTGTATATCCATCGCGAACAACGGTCGCGGCGGTCACGCCTTCATCGACGGAGAGTGACTGCGCCCCTGACTCCTTGAGCGTCTGGAGAGTGGACGAAGGCGCCGCCTGGTCAGTCGCGGTCGGCGAGAAGGCATAAGCGGGGAGCGCTACAGTGCCGAAAAGCCCGGGGACGACGATCGCCATAATGGCTGTCGACCGGAACTTGCGCCACACACTCTCTTTCGGAGCGGGCTTCGCTGTCCGTGCCACCGGGGCTGCGGGTGTCACTGCACCGGGCTGGCTGCGAACCGGACGCGGCGAGCGCAGGGCCACCCGGTGGGACGTCGACGGGTCGCTTTTCTCCGACTCGCCGTCGAACGGGCTGTTGTTTACGGCCAAAGCGTGAACCTCCGGCGCCTCGAACACCACACTAGGGATGGCGTCTCGTCTACACAAATATTCGGGTTCCGCAGCCGAGGAGACGAGCGGGAGAGGCGCCTCGGAACGGGTTCCTGTGGCCAGTTCTGACCTTCGGACGTGTTCGAGCGTACGTGACCGTTACCAATTTGTCACCTTTTTCGCACGGAAACTAACGAATTGGTAACGGGAGTCCAACGGCTCTGGTATCAGAACCGCGCACGTGAGTCGGCATTAAGCCGCAGTGAGGCCGGTTTTACGGGGTTTCGACGAAGATGTGACCGGCGACCTCGTTGGGAAGTTCCAGACCTTCCCCAAAACCTTCAACCTGAACCAGAACATAAGACCCAGCCGGGGAGAACACACCGACCGAACCAGGCATGATACCGCCCTGCTTCAGCTGCAGAAGGAGTTCCGGGTCGACCTGCGCTGGCTCACCGAGGCGACGGATCGTCGCGGTGATCGGTTCACTTCTGCCGCGGACGAGCTCGACCAGGTTCGTCACTCCGTGCGCAAACGCACCAGCGGGGGTATCGCCGAGTTCCTCGAGGCCGGGAATCGGATTGCCATACGGTGATTCGGTCGGGTGGTTGAGCATGGCGAGCAGCTTGCGCTCAACCTGTTCGCTCATGACGTGCTCCCACCGGCAGGCCTCCTCGTGAACGTACTCCCACTCAAGCCCGATCACGTCGCTGAGCAGTCGTTCGGCCAGACGGTGCTTGCGCATGACGTGCACGGCTTTGCTGCGTCCCGTCGGCGTAAGTTCGAGGTGGCGGTCGCCGGAGACCACCACGAGTCCGTCGCGTTCCATGCGACCGACGGTCTGTGACACTGTCGGACCCGAGTGGCTCAGCCGCTCGGAGATCCGGGCACGGAGAGGCACAATGTTCTCTTCCTCGAGTTCGAGGATGGTACGAAGGTACATCTCGGTGGTGTCAATCAGGTCAGTCATTGACGTCTCCCATGGTTCAGCGCGATAGTCCCAAGCCTACTGTGCGCTGAACCCAGCTTTGGCGCGCCTGGATCGTCACAGAAGTTCGGGGACCGGTGCATCGCTTCTAGAATCGGAACATGCCTGACATTGTGATCCCGAATGACCTCAAGCCAGCGGACGGACGATTCGGCTGCGGCCCGTCCAAGATCCGTACCGAGCAGGTGGCCGCGCTGACGGAAGCGGCCCAGTCGCTGCTGGGCACCTCGCATCGCCAGGCCCCGGTGAAGAACCTGGTCGGCCGCGTTCGCGACGGGCTGAGTGCGCTGTACTCGCTCCCCGACGGATACGAAATTGTGCTCGGCAACGGAGGTTCGACCGCGTTCTGGGATGCTGCATCCTTCGGATTGATCGAACGCCGGAGCCAGAATCTCACGTTCGGTGAGTTCGGTTCGAAGTTCGCAGCGGCCGCGGCGGCTCCGTGGCTGGAAGCGCCGGATGTCCGGAAAGCTCCCGCCGGCTCACGGACAACAGCGGAACCCGTCGACGGCGTCGACGTTTACGCCTGGACCCACAACGAGACATCCACCGGCGTCATGGCCCCGGTCACGCGGGTGACGGCGGACCCCGGCGCGCTCACGGTGATCGACGCGACGAGCGCTGCTGGCGGCGTCATGATCGACGCTGCGCAGGCTGACGTCTATTACTTTGCCCCGCAGAAGAACTTTGCGTCGGATGGCGGTCTGTGGTTCGCACTGTTCTCACCTGCTGCCATCGAGCGTGTTGAGCGAGTTGCATCGTCCGGCCGTTACATTCCCGAATTCCTCAGCCTGAAGAACGCGGTGGACAACAGCCGCCTGAACCAGACCCTCAACACCCCGGCCCTCGCGACCCTCGTCATGCTCGACAACCAGGTTTCGTGGATCCGAGAGAACGGTGGCCTCGCCTGGGCCGACTCCAGGACCAGGGAATCCTCGTCGTACCTGTATGAGTGGGCCGAGAAAACCGCGTACACAACACCATTCGTCACGGATCCCTCCGACCGTTCACAGGTCGTCGTAACGATCGACTTCGATGACGCCGTTGATGCGGGAGCCGTCGCGAAGGCGCTTCGGGCCAATGGAATCGTCGACACGGAGCCCTACCGGAAACTCGGTCGCAACCAGCTCCGCGTCGCAACCTTCACCGCCATCGAACCGGACGACATCCGTCAGCTCACGCGCAGCATCGAGTTTGTCGTCGACGCGCTGTAGAGCACACAGACCACGCAATAACGCCCGCCACTTGTGAAGTGGCGGGCGTTATCTGTCGGCGCGTCAGTAGCTGCGTTCGCCCTCGTCATCGTCGGACGCTTCGTCCGATTCGTCGTCATCGTCATCCGACTCGTCATCTTCGTCCGACTCGTCGTCATCGTCGTCCGATTCGTCGTCATCGTCATCCGACTCGTCGTCATCGTCATCCGACTCGTCGTCATCGTCATCCGACTCGTCGTCATCGTCATCCGACTCGTCATCGCCCGGGATATCAGACTCGTCGATTTCGTCGACGTCGACACCATCGACGTCGCCGGCGTGAAGGATGCTGAACCCGTCATCATCGTCGTCGTCCTCGTCGTCCTCCAACTCGGCAGCGGCCTCTGCGAGGAGACGCGCCTCCTGTTCGGCGGCCTCCTGCGATGCGTGGTAGTCGGCGAGACGCTCGGACCACGGCACCCAGACGGGCGCGAGCAACGCGGACTCCCCCGGCAGCAGCTCGGTCTCGAGGACGGTGGGCGCATCGTCGCCAACACGGGCGAGCGTCACTGTCCAGTTCCACCCGGGGTAACCGGGAAGAGTCGAGGCGAACAGCAGGGAGAGCACGTTGTCGTCTTCGACGATGTGTCCGGTCGGTTGACCGATTGTCGACGCTGGCGTGACCTTCAGGAGTGCTTCGCGAGCCACATCGACAGAGGCGAGGAGCACGTCATCTGCGACGGGGGCTGGCTTCGGCCGGTCCGGCACCGTCGACGCCGGCTTCGACTCGGCAGGCTTCGACTCGGCACCCTCGGAGATGGCAGCGTGGGGCGCTGCGGTCTCGTCCGCCGTTGCCTGAGCCGCGGCCTGATCCGTCGTGACCTGATCCGCCGTTGGTTCCTGCTGGACGGCCGTCCGCGCCGTCTCCTGGCCGGCATCCGTTCGCTCGCGGCTCTGCACCGAATCGACGGGAGAATCAGTTGCGGCAGTTTCGGGTGCGGCGGTGCCGGATGCGGCGGTGCTCGATGCGGCGGGGAAACCGGAATCGGCGTCTGCAGCGGGCGCTGCGTCCTGACCGTGTGGGAGTGACTGCTCCGTCGTGGAGTTCTCGGCGGGGTTCATCGAAGTGCTCCTTGGGAAAAGACGGCGGGCCCAACGTGGCGCAGCGATCACGCGTCCAGTTCGTCGGCTACCCGGCGCAGCAATTGTGCGACCTTGCGGCTGTGTGCATTGTCGGGGTAGCGACCCTTCCGCAGGTCTCCGCCGAGGCCGTCGAGCAGCTTCACGAGATCTTCGACAATGATCGCCATGTCATCGGCTGGTTTGCGCTTGAGCTTCACCAGGCTCGGGGGCGCGTCGAGGACGCGAACCGAGAGCGCCTGCACTCCACGCTTGCCGTCGGCAATCCCGAACTCGAGTCGGGTGCCGGCCTTGACCGAGGTCACGCCGGCGGGCAGAGCCGATGCGTGCAGGAAGACTTCCTGGCCGTCATCGCTCGAGATAAAGCCGAAGCCTTTCTCGTCGTCGTAGAACTTAACCTTGCCGGTGGGCATGGACTCAACCTCGCAGTGAATAGACACGCCGGCGAACCGGCGAGTGGTGCAATCGTCGCGGCAGGAGCCGAACAACGAGCGGGCGTTCTGGTCCCGCGTCTCAAGCTTAGAGCGTCAGGCATCACACCAGTTCTGCCGGATTCAGCCCGGAGCGATATCCTGAGCATGTGACCGACAATAATCCGCAGAACGTCAGCCGTTTTGAGCGAGTCCTCGCCTACATGCTGCTCGGGCTTGTGATCCTCTCCGTTGGCACCTTCCTCGCCATCATCATCGGGACCTGGCAGGGAATGGGGTCAAGCGATTTCGCCGCCGGAATCTGGCCGGTCGTCGTCATGGTGCCGTACATCGGGCTCCCTCTCGCGTTCGTCCTGCTGATCGCGCTGATGATCACGAGCGTGATCCGGCGTTCCCGCGAAAACAAGCGCACGATCACTCAGCGCTGACACGGCCTGCTGCTCATGACGGACATTATGACCCTCGCAAGCAGCCTTCGCGCGCGGGACGACGCCTCACTCGAACACCTCCTGACGCTCCGCCCACCCGCACCGCGAGGCCGGGTCAGGGACTTCTTCGACCTCGCAGAAAGCCTCCTCGACCCCGCGGGAATCCGCTCAGCACTGCAGCGTCTCGACCGGCACACGCTCGCGGTGCTCGCTGCGGCGACAGCCGATTCGCTCTCCGCAACAGAGATCGCGGATCGTATCGGGAGCATGAGTCCTGACCAGGTCGATGACCGCGCCGCTCACGCCGTCGAGAGCGCGCTGCTCACCAGGACAGAGACCGGATACTCCGCGCTCGGCCCCGTGTCAGGCGTCCTCGCCGACTGGCCGAAGATCGGCCTTCCCGACCTCGCCGAACTCGCAACGTCACCGCCGCCGGCCGCGGGTGCAACGCCAACAGCAGCATCCGCCCGGTCAACGGATCTCGGTGCGGCCGACCAGGCCTTCCAGACCACCATGGCCACCGCGGAACTCGTGGTCGAACTCCTCGCGCACCCGGTCCGTGAACTCGGCAAGGGTGGCCCCGCCCTTCCCGAACGTCGCCGGCTTGCCCGGGCGATGCAGGTCGAAGAGCCAGCAGTCGACAGCTATCTCGACCTCGCGGTACGCAGCAATCTGGCGTCCCACGAAACCGGTGGCTGGCATCCGACCGTAACGGGTGAGAAGTGGCTGTCCGCGTCCACCGCTGACCGCTGGGCCGTTCTGGCACGCGCGTGGGTCGAGGCGATCCCCGGCGAGGTGAGGTCAGTGCTCGGCGCGAGGACCGAGTGGGGCGAATCGCTGCATTCCTATGCGCGGTGGCTCTACCCGGCGGGCGGCGAGTGGCTTCACGGAGAAGTCACCCGCGTCGCTGCCCACGCAGAGTTGCTCGGAGTGACGAGCGGCCCGTCACCCGCGGCTCAGGTGCTCAGCACACCGGGAGCGGTGCTTCTGACGACGGATGCCGCTGCAGCGGCGGCAGCGATGGCCCACCTGTTCCCCGCTCACGTCAGTCAGGTCTATCTTCAGCACGACCTGTCGATCATCGCTCCGGGTCCTCTTCAGCCCGACCTCGACCAGACGCTCCGCAATTTCGCCGACCTCGAGAACCGCGCACAGGCGTTCAGCTACCGGCTCTCCCAGGCGAGCATCAACCGAGCGCTGTCATCGGGAGTAACCGCACGCCAAATGCTGGCGTTCCTCGAGAGCGTCTCCCTCACCGGAATCCCGCAGCCCGTGCACTACCTCATCTCGCAGGCCGCCGGCCGGTTCGGCACCATCCGGGTCGGAACGATCCCGTCCAGCACACCCGAACCTGACGCACACAGTTACGTGCGCTCAAGCGACAGCGCACTGATCGGCCTGCTCGATGTCGACCAGGCGCTGACCCCGCTTGGCCTGAGGCGGTCAGGCGAGAACCGGCTGGTGAGCCGCTTCGAGTTCGAGGTCGTGTTCTGGGCGCTCAGCGACGCACGGTATCCCGTTGCTGCCGAGACACCGGACGGCGAACTCATCAGCCTGCGGCGACAGCGGACAACGCAACAGCCTGCCGCCCAGGCACCTCAAGACCATTCGGCACTCATCGCCAGTCTTCGTTCGGCTCAGTTCGGTTCGCCGGAGGATTCGCGCCAGGCCTGGGTCGCGCGCCTGCTCGACGCCGCGATCCGCGCGAAGCAGACGGTTACCGTGACCGTCCAGGTGCCCAATTCAGGTCCGCTCGAGTTCGTGCTCGAGCCGACGGGGGTCTCCGGTGGCCGGCTCCGCGGTCGGGACAAACGATCCGATATCGAGCGCACTCTCCCGCTGTCAAGCATCCTTGAACTGAAATAGGATCCCGGCGCCGTTCCCAGCCTTCGGCTATAGGGTAGCTAGTTATGTCTGATGGCCCACTAATCGTCCAGAGCGACCGCACGGTTCTCCTCGAGGTTGCTCATCCCCTTGCCGAGGACGCACGACACGACCTCGCGGTTTTTGCCGAGCTCGAGCGCGCCCCGGAACACATCCACACCTACCGGATCACCCGGCTGGGATTGTGGAACGCCCGTGCGGCCGGGCACGATTCCTCCGACATGCTCGCGACTCTCGAAAAATACTCGAAGTTCGCCATCCCCCAGACCGTCTCGCTCGACATCGCCGAGACCGTGTCGCGTTACGGGAGGCTCATTATCGAGCGCAACGACGACAACCAGCTGGTGCTTCGCTCCACGGACGAGGCGGTGCTGACCGAGATCGCCGGCGCCAAACGGATCTCACCGCTGCTCGTCGGGCATCCGTCTCCCGACACGTACCTCGTCGACGCGTGGGCGCGTGGCCAGCTCAAGCAGGAACTGGTGAAACTCGGCTGGCCCGCTGAGGACCTGGCGGGCTACACCCCCGGCACGCCGCACCAGATCGACCTTCGCGAGGAGGACTGGCACCTGCGGGGCTACCAGCAGAAGGCCATCGACAACTTCTTTGAGGGCGGTTCCGGCGTCGTCGTGCTTCCCTGCGGCGCGGGAAAGACCCTGGTCGGCGCTGGCGCTATGGCAACGGCAAAGACGAACACCCTGATTCTCGTCACGAACACGGTGTCTGCCCGGCAGTGGAGAGATGAGCTGCTGCGGCGCACAAGCCTGACCGAAGAGGAAATCGGTGAGTACTCCGGTCAGGTCAAAGAGGTCAAGCCCGTCACCATCGCCACCTACCAGATCCTGACCGCCAAGCGAAAGGGCGAGTACGCCCACCTCGCCCTCCTCGACGCCATGGACTGGGGACTGGTCGTCTACGACGAGGTCCACCTCCTGCCCGCTCCGGTGTTCAAGCTCACCGCAGAACTCCAGGCTCGCCGCAGGCTGGGCCTCACGGCGACGCTCGTCCGAGAGGACGGCAGGGAGGGCGACGTGTTCAGCCTCATCGGCCCGAAGCGGTTCGACGCTCCCTGGAAGGAAATCGAAGCCCAGGGCTACATCTCACCGGCGAGTTGCTACGAGGTCAGGATCGACCTCCCGCAGTCCGAGCGACTCACCTACGCCGCTGCGGCCGATGACGAACGGTACCGCCTCGCTGCGACGGCCCCGGCAAAGCTTGACGTGGTCCGTGACCTGGTCGCTCGGCACGAGGGCGAGCGCATTCTCGTCATCGGGCAGTATCTCGACCAGATCGACGAGCTCGCCGAGGAACTCGGCGCGCCCAAGCTCACCGGGGCAACGCCCGTCGACGAACGCGAACGGCTGTTCCAGGCATTCCGGACCGGCGACATCACGGTTCTCGTCGTGTCGAAGGTGGCGAACTTCTCCGTCGACCTTCCCGAGGCGACCGTGGCGATCCAGGTGTCTGGCTCGTTCGGTTCGAGGCAGGAAGAAGCGCAGCGGCTCGGGCGGCTCCTCCGACCGAAGGAGTCGGGGCTGTCGGCCAATTTCTACACGCTCGTCGCCCGGGACACTGTTGACCAGGACTTCGCGCAGAACCGGCAGCGGTTCCTCGCCGAGCAGGGTTACAGCTACACAATTCTCGACGCGGGCGCTCTCGCCGCCTGACCTCAGCTGCCGATCCCTGGCCCGCCTCGCGGGTGCTTCCGGACGTACCGGAGGAGGAGGGTCCCGTCAGAACCCAGGACGTGGACCAGTTCGAGAGCCCGCTGGACGTGACCGGCGACGCCCGTCGCAATACGCGATGCGCCTGCGCCCTCGAGAATCGGTGAGATCGTCAGGCACAGTTCGTCGACGGCGTCATCCCTGATGAGGTCCCCGAGCAGTTGCGGACCGCCCTCGCAGTGCACCTGCCGAAGGCCCCGCGCAGCGAGGAGCGGCAGCATCCGTAGTGTGTCGACCCGTGACCGGCCCGCGACAAGCACGTCGGCGACCGCAGACAACGCAGCGACCCTCTCGACCGGTGCATCCTCGACGGTGACGATGACCGGGCGCACCGGAGCCTCGGTGAAGATCCGTGAGGACGGGTCAAGGCTCAGGCTGGCCGAAATGATGGCGAAGACCGGATGCTCGGGCAGTCCGTTGGCGACTCTCCACGAGGCCGCGTCCGGCGTCAGGCGCATCGGTCCATAGCCCTCGGCGCGCACGGTCCCCGCTCCAACGACCACGACATCGGAGAGTCGGCGCAACAGGTCGAATACCCGGCGATCGGCGGCGGAACCCAGTCCAGCTGACAGCCCGGCCGAGGTGGCGGCACCGTCGACGCTCGACACGAAGTTGACCCGCAGCCACGACGCAGACCTGTCGCGCACCGCATAGAGAGCCAGGATTTCGTCGTCACTGAGATCGTCACTGAGCTGGCCATCCGCGCTGTGGAGGAGCGCAATCCGCGGTTCAGTCATTGCTCTCGCCCATATTGTGGCGAAGATATGCCGGCTCACGGAGCCCGAGGATCGCTTCGGTCATCCGGGCCGCATCGACGGCGGGACGGACGTTGTGCATCCTGATGATCCGTGCTCCGTTCATGATGGCGACCACAGCGGCGGCGAGCGAACCGGCTATCCGGTCATCACGGTCACGGCCGAGCGTCTCACCGACGAAGTCCTTGTTCGAGACCGCGGCGAGGGAGGGGTATCCCAGCGCCGCGATCTCGCCGAAGCGACGGGTGAGTTCGAGCGAATGGACCGTGTTCTTGTTGAGGTCGTGCCCCGGGTCGACGATGATGCGTTCGGGCGGAATCCCTGCGGCCCGTGCGAACTCGGCCTGCGCGGCCAGGAAGTCGACGACCTCGGCAACAACGTCGGTGTACACCGGTCGGGGAAACACGGTCCTCGGTGCTGCGAGGCTGTGAGTGACGATGACGCCGGCGCCGCCGTCGGCGATGACGGACGCCATCTCCGGGTTGCGGAGTCCTGTCGTGTCGTTGATGAGGTCAGCGCCAGCGGCGATGCTGCGCCTCGCGACCTCCGGTTGGAAGGTATCGACGGAGATCATCACATCGGATGCCGCGCGAATGGCAGCAACGACCGGTTCGACGCGGGCCACTTCGTCTGCGGCCGCGAGCTCCGGCCCCGGCGCGAACGGGGTACCTCCGATGTCAATGATTTCTGCACCATCAGCGACCGCGGCGAGCGCGGCAGCGACGGCCGCGTCGAACGCAAAGGTACTGCCGCGGTCGTAGAACGAGTCGGGCGTGCGGTTGACCACAGCCATCACTCGGACGCGGCGTGAGAGGTCGATTACCCTGCTGCTCCCCCGACGCTCGGACGGGTAACCGGGAGGAGTGCGCGAAGCGTCCGGAACTGAGTCGGTCATACCACCCATCGTGCCCCACGGCGGGTCGGGTCGCCCCCGCCGACGCCGGCGTGGGCTCACCGGGATGGCCATATCCGAAACGTTCAGAAACAATTCAGGGAACACGCAGATACTGAGAATATGACTGGACCACGAATTCTCATCGTCGATGACGAACCGAACATCCGCGACCTGCTCACCACGAGCCTCCGTTTCGCCGGCTTCGCTGTGCGGGCGGTTGGAAACGGCGCCCAGGCCATCTCCGCCGTCCTGGAAGAGGAGCCAGACCTCATCATCCTCGACGTCATGCTTCCCGACATGAACGGCTTCGGCGTCACGAAGCGACTTCGCTCCGCCGGCTATACCGCTCCCATCCTGTTCCTGACGGCAAAAGACGACACCGAGGACAAGATCATGGGCCTCACCGTCGGTGGCGACGACTACGTGACGAAGCCGTTCAGCCTCGACGAGATCGTCGCCCGCATCAAGGCAATCCTCAGGCGAACAATGCATGCTGATGAGGATGCCGTCATCCGCGCCGGCGAGCTCACCATGGATCAGGACACCCATGAGGTTCTCGTCGGTGAGACACCGATCGAACTCAGTCCTACCGAGTTCAAGCTGCTGCGTTATCTCATGCTCAACCCGAACCGCGTGTTGAGCAAGGCGCAGATCCTTGATCACGTATGGGAATACGATTTCAACGGTGATGCCGGCATCGTCGAGAGCTACATCTCCTACCTCCGCAGGAAGCTTGACCAGTTCTCGACTGAGCCCCTCATCCAGACCAAACGCGGGTTCGGCTACATGCTGAAAACAGCGAAGGCATAATCGAACGGTGTAATGCACGATTCAGCAGCCGAGTGGTGGAACGCGATTTCACTGCGGACGAAGATCACCGGCGTGACGGTACTCGTGCTTGCCTTTGGGCTCGTCGTCGCGGGCGTCGGCACCATGACCATGCTTCGCCCCGCCCTCGAGGGCAAGGTGAACGCTGACCTCGTCGCCGCTGCCCAGGCTCCGACGCCGCCCGGTTTCCTCGACCTTGACGCCGGTGCCGCCGAGGATGCCGGCGAAATGGTTCAGGATGCCGTCTCCTCCGACTACTACACGGCTGTCTACGACGCAGACGGTCGCCTGCGCGCGGCGACATGGCAGAACCGCGACAGGCAGGACCTGCCCAAGGTCCCGACGACCGTGACCCTTGCCGCAGCTCTCGAGCAGGGCGAGAGCATCTTCGAACTCCGCACGGCCGACAAGAAGGAACTGTTCCACGCGGTCATCGTTCCGTACCAGTGGAACCATCAGGGCGACATGGGTGTCGTCCTGGTCGCGGTGTCGATGCGTGAGACGGACACCATCATCGCAACGCTCTTCACCATTTTCTTCGGGTTCGGGCTCGGCGTAATCATCCTCGGCGCGCTGCTGACGAGAGTCCTCGTCACGAGCACCTTTCATCCGCTCCGCGAAGTGGAACACACGGCCGCGGCGATCGCTGACGGCGACTTCAGCCAGCGGCTCTCGGTGTCGACCCCGAACACCGAGGTCGGTCGCCTGAACCGCTCGCTGAACACCATGCTCAACCGCATCGACAAGGCGTTCTCCGACCGTGCACGGACCATCGACCAAATGCGGCGCTTCGTTGGCGACGCCAGCCACGAACTGCGGACCCCGCTGGTCAGTGTTCGCGGTTATGCGGAGCTCTATCGCATGGGGGCGCTTCAGACGCCGGAGGACATCGCCAAGGCGATGGACCGGATCGAGAAGGAAGCCATCCGCATGGGCGGACTTGTGGAGGATCTCCTCGAGCTTGCTCGCCTCGACGAGACAAAGCCCATGGTGTTCGAGCCGGTCGACCTCTCCCCCATCGCCCGCGATGCGGCCCTCGACGCGAGCGCGTCAGCGCCTGACCGGGTGGTCCGGGCTGTGGTCGATACACCGCCGAACGAGCCCGCCGTCGTTGCCGACGCGAAACCCGAGGCTTCCGGGCCCGTCACGAAACCGCCGGCAACCGCTGAAACGTCCGCAACAGGACCCATAGCGTTCGCGGGAGCGACCCTTGCCCGCCTCCGCCGGCGACCACGAAAGTCCGAGGGGACCGACCCGCAGCTCACAGGCGATCTTCCGCCGATCCAGGCATCCCCGCTGCCCGAGGTCCCTGCCGTCGTGCTCGGTGAGGAGAACAAGCTCCGGCAGGTGATCACCAACCTCGTCGGAAACGCCATCCGATTCACCCCGGCCGGCAGCCCCCTTGAAATCGCGGTCTCCGCGAATCCCATCAACAAAACTGCGACGATCGCCGTGATCGACCACGGTGAGGGTGTTCCACCGCAGATCCGGGAGAAGATCTTCCAGCGCTTCTGGCGCGCCGACTCCTCACGAGCACGGGAAACGGGTGGCTCCGGCCTCGGTCTCGCTATCGTCTCGTCGATCGTCCGCGCCCACAACGGATCGGTGAGCGTCACAGACACTCCCGGCGGCGGCGCCACCTTCCGGGTGACTCTTCCGCTGTACACACCCGCTTCGGCTGCCGACGCCAACACCGCCGACGCGGCACCGGCCGCATAGCCGCCCCTTCACAGGTCCCCTCCCCCGCGCTGGAGTCCCCATCGCGCGTGACTGGCGTGCCGCGCCGCTGTGTCCGCGTACCGTCGGTTGTCCGGTCGAACCGCGAGCGAGGTTCGCCATGACATCGAGGAGGACACAGTGACCAGGTATCAGGTAGACAGCGACATCGTCATGGGGACGACGGCGAGGGTTCGCGGCACAATTGACACCATCCAGAGCGAGGTCGCCGGCCTCCTGAACCAGCTCACCGAGCTGCAGAGCACGTGGACCGGCGAGGCGTCAGCGGCGTTCCAGGGGGTGGTCACCGACTGGCGTGCAACCCAGCAGCGGGTCGAAGAGAGCATCACGACCATCAACCAGGCACTGGGCCGCGCCGGAACGCAGTACCAGGAGGTCGAGCGCGGGAACGCGGACCTGTTCCGCATCGGCTGACCGCGAGCACCGCGAGCGACGCGCCGGTATCCAGCGCGCACGTCCTGATCCCGGCTCGAACACACCGGCGGGAACACCCGGACCCGAACACCCCGCCGTTAAAACACAACTGGGCGCCTCCGTGAGGAGACGCCCAGTTGCTGTGAACTGTGGTTCGGACTAGAAGTCCATGCCACCGGTCGGGTCGCCGACCGGAGCCGGGTTCTTCTCCGGCTTGTCAGCCACAACGGCCTCGGTGGTGAGGAACAGGCCGGCGATCGACGCTGCGTTGAGCAGGGCCGAGCGGGTGACCTTCACCGGGTCGTTGATGCCAGCTGCGAGCATGTCAACGTACTCACCGGTCGCGGCGTTGAGGCCGTGTCCGACGGGCAGGTTACGCACCTTGTCAGCGACAACGCCAGGCTCGAGGCCCGCGTTGAGGGCGATCTGCTTGAGCGGAGCGTCGATGGCAACGCGAACGATGTTCGCTCCGGTTGCCTCGTCACCCGTGAGCTCGAGCTTCTCGAACGCGGTCTTGCCAGCCTGGATGAGCGCAACGCCACCACCGGCGACGATGCCCTCTTCGACAGCTGCCTTCGCGTTACGAACGGCGTCTTCGATGCGGTGCTTGCGCTCCTTGAGCTCAACCTCAGTCGCTGCACCCGCCTTGATGACTGCAACGCCACCGGCGAGCTTCGCGAGGCGCTCCTGGAGCTTCTCGCGGTCGTAGTCGCTGTCGGTGTTGTCGATCTCCTTGCGGATCTGGGCAACGCGGCCCGCGATCTGCTCGGCGTCGCCGGCACCGTCGACGATGGTGGTCTCGTCCTTGGTGATGACGACCTTGCGTGCACGACCGAGGAGGTCGAGCGTGGCGTTCTCGAGCTTGAGGCCGACCTCTTCAGAGATGACCTGTCCACCGGTGAGGATGGCGATGTCCTGAAGCTGAGCCTTGCGGCGGTCTCCGAAGCCAGGAGCCTTGACGGCGACAGACTTGAAGATGCCACGGATCTTGTTCACGACGAGGGTCGCGAGCGCTTCGCCGTCAACGTCCTCGGCGATGATGAGGAGCTGCTTGCCCGACTGGATGACCTGGTCAACAACGGGGAGCAGGTCCTTGATGTTGGAGATCTTCGAGTTGGCGATCAGGATGTACGGGTCTTCGAAGACCGTTTCCTGGCGATCGGGGTCCGTCACGAAGTACGCGGACAGGAATCCCTTGTCGAAGCGCATACCCTCGGTGAGCTCAAGCTCGGTGCCGAACGTGTTCGACTCCTCAACGGTGACAACACCTTCCTTGCCGACCTTGTCGATCGCCTCGGCGATGATGGCACCGAGTTCGGGGTCACCGGCAGAGATGGATGCAGTAGCTGCGATCTCTTCCTTCGACTCGACCTCTTTGGCGTTGGTGACGAGCTCTGCGATGACAGCAGCGGTTGCCTTTTCGATGCCGCGCTTGAGCGAGATCGGGTCGGCGCCGGCTGCGACGTTCCGCAGGCCTTCGCGAACGAGAGCCTGAGCGAGCACGGTGGCGGTGGTGGTTCCGTCGCCGGCGACGTCGTCAGTCTTCTTGGCGACCTCCTTGACGAGCTCTGCACCGATCTTCTCGTACGGGTCGTCGAGTTCGATTTCCTTGGCGATGGATACACCATCGTTGGTGATTGTGGGGGCGCCCCACTTCTTCTCAAGGACAACGTTGCGACCGCGTGGGCCGAGCGTGACCTTCACGGTGTCGGCCAGAATGTTCAGGCCGCGCTCGAGGCCGCGGCGGGCTTCCTCGTCAAAAGCAATGATTTTTGCCATGTGGTTTTTCGTCCCTCCCGGACGTGATGAACGTAGTTAGCACTCAATGATTGCGAGTGCTAACTCGATTCTGGCACTCTCCACCTGCGAGTGCAAGCCAGTGGAGACAGGATCGGCGACCCGTGCGCTTCGGGAGGAAAAAGCGCACGGCCGTGCCGCCATTGCCGACGGCCCACCCGATCTGCCGCCCGAAACCACACGACGGACGCCGCCCGCGCGACGGCATCCGTTCGCGGCACCATGCCTGGATGTCCCCCGGACACAGCAATGCCGCCCACTTCCGTGGACGGCATTGTGTGATTCGAGGACGACCGGCCGACTCAGACCGGGCGGACCGCCTCTGCCTGCGGGCCTTTTGCCCCTGTGCCTACTTCGAAGACGACCTTCTGGCCTTCCTCGAGGACTTTGTAGCCACCCATGTCGATCGCGGAGTAGTGGACGAACACGTCCTGTCCCTCCCCGTCGTCGGTGATGAATCCGTAGCCCTTTTCAGCGTTGAACCACTTCACGGTTCCACTCGCCATTGTCACTCCCAGTTGCTGTGTTCCTCTCCACCCAGGCCTGCGCTGGCTGGGGTCTGCCGCCGTACGGCCATTGTGCTGACCCCTTCTCCGCCTTATGGAGGCGCGGACCGTGGAGCAAAATGTTCGACCAGTTCCAGATACTAATGAACGGGCAACAGCTAGCAACAGGTTTTTTTGCAAATCACGCGGATGGTTACCTGGCGCGAACTCCCGCGAAACCCGAACGAAACACGCACACCCCGGAGAGGCAGCAGGTCAATCCTCGGGGACGAAGTCAGACCCGAGCACGACGGTGAGCTGAAGAACCGGCTCCTCGCCCTCTTCGACGGGGATCTGGAACTGCGTTGACAGCTGAATGTTGGAGACACCGAGCGCTTCGGCGAGCCCGCGGGCAGCGCCTTCCTGCGAGGGATCCTCGTAGTAGACGGCGGTCGTTGTCACGTCGGTCGCGCTCGCGTTGCCCGGGGTGATGTTCTGGGTCCAGCCCGCCGAATTCAGCTGTCCGATGGCCCGGGTGGCAAGACCCTTGGTCGTCGTTCCGTTGAGTACCGTGACCATCGCCTCCGGGTCGATGGTCGCGACCGCTGCCGGCGTCTCGGTCGACTCCGGAGCGGCACTGGAGGTCGACGTGTCGGTGAAATTGACCCGGTCGCTCAGTACGAACAGTCCGAGGATGCCTGCCGCAACGAGCACGACCGTCGCCAGTGCTGCCCAGAGGAAGACGACCCATCCCCTGCCCGGCCTGGGCGGCGCACGGTGAGCACCAACGCGTTTCAGGTCGTCCGGGATCTCGTCGAACCTGTCCTTGGCGTAGTGTTCGGCCATGTCGCTCTCGTGTGGTCCTCTGGGTCGGCCCGCGAGGGCGTTGGTGGGTGGATCTCTGGCAACCGCGACTAGTTCTGCGCGGCGCCCCGCGCTCGCGCCCGCCGGGTTGCCTGCCTCGCGTCCCGCAATCGATGGAGCCGCTTTACAAGCATGGGATCGTGCCGGAGCGCAGCCGGACTGTCGATCACCGCGCTCAGCAATTGATAGTAGCGGGTGGGCGAAAGCTGAAAGGTCTCGCGGATGGCCTCTTCCTTCTGGCCCGCGTGCTGTGACCACAGGTTTTCAAAGTCCATAATGGCGAGGTCGCGCTGCGAAAGTGCAGCGTCACTCGGTACGGATCCGGACACGCCGGTCGGAAGGGGGACGTCGTTCTCGCTCACTCGTCTGCTGCCTTCCCGCGCACCGGCCCGCGCGTCGACCGCAATACTAACGCGGCCCGCTTGTGCGTTTGACGATGGCACACGGCAATCGTTCGAACCAGATGTTCAGCCTTTGCCCAGCATTCGGTCACACGGGAACATCCCGGCCGCATGGCGGGTTTAATGGGGTACGACGACTTTCCGAAGGAGAAAACCATGACCGACCAGGTTCAGAAGAGCAACGACCAGTGGCGTGAGGAGCTCACCGATGAGCAGTACGCCGTCCTTCGTGAGGCTGCCACCGAGCGCCCGTGGACTGGCGAGTTGCTCGACGAGTCACGTGCGGGCGTGTACACCTGCGGTGCGTGCGGCGCTGAGCTGTTCCAAAGCGGGACGAAGTTCGACTCCGGATGCGGATGGCCGAGCTTCTATGAGTCGGTCCGGCCAGAGGCGGTTAAGCTCATCGAGGACAAGAGCCTCGGGATGGTGCGGACCGAGGTTCGTTGCGCGAACTGCGACTCCCACCTCGGCCACGTGTTCGACGACGGTTTCGGGACACCGACCGGTGACCGTTACTGCATGAACTCGATTGCGCTGAACTTCACAGCACAAGACTAGGCGTGTCAGCTCTGCTCACCGCCGTCGAGAACCGGCGGTCGTATTCCCGTGTCACCGACATTGCGCCGACGCACGACGAGCTGCTTCCGCTGGTCGCTGCATCGGCTCGCGTCGCCGACCACAGTGCGCTCAAGCCGTGGCGGCTGATCGAGCTGCGCGGCGACGACAGGGTGAAGCTCGGCGCCGCGATCGCGAAGGCGGAGCACGACGACACACCGTCGCAGAAGCCGCTGCGAGCGCCGTTGCTGCTCGCGATCGTGGTTTGCGAGAAGGAGAGCGGCAAAGTGCCGGCGTGGGAGCAGGAAGCTGTCGCGTCCGGGGTCGCTCACACGCTCAGCCTGCTCCTCGCGGACGCGGGTTGGGGCGTCATCTGGCGAACCGGTCACTACACGCGGTCGAAAGCCGTACGGAAGATGCACAAGCTGAAGAAGAACGAGCAGCTGCTTGGCTGGTTGTATGTCGGTGGCATCCCGGAGGGCGCGAAGGTGGGCTACCGCAAACCCGTCGACCCTGAGGAGTTTCTCACTCGGCTCCGGTAACGCCCGCGGCCCGCGGTCGCACCCTGATCGTTGCGATACACACGGCAGCGAGCGCCAGCGCCGCGCCGATGACCGTGGGTGCACCGAGGGGGTTGTCGCCAGGGGCTATCGCGTCGATCGCGACCGAGGCGAAGAGCTGCCCTGCCACGGTGCCGAGTCCGAGCAGAAGGACCCCGGTGTGTGCAACGAGGAACGCGTTGACCCCGATGAATACGCAGCCGATGAGCCCGCCGAGGTACAGCGCAGGGTCCGCCGGGAGACTGGTGGGCCAGCCCGCCAGCGAATTGCGGATGACCGTCACGGCGAGCAACGCTGTTGTCCCGACCAGAAAATTGATGAACGTCGCTGTCAGCGCACTCCCCGAACGCACACGCAGGCGCCCGTTGACCGCGCTCTGCCATCCGCTGCCGAAACCCGCGACGACCGGCATCAACAGCATCCACAGGGGGAAATCCCGCGACAGCTGCGCGGACATCGACCAGGTAACGGCAATGACAGCGAGCGCCGCCCCCGTGAGCCGCGGCCAGGTGAACCCGGATCGACCGTGAGGCCCAAAGCCCACACGATCGAGAACGAGACCGGAGATGGTCTGCCCGGCGACGAGTGCAACGCTGAAGAGCGCAACACCGATGACGGCACCGGTGATGCCCTGCGACAGCACGAAGAATGCTCCGGCTACACCCCCGAGCACGCTCCAGAGCGGCGCGCTGCCGCTCCTGAGGTCGGAGACGACGACTCGAAGCCCCGTTCGTCCCTTCGGCACACAGGCCATCACGACGAGGAGAATGAGCAGGCCGGATCCGAACGAAATCGTCCCCGCCGTGAAGCCGTCGCCAATCGCGACGCCGAGCGCTCCGTTGATGCGGGTCTGCACGGCCATGCCTGCACCGCACGCGGCCGCGAGTGTGACCGCAAGCCACGAGGGCATCCGGCCGGACCGGGAAGGTGTCTCCACCGGACGCCTCATCTCCTGACAGAGGACGAGACCGGGAGCGCCCCGGCCCATCGACAAGATCCACGAGAGCCGCCTGTCGGATTCGAACCGACGACCTGCGCATTACAAGTGCGCTGCTCTGGCCAACTGAGCTAAGGCGGCATGGACCTGTCAATCATAACGAACCCGGGGACCGATTCGAGCCATGTCGAAGCGCTGCCATCGGGCACACCCCGAAGCCGCCCTCCCTTCGACGCCAGCGGGACACAAACGGCCCGTCGCCATGGCATCCTTGAAGTAACAAAGTTTTGAGGATTTTCATGGCACCTGCGTTTTCCGCGCCCGCCGGCGGAGCGAACGCCAGCCGATCTATTCTTGACCTCGCCATCCGGTGTGGCGAGGTCATCTTCGCATCGGGAGCGAGTGCCGAAGACGCGACAGCCTCGATGCTGGCCGTCACCCGGGCATACGGGCTTCGCGGGTGCGAAGCGGATGTCACGCACACGGTGATCACGCTGACGTACGAAGACTCCGACTCGAACGATTCGATCTCGAAGAGCCGCAACGTCAGGTATCGCACACTCGATTACACCCGCCTCACCAATACCTCTACCCTGATCGGGGAGCTGCTCCACAGCCCCGTCGCCGTCGCTGACGCCAGGTCACGCGTTGACGCGATCATCAGGGCACGGCCCATCTACCCGACCGCGGTTCGTCGCGTCGGCTGGAGCCTCGTCGGCGCCGGCGCGGCGCTGCTGCTCGGCGGTGGACCGCTCGTGGTGCTGGCAGCGTTCGTTGCCACCTTCTTCGTCGACCTGCTGACAAGCGTGCTCGCGCGAACGCGGATCTCCGTGTTCTACCAGACCCTCGCGGGTGGCGCCGTCGGACCGATCGTCGCCGCCGTGGTCCACGTCATCGACCCCGCCGCGAGTTCATCGCTCGTCGTCGTCGCGACGATCATCATGCTCCTGGCCGGCGTCACCTCGTTCGGCGCAGTGCAGGACGTGCTCTCGGGCTTCTACGTCACAGGGACGGCGCGGGTTCTCGAGGCCCTGCTCATCACCGGTGGGCTCGTTGCCGGGGTCGCAGGCACCAACATGCTGCTGTCACGCTTCGGCATCCTGCTCGACATCGAGCCATACGTCGCACCGACGCTCGAGAGCATCAGTGCGCAAGTGATCGGCAGCGTCATCGTGGTCATCGGGTTTGCCCTCGGTGTCGAGGTGCCGGCCAGGGCCATCTGGGCTGTCATCGTACTTGGCGTCCTCGGCTACCTGGTATTCGCAGCGGCCCTCACCTGGGAGATCGGTGTCGCCTGGAGCGCCGCGTTCGCCGCTGTCGCCGTCGGCGTCCTCTCGGCGTTCGCATCGAGAGCGGTCCGGGTCCCGCCCCTCCCCCTCGTCGTCACGGCCCTCGTGCCCCTTGTGCCAGGACTTATTCTGTTCCGCGGCCTGCTCGAACTCAGCGCCGGCTCGATCGACGGGCTGCTCAGCATGATCGAGGCGGCGAGCGTCGCTGTCGCACTCGCGGCAGGAGCGCTGCTCGGACAGTACGTCGTTCAGAGCCTGCTCGGGCCCGCTCGTCGCATCCAGCGTCGCTTCGTCGGCCCGCTCATGGGTGTGCAGGTTCGTCTCAGCCGGAAGCAGGACGAGACGATCTAGCCCGCGGGGGTCTCGCTCGGCACGGGGGTCTCGCTCGACGCCGGGGTTTCGGTCGGTGCCGGGGTCTCGCTTGGTGCCGGCGTCGACGACTTCTGGGCGTAGGTCTCGCTCGCCACGGAGAGCACGAAGGCCTGGAACTCCTTCGGGTCGGTGATGGACCCCGTGTACTGCTTGTCGTTGACGAGCACCGTCGGCGTTCCCTTGACCTTCTCGAGGCTCGAGTTCGGGATCGGCTCTGTGGTCGCCCTGTCTGTGGCTTCCTGCACCCAGCTGGTGAAGGTTCCGTCGTCGATGCAGCTCGAGATCGACGAGAGCGCCGATTCGTCCACTGTCTCGTTCGCGGACGCGAGGGCTGTCTTGGCGACGTCAGCGAGTTCGTCGTCGCTCAGCCCCTCAGTGCCCTCGGCAGGCTGGTCATCGAAGAGCAGGGTGCTGAAGACGAAGAAGGAGTCAGGGGCATAGTTCGCCACACACGCTGCAGCATTCGCGGCGCGGAGCGAGTACTGGGTGCCAGCCGAGCGACCGGTCAGAATGGCGATGGGGTGGTACTCAACAGTTGCCGTTCCGTTTTCGGCCCAGGTGGCGAGCTGCTCGGAGTTCGCCTTCTCGAATTGACCACACGCCGGGCACAGGAAGTCGACGTAAACCCTGATGTTCGGCACGTTGGCGTTGATCTCAGTTGCAACGGGCTTGGCTCCCGCCGCAATGGCCGGCGTCGTCACGGCTTTGAGGCCCTGGCCGATAACGATCCCGTCGGAGGCCATGTTCTTCGGCCCCGGTGCGGGGGGACGAATCGCGCTGGCGATCACAAACGCGATCCCGGCAATGATGGCGACGACAACGAGCACGAGTCCGCCCTGGAGGAAAATCCGGTTACGCAGGTCCCGCTTGCGCTGCGCGTCACGAAGCTCCTTCGCCTTTTCGCGGGTTGCCTCACGACGCTGGTTCTTCGTCGGACTGGACTCAGGTCCGCCGTTCGTCATGGATCCTCGCTTCGTGTAGTCGGGTGGGCACGCTACAGGCGCCGAACACGAATCGATCGTAGTTGCCCTCACTGGGAAATACCCAAACGGATGCTGGGCGCACGTGATGAGAGGACTGGAAACTGAAACGGCGGCAAGGAGCCCAACCGCCCCGGCTATCTGTCATACTGATGATCTCTCGAATGCCGTAAGGCATCCGGGAGCATGCAATGCAGCATGCGGAGCATGAATCCTCACTCGGATCGTCCGGCACGTACCTGCCGGTGAAGGAGCAGTACCCATGTCATCAGTAACCTTCGACAACGCCACCCGCCTGTACCCGGGTGGTACACGCCCCGCCGTTGACAAGCTCAACCTCGAGGTCGCCGACGGCGAATTCCTCGTCCTGGTCGGGCCGTCCGGTTGTGGTAAGTCCACGTCGCTGCGTATGCTCGCCGGCCTCGAAGAGGTCAACGACGGTCGCATCCTCATCGGTGACCGCGACGTCACCGATGTGCCGCCGAAGGACCGCGACATCGCGATGGTGTTCCAGAACTACGCGCTGTACCCGCACATGACGGTCGCCGAGAACATGGGCTTCGCCCTGAAGATCGCCGGCGTCAACAAGGACGAGCGTGCCGCTCGCGTCCTCGAGGCAGCCAAGCTGCTCGACCTGGAGGAGTACCTCACCCGCAAGCCGAAGGCGCTCTCCGGTGGACAGCGTCAGCGTGTTGCCATGGGCCGTGCGATCGTCCGTCAGCCCCAGGTCTTCCTCATGGATGAGCCGCTGTCGAACCTCGACGCCAAGCTTCGCGTTCAGACCCGTACGCAGATCGCGTCGCTCCAGCGCCGCCTCGGTGTCACCACGGTTTACGTCACGCACGACCAGACCGAGGCACTGACCATGGGTGACCGCATCGCGGTCCTCAAGGACGGCATCCTGCAGCAGGTCGGAACCCCGCGCGACCTGTACGAGAAGCCGCAGAACGTTTTCGTCGCCGGCTTCATCGGCTCCCCCGCCATGAACCTGCTCACCGCGGACGTCGCCGACGGCGGCATCCAGTTCGGTGCACGGGTTGTCCCGGTCGACCGCGACATCATCGGTGAGACCACCGCCCGTCAGGTCACCGTTGGCGTTCGCCCCGAGGACATCGAAGTATCGACAGAGCCGGGCAACGGCCTCGAGGTACAGGTCGACCTGGTTGAGGAACTCGGTGCAGACGGCTACCTCTACGGTCACGCAGACGTCAACGGCAAGCGCACCGACCTGGTCGCCCGCGTCGACGGACGCATCCACGCGCACGCCGGCGAGAAGGTCTTCCTGATCCCCGCTGCGCACCACGTCCACGTCTTCGACGTCGAGTCCGGCCTCCGCCTCGGCAACAAGGCAGTCGTAGCCAACTAGCAGTACAGCGCCGGCTGGCGGGGTATCCGGACCGCCCACCCGGGCTACCGCTTCAGAACAACGGGCGAGGCCACGA
>NZ_JCAIUB010000001.1:0-244726 GCF_059445295.1 Mycetocola sp. Y444 | reverse complement strand
TTGATTTTTCCCCCTGCTTGGAAAAAAGGGGGGTCGGAACAAACTACAGGCCCGTCTTCGGTGGCGGGCCCCCCCCCCCCCCCCCCCCCCGCTACTGTTTAAACACAATGAGCGCGTCACTGAACATCACAGCAGCCACCGTCGATCCTGCACTGCTCGACCTTCCGTGGGACCTTCCACTGGAGAACTGGCCGAGCGACACCATCGCGTCGCTGCCCAAGGGAATCTCCCGCCACCTCGTTCGTTTCGCCTACCTGTCCGGCTATGTCGTCGCCGTGAAGGAGACGACCACCGAGATGGCCAGGGGTGAGTACGACATGCTGCGCAACCTGCAGCGGCTCGACATTCCCTGCGTTGACCCCGTCGCCGTCATCACCGGCCGCTCCGAGAGTTCGGGGGCCTCCCTTCCGAGCGTGCTCGTCACCCGGCACCTCAAATTTTCGCTCCCGTACCGCGCACTGTTCTCGCAGACGCTCCGTCCGGATACGGCGAACCGCCTCGTCGACGCCCTAGCCGTCCTGCTCGTCCGCCTCCACATCGCCGGCTTCTTCTGGGGCGACGTTTCGCTCTCGAACACCCTGTTCCGCCGCGACGCCGGCGCCTTTGCTGCGTACCTGGTCGACGCCGAAACCGGGCAGCTCTACGACGGCGGCCTGTCGAACGGCCAGCGGGAGAACGACCTGGAGATCGCGCGGGTCAACATCGCCGGTGAGCTGATGGACCTCGAAGCGGGCGGCCGGGTAGACGACGAGCTCGACCCGATCAGCGTGTCAGACGGCATCGTCGCCGCGTACCGCTCTCTCTGGCGCGAGCTCACCGGGTCCGAATCCTTCTCCTCTGACGAGCGCTGGCGCATCAGCGAACGGGTCCAGCGACTGAACTCGCTCGGCTTCGACATCGAAGAACTGGCGATCCGAACGGACGAGAACGGCACCACCGTCCGTATCCAGCCGAAAGTTGTCGATGCCGGGCACCACCAGCGCCGGCTCCTCAGACTCACCGGCCTCGACGCGGGCGAGAACCAGGCCCGCCGCCTGCTCAACGACCTCGACTCGTACGCGGCTACGCACGGGAAGAACGACCTCGACGAAGAAATGGTCGCCCACGAGTGGGTCAGCCGCGTATTCGAGCCCGTCATCAAGTCGATCCCCCGTGAGCTCAGGGGCAAGCTCGAGCCCGCCGAGATCTTCCACCAGCTCCTCGAACACCGTTGGTTCATGTCACAGAACGAAGCGCGAAGCATCCCGCTCGCCGAAGCACTCACGTCCTACATCAACACGGTGCTCCGCCACCGGCGCGACGAAGCGACGGTGATCGCCCCGGTCACCGAGTCGATCACGTTGCCGATGCGTGCCGTCGACGACGACGACAGCGACAGCGCAAACACAAACTGGCGCGACCGGGTCTAAACCCGATCGCGCCAGCGTGGTGCGTAGTGTCGTACGCGACTACTTCTTCTTCTTCGACGCCTTTGCTGCCTGACGAAGCTTCGAGATTTCGTAGAGCGTCACCGAGGCTGCGATACCGGCGTTGAGCGACTCGGTCGCCGAGCTGATCGGAATCGAGACTATGGCGTCGCAGGTGTCGGTAACGAGGCGGGACAGGCCCTTGCCCTCGCTGCCGACGACGATAACGACGGGGCGGTCAGCGAGTTCAAGACCGGGAAGCTCCGTGTCTCCCCCGCCGTCGAGGCCGATGACGAAGACGCCGGCGGCTTTGAACGCCTTGAGCGTCTGGGTCAGGTTCGGTGCCATCGCCACGGGAGTGCGCGCAGCAGCGCCAGCGCTGGTCTTCCAGGCGGATGCCGTGAGACCGACGGACCGACGCTGCGGAACGATGACGCCGTGGCCACCGAATGCCGCGGTCGACCTGATGATCGCTCCGAGGTTCCTGGGGTCCGTGATGCCGTCGAGCGCGACGAAGAGCGGGGTCTGGCCGCGCGAGATGACCGTCTCGAGCAGGTCGTTGGGGTGCGCGTACTCGTACGGCGGGACCTTGAGCGCGAGGCCCTGGTGCACCGAGTCGAAACCGGCGAGGCGGTCGAGTTCCGGCCTCATGACCTCGAGGATCGGGATGCCGCGAGCCGTTGCGAGCGCGAGGACTTCCTTCACCCGGTCGTCGAATTCAATTCGAGTCGCCATGTAGAGCGCTGTCGCGGGGATCTTCGCCCTGAGCGCTTCGAGCACCGAGTTCCGGCCGGTGACGACCTCGAAGTCGTCTGACTGCTTGGGCTTGGGCTTGCGGATCGCCGGCCCGGTCGATGCGGGGCGTCCTCCGCCGGTCTTCGCCTGGGTCGCTGCGAGACGATCCTTCGCGAGCTTGCGCTTGCCGGCTGCGTGGTACGTGCGGTCCTCGGCCTTCGGCGTCGGACCCTTGCCCTCGAGCGAGCGTCGCCCGAGTCCACCGGTGCCCTTGGCTGGGCCCTTCTTGGCCTTGCGGAGCGCCCCGGGGCGGTTCTGCTTACTGGCTGCCATCAATACTCCAATGTGCACCCTGTTGGGTGTCTTCAATTGTGATGCCCGCGTGAGCGAGATCGTCACGGATCTGGTCGGCTGCCGCGAAGTCCCGCGAAGCCCTCTTCTGCTGGCGGCGTTCGAGCAACTGATCGACGAGCGCTGTCAGTGCGGCGTGCACCGACACATCCTGTGTTTTGGACCATTCCGGCGAGAGCGGATTGATTCCGAGGACCTCTGTCATGGCCAGAACCTGGCCTTGAGCACTCGCAGCGAGCGCGAGGTCTTCCCCGTCCAGCCAGGAGTTCCCCTGCCTTATTGTGTCATGTAATACGGCGAGTGCCTGCGGGACCGACAAATCGTCGTTCATCGCATCGGTGAACGCTTCCGGAATTTCGACAACACCGGTGCCGGCGAACCGGGTTCCGACGAGCCTGCGGCCCACCCGTTCGAGGAAGCTCTCGATCCTGTCGAGCGCAGCTTCCGCCTCCGTCAGTGCGCCGTCGTGGAAATCGATCGTCGACCGGTAGTGGGCCTGCCCCAGGTAATACCGGACAACGATGGGCCGTGCGGCGCCGAGAAGATCTGCCGCGTAGACGGAGTTGCCGAGAGACTTGGACATCTTCTGCCCGTTGATGTGGACCAGTCCGTTGTGGACCCAGTAGTTGGCGAACTCGTGACCGGCGGCCGTCGACTGCGCCAGTTCGTTCTCGTGGTGCGGGAAGCGCAGGTCGAGTCCACCGCCGTGAATGTCGAAGTTCGTACCGAGGTAGCGCGAGGCCATGGCTGAGCACTCGATGTGCCAGCCCGGCCGCCCGTCGCCCCACGGGCTCGGCCACGACGCGGATTCCGGTTCGTCGGCCTTGTGCCCCTTCCAGAGCGCGAAGTCGCGCGGATCCTTCTTGCCCCGTGGGTCGGCATCCGCCGCGGCTTCCATACTGTCGATGGACTGGCGGGTCAGCGCACCGTACGCCGGCCAGCTTCGAACGTCGAAGTAGACGTCGCCTGAGCCGTCGTCAGCGGGATACGCGTGTCCGGATTCGATGAGCGTCGCGATGAGCCGGTGCATCTCCTGGACGCTCGCCGTTGCGCGCGGTTCGTAGGTCGGCGCCTGGATGCCGAGAGCCCGGTACCCCGCGGTGAATTCCAGTTCCATCCGGTAGGCGAGCGCCCACCATTCCTCCGTCGAGGTCGCGTTGGCGAGCACCTTGTCGTCGATGTCCGTGACGTTACGGACGAGAGTGACGTCGAATCCCGAATAGTTGAGCCAGCGTCGGAGCTGGTCGTAGACGAGCGCAGACCGCAGGTGTCCGATGTGCGGCGACGATTGCACGGTTGGCCCGCACACGTACATTCCCACGGCGCCTGGGACGATCGGGACGAAGTCGCGGAGGGCCTGTGCCCGGGAATCGTAGAGTTGAAATGCCACGGCTTAAGAGTACTTGCGGGAAACGATCGCCGTTGCAATAGAGCAGATGCCCTCGCCGCGTCCGGTGAATCCGAGACCGTCTGTCGTGGTCGCCGAAAGGCTGACCGGAGCGGAGAGGATGCCGGTGAGCAGCCGCTCTGCCTCGCTGCGGCGCGGCGAAAAACGGGGACTGTTCCCGATGATCTGCACAGAGACGTTGGAGATGACGAATCCCGCTTCCGCCAGTTTCCTGGCGGTCGCCCTGAGGAAGACGTCGCCGTGCGCGCCGGCGAATTCCGGATCCGAGGTGCCGAACACCGAGCCGATGTCGCCGAGCCCAGCCGCGGAGAGGAGCGCGTCGGTGATGGCGTGGCACACCGGGTCACCGTCACTGTGCCCCGACAGGCCCCGTTCCCCCGGCCAGTGGAGTCCGGCGAGCCACAGCTCGGCGTCGTCATCGAACGCGTGCACGTCTGTGCCGATGCCGGTGCGAAGCCCCGTGCTGCCCGCTGACGATTCGAGTGCTTCCGCCCTGCGGAGATCCCAGGGAGTGGTGATCTTGAACGACAACTGGTCGCCCTCGACGATCGACACGGTATTCCCGGCGGCGGCGAACAGAGCGGCGTCGTCGGTGTGCTCCCGCTCGGCGTCAGCGTACGCCGCCGCGAGAGCGGCTCGGGGAAACGCCTGCGGGGTCTGGACGGCGCGCAGTTCTGCCCGGTCGACCGTCTCGACAACGACCTCGTCATCGTCGACCCGCTTGATGGTGTCCGTGACCGGAACTCCCGGCACGATTCCAGCCGCGGTCTGCGCGACCCCGGTGACGACAGCGTCAAAAACGCTCGCGGGCGTGAGAGCCCGGGCCGCGTCGTGAACCAGCACGATCCGTACCGAGTCGCCGAGCGCATCGAGGCCGCGGGCAACTGACTGCTGCCGCGTGGCTCCTCCGGCCACAACGCTCGCGTACAGAGCGGCAGGACCAGCGGCATCCGTCACTATCGACCGCGCTTCGTCGACCAGGTCGGCGGGGGCAACGACAACGACCTGCGCCTCGCGCTGCATCCTGAAGATGGGATCGAGTGAGCGCGCCAGGATGGTCCGGTTCCCGAGCGGCGCGAAAGCCTTCGGCCGAGCGGCACCGAGTCTCGTGCCGCTGCCCGCAGCGACCACGATGACACCAACGATGGGCGACCGATCTGGGCCGGCCTTCGGACTCGACGCGTTCGAACTCATAGTGTTCGAGCGTAGAGCACGCGCCGACCGTCCGCTCGAGGAGAGCCTGGTCTCGTGGCAGGCATCCGGCTCAGGAGGCGAGGACCTCGTCAAGGACCGTCGACGCACTGTCTTCGTCGGTCTTTTCGGCGAGGGCAAGTTCGGAGACGAGGATCTGCCGCGCCTTCGCGAGCATGCGCTTCTCCCCCGCGCTCAGTCCGCGGTCCTGATCGCGGCGCCACAGGTCGCGAACCACCTCGCTGACCTTGATCACGTCGCCCGATGCCAGTTTTTCGAGGTTCGCCTTGTACCGGCGGGACCAGTTGGTCGGTTCCTCGGTGAACGGGGCACGCAGCACGTCGAAGACGCGCTCGAGGCCCTCCTCGCCGATGACGTCGCGGACACCGACGAGGTCGACGTTCTCCGCGGGCACCTCGATCACGAGGTCGCCCTGAGTGACACGGAGCTTGAGGTAGAGCTTCTCTTCGCCTTTGACGATGCGGGTCTTCACTTCGGCGATCGTCGCCGCTCCGTGGTGGGGGTATACGACTGTTTCGCCGACCTCAAAAAGCATGAATGCCCGTCCCTTCAGCGCCCATCAGTTTATCACAGGGGCTATGCACTATGCTTCGCTCCCGACCGTGCCTCGGCCGGGTTGGCGGCTACGCTAAACTCAAGAAGTACCCCCGCACGCGAGCGCTTTCGCCCGCCTGCCCGAAGTTTTTCCTGGAGGACCTGTGAAGGCGCGATTGATCGCATCCGTAGTGTTGGCGGCAACAGTCGTGTTCGGAACGAGCGGGTGCAACCTGGTCTCCCCCCAGTCGACAACCAAGGAATACGACCCGAGCGACGGCGTCAGCGTCAATGTCGGCGATCTCCGGCTGCGTAACCTCATCGTCCTGACGGACGACGGCATCGACGGTAACCTCATCGTCACCGTGGTGAACACCGGTGGACCTCACTCGGTGTCGTTCCAGTACGGCGAAGACGACACGACAGTGAGCACCATCGTCGACGGCAACGTGAGCACAGTGTTCGGTGGGGAGAGCGAGCCGCTCGTCCTCCCGGACATCGATGCAGAGCCCGGTTCGTTCATGCCGATGTTCGTGCAGTACGGCGACGAGACGGGCAAGGAAGTCTTCGTCCCGGTGCTCGACGGCACGATCGCCCCCTACGACGAGTTCATCACCGAGGCGACGACCTCCAAGTAACCCCGGCGCCTAAGCCTCGAATCGGTACCCGAGGCCACGCACGGTCAGCAGCATTCTCGGCTCTGACGGGCTCTCTTCGATGCGCGACCTGATCCGCTTGATGTGCACGTCGAGCGTCTTCGTGTCTCCGACGTAGTCGCTGCCCCAGACGCGGTCGATGAGTTGACCGCGGGTGAGCACCCTGCCCGCGTTCCTGAGCAGCAGCTCGAGGAGTTCGAATTCCTTGAGCGGCATGGCGGTCTCGGTTCCCCTGACCTCGACGGTGTGACGCTCGACGTCCATCCTCACCGAGCCCGCTTCGAGAACCGCCTCGTCGGGCCCGGCGTCCTCTGTCGCCCTGCGACGGGTGACCGCACGAATCCGGGCGAGCAACTCGCGACTCGAGTACGGCTTCGTGACGTAGTCGTCTGCTCCGAGTTCGAGCCCGACGACGATGTCGACCTCCGAGTCCTTCGCGGTGAGCATGATGATGGGAGTCTGTGAGACCGCCCGGATTTGCCGGCATACCTCGGTCCCCGGGATCCCCGGGAGCATGAGGTCGAGGAGTACGAGATCCGGGGCGGTTTCGTGAAAAGCCCTGACGGCGGAGTGGCCGTCAGCAGCGACAGCCACGTCGTGTCCCTCTCGTTCCAGCAGGTAGGTCAGCGGTTCGCTGAGCGCTTCTTCGTCTTCAACGAGCAGGATGCGTGTCATGCGGCGTGTCCTTACTGTGGGAACCGGCGGGTCCTGATGTGCCCGCTATCGGAATCGATTCGGTGGTCGGTGTCCTGGCCGCCTCCGGCAGGCGGATGGTGAAAGTGGAACCGCGGCCGAGCTTCGACCACACCCGGACTTCGCCTCCGTGGTTCTGCACCGTGTGCTTCACGATGGAGAGGCCGAGTCCTGTGCCGCCCGTGTTGCGCGACCTGGCCTGGTCGACACGGAAGAATCGCTCGAAAACACGGTCACGGTCCTCCTCGGGGATGCCGACCCCCTGGTCCGTCACGGCAATCGAAACAACGCCAGCCGTGCGGTTCACGCCGACACCCACCCGCCCACCCGGCGGCGAGTAATTGATCGCGTTCGAGATCAGGTTCTGCACGGCAACCACGAGCAGGGCTTCGTCGCCGTACACCTGGACGCGCTTGTCTCCGCCGGCGGTGAGTGTCACGCCCGTCGCCTCAGCGGCAACGCGGCTCTGGTCGACGGCCTGTGCAACGACGCTGTCGATGTCGAGCAGTTCCGGCGAAGCGAGGGCGTCAGCCGCCTGCAACCGCGACAGGTCGATGATCTCGCGGGTGATGCGAGCGAGCCTCTCCGCTTCGGTACTCAACCTGGCGGCGAACTTCCTGACCTGCTCCGGATCATCCGCGGCTGGTTCGAGCGCTTCGGCGAGCAGGCTGACCGCCCCAATAGGAGTCTTGAGTTCGTGCGAGATATTGGCGATGAAGTCACGGCGCACCTCGTCAAGCCTCTGCGCCTCGGTGTGGTCCTGCGCGAGCAGGAGCACAAAGCGCGTGCCCAGCCGGGCACAGCGAACGTTGAGGTGCGTGCTCGCACCGCCGAACGGTCCCCTGCTGATGTCAAAGTCCCGGGTAACGGGGTCACCGTTGTCGCGGACCTCGTTCGCGAGCTGCCTGAGCTCCTCGTTAACGAGCAGTCCGTCGCGGACCAGTCCGAGTGCGAGGGCACCTGGCGATGCCTTGACCACGTTGCCGGACGGATCGACAACCACTCCCGCGCTCTCCAGAGCCTCGAGCACCTGCGAGACACCGTCGGGAACGCGGGGCGTTACAACGCTCGCAACGCGCTGGCCGCGCCTGGCGGCGACGGAGAGCACGAGGGTGAATCCGGCGCCGACGATCAGACCGAGTGCCAGTGCCGCGAGCACTAACCAGGCGGAGTACATAGGACTAGATTAGATGCACCACACCAGCCCACTTGCCGCTGGCGACGCTCGATCAGGGGATTTTGACGAGCGTTCAGCTGAGTGCCCCCAATTGTTAACCTGCGCGAGGCATGGTTGCATCCGGGCGCCGTGGCATCCGTGCGTCGATCACTGACGCACCATGAACCGAACGACGCACCTGAACTGAACGGAGAGCACATGCGCGATGTATTCCAACAGGAACTGGCCGAGGTCCAGGAACGGCTGATCGCCATTTCGGAACTCGTAGCCATTTCCATCGAGAATGCGGTGCGCGCCTTCAACGAATCGGACGTGAGCGTCGCCGAAGAGGTGATCGAGAACGATGTTCGCATCGACGAGCTCACTGTCACCCTCGATGAACTCGCCATCAACATCCTCGCGAGGCAGCAGCCCGTCGCGAGAGACCTCCGCATCGTGGTCAGCGCCCTTCGGATCAGCTCATCGCTCGAACGGATGGGCGACATGGCCGAACACATCGCCCAGCTAGCGCGCTACCGGTTCCCCGAACGCGCGGTACCCAAGGGACTCCGCTCGACCTTCGCGGAGATGGGCAGACTCGACGTTGAGATCGCCAGGAAGCTGACCGAACTGCTCCGGACGCAGGACGTTCGACTCGCCGAAGAGATCCGTAACGAGGACGACAAGATCGATGAGCTGCACGTGAGCGTTTTCGACAAGGTTCTCGGTGAGACCTGGAAAGGCAAACCGCTCGCCACCGTCGATGCGACGCTCGCGTCGCGGTACCACGAGCGGTTCGCCGACCACGCGGTATCCATCGCCAAGAAGGTTCAGTACCTCGCAACCGGTGAGTGGATCCCGGATCCCGACCTGCGCTGAGCGCCAACGGTCGCACCACGACAAAGGCTGCGCGTCACTCTCGGGGGAGAATGACGCGCAGCCTGTGTCGTTGGGGCGATGGCCCTACTTTTTGCCCTGGGCGGCAACGGCCGCTGCGCCGGCAGCGGCGGCCTCGGGGTCGAGGTACTCCGCGGGCTGGGTGGGCCTGAAGTTCTCGTCGAGCTTGTAGACGAGAGGGATCCCCGTCGGGATGTTCAGCGACGCGATGTCGTCGTCTGAGATGTTGTCGAGGTGCTTGACCAGGGCGCGAAGCGAGTTGCCGTGCGCCGTGACGAGCACGGTCTTGCCCGCCGCCAGGTCACCGGTGATGTCCGATTCCCAGTACGGAAGCATCCGGTCGATGACGTCCTTGAGGCATTCCGTCTTCGGGACCTCTCCATCGATGCCGACGTAACGCGGGTCGTTCGCCTGCGAGTACTCGTTGTCGTCGTCGATCGGGGGCGGCGGAACGTCGAATGAGCGGCGCCAGACCTGGAACTGCTCTGCGCCGTACTCGGCGAGTGTCTGGGCCTTGTCCTTGCCCTGGAGAGCGCCGTAGTGACGCTCGTTCAGGCGCCAGCTGCGCTTGACCGGGATCCACGCGCGGTCGGCAACGTCGAGAGCGATGTTCGCCGTCTGGATGGCGCGCGTGAGCACTGACGTGTACAGGACGTCAGGGGTGAGCTGGGACTCGGTGAGCAGCTCGCCGGCCCGGGTGGCTTCGGCGACGCCCTGGTCGCTCAGGCGAACGTCGACCCAGCCGGTGAACAGGTTCTTCTGGTTCCAGTCGCTGTTTCCGTGGCGAAGCAGGATGAGAGTGTATGGCAGAGACATGCTCCCACTCTATCGACAGGGGGCGATGGGCTCCATCGGTACGGGCAGACAGAGGCGGCCGCCGGGTGCCATCGGCGAACGGTCAGGGGTGCTCCTGAGAGAATGATCTAATGCCCATTGGAACCATCACCCGAGGGACGACGAACACGAATCGCCTTCGACGGGTCGACCGATTCCTGCAGACTCTCCCCGTGGTGCGCACTTCACCAGACCCCCTTATCGTCGATCTCGGCTACGGCGCGAGCGCTGTCACGAGCCTCGAACTGCACGCGCGCCTTCGCAAGGTCCGGCCGGATGTCGAGGTGCTCGGCCTCGAGATCGACAAGGAACGGGTACACAGGGCGACCAGCCAGCTCGAGTCAGTGCGACGCGGAGAAACTGGCTTCGCCACCGACGCTCGCGTGAGCTTCGCCAGGGGCGGGTTCGAAGTCCCCGTGCACGACGGGCGACGCCCCGCCGTCATCCGCGCCTTCAACGTACTGCGGCAATACGACGAGGACCAGGTGGCGGATGCCTGGGGCATGATGGTCTCTCGCCTCCAGTCGGGCGGTGTCCTGGTCGAGGGAACCTGCGATGAGATCGGGCGGATCTCGAGCTGGGTGACTGTGGCCGCGGACGGCCCCCGCTCCCTCACGATCTCACTGCGACTCGACGAACTCGACCGCCCATCCATCGTCGCCGAACGACTGCCGAAGGCCCTCATCCACCGCAACGTTCCCGGAGAGCGGATCGCTCTCCTGATGACGGAGCTCGATCGTCAGTGGCAGTACAGTGCGCCACTGTCGCCATACGGGCCGGTCCAGCGCTGGATCGCCACGGTTACCGGCCTGGCGGCCGCCGGCTGGCCAGTGCTCGGCACGCGCTCGAGGTGGCGGCTCGGCGAGCTGACTGTTCCGTGGGAGGCAGTCGCACCCAACTGAGCGGGGTCAGGGTTCGGTCAGGGACGACGGACCGCGCCGAGTCTCGGCAGCCGCGGCACATCGGCAACAGCGCCGGCGTCGGCGGGCACGATGACCTGCTGCGCTGCCGCGATCAGCTGGCCATCCTCGTCGACGCTGAGGACGGCATCCGGTTTCACCGAGCGTTTGATCACCGCGAGCGCAATCGGCCCAAGCTCGTGATGAATGGCAGCCGTTGTGACGCGCCCGACGTCGACCTGCTCGCCCGCCCGGTCCGCCCTGACCGGCGCTCCGTGCGCGGGGAGCACCGAATCGGACCCGTCGAGGTGCAGCATGACGAGCCGGCGTGGCGGGTGGCCGAGGTTATGCACCTTCGCGACGGTCTCCTGTCCGCGGTAGCAGCCCTTGGCGAGATGGACGGCGCTCCGGAGCCAGTCGAGCTCGTGCGGGATCGTTTTCTCGTCGACCTCAGTGGCGAAGCGCGGGCGCCATGCGGCAACACGAAGCGCCTCGGCGGCGAGGGTACCTGCGACCTGGTGTGAGCTCGCGACATCGCCGAGCGCCTCCCTGGCCACGAGGGCTTCCTTCCAGTTCCACTCGGCGCCGGGATGCTCGCCGTTCGCGTACTGGTGCCCGCCGGCGACGACGGCGGACCACGGATCACGCCACACCAGCGGAACCCCTGATCGGGAGGCCACTGGCAGTGTGGAGGGGACCTCGTCAGCGAGGAAACCGATCCGTGCGAGTTCGGCTGTGCGGTCGGTGATCTCCACCCTGAGCATGAACTTCATGCGGTTGAGCCAGGCGACGAGCGGCTCGACCGATTCCGGGTCAACGAGCAGCCACGCGGTCTCACCATCGTCGAGGACGCCTGCAGCGTATTCGATGTGCCCGTGTGGATCGAGGAACAGGGTCTCGCTCGATTCACCCGGCTGCAGGAACCTGAGCTCCGCTGAGGTGATGGAGTTGAGCCAGGTCAGCCGGTCAGGACCCGTCACGGAAATCACGCCGCGATTCGAGAGGTCGACGACCGCCGCCCCTGACGCAAGCCGGCGCTGCTCGATGTTCGGGTTCCCGTAGTGAGAGGGGACACCGGTGTCGATGGCTCCGGGAAGCTCGACGGCACCGTCGATGCCGAAGAACGGCGACGCCGTCATGAGTCAGCCTTGCCCAGGCGGGCGGAGGCGTGTGTTCTCAGGTCCTGGCCAAGAGCGGCGATGTCCCACGCCCAGAGCAGGTGGTTGTCGACGAGGCCGTACATCCTCGTTGCCGCCGCATATTCCTTTGCACCAGCGGTGCGCATCACGGCGTCAGTGGCGAGGTCGATCCGCGGGCCCCTGACCTGGCCGAGGTAGAGCTCGCTCACGCCACCCGGGTGAACCACCGCAGCTTCGATGTCGAAGCCGCCGTCTGAGTTGCGCAGTGTTTCGACGGATTCGGCGTTGGGATACGGGCGCTCACCGATTCCGGGCAGCATCGCCGGCCCAGGGTCACCCGGCTGTTGCAGTCGGTGCAGGCGCCAGTACCCCGACTCGGCGACCAGCGGCGTCTGCTCATCGTCGAGCAACCAGGTGTACGAGTTGTAATTGAGGTACGGCAGACCGTCGTGGCTGAAGCTCACGCGCTGCCCGAACTCGTGACTGACCGACTCATCGCCGACCGTGTAGTCGATGACGCCTGTGCCCTCCCACACGCCGATCAGCCAGGAAAGGGGTACGAGTTCAGCGGGGAGGTCGAGATTCAGTTCGATCATGATCGAGCGGGAACGTTACCGCTGGCCCCGAAACAGGTTCCACAGCACAACGACAGACGTGAACGCGATGCCCAGGCTTGCTGCGGCGAGAAGACCGACAAAGAAGAGTTCGAGCGCGACGAGATCCATGCCGACAGTCTATCCCCCGGAGACGGCGACGACGCTGAGAGCAACAGCAGTGCCGCCGATGATGACGAGGGCCCCGACGATGCTCGCCCCGAGGCGGTCGATAAACCCGACCTTGCGATGGGTCGAGAGCTGGATGGCGAAAGCAATGAGCATGCACGCGGCGAGCGCCAGCCAGAGCCAGGAAAGCCTGTAGCTCTCCGACGGCAGAAGGGCAACGGCCACCGCTCCGGCCAGGGCGACGAGCCACACAGCGGCGATGCCGCCCCAGGTGCGCGCTGGTGTCATCGGAGTATCGGTCACGCTTCCATTGTGCCCGATTCTGCGGCCGCGTGCCCCCGTGGAGGGGGTGATCACGCCATGCATGGCGCTGTCGCTAGTATTGACCCAGCTAATCACTGGAGGTCCTGCGTGGCGCAACTGTTGATTCTGACCTCACGGGTCGACAATGACGTGCTTCCCTCCCTCGGTCTGCTCTCCCACCGGGTACGTCAGATACCGGCCCAGCCGGCTCAACTCGTCAACGCGCCCGCGAGCGATCTGATCATGATCGACGCGCGAACAGACCTCGCCGGCGCCAAGTCGCTGTGCAAGATCCTGCGGACGACAGGCCTCACCGTCCCCCTCCTCATCGTCCTCACCGAGGGTGGACTCAGCGCGGTAAGCGCCGACTGGGGCGTCGACGATGTCCTCGTCGAGAACGCGGGACCTGCGGAGGTGGACGCCCGCATCAGGCTGGCCATCGGAAAACAGGCGCTCGAGCAGACCTCGACAAAGATCCAGACCTCCGGCGTCGTCATCGACGAGGCGAGTTACTCCGCCAAGGTCCAGGGCAAACCGCTGGACCTGACCTACAAGGAGTTCGAGCTCCTCAGATTCCTGGCCACGCATCCGTCACGGGTCTTCACCCGCGAGCAGTTGCTCAGCGAGGTGTGGGGCTACGACTACTTCGGTGGCACGAGGACCGTTGACGTCCACGTCCGGCGCTTGCGCGCCAAGCTGGGCGACCTCGAGCAGCTCATCGGCACCGTCCGTAACGTGGGCTACCGCTTCAACGTCTATGAGGAGGACAGTGCGCCCACCGGCACTTCGCACGCGTAGCCTCTCCGTGCCAGGGGCCCGTGCCGCGTTCGACCGCCTCGTTCGGGTGGCCGCCGCCGTCGACGGCCAGGCGCCGTTCAATGACCAGGCGCTCGTGGATGCCGAGAAGGGCACCAGGAGACTGGTCTTTATCGTGGAGCCGCAGGAATCGCCGAGCGCCGCCGAGCACCTGGTCGGGGCTGCCATCGTCGATGAGACCGAGCTGGAGCTCGTGATCGACCCGGAGTGGCGCGGGTCGGGGTACGGCACCGCCGCCGTCGCCGAACTGCTGTCCGATGCACCCGCCGGCCTGAAAGCCTGGTCCCACGGCGACCATCCTGCCGCTCGGGCGCTGGCCAGGCGGTTCGGGTTCACCCCGGTCAGGACCCTGCTGCAGTTACGGATGCCGCTCGAGGAGTCAGCGACGACCGGCACAGTATTCGAGACCTTCCGCCCAGGAACCGACGAAGACGAGTGGGTAGCTCTCAACGCCAGGATCTTCGCCCACCATCCCGAACAGGGCAGCATCTCGGTGGACGACCTCCGCGCCAGGGAAGCTGAAGAGTGGTTTGACCCTGGCGACTTCCTCATCGCTCGCGACGAGGCCGGGGCGATGATCGGTTACAACTGGCTCAAAATCGAGCAGGACCTCGGCGAGGTATACGTCATCGGAGTCGACGCACCCGGTCGCGGCCTCGGCAGGGCGCTCATGCTGGCGGGACTCGAGCGGATGCGCGCGCGTGGGTGCACGACGGCCGCTCTCTACGTTGAGGCAGACAACACACCGGCGGTCGCCCTGTATCGCTCACTCGGCTTCTCCGACCATACGGTCGACGTGCAATACCTGCTGAGCGAGCCGCGCGCGGCTCGCCACGCGGAATCCTGACTCACGGGGCGCACCCGGTGCCGCCTCTTCGCCGCAATGTGCACGGTGGTTGCTCAAGGTGACAAGATATTGCAATGGCATCAGACAGCATGGCCCAGGACTCCGGCCTCGGCTGGGACGACGACGACTTCGACCCCGCCTTCGAGCGCGACGACCCTGCCCTCCCCGAGGGCCGGTACCTCGACAGGGAGATCAGCTGGCTCGCCTTCAACCAGCGGGTGCTCGAACTCGCTGAGGACCGCTCGGTGCCGGCTCTCGAACGGGCCAACTTCCTCGCCATCTTCGCGTCGAACCTGGATGAGTTCTTCATGGTGAGGGTTGCGGGACTCAAGCGTCGCGTTCTCACCGGTCTCGCTGTCCCCACCAACATCGGCCGCGCCCCCGCAGACGTCCTCGAAGACATCTCGGAGAAGGCCCACGAGTTGCAGTTACGTCACGCTCGCGTATGGAGCGATCAAGTCAAGCCGGATCTCACGGCTGCGGGCGTCAGTGTCGTGAGCTGGGACGCCCTCAACGCAAAGGACAAGGCGGGGCTCAGCGACTACTTCTCCCAGCAGATCTTCCCGGTGCTCATGCCCCTCGCTGTGGACCCTGTGCACCCGTTCCCTTACATTTCGGGACTCTCGCTCAACCTCGCCGTCCGGGTACGGAACACCAAGACCGGACGGCAGGAATTCGCGCGGCTGAAAGTGCCTCAGATGCTGCCTCGCTTCGTGCGGGTCGACCCCTCAGCCACACTCGACGACATTCAGTTCGTTTCGCTCGAAGACCTCATCGCGAACCACCTCGGAGACCTGTTCCCCGGAATGGAGATCGTCGAGCACCACGTGTTCCGCGTGACACGCAACGAGGACGTGGAGATCGAGGAGGATGAAACCGAGAACCTCATCCAGGCCCTCGAGAAGGAGCTGCTCCGCCGTCGGTTCGGGCCGCCCATCCGCCTCGAGATCACCGAGGACATGGACGACGTCACACTCGACCTGCTTGTGCGCGAACTCGACGTGACCGAGCAGGAGGTGTACCGGCTCCCGGCGCCCCTCGACCTCGGCGGCCTGTTCAGCCTCTCGGGCATCGACCGTCCCGACCTGAGGTACCCGCCGCGAGTACCGACCACTGCGCTCGAATTCCAGCCGGCTGAACCGAACGGAAAAGCAGACATCTTCGGCGCGATCTCCCGCGGGGACGTGCTCGTGCACCACCCGTACGAGTCGTTCGCCACGAGTGTCCAGGCCTTCCTCGAGCAGGCCGCAGCTGACCCGCACGTTCTCGCCATCAAGCAGACCCTGTACCGCACCTCGGGGGACTCCCCCATCGTCGAGGCGCTCATCGACGCTGCCGAGGCCGGAAAGCAGGTTCTCGCGCTCGTCGAAATCAAGGCGCGCTTCGATGAACAGGCCAACATCTCCTGGGCCCGGAAGCTCGAGAAGGCTGGCGTGCACGTGGTCTATGGCCTCGTCGGACTCAAGACGCACTGCAAACTCGCCCTCGTCATCCGTGAAGAAAAGGGAACGCTCAAGCACTACAGCCACATCGGCACGGGAAACTACAACCCGAAGACGAGCCGGATCTATGAGGACCTCGGTCTGTTCACCGCCGACGCGCAGGTCGGCAAGGACCTCACCCGCCTGTTCAACGAGTTGTCGGGCTACGCGATCGAGAAGAAGTTCAAGAGGCTGCTCGTCGCTCCCCTTCACCTGCGCAAGGGACTGCTCAAGCACATCGAAGCCGAGCGAAGGAACGCCGAGGCCGGCAAACCGAGCGGCATCAGGATCAAGGTCAACTCGATAGTGGACGAGGCCATCATCGATGGTCTTTACCGGGCTAGCCAGGCGGGTGTTCCCGTCGACATCTGGGTGCGCGGCATTTGCAGCCTCCGGCCGGGGTACCCGGGCATGAGCGAGAACATGCGTGTTCGCTCCATCCTGGGCCGGTTCCTCGAGCACTCCCGCATCTTCTCGTTCGTCAACGACGGCGATCCCCACGTCTTCATCGGCAGCGCCGACATGATGCACCGCAACCTCGACCGTCGCGTCGAGGCACTGGTGCGCCTCACGTCTCCGGCACACCTCGCGGAGATCGAGGGACTGTTCGACGTCGCCATGGACGACAAGACCTCATCGTGGCACCTCGACTCCGACGGTCAGTGGGAGCGTCACAGTGTCGGCGAAAATGGCGAGGCACTCGTCGACCTGCAGGACAGACTGATGCTGAAGACCAGCCTGCGCCGTCGGCAGAGGAGCCGCAGGTGACGAGCGCCGTCTACGCCGCCGGCGCCGTGTGCTGGCGGCTCATCGACGGCAGGATCCACATTCTCGTCATTCACCGCACGAAGTACGCCGACGTGACCCTGCCCAAGGGCAAGGTCGACCCTGGCGAGTCACTGCCCCAGACGGCGGTGCGGGAAATCCGCGAGGAGACCGGCCTCGCCGTCACTCTCGGCGTCCCGCTCGGAGTCTCCGCTTACACGCTCGCGAGCGGCAAGGAGAAAGTCGTCCACTACTGGGCGAGCGAGGTGACGGATGCCGCGGTGCTCGCGTCGACCTTCGTCCCGAACGGGGAGGTCGCTGCACTCGAGTGGGTCACGATCAGGCGGGCCAGGAACTACCTGAGTTACGACCGCGATGTGGAGATCATCGACACCTTCGCGACACTCGTCGACGAGGGCGTGACCTCAACCTTCGCGCTGATCGCACTGAGGCACGGCAAAGCTGTGTCGCCATCGTCCTGGGACGGACCGGATGCCAGCCGCCCGCTCACCCCACGTGGCGTCGAGCAGGCGAACGAGATCGTCGGCACGCTTCGTGCTTTCGGGGTACGGCGCATCGTGTCGAGCACTGCGGTGCGCTGCGCAACAACGGTCGCTCCCCTCGCGGCGGCAACCGGGATCGAGGTGCGGCGCACCGACCTGATCAGCCAGGATGCCTATGAATCGGGAGAGTCTGACGTCCGCAAGGTCGTCGGCAAGCGGGTCCGTTCGGGCAAGACCGCTGTGCTCTGCAGTCACGGCCCCGTGCTCCCGGACATCCTCCGCGAAATCGCGCTGGCGACCGGAAGCGTCACCGGTTCATACCTCTCGAGCGCTGCCGGCCTGTCCACCGGGGCTTTCAGCGTCGTGCATCTCTCGGCGAGTAACCCGAGCTCGGGAATCATCTCGATCGAAACACACGAACCCCGCGCATGAGCGCCGGGTTGGAAAGCGGTCGTTAACCTTCCGTTCACCGCGATGAGGGACGCTCGTAAGGCCACACACCTAACGTCACCTGTGGGCCCGACGGGCCCGTCCCGTAATCACTATGAATGGACACATCTCCGTGAAGTTCTCGAAGGTCGGCCGCATCGCGGTCATCGCAGCAGTGGCAACTCTCACCCTTTCATCCTGTGCGGCCAATGAAAGGGCTGACAGCGCAGGCAGTTCAGACAGCACACTTTCCGGCGAACTCGTCGGTATCGGCGCCTCCAGCCAGGGAAGCGCACAGGAAGCGTGGATCGCGGGTTTCCAGACGGCTCACCCCGAGGTCACGGTCAACTACGACCCGCAGGGCTCCGGCGCCGGCCGGGAGAACTTCATCTCTGGCGCAGCCGCCTTCGCCGGGTCTGACTCGCTCCTGAGCGATGAGGAGCTTGAGGGAGACTTCGAGAGTTGCGAACCGGGAACCAAGGCAATCGACCTTCCCGTGTACATCTCACCCATCGCCGTGATCTTCAACGTCGACGGAGTGGATGAGCTCAACCTCGATTCAGACACACTCGCGAAAATCTTCTCCGGAGAGATCACCAGCTGGGATGACCCGGCAATCGCCGCGCTGAACCCCGACGCAACGCTTCCGTCCGCGCCGATCACAGCGGTGCACCGTTCGGATGACTCTGGCACGACAAAGAACTTCGCCGACTACCTCAACAAGACGGCGCCAGAGGCATGGACCGCCGAGCCGAGCGACACCTTCCCGTTCAAGACCGGTGAGGGTGCCCAGGGCACATCGGGTGTAGTCGACGCCGTCTCAAACGGATCGAACACCATTGGGTACGCGGACGCGTCGAAGGCGGGCGACCTGGACACCGCGAAGATCAAGGTCGGCGACGAATTCGTTGAGTACACAGCGGATGCCGCTGCAGCGGTCGTCGAGGGATCACCGATGGTCGAGGGCCGTGAGGCAAACGACATCGCGATCGAGCTCGACCGCGAGACGACGGACCCGAGCCACTACCCGCTCGTCCTCGTCAGCTACGCGATCGCCTGCCAGGAGTACGCTGACCCCGACGACGCTGAACTCGTCAAGGAGTACCTCACGTACATCGCCGGAGAAGACGGCCAGCAGGTCGCCGTCGAGGCCGCCGGTGCTGCGCCGCTCTCGAGCGAACTGAGCGACAAGGTCAAGACGGCCATCGAATCCATCAAGTAAACAGCTCTCTGATCTGTCCGCCATGCCCGCCCGGGCATGGCGGACAGGCCGGGCAAGGTAAAGACGAAGGCACATGACCACTACAGCGCAGCCACCGACAACACCGGTGAAGCCAGCCAGTCCCGGTGAGCCCGAAGCCCCGGCCCGTCCGCCGAAGCCCGTCCAGCGGCGGGGCGACCGAATCTTCAGCGGTTCAACACTCACGGCAGGAATTGTCATTCTTGTCACGCTCGCGGCCGTCGCGATCTTCCTCGTCGCGCAGAGCCTCCCCGCGTTCACCGCAGGCGAAGACGACATCAAGGGCGACGCCACCAACTTCCTGTCCTACGTCTGGCCGCTCGTCTTCGGCACCGTCTGGGCTGCGTTCCTCGCGCTCGTCATCGCGGTGCCGCTGTCGATCATGGTCGCGTTGTTCATTACCCATTACGCTCCTCGCCGGCTCGCGCAGAGCCTCGGTTACGTCATCGACCTGCTCGCCGCAGTGCCGAGCGTCGTCTACGGCCTGTGGGGCATCGGGGTCCTCGCCCCGGCGGTGCAACCGGTGTACAGCTGGCTCGTGACCAACATGGGCTGGTTCCCGCTCTTCGCCGGGCCCGTTTCCGGCACAGGTCGCACGATCCTCACCGTCGGGATCGTCCTCGCCGTCATGATCCTCCCGATCATCACGTCGCTGTCCCGGGAAATCTTCCTTCAGACGCCGAAACTCCACGAGGAAGCCGCACTCGCGCTGGGTGCGACGCGCTGGGAGATGATCACCATCGCCGTCCTCCCCTTCGGGCGGCCCGGCATCGTCTCGGCGTCCATGCTCGGTCTCGGCCGAGCGCTCGGCGAGACCATGGCCGTTGCGATGGTCCTCTCCCCCAGCCTCATCATCAGTCTCGTCCTTCTGCAGTCGCAGAACCCGACGACGATCGCCGCGAACATCGCCCTCAACTTCCCCGAAGCCCACGGCGTCGGCGTGAATATCCTCATTGCGAGCGGCCTGATCCTCTTCGCGATCACCTTCGTCGTCAACTTCATCTCGCGTGCGATCGTTGATCGTCGCAAGGCATTCTCCGGAGCGAACTGATGGCCATCACACAGGCGCCGATGTCGAGCGCTCTCAAGGCGGGCAAGCTCAACCGGTTCACGCCGCTGTACGTCATCCTGGGCGCGCTCGGGATCTCCGTCGCTGTCTTCGCGATCCTCGGCGCGCCGAACATCGCCGGCATCCTCATTGTCACCGCGGTGATCTTCGTCGTGACCTACTGGCTGCTCTCGCTGTTCGTCGAAGGCGCCAGGAAGGCAACGGACCGGCTGATGACGAGCCTCGTCGTCATCGCCTTCCTGATCGCGCTCATCCCCCTGATTTCCGTCGCCGTCACAACGGTGACCAACGGTTCGGCACGGTTCGACCTCGATTTCTTCACGATGTCGATGCGGAACGTCGTCGGCGAAGGCGGCGGCGCGCTCCACGCGATCGTCGGCACCCTTCTCATCACGCTCGCGACGAGCATCATCTCGGTGCCGATCGGCATCCTCACCGCCATCTACCTCGTCGAGTACGGCCGCGGAAAACTCGCCAAATGGATCACTTTCCTCGTCGACGTGATGACCGGCATCCCGTCGATCGTTGCCGGCCTCTTCGCCTACGCACTTCTGGTCATCTTCTTCGGTGAGGGCGTGCGCCTCGGCATCGGCGGCGCCATCGCACTGAGCGTGCTGATGATCCCCGTCATCGTGCGATCGACCGAAGAAATGCTGAAGCTCGTTCCCAACGAACTCCGTGAGGCGTCGTACGCACTCGGGGTGCCCAAGTACCTGACGATCCTCAAGGTGGTCCTCCCCACGTCGCTCGCCGGCATCGTCACCGGCGTCATGCTCTCGGTCGCCCGCGTGATCGGTGAGACCGCGCCACTGCTCATCATCGCCGGGTACACGCAGAGCATGAACTACAACCTCTTCGACGGCCGGATGATGGCGCTCCCGACATTCGTCTACAACTCGTACGCCCAGCAGGGTACCGACGCGCAGGCGTACATCGACAGGGCCTGGACCGGGGCGCTCACTCTCATCCTGATCGTGATGGCGCTCAACCTCATCGCCAGGCTCGTCGCGAACATCTTCTCGCCCAAACTGGGCCGCTAGCCTCAACCCGAAGGAATACCGTGTCAAAGCGCATCGAGGTCAAGGACCTCAAGGTCTACTACTCCAGCTTCCTGGCGGTCGAAGACATCTCACTGACGATCGAACCGCGCACAGTGACCGCGTTCATCGGGCCGAGCGGTTGCGGGAAGTCGACCTTCCTGCGCACCCTCAACCGGATGCACGAGGTGATCCCCGGCGCCCGCGTCGAGGGCGAGGTCCTCATCGACGGCGACAACCTCTATGCACCGGGCGTCGATCCCGTGCTGGTCCGCCGCCAGGTGGGCATGGTCTTCCAGCGCCCAAACCCGTTCCCGACGATGTCGATTCGCGACAACGTCCTCGCCGGTGTGAAGCTCAACAACCGCAAGATCTCGAAGTCGGATGCCGACGACCTCGTTGAGAAGTCGCTGCGGGGTGCGAACCTCTGGAACGAGGTCAAGGACCGGCTGGAGAAGCCAGGGTCGAGCATCTCTGGCGGCCAGCAGCAGCGGTTGTGCATCGCCCGCGCCATCGCTGTGTCACCGGACGTGCTGCTGATGGACGAGCCATGCTCGGCGCTCGACCCGATCTCGACCCTCGCCATCGAGGACCTGATCGAGGAGCTCAAGAACGAGTACACGATCGTCATCGTCACCCACAACATGCAGCAGGCATCGCGGGTGTCCGACCGCACGGCGTTCTTCAACATCGCGGGTACCGGCAAGCCGGGCAAGCTCATCGAGTACGACGACACCAACACGATCTTCACCCAGCCGAGCGTCCAGGCCACCGAGGACTACGTCTCCGGCCGGTTCGGCTAAGCGGTTTTCGGCCGCCCAGGCCGCGACAGCTGCACTTCCATGCCCGCGCTGCAGAAGTATCTGCAGCGCGGGCATGGATGTGTAGCGCGCGGGTGCGGACCGCGCCCGGATCAGGTCGTGTGGATGACGATGAGCGGGTCGGTGGTCGGCTGCTCTGAGCCGCCCGCCGGTTCTACCGTCACGCCGACGGCATCCCCCGCGGCCATGGACCCCTCAAGCACACGCCAGCTCTCACCGGCACGATGGGTGTTGAAGACACCTGCTGAGACCGGGCCGTCTTCGCCGATGTACCAGAGCTCGTAGGTTTTGTCCTCTGGCAGGCTCGCGAGTCCGTCGACGATGAACACCGACTGGGCGAGGGCGCCAGACCACACGAGCGTCGCCGTGACCTGTTTCTCGTCGGTGATATTCGTGAGCCTGATCGTTTCGCGCGCCACGTCGGGTTGCGCTTCGATGTGCGCGAGCCTGAGCGCTTCGGGCAGCCCGTTGCCGTTATTGAGGGCGCTCGTGAGTGCGTTGGCGCCGAGGAAGACCGCGACGAGGGCAACGGCAGCTGCGAGAGCGGCAGCGGGTCGTGAGTACCATCGGGACCGTGCTTTCTGCTCGGCCTTCGAGGGTCGCGCGGACTGACCCGCCGACGGGGTGGTGCTCGTCGCCGGAGTCACAGGAGTCGACGCCGGTCGCTGAACCGGCTGGTCAGCATCGACCGCGCGCCCAGGCGCTGTCGTCACCGCTGGGGCCCGGTCATCCGCCGGCAGCTGCGGCAAAGTCGCGATACTCGCCATGATGCTTGCCTTGAGCGAGGCGGGGGGTTCGACTCCCGTCGCGAGGAGGTCAACTGTCGCTTCGAAACCGACGACATCGGCCTGCGTCTCGGCCGAAGAGGCAAGGTGCTCCTCGAACCGTGCGGTGTCGTCGACGTCGAGCGCACCAAGGGCGTAGAGCGCTGCGAGCGAGGAGTCGTCGGACGGCTCGTCGACGGTGAGGTCGTCGTTGTTACTCGTGTCGTCGTTCACAGTGCCACCCCCAATTCCTCTCGCAGTCTGATCATCCCATCCCGTATCCGCGTTTTGACCGTTCCCAGCGGAACGCCGAGCCGCTCAGCCACTTCGGCCTGCGACAGGCCTCCGTGGTACGCCAGGCTGATCGCCTGGCGCTGAATGTCGCTCAGCGTCTGCAATGCACGATCGACCCGCTCGGATTCGAGTTTCAGTTCAACATCCTCTGAGACGCTGTCGTAGTCAACCTTCTGATCCCGGATGCCGATTCGGACATCCCGGTCCCGACCAGCCTGCGACGCACGCACACGGTCGACAGCCCTGCGGTGCGCCATGGTCAGGATCCAACCGCGTGCTCCACCCTTATTCGGAGCGAAACGGGTAGCGGTTTGCCAGATCTCGAGAAAGATCTCCTGGGTGACTTCCTCGGCCTGGGCGCGATCAACCAGGATCCGCTGGACGAGGCCGAATACGCGAGGCGCGTACAGATCGTAAAGCTGGGAGAACGCGTCCTGGCTCCCGCCGGCGACGCGGGTGAGCAGAAGCGTCGACCGATCATCGCCGGAGATCTCCGTCGATACCACTTCCGCTTCTTCTGGCACGTTTCCAAGCTTCTCACACGGGCTGTCACATGACAGCGACCGGGCCGCAGAACGCCTCTCGGCGTGAGGCCGCTCAGAGCGGCGAATATTGGAGCCCGGGGTTACTGCGGCCCGGCCATGCACCAGTCTACCCAAAGGTAAACGAAAAGGCTTCGATCCCGGCGCCCACCTTGACATCGAGGGTGCCGGTCTCTACGTCGCTGGTCTCGACCAGGAGATATGAGGTCGGCGTTCCGGTGACCTCGATGACTTTCGTCTTCCCGTTCACGTCGAGCGTCACACTGCCTTCACCCGCGAGAACCATCCGCACCTCACTCGCCGTGTAGTTCAGCCGCACCGAGGCGTCAGCGCCGATGGGGGTGACACTCTGTGTTCCGACATCCCACGCACCGGATAACGCGAAGGCGTCCTTCGGGAGCTCGTCCGGGAACCGATACTCCCGCTGCCCCTTCGTGTACTTCTCCTCACCGGCGAAGTTCACTTTCTTGGTCGACCCCAGGTACGTCTCCGGCGTCGTCGCACCGCTGTCCGGGGTGTCATCGGCGACGTCCGTTGCCGCCGGCAGTGTGACATCCGCGTTGGCACTCGTCAGGAGCTCCCTGATGTGCTTTTCCGTCGTTTCATAGCCGCCCTCGCCCAGTTTGATGTGGCGCACTGTGCCGTCCGCATCGATGAGATAGGAGGCTGGCCAATAGCGGTTGCGGTAGTTCGTCCACGTCGACAGGTTGTTGTCGATGGCGACCGGGTAGTCGATGCCGAAGTTCTTCGCCCCAGCCTGAACGTTGTTGACCTCTTTTTCGAAGGCGTACTCGGGCGCGTGGACGCCGATGACCTCGAGCCCGGCCTCGCGGTACGCGTCGTACCAGGACGTGACGTGGGGCAGGGAACGCTGGCAGTTGATGCAGGAGTATGCCCAGAAGTCGACGAGGACCACCTTGCCCCTCAACTGCTCGAGTGAAACGGCCGCGTTGTCTTTGGTGTTGAACCACTCGGAGATTCCGGTGAGCTCGGGGGCTGTGCCGCAGCTCTCGAGTTCAGCGCCGCCGTTCGAGCACTTATCCAGGTCGCGGTTCTCGTCGGTCACAATGCCGCCGAGGTTGAGGGCCTCCTGGACCTCATCCGACTCGTTGATCTGATTCTGGATGGCGCTCGTGTAGTCGGGAACGAGACGTTGCAGCAGCTGCGGAACGTTGAACACGAGCCCGATCGCCAGGGCGATCATGACGATGCCGCCGGTGAGACGGATGGCCGACTGGTGCTTGCGGAAGGTTTTGACCCGCTCGCCGACCCGACGGCCAGCGAGCGCGAAGACGAGGAGCGGGATCGCTGCACCGATCGCGAACGAGAGGGTCAGGACGACGGTGTCCGCACCGATTTGTCCGGTTGACCCTGCGACGGTGATGGCGGCGAGCACGGGGCCGGCGCACGGCACGTAAACGGCACCAAGGGCGATGCCGAGGCCGAACCCCGACCGGTCCGTTCCCACGTTCTTCTGCGGGATCTTCGAGAACGGCTTCTCGAGAATGTGCTGGAACTTCGGCACGATGAGGCCGACGCCGATGAGCACGAGGACGACGATGCCCGCCCAGCGAAGGAAGTCCTGCGGGAGGTTGAGGAGCGCGAGCAGGAGCGATCCGAGCAGTGTGAAGAGGCTGAAACTGACAACGAGTCCCGCGATGACCAGGTAGGGACGGAGGGACTGTGCCCGCGCGAGCACCTTTCCTTTCTCGTCGGTCGGTCTGGCGCCCTGGACGCCGCCAGACAGGAAGATGACCGGCAGGACGGGAAGGATGCAGGGCGAAATACCCGTGATCAATCCGCCGAGCAGGCCGATGAGGGCGAGCGTGAACATGGTGCCTCCGTAAGTGGTTGAAGGCTCTTCGGAGCGGGGGTCGAATCCGATTGGAGTGGCCGGTGACACCGGCGCTGATCGGGCCGAATCAGTGCGGCCCGGAACTTTTTTGGGAATCTTCCAAACCCTTTGGGCATCCGGCTCCGAATGAACCTTCACAGCCGCACAGCACGTGGCATGGGGGTCGGGACACTCGGCCACAACTGAAGGAGAACCAACTCATGAAAACCAAGCGCAACACACTCGCAGCACTGTCACTGTTGGCCATCACGGCCTTCGGACTGACCGCCTGTTCCTCGAGCATGGAGCAGGAGCCGGCCACCGACTCTGGCGGATCAGAGTCGAGCGAGTCGGCCGAGCCGATGGAGGAAATGGATCCAGCGGCGAACCTCGTCGGCGCCGGCTGTGCCGACTACGCGGAAATGGTTCCCGAGGGCGCAGGTTCGGTCGTCGGCATGAGCCAGGACCCCGTCGCCGTCGCAGCCGGCAACAACCCGCTCCTCACCACGCTGACCGCGGCTGTTTCCGGCCAGCTCAACCCCGATGTGAACCTCGTCGACACGCTCAACGGCGACGAGTTCACGGTGTTCGCTCCGGTCGATGACGCCTTTGCGATGATCGACCCGGCAACCATCGAGACACTCAAGACCGACTCGGCGATGCTCACCTCCATCCTGACCTACCACGTCGTTCCCGGCCAGGTCGCTCCCGACGAGATCGCGGGCGAGTGGGAGACCGTGCAGGGCGGAATGGTTGAGGTCACCGGCGAGGGCGACGAGCTCATGGTCAATGACGCATCGGTGATTTGCGGTGGAGTTCAGACCGCCAACGCGACCGTGTACCTCATCGACACGGTCCTGATGCCGCCGGCCGAGTAGGCGAATCCGCGGTCTTCTGACCGCACCCACAGACGAAAGACCCGCTGCTCACCCGAGGCAGCGGGTCTTTCCTGTGCCCGGCAGCACACCGGCGCCTGCCTGTGCCGGATGCCGGTTGGCCCGGTCGGTCGGGATGGCTCGGTTGGTCAGGCTGCCGGCGGGCAGTACACGTCGAGTGCCCCCTCAACCAGCCTGACCGTCGACCGGAACTCACGAGTCGCGGCATCCGGATCCACTTCCTCCGCTTCGCCGTCGTGTGCAAAGCCCGCGGCCTGGCCGCGTTTGGGCCACACGGTCACCGAGAGCGATTCCGTGGTGAACGACTCCACCCCGCCAGACCGAATCACGCCGACCGCCCGAAGAACCGCGCTCGACCTGCGACCGAATGCCAGCGATGCCACGGCCTGCACGCGAGACCCGGCGGGCAGGATTCGAACGTCGAGCACCCCATCGTCCAGGCGTTTACGGGACAGCGGAGCGGGGACAGCGGGCTCGTTGCGATTGACGCCGGCGAACACCGACCAGACGTCGCGTCGCTCGCCGTTGATCTCCAGAGTGACGGGTTCCTCCCGGCGAATGACCTTGACAGCGGCGACAACGGCCGAGAGCCACTTGCCGAGTCGGTGCTCGAGTCCTTCCCGCTCCAGCACGAACTCGGGATAAATCCCGATCGATGCCACGTTGAGCACGGTGATCGGTGCGTCATCGTCGAGCCGTAGGTCGGCCACGTCGACGCGGGCGCCCGCCCCGGATGCGAGCGCGTCGAGAGCGTCGTCGACCGAGTCGTTTCCCACCGCGCGGGCAAAGTGGTTGAACGTACCGCCGGGGATCACCACGAGCGGAAGTCCGGCCTTCCTGGCACTGTCAGCGGTCGCCGAGACAGTCCCGTCGCCTCCGCAGACCCCGAGGATGCGTGGCGGATCCGCGGATGCCAGCGCCTTGGTGATCACCGCATCCGGCGTTTCGTCGTCGGCCAGGATGTGTACGCGCGCGTGCGGCATCCGTTCGCCGATGCGCGTGAGGGGATCGGTCCTGCCCACGACGTCTTTGCCCGACGACGGATTCGCCACGATGAAAACGCCGTCACCCGACGGTGCGGCGGGAAGCGCAATGTCGATGCCGCCTTCGCGCACTGCCGTGGGAACCCGCGCGGGGACGAGCACTTTGCCCGCCGCTGCGACGGCCACACCGATCGCCAGACCGCCGAGCACGTCGGAGAGCCAGTGCGCACCGGTGTGCACCCGCGAATACGCGACGGCACCGGCGACCGGTGCGACGGCGAGGCCGAACGCCGGCTGTTCGAGGGCGATTCCCGTGGCGAACGCGCCCGCGCTGGCTGCGTGACCCGAGGGGAACGACGGAGATTCGGGCGAACGGTGAAGGCGACGGCCGATCGGGATGTCCTTTGTCAGCGGGCGGTCTCCGCCGAACAGCTTCTTGCCGATGAGGTTGGCCACCGCACTCGCGACGGCCAGCGACGCAAGCCCCCTGAGCGCCGCCCGACGTTGACCCATAACCAGGAGCCCTCCCCCGATGGCGAACCAGAGGACGCTCCGATCGGCGGATCGGGACAGATGACGGAGGGCCGAGTCGACAGCCCGCGGCGCACTGCGGGAGTTGATGTGTCGCCCCGCCCTGGCATCTCCCCGGCGAACCCATGCCGGAAAGAGCATCATTCGCCGCCACCGCGCGGCTGGAGTTGACGTCATTCGTCCAGAGTAATGAGTCGAGCGCGTTTTCAACCGCGATCGGGAGTTCTTTTCACCCGGTCAGTCGAGAGATTCCTGGCGCCACAGGCGGGCGCAGCTTGTCAGGTCCTGGGCGAGTGTCGAGAGCCGGAGAGCGCGCGTCGTGAGGTCAAGCGACCTGATCGGTTCGGCTGCGTCGGCATCATCGGCGACGCTCGCACATCCGGCAGCCGACACCCGGCAGAATGCCGCAGCGCGCTCGAGCGCAACGGCGAAGTCGCCCTCGAATAAGCCGCGAAGAATCTGATCGGCGAGGGTGACGATCTCGGTAGGACCCGTTGGGATGGATGCCCCGGCGACGACCGGGTCGATGGTCTGCATCACTTCGGTCCCCCGCGTGAAGAGGAAACTGGCCGAGTGCGGGTCCTCGCGGATCATGAGCTGCAGCAGGTAGATGCGCCAGAGCGCGCCAGGCAGGCTGCGGGGCGTTGCGTGCGACCACAGCTCGGCTATGGCGTCGATTCCGTTTTCCTCCGTGTACGCGACGAGCCGGTCGATGACGCCCGGATCGGGATCGTCCCGCACCCGGGACAACAGCGCCACCGCGGTTTCGTGCGCGATCCGGCTCGACTCGGCAGGATCGATGCCACCCACGAACGATTCGAAAACCCGCCCGGGAAACTTGGTTGGCTTGTGGAAATCTTCAGCCATCTGCATCCGCCTCTCTCATCGCAAAGTTCAACGTTACTCCGCGGAAAGTATGCCCAAGTGGTCAAATCACTCAGCGGGAACCGGTAGATTAGAGGGGTTGTTGGGGCCTCTAGCTCAGTTGGTAGAGCATCGGACTTTTAATCCGCGGGTCGCCGGTTCGAGCCCGGCGGGGCCCACCCTCGCGAAATGCTCGTGGCATTGCCGCGACCCGTCGCTGGCGTCGCTCAGGTGCCCTCGGCCGAACGCATCGCAGCACGACGGTTCCCGGTAAAGACGACGCCCGGTTAACAGGAGATCGCACGCCTTTCGGGACGACATCGGCGATGTCATCCTGATAATCGCCCTATTTCCTGGGTTGCGGGCGAGATCTCCTGCGTTGCAGGCGAGCGGATGCCACGGCGCACGTTGTCGATAACGCAACAAAGCCGCTGGGCTGTCGCCCGCGCCACTCCCCGCCACACCGTGGCGACGGTCGGGGGAAGTCTTATCGCTTGGCGAGTACGTGGGCCGGGATCGCGAACGCGATTGAGACAACGATGATGCCGGCGAAGAAGATGATGGCCTGGAAGCTCGTCACCGTGAACGCCAGAGCGAAGAGGTAGATGCCGACGAGGAACAGCACGATAGAGAACGCGAAAGCCATGTGCCCAGTGTAGCCAAGTTCCTGCCGGTCGCTGGTCGCGCTCGCGCTTGTTCTCGGGTACGAGTCCGAGGACCATGGAGACCGTGACCCTCAAGCACAGCCTGCTCGCCCTGCTCGTCGCCCTGATCTGGGGACTCAACTTCGTCGTCATCGATGAAGGACTCGACGGGATGCCTCCGCTGCTGTTCGTCGCGCTGCGCTTCGTGCTCGTCGCCATTCCCGCCGTGTTCTTCGTCCGGCCGCCTCAGATCGGCTGGCGGAACATCCTCGCCATCGGTTCCTTCCTGAGCTTCGGGCAGTTCGCGCTGCTCTACCTGGCCCTTCACCTCGGCATGCCGGCGGGCCTCGCCTCACTGCTCCTCCAGACCCAGGTCATCCTCACCGTCCTGATCGCGGCCGGTGTCCTCGGCGAACGGCCGACCCCACGCCAGCTGATCGGCGTGGTCGTCGGAACTCTCGGACTCGGGATCGTTGTCGTCGGGCACAGCATCGTCGCTCCCTGGGTGCCACTCGTCATCACGATGGGCGCCGCTCTGTCGTGGGCGATCGGTAACGTGCTCAGCCGTCGCGCGAAGGTGGCATCCGGGCTCTCGCTCGTCGTTTGGTCAGCGCTGGTCGTCCCGCTGCCGAGCGCCGCGCTCGCGGTTCTGCTCGATGGTCCGGATGCCGTCGGGTACGCACTCACTCACCTGTCGCTGGTCTCCATACTCAGCACGCTGTACACGGCGGTCGCCGCATCGCTGGTCGGGTACGGCATCTGGAACTCGCTGATGGCAGCGTATCCGACCAGTGCCGTTGTTCCGTTCACTCTTCTCGTGCCCGTCATCGGTATCGTCGCGGCGTGGCTGGTGCAGGGTGAAGTGCCCACGGTGACCGAGATCCTCGGCGGTGCTGTCATGCTCGCCGGGCTCGCCACCGCGGTGATCACCACAGGCACGGGCTCCGGGTCACTGAAAGTCCCGCGACCGGGTGCTCGCGCTGAGCGGAAGCGGTTCAATCCGGTCGGCAAGCAGGTTGACGATGCCCTCGGGTGAGCGTTCGAGGATTCCGCGCACAATCATCGCCGGCGCCTCGCGCGCCGTTCGCCGGTAACGCCCCCAGACGCCGACACTGCAGATCACGTTGACGAGGCCCGTCTCGTCTTCGAGGTTCATGAAGGTGATGCCGCTCGCCGTCGCCGGTCGCTGCCGATGGGTGACGACACCGCCGACCTCGATCCTGCGTCCGGATTCCGCCGTCTGCAACTGGGCGGCACTCAACACACCACGCTCGACGAGCGCTGATCGAACGTGCCGGATCGGGTGATCATCGGGAGTGACCCCGGTCGACCAGAGGTCATTGACCACCTGCTCCTCATCGGTGAGCATGGCGAACAGCGGAGGCTGGACGGCAATGTGGCTGCCGTTCAGCTGGTCGGGTCGCTCCTGGGAGGCCTGCGCGGAGTCCCACAGCGCTCCGCGTCGGGAGAGCCCCATGCTGTCGAACGCTCCGGCTGCTGAGAGCGCCTCGAGCTGGGCAGAGTTGAGCCCCACCCGCCGTGCAAGGTCACGCATGTCCCGGTATGGCCCGCCTCGTTCGCGATCGGTGACGATCTGCTTCGCCTTGCGCTTTCCGATCGAGGTGACCTCGGCGAGTCCAAGGCGCACGGCGTATGCGCCGTCGCGGCGGTGATCCCCCGGGTCGAACGGCGCATCCCTGTCGAACGGCTGCACAGTGGGCTGTTCGGTCTCGATGCACGGATCGAGACCGGTGGTCCGAACGACGCCGCGAACACCGTCGAGGGGTTCGAGCTCCGCCTCGACACCGGAAAGCTGGATATCGGGCCGTCGGGTCTCGACACCGTGACGGCGAGCATCCGCAACGAGGGACTGGGGTGAATAGAACCCCATCGGCTGCGCGCGGAGCAGCGCGGCGAGAAACGCCGCCGGGTAGTGCAGGCGCATCCACGCGCTCGCGTAGACGAGCAGCGCAAAACTGATCGAGTGGCTCTCGGCGAAACCGAAGCTCGCGAAAGCCTGGATCTTTGAATAGATCGTGTCTGCGTCAGCGCCCGTGATGTTGTTCTCTGCCATTCCCGCGTACAACTTCTCCTTGAGTGAACCGATCTTTTCCTGCCCACGCTTCGACCCCATGGCCCGCCGAAGCAGGTCGGCGTCTTCGCCAGTGCACCCGCCGACGACCATGGCCATCTGCATCAGCTGCTCCTGGAAGAGCGGAACTCCGAGGGTGCGCTCGAGCACAGGCTCAAGGTCGGGGTGAAGGTAAGTGACCTCTTCCACCCCCGTTCGCCTCCGGATGTACGGGTGCACAGCCCCACCCTGAATCGGGCCGGGCCTGACCATCGCGATCTGGATCACGAGGTCGTAGAAGCTCCTCGGCTTCAACCGCGGCAGCATGCCCATCTGCGCGCGGCTCTCCACCTGGAACACCCCGACACTGTCTGCACGGCAGAGCTGGTCATAGACACCCTGCTCTTCCTTCGGCATCGACTGGAGGTCCCACCGTTCACCGCAGTGTTCATCGACGAGGTCGAAGGAGTACTGCAACGCGGCGAGCATGCCGAGACCGAGCAGGTCGAACTTGACCAGCCCCATCCAGGCGCAGTCGTCTTTGTCCCACTGCAGAACGGTCCTGCCGTCCATCCGCGCGTGCTCGATCGGGCAGACCTCTCCGACGGGCCGGTCGGTGAGCACCATTCCCCCCGAGTGGATGCCGAGATGGCGGGGGAAGGTCAGCACCTGTGAGGCCAGGTCGATGACGGGCGCCGGAATGTCGTGGTCGTCGCTCGACGTGAGCGCGCCCCACCGTTCCACCTGTTTCGACCAGGCATCCTGCTGCCCAGGGCTGTGGCCGAGCGCCTTGGCCATGTCGCGCACGGCGAACTTCGGCCGGTAGGTGATCACGTTCGCCACCTGGGCGGCGTTGAACCTGCCGTATTTCTCGTAGACGTGCTGGATCACCTCCTCACGGCGGTCGGAATCGAAGTCGACGTCGATGTCGGGTTCTTCCTCGCGCATGCTGGAGAGGAACCGCTCGAACGGCAGGCTGTACTTGATCGAGTCGACGGCGGTGATGTCGAGCAGGTAGCAGACAGCGGAGTTCGCGGCAGATCCGCGCCCCTGGCACAGGATGCCGCGACCGCGGGCGAACTGAACGATCTCGTAGACGATGAGAAAGTAACCGGGAAAGTCCTTCTGCTCGATCACGTCGAGCTCACGTGCGATCCGTTCGGTGACCGCGGCGTCGGCGTTCGGGTACCGCCTGGCTGCCCCCTGCCAGGTCAGCTCGCGTAGCCAACTCATCGGCGTGTGACCGTCGGGAACCTCCTGGAGCGGAAGCCCCGGCTTGACGCTCCGCAGCCGGAACGCGAGCTGGTCGGCGATCTCAACGGTGCGCGCAACCGCGCCGGGGTACCTCGCGAACCGCCGGGCCATCTCGGCACCGCTCCGCAGATGATGTGAACCGGATGCCGGCAGCCAGCCGTCGAGGTCGTCAAGGCTTCTGCGGGCGCGAACGGCGGCGAGCGCTGAGGCGAGGTGATGCTGACCGGGGGTGGCGTAGTGCGCGGCCATCGTCGCGACCACGGGCAGCTCGAGTTGCTCAGCGAGCGCGGCGAGGGTGTCGTTGTGCGCGGTATCGAGCGGGTTGCCATGGTCGAAGAGCTCAACGACGACGTTCCCCGCACCGAACAGCCTGACCAGTTCGTCGAGTTCGCGTCGCGCGCCGGCTTCGCCCTCGGCAACGAGAGCCTGCCGAACGGCGCCCTTGCGGCATCCGCTCAGCACAAGCCACGTGCCGTCTGCCGCTGAGGCGAGGTCCTCGATGTCGTAGCTCGGCTTGCCCTTCTCGGCGCCCGCGGCGAGCTGCGCCGAGGTGATCGCGCCGGCGAGCCGGTGGTAGCCCTCTTCCTTCCGTGCGAGGACGACGAGGTGGGTACCCTCCGGGTCTGCTTCGCCGTTCTGCGGCTTGCTCAGGCCGAGCGAGAGTTCGGCACCGAAGATCGTCTTGAGCTCGGGGTGTGCCTCGGCCGCTTCGGCGAGGTGCACGATGCCGTAGAGGCCGTCATGGTCGGTGAGGGCGAGTCCGTGCAGACCCAGTCGAACGGCTTCCTCGACCAGGTGCTCAGGCGAGGAAGCCCCGTCGAGGAAACTGAAGTTGGAGTGGGTGTGCAACTCGGCGTAGCCGACGATCGTCTCAGCGGGCGGTGCCTCAACGGGAACAGGGACGTATGGCAACCGTTTCCGTGACCAGGCAGGACTGTCACCGCCGTCGGCACCAACCGGCGGTGTATTCGGCGGTGTGTCAGGCCCTGACAGGTCACTCAGCGAGCGTTCGAACTCCGACCAGGAGATCGGGGGGTTATGCCAGCCCATGACAACCGCCCTCCCTGAACTGTTCAGTCATAGCGGGCCTCCGCCCACCAGCCGGAGTCGTCGAGAACGAGCAGCCACGCCGCCCCCGTATCGTCGACGAGCTGGAAGCGGTTGAGCCGGGTACCGCCACCATCCCACCAGCGTTCAGCCACCGGCCACGGCCCAGCCCACGCACTGACAGCGACCGCGGCCTGTCCGTGCGGAGCAAAGCCAGCGGGGACGGCAGACAGCTCGCCACGTTCATCGACACCGATGTCGTGCCCATCTGCGGCGTGCACGACAACCCGCTGCCGTTCCGGAAATACTGTGGCGGGCGGCGGGCCTGGCAGCTTGCCAGGCCACGGCAGCTCCTGTGACGCCCGAACCGATGCTTCGCCCCCTGGTGGAAGATCACCCCACGGAACGAGGACCCGGCGATCGGACGGCTGGCGACCACCAATGATCCGAGCGGTGAGCACACCAGCGTGCCCGACCATGCCCTGCACACGGGACAGCCCCGAGTGGATGCGTTCATCTGTTGCGCCGCCATACAGGCCGGCTTCGTGGTTGCCAGCCGGATCGACACTCTCCGGTTCGACCCGGAGCGACGAGATCGCGCTGCTCAGCCCGCTGTCGGCCATCCCCGCACCCTGCAGCTGCCAGCGGACGCGGTCGAGCACATCACCGGCGGTGAACCACCGAGGGTGCAACCAGGTACGCGAACGCACGTCACCTCCCTCGGTGCGCACCTCGATACGGATGGCCGTCGCCACGAGCGAGGACACCTGCAGTCGTGCAACGAACTCCTCAGCTGCTGCACGAAATGCGAAGGCGACCTGGTCGACCCGGTCAAGCGGCGGCTCGAATTCGACGACGCTCGAGTGATCGGCCGGTGGCACCCTGGCGTCGACGTCGCTCGGGTCGAAGCCTGACGCGAGCCGGTGGGCAAGAACGCCGTCCGGTCCGAAGCGGTCACGCACCTGCATGGCGTCGAGTGCGGCGAAGTCGCCGAGGGTGCGAATGCCCAGCCGCTGCAGCAGGACGGCAAGCTCGGGCCGTTCGAGAATGTCGACACCGAACGCGGCAAGGAACTCGGGCGAGCGTCCTGCGGGAACGATGCGGATGGCATCCGTTTCTCTCGATGGCGGGAGCTTCGCTGCCTGCGCCGCGGCGAAGGGCCCGTCGGCGATGCCGACCCGCGCGTCACGCACTCCGACGGCGCCGAGGGTGTCAAGCAGTGCCTGTGCCGCCTGTCGTTCGCCGCCGTAGTAGCGGCTCGGCCCGCGCGCACGCATGACGCAGGTACCGGGGCGGGAGAGCTGGACGCCTGGCACGATCTGTTCGACGGCGGCGATGACCGGCTCGAACGCCCGGTGATCGAGCACGGGATCGTACGGCAGCGCGATCAGCCCCGTGCTCCGCGACTGGGCTTCGCGCACCCGCAGGCCGCGACGGACCCCTTCGCTGCGAGCCGCCGCTGAACAGGCAAAAACTACGCCACGATCGATGAGGGCGATTGGTACGTCCGGGCCGAACCCATGTTCGACAGCTGCAGCGTTTGTCGGCCAGTCCGGGCACCACAGCAGGATGGTGCGGATGGGAGCTTCGGTCATGATGCCGCCGCTTCGTGGTGCGGCTGACGGACCGAGGGAACCCCGGCAAGACCCGCCGACCGGATCGACTGCTGGGTGTCTGGCAGCCACATCTGCTTGCGACGCGGTTTGCCGGCGAGCGTGCGCCCGGTCACAGCGACGGTCACCCTGCGAGCGGCGAGATAGCCGTGGCCGTCGCCGAGCCCCGTCCAGCGATCGTCGGTCACCCGCAGCGTCGCCTCGCTCTGTGGCCAGTCACCGAGCGCGACGAGCGTCGATCCCCGCTGACGCAGCCGCGAACCCAGGCGTGACACTTCTGCGGCAGAGACGGATGCCGGTGGGCGCGCGAGGACGACAGTGACAACGTCTGCGAGGGCCGCCGTGACCTGCAGCCACTGGTCTCCCGGCTCAGGCACGAGAACGAGCCGGTCAAGATCGATGCCAGCTGCCGCCGCTGCTTCGACACCGAGCGACGGCACACCGACGACACCACACCACGCGCCGGCGGCACTGGGACCGGCGAGCAGAGCAAGCGCGAGCGTCGTCGATTCGAGCACCGAGTATGCCGTGCCGGCGCGAAGCACTCCGCCGGGCAGAAGTTCGGCGACACCGGGCGATGTCGGGAGTCCGTGCGAATCTATCCGGGTAGTTTGCATCCCCCGGATGCGCGCCTGCAGTTCAGCAACCTGGCTCGCCACAGCGTTCGATCCCGCGGCGAATGCCGGGGGTCGAGCAGGAGCAACAGCGAGGGACATGGGTTAATAGTCGAACAGATATTCGATAAAGTCAATCGGGGAATCCAGCCCGGGAGAGTCGGAATTCCAGGGCACACACGCCCGCCGGGCGACGCACAAAAACGGCGAAGTAGAAGCCTTCGACGAGCGCTTCCAGCCGCGTCGAGAGGCCCGGCTCCTCGTCCCGTCCGCTTCCCCACAGCTCCCCCTGTCATACTGAAATTCAAGCTCCGACAGGCACGACGCCGCGAATTGAGACAGATGCCCGAACGGACGAACGACCCAATGACCGGTGACGGCGTCGAACCCCCACATCTCGCGTGGCTCGATGACGGCATCGAACACTCAGCTCTCTGGCGCTCCGAGAGTGGCTGGCCTGCACCGGCATCCGTCGTGACCGGAGACGACTCGATGACGGCCGAGACCGCCCTGCGGCTCGCATCCACCGGCACGGCCGTCCTCTGGACCGGCGACTTCCACAACGCCAAACAGTTGCTCGCCGCAATGGGCAAGCGCCTGGGCACACCCGCCCCACCCAGGAACGACGACATCACCGCCGCGTTCCAGCGCTCGCGCGTCGACGCACTGCGACGTTCGACACTGCTCGGGATGCTGCTGGTTCCGGTGTCAGCGGACGGCACGATTCCGCTGCGCCGCTCCCCCGACATCCGCCAGGCCATCGCTCACGCCTGGGGTCCCGCCATCGAGGCATCCGTCGTCTCCCTCCGCGAACTGCTCGGCGTCATCGGCGCCGAGGAATGGCGCACCCGTGGCGTCGACGTTCCAGCGCTCGGCGCGAAGATCCACCCGCACTACGGGGTCTTCTCCCCCGTGCGTGGCGAGTACCTCGACCTGGTCGCGAACGCACCCCTCCCGCCGAACGCGACGACAGCTTTCGATATCGGAACAGGCACCGGCGTACTCGCGGCGCTGCTCGCGCACCGCGGCATCCGTCACATCGTCGCCACCGACCAGGACCCGCGGGCTCTTGCCTGCGCGACAGAGAACCTCGACCAGCTTGGCTTCGGTCCCGCCGTCACCGTTGAGAAGACCGATCTCTTTCCCGACGGCCGCGCCGACATCGTCGTCTGTAACCCACCGTGGATCCCGGCCACCCCGAAGGTTGCAACGGACTACGCCGTCTACGACGAGGGCGGGCGGATGCTGGCCGGCTTCCTTTCCGGTCTTGCCGAGCACCTGACCCCGGATGGCGAGGGCTGGCTCGTGATCTCGGACATCGCCGAACGCCTCGGCCTGCGGTCGCGCGGAGACCTGCTCGATGCCATCGAGGACGCCGGCCTCGCCGTGATTGCCCGGATGGACACCCGCCCGACACACTCACGTGCAACTGACAGGACCGACCCGCTGAACGCCGCGCGTGCCGCCGAGGTCACGTCGCTCTGGCGGCTCAGGGCGAACCCGGCGTAGCGCGCTACACTTACCGAATGCATTTTTCTCTCGCAACGCCCCTGGGGCGACTGGAGGTTACCGGCGCATACTGCGCCGGCTCGAGGTAACGCTTCTTCGCTGACCCTCCTCGTTCTTCCGCGAGTATGCGTTCTCCCTGAGCTTGTGCATCAATGCACGCCGGGACACGCCAATCTTCCTGCGCCGGCCCATAACCCCGGCACACTCTCGAGCCTCCGGCTCTCTCACCCCAGGACAGAAATATGCTTCCCCTCACCCACAAAGACATCACCACCTCATTCATCAACGCGTCACGCAGCCAGGTCAGTGACCTCACCCTTCCCGAAGATTTCGAGTCGCTCGACTGGGACAACCTCGACTTTCTCGGCTGGCGCGACCGCAAACTGCCGCGCCGCGGCTATGTGATCGTGCAGCGCGACAACGGACCGGTCGGCATCCTGCTGCAGCGGGCGGAAGCCAAACCACGGGCGCGGGCGCAGTGCTCGTGGTGCCAGGACATCACCCTCGAGGACGACGTCGTGTTCTATGCAGCACGTCGCTCGGGCAAGGCCGGGCGCAACGGGAACACGATAGGCACACTCGTGTGTGCCGACTTCGGGTGCTCCCGCAACGCGCGCAAGCTGCCGGCCGTCGCCTACCTCGGTTTCGACGTGGAGGCGGCGCGCGAGAAACAGATCAACACGCTGCGCGAGCGGGTGCAGGGTTTCGTCGCCGAGGTCGGCGCCGACGAGTAATCGTCTCACGCTGCCCGCGCAGGTGGTGAGCATATTATGGCGAGGACAGTCATTGAGAGGGCGCCGCATGATCGAGATTCTGAATCCCACCGAACTGACCAGGGCGAAGGTCACGGGCACCCTGGTCGCTGACATCCTGTATGGGCTGAAAGACCGGGTAACGGTCGGGACGAATCTTCTGGACATCGACCGCTGGGCCCAGAAGATGATCGTCGAGGCGGGAGCAGAATCCTGCTACGTCGACTACGCGCCATCCTTTGGACGCGGCCCGTTCGGCCACTACATCTGCACCGCCGTCAACGACGCAGTGCTGCACGGGCTCCCCCACGATTACCGGCTCGCCGACGGCGACCTGCTGACGCTCGACCTCGCCGTGCTGAAGGATGGCGTCGCTGCGGACTCCGCCATCAGCTTTATCGTGGGCGACTCGAAGCCAGCGGACAGCGTCGCGTTGATCACCGCGACCGAACGGGCACTGGTCGCGGGAATCGCGGCTGCAGGCCCCGGAGTACGGATCGGAGACATCTCCGCCGCGATCGGCGCGGTGCTCACCGAAGCCGGCTACCCGGTCAACACCGAGTTCGGCGGCCACGGCATCGGCTCGACCATGCACCAGGACCCGCACGTGCCCAACATGGGCCGAGCCGGACGCGGCTACACGTTGCGGCCGGGGCTGCTGCTCGCTCTCGAGCCCTGGGTGATGGCAGACACCGACAAACTCGTCACGGACGCCGACGGGTGGACCCTCAAGAGTGCGACCGGATGCCGGACGGCACACAGCGAGCACACGATCGCCATCACCGATGACGGTGCCGAGATCCTCACACTGCCAACGGTGCGACGGTAGCGAAAAGCGGGCACCGGAGGTCTCGCTAGACCGGCGCGAACCCGTCGGCGCGGATTCCCCAGCTGGCTTCCCAGGTTTCACCCGGCTCCAGCCAGCGGATGCCACGACCCGAGTTGAAGGCATCGGCCGGCGCCGTCATCGGTTCGATTGCAACGGCCTTCGACTGACCGGGGTAGAGCTCTGTGCTGAACGCCTGCCAGAACCGGAAGTTCTCGTCGCCCCACACCGTGACCGAGCGACCATCGGGTGCCGTGATCGAGTGCTCGGATACGCCGTCGGTGATCACCGGGTCCGCAAACCCCGCGTCGAGGTCCAGGTCGCCAAGCCGAACGCCACCGCGGAGGTCGAACGGCGTTCCTTCAACGGGCGTCTCTCCCGTCGGCAGGGACCGGTCATCGACGTCGATGTGGGTGGCCGCGTGAACGGTGACCGTGAGGTCCTCCGGTTCGACGTCGCCGATCGTGACGAACGGGTGGGCGCCAACCGCAACGGGAGCCGCGGCATCCGACAGGTTGGTGATCGTGTGGATGACGTCGATGCCGGCGTCGACCAGCCGGTAGGTCACGGCGGTGTCGAGCAGGAACGGATAGCCGCTCTGCGGAAAGACCCTCGCCTCGAGCCTCAGCGTCGATTCGGTGCGCGCCGCAACCGAATACGGGCTGAATCGCAGCAGACCATGACTCGCGTTGTGCTTCTTCGGCTCGGTCAGGGCGAGCTGCTGCTCGACGCCGTCGAGGAGCCAGCGACCGTCACGAATGCGGTTGGGCCAGGGCACGAGGACGATGCCACTGGCAAGCGGACGCTGCACGCCCGCGTCGTACGGCGGCACGATGTCGATTCCGTACACATTCAGTCGACGGATGCCTGCAGCCACCTGGGTGATCGTCGCTGTGACGTTTCCCCCCGACCCAGTGTCAAGACTCAGGTCGAACTGCTCACCGGTGACTGCGGTCATGGACCCACGCTCCTCGTTGTTGTGTGCAAAAAAGCGTAGCGCCAGACCGCCGAAGGGTCACGCGGTGAGGACCTCGACTCCGGCAGCGGTGAGATCCGCCAGCACAGCGGCATCCGCACCGTTGTTGGTCACGAGCACGTCGACGGCGTCGATACCGGCAACCGCGCCGAGGCTGACCTGCCCGAGCTTGGACGCGTCGGCCAGCACGACGACACGATCAGCGGACGACACCATCAACTGCTTCACCTCGGCCTCGGGGAGGTTGACGTTCGTCACGCCGGCGATCGGATCGACCCCGTTGCAGCCAATGAAGGCGATGTCGGCGTGCACCTGCTCGAGCACGGTGCGCGCGAGCGGGTGCACGAGGGAATGCTGCAGCGGGCGAAGCGCTCCCCCGGTGACGATGACGGTGAACCGGGGAATCGCGGATTCGAGTTCGAGCGCAATGTTGAGTCCGTTGGTGATGACGACGAGATCGTCGAGGTCGTCGCGTTCCACGAGCGCCTGGGCCACGGCGAGCGCCGTCGTGCCGACATCGAGAAGGACGCTCTGCCCACTCGAGACGAGCGCGGCGGCGCGGCGGCCGATCTTCTGTTTGGCGAGGGCGGATGCCTCGAGCGACTTTTCGAAACTCGCTTCGCGTGCCCGCTGGCCGCGTGGAACAGCACCACCGTGCACCCGTCGGACCGCGTTGCCATCATCGAGGGCGGCGAGGTCGCTGCGCACGGTGACCTCGCTCACCCCGAAGGCTTCACTGAGGTCGGAGACCCGGAGGAAGCCGCTTGCGGCGATCAGGTCGGCCATGCGCTCACGCCGAACGACTGCTGGGACGGTGTCGCCCGGAGCGCGAGGGGTCGAATCGGTCATGCGCTCATCTTCAGTTAGTTTCGTTTAGTTGTCAATGGGAGGAGTGGAACGTAGAATTGCTTCCACTTGTGAAAGCCCGGCGTGCGGAAGGCAGCCAGAACCATGACCTCGATTACCTCCTCCTCCGACGTCCTCGCTGACGGTCGCGAAATCATCTACTTCGATGACGCCGACACCACCCTCGGTCCTGACCGCGCGCCTGACGCGCGCGACCTGCCCGAGCGCCCGGCCACGGCGAGCATGCGGCAGGACCCGCTCACCGGCGAATGGGTGTCGATCGCGTCAGCCCGCCAGAGCAGGGTCTTTCTGCCGCCCGCGCACCTCGACCCGCTTGCACCGCAGACCGAGACGAACCCGTCCGAGGTGCCGAGCAACTACGACGTCGCCGTCTTCGAGAACCGCTCGCCGTCGTTCGGCCCGCTTCTCGAGGACGAGAACGCCCCGCGTGGGCTCGACGACCTCACCGAGATCGGCATCGGCCGCATCCGCACCTCCGTCGGTCGCTGCGAAGTGGTGTGTTTCAGCCCCGAGCACGAGGGATCGTTCGGCTCGCTCAGCCGGTCACGCGCCCGCACCGTGATCGAGGCGTGGGCATCGCGTACCGCGGCGCTCAGCGCGATGCCCGGCATCGAGCAGGTGTTCCCGTTTGAGAACCGGGGAATTGAGATCGGTGTGACGCTGCGTCACCCGCACGGCCAGATCTATTCGTACCCCTACGTGACCCCTCGCACCCAGCGGCTGATGGCATCCGTCGAGAAATACGGCCCGACGCTGTTCGCCGACATCCTCGCGAGCGAGCAGGCTGGCGACCGTGTGGTGCTCCAGGGCGAGCACTGGACGGCGTTCGTTCCGTTCGCCGCACGGTGGCCGATCGAGGTACACATGCTGCCGCACCGCCACGTCGCCGACTTCGCGGGCACCACCGATGAGGAGCGCGACGAACTCGCTGTCCTCTACCTGCGGCTCCTGCGCGGAATCGACGCTCTCTACGAGACCCAGACGCCGTACATCGCCGCGTGGCACCAGGCGCCGGTGAACGTCGGCCGCGACGACATCCGGCTCATGCTGCAGCTGACGTCGCCGCGTCGTGCCGCCGACAAACTCAAGTACCTCGCCGGGTCAGAAGCTGCCATGGGAGCCTGGATCGGCGATATCCCGCCCGAGCAGACAGCACAACGAGTGCGTGAGGCGATTGCTCTCGCCGACAAGGAGACCCCCGTATGACGAACATCACCGAACTGGCCGAACGCGCGAGGGCGGGATTCGCCTCGCGCTTCGATGGTGCGGCTCCCGCCGGCATCTGGCAGGCTCCCGGCCGGGTGAACCTCATCGGTGAGCACACCGATTACAACGACGGTTTCGTCTTCCCGTTCGCGATCGACCGGTCGACGGTCGTCGCTCTCGCCCCGCGCGCTGACCGCACCGTGCGGGTTACGTCGGCGTTCAGCGACGAGGTCGTGACCGTCGAGCTCGACGCGATCACCCCCGATGCCCTCTCCGACTGGTCGGCGTACCCGCTCGGCGTCGTCTGGGCGCTCGGCGAATTCGGTGCCGACCTCGCCGCCGCAACGGGCTTCGACGCGTTCATCGACTCGGACGTGCCGATCGGCGCAGGCCTCTCGTCGTCTGCGGCGATCGAGTGCGCCATCGCCGTTGCCCTCAACGACACCTGGCAGCTTGAGCTTCCCCGCGAGACCCTCGCCAAGGTCGGCCAGCTCGCCGAGAACAAGGCCGTCGGGGCACCGACCGGCATCATGGACCAGTCAGCCTCACTGCTCGGCAAGGAGGACGCCGCGGTGTTCCTCGACTGCCGCAGCCTCGATGCCGAAGTGATCGACCTCGGCTTTGAGGCCGCTGACCTCGTGCTGCTCGTCATGAACACCCGGGTGTCGCACGCGCACGCGACCGGTGGGTACGCCGCTCGCCGCGCTTCGTGCGAACGCGGGGCCGCCGAGATGGGCGTCTCCTCGCTGCGCGACCTCGACGTCGACGACCTGCCACGGGCGACCGAGGTGCTCGATGACGAGACGCTGCGCCGGGTGCGCCACATCCTCACCGAGAACCGTCGCGTGCTCGATACGGTGCGCACGCTGCGCCTCGAGGGGCCGACCGCGATCGGTGACCTGCTCGTGGCATCCCACGCCTCGATGCGCGACGACTTCGAGATCTCGGTGCCCGAACTCGACCTCGCCGTCGAGACAGCCCTCGCGGCGGGCGCGATCGGCGCTCGCATGACCGGCGGCGGCTTCGGCGGCGCGGCCATCGCGCTCGTTCAGAGCGCTGACCTTGCGTCGGTGTCGGATGCCGTGACGCGCGCGTTCGCGGACGCCGCCTTCACAGAACCGGAACTCTTCACCGTCACCGCGGCGGATGGCGCGAGCCGGGTCGAGTAGGAACCGAACGGACGGGCCAGGCGCAGCACGCGCCTGGCCCGTCGTGCTGTCCAGGGTCGGCGGTTAAGCCCCGGTCGCGTCGACGGCGGTCGCGAGGACCCGTGTGAGCTTGACGTTCACTCTCTGCCGGTCCGGCGGGACGGTAGCGTGAGTCATGGTCTTCTCGCCGCTCGGTCTGATTATCGGCCTGATGGTGCTCTCACCCAACCTCATCGTGCTGTGGTTCCCGCCACGAGTTCCCCTGCCAAATATCCGAGTGCCCCTGCTGCTGCACTGGGTCGAACGCGCGGGTCAAGCGCTGTGTCTGGTCGTTCCTGCAATCACGGCACCCGGACTCATCGCCGGCTGGTGGTCGCTGCCAACCCTGGCCGCGCTCGTCGGGTACTACGCACTGTGGGCCCGATATCTGTTGACGGGGCGTGACGGGACGACGCTGTATCGGCCATGGCTAGGGGTACCGGTGCCGATGGCGATCCTGCCGGTTATCGTGTTCCTGTCAGCCGCGGGCTGGCTGAATAACATCTGGCTGGCCGGCTCCGCCGTACTTCTCGGCGTCGGGCATATTCCCGCCTCCCTCATCATCGCGCGCCCGATCAGCGCGCGCCCGTGACGCGTCCTGCACCGGAACTCTTCACCGTCGTTAGCGCGCCGAGCGCGGTAGTTGCATGCCCGCGCTGCAGAAACATCTGCAGCGCGGGCATGGAACTGTAGCGCTCGCTGGTCTGCCGCGAACATCGAGGCGCGCTTTGGTCGCTACGGGTTGAGGCGCTCAGCGGTGTCGACAACGTTGGTGAGCAACTGCACGCGCGTCATCGGGCCGATGCCACCGGGGTTCGGTGAGATCCACGACGCGACCTCTGCTGCTGCCGGGTCGACGTCGCCGACGACACGGCTCTTGCCGGTCTCCGGGTCGGTCTCCCGACTCACGCCGACGTCGAGCACGATGGCGCCCGGCTTCACGGCCGAGGCCTTCACGATGCCGGGCACCCCAGCGGCGGCGACGATGACGTCCGCCGTGCGCAGCAGGTCGTCGAGACCGACGGTGCCGGTGTGGGTGAGGGTGACCGTCGCGTTGTACTCACGACGGGTGAGCAGCGGCCCGATGGCACGGCCAACGGTGACACCGCGGCCGACGACCACGACGTGCTTGCCTGCCAGCTCGATGCCGTGCCGCTGCATGAGCTCAATCGCCCCACGCGGCGTGCAGGGCAGCGGTGTCAGGATCGGCCGGTTGACGTTGAGGACCAGTCGCCCGAGGTTGGTCGGGTGCAGCCCGTCTGCATCCTTCTCCGGGTCGACCCGTTCGAGGATCGCGTCGGTGTCGAGGTGGGCGGGCAACGGCAACTGCACGATGTAGCCGGTGCAGCTCGGGTCGGCATTGAGCTCGTCGAGCACAGCCTCGAGCTCTTCCTGGCTGATCGACTCGGGCAGGTCGCGTCGGATCGACTCGATGCCGACCTCGGCGCAGTCGCGGTGCTTGCCTGCGACGTACCACTGCGACCCCGGGTCAGAACCGACGAGGACGGTGCCGAGGCCGGGCACAATGCCGCGCTCCCGAAGCGCTGTGACGCGCTCCTTCAGCTCGGACTTGATGACTGATGCGACGGCCTTACCGTCGAGGATCTGCGCCGTCATCGACTACTGAACCAGGCCGGGGTAGAGCGGGAAAGCCTCGGTCAGAGTCGCAACGCGAGCGCGGAGCGACTCGATGTCGGCGCCGGGCTGAAGCGCCGTCGCGATGACGTCGGCAACCTCGGTGAACTCGGCATCACCGAAGCCACGCGTGGCCAGCGCGGGCGTTCCGATGCGGAGTCCCGATGTGACCATCGGCGGGCGCGGGTCGAACGGAACAGAGTTGCGGTTGACGGTGATGCCGACCTCGTGGAGGGCGTCTTCCGCCTGCTGGCCGTTGATCTCCGAGTTGCGCAGGTCGGCGAGCACGAGGTGCACATCGGTGCCGCCGGTGAGGACGTCGAGGCCCGAGGCCCGCGAGTCACCAGCGGTGAGGCGCTCGGCGAGAATCCGTGCACCACTGAGGGTGCGCTGCTGGCGGTCCTTGAACTCGGGCTGCGATGCGAGGAGGAACGCCGTCGCCTTGGCGGCGATGACGTGCATGAGCGGTCCACCCTGCTGGCCAGGGAAGACGTTCGAGTTGAGCTTCTTGGCGAGCTCCATGTCACGGCTGAGGATGAAGCCCGAGCGGGGACCAGCGAGTGTCTTGTGCACGGTCGACGACACGACATCTGCGAACGGAACCGGCGACGGGTGGAGACCTGCGGCGACGAGTCCCGCGAAGTGGGCCATGTCGACCCACAGCTTCGCGCCGACCTCGTCAGCGATGGCGCGGAAGGCGGCGAAGTCCAGCTGACGCGGGTACGCCGACCAGCCGGCGATGATGACCTGGGGCTTGTGCTCGAGTGCCTTCTCGCGAACGACGTTCATGTCGACGAGGAAGGTCTCCGGGTCGACACCGTACGACACCGCGTTGTAGAGCTTGCCGGAGAAGTTGAGCTTCATGCCGTGGGTGAGGTGTCCACCGTGAGCGAGCTCAAGGCCAAGAATGGTGTCGCCGGGGGTCGCGATCGCCGAGAGCACTGCCGCGTTGGCGCTTGCGCCCGAGTGCGGCTGAACGTTGGCGAACTCGGCACCGAAGAGGCTCTTCGCGCGCTCGATGGCGAGCGACTCGGCGACGTCGACGTATTCGCAGCCGCCGTAGTAGCGGCGGCCCGGATATCCCTCGGCGTACTTGTTGGTGAGGACGCTGCCCTGCGACTGCAGGATCGAGACGGGAACGAAGTTCTCGCTCGCGATCATCTCGAGGTAGTTGCGCTGGCGGCCAAGCTCGTTGTCGAGAACGGCGGCGATTTCGGGATCGACCTCGGAGAGAGGTGCGTTGAACGTTGAAGACAAAACTGGCTCCTTAAGACAGCGGCGGACAAGAGAGGTAATCCGTATCGACCCAGGCGTTCGGCCGAATCCGTGTCAGTCGCTCCCCGATGGTAACCATCCGGATGCTGAGCCATTCCCGCTGATTAAGAGTCAGTCGGTCAGGTCAGCACCTTTACGCCAGTTGCGACACGGCAATGGTATCAGGATGCCGTCACCAGACTCGGTGAACCCCCACAGCGCTAGCTACAGTGGACAGACGCACGGCCCTTCGGCAGCTCGGACATCGCAGTTCAAGAAACGGATCACAGATGAGACACCTCCCCGGCAGCATCGTTCCCCAGCCTGTTACGCAGGTCACACCACCCGGGGCTGCGCCCTTCGTTCTGACGACCGCATCCCGGATCCTCGCGACGACCGCCGCGGCATCCGTCGCCTCGTACCTCGCCGGGCTGCTGCGACGATCGACGGGGTTTCTCGTTCCGATCATCGAACCGTTCGAGGCAGGCCCTGACGGCGGTGAGCCGGCGCCAGCGCACGACATTGCACTGCACCTCGACGTCGCCGACACCAGAAATCTCGGCGAGGAGGGCTACGCACTCGAGACGTCTGCACTCGGTGTGCAACTGACCGCCGCCACCGTTGCCGGGCTGTTCTATGGCGTCCAGTCGCTGCGTCAGCTCTTCCCGAGCGACGTCGAAGACCGCACGGTGCAGTCCGTTGCGTGGGAGGCCCCCGCGACCACCATCACGGACCGGCCGCGCTATTCCTACCGGGGCGCCATGCTCGATGTGGCCAGGCACTTCTTCGGCGTAGACGAGGTGTGCCGGTTCATCGACATGATCACCCTGTTCAAGATCAATGTGTTGCACCTCCACCTCACCGATGACCAGGGCTGGCGCATCAGCATCGACTCGCGGCCGGAACTCACCGAGATCGGCGGTTCCACCGCTGTGGACGGCGACCAAGGCGGTTTCTACACCAAGGCCGACTTCGCTCGCATCGTCGAGTACGCGAGCGCCCGTTTCGTGACGATCGTGCCCGAGATCGACGTCCCCGGCCACACCAACGCGGCACTGTCAGCACTGCCCGAACTCAACCCGAGCGGCACAGCGGCGGCGGCATACCTCGGCACAGAGGTGGGCTTCTCGACCCTCGACACGACGAGCGACGCCACCTGGTCGTTCCTCGACGACGTCTTCCGTGAGGTCGCCGAGCAGTCCCCTGGCCCGTGGTTACACTTCGGCGGCGATGAGTCCCACGCCACACCGACCGACGAGTACCGGGAGTTCGTCGCCCGCGCGAGCCGGCTGGTCGCATCGCACGGCAAGGTCCCGATCGCATGGCACGAGGCCGGAATCAGCACCGACCTCGCCCCAGGGACCGTCGGGCAGTACTGGAGCTTCCTCACGCCGCAGAACGACGCGGCCGATCGGGCACTCTCGTTCGTGCGCCAGGGCGGTTCACTGATCCTCTCCCCCGCGGATGTCGCCTACCTCGATATCTCCTACGACGAGTCGAGCCCGATCGGGCTGTCCTGGGCGGACGGGTTCACGACAGTGCGTGAATCGTACGAGTGGGAGCCGACCGCGATCCTTCCCGACGTCGCCGGGAACATCCTCGGCATCGAAGCGCCACTCTGGACCGAGACCGTTCGATCGAGGGCCGACATCGACTACCTCGCGTTCCCCCGGCTCGTCGCGCTCGCCGAGATCGCCTGGTCGGTGCGACCGGATGAGTCAGACCGGCGGGTCTGGGCTGACTTCGCCGCTCGGCTCGAGGCGCTTCAGCCACGGTTTGAGGCACTGGGCATCAGAGCTGGGGCTCGCGTGAGCGCCACGGACACCGAGCCGGGGCTGTCCACTTAGGTTGCATCCGCGGTCGCGGCGATTGATAATGATTGTAAAGCGATAAATCAATCACTACCAATCATCGATACACGGAAACGGACGAATCGTGAACACTCAGACCGCCGGCGCGCACATGGCCGAAGAACTCCAAAGCCAGCCAGCGGTATGGGCACAGGCCGTCGACCTGATCGCTGAGCCGAAGCTTCTTCCCCAGGCGGGTGCGAAGGTCGCGGTCGTCGGTTGCGGCACCTCCTGGTTTATGGCTCAGTCCTACGCCGCCCTGCGCGAGAACGCCGGCCTCGGAGTGACCGACGCCTTCGCCGCGTCCGAAGCGTTCGTCGACCGTGACTATGACGCCGTCGTCGCAATCACTCGCTCGGGCACGACCTCCGAAGTCCTCGAACTGCTCGGCGGCATCCGCGGCAAGGTCCGCACCATCGGCATCGTCGGTGACACCTCGAGCCCCCTCGTCGACGCGGCCGATGACATCATCGCCCTGCCGTTCGCCGACGAGAAGAGCGTCGTCCAGACCCGCTTCGCGACAACGGCGCTGACCTTCCTCCGCGCATCGACCGGGGCAGATGTCTCACAGTCCATTGCCGACGCAGAAACCGCCCTCACCGAAGAACTGCCGGAACAGCTCATCGGAGCAGAGCAGGTCACGTACCTCGGTCGCGGCTGGACGGTTGGCCTCGCCCACGAGGCCGCACTCAAGATGCGCGAGTCATCGCAGGCCTGGACCGAGTCATACCCGGCGATGGAGTACCGCCACGGACCGCTCGCCATCGCCGCCCCCGGACGCGCTGTCTGGCTGTTCGGCGAGATGCCAGCTGGCCTCGACGCCGACGTCGCTGTGACCGGCGCGCACTTCGAGCACTCGGCGCTCGATCCCGTCGCCGACCTGGTCCGCGCCCACCGTGTCGCCCTCGAGCGCTCACTCCGCGCGGGACTCAACCCTGACCTCCCGCGCAACCTCACCCGATCCGTCATTCTCGGCGCATGATCGAAACCGCCCCACCCGGCCAGCTGGGCACCGGCCCCGCTGTCCTCGCGTTCGATGTGGGCGGGACCGATACCAAGGCAACACTGGTTGGCACTGATGGCCGCCTGATCGACACGGTCCGGGTACCGACACCGCACTCCGTCGACGGCACAGGGGATGCCGTGCTGGCGCAGGTCGAAACCCTGGCCCTCCGGTTCCGTGCCGCGCACCCCGACGCCGACATCCGCGCGGCTGGACTCATCGTGCCCGGCCTCGTCGACGACGAACTCGGCATCGGCGTGTTCTCCGAGAACATCGGCTGGCGGGATGTGCCGTTCCGCGCGCTCGCCGCCGAACGACTCGGCGTTCCCGTGTACTTCACCCACGACGTCAGGGCAGCGGGGGCCGCTGAGTACCAGCTCGGGAGCGCTGGCCAGTACTCGAACGTGCTCGTCGTCGTGATCGGGACCGGCATCGCCGGCGCGGTCTTCATCAACGGGAAACCGTACTCAGCTCACGGCTACGCCGGCGAAATCGGGCACTCGGTGGTCAGCCCCGGCGGGACCGCGTGCGCCTGCGGCGGTCGCGGCTGCCTCGAGGCGATCGGGTCGGCGGGCGCGATCAGCCGGCTGTACCGCGCTGGCCTGCCGGCCGGCGACCACGTCGACGGCCCTCTCGGCGCCCGTGAGGTTCTCGAGCGGGCCCGGTCCGGCGACCTGCTCGCGCAGCGGGTCTGGTCGGATGCGACGGATGCCATCGGCCTGGCGCTCGCCCAGAGCGTCGCATTGCTCGCCCCGGAGGCCATCGTGCTCGGCGGCGGACTCGCCCAGGCGGGCGACGCCCTGTTCGAACCGGTCGCCGAGCGAATGAACTCCTTCCTCACCTTCCACAGGCGGCCGGTCCTCCTCCCGGCGACGGTCGGCGAAAATGCGGGACTTGTCGGTGCCGCCCTCGGCGCCCGCGGCATCCTCGACCCATCGGCCGGTGCCCCGTGATCGTCACGGTCACGCCGAACCCGGCCGTGGACATCACCCTCACCCTCGACCGCCTGGACCCCGGGCACACCCACCGGGTCGCACCGGGCATCCGCCGGGCGGGAGGCAAGGGGCTCAACGTCGCGAGGGTCCTTGAGAAGATGGGTGCAGACGCGCTCGTCGTTGCGCCGGTCGGGCGAAACGACCTGGACTGGTTCGGCTCGGATCTCGGACGCATTCCATCGAGCCTCGTCGAGGTTCCCGGAAACGTCAGGCAGTCGACCGCCATCGTCGAACCGGACAGGACGACGATCATCAACGAGACGGGCGTGGCCATCGACGCAGGGGCCTGGGCCGAGCTTCTCGCTGCCGTCACCGGTCGACTGGCCGACGCGACCTGCCTCGTCATCTCCGGAAGCGTCCCGCCCGGATGCCCTGACACCCTCTACGGTGATCTCGTCGCCGCCGGTCGCGCTGCGGGCATTCCCGTCATAGCGGATGCCACGGGCACGCAACTGCGAAACGCTGCCGTTGCCGGTGCGACGGTTCTCAAACCCAACGCGAGTGAACTCCTCGACACCACGGGCGAATCAGATCCGGTCGCCGGCGCTCGCGCGCTCCAGTCGATGGGCGCCCGCCTCGTGCTCGTGTCGCTCGGCGAAGCGGGCATGATCGCTGTTCCCGCCGACCCGGCGGAACCCGTGCTCGCGGCTCGGCTCGGCCGCGTCCTCGCCGGCAACCCGACAGGTGCCGGCGACGCCGGCGTCGCCGGAGTGGCAGCACTCCTCGCGCGGGACACCCGCGCACACCTCGACACACGGGCGATCCTCACCAGGGCGACAGCCTGGTCGGCCGCGGCCGTACTCGAACCCATCGCCGGCGACGTCGACCCGGGACGAATCACCGACCTCGAACGGGAGATCACCATCTCCCGTTACCAGGGCCACCCCACGACAACCACGGACGAGAGAAAGTCATGACGCTCGAGACGACGAGAACCCTGATCGACCACGCGTACAGGAACGGGACGGGAATCGGCGCTTTCAACGTGGTGTCGCTCGAGACGGCCGAGGGTCTCGTTTCGGCGAGCGAGCGCGCGGGTCTCGGCGTCATCCTGCAGATCTCTGAGAACTGTGCCCGCTACCACGGCTCGCTCGGTCCGATCGCGCGCGCGACGCTCGCCCTCGCCGAGGCCGCGTCAACGCCGGTCTCCGTCCACCTCGACCACGCGGAGGATGAGTCGCTCGCACGGGAGGCCATCGACCTCGGTTTCAGTTCGGTGATGTACGACGGGGCGAAGCTCGAGTACGCCGACAATGTCGCGGCGACCCGGAGGGTGGTCGAGGCCGCTCACGACGCCGGCGTGTATGTCGAGGCCGAGCTGGGCAAGGTCGGCGGCAAGGACGGCGCCCACGCTCCCGGCGTCCGCACCGATCCCGTCGAAGCCGTCGCCTTCGTCTCCGACACCGGGGTCGACGCACTCGCCGTCGCCGTCGGCTCCTCACACGCGATGACAAACCGCGTGGCATCCGTCGATCTCGACCTGATCGCAGCGCTGCGGTCGGCGCTGACCGTGCCCCTCGTGCTGCACGGCTCCTCGGGTGTCGCCGACGCCAATATCGTTGCGGCCATCGGCTCCGGGATGACCAAGATCAACGTGTCGACCCACCTCAACGGCTTTTACACCCGCGCCGCGCGCGCGGTGCTCGACAATGACGACGCGATCGTCGATCCGCGCAAGTACCTCACTCCGGCGCGGGAGAGCCTGAGCCGGGAGGCACAACGACTCCTGACACTCTTCGCGCGCGGGATGGCCACGACGGAAGCACTCGATGAATCGCGATGAGCGACTGCGCGCCGTACTCGACCTGCTCGCTGAAAACGGCCAGGTCGAGGTCGACGACCTGACCGCGTCACTCGGAGTCTCCCCAGCGACCGCTCGCCGTGACCTCGACACCCTCGCGAGGCAGCAGTTGCTGACCCGCACCAGGGGTGGCGCCGTCGGTAATTCAGTCGCATACGACCTGCCGATCAGGTACCGGCACGAGTCGAACGCCGAAGCGAAGCAACTGATCGCACAGGCGGCGAGCGCCCTGGTTCACCGCGGCAGTGTCGTCGGCTTGTGTGGGGGCACAACGGCGACCGCGATCGCGACGGTTCTGTCGACGCGATCCGACCTCTCGGAACCGTCCCCGGAGCCGAGCCTCACGATCGTGACCAACGCCGTGAACATCGCGGCCCAACTCGCCATGCGCCCGCAGTTCAAGGTGGTCGTCACCGGTGGAGTGGTGCACCCGCGATCGTACGAACTCGTCGGACCGTACAGCGACATGGTCCTCGAGGGGGTGGCGCTTGACCTGGCCTTCATCGGGGTCAACGGCGTCGTGCCTGAGCACGGCGCTTCGGTCAACGACGAGTCGGAAGCGCACGTCAACCGGCTGATGGCATCGAGGGCCGCCCGAGCGTTCATGGTGGCGGACTCCACCAAGATCGGCGTTCGGTCGTTCGCGACAGTCGGCGGGGCCGAACTCTTCGGCAGTTTCATCACCGACGACGGGATCACCGCCGAGCAGAAAAGCGCGTTCGCCGCCGACGGCATCGACGTTATCGTTGCATCGTGACTGAACTCGCTCCAGCGCCCATCGACCTCGTCATTCACTCGGTCACCCTCGTCACCGGCGGGCACGTCACGCCCGATGCATTCGTGGCCGTGTCCGGCGACGTCATCGCTGCCGTCGGCGCCGGGCCGGAGTGGACACAGCTTGGCGCGGCAGAGACCGTGAACGGGGAAGGCCTCACCCTCACTCCCGGCTTCATCGACATCCACGGGCACGGGGGAAACGCGCGATCGTTCGATGACGGTGCCGACAGCATCCGCTCGGCCCTCGAGGTCCACCGCAGCCACGGCACGACCCGGTCCGTGCTCTCGCTCGTCACCGCAACCGTCGACGACCTCGTCGACCGCGTCGGCACCATCGCCGACCTCGCCGAGGCGGACCCGACGATCCTCGGTTCTCACCTCGAGGGACCCTTCCTCGACATTGGCAGGCAGGGTGCCCACAACCCTGAATTGCTGCGCGCTCCTGACCCCGAGAGCATCGACCGCCTCGTCACAGCGGCTCGCGGCACGCTCAGGCAGGTCACTCTCGCCCCCGAGCTGCCGGGAGGCCTCGACGCCATCCGTCAGTTTGCCGACGCGGGCGTCACAGTGGCGGTCGGGCACACCAGCGTCGACTTCGACGGCGCCCTCGAGGCGTTCGAGGCGGGGGCGAGCATCCTCACCCACGCGTTCAACGCGATGAACGGCATCCACCACCGCGAACCGGGACCGGTCGCAGCCGCGACCTCCTCACCATCGGTGACCCTCGAGATCATCAACGACGGTGTCCACGTTCACCCCGAGGTCGTTCGGATGGCATTCGCTTCCGCACCGGGCCGAATCGCCCTGATCACGGATGCCATGGCTGCAGCCGGTTCGGACGACGGCGTCTACCAGCTTGGTTCGCTGTCGGTCACGGTGACGGACGGTGTCGCGCGGCTCACCGACGGCGACTCGATCGCCGGATCGACACTCCTGCTCGACGAGGCGCTTCGGCGCGCGGTGTTCGACGTCGGCATCGAACTCACGGATGCCGTCACAGCGCTCACGACGACGCCTGCCCGCGCGATCGGGCGCGCTGGCGACCTCGGGCAACTCGCGCCCGGTTTCGCTGCCGATGCCGTGCTTCTCGACGACGACCTCACCGTCGTCGGCGTGTGGGCAGCGGGCGACCGGGTCACTTAGCGCCGAGACCATCAGTTCCGGTCGAACACATCACGCGCAACTGATGCGCTCGACCGCACGTGATGCGCTCGCCTGCCGGACCATTCACCCGTGCGGTAACGATGCCCTCTGTGCAAGGCTGTCGTCATGCCGCTCACCGACCCCAGGGACGACCTCGCCATCTACCTGCAGCGCGCCAGGGAGGCGCTCCTGTGGAAGCTCGACGGGGTGTCGGAGTACGACGTTCGCCGCCCGCTCGTTCCGACGGGCACGAACCTGCTCGGCCTGATCAAGCACATTGCCGGCGTCGAGGCTGGATACCTCGGCGAGACCTTTGGCCGCCCGTTCCCCGAACCGCTGCCGTGGATGGACGACGATGCCGAGCCGAACGCCGACATGTGGGCAACGGAAGACGAATCGCGAGAGTCGATCATCGCGTTGTACCGGCGCGTGTGGAAACACTCGGATGCCACTGTCGCCGCCCTCGATCTGAGCGCCGTCGGGCGGGTGCCCTGGTGGCCGCGGGAGAAGAGCGAGACCACCCTGCACCGGATCCTCGTGCACCTCGTCGAGGAAACCAACCGGCACGCGGGCCACGCGGATATCGTCCGTGAACTCATCGACGGTTCCGTCGGGCTCAGGGCCGGCACGTCGAACCTGCCAGCGGAAGACGAGAGCTGGTGGGCGAGCTACGTCAACCGGCTCGAGCAAACCGCGGTGGCCGCAGCCGATCGCGCGGCGACCTGAGGCGCCAACCCGGCCCCGGCTCGGCAGTGCGCACTCGTCCGCAGCTGGCACCCGGTAGCGTACCGGGAACGGAGGTGAATATGCAGGCTCCTGAACCGGTTCTCCCGACAGAGGACATTCCGGACGCGCCCGTCATCGTGCTGCTGGCGAGCGCCCTCCTCGGCCCTGCCGCCTGGGAACCGGTCCAGCGCGAATTACGCCGTCGGGGACACGAGGTGGTCATCGCTCCGCCCGACGACGAGCCGGACCCCGTAACCCCGATCGATGCGGCCCTGGGCTACGCGACCGCGGTTCCCGCCGACCGCACGGTCATCCTCGTGCCGCATTCCAATGCGGGCAACTTTGTCCCGACGCTGATCGACATCCGCACGGTGGCCTGCGTGGTGTTCGTCGACGCGGTCGTTCCTGTCTCGTCGGGTATCCAGAAGCTCGCGGTAGCCGCTGTGCTCGACCGGGTCGAACCCCTCGCCGACGAGGATGGCCTGCTCCCCGTCTGGACTGACTGGTTCGACGAGGAAGACATCGCCAGGCTCTTCCCTGACCCGGCGACGAGGTTCCACATCGAAGCGCAGCAACCCCAGCTTCCCCTCGATTTCCTCCGCGGCACGCTCAGGATCGACGCGGGCTGGGACACGACGCCAGCCGGTTACCTCGCCTTCGGCTCGACCTACGCCGATGAGGTCTCCCGGGCCCGATCACGCGGGTGGCCGGTCATCGAACTGGACGGCCGCCACCTCCACATGCTCGTCGACCCTGCCGGCGTCGCCAACGCGATCCTCGAGCTCGTCAGTCGTGCAGCGCCACAACCCTGAGACCACCCGACAGACGGATGCCGTCAGCACGTCGCGTTGAGCTGTCCGTCCCGGTTATTTGTCGGGTTCGCCCGCGGTTCGTTGTTCGTAGGCGGCCCCGGTATCGGCGTCGGGACCCGTTGCTGCTGCCGCCCTCTCCCGCTCGATCCGCTCGACCCGGTCGGCGAGCTCATCCCGGATCAGCAGGTCACGACGCAGGTGATTCGACCGGTAGGCGGCTCGCGCGACCATGTGCGCGGTGATCGGAGCTGTCAGCCCCTGGAAGATGATGATGGCCGTGAGGAGCGCGAAGGTCGCTATCCGCGGGTCGTTCACGGCGACACCGGCAGAGGCGCACATGAGGCCGAGGATCTGCGGCTTCGTTGCGGCGTGGAGCCGGGACAGCACGTCGGGGAACCGGAAGAGACCGATACCCGCTGCAGCGCACATCAGCGCGGCAACCATGACGAGGGTGATGGTGATGATTTCGCGAACGCTGTCCCAAATCATGTCTCATCCTGTTTCGCCATGAAGCGGGCAAAGCTCACCGAGCCGAGGAATGCGAATGCCGCGAGAACGAGGATGACGGGCAGCGTCTCGGTGTGCTGGTTGAAAGCCATTTCACTTCCGAGCACACACATCACCGTGGCAACGAAGACGTCGGAGGCGATGACGCGGTCGAGCAGGCTCGGCCCCTTGATCACCCGGTAGAGCGCGGCGACAGCCCCGATACTGAAGAGCACACCGGCGATAATGATCGCAACCTGCATCAGGAGCCTCCTCCCGTGTCGGATCTGGTCAGGTGGTTGGGCTGGCGCACCCGCCAGACGTCGTCGTTCGAACCGATGGCCATGACCAGTCGTTTCTCCGTGGCGAAAACCTCGTCGCGGAACTCCTCAAGGTCCTGCTCGGTGCGGACGTTGATGACGTGGACGTAGAGCACGGACTCCTGACGGTCGACATCGACCACGATCGAGCCGGGAACGAGCGAGATGGCTTCGGCGGTGAAGGTCATGATGAGGTCGGACCGGGTGTCGAGCGGAATCGCGATAACAGCGCTCGACGGCTTGTACCTCGGGTTGATGACCAGCCAGGCCACGTCGATTGACGCCCGCGCGATGTCGACGATGAGCCGGACGAAGAACACCAGGAGGTACCAGACGTTGACGCGGCCGCTCAGATCGATCGCCGGCAGGTAGAACATCAGCGAGATCACAACGGCGAGAATCACTCCGGTCAGGACCGTAAGCACCGTCACCTGGCCCCACACCAGGCACCAGAGCACAACGAGGCCGCCGAGCAGCGCGAACTGGCTGACCGCCCTGATGTGGTGTCCCGAGTCTGAACTCATCGCACACCCCCCGGGAACACGGCCTCGACGTAGGTGGAAGAGACTTCGAAATCGGATGCCGTGCGCTCGGCGAAGGCGAAGAGCGGCCCGGCGAAGAGAGTGAGGCAGACGGTCAGCGCAACCATTCCTGTGGTTGCACTGAGCATCAGGGCGGGGACGCGCTTGGACATCACGGTGACGCCCCGGTCCTCCGGGCCCTCCGCAAGCGACTTGAGCAACGGGGATGAATAACCCTCGACCTCGCTCTCCGACCGCCAGAAAGCCATGTTCCATACTCGCGCGAGCGCGTACAGCGTGAGCAGGGAGGTGAGTGCTCCCGCGGCGATCAGCAGGTAGGACAACGGCGTTCCCAGCTCGACGCCGGCCTCGAACAGGCCGATCTTGCCGAGGAATCCGGAGAACGGCGGGATGCCCCCGAGGTTCATCGCGCCGATAAAGAACAGCACTGACACGAACGGGGACGCCTTGAGGATGCCGCCGAGCCGGTTGATCGAGGTCGTGCCGCCGATCCGTTCCACGAGTCCCGTCGCGAGGAACAGGGTCGTCTGCACGATGATGTGGTGGATGATGTAGAAGATCGTCGCCGCCAGTGCGGCCTGACTCCCGATGGCGATACCGAAGATCATGTAGCCGATGTGGCTGACGAGGGTGAACGACAACAGCCGTTTGATGTCGGCCTGCGCCAGGGCGCCGAGGATCCCGATGAGCAGCGTGAGCAGGGCGATGATCATGAGCGGAACGTCGATATCGACGTCGGTGAACATCACGGTGTCTGTCCGGATGATGGCATAGACGCCGACCTTGGTCAGCAAACCGGCGAACACCGCCGTCACGGGTGCCGGTGCCGTTGGGTACGAGTCGGGGAGCCAGAACGACATCGGGAACACAGCAGCCTTGACGCAGAACGCGACGAGGAGCGAGATGCACAGGATGAGCTGCACATCCATGGGAAGGTCCCTGACCCGCTCGGCGATGAGTGCGATGGTGACCGTGCCGGTGGCCGCGTAGATGAAAGCGATCGAGGCCAGGAAGATGATCGACGACGTGAGACTGATGATGATGTAGGTCACGCCGGCGCGGATGCGCGCACCTGTTCCACCGAGCGTCAGGAGCACATAGCTCGCCGAGAGCAGCATCTCGAACCCGACATACATGTTGAACAGGTCGCCGGCGACGAAGGCATCGAACAACCCGGCCGACAGCACGAGGTAGGTGGGGTGGAAGATCGTGACCGGTGTATCCCGGTCGCCGTCCGCGATACCCTGGCCGGCGGCGAAGATGAGCACACCGAGGAGCATCAGCGCGGAGATCAGCACCATGATGACCGCGAGCCGGTCGGCAACGAGGACGATACCGAACGGGGCATCCCACGCACCGACATCGACGACGACAGCTCCGTGCCTGTCGACGTGGACGAGCAGGATGGTCGCCAGCACGGAGACCGCGCTGAGCGCGAGAATACTGACCGCGACCTGCGCACGGCGGTAAGCGCTGAGAACCAGCGCGAGGGCGGCGGCGAAGAGCGGGATCAGGACGATCAGGGGCAGAATCGCGGTCATGTGCGTCTCCCCTTCTCGTTCCTGCCTGTGTCGTCCGAACGGTCCGGGCCGGAAGAATCGTCCCGGCCCTCTGCGTCGCCCGGGTCGTCCGGATGCTCGTCGCTCGCCGCAAGCAATTGCTGGATTGCCGCGTCGTCGAGGTCGACGGCATCGAACGTTGCCTCGGTCAGCGCCTGGGTGTCTTCGGTGTGCTGGTCCGGCACCACGTCGCCCTGGTCGCCGAGCTGCGCGAGCCACCACGACCGGTAGATGAGCGCGAGGACGAAGGCCGTGATCCCGAAGTTGATCACGATGGCCGTGAGCATGAGAACCTGCGGCACCGGGTCGACCATCGACTCATCGGATGCCGTGCCCGTGACGATCGGCGCGCTGCCGCTCGGTCCGCTGACGAGCAGGATGAGGAGGTTGGTGGCGTTACCGACGAGCATGAAGCCGATGAGCACGCGGGTCAGCGAGCGCTCCAGCATGACGGTGATCCCGACCGCGTAGAGAATGGCCATGAGGATGATGAGTGTCAGTGACGCGGTCATCGCACTGCCTCGCTCTCGGAGAAGTCGTCCTGCGCTTCGCCCGACAGGTCTGCGTCCTCCTGCTGGCGGTCGATCTCAGCCCCGAGGCTGCGAAGGATATCGAGCGTGAGGCCGACCACGACGAGGTACACCCCGAAGTCGAAGATGGTCGACGAGCCGAACGACAGGTGTCCGAGGATCGGCACGTCCGCCTCAAGGTAGACCGACTGCAGTGCAGCGCCGCCGAAGAACATCGAGGCGATGGCGGTGCCAACGGCGAGGGCGAGGCCGAGTCCGAGGATCTTGCCGGCGTCGACGGGAATCGCTTCGGCGAGCTCGTAGCGGCCGCCGGCAAGGTAACGGGCGACGAGCGCGAGCCCCGCGAGCAGTCCGCCGGCGAACCCTCCTCCCGGTGCGTTGTGCCCGGCAAAGAGCAGGTACACCGACACCACGATTGCCGGGTGGAAGAGCAAACGCACCAGGACCTCGAGCAGGACTGACCTGTGGTCGCGGGCGAGCGTCCGGCCGGCGAGCAGCCAGCTCATCCGGTTCGAGCTGGCCTCGGGGCCCGGTGCGAGCGGGTCGACGACAACGCGGCGGCGATTGCGGCCGCGGCGCTGCTGCTTGGATCCGGAGAGCCGCGGAATCGGCCCCGTCCTCCCAGTGACGAACAGGAGGCTCGCGATTCCCGTTGCGACAACGACGAGGACGGAGATCTCCCCCATGGTGTCCCACGCGCGAATGTCGACGAGGACGACGTTGATGATGTTGAGGCCGTGCGCACCTTCAACAGCGAGCCTCGGCCATTCGGCGCCGATGCTCTCGGCCTGCCGCGCACCGAGCGCGATGATCGCAACGATAGCCATCGTCACCCCGACGGCGACGCCGATCGCGGCTCGGAGAATCCTCCGCACCGGCTTGTTCCGCTGCGCGATTCTGGTCGGCAGCCTCCGCAGCACAAGAACGAAGACGACGAGCGTCACCATTTCGACGAGGGCCTGTGTGAGCGCGAGGTCGGGTGCGCCGTGCAGGGCAAAGAGGGCGACCATTCCGAAACCTGTGGTTCCGACGAGCAGCACCGCGCTCATCCGCTGCTTCGCCTTGCCCGCCATGACCGCAGCCGTCGCAACGGCAACGGCGATGAGGACCTGCTCCGGGTAATCCCACAAGCGGATGCTGTCTGGCCAGCTTCGGTTCATGGCGGACGCAACCCCGAGGGTCAGCACGTAGACGACGAGGATCGTGCCGAGGTACTGGGGCAGTCCGCCGCGCTGGGCGAAGATCGTCGTGCGAGCGGACAGCCGGTCGATGAACTGGATGATGAGCCAGTAGCCGCGTGAGCTATCGAACATGGGCGACACGGCATCCTGGACCCTGGCCACCCATTTGCGCCGGATGAACAGGACGACACCGAGCAGCACCACGACCGCCGACACCGCGAGTGCGGGTTCGAAGCCGTGCCACAGCGCCAGGTGGTACTCCCCGTGACCTGGCATGGTGTCCGCGTACGGCTGGAAGAAGGGGTCGACGGCGGACGCACCAACGCCGAGTGCGATCGTGGCAGCCGCGAGGATCGCGGGAGCGGTGAGAATGCCCCAGCCGTCGGAGTGCAGGGCCGTCGGCGCGCGATCAGGCCGAGTCGCGAACGCGCCCCAGAAGAAGCGGATGCTGTAGGCCACGGTCAGCACGGAGCCGACGGCTGTGCCGACAAGCGCCACCCAGCCCCAGACGTCGCCGGCCCGCCCTGCTTCGAGGAACGCGGTGAAGACGGCTTCCTTCGCCACGAAACCGAAGAGGGGCGGGATTCCGGCCATCGATGCAACAGCGATGAGGCTGATCGCCGCGAGCATCTTCGACTGCCTGCCGATGCCCGAGAGTTTGCGCCAGTCGCGGGTGCCTGCCCTGTGATCGATGATGCCGACGACGAGGAAAAGCGCTGCCTTGTAGATGGCGTGGGCGACGAGCAGCGCGGCGCCGGCGATTGCCGCGTCGTATCCACCGAAGCCGACGATCACCATGAGGAAGCCCAGCTGGCTCACTGTGCCATAGGCGAGGACGAGCTTGAGGTCGTACTGGCGCAGCGACCGCCAGGCGCCGACGAGCATCGCCAGCACTCCGAGCGACACGAGTACCTCAACCCAGCCAGGCGTATCCGAGTACCCGGGGGCCAGGCGCGCCACCAGGTAGATACCCGCCTTCACCATCGCGGCGGCGTGGAGATACGCGCTCACCGGCGTTGGCGCAGCCATCGCGGCTGGGAGCCAGAAGTGAAACGGGACGATCGCAGACTTGGACAGCGCGCCGACGAGGATCAGGAGGATCGCGACGGTCGTTGCCGGTGAGCTGAGGCCCTGGTCGACGATCGAGGCGATGGATGTCGTTCCGGCCTGAACGCTGATCATCACAACGCCGATGAGCATCACGAGGCCGCCGAACGTTGTCACGAGGAGCGCCTGGAGCGCGGCACCCCTGCTCTCCTTGCGATCGACGTAGTGCCCGATGAGCAGGTAGCTCAGCACGCTCGTGATCTCCCAGAACATGAACATCACGATGATGTCGTCGGCGGTCACGAGTCCGTACATCGTGCCGGCGAAGGCGAGCAGGAGGGCCGCGAACCGGCCGAGGCCCGGTTCATCGCTGGAGAAATACCTGGCGCAATAGACGAGGACGAGCCCGCCGACACCGGTCACGATGAGAGCGAGCAGCCAGGCGAGAGTATCGACCCGGAACGACAGCGCAATACCGAGCTGAGGGATCCACGGGATGGTCTCGACGATGGAACCGCCCGCGAGAACGGTTCCTGTCTGCGTCAGGGTGTAGACGAACGCGCCGAACGGAAGCACCGAGATGACGTAGAAGACCCGCGTCGACAACCAGCTGGTGAGGATGTTCGTGGCGCACGAAACCACGAGGAAGGCCAGCAGGAGAAGCGCCATGGAGGTCTCTCGGGTTTGGATCGATTGGTCTTCAGTTTAACCGACGGAGGAGGAGTCCCTGACCGGTCGTTCGTCCCGCGACCGTGACCGGCGCTCGGTGACGTGGATGGTCAGGACAATAATCACGAGTCCGAGCAGAGTCAGCGTGACGTTCGCGACCGGAAGGAATCCGACACCCTGCCAGTCCAGGAGGACCGCGCCGACCAGCGCTCCCCCGCCGATCCCGGCGTTGAACGCGGTGGTGTAGAAGGCGCTCGCGGTGTCCCGGATCCTCGGGCTTGCGGTGTGCAGCATCCTCGTTTGCAGGAGCGGGGCGATCAGGCCGAACGCGAGCCCCCAGACGATGAGGGCGAGGCCGGAAAGCCACAGCGTCGACGTCGACATGGCCATCACAGTGACGGCGACAGCTGTCGTTGCGAGCGCAGCAATGAGACCCATCGACGTTCTCCGTGCGAACACCGTGCTCGTGAGCACGAGGCCGACCGCGCCCGCTCCCCCGTAGATGAAGAGAGCTGCACTGAGGTGCTCCGGCGCGAGGCCCATGCTGTCGGTGACGAACGGCGCGATGAAGGTGTAGAGCGCGTAGTGGCCGATCATGACAATGGCGACGGTGACACAGATCGCCGCGACGGGAAGAACCGTCGGGTCTCGCCGCGGTTCCGACTCGAGCCGGGAAGGGATGGGTTCCCGTTCCACCTTCGGCAGCCAGCGCAGCACCGCGAGGGCACCGAGGCCGAGGGCGATGGCAATCGCCGCAAACGCCCAGCGCCACCCGATCGACTGACCGAGAACCGTCCCGAGCGGAACCCCGAGCACGAACGCGAGGGTTCCGCCGCCGAGCGTGATCGATACGGCACGCGCGATCTGGTCCTTGGGCACCAGGTGTGCGGCGTACGCGGGGACGAGCGCCCAGAACAGGCCGTGCGCAAGGCCACCGAGCACCCGCGACGCGACGACGAGTTCGTAGGTGGGCGAAATCGCCGTGAGCAGGTTACTGAGACCGAGCACGATGAGGATGCCGACCATGAGTGCGTGTCGCGGCAGGCGAACGGTCGCCGCGGTGAGCGGCGCGCTCGAGACGACGACGGTGAATGCGAAGAAGGTCACGAGCAGGCCGACCTGCGACGGCGTGACGCCGAGGGAGCGGCTCATCTCGGGCAGGAGCCCGGTCGGGATCATCTCGCTCGAGACGGAGAGGAAGACTGTCGCGGCGAGCGCGATCAGGCCGACCCAGGGGAACGGACCGGCGGCAGGCGCGGCGGCGCGCGGGTGTGAAACGGAAGATGTGGTCATCGGGGATATCCAACGATGGCGTTCACTCGATCGGCCGTACGGCAGGATCCGAGTTCGTCTACGCGCTGGTGTGCGCGCCCAGGGCCGACGGAACGCGCCGACCAGAATCAAGTCTACCCGACGCTCCCTGAGGCGACCCGGACGCCCAACGCTCGGAAGAGCATCCGTCACCGGTTAACCTTGAACAGTGATCACAGCTTCCGCACACCACGAACCTCAGAACCACTGGGTCCTCACCTTCGTCTGCAGCGACCAGCCCGGCATCGTCCACGCGATCAGCGGGGCCGTCGTCGCCGCGCGCGGCAACATCACCGAGAGCCAGCAGTTCTCGAGCGCGGATACCGGACGGTTCTTCATGCGCCTGCAGGTCGAGTCACCGGGCAGCCGCGAGGACTTCGAGGCAGCGATAGCCCCCGTCACCGAGAACTACGACATGACCTGGCGCCTCGACGTGGTCGGACGCCCCCTGCGCACGCTCGTACTCGCGTCGACAGCGGCGCACTGTGTCAACGACCTGCTGTTCCGGCAGCGGGCTGGACAGCTCCCCGTCGAGATTCCGCTCGTGCTCTCAAATCACGGCACCCTGCGCGACCTCGCGTCGTTCTACGGCGTTCCGTTTGAATCGATCCCGGTGACGGATGCCGCGTCAAAGGCGGCGTTCGAACGGCGCATCCTCGACGCGGTCGACGAGTTCGACATCGAGCTCGTTGTGCTGGCCAGGTACATGCAGATCATCTCCCCCGAACTCTGCGAGCGCCTCGCCGGCCGGGCCATCAACATCCACCACTCCTTCCTCCCCGGATTCAAGGGAGCGAACCCGTACCGCCAGGCACACGCCCGTGGTGTGAAGCTCATCGGCGCAACGGCGCACTTCGTGACGAGCGACCTCGACGAGGGACCGATCATCGAGCAGAACGTGGTTCGGGTCGATCACTCGCGCAGCGCGTCTGAGCTCGTCGCGATCGGCCAGGACGAAGAGAGCCGCACGCTCACCCAGGCGGTCAAGTGGTTCGCTGAAGACCGGGTCCTGCTCGACGGTGCGCGCACCATCATCTTCAAGTAATCCACACGACCGCCCTGCGGCCCGGCGCGCTGGCCCCACCTAAACTGGAGGGGTGTCAGATACCTCGCAGCCCTCAGTAACACCCAACGACATCCTCAGGCTCTTCCTCGAGCTCTTCGCGATAGTGTCTCTCGGCATCTGGGGCTTCCTGGCCTGGTCGCTGCCATGGAACTTCGTCATCGGCATCGGCGCTCCGGTGATCGCCATCCTGCTGTGGGGGCTCTTCCGCTCGCCCAAGGCGGTCTTCCACATCGACCCGTACGGCAAGGCACTCATCGAACTCGCCGTCATGGGCGCTGCCGCACTCGCGTGGTGGGACCTCGGCGTCCCGTTCGTTGCCCTCGTCTTCGGCGTCGTCGCCGTCATCAGCGGCGTGGTGAACGGCCGACGCGAGTTCAGCCGATGAACGTCGTCGGCCAGCTGGTCGCCGAGCTTGGCACCGCCGTTGTGACGGATGCCGCTTCGCTGGCGCTCATGCAGGCCGACAAGTCCGGCCACGTGTCGGCATCCGCCCCTCTCGCCGTGGTCACCGCGACGTCGGTGGCCGACATCGCGACAACGCTGCGCATCGCCAACGCGACGGGAACGCCCGTCGTGACTCGCGGCGCGGGCACCGGTCTTGCCGGTGGCGCCATCGCGTCTGGCGGTGAGATCGTGTTGTCAACGCTCGCCATGGACCGCGTGCTCGAGATCAATCCGGCCGACCAGCTTGCGGTGATCGAACCGGGCATCCTCAATGGTCGTTTCAACGAGATCCTCGCCGAGCATGGATTCTGGTTCGCACCGGACCCCGCCTCAAAGGCGATCTCCACCGTCGGCGGGAACATCGCGACCAACGCTGGCGGGCTGCTCTGCGCCAAGTACGGCGTCACGCGCGATGCGGTGCTCGGCCTTACCGTCGTGCTCGCGAGCGGCGAGGTACTCGAGCTCGGTCACCGCAGTGTCAAAGGTGTCACCGGGCTCGACCTCACCGCCCTTTTCGTGGGGTCAGAGGGGCTGCTCGGTGTCATTGCCGGCGCGACAGTGCGCATCCGCCCGCTGGTCACCGGTGCCGTAGCGACGATCGCCGCCTATTTCCCGACGGTGACGGATGCCGCTGCCGCGTCCGCGGGGATTACCGCCGCCGGAATCCAGCCAGCGGTGATGGAGATCATGGACGCGGCGTCGCTCGAGGCCACCGCGACCCTGCTTGCCCTCCCCTCCGTCTCCACCGGCGAGGCGCACCTCGTCGTGCAGACCGACGGACCGGCCGCAGCGGCAGAAGCGGACGCGGCGCTCGGCATCATTCTCGCGATGGGCGGGCGGGCGGAACTGTCGACGGACCCGGTCGCCGGCGAGCAGCTCCTGGCCGTTCGTCGGGCCATGCACCCCGCAATGGCCCGCCTGGGAACCACCCTGATCGAAGACGTCTCTGTTCCCCGGAGCGCACTGCCGGCGATGTTCGCGGAGATCGTCCGGATCGAGCAGGCATACGGCATCCGGATTCCCACCGTCGCCCACGCCGGCGACGGCAACCTCCACCCCAACTTCATCTTCGATGGCCCTGAGGTTCCCGACCTGATCTGGCGCGCGGCCGACGAGCTGTTCGGAGCGGCGTTGAAGCTCGGCGGCACCCTGACCGGTGAACACGGCATCGGGATCCTCAAGAAACGCTGGCTGGGCGATGAACTCGGCGAGACCCAGCTCGAGCTCCAGCGCCGCATCAAGACGGTTTTCGACCCGAACGGCATCCTCAACCCGGGCAAGGTCTTCTAGCGCGCCGCTTCCCCGGCCACGAGCTGCGCCACACTTGGCCCGCACTCGAAAACATCAGTTCCGGTCGAGCGCATCAGTTGCGCCGGGTGTTTTCGACCGGAACTGATGGTTTCGACCTCGACCGCCCCGACGGGCACCGGCTCCGGCGCCGGCTCCGGCTCCGCGCGAGTCGGCTACCGCGCCACGTCCCAGGCCACGAGCTGCGCGACGCTCTCGGCGGTTGTGTCACCGATGAGGATTCCTCCGGGCGCCGACAACGGTGCGAACCCCGCTGCTGTGGCGATTTTCGGGTGGGCGTCGAGGATCACAAAGCGCCCCTCTGACGCCGTGTTGAGCGCGGCAGCGACGATCCCAAACAGGTGGGCGTCGAGTTCTTCCCACATCAGCGCTTCACCCGGCTGAGCCAGTTGTCCGTCTGGCCCGACCGCGTTGTCCTGCATCGCCCAGGTGAGCACGCCATGAATCGGACCGCTGATGGTCGCGGTCACCGGCTCGTCGCCGTCGATATCCCAGATAACACCCGACTCCCGGCCGGATTCGTACCGCGTGAGGTAGCGGATCATCTGGGGGTCGAGAACGCCGCGCTCGACGCTGAACGGCAGGATCACCAGCTGGTCGATGACGCGAGGGTCTCCTGCCATCGCGAGCTCGAGAAGGGAGACCTCACCGCGCTGGTAACGCTCAGCGGTGCGCTGGCCATCGATATCGCCGGGCTCAAGCGCGAAGACGCGGGAGTCGGTGAACAGGACAACCGTGTCGACGTTGAGGGCAGAGCGCGCCACCAGGAGCGGCCCGGCGAGAGCGTCGAGGGTGGGCAGCGCGAAAGCGAAGACCTGGCGGCCACCGCTCCAGCCCTCGATGACCATCGACCAGTCCGACTGGGCGTCGCCGATCGCTCGTTCACGGCGCATCCGGGCGCGAGCAGCCAGTTGCCCAGGCGAGAGCAGGTCGACCACCCTGTCGCTCAAATCCCCTGCCACTCGGGCTTGTTGTCGTACGTGTACCGGTAGTAGTCGGCGAGCCTGAGTTTCGACGCGGCCGCTTCGTCGACGACGACCGTCGTGTGCGGGTGCAGCTGGATCGCCGAACCGGGAAGCATCGAACTCAGCGGTCCCTCCACAGCCGCGGCGACAGCATCCGCTTTGCCTTCACCGAACGCGAGCAGCACGAGGTGGCGTGCCCGCAGGATGGTGCCGAGGCCCTGCGTGATGCAGTGCATGGGGACCTGGTCGGGTGAGTCGAAGAACCTGGCGTTGTCTGAACGGGTGCGCTCGGTGAGTGTCTTCACACGGGTGAGGGAGGCGAACGACGATCCTGGCTCGTTGAAACCGATGTGACCGTCGGAACCGATGCCGAGGATCTGCAGGTCGACCCCGCCAGCCTCGTGGATCGCTCGCTCGTAGTCCGCACCGGCCGACCGGATGGTTTCAGTCGCTCCGTTGGGAACGTGAATCCGCTCCGGCACCAGTCCGAGCGGTTCGACGACCTCGCGGTTGATGACTGATGTGTAGCTTTCGGGGTGGGACGCCGGCAGCCCGACGTACTCGTCAAGGGCGAAGGCTGACACCTTGCCGAGGTCGATATCTCCCACTCGCGCCGCAAGTGCCTTGTACACCGGCAATGGCGTCGACCCTGTGGCGAGGCCAAGAACCGCATCGGGCTTCGACGCGATCAGCGACAGGATGGCGTCAGCCACCAGGTCACCGGCGGCACGGGAGTTTTCGACGATCACAACTTCAGCCATGGACTCACATTCTTCTTTGGTGCGGGGGTAATAACTGCTCACAGTCTGCCATGCGGCGCGGCCTCGCTTCTTCGGCGATGCCAGCAGCGGCAGGGGTTCCCCATCTTCACGCTGATACAGTCAATTCGATTACTCATCGCTCTCACCCAGCACTTTCTTTCAGGGGGAACTTGTGTCCAGGAACCGAACAACCAGCGCGGCAACGATCGGCATCATTGCCGTTCTTGGCCTTTTCCTCACCGGGTGCGCCAGTGGGCAGTCGCAGGCGGAGGCCTGCTCCATCGTGCAGTCAACACTCGAGGATGCACAGGCCGAACTCAGCGACAGCGTTTCATCGTTCGGGAACGACCCGGTCGCCGGCGCTGAAGCCGTGACCGAGCTCTCGGAGACCTTCTCGGAGGCGAACGACAAGATCACCAACGACGACGTCAAGCCGGAAAGCACGAAGGCCACAGAGGCGCTCAGCGGTTTCGCGGAACAAATGGAAATCGCGGCCGCTGACCCCGATAACGCGGACCAGACGGCGCTCACCGATGCCATTACCGAGGTCCAGACCACCTTCGGCGACCTGCAGGCGGTCTGCCAGGGCTAACCCCCGCAGCACAACGAAAACGCTCCCCGATCCACAGGATCGGGGAGCGTTTTGTTGTTGCTGACTTTAGCCCAGGCGAGCCTTGAGGTTCGCCGTGATCTCGGCGAGGAACTCTTCGGTGGTCTGGTACGGCTGCTCGGGTCCGACGAGGAGCGCGAGGTCCTTCGTCATCTTGCCCGACTCGACGGTCTTGATGACGACGTCCTCGAGGGTTGACGCGAACTCGATGAGAGCGTCGTTGCCGTCCAGCTTGCCGCGGTGCGAGAGCCCGCGGGTCCAGGCGAAGATCGACGCGATCGGGTTGGTCGACGTCGGCTTGCCCTGCTGGTGCATGCGGTAGTGGCGCGTCACAGTTCCGTGTGCGGCCTCAGCCTCGACAACCTTGCCGTCCGGTGTTGCGAGAACACTGGTCATGAGACCGAGCGAACCGAAGCCCTGCGCGACGGTGTCAGACTGCACGTCTCCGTCGTAGTTCTTGCAGGCCCAGACGTATCCGCCCTCCCACTTCATGGCGGATGCCACCATGTCGTCGATGAGGCGGTGCTCGTAGGTCAGTCCAGCGGCATCGAACTGCTCTTTGAACTCAGCGTCGAAGATCTCCTGGAAGATGTCCTTGAACCGGCCGTCGTATGCCTTGAGGATGGTGTTCTTCGTGGAGAGGTACACCGGGTAGTTACGGGTGAGGCCGTAGTTGAGGCTCGCACGCGCGAAGTCGCGGATTGACGCGTCAAGGTTGTACTGAACCTGGGCGATGCCGTCGCTCGGGGCCTGGTAGACCTCGAACTTCTGCGGCTCGGAACCGTCCTCGGGCGTGAACTCGACCGTGAGTGTTCCCTTGCCCTTGAAGAGGAAGTCGGTGGCGCGGTACTGGTCACCGAAAGCGTGACGACCGATGATGATCGGCTTGTTCCAGCCCGGTACGAGACGCGGGATGTTGGAGATGATGATCGGCTCGCGGAAGATCACGCCGCCGAGGATGTTACGGATTGTTCCGTTGGGGCTCTTCCACATCTTCTTGAGGCCGAATTCCTCAACGCGAGCCTCATCGGGTGTGATCGTCGCGCACTTGACGCCGACGCCGTGCTTCTGGATGGCGTGAGCAGCATCGATGGTGATCTGGTCATCCGTCTCGTCACGCTTCTGGATGCCGAGGTCGTAGTACTCGAGGTTCACGTCGAGGTACGGGTGAATCAGGGTGTCCTTGATGGACTGCCAGATGATGCGGGTCATCTCGTCGCCATCGAGCTCGACGACTGTGCCTTCAACCTTAATTTTTGACAATAGAAAGCTCCTAGCTTGTGGGGCCTTACCGACCGTCGTCAAGCTTACCTGAGAGCCGCAACTATCTTGATATCGAGAGATTTCAGGTTGTTGGCGATCAGCTCGCGAGTCGCAGCGCGCACTGCACGGTGAACGCGTTCCGTGGGGCGGTGACGTCGAAGCCCAGCACCTCGGACACCCGGGCCAGCCGGTACCTGATCGTGTTGGCGTGCACGTCGAGCGCTCGCGCACAGCCCTCGATCGAGCGGCCACTGTCGAGGTAGATGGCGATGGTTTCGAGCCAGTCGCTCGCGCCGTCCTGCAGCGGAACCAGGACGCGTTGCAGGAGCGCCGTTCGGGCGTCGGCATCACCGTTGAGTACGCGCTCAGGCAAGAGCTGATCGGCGCTGACAATCGTCGGCACCTGCAGCCAGGTGTGAGCGACCCGCGCACCGAATACCGCGGCCCGGGCACTCGTGGCCGCATCGGCCATCGAAACGACCACATCCCCGAGAACGGTGGTTTCCGACAGCGTCGCCGCGACGATGTCCCGTGCTATCTGCTCGACCCGAGCCAGCGCGACGGCCACGTCGTTCGACGCGGCCTGGGCCGCGTGCTCGCCCGCATCCGCCACCGGTAACGACAGAACGAGGATGAAGCGCCCGTTGCGCACACCGGCGAGCGCATCGGCGCCCGCGGCCCAGACCGCGCGGCGCAGCCGGTCTTCGTCGACGGTATCGCCGACGGCACCGACGACGACAACGCTCGCTCCTCCCCCGCGCCAGCCGACAGCACCGAGGCGATCGGCCAGATCGGCGACCCCTCGGCCGGCGAGAACCGAATCGATGGCCAGCTGCTCGAGTCGCGGGTCCCACAGCCCTGGCGACGCGCGGGAGACCGCGTAGATCTCGGCCGCTTCGAACGCCAGCTGACGGGAGAAGTCGAGGCTGGCTTCGCGGTACGCAGCGGCCTCGGGACCGATGAGGCTGTCTTCGACGGCGGCGACGGACACCCGGATCAGCTGCAGCGTCTGCTCGAGGCTGATCGAACGAACAAGCTCGGCGGGCGCTTCGCCAAACACGCGCGGGACAGCCGACGGGTCCGGGTGCGAGCAGTATGAGACGAACGCCTCGATGAGCGACCTCGTGATCTCTTCGATGGCCGCCCGCCTCGCGGCGGGGAGCACCTGAAACCAGGGCAGTTCGCCGTCCATCCGCGCCAAAACCCGAACAAGCAGTTCACGACCGGTGAGCGTTTGCCCCTCGGCCTCCGATCGGCTCGAGTGCGGTGACACTGACGACATTTCCCACCTCCGCACTCGATGGTACGCGTCGGACAGGCCTCGGAGGCACTCCGATCGGCGCTCGGCTGCCGCTCGGGGCGTTGCGGAATCCCCGGGTTAACGGTTCCTGAACTTAACCGTCAGTGACGCTCCCGGCTACCGGAGACCGGACGGTTCCGGCTAGCCTTGCAGCATGCCTGAACTGAGACTCGTCGAACTGTCCGCCTCTACGATCGTCGCTGTCAACACGCTGACTCTCAAGCCGGGACAGGAACAGTTTGTTGCTCCGGTCTCCTATTCCGTCGCTGCCGCCGTGCTCGACCCGGCCACAACCTGGCAGCGGGTGATCCTCGACGGTGACGAGGTCGTGGGTTTCGTCCAGGCCAATTTCGACCCCGACGGCGAAGACGAATTCCGCTCCATCCTGTGGCGAATCAACGTCGATGCTGACGACCAGGGTCGCGGCGTCGGTACTTTCGCTGTTGAGGCGCTCAGCTCCGAGGCCGCGAAGCGCGGATTCGATCACGTCAACGTCATCTACGAACCCGGAGAGCTCGGCCCGGAGGCGTTCTTCCGCCACGTCGGATTCGAGCCGGTCAGCGAGACGCAGTACGGCGAGACAGTCGGCGTCCGCAAGCTCTAGAACCGTGGCAGGTGCCCAGCCGGAAGCACGGGACGAGGTCGCGATAGTCCTCGACATCGTCGAGTCGATCCCGCCCGGTCGCGTCATGAGTTACGGACAGGTCGCCGCGACATTCGGTTCGCGCTCCGCTCGCGGCGTCGGTCGCATCATGGCCTTCTACGGCAGCGATGTCCCGTGGTGGCGCGTCGTGCGGGCCGGCGGCCTGCCGCCTCAGTCCCACGAGGAAGAGGCACTCGTTCACTACGAGGCCGAGGGGACCCCGCTGCAGACGCGCGCAGACGGCGGCTACCGCGTCGCGGCATCCGCCTTCGTCTGAGAACAGCGGATGCTGTCACCCGGTTCACAGGACATCGCACGGTTAACAGGCGAGAAAGCGGGCTTTCGTCCTGTCAACCGTGCGATGTCCTGTTAAACCAGCGAGTCCCGCCACGCCGCGTGCAACTGGGCAAACCTGCCGGTGCCCGAGATCAGCTCAGAGGGGCTGCCGTCCTCCACGATTTTGCCGTGCTCCATCACGAGCACCCGGTCGGCGATCGCCACCGTCGACAACCGGTGCGCGATGATCACCGCTGTGCGATCGGCGAGCAGGGTCTGCAGCGCCTCCTGCACGAGCCGCTCGCTCGGGATGTCGAGGGATGCCGTCGCCTCGTCGAGAATGAGCACCGCAGGGTCGGCGAGGAACGCCCTGGCGAACGAAATCAACTGGCGCTGGCCCGCCGACACCCGGCCGCCGCGCTTGTTGACGTCGGTGTCGTACCCGTTCGGCAGCGACTCGATGAAGGTGTCAGCCCCGACAGCGCGGGCGGCAGCCATGATCTCGTCACGGCTGGCCTCTGGCTTCCCGATCGCGATGTTGTCGGCGACGGAACCCGAGAACAGGTACGCCTCCTGGGTGACCATGACGATCGCCCGGCGCAGGTCCTTGGGGTGCAACATCCGCAAATCGATGCCGTCCAGGGTCACGGTTCCCTCTGTCGGATCGTAGAACCGCGAGATCAGCTTGGCGAGAGTCGACTTTCCCGCCCCGGTTGACCCGACGAGCGCGATCGTCTGGCCAGCGGGCAGATCGAGGGTGAAGTCGGGCAGCACGACGTTGTCGTCCTTGTACGCGAATCGCACACCGTCGAAGTGCACGTGTCCGCGCGCCGTCCACAGATCGACGGGATGCACCGGATCAGGAACCGTCGGCTTCTCCTCGAGCACACCCGAGATTTTCTCGAGCGCGGCCGCGGCTGACTGGTAGGAGTTGTAGAACATCGCCATCTCCTCCATCGGGTCGTAGAAACGACGCGTGTACAGCACAACGGCGAGCAGGGCACCGATCGCCAGCGAGCCGTCGATGACACGGAACCCGCCAACGAGCAGCACGATCGCGACGGTGACGTTTCCGATGAAGACGAGACCGGGGTCGAAGACGCCGAACAGCTGGATGACCCTCGCGTTGACGCTCCGGTAGTCCTCGACGAGTTCACCGAAGTGCTCGGCGTTGCGCTTCTCCTTGCGAAACGCCTTCACAGCACGGATGCCGGTCATGGTCTCGACGAACTGCACGATGACCTTCGCGGATGCCACGCGCGACTGGCGGAACAGCGCCTGCGACCGCTTCTGGAACCAGCGGGTGAGGAAGTAGAGCGGCACGAGCGAGCCAAGCAGAACCAGTCCGCTGATGCCGTCGAGCAGGAACAGTGCCACTCCGGTGAAGAGCATATACAGGATGCCGGAGACAAGCTGGTTGATGCCCGAATCGAGGAGTTCGCGAATCGCGTCGAGGTCACTGGTCTGCCTCGAGATGATGCGCCCGGACGTGTAGCTCTCGTGGAACTCGAGGCTGAGCTTCTGGGTCTGGAGGAACACCCGTTTGCGCAGGTCGATGAGGATCGCCTGCCCGACCCGCGCACTCAGCACGGTGTACCAGGCCATCAGGATCGCGCCGATCACACCGGTGAACAGGTACAGCCCGACAATGACGAACGCCGGCATCCAGTCGTTCGACTCGAGAACGGCCGGCAGGCCCCTGTCGATGCCGAATGCGATGAGCGCGGGGCCGGCCACCTGGGCCGCGACCGAGACGGTTACAACGAGCATCGTCAGGACAAGGCGCAGCTTGAGCGGCGCGAGCAGCGAGCCGAGCAGTCTCAGCGACCTGCGCCGGATCTGCGCGCTCTCCTTCTTCGTGAAGTCGTCGCGTTCTTCACCCTCGACGCCGTCCACCGTTGCGGTGCTCACTTGCTCACCTCTTCCTGTTCCCGAATTTCCTCTGCGAGGGCACGGTCGATCTGTTCGGCGGCCTCGCGTTTCTCTTCGTCCTCGAGGCTCGAGATCACGAACTTGTAGTGCTCGTTGGTCCTGATCAGCTCGCTGTGTCGTCCAACGGCGGTGATCCTGCCATTCTCGAGCAGGGCCACCCGGTCGGCCAGCATGACCGTGGACGGCCGGTGTGCGACGACGAGCGCCGTCGTCGAGGCGAGCACGCGCCGGAGGGCCGCCTCCACGAGAGCCTCAGTGTCCACGTCGAGCGCAGAGAGCGGGTCATCGAGGACGAGGACCGCGGGGTTCGCCGCGACCGCCCTGGCGAGAGCCAGCCGCTGTCGCTGTCCGCCGGAGAGGCTGAGTCCCTCTTCGCCGACCTTCGTGTCAACACCGTCGGGCAGGTCGCGCACAAAGCCGGCCTGCGCGATGTCGAGAGCCTCGTTCATGACGGCATCCGCTTCACGGCTTGTCGGATCGAGGTCAGCTCGTCCGAGCAGAACGTTATCGCGAACGGATGCCGAGAACAGCGTCGCATCTTCGAAGGCCATCGCGATGTGGGTGCGGAGTTCCTCGCGCCTGAGGTCCCTCACGTCGATTCCATCCAGCGTCACCCGCCCACCGGTCACGTCGTACAGGCGTGCCGGCAACGCCGTCAGTGTCGACTTTCCCGAGCCGGTCAGGCCGACGAGGGCCATGGTCTCCCCCGGCTCGAGGCTAAGGTCGACGCCGTCGATCAGGTCGGGCACGTCGGCAGGCGAATCCGGGTACCGGAAGTGGACATCCTCAAACACGAGGCGTCCCTCCGGCGCGAGGATCGTCTTCGGGTTCTCCGGGTCGGTGATCGTATTCGCGGTATCGAGCACCTCGAAGAACCTGTCGGTTGCCGTCCTGGTGTCGAACGTCATCGACAGCAGGAACCCGATCGATTCGATCGGGAACCGCAGCACCGTCGCGGTCGCGAAGAACGCGAACAACTGGCCGACGGTGATTTCTCCGGTCGACGCCAGCCAGATCCCGGTGAACAGGCACAGCGCAAATGCGATGTCTGGCAAGAGAAGCAGCCACAGCCAGATGCCAGCGATGGCCTTGGCTTTCTCGATCTCCGTCCCCCGCAGGCTCTCCGCCTGCGACTCGAAGTTGCGCAGCGCGTACTTTCCCCTGCCAAACGCCTTGAGCACTCGGATGCCGTGCACGGACTCCTCGACGGCCGTTGCGAGGTCACCGGCCTGGTCCTGGCTCCTCCTCGCGATGATCGAGTACTTCTTCTCGAATACGAAGCCGTAAATCCATACCGGGATCGCGAGGGTGAGGAAGATCGTGCCGAGAAGCCAGTGCCAGTAGAAGAGAACGGCGGCCCCGATCACGATCGTGACCATGTTGACCACGAGCAGCACGAGCCCGAACGACAGCCAGCGGCGGATGAGGTTGAGGTCGCTGATCGCGCGGGAGAGCAACTGTCCGGACTGCCAGCGGTCGTGGAAGGCGACCGGCAGGTCCTGAAGCCGGGCATACAGCGAATTGCGCATTGCGGCCTCGACATGGGTGCCGGGGGTCAGCACGAACCAGCGCCGCAGGGCGATGAAGACAGCCTCGAGGATGCCCAGTCCGAGCACACCCGCAGCCGCCCACCAGATCTGCGACGTGTCCTTCGTCGCGAGCGGGCCGTCGACGAGAGCCTCGAGCACCAGGGGGATGCCAAGGGCAACGAGACCGGCGCCGAGCGCAGCGCCCATGCCGAGGTAGATCCGCGGCAGCGCGGACTTCGCGTACGGGTAGATCCGCAGGAGTGAGCGGAATGTGCTCAGTGTCGAGGTGTGGTTCGATACTGGCTGGGTTGTACTGGCGTCGGTGTGACGAGCCATAGCGAGAGACTTCTCTTCCATGAAAGAGCCCGACGGGCGGGCAGAGGGAAAGCGTTATGTTCCCGGAGAAACGAAGGTGTGAGACGGCAGATTCCCTGGCGGGACAGCTGCGACGGAACCGTCGACCGCGACGGAAGGCTCGTCGGCGGTGTCAGGACGCGGGATACGAAATCCTGGCCAGGAGGTGCGATCGGGAGGGGCGGACTCGCGAAAGGCGCACCCCCGAGGCCGCTGGGCTCTGAGCCAGTGTCTTCATCGGGTACATCATCACGTCCTCCTTGCCGCAGTACAGCCCTTCAGCCTAGAACGTGGTGCTCAGCGTCGCAAGAAGTTTTTTGCCGGGTTTAGCCGACCCGCACCGAGAGGCAGGTCACCGAACCCTCGAGCTTCTCGAACTCGCTGATGTCGACGCTGACAACCGTGTAACCCAGGTCCTCAACGAGCTTCGCCGTTTTCGGCGCTGACGCTGACATCATCACTGTGTCCTCGGACAGCGCGATCACGTTGGCGCCCGCTCTCTCCGGCGCCGCAAGGAAGTGGGGGAAGAACGCAGCGTTATCGACGAGGTCGGGGTGACCGATGATGGTCCCGTCCGGGAGTGCCGTCATCGCGGTCTTGAGGTGGAGCGCCTTCGTGACGCGGACCGCTGTGACGTTGTAGCCTTCGCGCGTCGCGATCTCGCGCAACTGGCGGACCCCTTCCGCGTTGGTCCGTCCACCGCGACCGACGTAGATCCTGTTGCCGACGATCAGCACGTCACCGCCGTCGAGGGTGCCTGGGCTCATGATCCGTTCGATCCGAAGACCGAGCGACTCAGCAGTCTCCTCGGCGGCCTCCGCCTCGTCACGGCGGCTGCTGACCCCGGATCGTGTCACGATCGCCACCGGGCCGACAACAACCAGGGTGTCCTCTACGAAGACTGAGTCGGCGAGCTTGTCGGCGAAGGTGACCTCGCGGGTAGTCCAGCCATTGCTCTCCAGGGCCTTCGTGTATGCGTCCCACTGCGTGTCGGCGAGTTCGGTGTCGACGGGCGTGCGATCGATGTGGGTGACGGTCCCCTTGGCGAGGTTCGACGCCGGCATCCTCACCAGTGCGACCCGCGCGCCAGCCTTGGCCGCTGCCGCCTTCCACTCGATGGCCCTCGTGTAGACGGCCCGGCCGATGGTGGGGGCGATGATCGTGGCAACCACAACGTAGACGCCGTTGATGCTGACCAGCGTGCCGAAGAGGTACTCGATCACCTCGCCGTTGAGGCCGAACCCACCGGCGAGTGTCGTGATGCCTGTACCGATCAGCGCACCGACGAGCCCGGCGAACAGGCCGACCAGAAGTGCCGTCCACCACTGCCTCAGGGCGCCGACGATGGCGAAGACAAAGACGAGCAGGAAGGCGAAGAGACTGCCGAGGAAGTAATAGTCGCTGACCTGCGTGAGCACAGCCGACTGGTACTGCTGCGAAACGAAGAACACGAACACGCTGGCAGCGTGGGTCACGAGAACCGTCGTCAGTGCGGCGAGGAAGGACGAAACGAGCCTGCGGCCCCACGAAACAGTCATGGCTTGAGCCTAGTGGCTGACTCGGAGCGCCAACGTTCCAGCTGGAGGGCCGGTCTTCTAGTGGAAGAAGTGGCGCTCCCCCGTGAAGTACATCGTGATCCCAGCGGCCCTCGCGGCCTGGATGACCTCTTCGTCCCGAACCGAACCGCCCGGCTGCACGACGGCACGAACGCCCGCGTCGAGAAGCACCTGGAGTCCGTCGGCGAACGGGAAGAAGGCGTCGGATGCCGCAACCGAACCAGCGGCCCTGTCGCCGGCGCGCGTGACCGCGAGGTGGCACGAGTCGACACGGTTGACCTGGCCCATCCCCACACCGACAGACGCACCATTCTTCGCGAGGAGAATCGCGTTCGACTTCACCGAACGGCACGCTGTCCACGCGAACGCGAGATCAGCGAGGGTCTCATCGTCGGCGGGATCGCCGGCGGCGAGGCTCCAGGTGTCCGTCACGCTTCCCTCGGTCGGGAACCGGTCTGCCTGCTGCACGAGGATGCCGCCAGAGACCTGCTTCGCCTCGAGAGGTTCCGGCGCGAAGTCCGCTGGCAACTCGAGAATGCGGAGGTTCTTCTTGGTGCGAAGCACGTCGAGTGCGTCGTCGTCGAACCCGGGCGCGACGATGACCTCGGTGAAGATCTCCTTGATGGTCTCCGCCATCTTGAGGGTCACCATCCGGTTGGCCGCAATGACACCGCCGAACGCTGAGACCGGGTCGCACGCGTGAGCACGAGCGTGTGCAGACGCGATGGCATCCGGTGCTTTCGGAGACGCCACGGCGATTCCGCACGGGTTGGCGTGCTTGATGATGGCCACGGCGGGAGCAGTGAAATCGTACGCGGCGCGCACCGCGGCATCCGCGTCAACGAAGTTGTTGTAGCTCATCTCCTTGCCGCCGAGCTGCGTCGCCTGGGCGATGCCGTGACCGCCGGCGCGCAGGTACAGCGCCGCTTCCTGGTGCGAATTCTCGCCGTAGCGGAGGACGTGGGCCAGCTCGGCCTGGATCGTCAGTGATGCACCGAAGCCCTCGGCCGTGTCTGTGAACCAGCCTGCGACCGCGGTGTCATACGCCGCGGTGTGCGAGAAGGCGCGCGCGGCGAGTTCGCGACGCTGGGCGAGGGTCGTACCGCCCTGCGCGACGGCCTCAATGATCTCGCCGTAGCTGGCGGGCGACACAACGATCGCGACGTTCGGGTGGTTCTTTGCCGCGGCTCGCACCATCGCGGGGCCGCCGATGTCGATCTGCTCGACGACATCGTCGCCGACGGCGCCGCTCGCAACGGTCTCAACGAACGGGTAGAGATTCACGACGACGAGTTCGAACGGTTCGACACCGAGGTCGCCGAGCTGCTGCTCGTGCGACTCGAGGCGGAGGTCGGCGAGGAGACCGGCGTGCACCGATGGGTGAAGCGTCTTCACCCGTCCGTCGAGCGACTCGGGGAACCCGGTGACACTCGCGACGTCGGTCACCTCGTAGCCGGCGTCCCTGATGGCCTGGGCTGTCGATCCTGTCGACACCATCTCGACGCCGGCCTCCGCGAGCGCGCGGGCCAGGTCGATGAGGCCGGTCTTGTCGCTCACCGAGATCAGGGCGCGTGTGATGGGCACGACGTCACGGTCGCGGTACAGGCTCTTGTCGTGTGTTGGGCCGGCCATTGTGTGCTCCTTGGGAATGCCGAGTGAACGGGGTTGAGAGGCCGGTCGCGCTAAAGGGAAGCGAGATCGAGACCGTTGGCGATGTCGAGAACCGTCTGCACGAGCAGGCGGCGTTCGACCGGTTTGATTCTTTCGTGGAGTTCCTGCTCGGTGTCGCCCGGCAGGACGGGAACGCGTTCCTGAACGATGACCGGGCCCTGGTCGACGCCGTTGTCGACAACGATGATGGATGCCCCTGTCTCGTCGACTCCGGCGGCGAGGGCGTCGCGCACCCCGTGTGCCCCCGGAAACTCGGGGAGATAGGCGGGATGTGTGTTGATGAGGTGGGGTGCGAGCGCGTCGACCACGGTCCGCGGCAGAAGTCGCATGAACCCGCTCAGCACGACGAGGTCAGGGTTCCATACCCGGATCTGCTCGAGGAGGGCGACGCCCCATTCCTCGCGGCTGGCGAAGGAACTGAACGGAACGGTGAACGTCGGGATCCCGAATTCCTCGGCGTGGGCGAGCCCGTCGGCCTCGCGGTCTGCTCCGACGGCGACCACTCGAGCGGGGAACTCAGCGTCGGCTGACGCCTCGAGCAGCGCACGGAGGTTGGATCCCGTACCCGAGATCAGCACGACGATATTCAGCACGGGGCAATCCTACAGTCGCGTCGCTTCCCGGCGGAGTCGATCAGCGCGAGGCGGCACCTGTTCGCCCGGAGGGAACGTCGAGCTGACCTGAGTCGGTCTTGCCAGACGCCATACCGATGAGGGCAGCGAGCGTGACCTCCGCGAAGGTGAAGACGCCGACCAGCCACGGGTTCGGGCCGACGGTCTCGAACCTGCCTGGGCCGATCGCTCCCCCGGAGAACCAGGCGAGCAGGCCGAGACCCAGGCCGGCGACCGCTCCGATCCCGACGGCGGCAATGGCGAGCCTCGCGGCCAGCGGGCCGCCGCGGAGTTCACGGACGAGTTGCGGGCGAACGAGAGCCGCCGCGACGAAGCCAATGATGAAGGGAACGAGGAGCCCGAGGAAGCCGAGCGGGAGATCGCCGTTCGGAACGGCACCGAAGATGGGGAAGGCCGGGATCGGGCCGACCAGCGTGTTCACCGGTGAGATCGAGCTTCCGGCGCCGAGAGCAAACCCTGGGCCGATCAGCCAGGACGCGACCCAGATGACGATATTTCCCAGGAAGCCCAACTGCGCGATCGTCGCCATGATCCCGCCGGAGACGCCGAGCTGGGCGCTCTGGTACAGGCTGGTGATGAGTCCGAAATTACCGAGGATGGCGACAGCGAGCAGGAGCCCAGACACGGCGAGGAAACCGAGTACCGCGGCGAATCCACCACGGAGGGCTGCGGAGAGCACCGCGGGCGCCGTGTCGTCGAACCTGTCCACAATGCCGGTGACCCAGGTTTTCACCCGTCCGTTGCCCATGGCATCCGCCCGGAACAGCACGCGTCGTGCGCCGACGATCAGGCCGAGGGCGTAGATGGCACCGGGTACGAGGAAGCTCTGCAGAAGCGACGGGTTCACCGTGGAATCCACGGCGGTGAGGGCGAGCAGCCCCGTGATCACAACGAAGGTGACGATGGCCGAGACCAGTGCGATCGGCCAGAGCCTGCTTGCCGCGGCGCGTGAACCCGTACGGGCACCCATGATCACGGTGAACAGGGCGACCGCGAGGGGAACGAAACTGACCACGAACGGTGCGGATGCCTCGGGGATGCCGATGGCTGCGACGAGCGCGCTCGGGAGGGTGACGGTGAGATCCACGCCGTTTCCGAGCAACCAGATGTCGACCGACGCTCGCCAGAAGACCAGCCAGTCGACCGAGAATCCGTAGTCGGTGGCCCAGAGCACGCTCAGCGGGACGAGGGTGACCCCAATTCCGATAGCGACGGTGATGAGCGCCTCGAGCGCGGCGAGCATGGCAAGTGTTGTGCGGTTCATTCGACTTGGAGTTTAGCCGTCGTCGGGCGGCGGGCCGTCCTCCCACGCCAGATACGACGAAGGGCGGCAGTTTCCTGCCGCCCTTCGGTTCGTGCGTCTGTTCGGTTTACAGTCCGGCGATAATCTCGCGCATGAGGCGTGCTGCCTCTGACGGGGTCTTGCCCACCTTGACGCCGGCGGCTTCGAGAGCCTCCTGCTTCGCGGCAGCGGTTCCGGCCGAACCGGAGACGATGGCGCCAGCGTGGCCCATGGTCTTGCCCTCGGGAGCGGTGAACCCGGCAACGTATCCGACGACCGGCTTCGTGACGTTCGCCTTGATGTAGTCAGCGGCGCGCTCTTCGGCGTCGCCACCGATCTCACCGATCATGACGATGGCCTTGGTCTCCGGGTCGGCCTCAAACGCCGCGAGTGCGTCGATGTGGGTGGTGCCGATGATCGGGTCTCCACCGATGCCGATGGCGGTCGAGAAGCCGATCTCGCGCAGCTCGTACATCATCTGGTAGGTCAGCGTGCCCGACTTCGAGACGAGGCCGATCGGTCCCTTGCCGGTGATGTTCGCCGGCGTGATTCCGACGAGAGCTTCTCCCGGCGTGATGATGCCCGGGCAGTTCGGGCCGATGATCCTGGTCGTGTTGCCCTTCTTCTGCGCGTACGCCCAGAACTCGGCGGAGTCACCGACGGGGACACCCTCGGTGATGATGACGAGCAGCGGGATCTCAGCATCGATGGCTTCGATGACGGCGTCCTTGGTGAACGCCGGCGGCACGAAGGCGATCGACACGTCAGCGCCGGTCTTCTCCATTGCCTCTGCGACGGTCGCGAAGACGGGAAGCTCGACGTCGCCGTGAACGACGGTGGTGCCGGCCTTGCGGGCGTTGACGCCGCCGACGACGTTGGTGCCTGCCTTGAGCATCAGTGCGGTGTGCTTGGTGCCTTCGCCGCCGGTGATGCCCTGGACGATGACCTTGGAATCCTTATTGAGGAAAATTGACATTGTTTCGTTCGTCCTTTTACTTCGAAGCCAGCTCGGCGGCCTTGTCGGCGCCTTCGTCCATGGTTGCGGCGAGGGTGACCAGCGGGTGGTTGGCCTCGTTGAGGATGCGGCGGCCTTCCTCGACGTTGTTGCCGTCGAGGCGAACGACGAGGGGCTTGTTCGCGGCGGAGCCCAGTTCGGCGAGAGCGCCGACGATACCCTTCGCGACAGCGTCACACGCGGTGATGCCACCAAAGACGTTGACGAAAACGCTCTTGACCTGCGGGTCACCGAGGATGACGTCGAGGCCTGCTGCCATGACCTCGGCAGATGCTCCGCCTCCGATGTCGAGGAAGTTGGCCGGCTTTACGCCGCCGTGGTTCTCACCGGCGTACGCGACGACGTCAAGTGTCGACATGACGAGCCCGGCACCGTTTCCGATGACCCCGACTTCACCGTCGAGCTTGACGTAGTTGAGGTCGCTGGCCTTGGCCTTCGCTTCGAGCGGGTCAGCGGCATCCTTGTCTTCGAGCGCCTCGTGCGACGGGTGACGGAAACCGGCGTTCTCGTCGAGCGTGACCTTGCCGTCGAGGGCGACGATGTCGCCTTCTTCGGTGAGCACGAGCGGGTTGACCTCGACGAGCGTGGCATCCTCACCCTTGTAGACGTCGTACAGCTTGACGAAGACGTCGGCCACCTTGTCGACGAGTTCCGCGGGGAAGTTCGCGGCTACCGCGATCTCGCGGGCCTTGGCGGCGTCGATTCCGTCGAGCGGGTCGACCTCGATGCGCGCGAGGGCTTCGGGCTTCTCGACGGCGAGAATCTCAATCTCCATTCCACCCTCGACGCTCGTGAGCGACAGGTAGGAACGGTTGGCGCGGTCGAGCAGCACCGAGAAGTAGAACTCCTGGGCGATACGGGCACCTGCGGCGACCATGACGCGCTTGACGACGTGGCCCTTGATGTCGAGACCGAGGATGGACTGAGCCGCTTCGAATGCCTCGTCAGGGGTCTTGGCGACCTTGACGCCGCCGGCCTTTCCTCGCCCGCCCACCTTGACCTGAGCCTTGACCACGACGACACCGCCCAGCTTCTCGGCCGCAGCGCGTACCTCCTCTGGCGTCTCAGCGACGATCCCCGGCAGGACCGGGACGTCGTATTTTTCGAACAGGTCTCGTGCCTGGTATTCGTAAAGATCCACGTGGATTTCCGTTCTGCTTAATGCGTTGCTGATGTGCGCAGTTGTTGGCCGTCCCGCGTCAGGTATCTCGACGCCGAGAGAAATGCCGTTACCACTCTACTTCGTCTCATTGGAGCGTACCGGCTCACCGTTATCGGCGGCGAGCGTGGGCTACGGTTGGCGCGTGACGACTCTTGACGACATCGGCGGGGACGCGGTGCTCGTGGCGGGCGGCGGTCGCGCGATCCTGCTCCAGATCGCCAACCCCGGTGTCGGCCTCGGAGTTGCGTCCCACAGCGACTTCGCGTCGCGCCCGCTCGACCGGCTGCACGCAACGTTGACCTTCGCCTATGCCCAGGTGTACGGAACCGATGCCGACAAGCGCGCAGTGACCAGGCGAGTCAATGCGGCGCACGGGCCGGTCTCGGCCGGGCCAACACCGGAATCACCCGGCTACTCGGCGTTCGACCCTGCCCTTCAGCTCTGGGTCGCCGCGACGCTCTATGACACTGCGATCACCGTTCGAGAACTGGTTTACGGGCCGCTCGACGCCGAGTCCGCCGAGCGGATCTACCGCGAGTACGCGGTGCTCGGCACCGCGCTTCAGATGTCACCGGAGCTGTGGCCGCCGACCCGGGCCGACTTTGACCGCTACTTCGCCGAGGAGACCGCGAAACTCGAGGTCACCCCCGAAGCTCGGGCCGTCAGCAGGGAGCTGCTCTCGGCGAGGTCCCTGCCACTCCCCCTCCGCGCCGCGATGCCACTCGCGCGGTTGATGACGGCCGGGTTGCTCGACGAGAGAATTCGCGCGGACTACGGATTCCGGTGGTCGCCGAAGCAGCAGCGGCGGTTCGACCGCGTCATTCGCGTGACGCGTATGGTCTGGCCGAGGCTGCCGCGCGGCATCCGTTTCTCCGTGTGCTCCTTCTACCTGCGGAGACTGCGCGCGTCGACGCGGTAGGCGCGCCTCGCTCGATGGCCAGACCGACGGTTCGGGGCCTGCAGTGGGCACAACCGGTCCTCCCCAGTGAATCGGATGGGCGGCGCTGCCCACAGTTGTCATGGTCCGGTTCACGGGGACGCCCGGCGTCAACACACTTCTGGGTATGACCCCGACATCCCTCTTTCGTACACGGGCCGCGGCGCTTCCCGCCCAGGCAGCCCCGGCACCGGGCCGCCGTCGCCGTCGCCGTCGCGCCAGCATCATGGTGCTGGTCCTTACCGTCGTCGCCGTCGTGCTTGCTCCGCTGTTCTTCTCCGCACCCCCGGCATCCGCCATACCGGTCACCGGTCGGGCTTTCGGCTACTACTCGCCCCAGAACGGTGGATTCTGGCTCGGGTCGTGGCGCCTCGCCGACGGAACCCTCGCCTTTTGCGTCAACACCGAACGCGCGACTCCGAACGGGGCTGAGTTCTCCTACGCCGACGGAGCTGCGCTCGGCTGGTACAGCCCCGACGACGCCGCACGGCTGGCCTACATCTCCCGGACCTGGGCGGGGACACAGGACCCGACAACCGCTGCTGCCGGGCAGATCGCGACCTGGACGATCACCGGGCTGGGTCGCCATAGCCAGGAGGAACTTGCCGCGAACGCCGGTGCGAACGCGGCAGCCGTCCTCGAGCTCGCCCGCCGCATGCTCGACGAGACACAGCGCTCGGCCTCCCGCTCGGTCGGTGCGGTCCTTGAGTTCAGCCGTGACGGAGATGGTTCACAGGTGTCGGCGGCGCTCACCGCCGACAGCATCGCAGCCGGTCCCGTTGCCGTGCCCGCTGGCGCCCACGAGGGAACTCTCACGCTCAGCGGGGCGACCTTCGACGACGGATCAACGAGTGCCCCTGTGCGCAACGGTGTTCCGGTTCGGGTGCGGGTGCCTGCCTCCGCCGCGGTTGCCGATGTGGCAGCCTCGGTCCACTTCGACGGGCTCCCCTACGGGAACGCGCTCACGATGGCGGTGTCCTCCGGTGCGGCGCAGAATCTGCTTACGGCTGGCTCCGCCTCGGCGAGCGCCACGGCCACCGCGACCACTCCCCTGCCGTCCGACCTGCCGTTCCAGCCGGTGGTATCCACCCGGACGAGCGCGGCCGTCGCGGATGAGGGCGCCGAGATTTCCGACACCGTGCTCATCGCGGTCGAGCGGACGGCGTCGACACTCGCCGAGTGGCCGGTGGCGGGGCCGTCTGGCGGGCCATTCGTGCCGGTGCCGGTGACCGTTCGGAGCAGGCTGCTGGGGCCGTTCGCCGACCAGGTCGTGCCGGCTGAGCATCCCCCGGCCGATGCCCCGGTTGCGTGCGAGGTGACCCTCGTCGTTACGACGGGGCCGGGCGAGTACGTCACCCCCTCGTGCACGCTGGCCGGGCCAGGGCACTACGTCTGGGTTGAGAGCATTTCTCCATCGGATACCACACCGACCGAGGGTGGCGAACGAATCCTGCCGTGGACGTCACCCTTCGGCGTCGCAACAGAAATCACCACGGTGAATGCGCCTCCGGCTCCCCCTCCGCCCGCCGACCAGCCCCACGTTGCCCCCGTAGCACCGGCGCCGGAAGCACCGACGCTGCCCGAGACAGGAAGTGGCGACCTCTCGCGCCTGCACGCCGCCGTCATCGCCCTCGCGCTCGTTGCAACGGGAGCTGCGTGCCTGAGGCCGCGGTACTCGTCTCTCGCAGAGCGCGGCTAACCCGCGCCACGCGCGACGGAAGACCCGTATCGCTGCCCCGCCGCGCACGCTCATCCGTCACAGATGTCGACACAAGCACGCCACACCCGACACACGCGACGGACGACCCGAATCGCTGCCCCGCCGGGGGGCAGTTGCAGTCACTCATCCGTCGCAGAATGCGTTTCCCGGTGGGCCGGAACCGCGTTCTGTGGCAAACCAACGCGGGTCACGCCGCGAGGGCGCGCGGCTCAGCGAAGCAGCGCGTGCGGCGGGGTCTCGACGTCGCCGACGATCGCCTCCGCCGGGTCGCTGCCGATCGCGACGATACGATTCGCGGAGTCGACGTGCACAACGTTCGGCACAAACTGTCGCGCCTCTTCGGTCGTCATCTGCCCATAGGCGATGAGGATGACCGTGTCTCCCGGGAAGACGAGGCGTGCGGCCGCGCCGTTGATACCGATCACGCCGCTGCCGCGCTCACCGGCAATCGTGTATGTCTCCAACCGGGCGCCGTTCGTCACGTCGACGATCGAGACGAGCTCACCCGGCAGGATGTCTGCGGCGTCGAGCAGGTCGAGGTCGACGGTCACCGAGCCGACGTAGTGCAGGTCGGCCTGGGTGACTGTCGCGCGGTGAATCTTCGCGGTGAACATGGTGCGCAGCATGGGTATTACAACTTCTCAATCGGTGCGATTTTGATCAGGAGCTTCTTGAAGCCCGCAGATTCGAACTGGACGTGTGCGATTCGTTTGGCGCCTTCGCCGGTGACGGTCTGGACCCGACCCTCGCCGAAGTCACTGTGACGGATGCGGTCACCGGCGGCGAGTTCCAGCGAGCCGTTGTCACGAACCTGGTTGGTGATGCGGTTCGGCCAGTCACGCTTCTCGGTGAGCGGCTTGGTCGCGAGGTCTGTGCCGTTCCACTTGGTCCGGTTGGCGTTGAGCGCACGGGGCTGCGTTCCACCCCGCGAGTTCGCCATTCCGGGCGACTGGCGCCACTCGATGAGCTCACCGGGGATCTCCTGAAGGTAACGGCTTGGCATGGCAACGGCGGTCTCACCGTACTGGGCACGGGTCATGGCCAGCGAGAGGAACAACCGCTTCTTCGCCCGGGTGATTCCCACATAGAACAAGCGGCGTTCCTCGGCGGGACCGCCGGGCTCCGACGCGCTCATCCGGTGCGGCAGCAGGTCTTCCTCGATGCCGGTGAGGAAGACGGCGTCGTACTCGAGCCCCTTCGCCGTGTGGAGAGTCATGAGCGAGACGGTACCGCTCGAGTCGTCGAGGTCATCGGCAGCTGCGACGAGCGAAACCTCGGTGAGGAAGTCGACGAGTTCTCCATCGGGGTTGTTGCGCTCGAACTCCCTGGCGACGGCGATGAGTTCTTCGATGTTCTCTGCGCGCGCTTCGTCTTGCGGGTCGTGGCTTCTGCGCAGAGACTCGATCAGCCCGCTCTTGGTCACGAGCGTCGAGAGCACATCGGCGACCTTGCCCTCGGCAACGAGCGCGGCCCCCTCGTCGAGCAGTGCCGAGAGCGACAGGATCGCGTTCGTCACCTTCGGTCCGAGCCCGAGAGCGGCTGCCTCACGCATCGCCTCACGGAACGTCAGCCCGTTGTCTTCGGCGAACCGGAACAGCTGAGTCTCGGTAGCGGGGCCGATTCCCCGCTTCGGGGTGTTGAGGATGCGGCGGAGCGCGAGGGTGTCCTGAGGGTTCGCGACGGAAACGAGGTAGCCCATGGCATCCTTGATTTCCGCCCGCTCGTAGAACTTGGTGCCACCCATGATGCGGTACGGCAGCGCCGACCGGATGAAGATTTCTTCGAGAGCACGGGTCTGCGCGTTGGTGCGGTAGAACACGGCGATCGAGCTGTACGGCATCCCCTCGCGGTGCAGCTTCTCGATCTCGTCGGCGACGAACTGTGCCTCATCGTGACCCGAGTAGCCCGTGTAACCCACGATCTTCTCGCCGTCACCGACCGCGGTCCACAGCTTCTTGTCTTTGCGGTCGAAGTTGTTGGCGATGACCGAGTTGGCCGCGGTGAGAATGTTCTGTGTCGACCGGTAGTTCTGCTCGAGCAGGATGACCTTCGCACCCGGGAAGTCACGCTCGAATTCGACGATGTTCCGGATGTCTGCGCCGCGGAACGCATAGATCGACTGGTCAGAGTCACCGACGACGGTGAGCGATGCCCCTGGCGACGTGGTGATGAGCGCGTTGTCGTCGAGTGCCGGCGGGCGCGTCAGCTCGCGGATGAGCGAGTACTGCGCGTGGTTGGTGTCCTGGTACTCGTCGACGAGCACATGCTTGAACCGGTTCTGGTAGGTCGCGGCGACATGGGGGAATGCCCGGAACAGGTACACGGTCTGGCCGATGAGGTCATCGAAGTCGAATGCATTCGCCGCGGTGAGCGCCCGGGTGTATGCACGGAAGATCTGGACGAACGCTGCCTCGTTGGGGTCGTCCATGTTGGCGTTTCGCGCGTAGCTGTCGACGTCGGCGAGTTCATTCTTGAGCTTCGAGATCTTCGCGGAGACGTTGGCGGGCGTGAAGCCGAGAACGTCTGCACCCTGCTCCTTGATGATGCGCTTGATGAGCACCCGGGAGTCGGACGAGTCGTAGATGGTGAAGTTTCTGGTGAAGCCGAAGTTCTCGGCCTCGCGGCGGAGGATACGCACGCACGCGGAGTGGAAGGTCGAGATCCACATGCCCTCGGCGACCTGGCCGACCAGGGCGCCGACCCTCTCGCGCATTTCGGCGGCGGCCTTGTTCGTAAAGGTGATCGCGAGGATCTGGCTCGGCCAGGCCTCACGGTTCTCGAGCAGGCTCGCGATGCGCCGGGTGAGAACGCTGGTCTTGCCGGATCCGGCACCGGCAACGATGAGCAGCGCCTGCCCGCGGTACAGGACCGCCTCACGCTGCTGCGGGTTGAGACCCTCGAGCAGCCGGCTTTCACCGCTCTGCCCACTCGGATCGCTCGACGGGATGCTGGCGGTGTGCCAGCCGTCGACTATCACGGGAGTCGCAGACTGCTGGTTGGGTTCTGGGGTGCTCGCCATATCACTGTCAAGCTTAGGCCGGGCGTCTGACAACCGGCTCCAGTTCTCTCAGCCGTCGGCGCGAGTGACGGTCCTCCGCCGCGCATCTCGCGCGGCGACACCGAGGTCGGGGTGGTCGCAGAACACGCCGTCGATGCCTGTGGCAAGGATCGCGTCGAACTCGCCCTCCCAGTTTCCGAAAGCCGACGGCCCACCGTGCGACCGGAATGCCCGCGACAGGAACTTGTTCTCCGGTCGAAGTGTCCAGGTGAACACGTCGAGCCCTCGCCGGTGGGCGCGTTCGACGAGGTCGTTGGTATGTCCCGCGGGTGCCCCGGCGAAGAGCATCGCCTTGTCGACGCTGATGCCGTCGACGTTAAACCCGCCGGAGCCCTCCGCGAGTGCATCAAGACCGACGTCGGTGATGACATCCGCATATGTTGGAGCTTTCGTCCCGAGCAGGGTGATGTCGTCGAACGGGCTGCCCTGTTTTTCGAGCAGGTAGATGTAACGGGCCCTGAGTCCGCGACCGTGCATCCTGGCGAGCACCGACTTCTCGAAGGCCTCGACGACGAGACCGGTCCCCTCCGCAAACGAGGTGTCGGAGAGAGCGGATGCCACCAGCTCGTCGAGTGGAAGGCCGACGCTGTCGAAGTAGGTCGCGTGCTTGATCTCGGCAACGAGCCCGAGCGCACGACCCTGGGCCTCGGAGGCCTCGTCGATGATCTCGAGCAGATCCGAGAACCGGAGGATGCCGGAGGATCCGTCAAAACTCGCGCTCGCCGGCCGAAGCCCCGGAATGCGCTCCCGGCTTCGAAGCGTCGACAGCTCCGCCCAGGTGAAATCCTCGGTGAACCAGCCGGTGAGCTCGACCCCGTCGATGTGCTTCGTGACACGGCGGTCGGCGAACTCAGGCCGGGTCGCGACATCCGTTGTCCCGGAGATTTCGTTTTCGTGCCGCAGAACGAGAATGCCGTCTTTCGTAGCGACGATGTCGGGCTCGACCGCGTCTGCGCCGAGCGCGAAGGCCAGCTCATAGGAAGAACGGGTGTGCTCGGGGCGGTAACCGGGAGCACCGCGGTGGCCGATGATGAGCGGACCTGCCGAATCTGACGCTGTCATGCTTCGAGCCTAGGCGGCCCGTATCACAGGGGCAGCATCGGAATACCCCCGGAAACCTCTGTGTTTCACAGCAAAGACCACTAGATTGGACAGACGTTCCGCTTCGCGGAGCGACCACATTCCAGCCGTTTCGACTGAGAAGGAAATACTTTAGACATGGCAACGAACAATCCGGCGTTCAAGAACCCGGCATTCACGCGGTCAAACGCAATGGCCGTGCAGACGGCAAGCGCGTCCGAACTGCAGGACATGTACAACCGTCCAACCGCTGGCGCAGCATCCGCTGACCGGATGACGGTCGAAGACACGATCACCAAGAGCGCTATCGCGTTCGGCGTTCTCCTCGTCGGCGCTGTCCTCGGCTGGGCCGCTGGCATGCCCCTCCTGACCATCGGCGCAGCCATCGTCGGCTTCGTTCTCGCCCTGGTCAACACCTTCAAGAAGGAGCCGTCCGCTCCGCTGATCCTCGCCTACGCCGGCGTTCAGGGCATCTTCGTTGGTGGCATCTCCGGCATGTTCGACGCACGCTACTCGGGAATCGTCGCCCAGGCCGTCATCGCGACGCTCGTCGTCGTCGGTGTGACCCTCGCCCTCTTCGCGAGCGGCAAGATCCGCGCGTCGAAGAAGGCGACGAAGATCTTCCTCATCGCCATGGTCGGTTACCTCGTCTTCTCGCTCGTCAACGTCGGAATGCAGATGTTCGGCCTGACCGACAACGCATTCGGCCTTCGCGGAGCTGAGATCGCTGGCATCCCCCTCGGCCTCATCCTCGGTGTGCTGTGCGTGATCCTGGGTGCATACTCCCTCGTTCTCGACTTCGACTTCATCCAGAGGGGCGTGCAGAACCGCGCACCGCGCAAGTACGGCTGGTCCGGCGCATTCGGAATCATGGTCACGGTCATCTGGCTGTACATGGAAATCCTCCGCATGCTCGCCATCACCCGCGAATAACAGCATCAAGAATGCCCCTGGGTCCCCGCCGGATGTGCGACCCAGGGGCTTTCTCATGCCCGGTTCCACAGTTTCACCTTCACTCTGCGAGGCATCAATGGCACGTCGCCCATCCACTCATCCCCCACGTCTCGACACACTGCGCGTCGTGGAGCGGACGCCAGGTGATGCCGACTCGCTCGACACCGACGACGACCGCGAGCTCGAGGAGTTCAGCGGCGTTGACCTCTCCGACCGCGACCTCTCCGGCATCACGCTCCGGGAATGTTCGCTCGACGACGTCACCCTCACCGATGCAAACCTCCGCGGGTCCCGACTGATCGAGTCGGTGCTCACCGGCGTCAACGCCCCAATTCTGCGTTCCAGCCGGTCGACCTGGCGCGACGTCACCCTCAGCCGGTCACGGATCGGCTCCGGCGAGCTGTTCGACGCGACCTGGCAGTCCGTCCGCATCTCGGGCAGCAAGCTGGGCTACGTCAACCTGCGGGGCTCGTCGCTCACCGACGTCCTGTTCGAGGATTGCACCATCGACGAGCTCGACCTCGGCGGCGCCACCGCCACCCGGGTCGCGTTCACCGGCACCCGGGTGCAAACCCTCGACCTGACGCGATCGACGCTCACCCACGTCGACCTGCGCGGACTCGAGTTCCAGGCCATCCACGGTCTCGAAGGGTTGAAGGGTGCGACGGTCAGCGAGTACCAGCTCAGCGAGCTCGCGCCGCTCTTCGCCACCCAGCTGGGAATCCTGGTCGAGGGATAGGCCGGCCGACAGCATCCGCCTGATCGATACGGATGCCGTCAGTCAGGACGCGCTTCGCTGCCTCGCGCGATAGGCGGCAACGTGGGCCCGGTTACCGCAGTTGCCGACGTCGCAGTAGCGACGCGAGCGGTTGCGTGACAGGTCGACGACGACGGCGCTGCAGTCGTCGGAGGCGCACTCGTGGAGCCGGGAGAGCTCCTGGGCACGAACGAGGTCGACAACCGCCATCGCAGCCTCGACCTGCGCGCGTCTGGCCACCGCGGCCGATGACTCAGTCGCGTGAATGTGCCAGTCCCAGGTGTCGTGCCGGACAAGCTGCGGCAGCGCGTTCGCCTCACGGAGCAGCTCGTTGACGAGCGCGACGACACCGTCCTCATCACGCGTCCAGAGCTCCCGCAACCGCCCGCGGAGAGCGCGCATCTCCTCGAGTTCCGGGGCATCCCCTGCGCGGTAACCGGTGAATTCGAACCGATCGAGGAACCCGGCGAGTTGCTCGGTGGTCGCCAGCTCGTCATCTCCACTGTGTGAAGCACCGGGAAGGGTATTGATCAGCGCGGCGGTGGTCACCAGAGAGACTTCGGTGTCATGTGCAAAAAGCATGTTGACTCCTGACGAGGTGCGGGTCTAGTGTCATGACCATAGCCCAGATTACTCCTGACAGAAAGCAGAGCGGCTTGCGGGCCGCGCGAACCAGATGACAACTACCCGAACCGAGCCCCCGAGGACGGATGCCGTTCGCACCGCGCCACGCGGTCAAGCGTCGGGGATCGTCATCGCCCTTGCGAGCGCACTGATGTTCGCGCTCAGCGGCCCGGTGGCCAAGTCCCTCATGGACTCGGGATGGTCGCCCGGTGCTGCGGTTCTCGCGAGGATCGGCGGGGCCGCGCTCGTGCTGCTTGTCCCGACCCTCGTCCTCATGCGGGGCCGATGGAAGACCCTCCGCCGCAGCGGGAGAACCATCGCCATCTACGGCATCGTGGCGATCGCGGGGGCCCAAGTCGGGTTCTTCAACGCTGTCTCGTACCTGTCGGTTGGCGTTGCGCTCCTCATCGAGTATCTCGCTCCCGTTCTCCTTGTCCTGCTCGTCTGGGCGCAGACCCGTCGCCGTCCCGGTGTCCGCACCATTGCCGGCACCGTGATCGCCATCCTCGGCATGGTGCTCGTTCTCGACCTCACCGGTGCAGAGACCGTCCATCCAATCGGTGTCGCGTGGGCGCTGCTCGCGGCGGTGTCGCTCGCCACCTACTTCGTGCTCGGCACGAAGATCAGCGATGACCTGTCCCCGCTCGTGCTCGCCGGTGGTGGACTCGTTGTCGGAACTGTGGCCGTCGCGATCTGTGGCGTGATCGGGCTGCTGCCGCTCGCGTTCTCGACGGCGAACGTGACGCTGCTCGATCACGAACTGCCCTGGTACGTGCCCCTCCTCTCGCTCGCGCTGATTTCGACAGCGGCCGCCTACCTCACCGGCATCATTGCGACCGCTCGCCTCGGCACGCGGATCGCCTCCTTCGTCGGCCTGAGCGAGGTCGTGCTCGCAGTGCTCGTGTCGTGGCTCCTGCTCGCCGAACTGCCCAGCCTCCTGCAGCTCCTCGGCGGGCTCGGGATCCTTGCCGGTGTCGTCCTGGTGCGCATGGACACCTACACCCCGCCGCCCCGCAGAGGCCGGGTCACTCCGACATAAGGAAATAGCGGCCACACAAGGACGCGAGCCCCGCAACCGTCCTTGCCTCGCCCCTTTGTCCTTCCCTCGCCCGCGCCCGCGACCGCGAAACAGGAGATCGCACGCCAATAAGGACAAACTCGCCGCTTCGGTCCTGACCACCGTGCGATCTCCTGCAAATCCCGCGACCCAAGCGCCGCGACCGACCCCTGAAGCCGCACTCAGGCGGAAGGCCGATCGTTTTCGGGGTGCCTTGAGCTGAGGAGAAAATGATCGGCTTTCCGCAGTACCCCAAGCCCGCTCCACGGCTCTTAAGCCCACACCGGGGCGAGGAGTGGGCACTTTGCGGGGTGCCGAGTTATGACGTGAAGGGCCGGCCCACCCCCAGGGGACAACACTCGATGCAAACGCAAAAAGCCGGCCCAAAATGGGCCGGCCTTTCACGTCATTGTCTGAGCTGAGGAGCAAAGTGTCTACTCCTCGCCCAAACCCCTACTCCCACTCAATAGTTCCCGGTGGCTTCGACGTGACGTCGAGAACGACGCGGTTCACGCCGTCCACCTCGTTCGTGATCCGGTTCGAGATCTTCGCGAGCACGTCGTACGGCAGTCGCGTCCAGTCCGCCGTCATGGCGTCCTCTGAGCTGACCGGGCGAAGGACGATCGGATGCCCGTACGTGCGTCCGTCTCCCTGCACGCCGACCGAGCGAACATCGGCGAGAAGCACAACAGGGCACTGCCAGATTTCGCTGTCGAGACCGGCGGCCGACAGTTCGAACCGGGCGATGGCATCCGCCTTGCGCAGCAGCTCAAGTCGCTCGGCGGTGACCTCACCGACGATGCGGATGCCGAGGCCTGGGCCGGGGAACGGCTGGCGGCCGACGATGACCTCGGGAAGCCCGAGCTCGCGACCGATCGCGCGGACCTCGTCCTTGAACAGGGTGCGAAGCGGTTCGACCAGTTCGAAGGTCAGGTCGTCCGGCAGTCCGCCGACATTGTGGTGGCTCTTGATGTTCGCCGTTCCGGTTCCGCCGCCGGACTCGACGACATCCGGGTACAGGGTGCCCTGCACGAGGAATGCAATGGGGTCGCCGTCGTCCTCGAGCGACTCAGCAATGAGGTCTGCCTGTGCCTTCTCGAAGGTGCGGATGAACTCACGGCCGATGATCTTGCGCTTCGTCTCCGGGTCGCTGACACCGGCGAGGGCGTTGAGGAACTGTTCACGAGCGTCGATGGTGATGAGACGAACGCCGGTCGCCGCGACGTAGTCCTCTTCGACCTGTTTGCGCTCGTCCTGGCGGAGAAGACCGTGGTCGACGAAGACGCAGACGAGCTGGTCGCCGACGGCCTTGTGCACGAGGGCAGCGGCAACAGCGGAGTCGACTCCCCCGGAGAGGCCGCAGATGACCTTGCCGGTACCGATCTGGGCGCGAATGCGCTCGACCTGCTCGGCGATGACGTTGCCGGGGTTCCAGTCGGAGGGGATGCCGGCGGCACGGTGCAGGAAGTTCTCGAGCACGTTCTGGCCATACGCCGAGTGCTTCACCTCGGGGTGCCACTGCACACCGTAGAGCTTGCGCTCGTCGTTGCCGAACGCGGCGACAGGGGTCGACGCCGTTGACGCGAGGACGGTGAAGCCCTCCGGCGCCTTCGCGACCGAGTCGCCGTGGCTCATCCACACGGTCTGGTCGGCGGGCTGCCCGTCGAGCAGGACGCCACCGTCGGTCGAGAGCGACGCGTCGGTCGATCCATACTCGCGCAGGCCGGTGTTCGCCACCTCGCCGCCGAGTGCACGGGCCATGACCTGGAAGCCGTAGCAAATACCGAGCGTCGGCACGTCGAGGTCGAAGATTTGCGAGTCGAGAGCGGGGGCGCCGTCTTCGTACACGCTCGACGGTCCACCGGACAGGACGATGCCGACGGGGTTTTTCTCGGCCACCTCAGCTGCGGTGATCGAGTGAGGCACGATTTCGGAATAGACCCCCGCTTCACGCACGCGGCGTGCGATGAGTTGGGCGTACTGGGCGCCGAAGTCGACGACGAGAACGGGGCGGGCGTTGGTTGCCTGCTCGCTAATGAGATGCCTCCACAGGGTTGGAATTTGGTGCAGCAGATGAAACGGATGCCGTGCGCTCGGCACGTGAGGCGAGGTACGTGCGCACCTCGCGCGCAATCCGTGATTCGAGGAAGAACGACAGGAACGGGATCACTCCGCCGAGGGCGAGGATGATCAGCCGGGGGAATTCCCAGCGCATCAGGCTCCACAGCCGGAAGTTGCTGAACAGGTACAGGACGTAGAACCAGCCGTGCGCGATCAGGATCCCGGTCGAGAGGTTGATGGCCTGTGCGGATCCGCTCGGCACGAAGGCCAGGAATCCGTATGCGCCGCCGAGTTCGAGTTCGAGCCCGAATGCGTACTTCATCAGCATCTCGGCGCAGAGCGCGAGCAGCATGATTCCCGTGATGATCGATGCGATCTGGTAGAACTTCAGTGCGCCGGCGATCCGCGGCAAAGCGCTCTCGCGAGGTTCAAGTGGCATATCTCTAGTCTACGTGTCCGATTCTGAGCGTTCGAGCTCAGCCTCTTCCTCACGACGCGTCCAGGCATCCTTCACCAGGTGGTACCAGACGAAGACCGCGAAACCGGCGAAGACGATCCATTCTGCGGCGTAGAAGATGTTCAGCCAGTTGAGCGTGACGCCCTCTTCCACGGGCGGCGCATCGATGACGGTGAGCCCCTCCGGCGCCTCGTCCGCAACGACGTATCCGTTGTAGACGGGCCTGTCCCCCAGGTCGCTCCAGATGTTGACGAACGCGGCCATCGACATCGTCGTGATTTCGAACGGGTCGGCGTCATCCTCCGGCAGTTCAGGCGCCTGTGACGCGTTGAGTCTGCCGGTGACGGTGACGACGGATGCCTCGGCGCGAGCGTTCAGGGCAGCCACGGTTTCGTCCGCAACGTCCCGGTCGGGTGTCCAGCCGAGCGCGACGGCGATGGAGGCCTGTGGCTCGGCGTCCGCCCGGAGGTGCCCGGTGACCCAGTATCCCGTCTCACCGAGGTTCAGGCGCTCGCTCACGACGAGGTAATCACCGGGCACCAGGACCCCGTCGACCTCGACCAGCTGGCCGATGACACTGTCGCGGAGAGGACCGCCGGTCTCGGCGACGTCCGCGAGGGGTCGGACCCGTTCGGTGGGCTGGTCCACGGTTTCGGTGGAGGTAACCGCGCGTTCGAGTTGCCACTGGCCGAGCCACGCGAACGCACCTGACACGAGCAGTGCGAGCAGGAGCATCGCGATCCAGCGTGGCTCGAGCATTGTGCGGAACAGGGTCTTGCGGGGTTCGGCCGGGCCAGCCGGTGCCGGGGTGTTGCTAGTAATCGTCGTCTCGCTTCGTCTTTTCGGGTGGGATGTCGCGCTGGTTCATCGCCTGCTCGACGATTCGGTCGATGGCCCGCGCCGTCGCGGTCGATTCAGGCGCGCCGTCGCCCGCCGTCGCGGCGTCAACGAGCGCGATCTCTTCGGCGAGCATCGGGTCGCGGGGCCGAACCGGGGTTTTGCGCTTGGTACGGAGCACAGCAGCGCCGATGCGCTCGGAGTTGGATGCGAGGAGCGGACCCATCACGCTGACGACGAGCACGTAGAGCCCGGCGAACGGTTGCAGCCTGGGGTCGAGCCCGGCCGTGAGCGCGAGAATGGCCAGGATGAGGGCGAACTCACCACGGTTCATCAGGATGGCTGCCGCGTTGATTCCGGCCTGCGCGCTGAAGCCGTAGAGCCTCGCCATGAACTGACCGGCGACGACGTTGAGCACGAGCGTGAGGACGACGGCAATGATTACCGGCCCGATGACGAGCGGGAACTCGGTCGGGTCGAGGCCGAGGCCGAAGTTGAGGAAGAAGAACGCCCCGAAGACGTCACGCAGCGGCACCGACACATGCTCGATCTTGGCGCTGTACCGCGTCGCGCCGAGCACAAGACCGATGAGGAAGGCGCCGATCGCGTCGCTGACACCGAGCACCTCTCCGAGCCCGCCGAACATTACGGCGAGCCCGAAGAACAGAATGGTGAACAGCTCATCGTCCTTCGTGCGGAACAACCGCCCGACGAACGCTCCTCCCCACCGCGCGATGCTGAACATCACGACGAGGAAGGTGAACGCAATGGCGAGTTTTCCGACGACGAGCCATGGCTCGTTTTCACCGCTCAGCACGACAGAGACAATCGCAAGGTAAATCGCGAGGAAGATGTCCTGCACCACGGTGACCCCGAGGATCATCGGCGTCTCGCGGTTCGCGAGGCGATTGAGCTCGATGAGCAGTTTGGTGACGATCGCGCTCGACGACGTCCCGATGATCCCGGCGATGATGAGGGCTTCCTTGGTACCCCAGCCGAGCGCGAAGCCGAAGGCAAGGCCGGCTCCCATCAGCAGAAGCAGGTAGGAGCCACCTGAGATCAGCAGCTTCCCGGCGTTGCCGAAGAACTCATCCTGATCGAACTCGAGCCCGAGGTTGAACAGAAGCAGAATCAGGCCGAACACGGCGATGAGTTCGATGTACCCGCTCTCAAAGTTGAGCGGGAACCATCCGTTGCTCGGACTCGCGAGAAAGCCGACGATCATGTAGATCGGGATGGCGGGAAGCCCGATGGTTTTGCCGAGCCGTCCCAGAATGTACGCGGCAACGAGCAGAGTCCCGAGAACGACGAGATCGGTTCCCAGGTGGGAGGCTTCTCCTGCTGCGGTTGCGATCATCCGCGTCACACTCCCGGCGGACCGTCTTGAGAACCGGAGAGGCGTGATGCCCCGGTGCGGAAGAACGCGAACGCCTTCGCCACCTTCTCAGGGCTTCCGGCGACAACGAGCGTGTCACCGGGGAACACCCGGAAGTCCTCGCTCGGCGCCGGGTTGGCCGACTCTCCACGAACAACGGCGACGACGGTCAGGCCGACGATACCGCGGTCTGCCGGGTCGCCGAGTGGTTGCCCGGCGATGTGGTCGTCGTAGTCGACGGTGAACCAGTCGATGCTGAGGCCGGGAATGCGATCGAGAGCACTCAGCGATTCGGTGATCTGGGTTCCGCCGAGCAGCTCGGCGAGAGTGTGCGCCTCGTCTTCCCGAAGCCTCAGTGACACCTTGCTGGCGTCGGATCCGTCTTCGTCGTCGGCGAAGGTGATGAGATCGCTGTGCCCGGAACGGTGTGCGATCACGCCGACCTTGCCCCCGTCAGCGGTGATGAAGGTGTGCAACACTCCCACACCGGGGAGCTTCACCCGACGAACGTCAACCATGGCCGGACTCCTAGGGTATGTGGGAAGTCCTCCCAGTCTATCCGAGCGCTACCGGCAATCCGGAGGCAGCGCGCGACCGCCGCCCGTCCCCGGGCGGCGGTCGACCGAACTGCGGGATGAGCTACGGAGCGACGATCTCGGGAGCTTCGAGCCGGATCCGGTCGGCTGATTCGTCATCAGGTTGTTCCTGCGACGCCCGCTCCGCGGCCACCCGCTCGAGGTAGACGGCAACCTCGTGGTCCGTGCGCTCCTGGTCCCAGTCGAGCACCTCGGCCATCAGCCGAGCGGCAATGGGGGCCGCAGACACGCCGCGGTCCCAGGACTCAATCGAGATCCGGGTGCGGCGAGCGAGGACGTCGTCCAGGTGGAGCGCGCCCTCGTGCGATGCGGCGTAGACAACCTCGGCGCCGATGTAGTCGTCAGCTCCCGGCAGTGGATCGGCCAGCTCCGGCCTCGTCCTGATCAAATCGAGCAGCTCGTCGGTGAGCACACCGTACCGGTTGAGCAGGTGCTCGATCCGCGCGGTGTGCACGCCGAACGCCCTCGCGATCTTGGCGCGCTTGTTCCACGCCGCCTGGTAGCCCTCCGCGCCGAGAAGCGCGATGTTGTCCGTTGTGGATGCCGGGACCTTTCCGTCGAGGGCGTCAGCGGCCGCGTCAATCGCGTCCTTCGCCATGACCCGGTATGTCGTCCACTTGCCACCGGCGATCACAACGAGGCCGGGCACCGAGTGAGCAACGAGGTGCTCGCGGGACAGTTTTGATGTCTGGTCACTCTCGCCGGCGAGCAACGGCCTGAGCCCCGCGTACACACCCTCGACATCGTCACGAGTCAGGGGAACGGCAAGAATCTTGTTCACGTGCTCGAGGAGGTAATCGATGTCAGCAGCGGTAGCCGCTGGGTGCGCCTTGTCGAGGTTCCAATCCGTGTCCGTCGTGCCGATGATCCAGTGCCTGCCCCAAGGAATGACGAACAGAACGCTCTTCTCGGTGCGGAGCAGAAGGCCCATGGTCGACTGGAACCTGTCACGCGGAACGAGGAGATGGATGCCCTTCGACGCGCGGACCTTGAACTGGCCACGCTCACCAACCATGGCCTGGGTGTCGTCGGTCCACACGCCGGTTGCGTTGACCACCTGCTTTGCACGAACGTCGAAGCGCTCACCGGTCTGAAGATCGTGTGCCTTCACCCCGACGACCCGCTGGCCCACCTTGAGGAAACCCTCGACCCGAACCCGACTCGCCGCGTGGGCCCCGTACGAGGACGCGGTGCGGACGACCGACATGTTGTAGCGCGCGTCGTCGACCTGGGCGTCGTAGTAAGTGATCCCGCCGACGAACGCGTTGTTGCGGAGCGAAGGAATCGCCCGCTGTACCTGACGCTTGAGGAGGTGGCGGTGGTGCGGCACACCGGGTGGGCGGCCACCCGTGTAGCTGAACACGTCGTACAGGAGCATGCCGGCACCGATATACAGGCGCTCGAACAGCGGTCGGTTGAGCGGGTACAGGAACCGCACGGGCTTCACGAGGTGAGGCGCGATCCGCTGCAGCAGCAAACCTCGCTCGATGAGGGCCTCGCGGACCAGCCGGAAGTCGAGTTGCTCGAGGTAACGGATGCCGCCGTGGACAAGCTTCGATGACCGGCTGGATGTCCCGCTCGACCAGTCGCGTGCCTCCAGGATGCCGGTGGACAGGCCGCGCGTGACGGCATCCAGTGCGCTTCCCGCCCCGACGATGCCGCCGCCGACGACGAGCACATCGAGTTCCTTGGATTTCAGCGCTTCAATGGCCGCCGCACGCTCGACCGGGCCGAGCTTCGTCGAGTGACTCACTGTGTTGGAATTGGCCATGACTGCCTCTCCTGGCAACCGAGCCTGCCACGGTCGCCGGACGCTCATTGGTGATGGCACCGACAGGCTACGCCACCCCTCTTTCACTCGACGCTAATGCACGCCTCTGACCCTGACAACAGGCTCAAGCAGGGAATGGCCTGTGGGCTGCGTACGCGAGCCCTGTGCGCTCTGGCCCTTAACAATCATGGCCGCGTGTGCTGGACTCGACGAGCACGCACCACACGAGAACGCACCGGCCTGAGAACGTACGAGTCTGAAGAACCGAGGGATCATGGCAACGATCGCAGCGAACATCGTCGACACGCTCGTGGCGAGCGGGATAAAGCGGGTGTACGGCATCCCAGGAGACTCGGTCAACGGATTCACGGAGGCTCTCCGCGCTGACGGCTCGATCGACTGGGTGCTTGTCCGGCACGAAGAAGCCGCGGCTCTCGCCGCGTCCGCCGAGGCGGGGCTCACCGGGCAGCTGGCGGTGTGTGCCGCCAGTGCCGGCCCGGGAAACCTGCATCTCATCAACGGGCTGTTCGACGCCCAACGGTCGCGGGTTCCCGTGCTCGCTCTTGCCACCCACCTCCCGAGCACCGAGATCGGCAGCTCGTACTTCCAGGAGACCCACCCCGAGGAACTCTTCCGGGAGTGCAGCGTGTACTGCGAGCTCGTGAGTTCAGCGGCGCAGATGCCCCGCATCCTCGAGATCGCGATGCGGACGGCGATCGAGAAGAGGGGTGTTGCCGTTGTCGTCATTCCCGGTGACATCCTCCAGCAGAAGGCTGAAGCGCCGAGAACCGTATCGATCCGGCCGACCCACAGCACGGTTCTCCCGGACGCGGACGGACTCGCTGAGGCTGTTCGACTGCTGGATGCCGCGCCACGGGTGACCATTCTCGCCGGCGCGGGCGCCGCAGGAGCACACGTCGAGGTCGTTGCGCTCGCCCGCGCGCTCGGAGCACCGATCGTGCATGCCCTGAGGGGCAAGGAACACATCGAGTACGACAACCCGTTCGATGTCGGCATGACCGGACTACTCGGATTCAGTTCGGGATACCGTGCGATGGAGAGCTGCGATGCCCTGCTCATGCTCGGCACCGACTTTCCGTACCAGCAGTTCTACCCCGAGAAGGCCGTAAAAATTCAGGTCGACGTGCGGGGAGAGCAGCTCGGCAGGCGAACGCCGCTGGATCTCGGCCTCGTCGGCACGGTTCGCGAGACGGCTCGCGCCCTGGAGAGTCTTGTCCAGCACAAGACGAACCGCGACCACCTCGAGTCGTCCCTCAAGCACTACCGGAAGGCGCGAAAGGGCCTGGATGACCTCGCGACCAACGACAGCAATCGGGCACCGATTCATCCGCAGTACCTCGCCAGACTGGTCGACGAGACGGCGAACGACGACGCTGTGTTCATCCCGGATGTTGGTTCACCCGTGGTCTGGGCCTGCCGCTACCTCACCATGAACGGCAGGCGCCGCCTGATCGGTTCGTTCACCCACGGCACGATGGCCAACGCTCTCTCACAGTCGATCGGCGCACAGGCGTCCCATCCCGGGCGCCAGGTCGTCGCGCTCGCGGGCGACGGCGGCCTCACGATGCTGCTCGGGGAACTCGTGAGCCTGGCCCAGAATCGATTGCCCGTCAAGATCGTCGTCTTCAACAACTCGTCGCTCAATTTCGTCGAGCTCGAAATGAAAGCGGCGGGCCTCGTGAATTACGGCACGGGACTCGTGAACCCGAACTTCGCCGACGTCGCGAACGCGATGGGCATCCACGGCCAGCGCGTCGAGAGGCCGAATGACCTGGCCGCCGCGCTCAGCGCAGCGTTCGCGCACGACGGACCGGCACTGATCGACGTGGTGACCGCGCGGCAGGAACTCTCCCTGCCGCCATCGATCACCGCCGAGCAGGCGAAGGGCTTCACGCTCTACGCGATCCGCACAGTACTGTCCGGCCGTGGTGAGGAACTCATCGACCTCGCGAACACCAACGTGGTCCGCAGGATCCGCGGCTGACGCCCCACTCTATGCGGGCGGTGCGGGGCCTTAGTTCGTGCGGTACGGGGCGAGAACGACCTCGACCCGCTGGAACTCCTTGAGGTCGGAGTACCCGGTGGTCGCCATCGACCGGCGAAGCGCGCCGACGAGGTTGGCCTTGCCGTCTGCGACGGATGCCGGTCCGTAGAGGACTTGCTCGAGGGTACCGATCTGGCCGACTTCGACGCGTCGGCCGCGAGGGAGCTCGGAGTGGTACGCCTCTGTGCCCCAGTGGTAACCGCCACCGGGTGCATCGGTTGCCCGAGCGAGGGTTGTACCGAGCATGACGGCATCCGCACCACACGCGACAGCCTTGACGATGTCGCCGGCGGTGCCAAGACCGCCGTCGGCGATGACGTGCACGTAGCGGCCACCGGACTCGTCCATGTAGTCACGCCGGGCGCCGGCGATGTCCGCGACGGCTGTGGCCATTGGGGCGTGGATGCCGAGGGTCGCGCGGGTGGTTGACGCGGCTCCCCCGCCGAATCCGACGAGGACGCCGGCCGCACCGGTGCGCATGAGGTGAAGCGCAGCCGTGTAGGTCGCAGCGCCACCGACGATCACGGGGACGTCGAGTTCGTAGATGAACTCCTTGAGGTTGAGCGGTTCCTGGTTGCGGGAGACGTGCTCGGCAGACACGGTTGTGCCGCGGATGACGAAGAGGTCGACGCCAGCGGCGACCACCGTCTGGTAGAGCTCCTGCGTGCGCTGCGGCGACAACGCGCCGGCAACGGTGACGCCTGCCGCACGGATCTCGGCAAGCCGGGCCGTGACGAGTTCGGGCTTGATCGGCTCGGAGTAGATCTCCTGCATGCGCGCCGTCGAAAGCTCGTCGCTCAGCCCACGGATTTCAGCGAGCAGCGGCTCGGGGTCCTCGTATCGGGTCCACAGGCCCTCGAGGTCGAGTACGCCGACTCCGCCGAGCTTGCCCATCATGATCGCGGTCGCGGGTGAGACGACCGAGTCCATGGGCGCGGCGAGGAACGGAATGTCGAAGGAGTATGCGTCGATCGACCAGCCGACGGAGACGTCTTCGGGGTCTCTCGTTCGACGCGACGGTACCACCGCGATGTCGTCGAAGGCATATGCACGGCGTGCGCGCTTGGAAGCGCCGATCTCAGTTTCCATACTCACGTCCCCAAGCCTACCGTTCGAGCTTCCAGGTCGCTCGCGGCAGCCGGGCTGGCAACTGCGGTGGGAGTCTTTGGGCCGACAGAGTATTTTCTCCTCGGCGCGCGGAACCGAGAAGCAGAGCGAACTCGGGGGCCGACCGAGTGTTTTCGGGGTGCCGAGTTATGAGGGCAAGCGGGAGGGCAGGAAGACACAGCCGATGATCCGCACAACCCGGCGCCCTCCCGCTTGCCCTCATTGTTTGAGCTGAGGAGAAAATACTCGGTCGGCCCCCTCCACCCATGCCTGGACGAAGCGGCTGACTTAACTCAAAAACCCGCACGAGCTGTGTGCTCGTGCGGGTTTTCGGAGGATTGGTCTAGCGGCTGTAGTTCGGAGCCTCGACCACGATCTGCACATCGTGCGGGTGCGACTCCTTGAGTCCGGCCGGGGTGATGCGAACGAATTTGCCCTTCGCCTTGAGCTCTTCGATGGTGCGAGCACCGACGTAGAACATCGACTGGCGCAGGCCGCCGATGAGCTGGTAAGCGACGGACGAGAGCGGCCCGCGATACGGAACCTGACCCTCGATGCCCTCTGGGATGAGCTTGTCGTCGCTCGGAACGTCGGACTGGAAGTACCGGTCCTTGGAGTACGAGGTCTTCTCGCCGCGGGTCTGGAGCGCGCCGAGCGATCCCATTCCGCGGTACATCTTGAACTGCTTGCCGTTGACGAACACGAGTTCGCCGGGGCTCTCGTCGCAGCCGGCGAGAAGCGAGCCGAGCATGACGGTGTCTGCGCCGGCGACGAGCGCCTTGGCGATGTCGCCGGAGTACTGCAGGCCTCCATCGGCGATGACCGGCACATCGTATTCGCGGGCGGCGAGCGATGCCTGGTACACCGCGGTGATCTGCGGAACGCCGACACCGGCGACGACGCGAGTGGTGCAGATCGAGCCGGGCCCGACACCGACCTTCACTGCGTCAGCTCCTGCTTCGGCGATCGCCTTTGCTCCGTCGCGCGTCGCGACGTTTCCGCCGATCACGTCGACACCGTCAAACGCCTTGTCTGACTTCAGTTTGCGGATGATGTCGAGAACGCCGGCCGAATCGCCGTTGGCGGTGTCGACGACGAGTACATCGACACCGGCGTCGAGCAGTGCACCGGCACGCTGCCAGGCGTCACCGAAGAAGCCGATGGCTGCACCGACGCGGAGGCGCCCGGAGTCGTCCTTCGTCGCGAGCGGGTACTTCTCCCGCTTGTCGAAGTCCTTGACAGTGATGAGGCCCTTGAGCTTGCCGGCGGCGTCGACGAGTGGAAGCTTTTCGATGCGGTGCTCGGCAAGGATCGAAATCGCGTCTTCGGGGCTGATGCCGACGGGCGCGGTGATGAGCGGCATCTTCGACATGACGGCGCTGACCGGTGTCGTTGCCTTCTCCTGCGCACCGACGAATCGCATGTCGCGGTTGGTGATGATTCCGACGAGCACTCCGTCGGTGTCGATCACCGGGAGGCCCGATACCCGGAAGTTACGGCACAGGGCGTCGACCTCAGCGACGGTGGCCGTCGGCGTCGTCGTGACGGGGTTGGTGATCATGCCGGACTCACTGCGCTTGACGAGGTCAACCTGCGCGGCCTGGTCGCCGATCGACAGGTTGCGGTGCAGGATCCCGATTCCGCCCTGCCTCGCCATCGCGACGGCCATCCGGGACTCGGTGACCGTGTCCATCGCGCTCGAGAGCAGCGGCGTAGCCACAGTGATGCGTTTGGTCAGTCGGGAAAACGTCTCGGCCTCACTTGGAATGACGTCGGTGTGTCCGGGGAGAAGAAGGACATCATCATAGGTGAGACCGACGAAGCCAAATGGGTCTGAGTTTTCCATTGCATCCCTTCACAGAAGCGCTGTTTTCCGGTGTCGTGAGGTAACGGATGCCGCGTACAAGCGCACATCTCACCGGTACTTAATGCTAACCGCTGGAAGGTAACGATTATGCCCGGCACTTCCGACATTGATGTGAGGAATACCCATGTACGAAACATGTAGGTCATAATCGGGTCGTATCGTCAAACCGAGCCGTTCGGCGAAGAACCACAAGAGATCTGGCGGTCTCTTCACTCGAGGGACCTGGCGGTCCCGTTCTGGAGGTGCAGTGAGTCTCACTCATTCAGCCCACGCCCCGCGCCACAAGCGCACCCTGTTGCTGTTCCTCGGATTTCTTTTTGCGACGCTTGCGTTTCAATCGTTTTCTGCGGCGCCGGCGCAGGCCGATGAGGTCGGAACGGAGTATGACTTCTACTTCGCGGGCAACGTCAAGTACGACAGCGAACCGCTCGAGGGCGTGACAATCACTGTCGAAGGCAATGGCTATGACGCAGAGGTTGACACCGCCGCGGACGGCAAGTGGAAGATCGGGGTGCCGGAGAAAGGCACCTACACGGTAACCCTGGTCGAGGAGACACTCCCGGAGGGCGTGATCGTCGCCGAAGGCTCCGCAGCCGTCGAAGCCGAGATCGCGCTCACAAACTCCAAGATCGTGAACTACTTCCTCGGCGAGGGAGTCCGCGTCACAGTGAGCTTCTGGGACCAGTTGGCGGAACGAATCGTCAACGGACTCAACTTCGGGCTCCTGCTCGCACTCGCTGCCGTTGGGGCATCCCTGGTCTTCGGAACGACCGGACTGTCGAACTTCGCGCACGGTGAAATGGTGACGTTCGGGGCGGTGATGGCCTATGTCTTCGCCAACGTCCTCCAGTGGCCGCTCTGGGGCGCTCTCGCAGCTGCGGTCCTGATGAGCGCGCTCTTCGGGTTCACCCTCGACGCCGGGCTCTGGAGACCGCTGAGGCGAAAGGGCATCGGCATCGTCCAGGTGATGATCGTCTCCATCGGCCTCTCGCTGCTCATCAGGTACGTCTTCCTCTACTTCATCGGCGGAAGCACCTACCAGTTGCCCGGTTCCGGTGAGGAGCGGATCACACTGTTCGGCAGTGTCGCACTCTCCGTCACCGACATGGTGAGCATGGCCGTTTCGGCGGTCGTTCTTCTCGCTGTCGCCTGGTGGTTGCTGCGGACCCGAACCGGTAAGGCAACTCGGGCGATCTCGGACAACCCCTCCCTCGCCGCAGCGAGCGGCATCGATGTCGACAGGGTGATCCGGATCGTCTGGATCCTCGCGGCAGCCCTCGCCGGCCTCGCGGGTATCCTCTGGGCCTATTTCCGCCCGGGCATCAAGTGGGACATGGGTACGCAGATCCTGCTGCTCGTCTTCGGCGCGATAGTCCTCGGTGGGCTCGGTACAGCGTTCGGCGCACTCATCGGTGCGATCATCGTCGGCCTCCTCGTCGAAGTCTCGACGCTGTGGATCCCGTCTGACATCAAGTACGTCGGTGCACTGGTCGTGCTCATCGCCGTCCTGCTCGTGAAACCCCAGGGACTTCTGGGCCGCAAAGAGAGAATTGGATAGGAGGACGCCATGGACTGGGGATCAATTCTTTCAAACACCGCCTCCTGGCTGATTAGCCCCGAGACGATCGCGTACGCGCTTGCCGCCCTCGGCCTCGCCGTCCACTTTGGATACGGCGGACTGCTCAACTTCGGTATGGCCGCCTTCATGGCGCTCGGCGCATACGGGTACGCCATTTCCATCCTGACCTTCGGGCTGCCGTGGTGGGCCGGAATTCTCGTCGGCTGTGGGGCATCCGTCGTCTTCGCCCTCATTCTCGGTATCCCGACACTGAGACTGCGCGCCGACTACCTCGCGATCACCACGATCGCGGCGGCGGAGATCGTTCGACTACTCTTCACCACCCAGGTCTTCGACGACATCACCAACTCGGCAGACGGGCTCGGCAACTACCACGCGGGCTTCCGTGCCGCGAACCCCTTCCCCGAGGGCACCTACGGCTTCGGCCCGTGGACTTACAACGAGAACGGCTGGTGGGTACGTGTCTTCGGCATCTGCCTCCTGGCCGTCGCCGTGCTCCTCGTCTGGCTGCTCATGCGCAGCCCGTGGGGACGGGTGCTCAAGGGCATCCGCGAAGACGAGGATGCCGTGCGCGCGCTCGGTAAGAACGTCTTCGCCTACAAGATGCAGGCGCTCATCGTCGGTGGCGTGTTCGGCGCCCTCGGCGGGGTGGTGTTCGCACTTCCCTCCGCCGTCGTGCCGAGTGTCTACGTGACGAGCCTGACGTTCTTCATCTGGACCATCCTCCTGCTGGGCGGTGCCGCGACGGTCTTCGGGCCGTTGCTGGGTGCCGTGATCTTCTGGGTCATCATGGGCTTCCTGTCGAATGTCCTCCCCGAGCTCGCGTCGAGCGGCATCCTGCCGTTCATGTCGACGACTCAGGCGGCAACAGTCCGCTACATCCTCGTCGGACTCGCCCTGATGCTGATCGTTATTTATCGACCACAGGGCATCCTCGGAAATAAGAAGGAGCTGACCTTTGTCAAGTAGTGACGCAGCATCCGTCAAACCGGTGAAATCCACGGGACTTCACATCGGCGACGCCGTCCCCGGCGTCGCGAAGGTCGACCCGATCATCATCGCCGACAACGTGACCAGGCAGTTCGGCGGGCTCAAGGCCGTCGACGTCGAACACCTCGAAATCCCCCGAAACGCCATCACGGCGCTGATCGGACCGAACGGGGCGGGAAAGACGACACTGTTCAACCTGCTCACCGGCTTCGACAAGCCGGACACCGGGACCTGGGTGTTCGACGGAACACAGCTCAACGGTGTTCCAGCGTTCAAGGTCGCACGAATGGGCCAGGTCCGTACGTTCCAGCTCACCAAGGCCCTCGGCCTGCTGACCGTGCTCGAGAACATGAAACTCGGCTCGCAGAAGCAGAAGGGCGAGGGGATCTTCTCGAGCCTCATCAAACCGCTGTGGCAGAAGCAGGAAGAGGAGATCGAGGAGCGAGCGCTCGACATCCTCGCCCGGTTCAAGCTCGACACCAAGAAGGACGATTTCGCCGCGAGCCTCTCCGGCGGGCAGCGAAAGCTTCTCGAGATGGCCCGCGCACTCATGAGCGAGCCCAAGCTCGTCATGCTCGACGAGCCGATGGCCGGCGTGAACCCCGCGCTGACCCAGTCGCTGCTCGAACACATCCTCGACCTCAAGGTCCAGGGAATGAGTGTGCTGTTCGTCGAACACGACATGCAGATGGTTCGCCACATCGCCGACTGGGTCGTGGTGATGGCGGAGGGCAGGGTCGTCGCTGAAGGTCCACCAGACCTCGTGATGCAAAACCCCGCTGTCATCGACGCCTACCTCGGCTCACACCAGGACGTCGACCTCGGAGTTGTCACGGGGAGGATCGCCGGTGAGATCACACCGGAGGTCGAAGAACTGCTCGAGGAGATCGACGCCGAAACCGGCGTCGAGCACGACATCGAACATCCGCGCGCCGCTGGGCCGACGAGGGACGAGGACACCAAGTGACAGCAACAATCGCTCCGGAGATCGTCGTCAGCGTGGAAAACGTGACGGCGGGCTACCTGCCGGGCGTCAACATCCTCAACAGCGCCAACCTCACGGCGTCCAAGGGTGAGCTCATCGGCATCATCGGACCCAACGGTGCCGGAAAGTCGACCCTCCTCAAGGCCATCTTCGGCCAGGTCAAGGTGCGTGAGGGATCGATCCGCCTCAACGGCGACGACATCACCGGGCTCAAGGCCGACAAGCTCGTCGCCCGTGGCGTCGGCTTCGTGCCGCAGACGAACAACGTGTTCCAGAGCCTCACCATCGAAGAGAACCTGCAGATGGGCCTGTTCCAGAAGCCCAAAATCTACGCAGAGCGACTCGAGTTCGTCACCGGGATTTTCGGTGAGCTCGGCAAGCGGCTCAAGCAGCGGGCTGGCTCACTGTCCGGTGGTGAGCGCCAGATGGTGGCCATGTCGCGGGCGTTGATGATGGACCCCGCGGTGCTTCTTCTCGACGAGCCGAGCGCCGGCCTCTCCCCCGTCCGGCAGGACGATGCGTTCATCCGCGTTTCCGACATCAACAAGGCCGGTGTGACCACCATCATGGTCGAGCAGAACGCCCGCCGCTGCCTGCAGATCTGTGACCGCGGTTACGTTCTCGACCAGGGAACCGACGCATACACCGGGACCGGTCGCGAGCTGCTGAACGATGACAAGGTGATCGGCCTCTACCTGGGCACGCTCGGCCAGGACGACTGAGCTGCGTCACCCCTACGACCGAAACGCCCTGCAGTCCTGCGGGGCGTTTCGTCGATCAGAGGGTGACGGGGCGCTGCGCTACTCGATGGCTGTGAACCGCAGGGTGATCGTCCGCGCCTCTGGCCGCAGGATGAAGTCCGGCCAGACATCGGGCCCACACGCCCGCGATCCGAGCCCGTGCTGCGCAGCGTCGAGGTAGAGGTAGCTGGCCTCGCTCTCGGGCAGCTCGTACCGGTGGTTCGCGGCGTCCACCTGCTGCGCGGTGTGAGCGGCAAGAGTGAAGCCGATCCGCCGGCCCCTGGCATCCGGCACCGTATCGATCCGCAGCCAGTCCCCGCCATCGCGTCCGAGCGTCAGCGCACGAAGATCACTCCGGTGTCCACTCTCCTGCGGCATCGCGTACGGAACAGTGAGCTCGTCGAGTGTCGCCGAGTATCGGCCAACGAGGGCCGCTCGCGTCGAGTCCGGGTACGACTCGCGCGGTCCAGCGCCGAACCAGGACGCCCGGTCAACGCTCGCGGGCAGGTCGAACCTCAGTCCGATGCGCGGCAGCACCATGTTCCAGCCGGCGCTCGGCACGATGTCGGCCCGCAGGGCGAGCTGGCCGTCCACGACGCGCCAGTCCTCCTCGACGATCACGGCGTTCCGCTGCTCGGCCGCGGAATACCGGGTCCGAATCCGGATGCCGTCGGCTCCCACGTCGACCCGTTCAACCCGTGCGGTGAGCCGGTCGAGGCCCGCCGCACGCCAGACGTCGGCGGACGACGGTGCGGGTGTCCCGTTCCCGTTCGCCAGTGTCGGGTCGGCGAGATCGTACGAGCCCCGTCCGTCGCCACGATCGTTGTCGGTCGGTGCCCGCCACAGTTCGAGGCGGGGGCCCGACACCGGCACGCCGGCGAGCGAGGCGAGTCGTCCATTCTCGAAGACCGCCGGCCCCAGGGCCAGGGAAGCAGGGATCAGGGACGCCGGGATGCCGTCGGCACCGGCAGCGGCAGAGACGGAGGCCAGCGGTCGCACGCTGGTGCCGGCGGAACTGTGCGGGGTGAGGTCGAGCTGTGCCGCCGAGATCCGGTGACCGGCCTCCGCCCAGGGTGTCGCGTCACGGAGCACCGCCTCGACCGTGAACCAGGTTTCGCCGGTCCCCACCTCGACCGAGGGCAACGCGACGGTGGCCGACTCCCCCGCGGCGAGCGCCGGCCCTGTCGCACCAGCGACCTCGAGCTCCCCGGTCGCGACAGTCGTGCCGTCGTGCTCCGCGGTCCACCGGAACAGAACGTCGGCGGCATCCGTCGTGTGGCGCAGGTTCGACACCACGACGACGCTGTCGCCGTTCCCGTCCACGTCGAAGCCGAGCCGGATCGGCGCGACGACCTGCTTGTATTCGTAGAGCCCCGGGGTGGGCGTCGAGTCGGAGAGCACCATGCCGTCCATGACGAAGTTGCCGTCGTGGACCACCTCGCCGAAGTCACCGCCGTAGCCGAAGTACTCAGTGCCGTCGGCGGTGTGCGTGCGAATCCCGTGGTCTCGCCACTCCCAGACGAAGCCGCCGTGGAGCCTCGGGTACCGATCGACGAGATCCTCGTACTGGTCGATCGCGCCTGGTCCGTTTCCCATGGCGTGCACGTACTCACAGAGCAGGAACGGTTTCGTACGCTGTCTCGCGGATTCGGCGGCCGAGCAACCGAGCAACAGGTTGAACGAATCGTCCCGACCGATCGTTTCGGTCTCGGGCACGGAGGAATACATCCGGGAGTACACGTCGGTGTATGACCCGGTGTAGTCGCCCTCGTAGTGGACCGGTCGGCTGGTGTCGCGCGCGTGGGTCCAGGCTGCCATCGCCGCGAGGTTCTGTCCGGTGCCCGCCTCGTTGCCGAGCGACCACATCACGATCGACGGGTGGTTCTTGTCCCGCTCGACGGTGCGTTCCATCCGGTCGAGGTAAGCCTCTCGCCAGGTCGGGTCGTCGCTCGGGTTGTCGACCCAGCCGTGTGCCTCGAACCCGTGGGTCTCCAGGTCGCACTCGAGCACGACCCAGAACCCGAGCTCGTCGGCGAGGTCGAGCAGGCGCGGGTGGGGCGGATAGTGGCTCGTTCGGATGGCATTGACGTTGAACCGCTTCATGAGCGAGAGATCTTCGCGCGCGGAGTCCTCGTCGAACACCCGCCCGCGGTCGGGGTTGGTTTCGTGCCGGTTCATGCCGTGGAACACGACACGGCGCCCGTTCACGAGGAAGCGGTCGCCGACGATCTCAACGGTGCGGAAGCCGACGCGCAGCGACACCGTCTCGGCCGAATTGGACACTGTTGCGTCGTAGAGTCTGGGGCTCTCCGCCGACCACGGTTCGACGGCGGCGATGAAAACGGATGCCACGGCGTCGGCCGACGGCCAGGTCACGTCGATGTCGAGGGCGGGGATTCTCAGCGTCACCGGATACGCGTCGGGTGACGCGGTGATCTCCGCGGAAACGGTCCCGGCGCCAGTGCCGGCGGCATCGCCGTCGTACGCGGCGCGCAGCCAGACGTCGTCGATGCCTCCGGCCGGACGCGCCTGAAGAGTCACGTCCCGGAAGATCCCGGGCAGCCACCACTGGTCCTGGTCTTCGAGGTAGCTCGCGGCCGACCACTGGGAGACCCTGACCACGATGAGGTTGGTGCCCGTTCGTACGACCGGGGTGACGTCGAACTCCTGGGCCAGCCTCGAACCGACGCCGACCCCGACCTCGGCCCCGTTGACCCAGACGCGGTAGTGCGACTCGACGCCGTCGAAGCGCAGCACCACCCGGGCGGCGTCGCTCCAGGACTCGGCGAGCTCGAACGTGCGGCGGTAGTCCCCGGTCGGGTTGTCATCCGGCACGTGCGGAGGCTCCACCGGGAACGGGTACTGCACGTTCGTGTAGATCGGCAGCCCGTACTTACCGTCGCCCTGCAGGACCCAGTGTGACGGCACCGTGAGGGTGTCCCAGCCCGAGTCGTCGAACTCCTCGGTCGCAACGTCGGTGTCCGCTTCGCCATCGGGCAGCACTCCAGCGGTGCCCGGTGTTCCCGGAGTGCCTGCCAGCAGGCGGAACCGCCACTGTCCGTTCAGCGACTGCGACGCGGCATCCGAATTCAACCAGGACCGTGCTGGCAATCGCCGTCCGGATCCCGGGCCTTTCGAGGTGAGTGTGAAATTGTCTGCTGTGGAGCTGGATGTCACGACTTGACTGATCCTTCGGTGAGGCCGCCGCGCCAGAAGCGCTGCAACACGATCATGGCGATGCCGAGCGGGATGATCGACAACAGAACTCCGCCGGTGGTGAGTTCATAGAACTCTGGCAGCCTATCGACCTGGCTCAACCAACTGTTGAGTCCGAGGGTGATCGGGTAGAGATCGGAGTCAGAAAGCATCACCAGGGGCAGGAAGTAGTTGTTCCAGATGCCGACCAGCTGGAACAGAAATACCGTGACGAGCGCCGGGGTGAGGATTCTCAGTCCGATGGTGTGGAAGATCCGGATCTCGCCGGTCCCGTCGATGCGGGCGGCCTCGACGAGTGATGAATCGACGGTGGCCTGGGCGTAGATGCGGCACAGGAACAGCCCGAACGGTGAAACGAGTGACGGAAGCAGCACGCTCCAGTAGGTGTTGGCGATGCCCATCTGGCTGAACAGCAGAAAGAGCGGGAGTGCCGTCGCCGTCCCGGGCACGAGCACGCCTCCGAGGATGGTGCCGAAGATGAGGTCACGGCCCTTGAACTCGTATTTCGCGAGCGCGTACCCTCCCGCGGCCGCAAAGTAGGTCGCGAGGAGCGCGCCGACCCCGGCGTAGAGCACCGAGTTGCCGAACCAGCGCACGAAGATACCGCCGTCGTAGCTCAGCACCTGGCCGAGGTTCTCCCACAGGGCGAACGTCGGGGCGAACCAGAACCCGTAGGTGGAGAACAGGTCCTCCGTCGACTTCGTGGCAGCGACGACGACCCAGTACACCGGAATGAGGAAGTACAGCGCGACGACGGTGAGGATCCCCGTGACGATGATCGACGATGATCGCCTTGAACGCGTTCGTCGCTTTTTCGCCGCGGTGTTCGCGTCGGTTGCTGACGATGAAACGGATGCCGGTCCGGTCTGACGTGTCGTCGTTGTGGTCATGATGATTTCCGATTCGTCAGCTTCAGGAAAGCAAAGGAGAGTGCGAATGCCACGACGGCGATGAGCACAGCCTGGGCAGCGGCGACGTTGTAGTCGTTGTAGGCGAACGCCGTCGTGTATGCGCTGAGGTTGGGCGTGTACTGGCTGTCGATGGCCGGCGAGACCGACTGCAGCACCTGGGCTTCCGCGAACAGCTGCAGGGTGCCGATGATGGAGAACACGGCGGTGAGCAGCAGCGCCGGCCGAATGAGCGGGAGCTGGATGCTCGTTGCGACCCGGAGCGTCGACGCGCCGTCCACTTTTGCCGCTTCATACAGTTCGACCGGGATCGCTTTGAGCTGAGCCACGATGATGAGCATGTTGTATCCGGTGTAGCTCCAGGTCACGATATTCGCGATCGACCAGAGCACGGTGCTGGCACCGAGGAAGTTGGGCGTCAGGCCGAACAGTCCGGCGATGTCGAACAGCGGAGAGAGCCCGGGGACGTAGAGGAACGACCACAGGATGGTCGCGATCACACCGGGAACGCCGTACGGCAGGAAATAGGCGGCGCGGAAGAACCCGGGCCACTTCGCTGAGGCCGACTCGAGCATGAGCGCAAGAATGGTGCACAGGGCGATCATGATGGGAACCTGCACGATGCCGAAGAGCAGCATCCGCCCGATCGATGCGACGAAGTTGCCGTCGGCGAGCGCCTGCGCGTAGTTGCTGAACCAGGCGAACTCGGTGGTCACCCCCTCTTCACCGAACAGCCCCCTGCGCGTGACCCTCGTAAAGCTCGACCCGATCGCCACCAGGATCGGGAGAATGAAGGTGAGCAGGAAAAGGGCCAGGAACGGCGCGAGAAGCAGCCACGGGGCCCGGGTCGTTGCCGCGACCCTCGCCCTCTGCTTTGCCGGTGCGCTGCGGGTTGCCGGCCGAGCGGTTGTCGACGTCACGACTCCTCCTTGCGGATACGAAGGCCCTTGTTCTCGAAGGACTTCATCACGAGCCTCTCGGATGTCGCGAGAGAGTCGACGAGCGTGGTTCCCGATGCTTTCTTCCGGAAGCCGTCGCTCAGGATGTTGAAGGTCTGCTGCGTTGTGGGCCACCACGACCACTCGGCGTTCTGCTGGAGGGTCGCGGGGACGAAGACTTCCTCGTTGTAGCGCTGGCCGCTGAAGAATTCGGATGGCTGTTCCCGTTTCGCGCCGATCACGTCTGGTGCCGGGGACCAGCCGATGCCGCTGTTGTCGATCATGGCGTCGATGCCCTCCTGCGAGGTGGTCATCCACACCGCAAACTCGAGGGCTTCCTTCGGGTGGGCGCTGTTGGCAAAGACGGCCGCGGTGGAGCCGCCCAGGTAGCTCGACCCGAAGCCTGAGTCGCCCCAGGTCGGCATGGGTGCCGCCATCCATTTCCCCGCGCCGTTGCTCACGCCCTCGATGATGGCGTCGCCCCAGCTGCCGGTGACGACGGATGCCATCTCGCCATTGGCCGCTGCGGCGAACCAGGCTGGCGAGTACGCCGCATAGCCGCTCTCAACGAGGTCCTCGTCGATCGCGCCGTCGAAGAACCGCGCGACCTGCATGGTGGATTCGTCGGTCATGTTGATCACCCACCCGTCGTCCTCGGCCCTCAGCCAGCTCGCACCGGCCTGGGTGGCCAGCGCCGCAAAGAAGGATGCGTCAGCGAGTGGGAAGCAGTCGATGTACGCGCCAGCGCCGCGAAGCTCTCGCGCGAGCCCGAGCCAGTCGTCCCAGGTCGACGGCGGAGATCCACCTACCCTGGCAAACACCTCGGGCTGGTAGAACATCGCCATGGGACCTGAGTCCTGCGGGATGCCGTAGACACCGTCCACGTAACTCACCTGGCTCCAGAGCGTCTTGTCATAGAGATCCGCGTGGTCGTCGGCTCCGTACCGTGACAGGTCCACCAGCCCGTTCACGAGCATGAACTCGGGAATGGATCGGAGTTCCACCTGTCCGATGTCCGGCCCGCCGCCCGCGGCGAGCGCCGCGTAGAGCTGCTGGTATCCGCCGTCGTTTCCGCCGGGGATCCAGACGGCCTCGACCTGCACGTCGGGGTGCGAGGCGTTCCACACGTCGGCAACCTTCTGGAGGTCCTTGAGCCAGGCCCAGTAGGTCAGGGTGATCTTTTCGCCGCCGCCGGCAGCGGCAATCACCGGTTGGGAGTTGACCGACGTGGTCCCGGGTGTGGCGCACCCGGTGAGCATGGCGAGCGCTGCTGAGCTGAGTCCAGCGCCGAGCAATTGGCGCCGTGAGAGTGGTGTCATGTGCATTCACTTCGTTGTGATGGCCGGTACACGCGGCTGGTCGCCTCCCCGCAAATGGGTGACATGACGCTAACACAGCACCGGCCGGATGACGAGAGTCTGCCGAACGTGAATGGACGAGACGCGCTCCAGCGCGGCGCGGTGGCAGGCTGTGGCGCCGGGCTTAACGAACGGCAGGGCCACGGTTTCCCGTGGCCCTGCGGTTGTGTTTCGGTTACGAACTACTCGGAGATGCGCTCGTAGGTGTTGTCTTCGAGGTACTGGAAGACGCCGATCGTTGCCTCGGTCGGGTCACCGTTCTCGTCGAACGTGACCGGGCCGGAGTTTCCGTCGTAGTCGATCGTCTCGCCATCGTTGAGCAGCTCAGCACACTCGCTGAACGACGTGCACGTGGTACCGTCGCCGGAACCACCAGAGACCTCCTGGAGTTTCCCTGCGATGTCCTCGCCGTCGGTGGAGCCCGCCGCCATCGCGGCCAGCGCCAGAAGGACGACGGCGTCGTAGGATTCAGCCGCGTAGCTGTAGTCCTTCAGCTCCTCGTTGCCCTCGCCCTGCCAGAACTCCTGCAGGCGGTCGGTGAAGTCACCGAGGGACTCGGTGTCGAGACCCGGCAGCGTACCCTTGGCGCCCGTGAGGGTACCTGCAGGGAAATCGGCTGAGTAGTCGGCGAGGTTGCCGTCGACGAAGTACAGCTTGTCGGACGGGAACCCGGCGAGCGCGGGAACGATCGTCTTGGTCTCCTCGAACGCGATCAGGGCGATTGCGTCGGGGTTTGCGGCCTTCAGTGCGCTGACCTGAGCGTCGAACGAGGTGTCGCCCGTGTTGTACGACTGCTGTTCGACGACTTCGCCGCCCGCGTTCTCGAACGCCTCTGTCGTGAATTCGGCGAGGCCGGTCCCGTACGAGTCGTTGAGGTAGAGAATGCCGAGGGTTTCGTTGCCGTCTTCAGCGATCAGGTTTCCGAGGACCTCACCCTGCAGCACGTCACTCGGGGCAGTTCGCCAGAACAGCCCGTTGTCGTCCCACGTTGTGAAGTCCGCAGAGGTGTTGGCCGGCGAGAACTGAATCACGCCTTCGCCCGTCACCTGGTCGATGAAGAGCTTGGTCACACCACTGGCGGCTGCGCCAATGATCGCCGAGACGCCCTCCTGAAGAAGTCGCGGCACCTCGGTTGCGTATGCCTTGTTGTCGGTGTCTCCGGAGTCACCGTAGACAACGTCGATCTCGATCCCGAGGTCGGCGTCGTTGATCTCCTTGGCCGCGAGGCCGACTCCTGCTTCCTCGGGCGGGCCGAGGAAGGCGAGGTTGCCTGTCTGCGGCAGCTGCGTTCCGACCTTGAGTGTCAGGTCGCCTGCTGGCTGGTCTGAGTCACCTTCGCCGCCACCTGGGCTGCTGCAACCGGTGAGGACCAGCGCGCTGGCTCCGAGGATTGCGAGAGAACCCAGTGTGATCGTGCGGGTGCGTGAGCGGGAGGCCGTAGCCCGGGTGAAGACGCCCATGTTGCTCCTATGCTGTGTCGTGTATCCAACCGACAGCGCTAAATACTGTCGTGGTGCCAACATATTCGAGCAATCGTCACCGAACAATACGTGGGCGTTACATACGTGTAACGGCGACGCAATCGTTACAGTTCAGCGGCATCAGAGCTGTTCTGGCGCTTCAGACGCAGCTTTATTGCGCCGCCGGAGCGATCCGCGCGCACTGATGACCGTGTCCGCCGTCAGGACGACGAGAGCAATCCAGACCAGAATGAACCCGATCCACCGCTCCAGCGGCATGGCCTCGTGGAGTACGAGCACCCCGACGAGGAACTGGATCACGGGGGCGAAGAACTGGATGAAGCCCATGTAGATGAGCGGAAGCCGACGCGACGCAGCGGCGAAGAAGAGCAGGGGAACCGCCGTGATCACACCGGTACCGACGAGCAGCACCGTATGAAAGACACTGACCTGTCCGATGGTCAGTCCGGCGGTGGAGCCGACGACGATGAGTTGGACGACGGCGAGGGGCGTGAGCCACGCTGTCTCGAGGGTGAGCCCCGAGACGGCGTCGACGGTCCCCCCGACCCGCTTCTTGATGTAGCCGTAGAGCCCGAAGGAAAAGGCGAGGATCAGGGCAATCCACGGAACGCCGTGCGCGCCGATCGCGAGCACGAGCACCGCGGCAATGCTGATGCCGACCGAGATCCACTGCACGACGCGAAGCTTCTCGCGCAGAAAGAACACGCCGAGAAAAACAGTGACGATGGGATTGATGAAGTAACCGAGCGCCGTCTCGACGACCTGCCCGTTGAGCACTCCGTAGACGTACGTCTGCCAGTTGACGAAGATGAGGACGCCAGCGAGACCGAGGGGGAATGACACCCGGGGATTCCTGGCGAGCTGGAGAAAGGGAGCCCACCCGCGCGTCACCGTCAGGAGGAACATGCAGAACACCAGCGAGAAGATCACGCGGGCCGCGACAAGCTCGAACGGGTCCGTCGGCGCGAGCAGGAGGAAGTACAGCGGAAGAACGCCCCACAGCGTGTATGCGGTCACGGCGAAAATGAGGCCGGGGCGGCTCAGCGGGGCATCGGGAGAAGCCACTGCGCCGTTGGCCGCCGCTTCGGGGCCCGCACCGCCTGTCGAACCTGCATTGCCTGTCGGAGCTGCATTGCCTGTCGGGCCTGCACTATTGGCCGGAACCGGCTCTGGGGTCATCTGCACCCATCGATGCTACTCCGCACCTGCGGGGCAACCGCCTGTTAAAACGAAGAAGCCCGGACGGTGAGTCACCGTCCGGGCTTCAGTTCGTTTGAGTTATCGAACCACAACCGCGAGCACGTCGCGAGCCGAGAGGACCAGGTAGTCCTGGCCGTCGAACTTGACCTCGGTTCCGCCGTACTTGGAGTAGATCACCTTGTCGCCGACGGCGACGTCGAGCGGTACCCGGTTGCCGTTGTCGTCGATGCGGCCGGGGCCGACAGCCTCGACGACGCCTTCCTGCGGCTTCTCCTTGGCGGTGTCAGGAATGACGAGACCTGAAGCAGTGGTCTGCTCTGCCTCGACCTGCTTGATGACGATGCGATCCTCGAGCGGCTTGATGCTGACCGACACGGTTGACCTCTTTCTAAACTAAGACTTGAGTTAGCACCCTCACATCGAGAGTGCTAATGCCAGTGTAGGGATCCGTTGGCACTCTCGCAACGTGAGTGCCAACGTAGGGCGAGCGCACAGCATCCGGGTTGATAAGTTTGCACGATGGAGAGAGCCGAACTCGTTGAACTACTGACGCCGGATGGGCTCACCCTCATCGACCAGGTCGGGGGGTCGGATGCCGACACCGACCCGGTTGGGACCGTGTCACGACTGCGCGCGGAAGGCCACTCGCCCGCGCTCGTCGCGGCCGTGCTGACGCAGGTCAGGCTCCGGCGGAAGGCTGTTGGGAAGTTCGGTGAGTTCGCGTCGCGGATGCTCTTCACCGAGGCCGGCCTCGAACAGGCCACCCGGTTGCGTGTCGCCGCACTCCACGCCGGCCGATTCAGCTCGGCGGGACTCAGCCGGATTGCTGACCTCGGCTGCGGGATCGGGGGCGACGCCATGGCGATGGCCGCGATGGACCTCGAGGTTACCGCCGTCGACGCCGACGAAGTGACCGCGACAGTCGCCAGCTACAACCTCGCCCCCTTCCCCACCGCCGATGTGAGGCACGCGAAGGCGGAGGACATCGACACGAGCGCATTCGACGGGCTCTATTTCGATCCGGCCAGACGCACCGCCGGGCACTCGAACACCACTCGGCTGACCCGGCCGGAGGATTACAGCCCATCGCTCGATTTGGTCTTCGGGCGTGCCGCAACACAGCCCGTCGGTGTCAAACTCGGCCCAGGGTTCGACAGATCACTCATTCCCGACGACGCTGAAGCCCAATGGGTCAGCGTCGATGGGCAGGTCGTCGAGCTCGGCCTGTGGTTCGGCGCCCTCGCCCGCGATGGGGTGCGCCGGTCAGCGCTCGTCCTCGACTCGGCGGGAACCCACGAACTGACCGCTCCCGCCGACAGTGAGGATGTCGCCGTGCGTGAGCCCGGCGAATTTCTCTTCGAACCGGACGGCGCGGTCATCCGGGCGAGGCTTATCGGCGACGTTGCGCGCGAGATCGGTGCGGGGATGCTCAGCCCCGGCATTGCCTATCTCACGGGCGACACCGAGGCCCGGACCCCGTTCGCCACGGCGTTCCGCGTGATCGAGAGGTTCCCGCTCGATGAGCGGACACTGAAGCGGGAGCTCGCGAAGCGCGATATCGGGACGCTCGAGGTGAAAAAGCGAGGCGCAGACATCGATCCGGCGGTCTTCCGCAAGCGGATGGCGCTCCGCGGCAGCAAGAGCGCGACGATTGTGCTCACCCGCGTGAACGGCAAGCACGCCGCGCTCCTCTGCGAGCGGATCCCCCGGAACTGACCTGCGGCACAGTCGCTCCAGAAAGTTGACGAAGACCCGCCCGACCCGCAACCCCTCGACACTGTGAGGCGTCCCGTGGTTCTCTGGGAACACACAATGGATCTCACCCAGAAGGAGCGCTCATGACAACTGTCAACGCCGATATCGACGTTCACGTCCCCGTGTCAACCGCATACAACCAGTGGACTCAGTTTGAATCTTTCCCGCAGTTCCTCAGCGGCGTCGACGACGTGACTCAGACGAGCGACACCCAGACCCACTGGAAAGTGTCGATTGCCGGCATCAAACGCGAATTCGACGCTGAGATCACCGAGCAGATCCCCGACACCCGCATCGCGTGGACGAGCACAGACGGCGAAGATCACGCCGGTGTCGTTTCGTTCCACCGCTTGAGCGCGGATGAGACGCGAATCTCGCTGCGGCTCGACTGGTCACCGCAGGGCATCCTCGAGCACGCCGGAGCGCTGCTCCAGGTCGACGACATCCAGATCGGTCACGACCTCAAGAAGTTCAAGAAGCTCATCGAGTCGAACGGCTTCGAGACCGGAGCCTGGCGCGGCGAGGTCGACCGCTCCCCCGACGCAACCGGTCGCTGATGTAACGCACCCGTCGGCGGTTGACCGCCGACGGGCCGACGCCGCAGGCCGGCTGGGCTACCCGTGTGAAACGGGAGTGTCCCAGCCGGTCTGTGGCGTTTTGCATGTCCCGCGGAACACGTACTGCGACGGCAGCTTGCGTTCGTGGCTCGTCCAGTCGATAGCGGGGCGGCGCTGTTCCGTCGGCACATAGCCGAGGCGGTACACAGCCATGAGTTCGAGAGAATCGGGCACCTCGAGCAGGTTCTCGATCTTCGCCCACATGCCCGGGACTTCCATCGGGAACGAGACGAACTGGATCCCCATGCCGAGTTCGACGGTGGTCAGCCAGACGTTTTCCATCGCAGCACCCATGCTGAACACCGAATAGAACGAGCTCAGCTCGCCAGGGCGATACTCCGAGCGGTCAAGCATCACGCCGATGAGCAACGGTGAGCCGGCGACGAGCTTGCGGTTCTCTTCACCGAGCTTTTGCGGAACACGCATCGCATTCATGAGCTTCTGGCCACGCTTGGTGAACACCTGTGTGGTGAACGGCCGCAACGCAGCGGGAAGCTTGTCGAACAGCATCCCGTCGCGTCTTTCGGCCATTTCGCTCGCGCTGAAGCGGAAATACGGCTTGTAGCGCTCGAAGAAAGTGCCGTTCGACATCGCCTCGGTCATGCTGTCGCCACTGATTCTCGCAATGGTGTCGATCGTGTCCGGGTCATCGACAATCACGAATCGCCACGGCTGGCTGTTCAACTGCGAGGGGGCGCGACCGGCCACTTCCATCAGCAGACGCTGGTGTTCCTCACTGACCCTGTCCGGCAGGAACGGGCCGTTCGTTGTCTTCCGCCGGCGAACCACATCGAGAAACTCCACGCCTACCTCCAGGCCTTGATCACACTGAGTACGAAAAACGGTGCTGCAGAAAGCGCTGTCTGCACGTGCCTGGGCGACCGTGCGCTCGCCCGCGGTATCACCGCAAGGGGGATCGCCGCTGGCAGGAGAAACAGTCCTGCCCGGTTGCGGCTCCACAGCAGGGAACTGGCCGCGATCACGCTCGTCGTCACTGTCGTGATGTAGAGAGCGTGATGAATCCATCGAAAGTTGCCCGTGTGCACACGGCCTGTCGCAACGCCGGCACCGAGCGCACAGTTGGCCGCGTAGCTCGACGCGGCGACGGTGAAAAGCACCGGTGCAACCCGTTGGGACATGAACCTATCCCGCTGTCGTGGCCGCAATGGTGATCACGCTGTACGCAAGCCAGCCCAGGGAAAGAAGAAGCCCGACCACGCCCGTCACTATGGCGGCGAGGGATCGGCCAGGGGTGTCGACTTCCTTCTTGCGCGCGACGAGCCCGAGGACTATCGCGGCTATCGACAGGGGAAGCGTCCAGCCGAAAATGATGCCGCCGATAACGCCGATGATTCCGAGGATGAGACCGATCAGGCCCATCTTGGGCTTGGGCGGCGCTGCGGGCTTCGGGGACGTAGGGTACTGCGGCTGACCGGAATAACCGGGCGCACCCGCGTACCCCTGCTGACCGGGATACGGCGCAGTCGGCGACCCGTATGCCTGCTGTACCGGCGGCTGCCCCTGAGGGGACGGGACGAATGGCGGCGCATAGCCCGCGGGGGCGAACGCCTGAGGGTTGGCGGGCTGAGGGTTGCCAGGCTGAGGCGGCCAGGGAGCCTGCGGCTGACCGGGATTTTGAGGCTGAACGGGATACTGCGCCTGAGCGGGGTACTGGGGCGACGCGGGGTACTGGGGCGACGCGGGGTACTGGGGCGACGCGGGGTACTGGGGCGACGCGGGGTACTGGGCGGATGCCGGGTACTGCTGCTGCTGCTGCTGCTGCTGGCCAGGATACTGCTGACCGTGCGGAGCCTGTGGCTGTGGACCCTGCGGTTGCTGGGCCTGTGGCTGTTGGGCCTGTGGCTGTTGGGCCTGAGCCTGCTGGCCCTGCGCGTGCTGGGGCTGCTGACCCGGATATGGAGCAGCATACGGTGCCGGGGCACCGGCAGCCGGTGCCGCAACGGGCTGCACCTGCGGGAACGGGTTGACCGGTGGCGCTCCCGCGGAACGGTACGGCGTGGCCGGCGGGGACGGGGGCTGGACCCCACCCGGCTCCGACGTCCGCGATCGCTCCTGCGGAGCAGCGGTAGCGAGCGGGAAGGGCGAGGATGGTGCGCCCGGCCCCGGTGTTTCGGGTTCGGCCGGCAGTGGCGGCCCCGGCTCGACGGGTGCCGGCACCGTGGGCTCCACGGGTGTCGGCACAGCCGGTTCGGCGGGTCGGGGGGCGATCGGCTCGGCGGGAGTCGGTGCAGCCGGTTCGGTGGGCGACGGCGTCGGTTCACTCGGCGACGGCGGAGTCGGTTGAGCCGGGATCGATGGCACGTTCGGCTCCGGAGTTGTCGGCGGCACCGGCGGCACCGGTGGCGCCGGGGGAACTCCGTCGGGGCCGTGAGGATCTGACATGGGCGTCTCCTTCGTCGCGCGGTGCTAGTGCACCTGGATATCCGTCACAGGAAGTGTTGAATCTGCCGAGAAGTCGAGTGTAGAGGGTGCGTGGCCCGCCATGATGAGCTGCGCGCCCAGCTCGGCGATCATCGCGCCGTTGTCTGTGCACAGGGACAGCGGTGGGATGCGCAGAGCCACTCCCGCCGCGGCAGACCGTTCCGCGGCGAGCGCCCGGACCCGGGCGTTCGCGACGACTCCGCCACCGAGCAGCAACCGCGGCACACCATAGTCGGCGCAGGCAGCGAGCGCCTTGGTGATGAGCACATCCGCGACCGCCTCCCGGAAGCCGGCGGCGACATCCTCTACTGGCACCTCGAGTCCGGCATCCTGCTTCTGCTCCACCCAGCGCGCAACCGCGGTTTTGAGACCGGAGAACGAGAAGTCGTACCGATGCTTCTCCATGTCTTTTGGCCGGCTGAGTCCGCGCGGGAACCTGATGGCGTTCGGGTCTCCGGCCGCTGCGACCCTGTCGATCTGGGGGCCACCGGGGTACGGGAGCCCAAGAATCCGAGCAACCTTGTCGAAAGCTTCGCCTGCGGCATCATCGATCGTCTCACCGAGCAGCTCGACGTCGCTCACGAGATCGCGCACGAGAAGGAGGGAGGTGTGCCCACCGGAAACCAGCAGGGCGATCGTCGGATACTCGAATGGAGTTCCGGAATCGTCCAGGATGTCGGCACCGACGTGCCCGACGAGGTGGTTGACCGCGTAGAGAGGTTTGTTCAGCGCGACCGCGAGCGCCTTGGCCGCGCCGACGCCGACCATGAGGGCACCCGACAGCCCTGGGCCGCTCGTTACGGCGATGGCGTCGAGGTCATCGAGGGAGATAGCGGCCTCGGCGACAGCGTGGCGGATGGCGGGAACGAGTTCCTCGAGGTGCGCCCGTGCCGCTACCTCGGGAACGACGCCGCCGTACCTCGCGTGCTCGTCCATCGAGGACGCTATGGTGTTGCTCAGTAGCCTCGTCCCCCGCACGATACCGATTCCGGTTTCGTCGCAGGACGTCTCGATCCCCAGAACGAGCGGGTTGGTGCGGTTCATCAGGTCCTCGTTCACTGCGCGCCCACCGCGAGCCCTGGAACGCGGGGCTGAAGGATGAGCTTCATCACAATGGCGTCGACATTGTCCGGCTGGTAGTAGCCGGGCCGCACGGCGATCGCCTCAAACCCGAGGTCGAGGTACAGCGCCTGGGCCGCCGGGTTGTCCTCCCGCACCTCGAGGAACACCTGCCGCGCGCCGCGCTTTCGCGCCTCGCTGAGCAGGGCGCGAACGAGGATGCGGCCGAGTCCCATGCGGCGGACCTCTGCGGCAACGGCGATCGTCTGGATATCGGCGTCGTCGGCGCCCGGTGGGACCATCAGTCCCGCGTAGCCCTCGACGATCTCGGGGGCGCCGACCGGTGTCGCGACGATGTAGTACGTGTTTGCGCTCGCGAGTTCCGAGCGGAGAAGTTCGGCCGACCAGGCATCGGACCCGAAGGTCGACTGCTCGATCGCCAGGATATGCGCGAGGTCCGCGACGGTGGCGCGCCGAATCTGCCAGGTCATGCCGTCACCCGTTTTCCGCCGAGCGACGGTTTCGCGTCCGGCGAGCGCAGGTAGAGCGCCTCGTCAGCGGCGAACGAGCCACCCGTCGAGTAGAGCAGTTCCCCAAGCATGCCGAGTGAGCCTGCAGACACCGTCGTTGCGTCGAGCCGCTGAAGATCGCTGTGGCCCAGTTCGTCGGGTTTGGCCAGCCCTGGACCATCCACCCGGGCAGGCGCTCCGTGTTCGTCGACGCCGGAGTATGCCGACCAGTACAGCTCGCGTCTCCTGGCATCGGTGACCACGAGCAACCCGCCGGTGTTGCCGGAGCGGTACCAGTCGAAGGCTATGGCGTCGTGGCTGACGAGAGGGACGAGCGGCTTATCTGCCGCGAGTGCGAACACGCGGGCCGCAGCGATGCCGATTCGAAGCCCGGTGAACGGGCCTGGGCCCATCCCGCAGACGACACCGGAGAGAGCGGATGCGTCGACACCGGCCTCCTGCATGACCTCACGGAGCAGCGAACCCACCACTTCGGCGTGGCTCATCGTGTCGCCTGTGGTCCGCTCGGCGAGAACACCGCCGTCGCGATCGACCACAGCGACGCTGGTTCCCGTGGATGAATCTATGGCGAGGAGCACGGATCAAGCCTACGCGGTCACCGGCGGCTCAGAGATCGTGATGCGGACCCGGCGAGGCTCGTCGGTCTCGTCTACGTCGGCACCGTCCGCGTCGGCCTCGTTCACGCCAGCCTCGTGCTCGAGAGCTGACACGTCTTCGCCGTCACCGGCATCCGCCTGTATTCCATTCGAAGAATGCACCTGCTGGCCCGCCCCCGTCGGACGCTCGATCTCCACGTCGAGCCACCGTGAGGCGATGCCGTCGAGCATGCCGCGCCCCCACTCGACGATGACGACGCTGCCCGCGAAGTCGATGTCGAGGTCGTCGAGTTCAACGGCGCTTGACAGCCGGTAGGCATCCACGTGAACGAGTGGTGGACCATCCGACAGGCTCGGGTGGGTGCGCGCCAGCACGAACGTGGGACTCGTCACCGGTCCTCGAACGCCGAGTCCCTCACCGATCCCGCGGGTGAGCGTCGTCTTTCCAGCGCCGAGCGGGCCGGTGAGCACGAGGAGATCCCCCGCTCGGAGGGAGCGGCCGAGGCTGATCCCCAGTTCGTGCATGTCGTCGGCCGTCGCGACGACGGAGTCGAACGGGAGCTCGATCATGATCCGGCACCGTAGACGCGGTGCACCCTGGCTCCGATGCGCGTGACGATTTCGTAGTTGATCGTCCCCGCTACCGTCGCCCAGTCCGTCGCGCTCGGCGCGCCGGTGGCGGGGTCACCAAAGATCACCACATCGTCTCCGGTCGACACAGCGGCGTCACCAACGGCGACAACGAACTGATCCATAGCGATCCTGCCCGCGATCTGGTGCACTCCCCCGCCGATCAGAACACGACCGGCGTTGGATGCCTGGCGAGGGATGCCGTCGCCGTAGCCGAGCGGGACAAGGGCGAGGGTCGTCTCCTCCGGAGCGCGGTAGGTATAGCTGTACGAGACGCCCTTTCCCGCCGGTACCCGCCGGATGGCGGCAACCGACGCTCGAAGGGTCATCGCGGGAATGAGTCCAAGGTCGCTGGATTCGGCATCGTCGAATGGCGAGAGTCCGTAGAGCCCGAGACCGATGCGCACCGTGTTGAAGCGCGTCTCCGGCAGCCGGATCGCCGCAGCGGTGGCAGCGAGGTGCACGAGCTCCGGACGGAGTCCGTGTTGTGTTGCCAGCCGGACACCCGCGTCGAATTCCCTGGCCGCCTGGCGATCGTCATCGTCGGAGGCGTTGGAGAGGTGCGAGAAGATCCCGCGCACGTGAATCCGTCCGCTGCGCTCGAGTTCGGCGGCGCGGGAGAATGCCCGGGGCCAGTCGGAAGCGTCGAGTCCGTTGCGGGACAGACCGGTGTCCAGCTTGAGGTGGATTTCGATGGGCGCGTCGCCAGCGGCATCCGCTACCTTCTCCAACTGGTCGATCGAGGAGACGCCGATGTCGATGCCGCGGTGCCCTGCAGCCGTGAAGTCAGTGTCGGGGCCGTGCAGCCAGCACAGGACCGGCGCCGTGATTCCGGCGTCCCTGAGTTCGATCGCCTCGACGAGGTCTGCCGTTCCCAGCCAGTCTGCGCCGCCGGCGAGGGCGGCGCGCGCCGCTTGCACCGCGCCGTGGCCGTAGCCGTCCGCCTTGACGACCGCGATGATGTGGTCCGTCCCGACGACACCAGCCAGGTGACGGATGTTGTGCGTCATGGCATCCGTGTCGATCACTGCTTCACGGAACCCGATCATGCCTTCTCTTCTTTCTGCGAGGCCTGTGCCTCGGTACTCGACTGCGACCGGTCTGGGTCGTTTCGCTCGGCAATGACGAATGCAATCGCCGCTCCGGCATCGTGGCTCATCGAGAGGTGAAGCCGATCGATGCCGCGGGCTTCGATCACCTTCGCTGTGTCGCCGGTGATCTCGAAGCCGGGGTCGCCCTCATCACTGTTCGACACAACGATGTCGAGCCAGCGCACGCCGTCGGAACTGCCCAGCGCCTTGATCAGTGCTTCCTTCGCGGCAAACCGGCCGGCGAGTGAGCGCAGCGGTCGCGACCGTTCGCTCTCAGCGAACAGGCGCTCACGCAGGCGAGGCGTGCGGTCGACAGCACGTTCGAAGCGGGCAAGGTCGACCAGGTCGACCCCGATACCGACGATCACGCTGCTCCCTTCGCTTGCCTTCCGTCGTGCACCCGCGGAGGGGTGCGGCGGCTGTTACTCGACGGTCACCGACTTGGCGAGGTTGCGCGGCTGGTCGACGTCGAGTCCCTTCGCGATCGCCAGTTCCATCGCGAAGATCTGCAGCGGGATGACGGCGAGCAACGGCTCGAAGAGTGGCGCGGCCAGCGGAATCCGGATGACCGTGTCGGCAAAGGGAAGAACCGCTGCGTCGCCCTCTTCAGCGATCGCGATGATCCGCGCTCCGCGGGCCCGGATCTCCTGGATGTTGGAAACCACTTTGGAGTGCAGCATCGCGGAGCCACGGGGGCTCGGCACAACGACGAACACGGGCTGGCCCGGTTCGATCAGGGCGATGGGACCGTGCTTGAGCTCACCGGCGGCGAACCCTTCGGCGTGGATGTAGGCGAGCTCCTTGAGCTTGAGGGCGCCCTCGAGAGCGATCGGGTACCCGACGTGGCGGCCCAGGAACAGCACTGCGCGGGAGTCACTCATCCAGTGCGCCAGCTGCTCGACGACACTGCTCTCGTCGAGGATCGTGGCGATCTTCGCCGGAACGGCGAGGAGCTCTGCCGACTGCTCGGCGAGAACGTCTGCGGGCTGAGCGCCACGGACGCGGGCGAGGTGGAGTGCAAAGAGGTAAAGCGCGGTGATCTGGGCGACGAACGCCTTGGTCGACGCGACAGCAACCTCGGGGCCGGCGTGGGTGTAAACGACGGCGTCGGACTCGCGAGGAATCGTCGCACCCTGGGTGTTGCAGATCGAGAGCGTCTTGGCGCCCTTCTCGCTGGCGTACTTCACGGCCATGAGCGTGTCCATGGTCTCACCGGACTGGCTGATCGAGACGACCAGTGTCTGCGGGGTGATGACCGGCTCGCGGTAGCGGAACTCGTGGCTGAGCTCGACGTCGACCGGGATTCCGGCCCACTTCTCGAGCGCGTATTTGGCGGTCTGGCCCGCGTAGGCGGCGGTTCCGCAGGCGATGACGACGATGCGGTTGATGTCGACGAAGAGTTCATCGAGACCGTTGAGCTCGGGGATGACGACCTGGCCATCTGCATCGATGCGGCCGCGCAGGGTGTTGGCGACAGCATCCGGTTCTTCGGAAATCTCTTTGGCCATGAAGCTCGGCCAGCCGCCCTTGTCAGCTGCGCTGGCGTCCCACTCGATCTCGAAGGGCTCGACCTCGACGGGAGCACCGAAGAAGTCGGTGACCTCGACCTTGTCCGGCGTGATGGAGACGATCTGGTCCTGGCCGATGGCGAGGGCATTCCTGGTGTATTCAACGAATGCGGCGACGTCCGAAGCGAGGAAGTTCTCACCATCGCCGAGCCCGATCACGAGCGGCGAGTTGCGGCGTGCGCCGACGACGATGCCCGGCTCGTTTTCGTGCACAGCGAGGAGCGTGAAAGCGCCATCGAGCCGCGCCACGACGTTCTGGAATGCCTCGCGGAGGTCCTGCGTCTTGCGGTACTCACGGCCGAGCAGCACAGCGGCGACCTCGGAGTCCGTGTCGCTCTCGAAAGTGAAGCCTTCGTCGAGCAGTTCCTGCTTGAGCGGGGAAAAGTTTTCGATGATGCCGTTGTGGATGAGCGCGAGCTTGCCGTCGTCACCGAGGTGCGGGTGCGCGTTCTGGTCGGTCGGTGCTCCGTGCGTCGCCCAGCGGGTGTGGCCGATGCCTGTACGGCTGACTTCGATGGCTCCCGACTTGAGGTCGTCTGCGAGAACAGCGAGCTTGCCCGCCCGCTTCCGGGTGCGGAGAACACCGTTCTCGTCGATGACGGCGACGCCTGCGGAGTCGTAACCGCGATACTCGAGCCGACTTAGACCTCCGACAAGTACATCGATGCTGTCATTTCCGCCTACGTATCCCACGATTCCACACATGGGGTCAAGAATAGCCGCAATAGACTGGGAGCCTTATGCCTGACCACGGAGACGGCCATCACAATGGCACCCAGAGCACGCCGTTCGTTGAAATCGACAGGTCGGACTGGGCACGACTCGCCCCGAACACACCGTCGCCACTGACCGACGCGGAGGTTGTGCAGCTCCGGGGCCTCGGCGACCGACTGGACATGACCGAGGTGGCGGAGGTATATCTGCCGATCAGCCGGCTGCTGAGCCTGTACGTCGCCGCCGCGAAGCGCTTGCACGATTCGACCATGTCGTTCCTCGGCGAGACCACTGACCGCACCCCGTTCGTGATCGGTGTGGCCGGGTCTGTCGCGGTCGGCAAGTCCACCGTCGCCCGGCTCCTGCGGGAACTCATGGCCCGCTGGCCGGACACCCCGCGTGTCGAACTCATCACGACCGACGGGTTTCTTTACCCGAACGCCGAACTCGAGCGTCGCGGCATTATGGGCCGCAAAGGGTTTCCCGAGGCGTACGACCGCCGGGCGCTGCTCCGCTTCGTGAGCGCGGTCAAGAGCGGGGCGCCGGAGGTACGTGCGCCGTTCTACTCCCACCTCAAGTACGACATAGTTCCTGACGCGCAAGTTGTGGTTCGACGCCCGGATGTGCTCATCGTCGAGGGCCTCAATGTCCTTCAGCCCGCGGGGAGCGGGCACCGGCTGACGGTTGCCGACCTCTTCGACTTCAGCATCTTCGTCGACGCCCGCACGAGCGATATCGCCACCTGGTACGAGGAACGCTTCATGGCGCTGCAGCGCGGCGCCTTCACGAACCCCAACTCGTACTTCAACGTGTACGCCGATCTCACCGAGGATGAAGCACGCGAACGGGCTCGCTACTTCTGGCGTGAGGTCAACGAGCCGAACCTCATTGACAACATCCGCCCGACCAAAGCACGAGCCAAACTCGTCCTGCGAAAGGCGTCAGACCACAAGGTCAGCTCGGTTCTCCTCCGCAAGGTGTGAGAGCGCTGCGGCAGGCGGGACGCCGGCATAACCAGGCGCGCTGACCGCGGGCACTGCTGGCTCGCACACCCGCGTCCTGGTGAACGGTGGGTAAGGGGCGACCCTAGACCGCGAGCCGCACCCGGACTACGTCGGCGATCTGGTGAGCCAGGCGGTCGGCGGTCAGCTGGTCAGCAGCCTCGACCATTACCCGAACCAGCTGCTCGGTTCCGCTCGGGCGCAACAGCACACGACCGGTGTCACCCAGCTCGGTCTCCGCAGCGCGGACGACGTCAGCGAGCACCTCATCCTTGTGGATGCCCTCGCGATCCACGTCCCGCACGTTCACGAGAATCTGTGGGTAGACGGTCATCACGCTCGCGAGTTCTGCCGCGGTCTTGCCGGTTCGGGCCATCTCAGCCACCAGGTGAAGTCCGGTGAGGATGCCGTCGCCTGTCGTCGCGAACTCACTCATGATGACGTGCCCGGACTGTTCACCACCGAGCGCGAATTTGCCGCCGTCCATCGCTTCGAGGACGTAACGGTCGCCGACCTTGGTGTGCACCATCGAGATACCGTGCTGCTCCATGGCCATGCGCAGCCCGAGGTTGCTCATCACCGTGGCGACGAGCGTGTTGTCGGTCAGCCGGCCGCGTTCCTTCATGGAAACGGCCAGGATCGCCATGATCTGGTCACCATCGATGACCTTGCCGTTCGCGTCGACGGCGAGGCAGCGGTCAGCATCGCCGTCGTGGGCGATACCAATGTCGGCACCGTGCTCGAGCACAGCTTCGGCCAGCAGGTCGAGGTGGGTCGAGCCGACGCCATCGTTGATGTTCATACCGTCGGGATCGTTTCCGATGACGGTGACCCGGGCGCCCGCATCGCGGAACACCTCGGGTGACACTCCGGCAGCTGCGCCGTGCGCACAGTCGAGGACCACGTGGATCCCATCGAGCCTGTGGGGCAAACTGCCGAGCAGGTGCAGGACGTAACGGTCTTCCGCGTCGGCGAAGCGGCGGATGCGACCGACGTCGGCGCCGGTGGGAGCCCAGTTGGGTTCGTCGAGGTGCTCTTCAATGCGCGTCTCGACGGCGTCGGGAAGCTTGGTGCCTCCGCGAGCGAAGATTTTGATTCCGTTGTCTGGCGCCGGGTTGTGGCTCGCCGAGATCATGACGCCGAAGTCGGCGTCGATGTCTGCGATCAGGAACGCGGCGGCTGGGGTCGGAATAACCCCGGCGTCGAGGACGTCGACGCCGCTCGAGGCCAATCCTGCGGCAACGGCCGCCGACAGGAATTCTCCGGAGATCCGGGGGTCGCGTGCGAGCACGGCGACGGGCCTTTTACCTTCAGCACGACGGGCCTCAGCACTTCGGCCCTGCCCAAGCACCACAGCGGTGGCTTGGGCAAGGCCGAGAGCGAGGTCTGCCGTCAGGTCCTTGTTCGCGAGGCCGCGAACACCATCAGTACCAAACAGGCGAGGCATATAAAGCAGTCCTGATCCGAGGCGCGGTTAGCGCTTCGAGAACTGGGGAGCCTTACGAGCCTTCTTGAGACCGGCCTTCTTGCGCTCCTTGACGCGAGCGTCACGCGAGAGGAATCCGGCCTTCTTCAGGGTTGCGCGGTTGTTCTCTTCGTCGATCTGGTTGAGCGCACGGGCGATGCCGAGGCGCAGCGCGCCGGCCTGGCCTGAAGGGCCACCGCCGGAGATGCGAGCGATGACGTCGTAGCCGCCAGCCAGGTCGAGAATGGTGAACGGGTCGTTGATCAGCTGCTGGTGCAGCTTGTTCGGGAAGTACTCGGCAAGCTCACGGCCGTTGACCGTGATGGTGCCGGTTCCCGGGATGAGCCGAACGCGGGCAATAGCCTGCTTACGACGGCCGACTGCTGCTCCGGGCACGCTCAGTGCGGGACGGGCTGCCTTGGGAGCTGCCTCGACCGGCGTTTCGGTGGAGAAGCTCTCCGGGGTCTCTGCGATGGAATCTGCGATCTTCGCCACTGTAGGAATCCTTATTTCTATTCCGGGCGCTTACTGGGCGACCTGGTCGAGGGTGAACGTCTTGGGCTGCTGCGCAGCGTGGGGGTGCTCGTTACCGGTGTATACCTTCAGCTTGCGCAGCTGCGCAGCACCGAGGGAGTTCTTGGGGAGCATGCCGCGAACAGCCTTCTCCACCGCGCGGGTCGGGTTCTTCTCGAGCAGCTCGGCGTAGGTGACAGCCTTGATGCCGCCCGGGTAACCCGAGTGGCGGTAAGCCTTCTTCTGCAGGAGCTTCTGGCCGGTAAGAGCGACCTTCTCGGCGTTGATGATGATGACGAAGTCACCGGTGTCCATGTGGTTCACAAAGGTAGCCTTGTGCTTTCCACGGAGGAGGATGGCGACCTGGCTGGCCAGACGGCCAAGCACGATGTCGGTGGCGTCAATGATGAACCAGTCACGCTGGATCTCAGAGACCTTGGGGGAATAAGTGCGCGTCACAGTAGTGCTGCTTTCTTGTCGTAAGTTGGTTGGTCGTGAATCCCGCTCCGTTGGGAGTTCTGACGAGAACGCCGCAGGTGGAGGGCTCAACTTCGGGTGCCGCACTGCAGGGAGTATGGACACCAAGGAGCAACCTTACCCGGCCTCATCATCGTCGTCAAACTCGGCAAAGGGGTCGCGGCCGTCGTCGAGGCTCCGTCGCTGGCGCGTCAGCGCGGCACGCTGCCCCAGCAGGGCGTCGCTGGGATACCCCACCTCGGCGAGGGTGAGGCCGCGGGCGGGCATCACAGCGAACTCGTTCGACCTCGTCACCTCGCTCCGCAGCCGCTCAGCGTCGGCCACTTCCAGCTTCCCCTCACCCACAGCGACGCAGACACCGACGAGCGCGCGAACCATGCTGTGGCAGAAGGCATCCGCTCGCACATCAGCCACGAGCACTCCCTCAGCATCCCTGACCCAGCCGAAACGCTGAAGCGTGCGGATTGTGGTCCTGCCCTCGCGGGGTCGGCAATACGTCGCAAAGTCATGAAGGCCGACGAGCGATTGGGCTGCCGCGTTCATCCGGTCGACATCGAGCGGCGACGGATGCCATACCGTCTGGGCGCGCTCCAGCGGATTGCGGAACGAGATGCTGTCGGCGATCCGGTACTCGTAGCGGCGCCAGATCGCGGAGAAGCGTGCATCGAAGCCCGGCGCGGCCGGGCGGGCGTTGGTGATAACAACGTCAGGGTACTGGCCGAGAACCCCGTTGACCTTCCGTCGCAGTGCGCTTCCCGTCGGATGCAAGCCGTCTTTGGCCGGTCTCCCCCGGCGAACGCGAGCAGCGCGTTCCTCGTCGAGATCGAGGTGTGCCACCTGGCCCGTCGCGTGCACGCCGGTGTCGGTGCGTCCGGCGACCGCGACCAGGATCCTGTCACCGTGCTTGCCCAGGATGGTGGTGATGGCTTCCTCGAGCACGCCCTGCACGGTGCGGAGCCCCGGCTGCTTCGCCCAGCCCGCGAAGTGCGTGCCGTCATAGGCGATGTCGAGCCGGAATCTGGTGCTGGTCGGGGCGGGGTCCACCTCGGAAGTTTATCGGCAACAGCACACAGCTCCGCCCCGGGTGACCTCGCCGCCGGGCGAGTGCATCACTTCCGGTCGAGAACATCCCGCGCAGCTGATGCGCTCGACCGCAACTGATGGTCTCGCGCAGTTTGCACAGCCCGGCGCCGCACCCGCCCGCAGGCGCCTCTCCCCCGGTGTCGGCACGCCCCCACGCGGACGGCGACGGATGTCGGCGGGCACGCGGCAACGCGGCATCCGGTCGCCCCGCACACGGCACCCGCGCCGAGTGAGCTCGCCGCCCAGCGAGAGCACCACTTCCGGTCGAGAACATCCCGCGCACCTGATGCGCTCGACCGCAACTGATGGGCTCGCGCAGTTTGCGTGTCCCGGGTGCCATACGCACCAGCGCGACGCCGGCAACGACAAAGCCCCCGCCATCCAAACGGATGACGGGGGCTTCGAGTGAAACGAGTGCTACTTGGTGTCGTCGGCCTTCTCAGCCTCGACGACCTCAGCTTCGGTTTCAGTAACCTCAGCCTCGGGAGCTGCCTCGGCTGCGGGCTCTTCAGCCTCAACCTCGGGAGCAGTCTCTTCGGCGACAACAGGCGTCTCAGCCTGTGCGGCAGCCGGCTTCGACTTCTTCACCTTGGGGGTGACGGGCTCGAGAACGAGCTCGATCTGAACCATCGAGGCGTTGTCGCCCTTACGGAAGCCGAGCTTCGTGATGCGGGTGTATCCACCCTCGCGCTCTGCAACGAGCGGCGCGATCTCGGTGAAGAGCTCGTGAACGACCGAGGTGTCACCGATCGTGCGCATGACGCGACGACGGGAGTGCAGGTCGCCCCGCTTTGCGAACGTGATGAGGCGCTCGGCGACCGGGCGGAGGCGCTTGGCCTTCGTCTCGGTGGTCTTGATGCTCTTGTGGGTGAACAGGGCAGCGGCCAGGTTGGCGAGCATCAAACGCTCGTGCGCTGGTCCGCCTCCGAGGCGGGGGCCTTTAGTGGGCGTAGGCATGTTGTATCTCCAGTATCAAAAAATGAAAGGGCGTCCGGGGACGAGCCTTAGTTGCTTGTCTCGTCGTCGTAGCCCGAGTAGAAGTGAGCGCCATCGAACCCGGGAACCGAGTCCTTGAGCGAAAGGCCCATTTCCACGAGCTTGTCGCGAACCTCATCGACCGACTTCTGTCCGAAGTTGCGGATGTTCATCAGCTGGGTCTCGCTCAGAGCGACAAGCTCGGAGACCGTGTTGATGCCCTCGCGCTTGAGGCAGTTGTACGAACGAACCGAAAGGTCGAGGTCTTCGATCGGAATCGAGAGCTCGCCGGGCAGAACGGCGTCAACCGGTGCCGGGCCGATCTCGATGCCCTCTGCCGCGTTGTTGAGCTCGCGAGCGAGGCCGAACAGTTCGACGAGGGTCTTGCCCGCTGATGCGATGGCGTCGCGCGGCGTGATGGCCGGCTTCGTCTCGACATCGACGACCAGGCGGTCGAAGTCAGTGCGCTCACCGGCACGAGTTGCCTCGACGCGGTAGGTGACCTTGAGCACTGGCGAGTAGATCGAGTCGATCGGGATCTGGCCGGCTTCGGAGAACTCGTTACGGTTCTGCGTTGCTGACACGTAGCCACGGCCACGCTCGATGGTGAGTTCGAGTTCGAACTTCGCCTTGTCATTGAGGGTCGCGATGACGAGGTCCGGGTTGTGGACCTCGACGCCGGCCGGTGCCGAAATGTCAGCGGCGGTGACCTGCCCAGCACCGGTCTTACGAAGGTAAGCGGTGATCGGCTCGTCGTGCTCGCTCGAAACGACGAGACCCTTGATGTTCAGGATGATCTCGGTCGCGTCTTCCTTGACACCGGGGATGGTGCTGAACTCGTGCAGCACGCCGTCGATGCGGATGCTGGTTACTGCAGCGCCGGGGATGGAAGACAGAAGGGTACGGCGAAGTGAATTGCCGAGGGTGTATCCGAAGCCAGGCTCCAGGGGCTCAATCACGAACCGGCTGCGGAACTCTGAAATGTTCTCTTCGGTGAGCGTTGGGCGCTGTGCAATAAGCACTATGTGTTCCTTTCGGCTAAGTGTCCGCTATATGACACTTGCAATGACGAGGTATGAAGTTGTATCCGAGCCGACGATTGAGCAGCGCCAGAACTGGCGCCGCTCAATCGTCGAGAATCGAAGTGTGCTTAAACGCGGCGGCGCTTCGGCGGGCGGCAACCGTTGTGCGCCTGCGGGGTAACGTCGTTGATCGATCCGACCTCGAGGCCAGCGGCCTGAAGCGAACGGATCGCGGTCTCGCGGCCTGAACCGGGTCCCTTGACGAAGACGTCAACCTTCTTCATGCCGTGTTCCTGTGCCTGGCGGGCAGCAGACTCTGCAGCGAGCTGAGCGGCGAACGGGGTCGACTTACGTGAACCCTTGAAGCCGACTCCACCAGAGGACGCCCAGCTGATGACAGCACCAGTCGGGTCGGTGATCGAGACGATCGTGTTGTTGAAGGTCGACTTGATGTGGGCCTGGCCCACAGCAATGTTCTTCTTCTCTTTTTTACGCGGCTTGCGGGCAGCGGTTTTGGGTGCAGCCATGAATATCTCCTAAATCTTTCGGCAAAGAGCTCGAAGGCCGGGGCCTAGCGAGCCTTCTTCTTGCCGGCAACTGTGCGCTTCGGGCCCTTGCGGGTACGAGCGTTGGTCTTGGTGCGCTGTCCACGAACGGGCAGGCCACGACGGTGACGAATTCCCTCGTAGCTGCCAATCTCAACCTTGCGGCGGATGTCGGCCTGAACTTCACGGCGGAGGTCACCCTCTACCTTGTAGTTGCCTTCGATGTAGTCACGCAGCAGGACCAACTGGTCGTCGCTGAGATCCTTCACACGGATGTCTCCGCTGATGCCGGTGTCGACGAGGGTCTTCAGAGCCCTCGTGCGTCCAACACCGTAAATGTACGTCAGTGCGATTTCCACGCGCTTATCGCGGGGAATGTCTACGCCGGCGAGACGTGCCATGGTGGCTTCTCCTAGGAGTTAGTGGAGGTGTGGAGCAGTTCCTGTGCCCGGGCCTCCGACCCGAGGTGTCCCTCGAACGAGTTCTGGAACTGCCGATATTGTGCAGCTTGCGCTGCGATTGGTGTACTGCTGTTCTTCGTCCGACGAAGAATTTAGCCCTGGCGCTGCTTGTGGCGCGGGTTCTCGCAGATGACCATGACGCGTCCATTGCGACGGATGACCTTGCACTTTTCGCAGATCTTCTTAACGCTGGGCTTGACCTTCATGAGTTTCTCTCTCTCGCTGTCGTCGTACCGCTCCCTCAGGTCCGAACACAGATGTGCCGAACCAGCCTGAGCGGCCGTTACTTACAGTGCGTGTTACTTGTAGCGGTAAACGATCCGGCCGCGGGTCAGATCGTAGGGGCTGAGCTCCACGATCACGCGGTCCTCGGGGAGGATGCGGATGTAGTGCTGACGCATCTTGCCGCTAATCGTGGCAAGAACGCGGTGACCGTTGGTCAGCTCAACACGAAACATCGCGTTGGGCAAAGCTTCAACGATCGAGCCTTCGATCTCAATGACACCGTCTTTTTTGGCCATAGCCTCACTGTCGCTAAAAATAGTTGCACTGGTCGTGCGGTGGATTTTGATGCTGCTGAGTCCTTGTGGATGACACGCCAGAAACGTGCGCAAAGCACCAACAGACAATCTTATGGTATTTATTGCCTTTTCGCCAACTGGCGACGCTGCTACTTCTGGTGCTCCCGCACGACCGTGACGAGGCCGGCATAGAGCGGATGCTCCGGCGCAAGTCCCGAGACACGCTCGACGAATTCTTCGGCGCTGAGCTCCGAGAGCAGGCCCTGCATTTCGGTGCTTTGCTCGTCGTCTTCCACCCGGAACTCGAGTGCTTTCCCGATGGCGTCGAGCAGCGCGGTGTGGCCCAAGCCACGCTCGGCCAGTTCCGCTGCCGGGCTGATGAATCGCTCGTTGCGGCCGAGCTTGCGCAGCGGCTGCCTGCCGACGCGCTGCACGGTGTCCGGCAGGTGCGGGTTGGCGAAGCGGGTGAGGATCTTCTCCCGGTACTCGCGCTGGACCTCAGCGTCGATCCCGTGCTTGACCACGAGAAGCGCGCTGGTTTCCTCGAGGACGCGGCGGACGGCATCCGCAACGTCACTGTTCGCCAGCACGTCGGAGATCTTGTCGATGCCGGCGGCGAAACCGTAGTACGCCGCCGTGGCGTGGCCGGTGTTGACGGTGAACAGCTTGCGCTCGATGTACGGTCCGAGAGCGTCGACGAACGTCGCACCGGGGATCTCGGGCAGCGCGTCGCCGAACGGTCCAGACTCGATGACCCACTCGTAGAAGGCCTCGACCGTGACGTCGATGCCCGCTGCCGGGTCCTGGCCTGGCACGATCCGGTCGACAGCGGTGTTCGCAAAGACCGCACGCGGCGAGAGCGCCTCCCACTGCTCGGGAGCGACGCTCGACTGGATCTCGGTCCTGAGCAGATCTGTCGCGTTGATGGCGTTCTCGCAGGCCATCACGGCGAGCGGAGGAAGACCCGAGTCCCGAAGGGCAAGGGCACGCGCGATCACCGGAGCGACGAACTTCAGGATGTTCGGTCCGACCGCCGTCGTGACGACATCGGCCGTCTGAATCTCGGCGATGAGCTCGTTTTCGTTCGTGGCACTGTTGACGGCACGGTAGCCGGTGACGGTGCGATCAGAGCCACCGTCACCGACCTCGTGCACCTCGTAGCTCGGCGCCGCGTTCAACGCGTCGATGAGCTCAGCGTTCACGTCGGCGAAGACAACTTCATAGCCGGCGTCGTGGAGCAACAGGCCGACGAATCCTCGTCCGATGTTGCCCGCGCCGAAGTGAACAGCTTTCATTCTGCGTTGACCTCCTCGAGCAGCGCGAACAGTTCGTTCGCGTCTGCGGCGTTGATGAGCTTCGAAACCTCGTCCTCGTCCGAGAACACAATGGCGATCTTCGAGAGGATCTCGAGGTGCTCATTGTTGAGCCCGGCGATGCCGACGGCGAAACGCACCTCATCCCCATCCCAGTCGATCGGGTTCGTGTACCGGACGAGCGAAAGCGCCGAACGCACGATGGCATCCTTGGCGTCGTTCGTTCCGTGGGGAATCGCGAGGAAGTTACCCATGTAGGTCGAGACGGATGCCTCGCGCTCCAGCATCGCGTCGACGTACTCCGGCTTCACCGCGCCGGCGGCGACCAGGAGCGCGCCGGCCTCGCGGATCGCTTCTTCCTTCGTCGTAGCCGATCCCTCGGCGACGATGTTTCCCGGTGTCAGGATGGATTCGGTCATTCGGCGGCTCCCTGGCTGTTGTTGCGCTTGACGAGTTCGACGACCTCATCGTATTTCGGGCTGTTCATGAAGTTGTCGACCGAGATGTGCTGTGAGTTCGGCGACTTCTCCCGTGCCCGGTCCGTGAGGTCCTGGTGGGTGATGACGAGATCGGCGTCACCCTTGAGGTTCGCGATCGACTGGTTGGTCACAGTGACGTCGGTAACGCCGGCCTTCTTGATCTTGTTGCGGAGAACGGATGCGCCCATGGCGCTCGAGCCCATACCGGCGTCGCACGCGAAGACGATGTTCTTCACGAGCGTCGTGGTTCCGGTTCCTGTTGCCGAACCGGTGTCCGTGGTTCCCTCGGTGACGAGGCCGCCGAGGACCGAGCTCTGCTTGCCCTTGTTGGCCTGGGTTGCAGCAACGGCCGCTCCCATGTCACCGGCGTTGCCGGACGCGAGGTCGCGCTTGCGCGATGCCCGCAGGATAACGGCTGCCACGACGAACGACACAGCTGCCGCGATCAGGACCGAGAGGATGACACCGATGAAGCTGTTGCGTTCGGTCACGGCGAGAATCGCGAAGATGCTGCCGGGAGACGCGACGCTGACGAGACCGGATCCGAAGATCGCGTTGGTCGCGACACCACTGGCTCCACCCGCCATGACGGCGAGGAGAAGAATCGGCTTCGAGAGAACGTACGGGAAGTAGATCTCGTGGATTCCACCGAAGAACTGGATGATGATCGCACCGGGTGCGGTCGCCTTCGCAGCGCCGAGGCCGAAGATGCTGAACGCCAGGAGCAGTCCGAGTCCTGGACCAGGGTTTGCCTCGAGCAGGAAGAGGATGCTCTTTCCGGTTTCCTCAGACTGCTGAAGTGCCAGCGGGGTGAGGACGCCGTGGTTGATGGCGTTGTTGAGGAACAGGACCTTTGCCGGTTCGATGAGGATGCTCGCGAGCGGCAGGAGTCCGGCTTCGATCAGCCAGTTGACAGCTGTACCCAGCGCGGTTGTGATCGCCTGGATGATCGGGGCGAGCCCGAAGTAGGCGATGATCGCGAGGATCGCGCCGAGGATACCGGCAGAGAAGTTGTTCACCAGCATCTCGAAGCCGGCCTTGATCTTGCCTTCCCAGAGGCTGTCGACCTTCTTCATGATCCACGCGGCGAGCGGGCCGGCGATCATGGCGCCGAGGAACATCGGCGAACCGCTGAAGACCGGGTCTCCCATGGTCGCCGTGATGATTCCCATGGTCGCGATCGTCGCGACGACGCCACCGCGCTGGTCGTAGATCATCCGGCCGCCGGTGTTGGCGATCAGAAGTGGAAGCAGGAAGTAGAGGATGGGAGCAACGAGGGTTGCGAGCTGCGCGTTCGGCGTCCAACCGGTGTCAATGAAGAGTGCGGTGATCAGCCCCCACGCGATGAACGCGGGGATGTTCGGCATGACCATGCCGGACAGGAAGGTGCCGAATCGCTGAACGCGAACCCGTGCACCCCCTGCCTTCTTGGTCTGTGTCGACGACGTCGTCGTTGTCATGATTGTTCCTCTTTCAGGGTGAGTGCAGCGGCGGCAACCGCTGCACGGGCTTCGGCCGCGCCTTCGGCGGCCAGGGCGATCTCGGCGAGTTTTCGGGCCTCGTCGATGGTGTATTTCAGGAGGGACGCTCGTACGTCGACGAGCGCCGGGGTGGACATGGACAGGGTGGTCGCGCCGAGTCCGACGAGCACGACGGCGAGGAGCGGGTCAGCCGCGGCCTCACCGCAGATTCCGACCGGCTTGCCGGTCGAGGCGCCGGCAGCGCCGACCTCCCCGACGAGACGGAGCACAGCGGGGTGCCACGGGTCCTGGAGCGCTGCGACCGAGCCGAGCATGCGGTCGGCGGCGAGCGTGTACTGGGTCAGGTCGTTGGTGCCGATCGACGCGAAGTCACTTGCTGCGAGGACCTGGGGTGCGAGGAGCGCGAGCGACGGCACTTCCACCATCACACCGGCGGTTTTGATGCCGTACTCACGGGCGATGGCGACGAAGTACTTCGTCTCTTCGACCGTCGACACCATGGGTGCCATGACCCACAGGTCGGCTTCGGTTGCCTTGTCGGCTTCGGCGAGAGCGGTGAGCTGCTCGCGAAGGATGTCCTCACTGGCCCGAAGGGCCCGCAGCCCGCGCAGGCCGAGTGCCGGGTTCTCCTCGTGCACATCGTTGAGGAAGGGCAACGGCTTGTCAGCTCCGGCGTCAAGCACGCGGACGACGACCTTCTTGCCGGGGAATGCCTGCAGCAGTCGCGTGTAGTGCTCACGCTGCTGGGCGACTGTCGGCGCGGAACCGCCGGCGTCGAGGAAGAGGAATTCGGTGCGGAACAGTCCGACACCCTCCGCTCCCGCGTCCGCTGCGCCCTGCGCGCCCTCGGACGAACCGAGGTTGGCGAGCAGAGGGACCAGGGTCCCGTCCTTGAGCGCACCGGGGGTCACCGGGGCGACCGCTGCAGCCTGGCGCTCGGCGATACGTCGTTCGGCCGAGGCAACCTCGTCTTCGCTCGGCGAGGCGGTCACAGTGCCTGCCGCAGCGTCGACGATGACCGTCGTCCCGTCGGCCAGCGCCGAGACATCCGCCGTGCCGACGACCGCGACGATTGACTTCTCGCGGGCGAGAATTGCCGTGTGTGATGTCGGTCCGCCATCGCTCGTAATGAGGCCGAGGACCTTGTCGAGGTCGAGAAGCGCGGTGTCTGCCGGCGCGAGGTCGCGCGCGACGAGCACGAACGGGTGGTCGGGGTTCGGTACGCCAGGAGCGGGCACGCCGGAGAGGTCGGCGATCACGCGCTGGGAGACATCGTCCAGGTCCGCGGCGCGCTCCCCCAGGTAACCGCCCATGGCGGCGAGCTGGTCGCGGAAGCTGGCGAACGCCTCGAACACGGCGCGCTCGGCGGTGATCCCCCGCGCCAGGCTCTCATCGATGATGTCGGAGAGTGTCGGGTCCTCTGCCATCATCGCCTGTGCTTCGAGCACGTCGCGGGCGGTGCCACCGGCGGACTTTCCCCGTTCCTCCAGGTCGCGCGCGACAACGCTGAGCGATGCCCTCGCGCGTCCGGCTTCGTCCTCAACGGACTTCGTGCTCGGTGTGTCCTGCGGCTCAGGCAATGGCTCAGACATCCGGGCGACGACACCGACGACCACACCCTGTCCGATCCCGGTGCCCTGCAGTGTTGTGTGTGTTCCTGTCACAGTCATGACTGCTCTCCTCGGCTCGTTGATCGTTTATTCGTCATGGTCGGTCACAAGTAGCTCCACGAGTTGATCGAGCACAGCATCGGCGTTGGTGCCGTCTGCGGTGAGCGTGACGTAGTCACCGAAGTCGACACCGAGCGAGATCACACCGAGGATGCTCGAAGCGTTGACCGGTTTGCCGCTCCCCTTGGCGATGGTGACGTTTGCCCCAGACGCCGCCGCCGCCTGTGTGAACAGTTTCGCGGGACGGGCGTGGAGACCGTGAGATGAACCGATTCGAACGGTGCGTTCAGCCATGAAGTGTTTCCTCCGTCGCTTGCCTGTGTGTTCCCTCGCGTGTGGACCGTGCTCCGGCAGCTGAAAGAGCAAGGTCGAGGGCTTCGTCGCCAGCCGGCGACGAGAAGACTGAGGCGGGCATGACCGCGACGGCCACACCTCGTGAGTGAGCGGTCGAGCGGATGCTGTCGACATACGGGGTCAGGTGGGGTCCGAGGAGGACGACATCAGCGCCAGCGCTCTGAGCGTCGAGGGCGTTGAGGGGGCACGCTGTCGCTGACACGTCGATCTTTCTCGCCATGGCCGCTTTCCTCACGCGCTGGGCGACAAAGGTACTGGACGCTCCCGCGCCGCACACTACGAGGATCTTCATTGATCCGCCTCCGTCGACCTGTTGCTATGGAAATCTGCGCCGAAAAATGGCCAGCTTGTCAAGCATTACGAGTTCCGAAGGTGATTGCCACCATGTTCTCTTCCGCAGGGTAGGAAACCCCGAGCGGCTTCCGGGCGTGAAATCGACGAACGAGGCCCACTCGAGGGTAACGTTGACTGGAGTCGGGACCGGCCATCGCGGACTCGGGTTCGACAGGAGCTGCACGTGACACGCGAGAAACAAGACCGCATCGCCTGGTATCTCGCGCGCGCCGACACCTGGGTCACCGCCGCCGAACTGGCAGACGCGCTCGGCGTGACCACGCGCAGCGTGCGGAATTACGTGACCGCGCTCAAGGACCGGGCTGCCGGGCTCGACCTCATCACGGGCGGGCCGCAGGGCTACCGGATTTCCCTCGACGCCTGGGCGGCGTTCAGGCAGGGTGCGCTCGAGTCGCAGACTGAGACGCCCCGTGCCCGGCTGTACTCCATCGTGCGCCGTCTCGTCGACAGCCCTGACGGACTCGATGTCTTTGAACTCGCGTCAGCGCTGTTCGTCTCGGAGTCCACCATCGAAGCCGACCTGTCGCGCGTCCGTCTGCTGCTCTCCGAAGCGGAGCTGACGCTCGTCAGGTCCGGGAGCACGGTGATGCTCCGTGGCAGCGAACTGGCGAGGCGCCGGTTGCTCAGCCGCATGTTCCGCGACGAGACCGAACGCGGGCTGATTGAACTCGAGGCGATCCAGCGTGAATTCTCGGCACACAATCTCAGCGAGTTCAAGACCGACCTGCTCGCCATGCTCACCGACCTCGGCTATCTCCTCAACGACTACGGCATCGACAATGTTCTCCTGCACATCGCGATCGCCGTCGACAGGGTATCGAAGGACCAGCGGGTCCAGGAGGGGGCGCCTCAGCCCGCCGAGGCATCCACCGAACTGACCGAGAGACTTGGCGCTCTCATCGAGGCATCCCTCGGCACCAGGCTCGGCGCTACCGATGTCGAGTACCTCGCGTATCTCCTCGCGACAAGGGGGGTCCAGGCGACAGACGCGGTCGACGGCACTGCCGCGCACCCCGGATACCTTGATTCGTCCGACCTCGAGACCGTGCGCTCGATCGTGCTCTCCGCCGGAAACGAGTATCTCGTCGACCTCAGCGATGAGGATTTCATCACCAGGCTTACCCTGCACGTCCAGAACCTGCTTCGCCGTGCGCAGGAGCACTCCTACTCCCGCAACCCGCTCGCCCGGAGCATCAAGACCTCGTACCCGATGATCTACGAACTGGCCGTGTTCATCGCGAGCCGGCTGCAGCGCCAGGGATCCATCGAAATCAACGACGACGAGATCGCCTACATCGCCATGCACGTTGGCGCCCACCTTCAGCAGCAGGTCAGGCGGGACGAGTTGATGCGCTGCGTCATCGTCTGCCCGAACTACTACGACATGCACCTCATGCTTCGCGATCGGGTCATGATCCTCCTCGGCGACACGCTCGAGGTGGTCAAGGTCATCACCCGGAGTGACGTCGCGTGGAACGAACTCGACGCAGACATCGTGCTCACGACCATCGAGCCCCCTGTGCCGTCCGACTCGATCCTCACCGTTCAGCCGTTCTTCACCGATGCCGATGCCGACCGGGTGCGCCAGGCGATCGCGAGGCTCAAGCGGGTCCGCCGCAGGGCACTGATCAAGGACGACGTGCTGCGGTACTTCGACGGCGCACTCTTTCTCCGCAACGTTCAGGCCAGTGACGAAGAGTCCATGATCCGCACCCTCGGCGGGCTCATGCGCGACCGCGGCATCATCGACGACAGCTATATCGAAGGCGCCATCGAGCGAGAACGGATGTCATCGACCGCCTTCACCGATTCGCTGGCCGTTCCGCACGCCATGGCGATGACGGCAACCACGACGTCGATAGCTATTGCCGTGAACGAGTCCAGCATGCCGTGGGGCGACAGCCGGGTGAACGTCGTCGCGCTCATCGCGTTCAGCGAGGCAGGACGCGCGAGCTTCCAGACGGTGTTCGATCAGTTCGTCGAGGTCTTCTCCGACCGGGAGGACGTCCAGCGCATCATCCGCAAATCCACAGACTTTGCCGCGTTCATCGACGAACTCGTCCGCACCATGGATTCCTAGCCTCAGGCAAGCAACGCCGAGTTCAGCTGTCTGGTCAACTCGCGATCGGTGGGGATCGGCGTGCCGTCCACCTCAGTGACCGGCACAGCGAGGCGGACGCTCGACACGAGCCAGACAGCATCCGACCGAACCAATTCGGCTACGTCGACTGTTCGGTACACGCACTCGAAGCCTTGACCCGCGAGGTGATCGAAAAGCTCGGCCTGCGTGGTCCCCGCCAGGATGCCGAATTGGATCGTCGGGGTGACTATGGTGTTTCCCTGCCGGACGAGCAACGTCGACGTCGGTCCTTCCAGCGCGAAGCCGTCTGTTGACGTGAACACGACATCGTCTGCACCACGACGCTGTGCTTCGCGAATGGCAGCCATGTTGATGGCGTACGACAGGGTCTTGGCCCCCACCAGCAGCCACGGGCTGGTCTCGCCAACGTCGTTGGCGTAGCCGCGGCTGAGGGTGACAATCCTGACCCCGTTCTCGCGTTCGGGAAAGTCACGGGTGATGGCGGTCGCTGTGGCCCAGCACGTCGGACCGGCCGACTCCGTCCCGCGGGTGATGGTGAGTCGGATGGACGCCTGTCCCCCGGCGGGGAGTGCGTCCAGCAGCTCGGCGATGGCCCGGCGCCACTGGTCGTGGTTCGGCTCGGGCAAGTCGAGCTTCTGAGCGGATGCCGTCAGCCTGGCGAGGTGGGCGTCGATACCGCGCGCGCGACCGTCGTGCGCTCCGAGCGTCTCGAACACCCCGTCGCCGCGCGCAGCGGCGGCGTCGAATGCGGTGAGAATCGGCTCGTCTTCGGCCGCAAACGTCAGCGAGGCGCTGAGTTCAGCGGCCGTGGCAACCCGGTCCTCCGGGAGCGGATCGATCAGCAGCACGAGTCGAGTCATGCCATCGACACTAGCCGCAGAATCGGTCTCAGGCGATGGGAGTTGGAGTCACGCCGAATGGAGCGAGGCCGGCTGCTCCCCCGTCCTCCGCGGTCAGCACCCAGATTCCGTCCTTGTGGACCGCGACGCTGTGCTCCCAGTGGGCGGCGGCGAGGCCATCATCGGTGGCGACGGTCCAGTCGTCATCGCGCGTGTGGGTGTCACTGCTTCCGAGTACGACCATCGGCTCGATGGCGACCACCAGTCCCGGTTTCACCTCTGGGCCCTTCTGACGAACCCGGTAGTTGAACACGGGGGGCGCTTCGTGCATCGAGCGTCCGATTCCGTGCCCGACATAGTCGGTGAGGATGCCGTAGCTTCCGTGCTTCTCGACGTACTCCTGGACCGCTTCACCCACCTCGTTGAGGTGACGCGCGCGGGCAAGCCGCGCGATGCCAGCCCAGAGGGAACCCTCGGTGACGTCGGAGAGCTTCTGACGCTCTGCGACGAGCTCAGGACGCGACGGGTCCGGCAGGACGACGCTGATCGCCGCGTCACCATTCCAGCCGTGCAGGATGGCACCGCTGTCCACCGAGAGGATGTCTCCCGGCTCGAGGCGACGCCCGCCCGGGATCCCGTGCACTACTTCCTCGTTGACCGAGGCACAGATCGTGTGGTTGTAGCCCGGCTCGAGCTTGAAGTTCGGCTGACCGCCAAGGGCGATGATCGCGGCTTCAGCAGCCGCGTCGACCTCGAGTGTGGTTCGACCGACAGCGATTGCCTGCCGCGCTGCGGCGAGCGATGCGGCGGTCGCGAGTCCCGGCTCCACCATGAGGCGAAGCTGGGCAGGGGTTTTGTAGATGGACTTGCGCAGCATGGTGTGTCTGGGATTCCTGGTTGGTGCTCGGGCGAGCTGGTCAGACGGCAACCGCGATGCCACGCGCAGCGAGGGCATCCCGGACGCGCCTGGCGACCTCGTCGACTGGTCCGAGGCCGTCGACATCGATCACGAGGCCTCGGTCCGCGTATGCGGCGATCACGGGCTCGGTCTGGTCGTGGTAGACATCCTGGCGGTGCCGGATGACGTCTTCGGTGTCATCGGCGCGTCCCTGCTCTGTCGCCCGCTTGAGCAGGCGGGCGACGACCTCGTCCGGGTCGGCGACCAGGCGCACGACGGCGTCGAGCTCTGAACCGGTTTCGGCGAGGATCGAGTCGAGCTCGTGAACCTGGTCGACGGTACGTGGGTAGCCGTCGAGCAGGAATCCCTCGTTCGCGTCGTCCTGGTGAAGCCGATCACGGACGATCTCGTTGGTGAGCGAGTCCGGCACGTACGAACCGCTCGACACGATCTCCTGGATTTTCATCCCGAGCTCGGTCCCGTCCTTGATGTTCGCCCGGAAGATATCGCCGGTCGAGATCGCCGGGATCCCGAACGTCTCGGCGATGATGGCGGCCTGGGTTCCTTTTCCTGCGCCGGGAGGACCGACGATCAAGAGGCGGGTCATCGGAGAAGTCCTTCGTAGTGACGCTGTTGCAGCTGTGAATCGATTTGTTTGACGGTTTCGAGCCCGACACCGACGATGATGAGGATCGACGCGCCACCGAACGGGAAGTTGGCGTTTGCGCCAACCAGCGCGAGGGCGACCAGCGGGATGAGTGCCACGAGGCCGAGGTACACCGACCCTGGCAGCGTCACGCGGGTGAGCACGTAGTCGAGGTACTCGGCGGTGGGACGTCCCGCGCGGATACCGGGGATGAAGCCGCCATACTTCTTCATGTTGTCTGCCACTTCCTCCGGGTTGAAGGTAATAGCGACGTAGAAATAGGTGAAGCCGACGATGAGCAGGAAGTACAGGGCCATGTACAGCGGGTGGTCGCCCTGCACGAGGTAGTTCGTCACCCAGGTGACCCACGCGGCCGGCTCTTCGCCAGCGGCTGGCGTGTTGAACTGGGCGATCAGTGCGGGCAGGTACAGGAGCGACGATGCAAAGATCACCGGCACGACACCGGCCATGTTGACCTTGATCGGGATGTAGGTGTTGTTGCCACCGTAGGTGCGGCGTCCCACCATCCGCTTCGCGTACTGAACAGGGATGCGTCTCTGCGACTGTTCAACGAACACGACGAGCATCATGATCACGATTCCGACGGCGAGGACAAGCAGGAACGTCTCGAAGCCCTTCGCAGCCCAGATCGACCCGAGCGAGCTGGGGAAGGTTGCAGCGATGGAGGTGAAGATCAACAGCGACATTCCGTTGCCGATCCCGCGCTCGGTGATCATTTCACCGAACCACATGATGAGCCCCGTACCAGCCGTCATGGTGATGACCATGAGAAGAACGGCGTACCAGGTGTCGTTGGTCAGCAGCTGGCTGCACTCGGCGCTCGCGTTCGTGCCGAACAGCGCGCCTGACCTCGCGACAGTGATGAGCGTCGTCGACTGCAGGATGCCGAGGAAGATGGTGAGGTACCTGGTGTACTGGGTCAGCTTGCCCTGGCCGGACTGGCCCTCTTTGTGGAGCGTCTCGAAGTGCGGGATCACAACGCGCAGCAACTGCACGATGATCGACGCCGTGATGTACGGCATGATCCCGAGCGCGAAGATCGAGAGCTGGAGCAGGGCTCCGCCGGAGAAGAGATTGACGAGTTCGTAGAGGCCGGAGGTCCCCTGGTTCTGCGCCAGGCAGGCCTGGACGTTGCCGAAGTCGACGAACGGTGCTGGAACGAATGAACCAAGGCGATACAGGGCGATGATGCCCAGTGTGAACCCGATCTTCCGTCGAAGGTCTGGAGTGCGGAAGATCCGCGCAACGGCGCTAAACAAAAAAGGCCTCCTGGTTTTCGAGCCGAAGAATTCGGCTCTTAGTGCCGGTTGATGGCCCCGTATCGAACAGGCCCGGCAATCGAATCTACTCGATTACCGGGCCTGTCGAACAATCGGTGACCTGCTCATTAGTGTGAGCGCTCGACCGGCGTCTTTTGTTTTACTTTACAGAGCCGCCAGCAGCAACGATCTTCTGCTCAGCTGATCCGGAGACCTTGTCTACCGAAATGTTCAGCTTCACGTCGATGTCGCCGTTTCCGAGGACCTTGACCTTCTCGTTCTTGCGAACGGCGCCCTTGGCGACGAGGTCGGCAACTGTGACGTCGCCGCCCTTCGGGTAGAGCTCAGCGAGACGCTCAAGGTTGACAACCTGGTACTCGACGCGGAACGGGTTCTTGAACCCGCGCAGCTTCGGAGCACGCATGTGCAGTGGCAGCTGGCCACCGGCAAAGCCGGGACGAACCGAGTAACGAGCCTTCGTACCCTTGGTTCCACGGCCAGCAGTCTTACCCTTGGAGCCTTCACCACGGCCAACGCGCTGGCGGTCCTTCTTCGATCCCTCAGCGGGACGAAGGTGGTGGACCTTGAGCACCTGCGGGCGAGGAGCGGACTCCTCCGCCTTCTTCGCGGGGGCCTTCCGAGCAGGAGCCTTCGCCACGGGGGCGTCAGCAGCTACGGTCTCGGCCTTGGCGGAAGCCGCCTTCGCAGGCGCCTTCTTCGCTGGAGCCTTCTTGGCAGCGGGCGCCTTTGCGTCAGCCGTCTTTACAGCGGCCTTCTTCGCGGGAGCCTTCTTGGCGGTCTCCTCGGTGACATCTTTCTTGTCAGCCATTAGTCGATCTCCTCAACCTTGACGAGGTGAGCAACAGTGTTGACGTAGCCACGGTTCTGCGAGTTGTCCTCACGGACAACAACAGCACCGATACGCTTCAGTCCCAGGCTGCGCAGTGTGTCGCGCTGGTTCTGCTTCTCACTAATTTTGGATTTGATCTGCGTGATTCGCAATGAAGCCATTACGCACCTACCTTTGCGGCTGCCTTGGCAGCGGCCTGGGCCTCGACCTGCAGCAGCTTGGCAGGAGCAATCTCGGAGTACTCCTTGCCACGGCGTGCGGCAACGGCGCGAGGCTCTTCGAGCATCTTCAACGCGGTAACTGTCGCGTGAACGATGTTGATGGTGTTCGACGAACCGAGCGACTTGCTGAGAACGTCGTGGATGCCTGCGCACTCGAGGACGGCGCGGACGGGACCACCGGCGATAACACCGGTACCCGCAGCAGCCGGACGCAGGAGAACAACACCTGCGGCTGCCTCACCCTGGACGGGGTGCGGGATGGTCGAGCCGACGCGGGGAACGCGGAAGAAGTTCTTCTTCGCTTCCTCGACGCCCTTGGAGATGGCGAGAGGCACTTCGCGAGCCTTGCCGTAGCCGACGCCGACCATTCCGTTGCCGTCTCCGACGACGACGAGAGCGGTGAAGCTGAAGCGACGACCACCCTTGACGACCTTGGAGACACGGTTGATGGTGACGACGCGCTCGAGGAACTGGTTCTTGTCAGCGTCGCGGCTGTTACGCTCGCGGCCCTGGTTACGCTCGCCACGACCGCCACGGCGGCTGTCGCGAGCATCGGTGCGACCCGAGCTCTCGGTACCAGCTGCGGTTTCGACCGGCTTTTCGACGGCTGGCAGCTCAGCAGCAGCTGCAACCTCGGTCTTCTGTACATCACTCACAGGTTCAACCCACCCTCTCGAGCACCCTCGGCGATAGCCGCGACGCGACCCGCGTAACGGTTGCCACCGCGGTCAAAAACGACTTCTTCGATGCCGGCGCTCTTCGCACGCTCTGCAACGAGCTCGCCGACCTTCTTGGCCTTTGCGGTCTTGTCACCGTCAAAGGTACGGAGGTCAGTTTCGAGGGTCGATGCCGACGCGAGGGTGAAGCCCCTGCTGTCGTCGACGACCTGCACGAATACGTGACGAGCCGAACGGGTCACAACGAGACGCGGTCGAGCCGCTGTTCCCGCGATCTTCTTACGGAGGCGCGCGTGACGACGGTCACGCGCAGCCGACTTGGACTTTACGGCCATGGTTACTTACCAGCCTTTCCGGCCTTGCGGCGAACAATCTCGCCGGCGTAACGCACACCCTTGCCCTTGTACGGCTCAGGCTTGCGAATCTTACGAATGTTGGCAGCAGCCTCGCCGACGGCCTGCTTGTCGATACCAGACACCGTGAGCTTGTTGTTGCCCTCAACGGTGAGCGTGATGCCGGCAGGCGGGTCGATCAGGACCGGGTGCGAGAAGCCGAGAGCGAACTCAACAGAGCCGCCCTTCTGTGCAACGCGGTAACCGGTTCCGACAACCTCAAGGCCCTTGGTGTAGCCCTGGGTGACGCCGACGATCTGGTTGCTGATGAGTGTGCGGGTGAGTCCGTGGAGCGAACGTGATTCACGCTCGTCGTCGGGGCGAGTGACCAGAACCTGGCCATCCTCAACCTTGACCTCGATGGGGCTGGCGACGTTCAGCGCGAGCTCACCCTTCGGGCCCTGGACGGTGACGGCTGAGCCGTCGACCGATACGGTGACCCCTGCGGGGATCTCAATGGGAAGTCTTCCAATACGCGACATATCTGGCTACCACACGTAAGCGAGAATTTCTCCGCCTACGCCCTTCTTCTCAGCCTGACGGTCTGTAAGCAGACCAGAGGAGGTGGACAGGATGGCGACGCCGAGGCCGCCGAGAACCTTGGGGATCTCCGTCGACTTTGCGTACACGCGGAGGCCTGGCTTCGAGACACGCTTGATGCCCACGATGGAGCGCTCGCGGTTCGGGCCGAACTTGAGGTTCAGCGTCAGGGTCTGTCCGACGCGTGCGTCAGAAACTTCCCATCCGGAGATGTAGCCCTCAGAGGTGAGGATCTCCGCGATGTGGCTCTTGAGCTTCGAGTGCGGCATGGACACGGTGTCGTGGTGCGCCGAGTTCGCGTTGCGCAGTCTGGTCAGCATGTCTGCGACCGGATCTGTCATTGTCATGTGTTATTTCCTTCGGTTCACCAGGTTTCGTTCACCCGTTACACGAATGACGACCTGTGGTGGTTAGGGGAGAAACGGATGCTCCGCCCCCCTGATCTCCACGCTCGAGTGCGCCGAACACCGATTTGTCGAACAAATTGGTGCCGGCGCAACCGTGCGAGAGAAATCTTCAGTTGTGAGCAACCGCAGTGCGGGCCGGCTGCAAGCAACCGACCCACTCTACAGTTACTTTGCGCTGTCTGTTGACGTGAAGGGGAATCCGAGCGCCTTGAGGAGCGCGCGACCCTGCTCGTCGGACTTCGCCGTTGTAACAACGGTGATGTCCATTCCGCGTACGCGGTCGATCTTGTCCTGGTCGATTTCGTGGAACATCGACTGCTCGGTCAGACCGAACGTGTAGTTGCCGGTGCCATCGAACTGCTTCGGGCTGAGGCCGCGGAAGTCGCGGATACGCGGGAGAGCGAGGCTCAGCAGGCGGTCCAGGAACTCCCACATGCGGTCCCCACGAAGCGTGACGTGGGCACCGATGGGCTGACCTTCGCGCAGCTTGAACTGTGCGATGGACTTGCGGGCCTTGGTGACCTGTGGCTTCTGACCGGTGATCTTGGTCAGGTCGGCAACAGCGCCATCGATGATCTTTCCATCGCGGGCTGCCTCACCGACACCCATGTTCACGACGATCTTGGTGAGCGTCGGAATCTGGTGCACGTTGGTCAGGCCGAGTTCCTTGAGCAGCTGCTCCTGGATCTCTGCCTTGTACTTTTCCTTGAGGCGGGGCTGGATTTTGCCAGCCGCCACTGCCGTGTCAGTCATTAGAGGTCCTTACCTGACTTCTTGGCGTAACGAACACGGACCGTCTTGGTGACGCCGTTCTTCGTTACTTGCTCGTTGCGGTGTCCGACTCGCGTCGGCTTCTTGGTCTCGGGGTCAACGAGAGCCACATTCGAGATGTGGATCGGAGCCTCGTGGGTCTCGACGCCACCGGTCTTCGTTCCGCGCTGGGTCTGACCCTGGCGGACGTGCTTGGTGACGTAGTTGACGCCCTCAACGATGACGCGGTTCTTCTCGACCAGGACCTGGATGACACGACCCTGCTTGCCGCGTGAACCGCCGCGAGCCTGGGTTGCGCCAGAGATGACCTGGACGAGGTCGCCCTTTTTGATCTTCGCCATGACTAAATAACCTCCGGTGCCAGCGAGACGATCTTCATGAACTTCTTGTCGCGAAGCTCGCGACCGACCGGTCCGAAGATACGGGTACCGCGGGGGTCGCCGTCGTTCTTCAAAATCACTGCTGCGTTCTCATCGAACTTGATGTAGGAGCCGTCCTGACGACGGACCTCCTTCTTGGTGCGAACGATGACCGCCTTGACGACGTCACCCTTCTTGACGTTTCCGCCGGGGATTGCGTCCTTGACGGTCGCAACGATGGTGTCGCCGAGGCTGGCGTAACGCCGACCGGATCCGCCGAGAACACGAATGGTGAGAAGCTCCTTGGCGCCGGTGTTGTCGGCAACCTTGACTCTGGATTCCTGCTGAAGCATTTTCTAACTCCTTCTGACAAGCAAGCCCGGGGGCTTACTTGGCCTTCTCGAGGATCTCGACCAGGCGCCAGCGCTTTGTGGCGCTGAGCGGACGGGTCTCGCTGATCAGAACGAGGTCACCGATGCCGGCGCCGTTGAGCTCGTCGTGCACCTTCCTCTTGGAGGTGCGGCGGATGACCTTGCCGTAAAGCGGGTGCTTTACGCGGTCTTCGACCTCAACCGTGATGGTCTTGTCCATGCGGTCGCTGATGACGTATCCACGTGCCGTCTTGCGGTAGCCACGAACAACGGCCTCAGCCTCGGTCGAGGGTGCTGCGCCCTTAGCGTCAGACTTAGCCATTACTTGGCCTCCTCAGTCTCGGTTTCGGGTGCCGCTTCAACGGCATCCTTCTTCTTGGTCTTCTTCGCAGCCTTGACCGGAGCCTCGACCTCAACCGGAACCGGGGTGGCCCGGATTCCGAGCTCGCGCTCACGGATGACCGTGTAGATGCGAGCGATGTCGCGCTTCACGGCGCGCAGGCGGCCGTGGGTTTCGAGCTGGCCGGTGGCCGACTGGAAGCGCAGGTTGAACAGCTCTTCCTTGGCCTTGCGCAGCTCGTCGACAAGACGTTCGTCTTCAAATGTGTCGAGCTCAACGGGGGTGAGCTCCTTGGAACCGATCGCCATTATGCGTCGCCCTCCTCGCGCTTGATGATGCGTGCCTTGAGAGGCAGCTTGTGGATTGCACGGGTCAGTGCCTCGCGGGCGAGTGTCTCGGGGACACCAGCAACCTCGAAGAGCACACGGCCGGGCTTGACGTTCGCGACCCACCACTCGGGCGAACCCTTACCGGAACCCATGCGGGTTTCAGCAGGCTTCTTGGTGAGCGGACGGTCGGGGTAGATGTTGATCCAGACCTTTCCACCACGCTTGATGTGACGCGTCATCGCGATTCGAGCGGACTCGATCTGACGGTTGGTCACATAAGCGGGGGTGAGGGCCTGAATGCCGTACTCGCCGAAGCTGACAACGGTTCCACCGGTGGCCTGGCCAGTGCGGTGTGGACGGTGCTGCTTGCGGTGCTTGACACGACGTGGAATAAGCATGATTAAGCCGTAGCCCCTTCTGCAACCGGAGCGTCCGCACGAGGTGCACGACGCGGACGGTCACTGCGCTCCGGGCGGCTCGACTTAGCGTTTGCCTGCTCGCGAGCGAGTTCCTTGTTGGTGATGTCGCCCTTGTAGATCCAGACCTTCACGCCGATGCGGCCGAAGGTGGTCTTTGCCTCGTAGAAGCCGTAGTCGATGTTCGCGCGGAGCGTGTGCAGTGGCACACGGCCTTCGCGGTAGAACTCCGAACGGCTCATCTCGGCGCCGCCGAGGCGGCCGGAGACCTGGATGCGAACACCCTTGACAGTCGAGACGCGCTGGGCGCCCTGCAGTCCCTTACGCATTGCGCGGCGGAATGCCACACGTGCGGAGAGCTGCTCGGCGATGCCCTGTGCAACCAGCTGAGCGTCAGCCTCGGGGTTCTTGACCTCGAGGATGTTCAGCTGGATCTGCTTGCCAGTGAGCTTCTCGAGGTCTGTGCGAATCCGCTCAGCCTCGGCGCCACGGCGACCGATCACAATGCCCGGACGGGCGGTGTGGATGTCGACGCGGACACGGTCACGGGTGCGCTCGATCTCGATGCGCGAAACACCGGCGCGGTCAAGCGAGGTGCCGAGCAGTCGACGGATCTTGACGTCTTCAGCAACGTAGTCGCTGTAACGCTGGCCAGGCTTGGTGCTGTCGGAAAACCAGCGCGACACGTGGTCGGTGGTGATGCCGAGGCGGAAGCCGTATGGATTTACTTTCTGACCCATTACTTCGTACCCTCCTCAGGAGTGGCGAGCACAACAGTGATGTGGCTGGTGCGCTTCAGAATCTGGAATGCCCGGCCCTGTGCACGCGGCTGGAAGCGCTTGAGGGTCGTGCCCTCATCAACGAATGCCTTGGCAATGTACAGGTCCTGCTCGTCGAGGAACTGGTTGTCCTTGTCTGCCTTGACGCGAGCGTTCGCGATGGCAGAAGCAACCAGCTTGTAGACGGGCTCTGATGCACCCTGCGGTGCGAACTTCAGAATGGCCAAGGCCTCAGTGGCCTGCTTTCCGCGGATCATGTTGACGACGCGGCGGGCCTTCATGGGGGTGACGCGGATGTGACGCACTCGTGCGACTGACTCCACCATTTCTCTCCTCCTTTTCGTCACCGCGTTAGCGGCGACGACCCTTCTTGTCATCCTTCACGTGTCCACGGAAGGTGCGGGTGGGTGCAAACTCGCCGAGCTTGTGCCCGACCATCGACTCGGTGATGAACACCGGGATGTGCTTGCGACCGTCGTGCACCGCGATGGTGTGCCCAAGCATGTTGGGGACAATCATCGAACGGCGCGACCAGGTCTTGATGACGTTTTTACTGTTGGCCTCGTTCGCGCGAACCACCTTGCGGAGCAGGTGGTCATCAACGAAGGGGCCCTTCTTAAGACTGCGTGGCATCTTCTACAACTCCTACTTACGCTTCTTGGTGGCGGTACGGCGACGAACGATGAGCTTGTCGCTTTCCTTGTTCGGGTGGCGGGTGCGGCCTTCTTTCTGACCCCACGGGCTGACCGGGTGACGTCCACCGGAGGTCTTGCCCTCACCACCACCGTGCGGGTGGTCGACCGGGTTCATGGCGACACCACGCACTGTCGGGCGGATGCCCTTCCAGCGGCTACGGCCGGCCTTACCCCAGTTGATGTTCGACTGCTCGGCATTGCCGACCTCGCCGATGGTTGCGCGGCAGCGCGCGTCGACGTTGCGGATTTCACCGGACGGCAGGCGGAGCTGCGCGTACGGGCCATCCTTGGCGACGAGTCGAACCGATGCGCCTGCTGAGCGAGCCATCTTGGCGCCTCCACCCGGACGCAATTCGATTGCGTGGATGACGGTACCCGTTGGGATGTTCTTCAGCGGCAGGTTGTTGCCCGGCTTGATGTCAGCGCTTGCGCCCGACTCAACAACGTCGCCCTGTGCGAGCTTGTTGGGAGCGAGAATGTAGCGCTTGGTGCCGTCAACGTAGTGCAGGAGCGCGATGCGCGCCGTGCGGTTGGGGTCGTACTCGATGTGAGCGACGCGGGCGTTGACGCCGTCTTTATCGTTACGACGGAAGTCGATAACGCGGTACTGGCGCTTGTGGCCACCACCGATGTGACGGGTCGTGATGCGGCCCTGGTTGTTGCGACCACCGGTCTTGGAGAGGGGACGCAGAAGCGACTTCTCCGGGGTCGAGCGGGTGATTTCAGCGAAATCAGCAACGCTCGATCCGCGACGACCAGGTGTCGTGGGCTTGTATTTGCGAATAGCCATAGTTTTTCCTTACGCCCCTTAGCCGACAGCCGTGAAGATGTCGATGGAACCGGACTTGAGCGTCACGATCGCGCGCTTGGTGTCCTTGCGCTTGCCCATACCGAACTTGGTACGACGAGTCTTGCCGGTGCGGTTCAGTGTGTTGACACTTGCGACCTCGACCTTGAAGATCTTCTCGATCGCGAGCTTGATCTCGGTCTTGTTCGAACGCGGGTCGACAACGAAGGTGTACTTACCCTCGTCGATCAGGCCGTAGCTCTTCTCGGAGACCACCGGCGAGATGATGATGTCGCGCGGGTCCTTGTGAATGTTGGACATGACTAGGCCTCCTCAGTGACGTCAGCAGACGAAGCAACAGCCTTGACCGACTTGCCCTTGACCGGACCGGCGACAAAAGCGTCGAACGCGGCCTTGGTGAAGATGATGTCGTCCGAGACGAGAACGTCGTACGCGTTCAGCTGGTCGTAGTTGATGACGTGAACGGTTGGGATGTTGCGGACAGCCTTGTAGCTGAGCACGTCGTCACGCTCGAGAACGATGAGGACGTTCTCCGAGTTCGCAACCTGTGCCAGGTACTCGGTGGTTGCCTTGGTGACACGTTCCTCGGCGACGATGAAGCTCTCCACGACGTGGATACGCTCACCGCGTGCGCGGTCGGACAGTGCGCCACGGAGGGCAGCAGCAATCATCTTCTTGGGGGTGCGCTGCGAGTAGTCGCGGGGCACTGGTCCGTGAACGATTCCACCACCACGCATCTGAGGGGCGCGGATCGAGCCCTGACGAGCGCGACCTGTTCCCTTCTGCTTGAACGGCTTACGGCCTGCACCGGAAACTTCACCACGACGCTTGGTCTTGTGGGTTCCCTGGCGGGCTGCAGCAAGCTGTGCCACAACGACCTGGTGGATGAGCGGGATGTTGGTCTGGACGTCGAACACCTCTGCGGGAAGATCGACCGTTCCGGTCTTCTTGCCCTTGGTGTCGAGAACGTCGACCGTAGCGATCCGAGTTGCGTCAGTCATAGGACTACGCTCCCTTCACTGCGTTGCGGACGAAAACGATGCGGCCACGAGCGCCGGGAACGGCACCCTTGACGAGCAGCAGGCCCTTCTCGGTGTCGACCGAGTGGACGTGGAGGTTCAGCACGGTGACGCGCTCTCCACCCATGCGACCCGCCATGCGCATGCCCTTGAAGACACGGCTCGGGGTCGACGAAGCACCGATTGAACCGGGCTTGCGGTGGTTGCGGTGTGCACCGTGAGATGCGGAAACACCCTTGAAGTTGTGGCGCTTCATGACACCGGCGAAGCCCTTACCCTTGCTGGTTCCGACGACGTCGACCTTCTGGCCGGCCTCGAAGGTGCCTTCAACGGTGAGTTCCTGGCCGAGCGCGTAGTCGGATGCGTCAGCGGTGCGGACCTCGGTGACGTGACGGCGAGGCGTGACGCCTGCCTTGTCGAAGTGTCCGGCGTCCGGCTTGTTCACCTTGCGCGGGTCGATCTGGCCGTAGGCGATCTGAACCGCGTTGTAGCCGTCAACCTCTGGCGTGCGAATCTGCGTCACAACGTTTGGGGTGATCTCGATAACGGTCACGGGAACGAGCTTGTTGTTCTCGTCCCAGACCTGAGTCATGCCAAGCTTCTTGCCGAGCAGACCCTTGCTGGTCTTGTTCTGCGTAGACATGCGTTCCCTTAGAGCTTGATCTCGATGTTGACGTCGGCAGGCAGGTCGAGTCGCATAAGCGAGTCGACGGCCTTCGGCGTCGGGTCAATGATGTCGATCAGACGCTTGTGGGTGCGCATTTCGAAGTGCTCCCGGCTGTCCTTGTACTTGTGAGGAGAACGGATGACAGCCACCACGTTCTTCTCGGTCGGAAGCGGCACTGGGCCGACAACCGTCGCACCCGCGCGGGTTACTGTGTCGACGATCTTGCGCGCCGAGGTGTCAATGACCTCGTGGTCGTATGACTTAAGTCGAATGCGGATCTTCTGTCCCGCCATGTTTGACTCACTCTCTGTCTTGCGTCTTACGAATTGCTTCGCATTGGACGCGCTTCTTAGCGTTTTGCAACGCTGGGCACCACTTGCTGTCGCACCACTATTTTTCTGTCAAGTCTTTGCCGGCCCCCGCCCCTGGCTCAAGCCGAACGCACAGGTGTACTGACGTTCTGGCCGATGCCAATGTTGGGGGTTGTCGACCAAGTCGATGTTCTGCTGCCCGCGGCCTAGCTCTACTCTCAAAGTGAGGGTGATCTATGCACTACCTGGCAGTGATTCCGGCGCAAAGCACGGAAATGTTGAACTAGACGAGTCTGACAGATTCGATCCCGTTATGCAACCCGGGCGTGTCGCGTTGGGCGTGGCGGAATTCCAGCGCCCGCGCCTCCCTGCGATGCGCAACCGTCAGCCGCACTCCCCCAGCCGACGGCCCCTTGAGGGGGGTGGGGCCGCCGGTGGACGTGACCGAGGGGATTCTGTCACGGTTGGGTCCACTGTAGCCAAACATGATGAATCGTCATATCCCCCACGCGGCAATGGCTCACCCCAGTACGGGTGACCAGACGGCCATTCGGATCCACCGGGCAGTGCACGCGGACCGGCCATTCGCGGCAACACAAAAGGGGGCCGGACCCGAGGGGCCCGACCCCCTTCAGGGAATCGTCAGTAGTGAAAAACTACTTGATGATCTTGGTGACGGTACCAGCACCGACGGTGCGGCCACCCTCACGGATTGCGTAGCCGAGGCCCTCTTCCATGGCGATGGGCTGGATCAGCTCAACGGTCATTTCGGTGGTGTCGCCAGGCATGACCATCTCGGTGCCCTCTGGCAGCGTGATGACGCCGGTGACGTCCGTGGTGCGGAAGTAGAACTGCGGGCGGTAGTTCGCGTAGAACGGGTTGTGACGTCCACCCTCTTCCTTGGAAAGGATGTAGGCGGTGCCCTCGAAGTTGGTGTGAGGGGTAACCGAACCCGGCTTCACAACAACCTGTCCACGCTCAACGTCTTCGCGCTTGGTGCCACGAAGAAGAAGACCACAGTTCTCGCCGGCCCATGCCTCGTCGAGCTGCTTGTGGAACATTTCGATACCCGTGACGATGGTCTTCTGCGTCGGGCGGATGCCAACGATTTCGACCTCGGAGTTCAGGGCAAGGGTTCCACGCTCGGCGCGGCCCGTGACAACGGTTCCACGACCGGTGATCGTGAAGACGTCCTCGATCGGCATCAGGAACGGCTTGTCCTTGTCGCGCACCGGGTCAGGAATGTGCGAGTCAGCAGCTTCCATGAGCTCGAGAACCGAGTTGACCCACTTCTCGTCACCCTCGAGAGCCTTGAGGCCCGAAACGCGGATAACGGGAGCGTCGTCGCCGGGGAAGCCCTGGCTCGAGAGAAGCTCGCGGACCTCGAGCTCGACGAGCTCAAGGATTTCTTCGTCGTCAACCATGTCGGACTTGTTCAGTGCGACCATGAGGTACGGAACGCCGACCTGCTTCGCGAGCAGAACGTGCTCACGCGTCTGGGCCATCGGGCCGTCGGTTGCTGCAACCACGAGGATTGCGCCGTCCATCTGGGCAGCACCGGTGATCATGTTCTTGATGTAGTCGGCGTGGCCGGGTGCATCAACGTGAGCGTAGTGACGGTTGGGCGTCTCGTACTCGACGTGCGAAATGTTGATCGTGATACCGCGCTGGCGCTCTTCGGGAGCGGAGTCGATCGACGCGAAGTCGCGCTGAACGTTCGTTGCCGAAGGGAACTTGTCAGCAAGCACCTTGGAGATGGCAGCGGTAAGCGTGGTCTTGCCGTGGTCGACGTGACCGATCGTACCGATGTTTACGTGCGGCTTGGTCCGCTCGAACTTGGCCTTAGCCACTATGGTCCTCCTCAGGACTGATGTAGCGACGCCGGGCACTGGATTGCAACCGGTTTACTACGGGGGTTTGTGTTTTTTATGTTACTAGGTCGCGGCTGGGGATATGCCTCCCCAGCCGCAGGGCGATTACTCGCCCTTGCTCTTCTGGATGATCTCCTCGGCGACAGCCTTCGGGACCTCCGCGTAGCTCTCGAATGCCATCGAGTACACGGCACGACCGGAGGTTTTGCTCCTCAGGTCACCGATGTAGCCGAACATTTCAGAGAGCGGGACTTTGGCGGTGATGACCTTTACGCCTGCTGCGTCTTCCATTGCCTGGATCTGGCCGCGGCGTGAGTTGATGTCACCGATGACGTCGCCCATGTACTCCTCGGGAGTGCGCACCTCGACGGCCATGAGCGGCTCAAGAAGAACCGGGTCAGCCTTGCGTGCGGCTTCCTTGAAGCCCATGGAACCCGCGATCTTGAACGCCATTTCTGACGAGTCAACATCGTGAGCCGCGCCGTCAAGCAGGATTGCCTTGACGCCGACGAGCGGGTACCCGGCAAGGATACCGACCTGAAGCGCATCCTGGAAACCAGCATCGATGGAAGGGATGTATTCGCGAGGGATACGTCCACCGGTGACCTTGTTGTCGAACTCGTAGGTCTGGTCAGCGGTGATCTCGAGCGGCTCGAGGCCGAACTGGATCTTCGCGAACTGGCCGGAGCCACCGGTCTGCTTCTTGTGCGTGTAGTCGTGCTTCGGAACCGCGCGGCGGATCGTCTCGCGGTAGGCGACCTGGGGCTTGCCCACGTTTGCCTCAACCTTGAATTCACGCTTCATGCGGTCAACAAGGATGTCGAGGTGAAGCTCGCCCATTCCGTGAATAACGGTCTGGCCGGTCTCCTGGTTCTGCTCAACGCGGAACGTCGGGTCTTCCTCGGCAAGCTTCTGGATAGCTGTTCCCAGCTTCTCCTGGTCCTGCTTCGTCTTCGGCTCGATTGCGACCGAGATGACGGGCTCAGGGAAGGTCATCGACTCGAGCACGACCTGGTTGTTCGGGTCGCACAGGGTGTCACCGGTTGTGGTGTCCTTGAGGCCGATAACCGCGTAGATGTGACCTGCGGTCACGAAGTCCACGGGGTTTTCCTTGTTGGCGTGCATCTGGAAGATCTTGCCGATGCGCTCCTTCTTGCCCTTGGTCGAGTTGATGACCTGGGCACCGGAGTCCAGGCGACCCGAGTACACGCGAATGTACGTGAGGCGACCGAAGAACGGGTGAACAGCAACCTTGAAGGCGAGAGCAGCGAACGGCTCAGCAGCGTCCGGGTGGCGAAGGATGATCTTCTCTTCGTCGCGCGGGTCGCGAGCCTCGGTTGCCGGCACGTCGAGCGGGTTCGGCAGGTAGTCGATGACAGCGTCGAGCATCGGCTGGACGCCGCGGTTCTTGAACGCCGAGCCACAGAGGACCGGGTAGATCTCGCTGTTGACGGTGAGCTTGCGGATCGCGCCCTTGATCTCGGCAACGGTCAGCTCTTCGCCACCGAAGTACTTCTCGAGCAGCGCGTCATCGGTCTCGGCAACGGTCTCGAGGAGGAGCTTGCGGTACTCAGCAGCCTTCTCAACGAGGTCAGCGGGGATCTCTTCGATGGCGTACTTGGCGCCCATCTCGACGTCACCCTTGCTGTCGCCACGCCACGTGAGCGCGCGCATTTCAACGAGGTCGACGACGCCCTCGAAGTCGCTCTCAGCGCCGATGGGCAGCTGGATCACGAGGGGCTTTGCGCCGAGGCGCTTGATGATGGTGTCCACCGTGAAGTAGAAGTCTGCACCGAGCTTGTCCATCTTGTTGACGAAGCAAATGCGCGGAACGTCGTACTTGTCGGCCTGGCGCCAGACGGTCTCGGACTGGGGCTCAACGCCCTCCTTGCCGTCGAACACCGCGACAGCACCGTCGAGGACGCGGAGCGAACGCTCCACCTCGACCGTGAAGTCGACGTGGCCGGGGGTGTCGATGATGTTGATCTGGTTGTCACCCCAGAAACAGGTGGTAGCTGCAGAGGTGATCGTGATGCCACGCTCCTGCTCCTGCTCCATCCAGTCCATCGTGGATGCACCGTCGTGCGTCTCACCGATCTTGTGGTTGACGCCCGTGTAGAACAGGATGCGCTCAGTAGTTGTGGTTTTACCAGCATCAATGTGGGCCATGATGCCAATGTTGCGGACCTTGTTCAGGTCGGTGAGCACGTCAAGTGCCACTGGGTTCCTCCAGGAAGTTTGGTGAGATGAGGGTGAACAGGCGGGCGGATGCCCCAGCACAGGTGCCGGGGCATCCTGCCGCTACTACCAGCGGTAGTGAGCGAATGCCTTGTTCGACTCGGCCATCTTGTGCGTGTCTTCGCGGCGCTTGACCGCGGCACCGAGGCCGTTTGATGCGTCGAGAATCTCGTTCATGAGACGCTCTGTCATTGTCTTTTCGCGACGACCCTTTGCGTAGCTGGTGAGCCAGCGGAGAGCGAGGGTGTTTGCGCGGTGCGGCTTGACTTCGATCGGCACCTGGTAGGTCGATCCACCGACACGGCGTGACCGGACCTCGAGGGTCGGACGAACGTTGTCGAGCGCCTTCTTCAGTGTGACGACGGCGTCCTGGCCGTTCTTTGCCGAAACGCCTTCGAGCGCGGTGTAAACAATGCGCTCTGCGAGGCCCTTCTTGCCGTCAACAAGAATCTTGTTGACGAGCTGGCTGACGATCGGTGCGCCGTAGACGGGGTCTGCGACGACGGGGCGCTTTGGTGCTGGTCCCTTACGAGGCATTACTTCTTCTCCATCTTTGCGCCGTAGCGGCTGCGAGCCTGCTTGCGGTTCTTCACGGCCTGCGTGTCAAGTGCGCCACGGATGATCTTGTAACGGACACCAGGAAGGTCCTTCACACGTCCACCACGAACCAGGACCATCGAGTGCTCCTGGAGGTTGTGGCCTTCACCTGGGATGTAGGCGGTGACCTCGGTGCCGTTGGAGAGCTTCACACGAGCGACCTTGCGCATCGCCGAGTTCGGCTTCTTCGGGGTTGTGGTGTACACACGGGTGCAAACGCCACGCTGCTGGGGGTTGGCCTTAAGAGCGGGAGCCTTGGTCTTGGTGACCTTCGGCGTGCGACCCTTACGGACCAACTGCTGAATAGTTGGCACTACTTCTCCTTGTTTGTGCTGCACGGTGACAGCGGCAATGTTGCTAGCATTCGCGCGAGGCGAGTTCAATGGACCCACCGGCAGCGCAGAGGAGCGCTGCTTTTGGTGTGGTGGGTATGCCGTGGGAGCCGGCGCTTATGGCAATCCGACCCAGTGTGTGAGAGTTGCCTGACCTCAAGCGGACCGTTTCGGGCTCGAGTTAAGAGCGCGACAAAGCGCACACCCCTAAATACTACCCGGGGGTAGCTCCCCGGTCAAGCGAACGGCCTCCCCCACCGGGGCCTCGAGCGCGCCGGCGGCGCGCCACGCACGAACCGGCCACGGCCACAGTTCGGCAACTGTGGTCGTGGCCGGTTCGGGGGCGCAGCGGGCTGCGCGGGATGCACTCAGGCAGGCAGATCTAGGGCACGTAGACGAATGTGGGTCCGTCCTCGCCGAACGCCTCGACGTAGCCGTCGACGTCGAAGGGGAAGGTCTCGGTTGCGATCCGCCCGGTTGCTCCGGACAACGGGTCCCTCGCGTCAGCGCCGGCCTGGGCACTGCCGTCGGTGTCGGTGGAGACAGGCCAGGTGCCATCGGCGAATTCTCCAATGGAGAACGCTGGCCTGGTCACCGTCCACGTGAAGTTCGAGAGTTCGTATCCCTCCGAATTCGTCGCCCAGAACGGGCAGCCGGCCGGGGCAAGCTCCTTCGAGGCGACGCATGCGTCAAGCCACGCGTTGACAGCGTCCGTGGCTGCTGTCGTCCCCTCTTCGGTCAGCGCGATCTCGAGCGTCGGCGCCTCGGCGGCGTCTGCTTCAACGCCGAACCCGACGACGGATGCCTGCAGGTCCTCAGCGCTGTACCAGGCGTTGTCTCCGCCCAGAGCGACCGGGTACGTGCCGGGGAGTGCGCGAAGGGTGTAGACACCGTCGTCCTTTTTCAGTTCGGAGACGTCGACCCCTGCGACCTCGACGACCGCGTCGTCCGGTGCGTTGATACCGACCGCGATGCTCGAGAGCGGCGGGGACTCGAGCTGCCAGTTGTCGAAGAAAACGGCGTCCTTGCCCTGCTTGACCAGCGTGAATTCCTGGTCGTATTTCTCACCCGCCTGGGTGATGCTCGCCGTCACAGTGGCGGTGTCGCCCTCGACAGCGACCTCGCCAAGCGTGTACCTGGTGATGCGGTCGTCGGCTTCGGCGTACGCCTTCTTGGTGAGCAGAAGATCGGTCTTCTCGACCTTGGTGTCTGACACCTCGAACGCACCAGCCACGTCCCCCTTCTTGAGCGCGTCGAGGTAGGCCTTTACCTCGAGTTCGGGTGCGTGGGCCGATGCCCCGACATTGAATGCCACGATGCCGCCGACCCCGAGGAGGACGACAGCCGTGCCTCCCGCGATCCACGGCACGAGGCTCTTCTTTTTCCTCGGAACCGCTGGATTTGACGGGGCGCCGGCGGGGTATGCAGCGGTCGGGGGCTGTGGGGGGTACCCCGCTCCGCCGGCTGGCTGACCGATCGGGCCACCAGTGATCGGTGCCTGCTGAGGGTAGGCCGCCGGGCCTCGGTCATCGATGCGCGGCGTGGGCTGGCCCTGCTGGCCAAACTGCGGAGAGGCTGGCTGCGGAGCTGGCTGCTGCGGAGAGGCAGGCTGCGGAGCTGGCTGCTGCACCGGCAGTGCGGGAGCGGCCGGGGTCGAGAACTGCTGCGAGAACTGCTGCGGGGGCTGCTGGGCCGGGTAAGGCTGCTGCTGCCCTGCGTGCGGCGGGTACGGCGACTGCTGTCCTGCGTGCGGCTCGGTCGGCTGCTCCCCCTGGGGCTGGGCTGGCTGCTGACCGGGCTGCGGAGCCTGCGGCTGTCCCCACGGGTTCGGCTCAGCGGGCTGGCCCCACGGATTCTGCTGTCCTGTGTTGTCGTTTGTCATGTCTCCCCGATTGATGGCGTGCGACTGCAGCGCAAGCCTATCGACGGGGCGTGCTCGGTACGTTGGGCACAAGTCCCCATCTTCAGGGGGGTCACGCACAGAGTTCGCGGGGCGGATGCCACGGGAGCGTTGAGAGAACCGCAACGGCGCGCGTCCGGCCGTGTCACCAGGAGGGCGGCGAGTCCAACTCGAGCGTCAGGTCGGCGAGGAGAGCCTCGATCTGGGGCTCGACATAGAGCGCGACAGCCGCCAGAATCCGCTCGCGATGGGGCTCGATCGCCAGACAGACGAGCTTGCCGGCGTGGATCGCACACTCGTCTGCGAGCCGGATTTCTGTGCGAAGCGCAGCCTTCTCTTCCTCAGACAGGGGCGCGGGGAGCGCTTCAGGTTCCGGCACTTCCTGCCCGGCGAGACCAGCGAGGGTGAATAGGTATGGCTCCCCCGGTACCGGGTCGGGGTCGACGGGAAGGCCGTCGTACTCCGGCTCGAGTCCGCGGTCCGGCCGGTACGACCGCGCCTTGCTCTCTTCAGCGGCCTTCAGTTCCCGCTGGAGGAGCGGGAGATTACGCTCCGTGTACTCATCGACGACCTCGTCGACGATGGCCTTGATCCTGGTCGACAGGCCGTGCTGGACGGTGTGCGGCACGTCACGGTCGAGCCCGACGGCCGCCATGACCGGAGAGCCGAAGCAGCGACGGCACAGTCGTGTCCGCCCGCGGTGGGTCGACGGTCGCCATCGTGGCAGCCACTCGAGCCACGCGTCGACCGCCTGACTCACCCTCGTGTCGAGCGACCGATCCATGATTCAGAGGTTACCGCCCTACTTCTCCCACGGCCACAGGGGGCGCGCCGGATGAGCACCACCGGCAGCCAGGATGAGGGCAAAGGCGACGTAGACGACAGCCGCGAGGACGCCGACCGCCACTCCGTAAAGCCGCAGGATCGCATCCGCAGCAAACAGCATCCCGGCGAACAGCTGATCGGCCGCTGCCGCGTAGAGTATCGAGCCAACGAGCACGTATGCCGCCCAGGCAAAGATCCCGGTCGAGACGGCGCGCCCCAGCGGAACCCGCACAGGGTCACCGAGTGACGCTTCGGCCGAGCGCCGCACAGCGGCCTCGTACTGCCGGGCAGCACCGAGAAGGGCGACGAGGACAACAGCGACGGCCGCCGCGGTCGCCGCAGGCCCGACCAGGGGTCCGGCGTCGGGCCTGGCGACGACCTCGGTGTCAGTCAGCAGGCTGATGAATCCGAAAGCGCAGACGACGAGCGCGAAGTACGTGAACGTTGCGAAGACGGACAATACGTACGAATACGGCGTCGGTCTGCTGTCTTCGGGTGGCTCTGGAACTGACATCACCGGTCAGCCCAGTCTCACCCGGACCCGGTACTCGCCGAACCTGATGTCGACGCCGGGCGCCAGTGGAGTGGGAACCTCCGGAATGCACGGAGTGAGGCTGCCGTCCGCCGCGACGAGGAATGTCCCGTTTGTTGAGTTCAGGTCGACGACCCAGGCACCGTCCGCTGAGAGCCCGAGCGCCGCGTGCGTCTTCGACACGCTTCGCTCGACGTCGTGGAGCCGGGCGAGGACGCTTGCCGGGTACCCAGCCTGGTGCAGCGGATCACGGCCAACGACGAGGCCACCGGCGAGCGGAAGGACTGTACCGTCGGGGAGCACCAGACTCGGGGAAGTTCCAGGTTCTTCGTCGTGGTTGGGTCCGGAAGCGGCAGCCTGCGGGGTCGGTGCTGGAGGGAACTCCGGCTTGGCGACGGGAACGACGGCCGGGAAGTCGGAGGACGGCACTGTGTCAGGGTCGAAGTTCATGCCGGGGGGCATGCCGATCTTGAACTTGGCCGGCTCAGGTTCTGCCCCAGCGCTCGCACCGGGGGCGACGTTCCTGGCGTCGGGCGCTGGCACTGTCGGCACCACTGGCACGGGCACCCCGGGCGCGGGCACCCCGGGCGCGGGAGGCGCCTGAGGCGCGACAGGGATACCGGCTTCGGACACGGGAGGGGCGTCGATCGGCGGAAGAGGAGGCCTCGGCGGAATGGGATTGCCGTTCCACCGGTCGGGGAGTTCCGAACCGTTCGTCATTTCTGGTTCTCCCCCTTCGCGCGTCTGCCCGGCCTGCCCTGAACTGCCGCCGGTCGCACTGAGCCCGTTTTCCTCGAACTCACGCGGAACCTGCTGAGTTGACGGCGCCACCAGCCTACAGCGGCAGCGGCGGCGAGCGACGACTGGCCAGACGCCTGCCACAGTTCGTCCACATGCTCGTCGGTCGCGTCAACTCCCGCGAAGACGGCCTCGTCGGCGCCGTCCGCGAGACGGGTCAGAACGCTGCCAGCATCCTCACCCTGGCTCGCCGCGACATCCGTAGCGTCGCCCTGGGTCGTGGTCGCAGAAGCGACCTGTGCGGTCAGGTCCCTGGCAAGCATGCCGCGGGTCCCCACGGCCGGAACGCTGAAGCCAAGTTCAGTGAAGCTGTCGAGTGCTTCGTCCCACGCGCCCGCAGCACGCGCGTCGGCTGTCGCGGCCTCACGCCGCCTCTTCCTGCGCTTCGATTTGATCAGGGCGATCAGAAGGAGGGGAACCAGGTAGAGCACGAGCGGGATGCCGACGATCCACAGGATGGCGACGAGCCAGCCGGGAAGCTCGAACGCGTCATCGTCCTTCTTCTCGTCGTCGCTGTCGTTGATGTCGACGTTGGTGAGGAGGTCCTCGGCCTGCTTCTCGGCCCGGGGCGGTTGCCGCACCTGCGGCTGCGGTTCGGTCTTGGGCTTGGGGTTCTGGTCCTGTGGGATTTCCTTCTCGTCCGGTGTCGGCTGGAATGAGATCCAGCCAACGCCCTCGAACGGCACCTCAACCCACGCCGTGATGTCTTCACCGGTGATCGTGACCTCGGCACCATCCTCGACGTTCTCGGGCGCGAAGCCCATCACCACGCGCGCGGGATAGCCGAGCGACCGCGCCATGAGCGCGAATGCCGCCGCGAACTGTTCCTCGTCGCCGATCATCTGGTTGCGGGTGAACAGCTCCTCGATGCGGTCAGCACCGTGCCCAGCGCGGGAGGGGACGGCGTCGGATGCCAGGCCGTGGCTGAGGAACCCGTTGACCTTGAGCTGGCGCTCAACCTCGCGCAGCTGGCCGATCGGGCCCGTCGCCGTTCCGACGTACTCCGCCGCCTTCGCTGCAACGACGTCGGGGACGCGGTCGACCGCCGGCAGTGTGACGTTCGCGGTCGGCACGTTTTCCAGCGCCTCGTCTGAGTAGGCATCCTGAATGTCGGCGTCGAAGCTGTAGCTGTAGCCCTTGTCGACCCCCGAGGTCAGCACCGTCGTGGCGGTGGAGGCGTTGTAGCGGAGATCCTGTGTCTTGTCTTCAGGCTCGGTCGGGAGCGTCAGCCGGGTGGGGTATCCCACCATCGGCAGCCAGACTCCGGAGTAGGCCTCGACCGACACCGTGACCGTTCGCGAGGACTCCGAGACGAGCAGGGGCGCCTCGGGCATGCTCTCGCCGACCAGACTGAACGAGCCGGAGCCGCCGGTCTGGGCTTCGGGACCGGCCACGTCCCAGAGCCTGCCGTCGTAGGTGTCCATGACGGCGAGACGGACCTTGTCCGCGGCAGTGAGCCCCGCGACCTTGAGCAGCTCGGACTCGCCGAGGTCCTTCGTGTACTTGCGGAATCCGGCCAGCGGGCTCGGGTAATCCTGCGGGTCGAACGGCGGCACGACCTTCTCGCGCAGCACGAACCGCGCTTCGGGAGCGGGAACGAGCGCCGATCCGGCGAGGCCGGTGACGAGTGTCGCTGCGACGACGATGATCGCCGTGCCAATGAGCTTGTTCTTGTTCAGTCCCTTGCGTTCGGAGAGGCTTGCGTTGTTTGCTGCGCCCTTTCGCCAGCCGAGCCAGACGAGGGCGATCACGGCGAACGCGATGCCGCGAACGTTCGCGAGGAACGGCGTCTGGGTGCCGATGAGCGTGCCCATGACGTACAGCACGATCGGGCCGATCAGGAGGACGGCGAGCCTGCCGGGACTGCGGTCGTGCCGCGGCATCCACCGCAGCACGAGCACGGCGGACACCAGTCCGACGAGCCAGCCCGCGACATAGGGCAGAACTGTGATGTAGTCGGGTGCGCCGACGGGTGCGGCGAGGGTGACGATGTCAGCCCAGCCGAAGACGGCGCCGAGCGCGAGCCCGCGGAGCGTTGTGAGGGTGGGGATCACGCCGAACAACGCGTATCCCGGCATCGCGAGGGCACTGCCGAGGACGAAGTAGGCGACGATGGCGGCGAGTGCCGTGACGAAGGCGTTGAGCCGGAATCGGTGGGCGAGGTAGCCGGCGCCCGTTCCGACCAGCACACCGCCGAAGCCGGCGAGGAGATAACCGGGTTCACCGAACGCCGGGGCGAATCCCCAGATGCCGATCAGTGACAGCACGGTGACGACGGCCAGGTCGCGCCACGTCGCATTCGTCACGGTTCCCCGGGGAAGCGGTGGACGGGGGGCACGAGGTGCCCTGGGTTCGCGGGGAGCTGTCGCGGCCTTGCCAGCCTTGGGCGTTTTGCCTGGCTTGGGCGTTTTGCCTGGCTTGGACGCCTTGGGCGCCTTGGCGGGCCTGCCACCCGTGTCTCCGGCAGGAGCAGGCGGCGGCGTCACCGGCCGGGACGTCCTGTCGTCGATGGGCTCGCTCATACTGCCCTCGCCATCACTCGGGGCAGGTCGGAGAGCGCGCCGATGGTAACGATCGCGAGGCCCGCGACATCCTGGATCCTTGCCCGTGCGCCGGTTTCAATCCGAAGCGCCAGAACGTTGGTCTCGCCGCCGAACAGTCGCTGGATCGCACGATAGTCAGTCGCGTCCATGAGCGACCCGGCGACGATGACGACGACGCTCGGTGGTGGGAGCCGCTTGGTCGCTTCCCTGGCGAAGTCCCTCGCGGATGCCGTCGAACCGGCGATCGACTCGATCCGGCACGTGTCGTCGAGCAGCGACGTCACGGAGTGCGTCTTCAGAATCCGGTCTTCCGTCACAACGCTGATCTGCGTGCCGTCGCGGATCACCTGTGAGCCAATGGATGCCGTCACCGACACCGCGAGTTCGAACTCGTCGTCGCTCGCGTAATAGCGCGTGTCACTCGACGTGATGATGGTCAGCTGGCTGCGCCGCGATTCTTCGAATTGCCGCACCATGAGTTGCCCGGTGCGCGCAGACGTGCGCCAGTGCACGTAGCGGACGTCGTCACCGGTGACGTACGCGCGCAGGGCGTGGAACGAGATGTCGTTGTTGGTGATCTTCCTGGTGACCTGACCTTCGAGGTCACGGACCAGTCCGGCGGCCGTCGGGTGCAGCCGGGTCGTGACCGGGTGCACGAACAGCTCGATCTGCTCGGTCCACCGAACCGCCCGGCGGAAAAGTCCGAGTTGGTCGCCGCGCACCGAGATCGCGGGACCGGCGAGAATCACGGCGCGGCGGTTCGTCGGCACCGCGAAGAGTTCCTCGGTGTCCTCGCCGGGCTGGAGACCGCCGATGGCGAATTCGGCGAGTCCCTCCCCCACCGGCACTTCGAGCGTCGTCGCGGTCGACGGACGTTTGCCAACGTTGGTCACGAGCACACGGCCGATGGCACGGTCACCAACGGTCACGCGGCGCGGGTTCAGTTCGATGTCAATGGAGTAGCTGGATTGCCCAATGAGGAAGAACAGGGCGACGACAACGGCGACCAGAAGGGTGAGTCCGATGAACGTCAGCTCCGGCCAGCCGAGCAGGATTCCCGCGACGAGTGCAGCGACACCAGAGACGAGCACGAGCGCGCCGAGGCCCGAGATCACCGCGAGGTACGGTGCGATCAGCCGCCAGCTCGCGCGCCCGAGTCGCACGATCGAACGCCCAACGGCGCCGGCGCCCGCTCGGAAGGATGCCGCGACCGGTGCGAGGGCGCTGAGCCGTTTCTTCTTCTGCGGAGGCAGCACGAATTCCGGGGTCGCCTCGACACCGGCCACGTCAGGTGCCGGTGCGTGTGCCGGTGCGACCGGAGGTGCGTCGAGGCTCGTCGTCATGGGGAGAAGTGCGCCTACGCTGCGCGGTAGGCGGGAACAGGCAGGTCGACGAGGATGCCGGAGACGATGTCCTCGGCCTTCACGCCGGCGAACTCGCTCTCGGCATCGACGATGAGGCGGTGCGCGAGCACAGGCACCGCGAGCGTGTGAACGTCGTCTGGTGTTGCGTACATGCGACCGTGCGCGAGCGCCCAGGTCTTGATCATGCGGGCGAGCGCGAGTCCTCCGCGCATGCTTGAGCCGAGTGCCACGTCCTTGTGCGACCGCGTCGCGTGGACGATGTCTGTGACATATTCCATCACCGAACGGTCGACATGCACTTCGGATGCCAGCTGCGCCATCGCGATCAGTGACGGCGCACCGATGATCGGGGCTATCGACGATGAGCGCGATCGGTTGGCAGAGTCGAGCAGGAGGTTCACCGCGGTGTCACGGTCCGGGTAGCCGAGCGAGGTTTTAACGAGGAACCGGTCGAGCTGTGCCTCGGGCAGCTTGTAGGTTCCTGCCTGCTCCACCGGGTTCTGGGTAGCGATCACCATGAAGGGCTTGCCGACGGGGTAGCTCTCACCGTCGACGGTGACAACGCCCTCCTCCATGACCTCGAGCAGTGCCGACTGGGTCTTCGGGGACGCGCGGTTGATCTCGTCGGCGAGGACGACCGAGGCGAAGATCGGGCCCTTGTGGAACTCGAACTTGTTGGATGCCTGGTTGTAGATGGTGACGCCGGTGACGTCCGACGGGAGCAGGTCAGGGGTGAACTGGATACGAGAGTTCGTGCCCTCGAGGGTGTTCGCCAACGCCTTCGCGAGCACAGTCTTTCCCGTGCCGGGGAAGTCCTCGAGCAGCACGTGTCCACCGCTCAGCATCGAGGCGATGACCAGCTTGATCGTCTCCTCCTTGCCGAGAATCGCCTGCCCCACGTTGTCGACGAGGGAGTCAAAGGCGCCCTGGAACCATACGGCCTGTTCTGAAGTGACACTCACTGTTTCTGCTTTCCTGTCTGTGCTCACGGACGGAAGTCCACGTAGCCCGATTCTTTGTCCCCGACCTTGACCTTGGTGTCCTCGAAGCCCGAGTAACACAACTGCGGCGCCTCGTCGAAGCCACCGTTACCGTTCGTGGTCAACTCGTAAGTCCGGAAATAGCTGCCGCCCGCGTAACAGCTCCAGCTGTACGTGGTATTCGGTGCCCAGTTCCTCATGGTGATGTGATAGAAGAACTTGCCACCGCCCGCGGACGGACCCTTCTTGAGCGAGAGGGTGCGCTTGTCCTCCGGCTCCGCTGGTGGTGGTGGCGGGGGCGGTGGTGGCGGATCGGAAACGAGAACAGCACCCGACTCCGCCCATGGGCCACACTCGAACTGACCGCAGGCCTGAACTTCTACCGAGTAGTCACCCGCACCGACGCCAGTGATTGACGCGGACCTCGACGTGGTCGAACCGGCCGCCCCGTTTGAGAATCTCCAGTTGTAGCCCGTGATACTGCCGCCGTCATCGTCCGGCACACCCCAGTTCGCCCTCAGGGAGGTCGTCGCTGGCTCGCCGCTCGGATTGCTGATCGTCACATTGGTCGGAGCCGTCGGTGTGCCGTACGAGGTCGCCGATCGCGTCGGTGATGCCGCACTCTCCCCGACCTTATTGGTCGCGCGCACGCTGAATTCGTATGGCGTCCCGTTCTCACCCGCGAAGCTGAGCCGAGCGCCGGCCTTTCCCCTCTGGACAACGGAGCCGCCGCCGCCGGTGCGCGTGACCGTGTACGACGTGATCTCCGCACCGTTGTTCGAGGGCGATGGCTCAATCGTCACGGTGATTTTCCTGGGGCTCGCCGCGAGCGTCGGCGCGGCTGGCGCGTCCGGCGCGCTCGTGACTATGACGTCTGCGCGCCCCTGGGCCTGTCTCGAGGCATCCTTCGTCGCATCCTGGATCGTGTAGATCACGCTGATCTGCTGGCTCTTCTCCGGACCGGGCGTGATGATCAGGTTGGAGCCAGAGATGGTCACTGTCGCGTTGCCTGAGTTGAGCTGCGTCGACGTGATGGTGAGCGCCTGGTCCGGGAACGGGTTGTAGTCGTTGGCCAGGACGTTGAGGGTGACAGCCTTGCTGCTGCGTCCGTTCGGTTCGGAGTCGTCGACCGTGGACGGCATTGGTCGACTCGAGGCCACGACCCGGACGTTCATCGAGCCATCGATGACGAACTCGCGGTATTTCACCTGGAACGTCAGGGTGGTGGCCGTTCCAGTGGGCGTGCCGAACGGTGCGGACACGGTGACGGTGGAACCGCTCAGTGACGCCTGGATTCCGCCAGCAGCGCCCCCGAGGCCTGAGTACGTCAGGGCAGCGAGAACCTCAGGATTCTGGTGGAAGCTCGCCGCGCGGAGATCGAAGGTCTCCGGTTCGCCGTTGGCTTCGATCGTCATGTCTGGCGGGGTGAATGTGGGCGGCTCGTCCTTCATCTCGGGGTCGCCAACGACGATGGGGAGAACCAGCGTCGCGACGCCGGTCGACGAGCCGTCCGTGGCCTCGAATGTGATGTTCGCGGGCCCGCGGTAGTCGAGCGCCGGGGTGAAGGTCAGGGTCTGGTCGTCAACGAAGTTCGGGGCGCCGTTGCTCTTCGCGCTCGAGACCGCTTTCGCTCCCGTGATGCGGATCTTCTTGCCGGTGGGCGACTCAGCGATGTCGCTGAGCTTCCAGGTGCGGGTCGCGTTCTTGTCGACGTACTGGGTCGGGAGATCCTTCATCCGTGGCGGCAGGCCGTCGGAGAACGGAGGCACAACGATGAACGCGGCGGAGCTGAGGGCGTCGACGGTGTTCGTCAGGCGGTAGGTGATCGCCATCCGGTTGTCGACAAGGGTGACGCGAACCATCCCGTCGCCGAGGTTCTCCGCGTTTGCAGCGTTCGGTCCCTCGAGTGACACCTCGAGGTCTTCGGTGCGACCGCCGGAGTTGTTGGCGTTCTTCAGCACATCGATATCGACGGTCTTCTGACCGACGACGTCGGCCGCCTCAACGATGTGGTCGATGAGCGTCGGCGGTTCGATCGTGGCATCCTTCGTCACCCGCACCTGAACGAACGCCGTATCGAACCCTCCGTTGTTGTTGGTGATCTCGTAACGGATGGAGAGCGTCGTCTCCTCCTCCGGTGCCTCGATCTCGACGAACTGCTTCTTCGACACGGTCGCGGTCACGCCCTCGGGGACCTCTTTGAGCTTCTTGACCACTTCGATCTCGTACCCGTTGGGGTCCGAGTCATTGGCGAGCACCGGAACGGTCGCGACCCGGCCCGGCTGCACCTCGATGGTGTCGTCGACGGCGATGGGCGGAGAGTCCTGCACAGGCCGCTGGATGACGCCGATGCGCACCGTCCCGATCGCGGTCGCCCCGTAGGTGTCCTTGAGCGTATAGGAGAAGACGTCGGTGCCGCTCGAGCCTGGCGCTGCGGTGTAGACGAACGTCGTGCTGGTGGAGTCGGTCACACTTCCGAGCGCTGGCGAACTGGCCAGCCCGTCGAAGACGAGCGAGTCACCATTCGGGTCGAGTCCATCCAGCGGGACGTTGACCTCGACGGACGAGTCGGCAAAGACCCGGGCGGTCAGTGTCTTGGGCGCTGGTGAGTCATTGTCGTCCTTGTTCTCAGCGACGACATTGAAGGTGACCCTCGCGACCGCGTGCTGCTTGAAGGCATCCGTCACCGTGTACACCGCCGAGTACACACCGGGCTCGCGCGGGGCCTGGTAGCGCACGTTGCCGTCGGCGACAAAGGCGAGGCCGGCCGTTGCGGGCTCGACGAGGTCGGGAGCGAGCGTCATCACCGCGTTGTCGGGGTGAACGTCGTTGTCGAGCACGGGAACGCTCGCGATGTCACCGGCGCGGACCGTGACCGTGTCATCGGCGGCGATCGGCGCCTGGTGTTTCGTCAGGGGCGGGACGGGCACGACCGACACCGTCGTTGATGCCTCGTGAGTCCCGTCGGACAACGTGTAGCTGAACTGCAGCTGGTCGGTGACGGCGCTCGACGAGGTCACCCGGATCACCGAGGAGTTGAGCACCTCGATGGAGAGCACCCGCGACTCGTCGGGAATATCGAGTGAACGGATGGCGAGAACATTGCCGCTCGGCGATACGTCGTTGGTCAGCACGTTGAGGGACGTGGGCTCGTTGGGGCGAAGGTAGCCCGTGTCGTGTACCGCGATCGGCTTCTGCACCTCGGTGGGTGCGTCCCGGACATCGACGCGGAGCATACCGATGCTCGTCGCAGCGCCGGCACCGAGCGTGTACTGAACGTAGTAGACACCGGCGTTGCCCGCCGCGAGTTGCATCGAGTTGGAGTCGGGCTTGACGGTGACGGTCAACCCGCCGCTCTGTGCCTCAGCACCGAGGAGAGCGAGCTGGGAGCCGTTCGTCGAGAGGTCGTTGTCGAGCGGGTACGCCTCGACCGGTTCGCCGACGAAGGTCTGCACGTGGTCGGGCGTGCCGATCGGCCCGAGGGTGCCCGCCGGTTTCACGTCGACGGTGAAGGTTCCGGATGCCGTCTCATAGCCGTCAGAGACGACGTAGACGATGTCTCGCGGGCCCTCCTGCGCTGAGGTGTGGGTGACGGTGACGAAGCCCTCGTGCGAGAACCGAACGAGATCACCGTTGTTGGACACCGCTGACTGGAGGAAGATGTCGTCGCCGTCCGGGTCGCGCCAGTCGATGAGCGGGTTGTACGAGATGGACTGCCCGACCTCGACGCTTACCGCCCCCTTGCGCTGTTCGACGGGAGGCGAGTTGGTCTCCATCGGCATGATGGTGACACTGACCGTTGCTTCGGCGACGCCGCCGGTGCGGCCGTCAGACACCGAATAGCGGAACGAGATCGTGCCAGCGGACTGCTCGGCGTTGGGGGTGAACTGAAGTGCGCGACCGCCGTCGATGAACTCGACGAGCCCTGACTCCGGTGCGAGCCCCTGGAGATTTGCGCCGATGGTCAGGACATCGCCGTCGGGGTCGGTGTCGTTGTCCAGTACGGGGAGGATCGTGCTCTTGCCAGGACGCGCACCGAGGACGTCATCCCGCGCGATCGGTGGGCGGTTCTGCTCGGTCCGGTCGGCGAGAGTGTCTTCGAACGACTGGGTGGATGCCTTCTCGTCGCCCTCCTCGCCGTCGTCCTCCTGTGGCGGGGTGACCTCTTCCCAGTTCTTCACGAGCCGCATGTTGGCGTCGACGAGCCAGACATCGCCGGTCTGCAGATTGTTCAGGGCGACGACGTTCTTGTTCACCCGGAACTCGAGGGTCGCGCCCTCGGCGAGCGGCTCGATCGCCTGACGGGAGGGTGAGGCGTCTCCACACACCGCGACGTACTTGCTCGCGCCAGACCACGCGCCGTGCGCGCAGCCGTTGAGGTTGACCGGCGAGGAGATCTCATTGGCCTTCTTCACCGGGTTGGTGATCTCGGCCTTGATGGTCTGCGGCTTGTCGTTGTTGAGGCGCACACGGAGCAGGGACGATCCGGTCGCGACGATGACCTCACCGCCGGTCGCGCTCACCTGCTGCAGCTTGACGCCCTTGTCGGGAAGCGAAATGGAGCTGTCGGCATCCGTCAGTATTCGGTTCTTGTCACGATCGAGGATGACGGCCTGCTCGCCGGCAGCGGTCAGGAGGTAGTCGTCGAGCTTCGGCAGCGCGGTGACCGTCGGCTCCCCCCCGCCCTTGGAGTACGTGTAGAGCTTCTTCTTCTCGGGCGACACGGCGAAAACCGTGCCTTCGCTCGACACGACCGACTTTGCGTTCTTGCCGAGCTTGGCGATCGGCTTGGTGTCGACGGTCGAGAACCGCAGTTCGCCCGCCGTGTTCGTGACCCACAGCTCACCGGACTTCGGGTCGACGATGGAGAGTTTCGTGTCACCGAGGGACAGCTCGGCCCCCGGCGGCATATCCGCGCGCTGGACGAGGGTGGTGAAGGCGGAGTCAATGCGCTCGACGGTGGAGCCCGAGCGGTCGTGAAGCAGAACGTTCTCGCCGTTCTGGAGCACGTCGATGTCGTTGGAAACAGTGGCGACCGAGGCGTTGAGCTCTTCAATCTGACGGTTGAGCCGACCGGCCATGAGCTCGGTGCCGTTGGTCACCCAGACATCCCGTGCACTCAGATCGACGTCGGTGACCGGGAATCCCTCGTGCAGGACGGCGACGGTGACCGGGACGGCAACAAGGACGGAGAGTGCGACGACGGAGGCCGTGACCTTCCGCCCCTTGAGCCACTTCAACAAGCTCTCGTCCCCCCAGATTTGACACAGTCGAGCGGCTCCTCGCCGACGCGAAGAAATCGTCGTGCTGAGAAAACTCACGCAACGCTAACACGCAGCGTGAGCGCTCCGATCATGCTTTCGCATGAACGCGGGGCAGCTACGCCCGAGTGAGCGCGCGGGGACTGTCCCCGTCGGGCTCGAGAGGTTCACCGCCCCCCAGTTTTGGGGTAGCACTGGTTCCGCTCGCTTCGGCAAGAACTGCGGCGCGTTCGAGTTTTTCCCTGTCGAGGAGCACGAGGTCACTCGCGTCGACGAGCCGCGACGACACGGCGTACTCGACCAGGCGGGCACGACGCCCGGTGGCGAGCTTGCCCCGACCACCGCGGAGTCCCCTCACGCCGATGCGGTCGAGCTTGTCGCAGACGTTGTCGAGTTTTCGGTTGAATGCCGTCTGGGTCCAGCCGAGTCGGGCGGCGGCGTCGACGGATGCCGGGATCTCACCGCGGCCGGGGAAGTCCTGTCGCAAGACGTTTTCGGCCAGCGCGACGATCAGGAGGCGCTGGCTGCTGGTCAGGTGCACCGGTCCGACCGTCGTTGTGCCCGCCGCCATGGCGGTCATCGCTGACGTGCCGAAGTACTCGACCTCGGAGTAAACGGTGAACTCGTATGTCGTCGATCCGGCGCTGAACATCACTGTCAGCTCGGGGAAGACGATCGGCAGCCTCGCGCCGGGGGCGAGCCAGGCCTGCACCTGACCCGTCGTGTCCGTGACCGTCGCGGAGAGCAGGTTGCCGACATTGGCCAGCCACCACAGTCCGTTCTCATCGCTGATCGACAGGAACCTGCGGTGCAGGAACGGGTTCTCGTCGATGATCAGGTCGGACTCCCTCCCGACGAAGAACGGTTGTCCGGGGGTGATGTCGTACCACTCGCCGCAGAACTCGATACGTGGAGCTTTCACTGTGTGCACATCTCCAATGGGTCGCCGGACACTTTTCCGGAGCTTCGCCTGGTGACGATCTCGATGCAGACCTGGCTTCCCGGGGTGATCGAGTCGATGGTCACTGTCGGCTCCTTCGCCGTTTTGGGTTGCTCGTCCGCTGCGCCACCGATCCGGCGCCAGATGAAGGTGTCACCGTCTTCCGGTTCGGGGTTCGACCAGGCGAAGGTCACCGAACTGCCGTCACCGACCGGCGACACCGAGACGGGTTGCGGCTGGGGAACCCCCGCCGTGACGATGTCGGATGTCGCCGTCGGGGTGGGGGCGGCATTGGGGTTCTCAGCGCCGGGGCCGAACACCACGGCCGCGAGAATGCCACCGGCGACGACGACGAGCGCGCCGGCGCCGGCGAGGATCGGAAGGAGGCGACGTGGTTTCGGTGCGGGCGCCGGCGCCTCTTCGACTGTTGGCGTGACGCGCTCACGGACGACCGTGTGCTCGGGTGCTGCGTCGCCCGCAGCCGGAGCAGCTGCGCCCGGCGCGTGGGGCTGGACCGACGGCATCCGCCTGATGACCGTGGGATCTGCACCGGTCGGAACCGGCGAAGACACTGGCGGGCGGGCGGGCGGCGATACCGACGGGCGGGCAGGTGCCACCGGCTGCGCGTGCACTGTGGCGACGCCGCGGATCCTCGTCTTGTCTTCGGAGTCCTCGGGCCGGTCGCCGGGGCGGTCGAGAATCGTGAGGTTGGGAACATCGATGGCGGTCGGCGCGTACGAGAGTTCCATCTCGACGCGCTGCAGCGCCCGTGCGAAGTCGACGGCGGTCGAGAAACGGTCGTCGGCCTGGACCGACATCCCCTTCGCGAGGATGGAGGTCAGGGAGCGCGGGATGTCGTCACGGTCCATCGGTGTGACGGTGCCGCGTTCGATCCGGCCGATGAGATCGACTGTGCCGTTCGGCCGCCCTGGGACTTCGAACGGCGTGTGGCCGGCGAGCAGGGTGTACAGCGTCGCGGCGAGCGAGAACACGTCGCTGCGCACGTCCGGCTGCGGGTTGTCGTCGAACATCTCTGGCGGTGACCACGGGATCGACATGCCGATGGAACCGGCGGCCGTCGCTCCGGGCTCGGCGTTCATCGCTGCCCGTGTCGTCGAATTGACGGGCAGTTCGGTGTCGACGGCGCTCGAAATGCCGAAGTCGGTGAGGGCCGGCCAGCCGTAGTTGTTGGTCAGTACGTTCGCCGGCTTGATGTCCCGGTGAAGGATGCCGGCGGCGTGCGCCGTCGCGACGGCACTCGACAGTCGAACTCCGGTGCGCAACGCATCGGCGACACTGAACCGTGCCCGCTTGTACTGCTCCGCGAGGCTCGGTCCTGAGCAGTACTCCATGACGAAGTACGGGCGTCCGTCCGGCGCAAGCGCGGCGTGGTAGATCGTGACGATGTACGGGTGCGCTGAGAGCTGGGCCATGAGGTTCGCTTCGGCGATGAAGGCAGCCCGAAGCGCGTCGGTGAGTTCGTCGGATGCGAGTACCTTGACGGCCACCTGGCGCTTGGGAAGTTCCTGCTCGTAGAGGTAGACGTCGCTGAATCCGCCGGCGCCGAGCGGCCGGACATATCGGAGGCCGGGCAGTTCCGGAGGAGTGGCGACCTGGCGAGGGGCCACCCTATGCCTCCGAGATGCGCAGCACGATGTCGCTGCCGAGGTCGATGACCGTCCCCATGATGACCGGGGTCGGCTCTCCCCCGCGAAGCAACTGCGGCGGCTTGCCAGGGGCGATGACGTGGGTGCCGTTGCTCGAGTGCAGGTCGGTCACCACGACGGTTCCACCCTCGACGGCAACGCGGAGATGGCTGCGCGAGATGTCGTCGCCGGTGAGGGTGACGAGGTGCGGGAGAACGGATGCCGGCACGTTCGAGACGCTCGGTGCCCGGCCCAGGATCACGGGTGCCGTCAGCGGCTGCTTTCCGCCGCCGGGCAGTTCGAGGACGTACGCGTGTGTCGGTCGCGAAGGCTGGGGAGAGGCCTGTGAGACTGGTGTGCCCTGCGGTGTCCCTTGAGCCTGCGTTCGCCTCCGCGCCTCGAGGATGTCAGCGGCCAGCATGGTGTTGCCGTCGTGGTCGCCGAGCGTCGTTGAGGGAGCCGTCGAGGAAGCTGGCGCCGGGGAGGCGGGTGTCGAGGAAGCCGATGTCGCTGCGGGCTGCTGGTGAGTCGGCGGTGCGGCGGGAGCGCCGGCATCCTCGTCCTCGTCGCCGGGCTGCTCGACCGCTGCAGAACCGACGGTGCGGAAGACGGTTGCCCCGAAAAGATAGTCGTAGCCATCGGGTTCGTCCTGGCTTGCCGAGGCGACGGAGGTCTCGGCTTCAGGCTTCACCCCGGTGGTGGTGTGGAAAACGCGCGTCTCTTCGGTACTCTCAGCGAGCGACGGTGATCCTGGTTCCGGTGTGCGTTCTGGCTGGCGTTCCGGCTCTGCGTGCTGGGGGGTCCGTGACGGCGTTGCGGTCGCAGCATCCGTTTTCTGCTCACGGCTGAGCTCGCTCGCGTCGCTGTCGAGTCGAATGGACGACACCCACGCGGCGCCCTGCGTCAGCGGGAGCAGTGGTGCGTCGGACGAGCTGGCACCGGTCTCGACGGTGAAGGTGACGGCGTTCTCCACGACCTGCTCGGTCCATGTGGTGACGCCACGTGAGGAGACAACCACCGTGCCGTCGTCGGTGACGACGCTGACCGTCGCTCCCCCGCGCACGATAACGCCGAGACCCTTGCTGCGCATTGCGCCGTCTACCCAGAACACGAGGGCGAACGGTCCGACGTTGGACAGCCCCTTGGCGGTGAGCATTTCCAGGACGTTCTGAACGGATGCAGCGGGGTCGATCGCCGATGCGACCTCGGCGATCCGTTCTGCATCCTGCGCGACCTGGGCCACGAGAACGCGCCCGGTCGTCGCGACGGCGAGCCAGTCGTGCTCGGGCGCGTCGGCGTAGAGATACCCTGTCATGTCACCCTCAGATCCTCGGCAGGGTCTGCTCGAGGAATCCGAGCGACCGATTTTCATGATAGCCCGGGCGGGGTGGCGTCGTGTCGACGCTCCGCGAGTCGACGATGAGGATTGTCACGTTGTCGTGTGCACCGGCGTCGAGGGCAAGTTGCAGCAGGCGGTCAGCGGGGTCGTCGACACCGGAACGCAGCACGGCTTCGATCTGCTCGGTGGACACCTCACGTGTGAGTCCGTCCGAGCAGATGAGGAACGTCTGGTGGTCGGATGCCGGGAGCAGCCAGACATCAGGGTCGGCATCCGTCTCGACGCCCACAGCGCGGGTGACGACGTTACGCTCCGGGTGCGTCAGTGCCTCGAACGGCGTGATGTCTCCCGCGTCGATGAGTTCCTGGATCGCTGAGTGGTCGACGGTGACCTGGCGCAGCTGGTGGTCATCCCAGAGGTACACCCGGGAGTCGCCGATGTTGAACGCCATCCAGTGGCAGTCGGCCTGGCTCGAGAGCGAGACGAGCGCGAGCCCCGCCACGGTGGTTCCCGCGATTCCCGAGCTCTCGGCCCACGATGAGATGAGGGAGTTGGCGGCGGTGATCGCCGTGAAGACCGCCTCGGGCGATGTCGGTTCCCCGCGGCGGATGCTGTGGGACAGCTGGTGCACCATCGCCTGGCTCGCAAGGTCCCCGCGGGTGTGTCCTCCCATCCCGTCGGCGACGGCGAAGATCGGCGCTTCCGCGATCAGGCTGTCTTCGTTGTGCTCCCGGACGTGTCCGGTTTCACTCCGGCCGGTGACGGTCACCGTCACAATCGAGCGCGGAGTGGTGATGGTTTCAACGTGGGCAGACATATTCATGCAATTCTATGGACTGGACAGGGCCTGATCGATGGGGAGTTGTCCCCGTCGGTCGCCGGCGGACCGGCGCCGCTGCGGCAGCCGAGAGGCATCATCCACCCGACCCGGTGAGGGAGGCCGGCGCCGACGGAACAGGCCCAGGCCACTTACCGTATACGGACGCAACGTCCTCGATCTGGATGTGCACGCTCGTGTCGTACGTGTTGTCCGGGTCGATGAACCCGGTAAGCCCGACGTCCTTTGCGAGAGCTTCGAGGTCCAGGTCCTGCCCCTCGATGCTCAGCTCGACCCGAAGCGTGGTTGTGGGTTTCCTTTCCGTCGCAGACCAGGCCTGCCTGACCACGTGATCGAAAAGCTCTGAGGGGCTGGCGGGGTAACCGGTTTCTGCCGACACCCTCGCTAGCAGCAGCACCTGGTTCGGGGTACCGTCGGTCGATGTGGCGATCTCGGCCGACGTGATTCCCGGCAGCTCAGACACGGCCTGGGTGGCATCACTGGCGGATCGCCCGGGACGCGACGGATCGGATGCCTGTGCCCCACCGTCCCCCAACGAGCATGCGCTGAGCAGGCCAGCAACGCTCAATGCTGTGATGCCCTTGAGGACGCTGCGGGCCGGACGAGATCGAGGGGTCATGGACGTTGCGCTCCGTAATCGGTGACAGTGCCGTCAGGGTTCAGGAACTGCGACGCGGAGTCGACGAAGTGGTCGTAGCTGGGATCGCCCTGTTCGCCGGCGGCGGCGGCTGTCTCAGCGTAGCGAGCGGCGTTGTGTGCGGCAGCGATTCCGGGATCAGCGTCCTCGCCGTTCAGCCGTGGCGCATCGGTTTGTACGGTTGTCCAGTTTGAGCCAACGGGGTTGCCGCGCCCGTCGAGCCGCGCAACGGGGTCTTCGGAATGCTCGAGCGACAGCACCTGGATGTCGGAATCAATCGGGAACCGGGCGATCGGAGACCCCGCGGTCACCACGTGGGTCACGTTGTACCCGAGGGAGTCGTCTGCCGCCATCATTCCCGCCGTGATGCCGCCGAGGCTGAATCCTTCGAGCATTACCGGGTCGTTCGGGGCGATCCCCGCTTCGGCCATGGCGTTCTTCACGGCTTCGGCGAGCGCCGTCGGGTTGCCCGCCATCGCGTGCAGATCGCTCGTCACATCATTGGGAGTAGACCCGGCTTCTGGCGACCAGGCCTGGGTGCTCGGAATTTGCACGATCCAGTGCGGAGGTTCGCCGCCCGCGTCCACAATGCGGATTCGCGCGTAGGTGTCGCCGCCATCCCGTGTATCGATGTCGTCGGACGAGTGCATGAGATCCTGGATGCTCGTGGGAGCGGTGGCCGAGCCCGGGGTTCCCGGGTCGAACATGGTCACTGTGCCGTCGTCGAACTGTCCGAACTTCTGCCCGCCGCCGAGGATGGCGCGAACGGCTTCCTCGTACGATTGAGGCGGCCACGGACCTCCGGTGAGCGACGACAGCAGGCGATTCGCCCTTGCCGGACCCATCGTGGCCGCGAGAGGGAACGTGAGCCCGATCAGTAGTCCTGGCGCGCCGTTTGCGATCACATCGACGAACCAGCTCTGATCTCCCGCGAGCTCGTTGAGGTCCTGCAGTGCGTCGGTCATGGTGTCGGCGAAATCGGCCGCGACGTCGTCACCGGAGAAATTCGCTGCACTCTGCAGGGCCAGCGCGCGCAGAAGCGCTGACGGGTCAGCCGCAAGCCAGGGGTTCTTCCGAAGAAGTGCAGCCGTACCCGCAAGCCCCGCGACGAGGGCACTGGCTGATTCGTCGAGGAACGCGTCAACGCCTGCCGCCCCGGCGAAGATTACGGCTCCGGCCGCGGTGATGATCACGAGCGGAACGGCGAACACCCCGGCGGTGAAGGTCGCGGCGTTCGCGAGACCCTCGGCGAGCGCTGCCAGTGTGGAGTCGACGAGTTCATAGGCGATCACAGCACCATCGAGGAACACACCGATGACGGTGGTCTCTGTCGCGAGAAGAGCGATTCCTCCCGTGACGACTCCCACCTTCGTGACGACCGTCGCCGCTGTGATCGGTGAAAGGATCACTGACTCCAGGTAGTCACCGTCGAGCAGAACCCGGCCTGAATCGATGCCCTGTTCGACCAGGAGGCCGCCAAGCTGCCGGAGCTTCGCGGCTTGCGTCCGCATATCTTCGAGGTTGGCGCCGACACCGCCGACACCGCCGGAGACCGTGATGTCGCCCATCTCAGTACCCCAACCGCGTCAGGAGTGCCGCGGTCACGTCGGCGGTGATCGCCGTTCGCGACACCGGTCGACAGCTCACCCGCCCGTTCTCGGTGAGCACCTGGGCGGTCGCTTCCTCGCTGCCGGTATCGATACCGAGCCGGATCCAGCCGGAGTCGGAGTGGAACCAGGCGGGCGCCCACGAATCCCCGGTGTGGGTGTCGTGCATTCTCAGCAGGAAGCCACCGGTGATGGTGGCAGCCATCGCCGCGAATCCCGTGTTGTGTTCATCCAGTCCGACCCGGCGAAAAGCTTCGTCGATGACGGCGGTGTCACCGGTCCGGATCGCGAGCACAAGGGCGGACGCGTCCGAGAGCGAAACCGAGCTCACTGGCGCTGACCCGGTTGAGGATCGATCATCGGCGAGATCGAGCGACCGAAGAGCCTCGTCGATGAGGTCGGCTGTTCCGCAGGCGGTGATCTCGACGGAATTCTCGTCACGCACCCGGGTCGCGGCATCCGTTGTCTCGTGCTGGTCCTGAACCCGCTGGGTTCGCGCGAGGCCGAGGCAGAAGGTACCCGCGACCGACAGCGACTGCAGAACACTTCGGGATGGGCCCCACGCGGCGATGTCGATCACGGTTGACGCAACCTGCGGGAGGGAGAGCACTGCTCCGAGGGCGGGGTGCAGGAATTCGGTGAGGTCGGTGTCCTTCACGTCCGCCTGAGGCGCGACGAGCTTTCGTTGCTGTAGTGCGTGAAGCGCTGCCGCTTCACGGCTCTCTTGTTCAGCCTGCGACACAGTCTCGTCCCTTTCCGACAGGAACTCGACCGGTACCTGAACCGCATCGAGGCGGGAGGTGAGCAGGTGCCATTCATCGGCGGAGAGGAGGATGCGGGTGCGTCGCGCCTCGGTTGCAGGTGCGCTCATTCTGCCCATCCGTTTCGTCTGGTGAGGGCGGCGGCGTCGAGCCACTCGACCGAACCGGGTTCCGGTAGCCGCGGAACACCGCTGACGAGGTCCCTGGCTTTGCCGACCAGAGCGTCCGGCACCTCGCGGCCGAAGAATTCGAACACTTTGCCCGCTCCGTCCTTGAGCGTCTCCACGGCGTTGCTCACGAGGTTGCTCGCGTCGTTCCAGCGGTCGGTGAGCCAATCGGCGGCTTCGCTGATGGACTTCTTGATCGCGTCAACGGATGCTGCATGGTCCTCGAGCGCCTGGGCTGCAGCGTCCGCGTCATCGGCGAGGGTGCCCAGCTTCACGGCTTTCTGTCGAGCCTCTTCGGCGTACTTCGCGGCGGCCGTGGACACCCAGTCGGCGTCGGCGGCACTGAGCATCACCGTCGCCTGGTCCCTCAGGCTGGTGGCGACACCGCGCAGGTCACTGGCGCGGTGTCGAATCTGCTCAGTGTTGCCGTACACGGTGGCGCCGGAGGTCACGCGGGGAGTTGGTCACGTGACTCACCCTAGGAGCGCCAGTGAAGGCAGGCAATGGGCAGCGCTCCCCATGGGCGGGACCGGGCGGTATATCGCCTAGGTGTAGGACTCGACCCGTTCCACGGGCAAGCCCGATCGCCATGAGTTGAGCGCGAGTATGACGGCAGCGATAAGCAATACAACGCCGACGGCGGCGAACGAGAGCCCGTATACCGCGCTGTCGAGGTGGATACCGAGCGGCGCGAGGCCGAGTGCACCGCCGGCCGCAGCGGCGACCATCAGCTCACCGCGCCAGATGTGGGAGAACCGGCGCCAGGCGACCTGCGACGGCGATCCATCGACGATCGATGAGCGACCACGCTCCAGGCTGCGGTTGTACGTGAGCCTCTTCAGGAGCGAGAGGGCAACAATCGCTGCGATTCCACCCGTCACTGCCCCGTAGACGGAAACCGTAAACCAGAACTGCTTCGCTTCCGAGGACCCTTCAGCGAGAGTGAGGTTCCCGGTGGAATCGAGAAAGACAGGCAGGGCGAGCACGAGCACCCACGCAACGAGCGCAACCACGAGAAAGAACGCATGCAGGGTGATGCCGATGGGGTTGAGAACGACACGAAATGTACCGCTGCTCCACACGGAAGCATGGGGGCCAACGCCCCAGCGCCCGCGAGCGGCGAACTGGCCGAAAAAGAACCCAACGAGGGAAAGCACAAGCATGAGGAACGGGAACGCGATGGTGGTGGTACCTGAATAGTCGTCTTCGATAACGTCACCGATCGACACCCCGCTGTTCGTGAACCAGAGAATCGCAGCGACCACCGCGGTTGCGACAGTGAGAGCCGCGGATCCGAGGATGTTGCCGACGGTGGCGATGATTCGGCGAATCCGCTCGGTGCCGTCTTGCCTGCCATTGCTCCGCGCGTCGCGCTCTTCGTCGAGAGGTGTCCGGCGCGCTGCGGCGTCCGCTGTTGACGCACCGACCTTAGACAATCGCTGCTTCTTCATCCGCGGCCGCCGCGTTGTTGAGCCAACCCAGCGAACCGACGATGGTGTCAAAAAGTTCCAGCCACAGCGGGGGCGCGTGCACCATGGGCGCCTTGACGTAGATGCGGGCGAGTTGACCACCGTCACCCACCGGCAGCCAATAGTTCACGCGCAGGTCGGTAGACGACTCCGTGTCGTAGGTCGTCTTGACGATCTCATGACGACGGACGATGGGCCGATCGGTCTCCTCCTCCAGGAGGCTTGCACCCGGGTACGCAGCGAGGAGTCGCTCGGCATCGGAGCGATCGTCATTCTCCAGAGACGCCGGCCAGGCGACAGGAAGAATGAGAAGTGAAGCGGGGAAAGGAACGCCGGGGAGAATCTCCAATGAAATGGCCAGACCAACGGCCCCCAGGGCGATGGCTTCTTCCGCCGATTGGATAAGGCTGGTCTTGAGTTCGCGCCTGACGTGAGCGAGACGGTCGTTCTTACCGATTTGCTTCTTGATGAGAGCGGTTATCCGGGCCTGGGCCACGTCGGCGTTCGCCAACGGAATCAGGGCCCATGAACCGGGGAGTATCAGTGAGAGATCGGCACCGGTCAGCGTCACTTGCCGGGTCATACTGTCTCCAGTTCCAGCTCGATGTTTTCTACCATTGCGGCGGTTTGTTCCGCGATGTCGTCGAACACCCCAAGACGCGCAGTTCGGAACGTGATTTGCGCCAGTTCATCGGTGGACTCCGGAAAGATCGTGTAGACGGCGCGCTCTTCCAAGCTGCTCTCATCTCCTTCAGAAGACGTCACCAGGGCGAGGTAGGTGAAAGCCACAAATTCGCCGAACTGATGAGTTCCCGTCCATGACCGGAACGCACTGATGTCAAGTTCGGGGCTTCGAAGGTCCCGGTGCGATTCCGCGAATGCCAGGAAGGATGCGGGCGTGTCGTCAGCTCCTCGCGCCACCAACTCGAACGTTAGAGCCGCGCCGATATTGCCGCGGTTCGGTGAGTTCAAGTGAATGGCAGCGACATCGACGCCATCGGCGAGTAGCGCGCCTCTCACAGAGGCAAGCATCCCATCGAAGGCAACTCTGTCGACCGTCTCATCGACAGCGATAGGAAGATCGGCAATCCACTGCGCCGGGCTATCGGCGTCGAGGTCGACCTCATACCAATCGTCTGGGAGGTTGAGGTTCACGCCAACGATTTCGAATCCACTCATTTACGCCACCATACAGAATCGGTCCAGCACTGCCGGTTCAAGCCACCGCTATCGAGCATCGACACTGGTGCTCACATCCGAGGTGATCTCGTCATTCACCTTGGAGATCAGCGAGTCGATGGTCAAGGGCACGTCAATTACCGGCGCGAGCAGGGTTTCGCCGGCTCCTCCGAAGACCTTGGAGGCTTCGAGGACCACCTCGGCTTTCAGAGTTGGGGGCATTTCCGACCAGTCCATCGATTTCAGCGCCTTCGAGAAGTCCGTGATATCGCCGGTGTTGAGAAGTTTCGCCCATTTGCCCTTTCCACCCTCGGTGAGCGACCGCAGAAACTCCGACGCCACCGGTCCCTTGGTTGCGTCTCTGAGATCCTTGAAGGGGTTGATCGCGGTGTCTCTGAGCTCCTTGGCGAGAGTCTTTGGAGCGAAGGTGTCCTTGAGATCCTTTATCTTTTCACGGCGGGCCTTATCCGCGAGGTTGCGTTTCCGAGTCACGCTTTTGGATTTCGTCTGCGCGTTTTTATTGGCCATCACGCCCGCCCTTGTCTTTTTCGCGGCGTCCAACGCTTTACCCGCGCGCGCAACACGGAGGCCCTTGATGGCCACCACCAGGACCTTGCCGCCGAGAAGCCCGAGCACGACACCGACGGCAGCACCGATCACTTCACCAAGGGTCATCTCGCCATTGGCGAACTTGATCAGGGAGTCGATGAGCTTAATGATGCTGATGAGCGCTGAAATTGCGAGCAGAATCTGGCCGAGGAACGGCACCCAGGACAGCAGGAGCGCCGCGATCGCAACCCAGTCTCCGATTTTTTCGCAGAAATCGACGAGGTGGTCCCACCAGCTGTCACTGAGATCGTCGTCGGAAACAACCGATTCAATGGCATCAGCAGCGATGTTTCCGGCCGCTTCCTTGTCGGCGACAGCTTGGTCGTATTTCGTTTGAGCCGCTGAAGCGGCCGTGGCGAAGGTGCTGGCCTGTCCGCTCCACACCGAGTGTGAACGGGAATCCGCAGCCTGCGTTTCGCCGGGAACCGCAGCCTTGTCCTCAAACTCGTCGGCCTTCGCCTGGGCTGCAGCATGGCTCTGGCTCGCCTCTGTGTGCTCAGATCGCGCTTCTGCTGCCTTCTTTTGTGCGTCTTCCAATGCCGTCGCGTACGTGTTCAGCGCCATCGCTGTCGTGCGGTAACGTCGCTCGGCCTTGCCGATGCTTTCCCCGCCTTTTTTAGCCTTAACGCGAATTTCATCGACGGCCTGGGAGCGGCTCCCATCGGAATTGTCGCCAACCGCCTTGAGCGTCGCCGATGCGTTCTGGATGGCGTCCGCCAGGTTCAGGTAGCGCGTCGCGTAGACCTTCAACTGGCTGGGATCGCCCGTGATTTCAGGAAAAGACATGGAAATGAGTACCTATCTGTCGAGAAGAAGAACGAAACCGCTATAAGGCTTTCGGCACACCGGGTATTGCCTGGCCTGCCGTGTCGGCGAGCGCCTTGGCCAGATCAGCATCCAGGCTGGCGAAGGTGTCAGCGATGCCGCCGACACTGTCTTTCAACGCCTTCACCGACTCGACCGTCTCTTCGCGTTTGATGTTCCAGCTGGAGGCGAAGTCCCTCACTCGCCCCGCGAGTCGCTCGTGGCCGGTGTGATCGGCCACGGTCTTGCTGAACTCCTCGGCACTCTCAAACTCAGTGAGAATCGACTGCAGGTTTGTCTGCGTCTGTTCGAGAAGTTCGCCTTTGACGATGAGTTGGTCGCTCATGATATCCCCTGAGAAAGAGTCGATTGAGATGGCCAGGGAGGGCCGGCCGAAGCCGACCCTCCCCGAGAAGCTGTGCGAGCTTAGCCGCGGATGGCGTTGGCCAGCTCGGTGTCTGCGCTCTGCAGCGAGTCAGCAGCCTTCGTCAGGTAGTCAGCCATGCCCTGTGCGCCGCCGACCGCCTGGGTGGCGCCCTGCGTGAACGTGGTGAAGGACTCCTGGAACGCTCCTGAGGCCTGGTCGGTGACGAACCCGCTGGACACGAGGTCGGTCACGAGGCGCTGCAGCTCGTTGATCTTGTCTTCAAGTGCGCCCTTGCCCGTGATGATCTGGCCAGAAGCGGTCTTGAGGTCCTGGAAGGTTACGTTGATGTTTGCCATGGTGATTATCCAATCCTTGGTTCGGAGATCCCTTCTGGATCGTCCCCACGTGAACAACCTAATGGAGGACAAACGAGAACGTCGATGGGGACCACTCCCCATGCTCGATTGCTACTCCCCCAGCACGAGGGGCAACTGGACCCGGGCGAACTTACCGCCGGAAACAAGCACTCCCCTGCCCTGCGGGAACTCGGCACGCTGCATCCGGGGCAGGCTCGTTTTGAGGACGATGTCGCCGTCGATGGTCTCCGGCTGCAACAACAGACCTCTCCGTGCGTTCTTGAACTCGCCGAGCAGCGGCCAGGAACTCGACCAGGAGCTCGACTCTGCCTCGGCGAGGATGAAGTGGTCGCTGCGTTTGATGGCCCGGATCATATCCACGATCGGGTTGTCGGCAGGGGTCTGGAGGAAATCACCGATTTGCTCGACGAAGACAGCGATGGTCCCCTCGGTGTCCGGGTCGACAATGGCGGCGAGGAGTTCCTTGGCGAGGGTTGCCGCGTCCTCGATGGTCACTGCTGCCGAAACGAACCGCGGATCCTTCGACACGATCGATCGCTTGTTCCCGATGTAGTACATCCGCACCTCGGGGTCGAAGCGCGCGATGGAGCGCACGAAACCGCGAAGCGCTGTCGTGCGGCCACTCGCCGGGGGTCCCGAGATGAGGAACGTTCCAGCCAACTCGATGCCCGTGGGTCCGAGGTCCTCGTCGCTGATGCCGATGGCGGGGAACGAGCCGACCCGCGTGGGCAACTCGTCCACCGGGTATTCCTTCGGCAGCGAGCGAACCGGCTGGGCGGGCACCACTCCGGCACGGGTCATCGCGGCGGCAAGCCCCTTCGTGGCGACGGACTGGTCGGACAGCGAGGCCGAGCCACCGAGAACGGCGATCTGGGTCTCCTCGCCATCGACGATCGCGCGGCCGGCAGGCGAGCTGGTTGACAGGATGTCGCCGGGCACGTCGACCATCGCGTACGCCGTTTCATCGGCGAGGCGAAGCACGACGCGTCGCTGAACGCTCGAGCTGATCGAGCTGGGGACCGAACCAGTGCGGTCGGCGGTGAACGCGACGTGCATTCCGACCTGGCGCCCACCGGAGATGATGTCAGCGAAGACGCCGTACCACTGGGACCGTCCGGCCGGGATTTCGAACTCCTGACGGAAGTTCTGGAATCCGTCGATGAGAAGGAGAATGCGTCGTTCATTGGGCCGGTCGGCGAGGCGTCGATAGTCGACGATCGACGACGCGTTCGCTTCCGCGTATCGCGGACCCCGCGACTCGAGCTCCTGTTTGAGCTGGCGCATCAAGCGGATGACCCGCTCGGTGTCATCACCGTGAATGATCGACCCGACGTGCGGCAGGTCCTGCAGCATCCTCAGGCTTCCACCGCCGAAGTCAAGGCCGTACACCTCGACGGGGCCACCACGCGGGGTGATCGCCGCAGCGGTCGCGAGCGTCCGGAGAACTGTGCTCTTTCCGGAACCGCCGGTGCCATAGATGACCAGGTGACCATCGACATCCGGGTTGAAGTAAACGGGAAGCTGCAATTGCTTCTCGGGCAGGTCACTGACTCCGAGCAAGAGCTGCGCGTCTGTCCGCTGCCGCAACTTGCCCAGGTCGTACACGGGCGCAAGTTCGTCCTGCCACGGTCGCCGCGGGGCAGGGATGTGGGCGGCGTCTGACGCCTGAATGATGGATGCCACGAGCCGCTGCTGGTCTGTCGGCCCAAGGTCACGGGACTCATCGACGTCACCGCGGCCGGGTTCCTCCCAGCGCGCCTGTGCCCCGAACCGGAGCTCGGTCACGTCAATACCGGGACGGTCGGGCTCTCGGGAGGTCCAACCGCCGGCGTACGCGGACTGGAAGGTCTGCAGGCGGCCGGGACCGGTCTTGGCGAGGCCACGACCCGGGATCGCCGGGTCGAAGTGGGCTGCGTCCTTCACACCGACGACGTCGGTGCTGTCGGACTCGTCCGCCATCCGGAGCGCGATGCGCAGGTTGGTGTTCGCGCGGAGGTTGTCCTTGATGACGCCGGCGGGCCGCTGTGTGGCCATGATGAGGTGGATACCGAGCGAACGGCCACGCTGGGCGATGTCGACGACACCATCGACGAACTCAGGGACCTCGCCGGCCAGGGCCGCGAACTCATCGATCACGAGCACGAGGGCAGGCGGACTGTCCGGGTCGCCTCGTTTCTCGAGCTCGAGCAGGTCCTTGGCCTTCTTGCGGTTGAGGAGGTGCTCACGGAAGTGCAATTCGGCCCGGAGGCTGGTCAGCGCGCGGCGCACGAGGTGCGGGCTGAGGTCGGTGACGAGGCCAACGCAGTGCGGCAGGCTCACGCAGTCGGCGAAGGCCGAGCCGCCTTTGTAGTCGACGAAGAGGAAGGTCACTCGGTCGGGGCTGTATTCGGCGGCCATTCCGAGCACCCAGGCCTGGAGGAACTCGCTCTTTCCGGAACCGGTAGTGCCACCCACAAGAGCGTGCGGGCCCTGTGTGCGGAGATCGAGGTGCATGGCATCGACACCCGCCGAGCCGATGGTCGCCCGCAGCTTGCCCGCGCGGCGCTTCTTCGGTTCGATGCCTGGAGTCCGGTCGTGAATCGAGGTGTTCTGGCGCCAGCGGTCGACGACAGCGTCGCTGTGCTCGACGAGGTCGTGGCCGAGCAGGGCAACCATCGACACCGACCGGGGCAGGTCGCTCGAGTCGGAGACGAGGGCGCCAGCGTCGATCATCGGCGCCATCCGGCGTGCGTAGTCGAGCGCGGTCTGCGGGTCGATGAGTTCGGTCACGACGTCGGTGATGGTCTCGCCGATGCGCACGTATCCGACGGTGGCGAAGCCGTCATCGTCTGGGACTGACAGGTAGGTGCGGCAGACCGCCGGGAGCGCCGTGACGTCGCGGGCCATCCAGATCGGGTAGACGCCGGCATCCGCAGCGAGCTCAGCAAGTTGCACGAGCCGCGCGCGGTCGACGGACACGTCGTCAGCGATGAGCACGACGATCGCAGGAAGTGGAGCCTGGAACCCTTCGTCGCTCGATTCGCCGACCTCGGCACCGCGTTCGAGCGCTGCAGCTTTCTGGGCCATCGCGCCGCGGCGCTGCAGTTTCGCCTTCCGCTCGGCAACGCGCGAGTGGATGATCTCTTCGAGGGCAGACATGAGGTTGGCCGCGCTTGCCGCGCTGTCGGCGAGGTGGATGCCCTCAATCGGCGAGTGCGGGGACGACGTGTGCGGAATCCACTTGAGCCAGGCCAGCTGGTCGGACCACTGCGGGGTCACCATGGCGGCAACGGTGAGTTCAGCCGGGGAGTGCAGGGCGGTGAGCTGCACGAGGATTGAGTTGAGCGAACCGATCGCTGCCGACGGGGATCCCGCAATACCGAGCGCCCCCGAGTCGTGGAGGTTGTCGATGAGCGGGACGCCGGCAACGTACTTGTTCTTCTCGATGAGCAGCTCGAGCCGTTCCTGGAACTTGGGCAGCAGGTCGCCGTGTTCGCTCGACTTGATTGTGTTGCGGGACGTCATCGATCCCACACCGAGGCGGACGTTGAGGAACGACCAGTGCTCGGGGCGTCGGGTCCACAGCATCGGCCCACGGCGCATTGCGCCGTCGAGCGTTTCAGCGGTGGAGGGAGCTTCAGCGAGGCGGAGGACGCGCTCGGTGACGCTCTCCTTCTGCAGCCGCTCGTCCAGGTCGGCGAGTCGGCTGTCGAACTTCGCGATGGCCTTCTTGAGCGCCTTCTTGTCCCGACGCTTGCCGGTGATGTAGTTACCGATGAGCATCATCGGAGTCATCGCGATGAAGAGAAGCGACATCGGGTTCTTCGTGAGCATGAACAGGGCGCCACCCATGAGCATGGGTGTGAGCATCGCGAGAAGCGGGAACGGCTGCGGTTCCTTCTCGGCGGGGACCTCGGGAGCCGTGAACTCCTGGCCGGCGTAGCGCTGCTCGACCTTGGGCGAACGGTTGAAGAAGATCGGGCCGGCCTTGGGGGCGACGCCGGCTTCGGCGACGGACTCGTGCAATGCGATTCTCAGCTCGGTGTCGCCAAGGCGCACCGTCTCGGTCTCGGTGACGTGAAGGCGGGCAACGATTCCGCCGTCCACCTCTACACCGTTCGCCGAGCCCAGGTCCACAACGTCGACGGCGTCGCCGACCTCGATTCGCGCGTGCTTCTTTGACACCATCTTGTCGTCGAGCGTGATCTCGCAGGACTCATCGCGACCAACGGTGTAGCTTCCGGCGGTGAGAGGGATGCTGCGACCCACGTCCGGTCCGGAGAGGACGGTGATCGTCGCGAGCGTTGGTGCGTGTCCGGTCTTCGCCTGCGAGAAGTACTTGCCAGCATCCGAAATGTGCACTGTGGCCCCGGAACCGATCCACGACTCGCCCACCGGCGCGTCCGGAGGAAGCGCGAGCCACTCGGAGTGCCCTGGCAGCGCTGCCTGAAGCGTGTAGTTACCGTCCCGCGGCAGAGACTCCGCCGGATCGACCCGCGCAATTGTCGAGGCGACCTCGGCGATCGTGGCACCGGCATCCGTTGTGACAATGATGTCGTCGCGGGCACCCGACGGTCGGGCAAGGGTCAGTTTGAGGCGCATTTTCGTCCTTACTCACACAGGTCGGTCCCGGCGACGAATCGCCAGGACCGATGAGATTCCTTACCCTACCGGCTGTCGGGGCCGGTGCGAGGTGGAGGAGTGCCCATGCGAAAAGCAGCTGCGGCGCAGGCCGCGAGTGCCGTGACGAAGTATAAGCCGGGGGCCGAGAACTGGCCGAGCGCGAAGGCGGGGCCGCGGAAAGGGTCGCCCGTTCCAAGCCCATACAGGACTCCCCCGGCAATCAGGAACGCCGCGACAGCGCCAAGCGTCGGGTAGACGATGATCGCCACAAGACCCGATGCGGTGCTGAGCCGCAACAGGACGCCGAGATAGCCGGCGACCGACGCGATGAGCATCGCGACCGAAAGCCAGCCCGCGGCATCCGTGTTCGTCAGGGAAATACGGGAACCGACCAGCGAGGCGCCGATCGCGAGCGCTACGGTCAGCCCGCCTGCGGACATGAGAGCTGCACGAAGACGCGTCGGATCGGATGCCACAGAACCCTCGGATGACGAGCGATCCGCCTCACGATCAGGCGACAACGGGCCCCTGCTCAAGGATGCGCTCGTACTCGGCCTGAGCCTCGGCGTTGCGCTCCCTGACCTTGCGTCCGCGCGACGCGATCCACGCACCGAACCAGATCGGCACCTCTCGTGCAACGAGGAACGAGATGATGGCGGCGGGCGAAAGCAGGGCCTGGCCGACTGTCTCTGACACCTGATTTGGGGTGATGTTGTTTGCCTGGTCGATGAGCACTCCACCGAGGTACGACGCGTAAACGATCGCAGCGACGGCGAAGCCGCCGAGCACGTACGCCCACCATCCGCCACGGTTGACGACCGCGACCAGCAGGACCATCGCGAGGAAGAAGAAGATCACGGGAACCCAGTACGGCGCCTTGGCCAGAACCTCGCCGAGGATGTCGACGGAACCGTTGTTGGCGATGAGGATCAGGGCGAGGATGCCCGCGTAAAGGGCGGCAAACACGGCGGTCGCGAGGAGTGAGACCGCGATCCCGAAGCCGCGGTTGCTCTTGGGCTTCGGTTTCGACGGCGCCTGCACGTAGATCGGCTGGCGAACGCTGGCGGCCGTGGCGGTGGCGGTCGCGGTGGCGGTGTGTCGCTCGTCGCTGTCGTTGGAGCCCCGGTCGGATCGGTCAGAGCGGTCGCGGTCGGCCTGCGCTTTACGCTCGGCTTCTGCCTCTGCCTCTGCCTCTGCACGAGCGGCGGCGGTGCGTTCTGCGGCGCGTTCTGCTTCGGCGCGCGCGGCCTCAGCGCGTTCTGCTTCTGCGCGTGCGGCCTCACGCTCGGCGGCGAGGCGCTGCGCAACGGTCTGCTCGGCGGGGACGGCACCGGTTCCCGCCTCGGCGGCACGGATTTCGTCCTCGCGAAGGTCGGCCTGGGTCAGCACGCTCGGTTCGTTCGATGACGAGACCCGCGCGTCGGACTCTGCCGGGCTGGCGGCGTCGACGTGAGCGGCGTCAACGGACGCAGGCTCAACGTGCTGGCGCTCGACATATTCGGACTCAACGTAGTCGGGGTCGACGGCGGAACCGTAGTCGATCACGATCTCGCGGTCGTCGGCCGGGTCGACAGTGGGCGCAACAGCCGTGTCACCCTCGCGAGGCGACTCGTCGGCAGCGTGCGACTCCGGGGTCGATCCGTCGTGGATCTCGTGGCCAGGTTCCGGGGTGGTGTTGCTCATGTGACGCTCCTCGTTGCTCGGGGCGTACAGTGCCCCCTTTGTGGTCACTGTAGCGCGAGGAGGCTCGCGCGAAGCCCTAACGCGCGGGGGTTAGTCGTCATCCAGCGGGTGGAGAACCCGGTGCAGGAACTGCTTGGTTCGCTCTTCCCTCGGCGCCGAGAACATCTGGCTCGGCGCGCCACGCTCAATGATGACGCCCTCGTCCATGAAGAGGACCTCGTCCCCGACCTGTCGCGCGAAAGCGAGTTCGTGGGTGACGACGAGCATCGTCCAGCCCTCGTCGGCGAGTTCCTTCATAACCACGAGTACGTCTCCGACGAGTTCGGGGTCGAGGGCGCTCGTTGGCTCATCGAACAGGAGCAGGTCCGGTTTGAGCGCAAGCGCACGGACGATACCGACACGTTGTGCCTGGCCCCCAGACAGCTGGAACGGGTAAACGTCACGCTTCTCAGCCATGCCGACGCGTTCGAGCAGGGCTTCGGCCTCGCTGATCGCCTGCGCTTTTCGGACGCCCTTGACCTGAACCGGCCCTTCGATGATGTTCTCGAGCACCGTCATGTGCGGGAACAGGTTGTAGTGCTGGAACACCATGGCTGTGCGGTCGCGGAGCGCGAGGATGTCTTTCTTCGCTGGCTTTGCTGCATAATCCACGCGGATGCCGCCTGCCGCGGTGACGACACCGGCCTCCGGGACCTCCAGGCCGTTGATCGAGCGGAGCACTGTGGTCTTGCCGGAGCCGGATGGCCCGATGAGCACGAGAACCTTGCCGCGGTCGACGGACAGGTCGATGCCCCGCAGCACCTCATGTGCGCCGAATTTCTTGCAGAGGGCGGTCACCTCGAGGAGTTTTGCATCCTGGCCGGTGTTAGTGAGCGACATAGCGGTCCAACCTCTTTTCGAGCAGGCTCTGCCCCGAGGACAGGACGAGACAGATCAGCCAGTAAATGAGCGCGGCCTCGAGGTACAGCAGCATGAACTCGGACGTGAACGATGCGATCTTCTGGGCCTGGCGGAACATCTCGGTCACCAGGATCAGCGACGCAAGAGAGGTGTCCTTCACCAGGCTGATGAAAGTGTTGGACAGCGGCGGCACGGAGACCCGCGCCGCCTGAGGCAGGATCACGCGTCGCAGTGCACGCGTCCGTGACATCCCGATTGTGTATGCGGCTTCCCACTGGCCCTGATGCACGGAGAGGATAGCCGCACGGATCACCTCTGCCGCATATCCGCCGACATTGAGCGAGAACGCGATGATCGCACTCGGCCACGGATCGATGGTCACGCCGATCGACGGCAGTCCGTAGAAAATGACGAAGAGCTGGACGAGCAGCGGCGTTCCGCGAATGATCGAAATGTAGACGCGGGCGATGCTCGAGAAGATCTTGTTGCGTGAGAGCCGCATGATCGCGACGAGAAGGGCGAGGGCGAGGCCCACCGCGAATGAGATCAGCGCGAGCGGAATGGTGCCGGTGATCGCCCCGGATAGCAGCGGCCAGAACGAGCTGAGAAACAGCGTCCAACCAGACTCTGTCTCTCCGCCCGTTGCCGCTGTCGGCGCGAGTGCCGACAGCGTGACGTTGAGGAAGTGCCACTCGGTCATGAGGGCAGTATCCCAGCCGCGGGGACTACTTGCTCACGTCCTCGCCGAAGTACTTCACGGAGATCTCGGCGAGCGTCCCGTCTGCGGCGAGCTCGGCGAGAGCCTCATTGATGGCCTCGGCGAGGTCATCGCTGCCCGACTTCAGGGCGAAGGCGCTGAGCGACGGGTCTTCGGTTTCGGCGACGACCTTGATGGGTGCGTCTGGCTTTCCCTTGAGGTAGTCGAGGTAGGTGAGCTTGTCGTTGACCGTGGCGTCGATGCGCCCCTGTTCGAGAAGTTCGATGGCCTGGGCCCAGCCCTCGACACCTTCGACCGTTGCGCCTGCTTCTTCGGCGACCGTGTACCAGTTGCTCGTGAGTGACTGGGCGGTGGTCTTGCCAGCAAGGTCCTCGAGCGAGGTGATGTCTGTGTTGTCTTCGGAGACGATCAGGACGCCAGGTGAGACCGTGTATGGGTCGGTCAGTGTGTATTGTTCTTCGCGGTCGGGGCTGATCGAGACCTGGTTGGCAATGATGTCGAAGCGCTCAGCCTCGAGACCGGCGAAGATGCCGTCCCACTGTGTTTCTTCGAATTCCACGTCGAGTCCGAGCTGGTCGGCGACTGCCGTGACTACTTCAACGTCGTATCCGGTCAGGTCTCCCGCTCCGCCTTCGTGGAAGCTGAACGGACGGTACGTTCCCTCGGTTCCGACCACGAGAGTCCCGGCTTCGGTCACGCGCTCGAGTGCACTTCCGCTGGGTTCCTTTGCGGATCCTCCACCTGCATCCGCGGAGCATCCCGAGAGGGCGAGACCGGCGACGATGGTTGCTGCGAAGACGGTGGTGAGACGGCGTGAGTTCATGACGTGGGTGTTACCTTTCAACTTTGTGGAGGCATCGCGATCAATCAATCCAGCGGATGCCCCAACTTACGACCCTAGATGGCCTCGGTCGGCAGGCAAATTCGCGTGACGGACAATTACTCTGACGTGACGGACTATTTATTACTTTGAATAGAACCGACGACTGCTCGCGTTTATGCCGGTGCCAGCTGTTTTATTTGATATTCGCGCCTCGAACTCCGGTTCCCGCTCGAATTCCGCAACTGCGCTCGGCTGAAAAGGGGCGATGCAATGCTGATGCTTCGGCATGATGCGAGCCTTCAGACTCCCGATTGTTAATGGGACGTGGCGCCTTTTCCGAGCGGGCTCTACGCGTCCCGGGTCTGTTGGGACGGCGGGTGGGCGGAGTTTCCCCCGGACCCCCCGACTACGCGGTTCGGTCCTGATGGGCCGACGGGTGGGCGGAGTTCTCCCCTGGACCCTGGCCCTCGACTACGCGGTCCGGGTCTGTTGGGCCGGCGGGTGGGCGGAGTTGTCCCATGGACCCTCGACTACGCGGTTCGGGTCTGTCGGGCGGGCGGGTGGGCCGAGTTCTCCCCTGGACCCTGTCCGCCTCGTCTGCCTGACCGGTCACCGCCGCCATCGGCACTGTCGGCCCCGGCACCGTTGTTCCCGGCGGCTGCGGCTCGTGCTGCGGCGTCCGCTGCGTCGGTCGCGGCCTTGATCCCGGCCAGGCGGAGTCGTTCCTTCTCCAACGGTGATTTCGATGGCATCCGGATCGGGATCCGTTCCCCGTTCTCTCCCGGTGGTGGGATCAGGTAGTACTCGCCCTCGATCCGGACCACCCGATACCCAAACGTATGCACCAGCGTGTGGTGATACGGACACAACAGGATCCCGTCCGCGAGATCGGTGCAACCATCGTGGGCAGCCCATTCGTTGATGTGGTGCGCTTCAGTCATCGACGGCGGACACTCGCACCCCTCGATCCGGCACCCACCGTCCCGGACCGCCATCGCCACCCTTTGTTTCCGGGTGTGCAAGCGTTGTTCGCGGCCGACGTCGAGGATTGTGCCACTGGTGTCCATCAGGATCGGTGAGATCCCGGAGATACAGATCTGCTTCTCGATCACACTGCCCGGAACCGCATCTTTGCTGTCTTCGAGATATCCGGTACCGACCAGGTGCTCAGCGCCCTCACTGTCGGTGGCGCGGTTGTCGAGGTTCTCCTCGGTCATCACGACCCGGATACCGGGTTGGCGAGACCCGTACGTTGTGGTCGGGTCGGCCTGCACCCCGGTCCGCATCGCACCCATCAGAATGTCGTACACGATCTGGTCGTTGCTGCGCTCATCGACCCGGAGTTTCTCGGCCCGTTCCGCTTCGACCGGGTCCACCATCCGCGGGCCACCCCGCCGCGGCCGCAACGCCGCCCCGACGATGGACTCCACCCACGCCGCGCCTTCCTCATCGAAGGCCACATACGCTGTTTTCGTGCCGTCCTCGTTGCGGCCGAACCGCCACTTCCGGTTCGCGTAACGCTCATCCCACCTCAGCTGCACCCCGGCCGGATCAATCCGATCCCGCAAATGCCGCGCCCGAACCCCCAACTCATCAGCGTTCACCCCGGCAGCATCCGCGATGATCTCCACCGCCGCGGCCCGCAGCATCTCTACATCCACCCGGTCGTTCGGCACACCGAGTCCGCGCATGATGATCGTTACCGCCTCGGACCGGATCACACCCTCCCGCGCCGCCCGCGAGATCGGTTCATGCCACGGCACCACCGGCACCGGACGCAACACCGACACCGGAGCGCGGTCTGTGTCCGCGTCCGGGTCAACCAGGATCTTCCCATCCACATCGATCAACGGCTCATCCGCCCCGTCGACGCCGGGACCTTCACCGGGTCCGAAGCCTGTGGGGTGGGTGGCGGCATCCGCCTCACCCATCGCCTCCCCAAGCCGCACCTGACGGAACGCCTCCGACTTCGTCGACCCGGTCAACCGCTGCACCAGGTTCACCGCCGTGCGATCCCCGGTCGACTGAGCCCACCCCGAGTAACCGAGATCACGGCTCGACCGTTTCGCAGCCACCCCAGCCCCGGCCGCGATTACCGCATCCAGCTCGGACTTCGCCCGCGCCGCGTTGCGGAGCAATTCCTCGAGTTCGGCGTTCGCCGCCCGCTCCAACACCATCGACAACGGCAGACCCGCATCGCTGGCTGAACCTGCAACACCCACACCGGCACCGGCACCAAGGCCTGCACCAGCAGCAACAACACCGCCGCCAGCACCTACAGGAGGGCTCGCCGGCAACGGCTCCGGCTCGACTGGCACGAATCGCGGCCGCTTAAACGACGAACCGGCACCACCGAATTCGGTGATGCCGGACACGCTCCCAACGGAGGAAGACTCAGTTGCCCCCGACGCAGGTTCAGGACCAGACGCTGGTTCCGGCCCCGCAGCATCCCCCGCCACACGACCAACCGCCTCAATGGCGTCCTCATACCGAGCGATCTGGTCGCACACCCGAAGGGCGACCTCTCGAATCTGCTCGGACACCTTTGCCATACTTCATAATACCAAGATATTCGATATTAGAAAAGAGTTTCACGCAAAACATTAGAATATATATACGCCGCCAAACGTCCCGCCCTACTTCTCCAACAGCGTGTAGATATACCCGGTCACCGTCGCGTCGAACTGCCCCGGCACTTCCTCATTCGGCATCTTCGTCATCTGCGTCGCCATGAACAACCGGGACCCGTGCTGCAGCTTGTCGACAAACGACCACACCCCGTCGTGGTCCCCCTGCACGTTCACCGTGATCGGGATCACCACAAAATTCTCAGCCGAGATGCGAGCGTCGGTGATGACCGTGGGAGTTTCAGGGCCTTCTGGCTCGGATGCCGCGGCATCCGTTTCAGCAGCCTCGTCACCTTCGGTCGATTCCTCACCGGATTCCTCAGCCGGCGCCTCCACGGGCGGCACGACAACCGACGTTTCCGGAGCCGTATATTCGATCGCCTCGGCCACGGTCAGCGCAGTGATCGTCGTGCCGCTCTCGCTCGCCAGGGTGTCGAGCTGGGTCAGGAAGGCGGGCAGATCTCCGTTCGCGGGGATCGAGCTGCGCAGCCCGGCAAGCTCAGCCCGCAGCGCGTCGATGCTCTCGAAGTCACCCTTGAGCTTGGCGATCGCCACAACTGTCGCGTCGTTCTGCGCTTCCACAGAAATCCGCTGCTCGTCGGCGGCGGCCTTCGCCTGCAGTTGCGGATCGACACCGACGAACCAACCCATCGCGAGGATGCCGACCATAACGACGGCGAGGCCGAGGACCCAGAGCTTGTACTTATCCATGACTACTCGCCTCCCTCTCCGTTAGCCGCATCGGAGCCATCAGCATCCGCATCAACCGAGCCATCGGCATCCGCGTTCGGATCCACCTTCTGGTCCTCCGGCACGAAACGCTGCGACCACGCGCCCTCACCGATGTGCATGGTCACGACCGTCGTGTACTGACCGGTGTCCTCCTCGAGGGTGATCGAGTCGGGGTTCGCGTCCGCATACCCGGGCAGTTTCGCCAGCGCAACGAGCCACGCATCAGTATCGGGCAGCGCAGAAGTCTTCGCCCCGAAGGTCAGTGTCGCGACCCGCATACCCTGAAGAGGCGCACTCGGCTGGGTGTAATCGACGAGCGGCGACGCTCCGTCGATGGTGACCTCAGTGATTTCGACGTTCTCCGGCAGGCTCGCTTGGACCTGATCGAGGTACGCCTTCCAGTCGACCTCCGTCGCCGACCCGACCATCTGGCCGGCTTTCACCGTGGCGAGGGCGTCCTGCACGACGCGTACATCCGCGTATTTCTGCTGCTCGAGCAGCAACTCACTCGTGCGGTTCTGCTCCGCAACCAGCGCGATCTGCGCGGTGAGGGCGTAATAGAAGGACGCCCCGGTCGCGACAAAGACGAGCAGTACAACCCCGAGCGTCGCGTAGATCATCGATCGCAGGGTGCGCTTGCCCCGGTGCACCGCGCGGATCTCGAGCGGAAGCAGATCCGCCCGCGGCACCCCGCCGATGACCAGCGTCTCTGTACTCTTGCTCATGCTTTGCTCCCCAGCGCGAGTCCAAGAGCCACCAGAATCGCAGACTGGCGAGCGCGCAGGTCATCGGTGTTGAACGATTTGGCGACCGCGATGCTGGCATATGGGTCGGCCTGCACCACGGGCCTGCGCGTCAATTCGGCGAGCGCGTCAGGCAGCCCGCTGAGGCTGGCTCCCCCGCCGGTGAGCAGGATGCGGTCGACGGATGCCTCCGGCCGCGACTCCCTGTAATACTCCAGCGTGTTGCGAGCACTGATGAGCAGCTCACTCGTCACCTCGTTGATGATTTCCATCGGGTACTGGTATTTCGGGTCATCGACCCTCGTTCGAAGCCCGAGCGCACGCTTGAGCCCATCCGCCTGCTCGGGGGCGATCTCCAGCCGCTGCGCAAGCGCCGTCGTCAGGTCATCGCCGCCGGCCGGGATGATGCGCAAAAACTGCGGCACCCCGTTCGTTGCGATCACGATCGTGGTGGCGGATGCTCCGATGTCGACGATTGCGACGGTCCCGTTCGCCTGGTCCCCTCGAAGCAGCGCCCTGGCAAGGGCAAACGGAATGAGGTCGACTTCCTTCGTCGTCAGTCCCGACTTCTCCACGGCGCGGACGTTGCCCATCACCGCTTCCTTGATCGACGCGATGAGGAGCCCATGCACAACCGGGCCCGTGTCTGACTGGCCTTCGGAGACGGGATAGAAGTCGAGCATGGCATCGCCCACCGGAACAGGAAGCAGTTCCTGCACCTGGTACGGGAGCGCTTCGCGGATACGTTCCTGTGACATCCGGGGCAGGGTCAGGTCACGAGCGAGCACCCGCTGGTTGCCCATGCCGATCACCACGTTCTTGCTCTTGAACCCGCCGGTCGACCACAGCCGTTTGAGCACGGATGACACGGTGCTCGGCTCGATCACCTCACCGCGGTTCACCGCACCAGTCGGCAGCGGAAGCTCGTGAAAGCGCAGGAGAGTTGGGCGTGCCTTATCGGCGTCCTTCAGCTCGACGGCGCGGATGGCGACGCTACCGATGTCGATACCCACGATTGTTGCTGACATGCTTCTCCTCTTACTTTCTACCTACGCCACACCGAGCAGCGAGAGGTAGGAATTCCATAGCGCGGTGCCAAAGAAAATGCCGGTCCAGGCGCCGATGAGCATCCAGGGACCGAACGGGATACCGCTCTTGCGGCCCGCCTTGCGTGCGAGCATGAGCCCGATCGCATACAGCCCGCCAAGAAAGAAGGCAGCGAATGCGCCGACGAGGAGCGCACCCCAGCCGACGAACCCGAGGTAGAGGCCCAGAACGCCGGCGAGTTTGACGTCGCCAAACCCCATGCCGCCCGGGTAGAGCATCGCCATCAGAAAGTAGGCGAGCCACATCGCCGCCATACCGACACCAGCGCTAATCAAGGCGTCAAAGTCCGAATTCAGGATGCCGGCAGCCGCCAGCAAGATTCCGCCAACGAGGTAGCTCGGCAGGACGATCGCGTTGGGAAGCTTGTGCGTATCCAGGTCAATGAGCGCGAGAGCGACGCTGACCCCGGCGAGCCAGAGAAATGCGACGAGCACGAGCACGTTGGCAACAACGCCGGTGGTGCACGTGGCGAACTCGCTGGAAACCAGCCACCACCACACCCCGACCACGGCGAAGAACACGCCGACACCCGCTTCGACGAGTGGGTAGCGCGCTGAGATCGGCTCTTTGCAGCTGCGGCACTTACCGCGAAGCACCAGCCACGACAACACGGGCACATTGTCGTACGGCTTGATCTGGGAGCCGCACCCCGGGCATGCGCTCGGTGGAGCAACGACGGACATACCGTTCGGCACCCGGTAAATAACGACGTTGAGGAAGGACCCGACGAGGAGGCCGAGCACTCCAACGAAAAGAACCACCATTGAGGCGGCCGCTGCGGCGGGAATCAGGTCTGTCATTGCTTCGATCCGTCAGCTTTGAAGGCGCTGGTAACGCCGCCCACTTGGCTGATCCCGTATGTCGTCGAGACCGGAGAGAGGAACTTCGGCGGAGCCGTGAAGCGCAGTCTCTCGTCGTATTTGTAGAGTTTGGCATAGCCCGTGCCGCCCGTCGTAGCTACCGGACCTCGGAACTTCTGCGCGATGGCTCCTTGCACGGTAAGCGTGCCCCGTGAAGTGCTTTTGTCGTGGCTCTGCACCAGAAATGAATGAGCAACCGAGAGAATTGCGGCGGATACTTTTCGGTCCTTCGCGGTCAGGAGGGGTGTGTAAACAGTCGACCCGCCTCCCCAGCCGCCACCAGATGTCGTCGTTTTCATCGGGTTCCAAACCCACACGGCGTTATTGCCCACAAGACCCAGAATGTCAGCACCGTCATCAACGTATGCCAGGTCGCCGGTGATATAGACATAGTTCTCCGCAGCGATTGTCATGGCTCCGTTGAACTTGCCGCTGACATAAACGTCACCGTTTCGGCATCCGTAGTGCACCGGTGACGCTTCGGGCACGAAATTCTCATCCGCGAGCGGGTATCGAATCTTCTCGGAGCTACCGCCAAAGCTCCAGCCGCCTTTGTCCGCACTGGTACAACTGAAGTTTGCGGGGTTGGCGTTCTTTGCCGTGAAGTTTGGGTTGGCCGGCGTTGTCACCGTCGTCGGGACATTCTGCACGTAGATCAGGTTCTGATCAGGTACGTCGACGATGGCACCCATTTGCGATCCAAGCTGTCCAGTAGCCGTTCCTGGTACTCCACACAGGGTCTTTCCTGTGTCCGGATTCAGAGGGTTCGTTCCAGACTTGGGCACTTCGCCGGCAACGTTCGTGTGCGTAGTGAAAGGTGACTTAACGACCATCGTCCCGTCGTCCTTCAGCAGGATGGACGTGGGACCCGTGTAAAGGCATCCCGGGCGAGGAACTTCGGTGGGGAGATCGGAACGGGTTTCCCTCTTCATCTGGGCGTTTGTTGCTGGCATGCCAATGAGTTGGCCCGTCTTCGGAACACCTGCATTGAAAATGGGCATATCGCTCGGACAGTCGTCTGCCCTCTGATAGTTCGACGACTTAGTGTTTGCCGTTGTTACAGGGCCGTTGTAGGTGCCACAGAGGTAGAGCGTGTCATTCGAGTGGAGGGGTCCCTCAATTTTGTCGTTATCGGCGAAGGAGATTTTCGTGCACTTGTTCGTCGAGTTCCAGGTGTACGTGGGGGTGCAGTTGTTTCCGCCTTGAGTGGGGTCTTGTACTTCGTAGTCCGTGAAGTACAGGAAATCGATGAAACCTTTTTGCTTGAGGTCGGCGACGACCGATCGTGTCTCCGATCCGACCCGTCCTGTTGAACGCACGGTCAAGACGCCATTCGCCGTGTACTTCGAATTGTCGATTTCGTATCGAAACGACGCCTGCCCTTCACTTCCGGGGACTGTGGCCCAGCTGCCCGAGCCGAGCCCAAAAGCTGGGTTCGGATCGTCCGCAGGAAGACTTACCTTGACGCCAGTCGTCTTCGAAAAATCTGCGTCGGGATTGCCGTATTTTGTGTAAGTGCTGTCGTTCGCGAGGCGGTTCTGGTACTCCTCAAGGCCAGCGTATGCGGCGGCAAGAGCACCGTTCCAGTCCTCAGCGGTCTTGGCGGACCTGAGTCCCCCGATCGACATAGCGACCGCAGTCCCCACGATGAGCATCATGACGGCACCAAGCACGATCACCAGCACCAACGCAGCTCCAGCTTCGCCGCGAATGCGTAGGAAGCGTGCGACCGAGTACTTCATGATGTCTTCACATTCCCAAGGTTCGGCACACCGATGGTGTTCTTGAGTTCGACGGTTCTTCCGGGTGCGTCCGAATTTCCTTCGACCCGCATCGTCACCTTTATCGCGGCTACTTTTGCAAGCTGCTCCGCAGCCAATGCCCCGTCCGCTCCAACAGGCAACGGCTGGCGCTCCCCGTTCAGGTAAGTGAATAGAGGAACTCCATCCGTGGATACGAGTAATGAGCCGCTCAGGTTGCGAGTCGTAGTCGTCGCGGAACTCGGCCACGACCAGTAGCCATCCACGTCTTTGGCTACGACACGGGTTTCGATCAGCTGTCGCGACGCGTTCACCGAGAACGTCACCTTGACCGGTGCAAGCATGGCCCCACTCCCGCCAACGATCGAGTAGAGAGTGACGGACTCTCCAGCGGCGGCCGCGAAAGCGGGAAGAGGGGTCACGGTGTTCTTCACGGGAACCGTTGTCCCGTTGCGGATCACCTGCCCGAGCTCATTCATTGCGTTGGACGCCGTGCTCGAACTGGACACCGTCGCACGGCTCGTCGCTGCGACCTTGCCGATGCCAACGAAAACGCCGACAACCAAAGTCAAAATGACTCCGAAGACGAACATCGTGACGACCAGTTCGCTAAGCCCAAGACCGGCTTCTCGGTCTTGATTCTCGTGGGTCCCGCGCTTCATGGCACCACGATTGGCGCTCGGGGGTCCAACGTGACGATCTTGCTCGGATCCACGGTCCCGCTGGTGCGCACCGTCAGCCGAGTGCTGTCTAAGTCGGTCTTCGAGCTTGTGCCCTTCTCATTCGTCGTGGTGTATAGCGTCCACTTCCCGTACGGGAGTGCAATTGAAATAGAAGTCTTGCTCTTGGGCACAACTTGCCCAAACTCGTAAGTGACGGGAGTGTCGCAGGACGGCATGCCCGCCCCCGCTGTCACTTGACGTTTTGCGAAGAGATAAGTCTTGTTCGTCGTTGCGGATCCGACGACGTCGATCGCACCAACCGGCACTTCTACATCGGCGACATTCCCCGGTGCGGCCGACTCTGCCTCAAGCCGCGCACCCTGTCGGTTCGGCTTGCTGGTCGTATCGATAGGCCAGGCCGCAGGATCGACAACGGTGCAGGGCTTTTCGGTCAAGGAGGATGCGTAAGCACCGGCAATCGCCTGGTAGCCCGATGGCCACGGGAATAGCGGTACAGAATTGCCCGCGTCAAGCTTCACGAATGGGTTGTAGGTGCTGAGGAAGCTCACATCGAGGTTAGTAGGCACGAGGAGATTCGCTGCAGGGATAGGGGCCAGCGGGACCGGAGTCGGGACGTAGTTCAATCTGTAGTTTGCAGCCAGGTCATAGGCGAAAGCCACGGATGTCGATTCGCCCTTCTTCACAGTCGCGACGAGCTTCGGCTCGTCCTCATGCTCGAGATCCACATTGTCTGACTTCTCGACCTTGACGTCGTAGGTTCCGGGCTTGACTTTCAGGAGGTAGCTGCATCCATCTGCATCCGTGACTGGCGCCGCCTGTGTGATCGCACCGCCGCCGGACGTAGGAACGGCAGTAACGGTAACTTTCGGGTTACCTGACCCGGAAGCAGCTTTCACCGAGACCAAAATCGTTCCCGTCTGCGGATCATTGATCCGGCTTCCCGGGGTCAAGAGTGTGTCTGTGCGTACCGGCTTCGTAGCCTTCCGCTTCCCCTCCCAGGTCACAGTCACGTTGATTCTCTTGTACTGAAGCGTGCCGCCTGCTTTGTCGCAGCTAACGTCTGTGCCGAGGGTGGACACCCACGATGTGGATCGCTCGACCGTGTATTTGATTCCTCCGACGGTTTCCACGACGGTTCGATCCAGAACCCCAAAAACGTCTTCGTACGACCGCACGAGATCTATCTCTCCCGCAGCCAAATTCGCTGCAGCGACGCGGCCACGAGAATCTGATGTCATGGCGAGAACGCTCGTCATGGAATACGCGACACCCAGCGACACAAGCGCGAAGACCATCATGGCGACGATGACCTCGATGAGCGTAAGCCCACTGTCCCGGCGGGCGTTCGGGAGCGGTCTGGATCCAGAAGTGATCAAGGCATTCCTCCCCTTGGATCGAGACGACGGAAAAACGGGCATCAAGGAGGATGGGGCACTGTCGCATGCGACAGTGCCCCATCCTCACACCATTTAGGTGCGGGTTTTACGCTTTAGGCGCAGTGAACACACCGTCTGTGCAGCCGCCCTTTGCGGCACCCGCTGAGTCGGTTGCCGCGAAAGTGGTTGTGAAACCGGCGTCAGCATCAGGCACCCCGACGATGCAGAATCCCGTCTTATCAGCGGTCTGCTGGAACGTAAGCGATGCCGTGTGCTCTCCTAGGGTGAATCCGTATTTCTTATCCAGCGCGAGGGCAGTCTTGTCCGTCGGAAGCTTGCCGGTGTCCGTCTGATACGCGATCACGGCAATTTTCGCATTGGTGACATCGGACTGAACAGAGCTTTCCTTTGCGTTGTTCTGGATGCCGAGGTAGACGGGGATCGCGATCGCGGCGAGGACGCCGATGATGATGACGACGACGAGGAGCTCGATCAGGGTAAAGCCCTTTTCCTTCTCTTGAATGGCCTTGTAGCGTGCGGCGAGCGCAGCGGTGATGCGAGAAACCATGAAATTTTCCTTTGACTGAGCGTTACTAATTTGTGGGTCGGAAATCCCGGTGGCCCCCCTTCTCTGACCATATGGGAAGGACACATTCAACCTGCACACGCGAATAGGGGTCACTTGAGCACATTGCCACCCCAGCTCGGGGGCAGTGACGCATTAAGCTGAGTGAACCTCAGTTATTGCATCAATGTGGCGATGTTGAAGACGGGCAAGTAAAGGGCGACGATCATGCCGCCGACGACGATGCCGAGGAAGGCGATGAGCAGCGGCTCGATCAGCGACGTGAGGCTGTCGGTCATGGTCTGCACCTCCTGGTCGTAGAACTCGGCGATCTTCTCGAGCATCTGCTGCATCGCGCCCGAGTCCTCACCGACGGCGACCATCTGCACAACCATCGGCGGAAAGACATCCTCCTCCGCCATCGGGCCAGCGATCGATTTCCCCTGACGCACCGAGTCTGCGACCTTCTTGAGCGCCTCTTGAATGACGTAGTTGCCGGATGTCTCCCCGACGATTTGAAGCGCCTGCAGGATCGGCACACCGGCGCCGATCATGTCCGCGAAGTTGCGGGAAAACCTCGCAACAGCGAGCTTCTTCATAAGCAGGCCGAACACGGGCATCTTGAGTTTGAGCGGGTCGAGGAACTTGCGTACGTTCTCGTCATTCTTGTGCGACTTCCACCAGACGCCACCGACGATAGAGAGCACCAGGATGAGCGGCCCAAGCCAGATCATCTGCTCCGACAGCGTGACCAGGATCTGGGTCGGAAGGGGCAGGCTGCCGCCCATCCCCTCGAACATGTCCTTGAACACCGGCACGATAAAGATGAGCATGCCCGCCACCGCGAGGACCACCATGCAGACGACTACCACGGGGTAGGTCATGGCGCTCTTGATGCTGTTCTTGAGCGCCGCTTCCTTCTCGAAGTTCGTCGCGACCGTGTCAAGCGCTTTGTCGAGGAAACCGCCGGTTTCCCCCGCCTTGACCATGTTGATCATGATCGGCGGGAAGTCCTTGTGGTGCTTCCGCATGGCATCCGACAGCGACGAACCAGCCTCGACGTCGTCACGCACCGTGACCAGAATCTTCGCCAACGGCTTCGACTCTGTCTGATCGGCAAGGATCGTCAGCGTCTTCATGAGCGACAAGCCCGCACTGGCCATCGTCGACATCTGCCGGCTCATGATCGCGAGGTCCTTGAGCCCGACACCCTTCGAGAATCCGGGGATCGTGATCTCTTTACTCAGCCCTGTGCCGTCTGGCGCGGCCTCAATCGAGATCGGTGACAGCCCCATCGATCGGAGACGGGTAGCAACGGCCGACTCGCTCGAAGCCTCGACTTTGCCCTTGACCATCTTGCCCGCTGCGTCTCGTCCCTTGTAGGCATAGGCGAGGGTGGTTGGCACTTACCGCTCCAGCCTGTTCGAGAACGAATCGCCGAAGTCGATCCCCGACGCCTGCATCGCACGAGTCGATGCCTCGGTCGGTGACTGAACACCGCTGAGCATCCGTGAGAAGCCCTCTGGGTCGTGGGCTTTCGCTTCCGCGGCCTGGCGGGTCACCCTGCCTGAGTTGACGAGCTCAGCGAGGTGCTGGTCCATAGTGTGCATGCCGAGTTCCCTACCCGCCTGCATCGCCGAGAGGATCTGGTAGGTCTTACCCTCACGGATGAGGTTCGACAGCGCCGGCGTGATCACCATGACCTCGGTCGCAACCACTCGCCCCGACCCGCTCGCCTTCGGCACGAGGGTCTGGCAGACGACGCCCTGCAGCACACCAGACAACTGCGTGCGCACCTGATCCTGCTGATGCGACGGGAAGACGTCGATCACACGGTCGATCGTCTGCGCGGCATCCTGCGTGTGCAGCGTCGCGAAGACGAGGTGGCCGGTCTCGGCGGCGGTCAGCGCCACCGAGATCGTCTCGAGGTCACGAAGCTCACCGATCAGGATGACGTCGGGGTCCTGACGCAGCACATGCTTGAGCGCGTTCGCGAAGCTGTGCGTGTCTGCACCGACCTCACGCTGGTTGACGATCGACTTCTGGTTCTTGTGCATGAACTCGATTGGGTCTTCGACCGTCACGATGTGGTCGGCGCGGGTACGGTTCACGAGGTCGATGAGTCCGGCCAGCGTGGTGGACTTACCCGAACCGGTCGGACCGGTCACGAGCACCAGGCCGCGTGGCAGGGCAGCAAACCGACTGACAGAGTCAGGCACTCCAAGGTCGCTGAGCCGCTTGATCTCGGTCGGAATCAACCGGAACGCCGCCCCAATCGCACCGCGCTGCATGTAGTAGTTCACGCGGAACCGGCTGTCCGCGGTGAGGGTGTGCGCAAAGTCGAGCTCGAGATGGTCATAGAACATCTCGCGCTGCTTGTCGGTCACGATGGCGGCGAGCTCCGCCGTCACCTTGTCCCGGCTCCAGGGCGCTGCGCCGTCGATCGGTTTCAGCCCACCGTTGACGCGGATCATCGGCGGAGCGTCGGCCGTGACGTGCAGGTCGGATGCCCCGAGGGCGACCACAGCAGAGAGAGCCTCAACGAGCGAGATCTCAGCTTCTGCCTGCGGTGCGACCTGCTCACCCCCGTTTCGCTCAGCGCGTGCTGCGGCAGCGGCCTGGGCCATACGGTTGGCCTCGCTGCGGGTCATCGGCGGGGCTGCCTGCGGAACCGGCGTCGTCAGGGGTGGCGACGCAGCCATCGGCGGCGAAGCAGCCATCGACGGAGACGCATCGCTGAACTGCAACCCGGCACGCGGCGCGAACGGCGGCGCGAGTTCGTCGAAGACATCAATGCCCCTTGACTCAGAGTCCGAGGTAGCGCTGGTGACCAAAGGATCCGGTGCGTCCGCAGCAGGAACGCCGGTGCTGGCATCCGTTCGTGGCTTGATTCCCGGCGTCCAACCGCCAACGTTCGCGCCGGGCGGCAGGATCGGAATCTCATAGATTGGATCGCTCAAGCGTCACTCCCTCAAATGTGCTTTCTGCTGTGTGAATGTCCGGGTTCGGCACCTGCCGTCCCCACTGCGAGCGCCGTTAGACGACGACCCGCAGAATCTCCTCGAGGCTTGTGAGCCCCATGGTGGCTTTGGTGTACCCGTCTTCGCGGAGCGTGAGCATCCCCTGCTCACGAGCCACCCTCCCGATGTCCGCACTCGACGCGCGGGCGACGGCCATCCGCTCGATCTCCTCAGAGATACTCATGACCTCGTGAATCGCGAGCCGGCCGCGGTACCCGGTGTTCGAGCACTGGTTGCAGCCGACGGGTCGGAAGATTCCGGGCATCCGGCGGCTAACCGGGACCTGCGGAAACTTCATCCGGAGCAGGTCATCGGCCGTGTGCTCGGCCGGTGCCTTGCACCGGTCACAGAGCCGCCGCGCGAGACGCTGGGCGACGACGCAGTCGAGCGCCGACCCGACGAGGAAGGGTTCGATATCCATTTCGGTCAGCCGCACGACGGCGCTGGGCGCATCGTTCGTGTGCAGGGTCGACAGCACGAGGTGGCCGGTGAGCGACGCTTCGATCGCGATCTGCGCGGTTTCATGATCACGGATCTCGCCGAGCAGCACCACATCGGGGTCCGAACGCAGGATCGACCTCAGCGCACTCGCGAAGGTGAGCCCCGCTTTCGGATTGACCTGCACCTGGTTGATGCCCGCCATCCGATACTCGACGGGGTCTTCGACGGTGATCACGTTGATCTCGGGACGCGCCACGGTGTTGAGCGTCGTGTAAAGCGTCGTCGACTTCCCCGAACCGGTCGGGCCAGTAACGAGGATCATGCCGTACGGCTTCGTGTATGACTTCTTGTACGCCTCGAAGTTGCGGTCGAGCAACTGAAGGTCGCGCAGGTCGAGGCTCGTGTTCGAGTTGTCGAGAATTCGCATGACGACCTTCTCGCCCCACACGGTGGGCAGTGTCGCCACGCGCAGGTCGATCTTGCGCCCGCCGTGGCTCACCGACATCCGGCCGTCCTGCGGTTTACGCCGCTCGGCGATGTCGATATCGCTCATGATCTTGAGCCTCGAGATCACACCGTTCTGGATGCTCTTGGGCGCGCTCTGCATCTCATGGAGCACGCCGTCAATGCGGTATCGCACCCGGAGTTCGTGCTCGCCAGGTTCGATATGGATGTCGGAGGCGCTGTCCTGGATCGCCTGCGACACGAGAAGGTTGACGAACCGCACGATAGGCGCATCGTCATCACTGTTGTCCGCGATGCCGAGTCCGGCATCCTGCGGAGCTGACTCTTCTTCGAGCGTGCTCGTCAGGTCGTTGAGCTCGTCATCGGCACGCAGGTACCGATCGATGGCGGCGAGGAGGTCGCCCTGCTCCGCCTGCACCTTCTCAACCCTCAGGTGGGTTGCCGCACGCACATCGTCGATCGCGAACACATCACCCGGTGTGACCATCGCGAGCTGAAGCACGCCGTCGACGAGCCCGATTGGCAGCACCGAGTGCCGCCGGCAGAGCGTGGCGGGCACGAGAGCAACAGCCGTGCGGTCCACCGGGTACTCGAGAAGCTCGACGAAGCCGATCCCGGCCTGCGTTGCCCGCGCTCGCGCGAGCTGGACCGGGGTGACCATCTTCTGCTCGAGCAGCGCGCCGAGTGCGACCTCGTCATCGGCCTGGTTGCGGCTGACCCGCTCGAGCTGGTCGAACGGGAGGATCCCCTGGAGGATCAGCGTCTCCATAATGGATGGCACGAAGATCACCCCCCGGATCGTGTCAGTGCTTGGCAGCCTTGTCACGCTACAGTCCAGGTGCCAGGTGGCCACAGTCCCCCGTTGGGGATTCGGCGCCCCCATTCACGTGACGCGTCGTTGCCTCCCCGCTCCGTGACGGCATCCGCCCGGCGCGCTACCCCCAGAGCGTTGCGATAATGTCTTCCGTGTATCCGGCAAAATCCACCTGGGTCCAGTGCGTGGACACCCACCCGTTGCTCCGGAAGTAGTGCGACTCGCCAGCCGGCCCGTACTCACCGGACTCGTCGACCCACAGGATCGTGCAGTGCGTGCCGCCCATCCACTCGACGCAGCTGTGACCGTCAGCGGTGAGCGCTTCAATCGCCGCTGCGATCTGGCCCGCGTCGACGATATTCACCGCGGTCCCGATCCCGACCTCGCTCGCCACTCCCCAGTCGCAGTCGATGGATGGCAACGTCTCTCGGATCGCTTCCGCACTCTCCGATTTGGTTGGCGCAGTACCGGCAAGGGTTTCATCGTTGAGCGGCATACCGGACGCGCTGAGACCCTCGAAGAACGTGGGGCTGTAGACCGCCGAGCACTCCGACGGCAGAGAGATCGCGTCGGGGTCTTCGGGTGTCGGCGTCGGCGTCGGCGTCGGCGTAAGGCTCGGAGTCGGCGTGGCGGTCGTTGTCCGCGTCGCAGTCGGCGTCGGCGTCGGTTCGCCGCCGGTCTCCGCACCATCACGGACCGCCCAGAACACCACCAGGGCGATCACGACGGCAACCACGAGCCCGACCGAGATCCACAGGATGAGGCGCCGACGTCGCTGACCGTCGTCCGCCGGAACGGGGGTTTCTTCACCGGGGATTCCGAACTGGTCCGACATGGCTGTCCTTTCGCGAGGCAGGCCCCCAAGCTACCGCGCTGCCGACCACTCATCCCGCAACATCCGGTCACGATTTGGACAATCTCCGAACGGGTGCTGTCGAGCGCGTCGCGAACGCGGCCGCAGGCATCCGTTAACGACGAAAGGCCCCGACTCAAGAGTCGGGGCCTTTCGTGTCAGCCGCCGAAGCGACTGTGCCTGCTACCTAGTTGTAGGTACCGGGGGTGAAATCGTCACTCGAGAAGGTGTCGAAGTCAACGAAGCCGAGGTCGGCCTCATCGAATGCACCATCCGTTGCGAAGATACGGTTCGGGTAACGCTCGGCCTTGGCCTCATCAGTTGCCTCAACTGTGACGTTGCGGTACTTTCCGAGTCCGGTTCCGGCCGGGATGAGCTTACCGATGATGACGTTCTCCTTGAGGCCAAGAAGCGGGTCGCTCTTGCCCTCCATGGCGGCCTGCGTGAGAACGCGGGTCGTCTCCTGGAACGATGCGGCAGAGAGCCACGACTCGGTCGCGAGAGAAGCCTTGGTGATACCCATGACTTCCTGACGAGCGGATGCCGTCTTCTTGCCTTCGGTCAGCGCAGCACGGTTCAGCTCGTTGTACTTCATCCGGTCGACGAGCTCACCAGGCAGGAGGCCTGTGTCACCGTGGTCAACCACTGTCACCTTGCGGAGCATCTGGCGGACGATGACTTCGATGTGCTTGTCGTGGATGGGTACACCCTGCGAGCGGTAAACGCCCTGGACGCCACCAACGAGGTGCTTCTGAACTTCGCGAACACCGAGAACCCGGAGAACTTCCTTCGGGTCGACGGCACCGAGGTGCAGAGGCTGACCGAGCTCAACGTGCTGACCATCTTCAATGAGGAGGGTCGCGCGCTTGAGAACCGGGTAGATCACTGGCTCGTCGCCGTTGTCCGGCGTGAGGATGATCTTGCGGCTACGGTCAGTGTCTTCGATGTTGACGCGACCTGCAGCTTCAGCGATCGGCGTCGCACCCTTGGGGGTACGGGCCTCGAAGAGCTCCTGGACGCGGGGAAGACCCTGCGTGATGTCGTCTGCTGATGCCGAACCACCGGTGTGGAACGTACGCATCGTCAGCTGGGTACCGGGCTCACCGATCGACTGTGCCGCGATGATGCCGACGGCCTCTCCGATGTCGACGAGCTTTCCGGTTGCGAGCGAACGGCCGTAGCAGGCTGCACAAACACCGACAGCGGACTCACAAGTCAGGACCGAGCGCACCTTGATGCTCTCGACACCTGCCTCGACGAGCTTGTCGATGAGAACGTCTCCGACGTCCGAACCGGCCTCCGCAACAACGGTGCCCTTCGGGTCGATGGCGTCTGCAGCGAGCGAACGAGCGAACACGGAGTTCTCAACGTTGGCGTCACGGACGAGGGTTCCGGTGGAGTCGACAGCGGCGATCGCGAGCTCGAGGCCCTTGGTCGTTCCACAGTCTTCTTCACGGATGATGACGTCCTGCGACACGTCGACGAGTCGACGTGTGAGGTAACCCGAGTCGGCCGTACGAAGCGCCGTGTCAGCAAGTCCCTTACGAGCACCGTGGGTTGCGATGAAGTACTCGGCAACCGACAGGCCCTCGCGGTAGGACGAGATGATCGGGCGAGGGATGATCTCACCCTTCGGGTTGTTCACCAGGCCTCGCATACCCGCAATGTTGCGGATCTGCAGCCAGTTACCACGAGCACCAGACGACACCATGCGGTTAATCGTGTTGTCCTCGGGGAAGTTGGCGCGCATCGCCTCAGCAACCTTTTCGGTCGCCTCGGTCCAGATCTTGATGAGCTCCTGACGACGCTCCGCGTCGGTGGTCAGACCCTTGTCGAACTGGCCCTGCACCTTGGCGGCGAGCTTCTCGTAGCCCATGACGATCTCGCGCTTGTTCGGCGGGGTGAGAACGTCGCTGAGCGCAACGGTGACGCCTGAGCGGGTTGCCCAGTGGAAACCGGCGTCCTTGATGTTGTCAAGGGTCGCGGCCACAACTGTCTTCGGGTAACGCTCTGCGAGGTCATTGACGATCGCGGAGAGCTGGCCCTTGTCGGCAACTGCTTCGACGTACGGGTAGTCGTCCGGAAGGGCTTCGTTGAACAGCGCGCGACCGAGTGTGGTCTCGACGAGTACAACTCCGCTGCCTTCGTAGCCCTCTGGGCCCTCGCCCTTGGCGAAGGTGATGTCGTGAAGACGAATGCGCACCTTGGCGTTGAGGTCGAGTGACTTCTGGTCGAACGCGAGAATTGCTTCCGCGATCGACGAGAACGCGCGACCTTCACCGGCGACACCCTCCTTGAGGGTGGTCAGGTGGTGCAGGCCGATGATCATGTCCTGCGTAGGCAGGGTGACCGGGCGTCCGTCAGACGGCTTGAGGATGTTGTTCGATGCGAGCATCAGGATGCGAGCTTCAGCCTGCGCCTCAACCGAGAGCGGCAGGTGAACAGCCATCTGGTCACCGTCGAAGTCAGCGTTGAATGCAGCACAGACGAGGGGGTGAAGCTGGATGGCCTTACCCTCAACGAGCTGAGGTTCGAACGCCTGGATTCCGAGGCGGTGGAGCGTAGGTGCACGGTTCAGCATGACCGGACGCTCGCGGATGATCTCTTCGAGAACGTCCCAGACCTCGGGACGGCTGCGCTCGACCATGCGCTTTGCTGCCTTGATGTTCTGAGCGTGGCTCAGGTCGATCAGGCGCTTGATGACGAACGGCTTGAACAGCTCGAGAGCCATCTGCTTCGGCAGACCACACTGGTGCAGCTTGAGCTGCGGTCCAACGATGATGACCGAACGACCCGAGTAGTCAACGCGCTTTCCGAGCAGGTTCTGACGGAAACGACCCTGCTTACCCTTGAGCATGTCGCTCAGGGACTTGAGGGCACGGTTTCCCGTTCCTGTAACCGGACGACCACGGCGACCGTTGTCGAACAGAGCGTCAACAGCCTCCTGAAGCATGCGCTTCTCGTTGTTGACGATGATCTCGGGGGCACCGAGGTCAAGCAGTCGACGCAGACGGTTGTTGCGGTTGATCACACGACGGTAGAGGTCGTTGAGGTCGGATGTCGCGAAGCGGCCACCGTCGAGCTGCACCATCGGGCGCAGTTCCGGCGGGATAACCGGGACAACCTCGAGCACCATCGCGGCCGGCGAGTTGCCGGTCGAGAGGAACGAGTTGACGACACGGAGGCGCTTGATGGCGCGGATCTTCTTCTGACCCTTGCCTTCGGCGATCTGCGTGTGCAGCAGCTCGGACTCAGCCGCGAGGTCGAAGCTCAGCAGTCGCTTCTGGATCGCTTCCGCGCCCATGAACGCCTCGAAGTACAGGCCGAAACGGTCCTGCAGTTCGTGGAAGACGGCATCCTCAGGCTTCAGGTCTCCGACCTTCAGGCTGCGGAAGTCGTCCCAGACACGCTCGAGGTGAGCGATCTGCTCGTCGTACGACTTGCGGGCCTGGCTCATCTCCTTCTCAGCGGCGTCCTTGGTGCGACGCTTCTGGTCAGCCTTGGCGCCTTCTGCCTCGAGGGCAGCGAGGTCGTCTTCGAGCTTCTTCAGACGGTCAGCAATGCGGGTGTCGCGCTGGTCGCCGAGGGTCTTGATCTCGAGACGGATCTCGTTCTCAAGGCCTGGCATGTCTTCGTGGCGAGCTTCCTCGTCAACGGAGATGACCATGTATGCCGCGAAGTAGATGACCTTTTCGAGGTCCTTCGGTGCCATGTCGAGCAGGTAACCCAAGCGCGACGGAACGCCCTTGAAGTACCAGATGTGGGTGACGGGGGCAGCCAACTCAATGTGACCCATGCGCTCACGGCGCACGGACGACTTGGTGACTTCCACTCCACAGCGCTCACAAACGATGCCCTTAAAGCGGACACGCTTGTACTTGCCACAGGAGCATTCCCAGTCACGGCTCGGGCCGAAGATCTGTTCACCGAACAGACCATCCTTCTCGGGCTTCAGGGTGCGGTAGTTGATTGTTTCAGGCTTCTTGACCTCGCCGTACGACCAACGACGAATGTCGTCGGCTGTAGCCAGGCCAATGCGAAGCGCATCAAAAGTTGTTACGTCGAGCAATTTCTCTCCTAAAGAAAGTTCTCTGAGGTCTTCAGTTGGCCAGGCTTAGATCTCGTCGATTGACGAGGACTCGAACCTGGAGGAAATGTTGATGCCGAGTTCTTCCGCAGCGCGGAAGGCGTCGTCGTCGGTGTCTTTAAGGCTGACGACAGTTCCGTCAGCTGACAGGACCTCAACGTTCAGGCAGAGAGACTGCATTTCCTTGATCAGAACCTTGAAGGACTCGGGGATGCCGGGCTCCTGGATGTTCTCACCCTTGACGATGGCCTCGTACACCTTGACGCGGCCAAGGATGTCATCGGACTTGATCGTCAGCAGCTCCTGGAGAGCGTAAGCAGCTCCATAAGCTTCGAGCGCCCACACTTCCATCTCACCGAAGCGCTGTCCACCGAACTGTGCCTTACCACCGAGCGGCTGCTGGGTGATCATCGAGTACGGTCCGGTCGAACGAGCGTGGATCTTGTCGTCGACGAGGTGGTGCAGCTTGAGGATGTACATGTAGCCAACCGAGATCGGCATCGGGAACGGCTCACCGGAGCGACCATCGAACAGGCGGGCCTTACCGCTTGATCCGATGAGGCGGTCGCCATCGCGGGTGACCGTCGTCGAGTCGAGGAGACCTGCGATCTCTTCCTCGGAAGCACCGTCGAACACGGGGGTCGCAACCTTGGTTCCGGCGGGAGCACTGTGTGCCTCTGCCGGCAGGTTCTTCGCCCACGTCGGCTTGCCTTCAACCTTCCAGCCCTGCTGAGCGATCCAGCCGAGGTGAAGCTCGAGGACCTGGCCGAAGTTCATTCGACCCGGGATACCGAGCGGGTTGAGGATGATGTCGACGGGGGTTCCGTCTTCGAGGAACGGCATGTCTTCGACAGGCAGAATCTTCGAGATGACACCCTTGTTGCCGTGACGACCGGAGAGCTTGTCACCCTCGGTGATCTTGCGCTTCTGGGCGATGTAGACGACCACGCGGCGGTTGACACCCGAGCCGAGCTCGTCGTCGCCATCTTCGGAGTTGAACTCCTTGACGGCGATGATCGTGCCGCGCTCACCGTGGGGAACCTTGAGCGAGGTGTCGCGAACTTCGCGGCTCTTCTCGTTGAAGATCGCACGGAGCAGACGCTCTTCGGCGGAAAGCTCGGTCTCGCCCTTCGGCGTGACCTTTCCGACGAGGATGTCGCCGGGGCGAACTTCGGCGCCGATGCGGATGATGCCGCGCTCGTCGAGGTCCTTCAGCAGCTCCGGGCTGACGTTCGGAAGGTCACGGGTGATCTCTTCCTTACCCAGCTTGGTGTCGCGAGAGTCGACCTCGTACTCCTCGATGTGAATCGAGGAGAGGGTGTCGTCCTTCACCAGGTTCTGGCTCAGGATGATCGCGTCCTCGAAGTTGTGACCCTCCCATGACATGAATGCCACGAGGAGGTTCTTTCCGAGTGCGAGCTCGCCGTTCTCCGTTGCGGGACCATCAGCGATGACCTCGCCGGCCTCGATGCGGTCGCCCGCTGAGACGATGACGCGGTTGTTGAAGCTGGTGCCCTGGTTGGAGCGGTCGAACTTGCGGAGGTAGTACTCCTGGGTTCCACCCTCGTCGAGCTGGATGGTGACGACCTCGGCGGAAACCTCGGCGACAACACCCGACTTCTCGGCGGTGATCACGTCACCGGCGTCGATGGCTGCGTAGCCCTCCATACCGGTTCCGACGATCGGCGACTCCGAGCGAAGCAGCGGAACTGCCTGGCGCTGCATGTTGGCACCCATGAGTGCGCGGTTTGCATCGTCGTGCTCGAGGAACGGGATGAGGCTCGTCGCGACGGAAACCATCTGGCGAGGCGAAACATCCATGTAGCCGATTTCCGACGCGGGGAAGAGGTCAACCTCTCCGCCCTTGCGGCGGGCGAGGACGCGGTCCTCGGTGAAGCGGCCATCGTCGTTCAACGGTGCGTTGGCCTGGGCGACGATGTAGTCGTCCTCTTCCATCGCCGTGAGGTAGTCGATGTCCTTCGTGACGAGTCCGTCGACAACGCGACGGTACGGGGTCTCGATGAAACCGAACGCGTTGATGCGTGCGAACGATGCGAGCGAGCCGATCAGACCGATGTTCGGGCCTTCAGGCGTCTCAATCGGGCACATACGGCCGTAGTGGGACGGGTGAACGTCTCGAACCTCGACACCTGCACGCTCACGCGACAGACCACCGGGGCCAAGCGCCGAAAGGCGACGCTTGTGGGTGAGGCCAGCGAGCGGGTTGTTCTGGTCCATGAACTGCGAGAGCTGCGACGTACCGAAGAACTCCTTGATCGCGGCAACGACGGGGCGCACGTTGATCAGGGTCTGCGGGGTGATCGCTTCGATGTCCTGCGTGGTCATGCGCTCGCGAACGACGCGCTCCATGCGGGACAGACCGGTGCGAACCTGGTTCTGGATGAGCTCGCCGACGGCGCGGATACGACGGTTACCGAAGTTGTCGATGTCGTCGATGTCCAGGCGGATCTCCGCCTTCTTGCCATCGCGGAGACCGGTGAAGGTGGTCTCACCCGAGTGCAGGCGAACGAGGTACTTGATCGTCTCGACGATGTCATCGACGGTCAGCACACTGTCGCTGAGCGGTGCTTCAAGACCGAGTTTCTTGTTGATCTTGTAACGACCGACCTTGGCGAGGTCGTAACGCTTGGAGTTGAAGTAGAAGTTGTCGAGGAGTGCGCGGGCAGCCTCAGCGGCGACCTGCTCTCCCGGACGGAGCTTCCGGTAGATGTCGCGGAGCGCATCTTCCTTCGTGAGGATGGTGTCCTTCTCGAGGGTCAGCTCGATCGACTCGAAGCCCTTGAACTGCTCGAGGATGTCTTCGCTGGTCAGGCCGAGGGCCTTGAGGAACACGGTGACCGACTGCTTGCGCTTGCGGTCGATGCGAACGCCGACCTGGTCGCGCTTGTCGATCTCGAACTCGAGCCATGCACCGCGGCTCGGGATGATGCGAGCGGAGAAGATGTCCTTGTCGGATGTCTTTTCCTGGTTGCGGTCGAAGTACACACCCGGGCTGCGGACGAGCTGCGACACAACGACACGCTCGGTGCCGTTGATGATGAACGTGCCCTTTTCGGTCATGAGCGGGAAGTCGCCCATGAACACTGTCTGAGTCTTGATCTCACCGGTGAGGTGGTTCATGAACTCGGCCTCGACGTAGAGCGGAGCAGCGTAGGTCTTGCCACGCTCCTTGCACTCATCGATCGAGTACTTCTCCGGCTCCAGGAAGGGGCTGGTGAAGCTCAGCTGCATCGTCTCGCCGAGGTCCTCGATCGGTGAGATCTCCTCGAAGATCTCGTCGAGGCCGGAGTGAGTCGGCAGATCCTGACGGCCGGCCTTGGTGGCTTCATCGACGCGTGCTTTCCACACGTCGTTGCCCACGAGCCAGTCGAAGCTCTCGGTCTGCAAAGCAAGCAGATCCGGAACCGTCAGGGTGTCGGTGATCTTCGCGAACGACAGACGCGATGCGTCGCGGCCGTTCTTGGGTGAGTTGGTGGATGCGTTGCGCGCAACAGCCAAGGAAATAACCTCCGTGGGCCCTCGTACAGGCTCTAGTTACTGGTAGTAATGGAGAACTCGTCAGACGCCATCAAAAATGGTGCGTCTTTCTTGAGAAAGAAACACTTGGGCCGACCGCAATATGAAGGCATGGAAACGTCTGGGAGCGCAAAGGTCTACTATATGTCTTCTTAACTCCCCTGTCCAGTGCTTCGCCTTGACTGGCATCCGCTGCTGCGGTATAAAGACCGCCCGCCGCCGCTCCCCCGTCTCAGGAACCCCGGAAAGCCGTGCCCTGAGGGGACGAAACAGTCCTCAACCGGCCACAGGGGCGGTTCACTGATTCACAGAACTTGTTCAGCCCCGGCCGCCGAAAACGCTCCAACCCATGCTGGGCGGATGACCGCGCGCAAACCTCTTCCTCACGAACTCACCGGTCGCCCATTCACCGTGGCCCAGGCGCGGGCGCTTGGAGTCAGCCGGGCACGGCTGGCCGAAGGGGACCTCGCGCACCCGTTCTCCGGCATCCGCACGCCAGGGGCTCGTCCCGTTCAGAACCCTGTTTCCGCGGCGGACTGGCGGCAGGTCTTTCAGGCTCATCAGCGGTGAAACCGCGAGTTGTGTGCCGCTGTTAACCTGCGGATGCCGTCAGCCGGTTTTTTCTGCGTGCACGGGACAGCGCGGCGTCAAGATCCCTCGGCGAGCGCTGGAGCCGCTCAACGAGCGGGCCGAACCCGTGCAAACCCAGCAACTCGCGTGATGGAGCAAAGGTAGGCTCGAACCATGGCATCGCGCGAGACCGACAACCCCAGCATCAAACTGGCCCTGAGCGGTTTCCAGGCTGTGATCGAGGCCGACCGCTTCAACCCGGGGAGCTTCCAGCTCGTCGTTGACGGCACCCCGCAGTCGCACGTCAACCTCGATGACCCGAGCCAGCTCTTCTTCGAATACATCCAGCGCATCGGCCACGTCATCGACGAATTCCGGGATCCTGGCAAGCCGATCACCGCGGTTCACCTCGGCGCTGGCGCACTCACCCTTCCCCGCTACATCGAGGCCACCCGCCCGGGCAGCCGCCAGCAGGTCATCGAGATCGAACAGGACCTCGTCGACTTCGTGCGCGAACACCTGCCGTGGCCCAAGCGGGCGGCGATCCGGGTCAGGTACGGCGATGCCCGCGAGGTGCTCGGCCGACTGCCGGGTGGACTCGCCGGCACCGTCGACCTCGTCGTTGTCGACATCTTCTCCGGGGCCCGCACGCCAGCCCACGTGACGAGCCTCGAGTTCTATCGCGCAGCATCCGCCCTTCTCGCCCCAGATGGCATCATCGTGGTCAACGTCGCCGACGGCCCCGGGCTGGCCTTTGCCCGCAACCAGGTGGCGACGCTGAACGCCGCGGTCTCCTCCGTCGCGGTGCTCGCCGAGACGCAGATCCTCAAGGGCAGGCGCTTCGGCAACCTCGTCCTCGTCGGTTCGAACGCCGAGTTGCCGATGGACTTCATCCCCCGGCTTCTCGCCGGCGGACCGCACCCTGCCAAGGCCGTCTACGGCAGCGAACTCAAGCAGTTCGTCGCGGGCGCCCCGGTGATGACCGACGCGACAGCGATCCCGTCTCCCCCGCCCGCCAAGAGCATTTTCCAGGTGAAGTCCGGGAGCTGACATGGCACGTCGCACGCAGCTGGGCACCGCCATCGCGCTGGTCGCGACGGCTTTTCTCACGGGATGCACGGCGAGCGCCCCCGAGGCGCCCGGCGCGCCATCCGGTTCGCCAGCGACCACCCCTGCTCCCGCTCCGACGAGCACAGGTCCCGTCGGCCCAACCGGCGAGACGACGGTACTCGCCACCGGCCTCGAGGCACCGTGGTCGATCCTGCCCCTCGGCGACAGCACCCTGATCAGCTACCGCGACACCGGTCAGATCATGGAGTTGACGATCGCCGGAGACCTCCGCGAGGCCGTCGTCCTTCCCGACGTCGAAGCCCAGGGAGAGGGCGGCTTGCTCGGCCTCGCCTCCCGCACGGTCGGCGACACCAGGTGGATCTACGCCTACCTCACCACGGCTTCGGACAACCGCGTCATACGGATGCCGTTGGACGGCTCGCCCGGCTCCCTCGCGCTCGGCACAGCTGAGGTCGTCATCTCCGGGTTCGAGAAGGCGGCCAACCACAATGGCGGCCGCATCGCTTTCGGTCCCGACGGGATGCTGTACGTCACGGTCGGCGACGCGGGCGACCCGGACAACGCGCAGGACCAGGCCTCGCTCAACGGCAAGATCCTCCGACTCACGCCGGTCGGCGAGGTCCCGCAGGACAACCCGTTCCCCGGCTCTCCGGTGTACTCGCTCGGTCACCGCAACCCGCAGGGCATCGCGTGGAGCGAAGACGGACGCCTGTGGGCCAGCGAGTTCGGGCAGAACACCTGGGACGAACTCAATCTGATCGAACCAGGTTCGAACTACGGCTGGCCGGCCGTCGAGGGCGCCGCAGCCAACGCAGACTACGTCGACCCCGTCTTCCAGTGGTCGACCAGCGATGCGAGCCCGAGCGGGCTCACCGTTGTCGACAACACCCTGTTCATGGCGGCCCTTCGCGGCGAGAAGCTCTGGTCGATCCTCGACGGCGTCCATGTCCCCGAGGGCAGTGTCGGGCTTGAGGGCGTTATTTCGGCCCAGCCGTTCTTCGACGGCGAGTTCGGGCGCATCCGCGATGTGGCGCCCGGCCCCGACGGCTCACTCTGGATGATCACGAACAACACCGACGGCAGAGGAAATCCGACCCCGGATGACGACAGGCTGGTCGAGGTCACGCTCTCCCCGCTTGTCGAGGGTTAAAGTCGACAGTAGCCCCGGGGAAATCGGCGACACCGGGCAGCACCACCCTTGGAGTACACCCTGAGCATCATTCTTGGCTATGACGCCAAAACACTGCGCGAAAAAGTCGACCTCAAGGCCGTTGGAGAACGCCTCGAGGAACTCGGCGACATGCGCAGCCTCAGCGCCCTCTGCGAGAAGGCGTGGCTGTACAAGGTCGCCGGGCAACTCGACGACGCACTCGACGTCGCCAACCAGTGCGTGCGGCTCGCGCGCTTCACGGGCGACCGTAAAGGGCTGATGCAGCCACGGATGCTTCGCGCACAGGTACTGCAGTTCCGTGGCGCTTTCGACGAGGCAATTCACGAACTGTCCTCCCTCATCGACGAAGCACACACTCACGAGTGGAAGCTGCACGAGGCGCTCGCGCTCCAGCACCGCGGCAAGGTGTACTTCGACCAGCGCGAGTTCAAGCCTGCTCTTGCGGACTTCAGGGCCGCGGTTGCCCTGCGGACCGAACTCGGAGCATCCGATGACCAGATCGAGTCGGCGCTTATCGCCGTCGCCGTCACCGAGTCCTTTGTCGGTCAGCGGGCTTGACCGAAAGTGCCTGAATGTCGGAGGCTGCCGCTAACGTGATGACATGTCAGATTTGGTAAAGGTTCGGCTGTGGGCCGATTCTCTGATCAGGTTGCATCTCGACCCCTCCGTCTGGTCGTTCGGCTTCGACAACGCCAAGCGCCGCGCAGGCCTCTGCAACTTCACAACGCACCGGATCACCGTGTCGCGTTACCTCGCTGCTCGATACGACGACGATGATGTCCACCAGATCCTGCTGCACGAGGTTGCCCACGCGCTGGCCGGCCAGCGGGCCGGGCATGGTCCTGCGTGGCGACGGGTTGCCGAAGACCTGGGCTACGTCGGCTCGAGGCTTCACAACGGCGAGACCGCCGACGAGCTCGCACCCTGGGTGGGGGCATGCCCGAGCGGGCACACCCTTTATCGCCACCGCAAGCCCAGGCACGTGACGAGCTGCGGTGTGTGCTCGCGGACCTTCGACCCGAAGTTCACCATCACGTGGCAACATCGCGAGATCACGCCGTCGATGCGGCGGCGCGCGGCTGCGGCGACCCCGTAACCCACGAACCCACGAACAGTGACGAGACCAGTGATGACCTCCGGCACTCCAATGGACGCCCCGCGACGCTGGGTCGCTCTCCTGCGTGGCGTCAATGTCGGCGGCATCACCGTGAAGTCTGCGCCTCTCGCCGAAGTTTTCCGTGCGCTCGGCTTCGACGACGTGAAGACGGTGCTCGCGTCGGGCAACGTACTCTTCACGACGTCCGAGACCGACGGTGCGGCGCTGGCAGTTCGAATCGAGAAGGCCCTGACCGATGAGTTCGGTTATGCAGCACGGGTCATTGTCGTCGCGCAGGACACACTTGAGAAAGTCGCTTCTGCCTATCCGTTCGATGAGGTCGACGACAAACACCCCTACGTCATTTTCGCCAGTGATCCCGCGGTGTTCGACGGCCTTGATCATCAGTTGCTCGATGAGTCCGTGGAGCGCGTCGCCCGCGGGGACGACGTGCTGTACTGGGAGGTGAGCCGGGGACTGTCCACCGACAGCGCCTTCGCGAAGCGGACTGCCAAAGTGAAGAGTACGGCCGTGACGACAACCCGCAATCTGCGGACGCTGCGCAAGCTGCTCTGAGCGCCCTCGCGCGCGGTCAGCGGCGACGCCCAGCTACGCCACAATGAACTGTGGACATCCGCTGGTTAACCGCATCCGACGCTGACGTTGGTGCCGCCGTAGCGGCCCTCCGTCGTGATTCCCGCCCCGCCTGGGTACCGAACAAACGGCAGGTTCTCGTTCATGTGAACAACTGCCTCCTGCTCTGGTACCTCTGCATCGTCTTCATGACGTTCGGCATCCGTGTGGATGGGTATCAGGGCGGTCAGGTCACGGGCACGGACGTTCTCGACATCGTTGGCAGCATGGTCGTTTTTGCGGCCTGGCTCGCGGGAACGGTATGGCTGGCGCGGTGGGCGGCCAGACCGCCCACGCCGCGAGCACAACTGCGGCAGTGGCGGCAGGACCTGACCGCCCTCGCCAACGGCTTTGAGCCACGACCCCGATCGGTCGCTCAGTTCTCCTCCCTCCTCGGCGCCGACGGGCGTCCGATGGAACAGTTCCCACGCTTCGAAGCGCCCGGGGTCGAGTTCGGCAACGCCACTCCATATGGCCCGCGGGCCGGCGAGTGGCGGTACCTGCGCGTGGCACTTCCCGCGCCGCTGCCCCACCTCGTCCTTGACGCGACAGTCAACGACGGGCTCACGAGCGACCTGCCCGAGGGTATTGATCAGCAGCAGAGGCTGTCGGTTGGTGGGGAATTCGACAACTGGTTCCGCGTCTATTCACCGACGGAGTACGGCAGGGAGGCCCTCTATGTCCTGACGCCCGATGTGATGGCCGACCTCATCGACCACGCCTGGGGCTTCAACGTGGAGATCCGCGACACGTCAATAATTTTCTTCACCAGGCCGGGGGCTGACTTCGCTGACCCCGCCTCGTGGCACAGATTCGGCGCCATCCTCACCACCGTCGTGCCCCGCATCACCGCAAAAGCCGCCCGGTATCTCGACGAACGCGTTCCCGGGCAGGACACGTCTCGCCTCGTCACGCGCATTCGCGCCGAGCTTGATGCGCCGGACGTGCGGTACGTCGCCCGGGAGCCGCGCATCGGACCCGATGGGCGCCGCCTCGCTCTGCGCGATCGGGCCAACAGCGCCCGGTGGGGTCTGCGTGCTGCCGGCTGGCTGGCCCTTCTCACCTTCCTCTATGTGGTGCCGGGGGTTTTCGCTTTCGCCGGGTTCATGTCGATCGTCGACGGCTGGTAGTCCGCGCCCACGTTCACGCATCGGTGCCTCACAGCAGCGTTTCGGGAGGACAAACACGGGGCCGAGGCACGCAGAGGCCCTGACCCCCACGATCGTCCGCCCGAAACGACGGGCACGACCACAGTCCCGCCCGGCGACCCCAACCAACCGACACCCGAGCACAGCCCGGCCACGCACGGGCGAGGGGCACCACCGGGCAGAGTTTCGGGAGGAAGAACCCGGGGCCGAGGCACGCAGAGGCCCTGGCCCCCACGATCCTCCGCCCGAAACGACGGGCGGCACGCCAGAGTCCCGCCCGGCGGCGCCAACCAACCGACACCCGAGCAAAGCCCGGCCGCGCTGACGCCTGGCCCCTCCCGGCAGAGTTTCGGGAGGGAAAACCAGGGACCCGAGCACACACGGCTGCCACCCGGCAGCGTTTCGGGAGGACAAACACGGGGCCGAGGCACGCAGAGGTCCTGGCCCCCACGATCCTCCGCCCGAAACGACGAGCCGTCAGCGCGCCGAGGACGCGCCCGTCGAGGGGCGGGCGCGGAGGTGGATGCGCTTACCCTCTTTGCTGAAAATCGACAGCATCTCGACGGGCCCGGCGCCGGTCGCCGACAGCCAGTGCGGAATGCGCGTGTCGAACTCCGCAGCCTCTCCAGGCCCGAGGGTCACGTCCTGTTCACCGAGCACGAGGCGCAGATGCCCCGAGAGCACGTAGAGCCACTCGTGCCCCTCGTGCACTCGTGGCTCAGGCACGGCGGCGACACCCGCCGGGTTGGCGGGAAATGTGACCTTATAGGTCTGCACAGGACTCGACTCCGGCGAGAGCGTTTCGAACTGCACCTCACCGACCCGCTTCGTTGTTCGCTTTACCAGGGGGCTGGGTGCGGCACGCGGAACTATGTCATCGAGCTCCAGTCTCAGCGCCCGCGCGATTGGCACCACAAGCTCCAGGTTCGGAGCGCGCTTGCCCGCCTCGAGTCGCGAGAGTGTGCTCGACGAGATTCCGGTGGTCTCCGAAAGCTCGGCGAGCGTCATACTGCGCTTTTCGCGCCAGCTCTTGAGTCGTGGGCCGATGAGGGCGAGAGAGTCGTCGGCCACGGGAACTCCGTTCTTGCCAAATTGGCACCGATAGTTGCCAACACGCTAGCACGGAGACACGCTGGGCGCATGACGAACAACGACCGCCTCTCCGCCCCAGCCACCCCCGATTCCTCGAGCCCTTCGATTTCGAACGAGCACTGGGACGTCATCATCATCGGTGGCGGCGCCGCCGGACTCAGCGCCGCTCTCATCCTGGCTCGCGCCCGCCGCCGCGTGCTCGTCTTCGACGCGCAGGAGCCCCGCAATCGATTTGCACCCCACATGCACGGCGTGTTGAGTCGAGACGGGTACTCACCGCTCGATCTCGTTGCCGACGGCTACCGCGAAGTGCGCGCTGTCGACGGGGTGATCGAGAACGCCCGTGTCACCCAGAGTCGTGCGACGCCCGAAGGATTCGAACTCGTCACCGACGCCGGTGTCCGTGCGACCGCGCGCCGCCTCATCGTCGCGACCGGGACGCGGGACGAACTTCCGGACATCCCCGGCCTCTCGGAACACTGGGGGCGCGGCGTGGTGGCCTGCCCGTATTGCGACGGCTACGAGGCGACCGGTCGGGCCATCGGAGTGCTCGCCGGCTCCGTGTTGGGCCTGCACAAGGCGCACATGTTGCGGTCGTACTCGAGCGATATCACCGTGTTCACTGCACTCGTCGGCCCCATCCCCGACATCGACCGGCGCGTACTCCACCAGCGCGGCATTCGACTGGAGGATCGCCCCGTCACACACGTTGTCGCTGAGGGACAGACGATGACCGGGCTCGCCCTCGCGGACGGCACCGTCGCGCCCATTGATGTCGTGTTCGCTGAACCGACACCCATCGCACTGGACGAGCCGCTGAGGCAGCTCGGCGCCGACCGCAGCGACACTCCCTTCGGCCCGTGGACAGCGGTCGACGCGTTCGGCAAGACCAGCGTCCAGGGCGTGTGGGCGGTCGGCAACTCTGCCAACCCGGGTGCGCTGGTTCCCATCGCTGCCGGGGCAGGCGCGACCGCCGCCCTCGCCATCAACGGTGAGCTCGTGGCCGAGGACGTCGCTGCCGCCACAGAACGCGTCACCACACTCACTTCTCACCCCTCGAGTGATTTCCCGGCCGGCCGAGAGTTCGCGTCCAGCTCCGAGACGGTCGGAAAGTGACGGCGATGAGTTCCGAGAAACCGATCACCGATCCGGCCACTTTCTGGGAGGCTCGCTATGTCTCCAATCGCGGCAACGACGGAGGGATGTGGAGCGGTCGCGTCAACGCGACGGTCGAACACGAGGTGTCTGGCCTGACCCCTGGCACTGCACTCGAACTCGGGAGCGGCGAGGGTGGCGACGCCCTGTGGCTCGCCGCACACGGCTGGGACGTGACCGCCGTCGACATCTCGGCGACCGCGCTGGCCGTCGGAGCAGCGAGAGCTGCCGACAGCGGCCTGGCCGATCGCATCAGCTGGGTGCAGGCTGACCTCGCCACGTGGCATCCGTCAACCGAGTTCGACCTTGTGACTGCGGCGTTCCTCCACTCGCCCGTCGAACTCCCCCGCGAGGACATCCTGCGTCGCGCGGCCTCCGCGGTTGCGCCTGGCGGTCGACTCCTTGTTGTCGGGCACGCGGCCTTTCCACCGGGGGCGACCCACGACCACGCCGACAACCACGACGCCCCACCGTTGCCGACACCGGACGCCGTGTTGGCGTCGCTCGAGTTGCCCGGCGGCTGGGTCGTCGAGACCAGTGCGCTCGTCGACAGACCGGTCACGGGGACGGACGGAACAAGCCTCACGCTGGTCGACTCCGTGTTGCGGGTGCGGCGGAGCTAGCCGGGCTGTCCGCTGACCAGCCCCGCTCGTCGGCAGGCGCCGGGGCTGGCTCAACCGGGTGCTCAGTACCATGGTCACATGCACCCCTCACCGCAGAATCCCTCTGCACTCAGCACGCCACCCGGACCCCGGATCAACGCAATGCACGATGCTCGGGGCCACGGAGCCGTGGCAGGCATGACCGGCCAGTGGCTCGTCTCCGAGGGCACCCGCTGGTGGTTTGACACGGGTTCGCTCGCCCTGGACTTCGCATACACCGGTCACGTCGGCGTGGATGCTGCAGCTGAGAGCGCGGAGGACGAGGAGACACTCCGCACACCCGACGACCTCACATCCTGGCTCGAGACCAGGCTGCCCAGTGCCCCGGCCACCGACCGCGATCTGCAGGACGCGCTCATGCTCCGCGGGGCCATCGCGAGGCTCGCGCTTGCGGCGAGCGCCGGTCGCGATCCGGGGGCCCGGGACATCGACCTGCTCAACCTGTACGCGGCAACCCCGGATATCCCGCCGCGCCTTGCCGGCGGCACCGTGCAGGCCGGGCGCACAGAGCCGCGGACCGGGCAGGCGCTCTCCACTGTGGCCCGCGACGCCGTCGCGCTCTTCTCCGGCGAGACGCTCGGTCGCATCCGCGAGTGCGACGCCGAGGATTGCCCGCTCATCTACCTCGACACCTCGCGCGCCGGCAACCGCCGCTGGTGCTCGATGCAGCGCTGCGGAAACCGGCACAAGGTTCGCGCCCACCGGGCGCGGGAGGCGGCTACTCGCTGATCGTCACCGAGCGGTCGAACGCCACGTACCCGGAGAAGTCCTTGCCGACCCTGTCAAACGCGGTCGGGTACGGCTCCGGGTAGCTCCAGGCCAGGTCCTTCTTCTCCGTGCCGTCGACCGTGACGTTCCAGTACTGACAGGCCCCCTTCCACGGGCAGGTGTAGGGAGTGGGACTCTCGGAGAACAGGTCCTCGGCAATGCTCGACGGCGGGAAATACCAGTTCCCCTCGATCTTGACGAGGTCTTCGGTCGGAGAATCGGCGATTACTGTGTCCTGATACGTAGCCTTCATGGGGCCGACGATACGCCCGGCATCCGCCCGAAACCATCGCTTGCGAGAGTTCGCAGAGAGCTATCAGGATGCCTGCACGTTCCCGCGCCGGCTCAGACCAGACGCAGCACGTCGACCGAGTCCGTCGAGTCCAGCCGGGCCGCGGCGACAACCCGCTCGCGCTGCCCGTCCGCGATCAGTTCCTGGCCGGCGACGGATGCCGTAAACAGGTGTCCGACCGCGTTCCTCAGTCCACCGAATGCCGCACAGGCGACAGCGGCCTCGGGCGAGGTGAAGTCGATTCCGAGCGTGGTGAGCGCATCGATGACAGCGCCGGCCGCGAGCAGGTCGTTGCTCGCGAAGCCGCCATCCCGCCCCGCAGCAACCACAGCGATCGAGACCCGGCGCCCCCGCTGGACCTGCTGCTCGAGCAGCCACGCGGCGACCGCGCTGCGGTTGGTGAGGTTCGCCGCGACGGCGCTGGTCGAGTCCCCCAGCGACTTGAGCGCAGCGTCCGCCCCGGCGAGCGCGAGAGAGTCGACCCACACGACGATGTCGGCGTCGCCGATTCGCGCGAGGCCGTCAATACCGACGTCGAACCGCACCTGATACTTCGACTGGGTGGTCGGCACGTTTCGGGTGGCAAGTTCAGGCATGCATCAAGGCTAGCCGCGGCATCCGGATGCCGGCTCTACTGTTACGCCGTCTAACGGCGGTGCTCGGGGTAGCGGCGATCATCGGCACTCGGCCGCTGCATGGCCTCCCTGATGAGATGGAAGTCATACCGTGAGATCTCAAGCAGCCCGCGGCGAAGCTGATAGCCCCACTGTGGTGTGTCACGAGTCAGATCGAGCATGCCGAGCATCGGGCGGATCGGTGCCGGCTCGGCATCCCGCTCGTAATCCACGCGCCGACGCCACGGCCGCCGGTCAAGCGACAGCGCCTGGTACGGCATCCCCGAGGCGATTCGACCGATCGCCGTGAACTCCCGCAACGGCTCCCCGTCGGGATACTCGGTCTTCGGCGAATACCAGACGATGCCGTCCGCCTCTCCCATCGCGTCGAGTCCGCCGCGTTGCCCGTGGTTCACCTGGGCGATCCCGAGATCGACGGCATTCCGGACGTGGTCACGCGACGCCACAGCCAGCCAGTACCGAATCGCCATCCCCCCTGTTTAGCGCATTCCACCGGTCGCGCGCGGCGTCCGGGCGCGTAAACACCTCCATACTGGGCATATGCGAGTTCAACTGAAGCTCATCCTCGACTGCGAGCCCGACGACGCGTGGCGAGCGCTGCGCTCGCCCACCGTGCTGCAGGAGCTCTACGGGCCACTGCTCACCCTCGCCCCTGACTCGCCAATGCCGACGCTCTGGGAGCCCGGAACGATGCAGGTAACCATGAAGGGTGTTGGCGTCGTGTCCGTCGGGCGTCAGCTGCTCGACCTTGACTTCGATCTCAAGCGGATGCCCGGCGTGCGGATTCTTGTCGACAACGGTCGACCGCTGAGCGGCCCCCTCGCCCTTCTCGACAGCTGGCACCACCGCATGGCCGTCGCGCCGGCCCCTGGCCAGCCCGGCAAGACCCTCTACCGCGACCGGCTCGACATCACGGGACCCGCTGCCGTCGCACTCTGGATGCCGCTATGGACGATGTGGCAGTGGCGCGGGCTGCGCCTCACGCAGATGGCACCGAACTGGGCGTTCGAACCGGTGCAGCCGGACGCTCCGGTGGACGCAGCGACCGGCACAGAAACCGACACAGAAGCCGGCCAGGAGTAGGCGCTCACGGCGTCCTGCCAGACGTTACCTCGGAGCATCCGCTAGACTGAGGGAACTTGCGGGCCCATAATCGTGCCCCTTGCGTCGTAGAACGCTTCCTCTCTCCCCGAGAAACTCGGGTCGATGACTCTTCATACGGCGAACGGATGTGGCCTCTGCCACCTTCGCCACTTGCTCCCGCTCCAGCGATTTCGCCTGTCGAGATCCGTACGGGATGCTTTGCCCCGAAAGGCACCACTTTGTCAGAAACTGTCCCGGACACCACTTTCGCTGAACTCGGCGTCCCCGCCGCGCTCGTCTCGGCTCTCGCCGCAGACGGCAAGACCCTCGCCTTCCCGATCCAGGTCGACACGCTCCCCGACACCCTCGGTGGCCGCGACGTTCTCGGTCGCGGAAAGACCGGCTCGGGCAAGACCCTCGCGTTCAGCATCCCGATGGCCGCACGCCTCGGCGGCAAGCTCGCCGGTGGAAAGCGCCGCCCAGGTCGCCCGCTCGGTCTCGTGCTCGCACCGACCCGTGAACTCGCCACCCAGATCTCGGCTGTGCTCACCCCGCTCGCCGCTGCGTACGGCCTCAACACCACCACCATCTTCGGCGGAGTCAACCAGACCCGCCAGGTCACCGCACTCAAGGCCGGCGTCGACATCGTCGTTGCCTGCCCCGGTCGCCTCGAAGACCTCATGAAGCAGGGCTTCGTCAACCTCGACGCCGTCGAGATCACCGTGCTCGACGAGGCCGACCACATGGCCGACCTCGGCTTCCTGCCGGTTGTCACACGCATCCTCGACAAGACGCCGTCCAACGGACAGCGCCTGCTCTTCTCGGCAACGCTCGACAACGGAGTGGACAAGCTCGTCCGACGCTTCCTGCACAACGAGGTCCTGCACAGTGTCGACGAGGCCACCAGCCACGTCTCCGCGATGACCCACCACGTGTTCGAGGTCTCCGGCCCCGACGCCAAGAAGGACCTCATCGAGACCCTCGCATCGGGCACCGGTCGCCGCATCCTCTTCATGCGCACCAAGCACCACGCGAAGAAGCTCGCCAAGCAGCTCACCGACTCGGGCATCCCGTCCGTCGACCTGCACGGTAACCTCTCGCAGCCGCAGCGTGACCGTAACCTCGCCGCGTTCAGCGATGGAACCGCCCGCGTTCTCGTGGCAACGGATGTCGCGGCTCGCGGCGTGCACGTCGATGACGTCGAACTCGTCATCCACGTCGACCCGCCCATGGAGCACAAGGCATACCTGCACCGTTCGGGCCGCACCGCCCGTGCCGGCAGCGCCGGTGACGTCGTCACCATCTGCCTCCCGACCCAGAAGAAGGACCTCGCCGTTCTTCTCCGCAAGGCCGAGATCAAGGTGACCCCGGTTGCCGTCACGTCGAAGAGCCCCGAGGTCACAGCCCTCGTCGGCGAGGTCGCCGCGTACGTCAAGCCGCTCCCCCGCGTCGTTCAGGCCCAGGGCGGTGGACGCTCACAGGGCGCCAACGCCCAGCGCAAGCGCGCCGGCCAGGGTGGACAGGGCGCTGGACGGTCACGTTCAGGCTCCGGTTCACGCGATTACTCCACGTCATCGGCAGGCACAACGGGTCGCCGCCACGAGGGTGCAGCATCAGGCCGTCCGGCCCAGGCTCGCCCGGCCCAGGCTCGCCCCGAGCGTTCCGCCCGCCCGGCATCCTCCGGTGGCGCATCCTCCGGAGGACAGCGCACGAACCGCCGCGTTTCCAGCGGAAGCTAACAGTCTTCTGAGCTGAATACCGGCCGGTCCGCGTTCCAGGTTTCTGGAAGGCAGGCCGGCCGGTTTTTTCGGTTGCCCCGGCATCCGCCCCCGCCCGCTTCTGGCCTCCTGGCGCCCGGATGCACCAGTAATGAGCGGATGCCGTCACCCGATTTCACGGCAGCGGGACCAGAGGGTATCGTCACGGTATGAGCAGCGAAGCCACCGTCACCCCGATCCGCGACGTCATTGTCCGCCCCGTCCGCGATGTCGACGCGGAGTCACTCGGTCGAGTCCACGCACAGTGCTGGCACGAGCAGTACGACGAGATCATCTCGAAAGCAGCGCTCGAGCACCTCTCCCCCCGCCGCATGGCCGAGCTCTGGACCCACTGGATGAACCAGGGGCCCGAGTACCTTCAGTTCGCCGCCGTGCTGGACGGAGACATCATCGGGTTCTCCGGTTCAGGCCCCGCCCGTGACGCCGACGCGCCCCGCCATCGGGAGCTGTACTTCATCAACATGCTCGCCGAGTTCCGAAGCACGGGTACCGGCCAGAAGCTCTTCGACGCCGCGATCGGCGACGCTCCCGCATACCTCTGGGTGTCGTCGGCGAACACCCACGCGCGCCACTTCTACGAGAAGAACGGGTTCATCGCGGATGGCGCCGAGCACACGGAGCCGTTCCTCGGCGAGGAGATCCACGAAGTCCGCTACGTCCGGTAGCGCTCCGCTCGGCCACAAACGGCTGAACGGCCTTGCTCGGCCACAAACGGCTGCGTTTCCTCGCGAAACCCGACCGTTTCTGCCGGCTCAGTGCTACCTCAGCTGCCCCACCGAGGCGAGCGCGACCCGAAGCAGGGTGCCACGTCCGCCTTCCATCTCGTCGCTGACGGCATCCGACTGCGCTTCCTCAGGGGTCATCCAGGTGATCTCCAGTGCGTCCTGACGCGGGTCGCAGGTCCCGGTGACGGGAACGACGTAGGCCAGGGCGACCGCGTGCTGCCTGTCATCGGTGTACGCGGAAATCCCCGGCATCGGGAAGTATTCGGCCACGTGGAACGGGGTCGGCGACGCTGGGAGCAGCGGGAACGCCATGGGTCCGAGGTCTTTCTCGAGGTGGCGGAACAGCGCGTCGCGCAGCGTCTCGCCGTAGAGCACACGCCCGGAGACCAGCGTGCGGGTCATCTGCCCCGTCGACGTCGCGCGGAGCAGCACTCCCACCTCGGTGACGATTCCGAGGCCGTCGACACGAACCGGTACCGCCTCCACGTACAGCAGCGGCAGCCGCTGGCGAACCTCAGCAAGCTCAACGTCGCTGAGCCAGCCCGGGGTCGGGTTCGATGACGGTTCCTGCGGCTGGTCGGGGTCGGGAGTGCGAACGCTCATGATCCATTCTTACCAGCGTTCACCTCTGTAGGCTTGACCGAAGTCCCGAATGAGAGAGAACCGCCGGATGACAAAGCCCATGATTGACCACGACGCCGTCCTCTGGTCGGCAACCGGGGAGGATCAGGACGACAGGTCCCTCTTGATCGTGATGCACGGCTACGGCTCGAACGAAGCCGACCTTTTCGGACTGGCGCCGTACCTGCCGCTCGAACCGGTGATCGCGTCCCTTCGCGCACCGCTCATCGCCCCCTGGCCCATCGACGGCTTCTCCTGGTACCCGATCGACTCACCGGGCCAGCCGGACGAGTCCGGGGTCGACCTGGCCGCCGAGGCCGTACTCGAGTGGCTTGACTCCCTGCCGAACCAGCCATCGACGATCGGCCTGCTCGGATTCTCGCAGGGCGGCGCAATGGCGATGCAACTGCTCAGGCACGCTCCCGAGCGCTTCGCCTACGCCGTCAATCTCTCCGGCTACGTGCCCCCTGGCGTCGTCCCCGGTGACGCGGTGCTCGCCGAGCGCCGTCCCCCGGTGTTCTGGGGCCGCGGTACCCACGACCAGGTCATCCCCCTCTCGGCTGTCACCCGGACCGTGGACTGGCTGCCCACACACTCCAAGCTCGCCGGGCGCATCTACGAGGGACTCGACCACTCGATCTCACAGCAGGAACTCGCCGACATCCGCGCGTTCATCGAACGCCAGTTGTAAATCCGCCGGGCATTTAACCTGCGGGGGCGGATGCTGTCGGTGGCGTCAGGCAGGATGGAAACGTGCGAGATGTCCTCGACAGGTTCTCCCCCGCCACCCGTGAGTGGTTCAGCGGGGCGTTTGCCGAGCCCACCGGTGCCCAGATCGGTGCGTGGGATGCCATCTCGCGCGGTTCCCACGCCCTCGTCGTAGCCCCGACAGGGTCGGGCAAGACGCTGTCGGCATTTCTGTGGTCACTCGACCGGCTGATGGCAACGCCGCGGATCGACGACACAGGCACCCGCGTCCTGTACATCTCTCCGCTCAAGGCGCTCGGTGTCGACGTCGAGCGCAACCTCCGCGCCCCGCTGACCGGCATCACCCAGACCGCGCTGCGCCTCGGCGCAGAGCCGCCCCACATCTCGGTCGGTGTTCGCTCCGGCGACACCCCCGCCGCCGACCGCCGGTCACTCGCGAAGAACCCGCCAGACATCCTCATCACGACGCCTGAATCGCTCTTCCTCATGCTCACGTCGGCCGCGCGAGAAACCCTCCGCTCGGTCGAGACGGTGATCATCGACGAAGTCCACGCCGTTGCCGCGACCAAGCGCGGCGCGCATCTCGCGCTCTCCCTCGAACGTCTCGATGCACTGCTCGAGAAACCGGCACAGCGCATCGGCCTGTCGGCGACCGTTCGACCGCGCGAAGAAGTGGCTCGCTTCCTCGGCGGCTCCTCGCCGGTCGAAATCGTCGCGCCGCCCGCGTCAAAACGGTTCGACCTCAGCGTCATCGTCCCCGTCGACGACATGACCGACCTCGCATCGGGCGCCCCGTTCATTCCCGAGGGCTCGACCTCTGGCGCACTCGACGGCGAACGCACCGGATCGATCTGGCCGCACGTCGAAGAAGCCATTGTCGACCGCATCCTCGACCACCGATCCACCATCGTCTTCGCGAACTCGCGACGACTGGCGGAGCGGCTCACCGCCCGATTCAACGAGATCTACGAAGAGCGGCTCAATCCGGAGTCCCGCGTCGAAGAAGCCCAGCCGGTCGGCACGGCCGTTGCCGTCGGCTCTCCTGCACGCCCGCCGGCCACGCTGATGGGCGGAAGCGGCCAGACCCAGGGCTCCGCGCCCGATGCACCACAGCTCGCCCGGGCACACCACGGGTCCGTGTCCAAAGAACAGCGCGCGTTCATCGAGGACGACCTCAAATCGGGCCGACTCCGCTGCGTCGTCGCCACCTCGAGCCTCGAACTCGGCATCGACATGGGTGAGGTCGACCTGGTCGTGCAGGTCGAGTCGCCGCCCTCGGTCGCGAGCGGTCTTCAGCGCGTCGGCCGCGCCGGACACCAGGTCGGTGAGATCTCGCGCGGCGTGCTGTTCCCGAAGCACCGATCCGATCTCGTCAACTCGGCCGTGGCAGCCGAACGCATGGTCGCCGGCCGCATCGAGTCGCTCGCCGTCCCCACGAACCCACTCGACATCCTCGCCCAGCAGACCGTCGCCGCCACAGCGCTTGAGCCCATCGGCGTCGAGGAGTGGTTCGAGCAGGTGAAGCGCAGCGCCCCCTTCTCGAGACTGCCCAGGTCTGCCTACGAAGCGACCCTCGACCTGCTTGCGGGCCGCTACCCCAGCGATGAGTTCGCGGAGCTGCGCCCGCGCATCGTCTGGGACCGTGACGCCGGCACGCTCACCGGTCGCCCCGGTGCGCAGCGGCTGGCGGTGACGAGCGGAGGCACCATCCCCGACCGGGGACTCTTCGCCGTGTACATGGTGTCGAGCGACGCGACGCCGGGGTCCCGCGTCGGCGAACTCGACGAGGAGATGGTCTACGAGTCCCGTGTCGGCGACGTCTTCGCGCTCGGCGCCACCAGCTGGAAGATCCAGGAGATCACCCACGATCGTGTGCTCGTCACGCCGGCGTTCGGCCAGCCGGGCCGACTCCCGTTCTGGAAGGGTGACAGCCTCGGCAGGCCAGCCGAACTCGGTGAAGCGGTCGGCGCGTTCCGCCGTGAGATCGACGGGGCGAGCGAAGCGGATGCCGCGGCACGGCTGAGCGGCGCCGGTCTCGATTCGCGCGCGGCAACGAACCTCGTGGCCTACCTCACCGAACAACGAACGGCCACCGGGCACATCCCCTCAGACAAGACGCTCGTCGTCGAACGCACCCGGGACGAACTCGGTGACTGGCGGGTCATCCTTCATTCCCCGTACGGCATGCAAGTTCACGCGCCGTGGGCCCTCGCGGTGAGCGCCAGGGTGCAGGAGCGCTTCGGCCTCGACGGCGCGTCGGTCGCGAGCGATGACGGCATCATCGTGCGGATTCCCGACACCGAGGCAGAACCTCCCGGTGCCGAGCTGTTCGTCTTCGACGCCGATGAACTCGAGGCGCTCGTCACCGAGCAGGTCGGCGGCTCGGCGCTGTTCGCGTCACGGTTCCGCGAGTGCGCGGCCCGCGCACTGTTGCTGCCGAACTATTCCCCCGGAAAACGGGCACCGTTGTGGCAACAACGCCAGCGCTCGGCGCAGTTGCTCGACGTTGCGCGCAAGTACCCGAGCTTTCCGATCATCCTCGAAACCGTGAGGGAGTGCCTTCAGGACGCGTACGACCTTCCCGCACTCCTCGACATCACGAAGAAGCTCGCTGGCCGCGCCATCCGCATCGTGGAAACCACCACCGATCTGCCGTCACCCTTCGCAAAGTCGCTGCTCTTCGGCTACGTCGGTGCCTTCATGTACGAGGGCGACAGCCCGATCGCCGAGCGCAAGGCAGCGGCGCTGACGATTGACAGCGCTTTGCTTGCCGAGCTGCTCGGACAGGTGGAGCTCCGCGAGCTGCTCGACCCTGGCGTCATCGCACGCACCGAAGCCGAGCTCCAGCGGCTGGCCGAGTCCCGCCGGGCGCGTGGCCTCGAGGGGGTTGCCGACCTGCTGCGGATGCTCGGTCCACTCACCGTCGAGGAGGTCGCGGAGCGGCTGGAGCCGGTCGGCACCGGAGCCGCTGCCGGCACCGGAGACGTCCCTGGCGACGGAGACTCTGCCGACGCGGCAGACGAATCCGCCGCCACTGACGGCGCGCCGGCATCCGCACCCGCTGACACACACGGCACGTCGGGGGCCATCGACGCGGAACGCCTCGACGCTGCCGCCGCCCACCTCGACACGCTCACCGCCACGAAACGGGCCATTGCCGTCTCGTTCGCCGGCAAGAGCTGGTTCGCGGCGATCGAGGATTCGGCACGGTTGCGCGATGCTCTCGGTGTCCCGCTGCCGATCGGTGTTCCGCTCGCGTTCATCGAGCCGGTGGCCGATCCCGTCGGCGACCTCGTCGCCCGTTTTGCACGCACCCACGGTCCGTTCACCACCCAGCAGGTGGCCGACAGGTTCGGGCTCGGCAGCGCCGTCGCGGCGCACACCCTCACCCGGCTTGCCGACGCTCGCCGGGTTGTCCGCGGTGAGTTCCTCGCCACGGGCAGGGAAGCAATCGGCGATAACACCGAGTGGTGCGACAGCGAGGTCCTCCGTCGCCTCCGTGTGCGTTCGCTGGCGGCTCTTCGGCACGAGGTCGAGCCGGTCGAGCAGGCCGCTTTCGCCCGGTTCCTCCCGGTCTGGCAGCAGGTCGGAAGCCGACTCCGGGGCGTCGACGGTGTTGCCGCGGTCATCGACCAGCTCGCCGGTGTCTCCCTTCCGGCATCCGCGTGGGAATCCCTCGTGTTGCCGCAACGGGTGTCCGACTATTCGCCAGCGATGCTCGACGAGCTGACAGCGACGGGCGAGGTCGTCTGGGCTGGCGCCGGCTCGCTCCCCGGGAACGACGGCTGGGTCACCCTGCATCTCGCGGAGACAGCGCCTCTTACCCTGCCGATCCCGGCTGACGCCGACACCGACGAACTCCAGCGCGAGGTGCTCCTCGCCCTGGGTGGTGGTGGCGCGTACTTCTTCCCCCAGCTGGCGGAGGCGACCGGTGCTCGCGACGATGCGTCGCTCGTCACCGCGCTGTGGGAACTGGTCTGGGCTGGGCTGATCACCAACGACACGTTCGCGCCGCTTCGCACACTCACCGGCCACGGAAAGGGCGCACACCGGACCACCCGTGCTCAGCCCAGGTCACGCATGTACCGCGGGCGGCCGCTCCGCCCCGCGACGATGGCCACGAGGGTCGGCGCCCCGATCCTCGGCGGCCGCTGGTCGATCCTGCCGCTCGCCGAGCAGGATTCCACGGTGCGCGCTGCGGCCACCGCCGAGATACTGCTCGAGCGCTACGGCGTCGTGACCCGGGGATCCGTTATGGCCGAGGGTGTGCCGGGCGGATTCGCCCTGACCTACCGTGTGCTGAGCGGGTTCGAGGACTCCGGCCGCGCCCGGCGTGGTTACTTCATCGACGGACTGGGAGCCGCGCAGTTCTCCCTGGCGGGCACGGTCGACCGCCTCCGCTCCTTCACCCGCCCCGACGACGACGACAAGCGCGCACCGTCGGAGGTCGTCACCCTCGCCGCGAGTGACCCCGCCAACCCGTACGGCGCAGCACTTCCATGGCCGGCGCTCGAGACGAGCGGCACCAAGCACAGGCCGGGCAGGAAAGCGGGCGGGCTGGTCACGCTCGTCGATGGTGAGCTCGTCCTGTACTTCGAGCGTGGCGGCAAGACTCTTCTCGCGTTCTCTGACGACCAGGACACACTCACCGTGGCGGCGACATCCGTCGGAACCCTGGTGAAGCGCGGCGCGATCGACAAGCTCGCCATCGAGAAGGTGAACGGTGAGTTCCTCCTCGGCACGCCCGTCGCTGCCGCACTGCGCGAGGCTGGCTTCAGCGAGACGCCACGGGGCCTCCGGATGCGACATGCCTGAGGGTGACACCGTCTACCGCGAAGCCTTCCATCTCAATCAGGCTTTGCAGGGCGCGACCGTGACCGGTTGGGACATCCGGGTCCCGGCCTTTGCGACATCCGACCTCACCGGTGAACGCATCGAGGGCGTCGCCAGCCGCGGCAAACACCTGCTCCACCGGGTCGGCGACTTCACCCTGCACAGCCACCTCAAAATGGAGGGGTCGTGGCACCTGTACCGCCCGGGCTCACCGTGGAAGCGCCCGGCGTTCCAGGCACGCGCGGTCGTCGCGACAGCCGACTGGGTGAGTGTCGGCTTCGACCTGGGCGTCGTCGAGCTCGTTCCCCGGGCAGAGGAGGAGACCGTCGTCGGTTACCTCGGCCCCGACCTCCTTGGCGCCGACTGGAATTCGGACGACGCAATCGCGCGCCTCACGGCTGCACCCGAGGTACCGGCCGCTGTCGCACTCCTCGACCAGCGGAACCTCGCGGGCCTCGGAAACGTCTTCGCGAACGAACTGTGCTTCCTCCGCGGAATTCTGCCCAGCCGCCCCATCGGCGAGACGGATGTTCCGGCGATGGTCGCCCTCTCGTCCCGGCTCATTCTCGCCAACAGGGATCGCGTCGAACGAACCACGACGGGAGACACCCGTCCCGGCCGCAAGGTCTGGGTCTACGGCCGCGCCGGCAAAGCATGCTTGCGATGCGGCACCCGTATCCGAGCGGGCAAACTCGGCCAGGACGAACTGAGTCTGCGCGACACCTACTGGTGCCCCCGCTGCCAGTCCTGAGACTGGGTCAGACGCTGTCGACCTTCGCGAGGAACCCGTCCAGTCGGCTCAGCAGCCCCTCGATCTTCGAGGCGACGACTGCCGATGGATCGGGCTGGATCTCGGATACCGGTGGCTCGACCCGGACGTGCGCTGAGCAGTTCAGGCCAGCACAGAGATAGGTGCCTATCGTGTTTCCGTTCCGGCCTGCGTCGCCCGAGCGCGGAGCGACAAACAGGGCGACGTTGTCGGCCGGCTGAGGCGTCTGGCAGAGCGAGCACATCTGGAAACGGGCCCGGGAGGCCACCGGGTCGGCGCGGCGAAGCACGATGCCAACGGGCTCATCACCGCGCCAGGTCACGAGGTACGCGCGCTGCGGGGCCTTGGGGTCCTGCCAGCCCAGGTAGTCGCGGCGCTCCCAGTCGAGGTGTTCCAACCCGACAGGGACCATGATGCGAAACGCCTCGCCCTTCGAGCAATTCATGAAGGACGTACGGATGTCGATCTCGCTCAGCTCGCGCATGGATCCCCTTCCCAGTGTCGCCCCTCCAGCCTACGAGCCACTCCGCGTCGCCCTCAAGCGACGGGCGGAGATCGCCGGCTCCCGAAGGCCGTGTTCTGTCGGTTAAATACGAAGAGCCCGCTGGTGGGCGGGCTCGTTGTGTGTCGTCGGAGGTGGGTTATAAAGATGGTGGGTTAAAGACGAAGAGCCCACCCCGTGGGGTGGGCTCTTCTAAGTTAAGTCCGGCGGTGTCCTACTCTCCCACAGGGTCCCCCCTGCAGTACCATCG